>NZ_JNAM01000017.1 GCF_000759975.1 Prochlorococcus marinus str. MIT 9302 | reverse complement strand
AAGCTACCATCATGACTATGACCATCAACTAATCCTTCTCCGCCAGCAAGTAGTGGGGTTTTGATATTTGAATCATCATTGCTAAAAGAATTAGCAAATTCCATACTCTCGATATCAGAGTAGTTTGAAATTTCATTTAGATTTACTTCACTAGCAGTTGCAGACAAAGGTGATAGTAAACCTAAGGCTGCAGGAGCTACGAGTAAGCTCTTAAAAAGTTTCATAAAAATTCCTCACACAGAAATTAAATATAATTAAATCTAAATGATAAATAAGTTAATAACAAGTTTTTATAGACAAAAATAAATTTGTCCCTTTCTAAGGTAAAAAAAAAAGACCTGCATAAGCAGGCCCTTTCTGTGTATTGGAGGTTTCTAAATTAAACTAATAAATTTAGAATTTGAATGTTGTCTTAACCATAGCTCCAGATGTGTCATCTGTATTAGCACCAGCTGCATCTAGAGTGTAGATTAACGGAGTAACTGTCATACTGTCGTTTACTGGGTATTCGTAGTATGCCTCGTACTGATACAACTCATCAGCATTTTCAACTGTATTACTGTGACCCATAGCAATTCCAGCAGATCCTGGACCTACTTCATCCCATGTTAGACCAATCATGAAACTTGCTTGCTCATCAGCACCAGCTGCTGCTCCACCTAAGTTTCCGACTTCATAACCAACACTGATTGAAGGAAGACTACCGTCAGGAGTGTAGTAAGCATTCAAAGCTGTGTATTTGTCGTCTTCGTCAGTAAGAGCGTTGTTAGTCATTTCTTCTACAACACCGTAAGTTAGTGAAATACCGTAGTTATCACCTGTATAAGCTAGGTTACCTGCATATGCATCCTGACCTTCTTCATTAAAGACATCATTGTCTTGTGTTTGAGCACCAACAGCAGCTGTTAATCCGTTTTGGAAGTCATAAGAAGCACCAATAGCTACTCCTCCACGAGCCCAGCCTGTATTAGCGATTGAAGCATTTACATCTCCACAATCACTTAGCATGTCACCAGGGCCACCGTATACACATGCTTTTGTGAATAGATTACTACCGTTGGTATTGTCACCAACAAAAGCTGTCATTTTGTCGCCAACTGGGAAAGTGTAAACTACACCATCAACTGTAAGGCCATCGCCATTTCCGTTTCTGTCGTATTCGTCAATAGCATCAATACCAGCATTACCAGCGTCTATAGCAATATCAAGTGAATCTTCACCTGTAAAACTTGTATTTAGATCAAGCTGGAAACTGTAAGTAGCTACTACATTGTCATCATTATCAACAGCTGCTGCATCATCGTCATCTTCAAAACCGAGAAGACCATCAACAGTGAATGATGCTGTTGTTGTTTCTGAGAAGCTACCATCATGACTATGACCATCAACTAATCCTTCTCCGCCAGCAAGTAGTGGGGTTTTGATATTTGAATCATCATTGCTAAAAGAATTAGCAAATTCCATACTCTCGATATCAGAGTAGTTTGAAATTTCATTTAGATTTACTTCACTAGCAGTTGCAGACAAAGGTGATAGTAAACCTAAGGCTGCAGGAGCTACGAGTAAGCTCTTAAAAAGTTTCATAAAAATTCCTCACACAGAAATTAAATATAATTAAATCTAAATGATAAATAAGTTAATAACAAGTTTTTATAGACAAAAATAAATTTGTCCCT
>NZ_JNAM01000016.1 GCF_000759975.1 Prochlorococcus marinus str. MIT 9302 | reverse complement strand
ACCGTATACACATGCTTTTGTGAATAGATTACTACCGTTGGTATTGTCACCAACAAAAGCTGTCATTTTGTCGCCAACTGGGAAAGTGTAAACTACACCATCAACTGTAAGGCCATCGCCATTTCCGTTTCTGTCGTATTCGTCAATAGCATCAATACCAGCATTACCAGCGTCTATAGCAATATCAAGTGAATCTTCACCTGTAAAACTTGTATTTAGATCAAGCTGGAAACTGTAAGTAGCTACTACATTGTCATCATTATCAACAGCTGCTGCATCATCGTCATCTTCAAAACCGAGAAGACCATCAACAGTGAATGATGCTGTTGTTGTTTCTGAGAAGCTACCAGCTTCAAAGTTATTGAGTCTTGCCTCTAAGCCGTCAACACGACTGTTTGTAATAGCAATCTCTTCAGCAGGGTTGAAGTCACTAATTGTAACTTCGTTTGCAGTAGCAGCGATAGGAGCAAGAAGTCCTAAAGTCGCAGGTGCTACTAGCAAGCTTTTAAAAAGCTTCATAAATTCCTCACACGAAATTTAAAGTACACCTCAAGATAGTGTATTTCGCAGTACAAAATCAAGTATCAAGCGACACATTTTTGAATAATTTGTGCCAGTTTATCAAGTTAAACAATCAAAGCCCAAAAATTTTACTAATGTTTTTTTTAATTTATTAATAATTAAGGAATATAAAGAAAGTCGGATTAGTGCTGATTTTTTTTATATTTTTTTTGAAATTTTAAAAGTTACTTTTTTTGTTCTATATTTTTTCTTTTTATTGTTTTCAACTGAGTCAACGTACCAACCAGAAGCTAGTCTAGTATCAATCTCCTCATAGCTAGCATTACTTGATAATTTATTTAGAGACTTCTTTTTATAATCCATATAAGTTGTTTTAATAATTGAAATATAGCATTTAAAAAGATTTACAGCAGTGAAAATCATATGGGATTTTTCATAATGATTAAGTTATCTATTAGTTTTGAGGATTACTTTTTGAAATCTTTAGAAAAAAGAAAAAAACTCTTATTTTCGCCTCAACAGAAAAAATTATTAGTTATATTTTCAAAAACTTAAATACCTGAGGAGCACAAGGTTAAATGACTCAACTAAATCTATTTGTCAATTCTCTTCCAAGAGACCTGCTTGAATTCACATTTTTTTTAGCTGTAGGTTTCACAGCCGGTTCAATAGGCTTAATATAGATAAAATCTCCAGTAAAGAATAATGAGTTAGCCCTCCAGCTCTATCTCATTAAAGTGATGCTTTGGCTCTTTGTTTCCAAACCCTGTTCTATTTAAATTTTTCAGGCAATGTAAAAAAATTCCAGAGGATAACAAAAATTCAAAAATTTCTTGATCATTTCTTATTTGTTCTGTCGTAGAAGCCCATGAAATATCAAAATAAAAATAAAAAAGAGCAACGAATAAAAAATAAAGTGACAATTCTTTGCCGGGGAAAGAGTCAATATTTTTGAACTTTCTCCACCCAAACCAACCAAGAAAAATACAACTTATTTCAAAAACTGGATCTAACAAATAATTATGAAAGAAAGGTAAATTATGAAAATTTGTTTCACCTTGGACATTTAAATCAGATATTGAACCAATTCCGAATCCAGTTAGCCTTTCACCCCAGCTTATTTCCTCTCCTGCGATTATTAATGATAAAAAGGCTATAAAAAACCATATAATAGAGTTAATTTCCCTTTTATTCTTTCGTCTTAGAAAAATCAAAAACGCCAGAAGTGAAGAAAATACGTATTCAAAAAACTGAAGCCATTCAAGAGGGCCATCCTCATTTCTAAGCCAGTCAAACCAACTTATTCCTATCAAACTTTTTCCATAAGGGAGAATATAAACAAAACCATATATAAACAATAAGTAATAGATGGGGAATAAGCTCACCCCTGGAGTAATTTTCCCAAAAGGAGTTTTAATATCTTGAGGCATTTGCAACTGATTAAGAATCGTTAGTGTTCAATATTTAGTTTTATATAGCCTATTATCTTACTAAGTCCATTTAAAAATTGAAATTTAATTTGAATCAAAATGATATAGATGATTCCACTGGAAAATTAAATTTACTTCTTCCTTTTAAAGTGACTAATTCCACGACAGTCAATAATCCCAATATTTTCTTGTTATTTCTATTTAGTAAATTTGCTACACAATCAACAGTTCCTCCTGTAGCAAGCAAATCATCCACAATGGCGTAAGAATTGTATTTATTTAAAGGTGTTTTTTGAATCGAGAGAGAATTTTCTCCATACTCTAACTTGTAATTTTCAGTTACTATTTCACCAGGCAGCTTTCCTGGCTTTCTGGCAACAATCATTGGCTTAGAAGATTGCAGGGCAATTGCAGATCCAAAAATAAAACCCCTTGCATCTATTGAAATTATTGCCTCAGATTTTTTTAAAATCTGACTAGATGACATTTTAAAAATTAATTCTTTAAAGACTTCAGGCTCCTGAATTATTTCAAGTACATCTTTAAAATCAATCCCTTTTTTAGGAAAATCCTTATAAGTAGAAATCAGTTCTTCTAACTTTTTCATGAGCCTCAGATTATGTTTGAGAAATTATCCTTTACAAAATTAATGTAATAGCAAAAACAAGATAAATAAAATTATTTAGGATATCCAAAATATTTTTCAAAAATTTATTGAAGCTACTTTGTATAAATTACTATTATGAACTAAGACCTTATCAGAGGGGAGTGGCGCAACTTGGTAGCGCGGATGCTTTTGGAGCATACCTTTTTACAAACGAGACTAGTTGCGATAAATGACTTTCTTACTTTTATTACAAACTAAAAAGCGAGGAAAAGCGACATAATTACAATAGCGAAAGTGCCTTAGCAATAAAGTAATATTTATATCCGAATATTACTTGGTCGACATTAGATCTGTTAGCTCAACTTTATTTCCATAACTACCTTCAAGGTTTGGAGCCTAATTTCGGAGTTCCAAAACGCCAAACCAGACTAGCGTCCAAGGTATTAGAATCCAGATTCCCTTCTTTAGAAATAACTTTTCCTATACCAGTTTGAAGGCTGAAGTCCTTACTGAGGTTGTACTCTAATCCAATACTTGGTTTGTACAATAAGGCGCTACCACTATCTACACCTCCTCCCCCACCAGCACCAATAAGCATTTCACCATAGAGTTGAAAGTTCTTCCAGCTCGGCCCAAGAATACCTATCCCCCAGTGTCCCTCAGAATAACCACCAGCTCCTCCTTCATATGCGCTTAATCCTTGTCCTGTAAGGTACCACCAATCACCTCCCATCCAGTCAATTTTGCCTCCAAGAAGGTTCATATCGCGTGAAGAGCCTCCCTTACGTTGAGCATTAGAATACCATTGGTGCGCTGGGCGATAGCGCCATTTAGTAGTTTGGATAATATCTGTTTCCGCTAGAGGAGCTCCTTTTTTATCCTGAGCGAAGGTTTCCATAACGTATGCCAAATTGAAGCCGACATATTGGGTGTCAAAATCGCCATCTGGAGCTGTGAGATAGCCCCCATCCATGATCAGGCTAAGATCAGTAAAAAGTCGGTATTCCAGTCCTAGATTTGCTCGGGCAACAAATCCTCCGCCAGTTCCGACGTCACCGCCACCGGTGCCTCCAAAGGTTAAAGCAGGGAGTAGAGCCAGACGATCATTTTTGGTTAGGGGGAGACGATAACCTAACCCAGCTAAAAGTTCGGCGTATCCGCCTACGCCTCCTGATAGTGCACCGGCAGTTTCAAAGGTGGCAAACCAGTTTTCATCAAGGAAGTAAGAGTACTCTACACCGACCAGACCGAATGAATTATCAAGCGAGATGCCGGATGCGGTTTCGCTGCCGCTTACTGGATAGTAGGAGCGAACTCGGGTAGCTAGGTGCGATCGATGACGGCTTAAATTACTCCAGTCAGCTCCGAAGTAATCGGAAGCAGTCATCTCATTATCTCCTGAATTATTTATCAGTGAACTAAAAGGAAAATCCAATGAAAGCGAAATTGCATCGCTGGAAATATCTCCGTTAGGGAAGTCTACATAGTTATAATTAATGCCCATTAAGCCCCAGCCAAAGTCGTACTTGAGACCTATGTGGGGGCGTAAGTGTAACCCTCCGCCATCAGGCGCAGCCCCGCCGCCGCCGGCACCAGCATAGCCTCCGGCATCGAAAATTAAGTTATCTGTCAAGTTGCTTTCAATGCCTAAGGTATAGCCTCCAGTAAAAAACCCCCCACGGACTCCAGTTGCAGCGCCGTAAGCTGTGATACCACCATAAAGCCAAGGGTTAAATCGTTCGTAAGCACCTATACCATATAAACCCATGTTTTCTCCAGGATCTGGCATATCAATTTCCTCAAAGGAAAACCTTAAGGTGCGATTGCGCCAAGGTGAAGACTCCTCTTGAGCTTTGTTAAGTTTCTTCTTTGATTTATTTTTTAAATTTGTTTTTTCAAAATAACTTTTATCGTCCTTATATGATTTCCAAATAATCTTTTTTAAAGTTTTTTCCTCATTTTTGCGTACCTTTTCCCACTTAATTGGATTAAATTCAGAAGGATTTTCTTTAACTTTTTCTGCAAATACTCCCAGAAAATTTAAAAATTGAGCAATTATGAAAAAATAAAATAGAAACCTCATTTCATATATCACTTAAATTTTGATAAATTCTTTTTCTTAAATAATACCCATACTAGATAAATATAAAAAATCAATAGAAAGATTCAATTAATACTACACATAATGTCATTACTAAAAGAATGGGGAAATCCTTGTTTGGGATAGTTTCTGGAGTTATATATTTTTTTCAAGCGACAAAACACATATTTTTCTAGTGACAAAAAAGTGACAAGATTCATTTTCTAGCCTCAAAAGTGATTTTTTATAAAAAATTTAGCAATTTAGTCATTTATAGATGACGGTTATTAACTAAGATCTTATGAGCGGGACGTGGCGCGGCTTCGTAGCGCGGGAGCTTTGGGAGTATACCTTTTTACAAGCAAGACTGATTGCAATAAAAGACTTCCTTACTTTTATTACAAACTAAAAAGCGAGCAAAAGCGACAAAACTTTATTAGTGCGCGTGCCATTAAAGCACCCGCTTTATTAAAGATTTTTATAAGTCTTTTTTTATACTTTTATCTTTCAAAAAAGTTGTTTATATCCTCATAAATGGCTAAGTTTTCCTTTGAAATGTATATTTATCAACTAATAAATAGACTTTTTTGAATAAAAACATAATAATAATAATAAATTTTTTTTTTTAGTGAGATTTATTAAAGCCTTAAGCCTAATACCAATAGCTTTTGGTTCAGCTCTTTCAGTTTCTGCTGATGAATACAAATTTGAAGATATCAAATTTGATCAGGTTGAGAACGTTCAGAATACTTATCAACCAAAAGACAAATTAGATGAATACATAATCAAAGGAGCAAATTATTCGACCAAATTTGTTCCATTAATGAATGAGGGAGCAGAAGGTAGTGAATATAAGAGCATCATGGAGAATGATCTTAATAGATTATTAGTTGATGCAGGATTTAATTTTGCAAATGCAAAAGCAAATGGTGAGATACAAAAAATCCCATTTTTAGCCCAGACTTCTGTAAATATTTCAGGGGGTACAGAATCAGATACAAGTTTCTCAATAAATAGTTTGATGAAGCTAGGCG
>NZ_JNAM01000015.1 GCF_000759975.1 Prochlorococcus marinus str. MIT 9302 | reverse complement strand
CCAATTGAAAATTAAACAAAAAAAAACCCCCAAAAAGGGGGCTTGTAAAATTAAGAACTTTAGCTTAACCGATAGCTGGAGCTGAAAGAGCTACTGTTGTAGACTCAGCTGCTGCTAGATCAAGTGGGAAGTTGTGAGCGTTACGCTCGTGCATTACTTCCATACCTAGGTTTGCTCTGTTAAGAACGTCACCCCATGTAGGAACAATCTTACCGTTTGCATCAACAACTGACTGGTTGAAGTTGAAACCGTTAAGGTTGAATGCCATTGTGCAGATACCCATTGAAGTTAACCATACACAAACAACTGGGAATACAGCTAGGAAGAAGTGAAGACTTCTGCTGTTATTGAAACTTGCATATTGGAAGATCAAACGACCGAAGTAGCCATGAGCTGCAACGATGTTATATGTTTCTTCTTCTTGTCCGAACTTGTAACCATAGTTCTGAGACTCTGTCTCAGTTGTTTCTCTGATTAGAGACGAAGTAACAAGTGAACCATGCATAGCTGAGAATAAAGATCCTCCGAACATACCAGCAACACCAGCCATATGGAATGGGTGCATAAGAATGTTGTGCTCTGCCTGGAAAACAAACATGAAGTTGAATGTTCCAGAGATACCTAGAGGCATTCCGTCAGAGAATGAACCTTGACCGAATGGGTATACAAGAAATACTGCGAAAGCTGCTGAAACTGGTGCAGAGTATGCAACACAGATCCAAGGACGCATACCTAAACGGTATGAAAGCTCCCACTGTCTTCCCATGTATGCTGAGATACCAATTAGGAAGTGGAAAATAACAAGCTGGTAAGGACCACCGTTGTATAACCACTCATCTACAGTAGCTGCTTCCCAAATTGGGTAGAAGTGTAGACCAATAGCGTTAGATGAAGGAACAACTGCACCTGAGATGATGTTGTTTCCATATAGGAATGAACCAGCAACTGGCTCTCTAATTCCGTCGATATCTACTGGAGGTGCTGCGATGAATGCAACGATGAAGCAAGCCGCTGCTGCAAGTAGGCATGGGATCATTAAGACGCCGAACCAACCAACATAAATTCTGTTGTTAGTTGATGTTACCCACTCACAAAACTGTGGCCAGCCTTTTAACAGCGAAGAACGCTGCTGCTGAATAGTTGTCATGAGTTCGC
>NZ_JNAM01000014.1 GCF_000759975.1 Prochlorococcus marinus str. MIT 9302 | reverse complement strand
CTGTGGCTCCACCATTTCCGGTATAACCCGCCAGTGCCTATAAGTCGCCGGCTCATTCTTCAACAGGCACACGGTCACCCGATTAGTCGGGCTCCCATTGCTTGTAAGCTCACGGTTTCATGTTCTATTTCACTCCCCTCCCGGGGTTCTTTTCACCTTTCCCTCGCGGTACTGTTTCACTATCGGTCACACAGTAGTACTTAGCCTTACGAGGTGGTCCTCGCAGATTCACACGGAATTCCACGTGCTCCGTGCTACTCGGGATACAGCTAGGTCAACTTATCTTTCGATTACGGGGCTTTCACCCTCTGTGGCACGCCATTCAAACGTTTCTTCTAGACTTGTTGATCCATATTGCTGTCCCACAACCCCGACAGTCAAGACTATCGGTTTGGGCTATTCCCCGTTCGCTCGCCGCTACTGAGGGAGTCGTTATTTACTTTCTCTTCCTCCAGCTACTAAGATGTTTCAGTTCGCTGGGTTAGCTCGCACCAACCTATATATTCAGTTGGCCGTACATGGGGTTGCCCCATTCGGAAATTCCCGGATCAAAGTGTGCTTCCAACTCCCCGAGACTTATCGCAGGTAACCACGTCCTTCATCGCCTCTGTGTGCCTAGGTATCCTCCGTGAGCCCTTTGTAGCTTGACCAATAACTTCAAAAATTGAAGCATCAGCTTAATAGAATTGTTATTAATGCATTCGCACAAATAATAAATCTGCATCATTAAGATGCTTATTGTCTTTAAAAATAATCTATGCAGTTGTCAAGGTTCTCTGAAAACAATGAAATTAATTCAATGAGTCCAGCATCTTAATAAGTTTGATTAGGAAGCTAGATTCGTTCAGAATTTGATCACAACTCAAAACAATTCCCTTCTATAAAATTATGGAAGAGGTGGTGATCAGTGGAGGTAAGCGGACTCGAACCGCTGACATCCTGCTTGCAAAGCAGGCGCTCTACCAACTGAGCTATACCCCCAACATAGAGATATGGGCCATCCTGGACTTGAACCAGGGACCTCACCCTTATCAGGGGTGCGCTCTAACCACCTGAGCTAATGGCCCAGGAAAAAGTAATGGGTGTGACCTAGAAAAAACTTAGGAAATAAAATCCTTAAATTAATTTAAGAATGTGAGATACCGATCGACCTAAGGTGACAAAATTAATATTTAACATTTTGTTGTCTCCCTGTTAGGAGGTGATCCAGCCGCACCTTCCGGTACGGCTACCTTGTTACGACTTCACCCCAGTCATTAGCCCCACCTTCGGCGTCCTCCTCCACAAGGGTTGGAGTAACGACTTCGGGCATGGCCAACTTCCATGGTGTGACGGGCGGTGTGTACAAGGCCCGGGAACGTATTCACCGCAGTATGCTGACCTGCGATTACTAGCGATTCCTACTTCACGTAGGCGAGTTGCAGCCTACGATCTGAACTGAGCCACGGTTTATGGGATTTGCTAGCTCTCGCGAGTTTGCTGCCCTTTGTCCGTAGCATTGTAGTACGTGTGTAGCCCAGGGTGTAAGGGGCATGATGACTTGACGTCATCCACACCTTCCTCCGGTTTATCACCGGCGGTCTTTCTAGAGTGCCCAACTTAATGCTGGCAACTAAAAACGTGGGTTGCGCTCGTTGCGGGACTTAACCCAACATCTCACGACACGAGCTGACGACAGCCATGCACCACCTGTCACTGCATTCCCGAAGGCACCCTCAAATTTCTAAGAGGTTCGCAGGATGTCAAACCCTGGTAAGGTTCTTCGCGTTGCATCGAATTAAACCACATACTCCACCGCTTGTGCGGGCCCCCGTCAATTCCTTTGAGTTTCACACTTGCGTGCGTACTCCCCAGGCGGAACACTTAACGCGTTAGCTACGACACCGAAGGGGTCGATTCCCCCGACACCTAGTGTTCATCGTTTACGGCCAGGACTACAGGGGTATCTAATCCCTTTCGCTCCCCTGGCTTTCGTCCATGAGCGTCAGTAATGGCCCAGCAGAGCGCCTTCGCCACTGGTGTTCTTCCCGATATCTACGCATTTCACCGCTACACCGGGAATTCCCTCTGCCCCTACCATACTCAAGCCTTTCAGTTTCCACTGCCATGATGGAGTTAAGCTCCACGTTTTAACAGCAGACTTGAAAAGCCGCCTGCGGACGCTTTACGCCCAATAATTCCGGATAACGCTTGCCACTCCCGTATTACCGCGGCTGCTGGCACGGAATTAGCCGTGGCTTATTCCTCAAGTACCGTCATATCTTCTTCCTTGAGAAAAGAGGTTTACAGCCCAGAGGCCTTCGTCCCTCACGCGGCGTTGCTCCGTCAGGCTTTCGCCCATTGCGGAAAATTCCCCACTGCTGCCTCCCGTAGGAGTCTGGGCCGTGTCTCAGTCCCAGTGTGGCTGATCATCCTCTCAGACCAGCTACTGATCGAAGCCTTGGTGAGCCATTACCTCACCAACTAGCTAATCAGACGCGAGCTCATCCTCAGGCGAAATTCATTTCACCAATAGGCATATGGGGTATTAGCGGTCGTTTCCAACCGTTATCCCCCTCCTGAGGGCAGATTCTCACGCGTTACTCACCCGTCCGCCACTAACCCGAAGGTTCGTTCGACTTGCATGTGTTAAGCACGCCGCCAGCGTTCATCCTGAGCCAGGATCAAACTCTCCGTTGTGTTCAAATCCTTTTGTAGATAAATCTACTCAATATGAATTGCATTCTCCAAATAAAAATAAGATTGACTTATGTTATTTAGGTTCAGCCTCCTTAAATAATTAAGGATTACTTTGAGTGCACATTAAAAATATTTCAAAGTGACTTTCCAAGATCTCAGATCCGTTGGCTTTCAAAAAACTAAAAGTTAGTAATTGAAAACAATTTATATATTCTTGACGGGACCTCACACCTTTATTGCAAATACATCTCAAAATTACCAAATCTAAATTTGATAAAGTTTTGACGCAATAAAAGCATCAGTTCCTAAGTTTTTAAATTTTCTAGGTTCAGAGTTAAGCAACTAGTGGATAACTCACTTCGAAGGGAGAACCCTTCTTCTGGCTGAAAATACTGATCGAAATCAAATCTCCAAAAAACTCATTCAATTACCAAAAATAAGATTTAAGCTAATTGCTTGAATAATGCAAAAAAAAATATTTTTGCCCAGAAGAAAATACTAAACCATCCGACAGTAATTATGCAACCTTTTATACAAAATTTTTTTATTAATTTTTTATTTGTTCAAAGTCTCTTCAAACAACTAGGCTTAAATAAAGGAATATTAATGAAATGGCAGAAAGATTTAGTCAAAAAAATTTAAGGGTAAGACCAAGTTCCGATGAAGAGAAAATTGTAACAAATGCAAAAAAACACTTCGAAAAAACTTTAGTTGAAATATCAGGCGAACTAGTAGGAAGTGTTGCGGCACTAGAACACCCAACAAAAAATAAAAAATTAAATTATGGAGAAATATTTTTAAGAGACAACGTTCCTGTAATGATTTACCTCATTACCCAAAAACGGTACGAAATTGTCAAAAGATTTCTAAGTGTATGCCTTGAGTTACAAAGCACTAATTACCAAACACGTGGTGTATTTCCTACTAGTTTCGTCGAAGAAAACGGAAAGCTCATTGGAGACTATGGTCAGAGATCAATAGGGAGGATTACTTCAGCTGATGCAAGTTTATGGTGGCCCATTTTATGTTGGTACTATGTCAACAAAAGCAGTGATTATGCCTTCGGGAAAAGTCAAAGCGTTCAAAGAGGGATTCAACTATTACTAGATCTAGTTCTTCATCCAACTTTTGAGGGTACTCCCGTACTTTTTGTTCCAGATTGTGCATTTATGATTGATAGACCTATGGATGTATGGGGAGCACCTCTAGAAGTTGAAGTTTTACTTCATGGATGTTTAAAAAGTTGTATAAATTTAATGGAATTAAGTCGAGCAGATCATGTAAGTAGACTTTTGGATCAAAGACTTATTCTTACTAATCAATGGGTTAAAGATTTAGGAAGTTTTCTTTTAAAACATTATTGGGTTACCAGCCAAACAATGCAAATTTTAAGAAGAAGGCCAACAGAGCAATATGGAGACGATCAGCACTTCAATGAATTTAACGTTCAACCTCAAGTAGTTCCCTCATGGCTGCAAGATTGGTTAGAGAATAGAGGTGGTTATTTAATAGGAAATATTAGAACAGGAAGACCTGACTTTCGATTTTACAGTTTAGGAAATTCTTTAGCATGTATGTTTGGCGTGCTGCCCCCTGCAGAACAAAGAGCGTTATTTAGATTAGTTTTACACAATAGACAGCATTTGATGGCTCAAATGCCTATGAGAATTTGTCATCCTCATATGGATGTAGAAGAATGGCAAAATAAAACTGGATCTGATCCAAAGAATTGGCCTTGGAGTTATCACAATGGTGGTCATTGGCCAAGTTTACTTTGGTTTTTTGGTACAGCTGTACTTTTACATCAAAAAAATTATACTTCTGATGATGTCATTCTTATGGAAGAAATGAAATCTTTAATAGAGGAATCTTATTGGTGTCAACTTAATCAATTACCTAAGCAAGAATGGGCTGAATATTTTGATGGGCCTACTGGTACTTGGGTTGGGCAACAATCAAGAACCTACCAAACCTGGACAATTGTTGGTTTTTTGTTAATGCATCACTTTCTAAGACAAGAAAATGAAGATCTAGATATGTTTAAAATTTAAGCTTAAAATAAGCCTAAAGTAAGTGATTTATCTATAGGTAAGCATGCACCAATACCGAGGTATATTGTTAGAAAAGTTCCGAACAAGAAAACGGACATTGCTATTGGTCTTCTAAAGGGATTAGAGAATTTATTAACGTTTTCAATGAAAGGTAAAATCATTAATCCAAGTGGAATTAATGTTTGAAGTGCAATACCCAAAAGTTTATTAGGAACTACCCTGAGTATTTGAAAAACTGGATAAAGGTACCATTCAGGAAGTATCTCTAGGGGTGTTGCGAATGGATTAGCTTTATCTCCTAACATTGCAGGATCTAGAACAGCCAGTCCAACTACGCAAGCAATAGTTCCTAAAATAACTACAGGGAAAATATATAATAAGTCGTTTGGCCAAGCTGGTTCTCCATAATAATTATGGCCCATGCCTTTAGCTAATTTTGCTCTTAATTTTGGATCAGATAGATCTGGTTTTTTTAACGTAGACATTTGGAACTCTAATTTTAATTTGATTGTAAGTGTTTATAAGGGACCTGAAATACCTTGTTTACGAATCATAAGAAAATGCATCAACATGAAAACTGCTAATGACCATGGCAATACGAAAGTATGGAGACTGTAAAATCTTGTAAGAGTGGATTGTCCAACACTTTCTCCACCCCTAAGTAGTTCAACCATAAAATCGCCAATTACCGGGATTGCTGCAGGCACACCAGAAACAATCTTGACTGCCCAATAACCTACTTGATCCCAAGGTAATGAATATCCTGTCACACCAAAAGCAACTGTTATAACTGCCATTACGACTCCTGTAACCCAAGTCAATTCTCTTGGCCTTTTGAAACCACCTGTTAGATAAACCCTAAAAACATGAAGGATTAACATCAACACCATCATAGATGCACTCCATCTATGTACGGATCTTATTAACCATCCAAAACTTACATCGGTCATCAAATAACTTACTGAGTTATAGGCCTGTGTAACCGTTGGCTTATAGTAAAAAGTCATTGCAAAACCTGTTGCAAATTGAATTAGGAAGCATACTAAAGTTATGCCTCCCAAACAATAAAAAATATTTACGTGAGGGGGTACGTACTTGGAAGTTACGTCGTCAGTTATGTCTTGAATTTCAAGCCTTTCTTGAAACCAGTCATAAACAGATGAAGAATTAGCCATCCAAAAAAAAATTAGCTTTGATATAAAGAGCTTACTTAAAATTCTTATACTTGGTGTTAACACTTAACCCAATGAATTCATCTTTTAACAAACTTTTAACATTCAAAATATTGATCACTGTACTAATGGTCAGTATTTTTTCTACCAATTTTTTATTCATCGAAAGAGTAGATGCTCTCAGTGATAGCAAGCAATTAGTACTTGACGCATGGACCTTGGTAAATGAGGGTTTTTATGACCCAGAAAAGTTTGATGAAATCCAATGGAAAAGAATTAGACAAAAAACATTACAGAAACAAATTGAAACAAGTGAAGAGGCTTATTCTGCAATTGAAGATATGTTGAGACCTCTAGACGATCCTTATACAAGAATTTTACGCCCAAAAGATTATGAACTCCTTAAATCAAGTAATTTTGGTAGTGAGATTAATGGAGTTGGGCTTCAATTAGGTGAAGATGATGATAGTGATAAAGTTAAAGTTATCTCTACTCTTGGCGGATCACCAGCCGAAGAAGCTGGAATAGTTAGCGGGGATTTGATAGAGAAAGTAGATGGGACTTCATCAGAAGAATTAGGCCTTGCAAATACTGCCTCTAAGTTAAGAGGTGAATCAGGATCTAAAGTTTTAGTTGAAATATCTACGGAATCCGGGGAAATTAGGGAGGTCGATTTAGAAAGGAGATCAGTAGACCTCAGACCAGTGAGAACAAAAAGATTAAGAGATGATTCTCATACAATAGGATATTTAAGGATAACTCAATTTAGCGAGAGCGTACCCAGAAAATTTGAAGAGGCTCTTCAAGAGTTAAAAGAGAAAGAGGTAGAGGGATTGATCTTGGATCTAAGGAATAATTCAGGCGGACTAGTAAGCTCAGGAATCGCAGTTGCAGATTCATTATTAAGTGAAAGACCAGTAGTAGAGACAAAAAATAGAAATGGAATCAAGGATGCAATAATTTCTCAAAAAGAAACATCTTTTGATGGTCCAATGGTAACTTTGGTAAATAAAGGGACTGCTAGTGCTAGTGAAATACTTGCAGGTTCTTTACAAGATAATGGCAGATCAACTCTCATGGGAGAACAAACCTATGGGAAAGGTTTAATTCAATCCCTAAAAAGTTTGGGGGATGACAGTGGAATAGCAATTACAGTTGCTAGTTATTTAACTCCAAAAGGTAATAACATCCAAGGTCAAGGTATGATTCCTGATAAGTTACTTGATCTTCCGGATGCAAGTGAATACGGCAGTGCTGACGATAAATGGGTGAGAAATGCAGAATTATTTCTGGCTTCACTTCTAGAAAAAGAAGAAGTTTCAATTCAAAATATTGAATTAAGCAATGAAGAAAATATGCCTTAAGCATCAAAAGATTTATAGACAGAAAACTTTAAACAATTATGAGTCTTAAAAGAATTTTTCATGACCCAATTCACAAAGAAATAGTATTTGATTCAGGGAAGCCGGAAGAATTAATGATTATGGAATTAATTGATACGATTGCTTTTCAAAGATTAAGAAGAATAAAACAATTAGGTGCGGCATCATTGATTTTTCATGGTGCAGAATCAAGTAGATTTACTCACTCAATTGGCGTTTTTTGTATCGCGAGAAAAATATACCAGAGGTTAATTGAAAGTAAATCTTCATTTTGTGGAAATAAATTTGTTCTATATGGAGCGGCACTATTACATGATTTAGGTCATGGACCTTTGAGCCATTCCAGTGAAGCAATATTCGATCACAATCACGAACAATGGTCTCAAAAATTAGTTAAAAATTATTCTCCAATCAACTCTATACTCAAAAAATATGACAACGAATTACCTAGAGCAATAGCAGACTTATTTGAATCAAACCAACTATTTTCAAAACCTTTAAAAACATTGATTAGCAGTGAAATAGATTGCGATCGTATGGATTATCTTTTACGAGATAGTTACAATACAGGGACAAAATATGGCTTGGTAGATTTAGAAAGAATTATTTCAGGTCTTACTTTTTCACCTGATGGGAATATTGCAATCAAACCTAAAGGAGTTATTGCTATTGAGCATTTCTTAGTACTAAGAAACTTAATGTACAGAACCATCTATAATCACAGAATTAACGAAATCTCAACATGGATTCTTGAAAAAATAATATCCACAATAAAATATAATTTTAACAAGAAAATCTGGATAGATAGATCATTATATAAATGGATATTTTCACCTAAAAATATTGATTTTGATGATTTCATAAAAAATGACGATATAACCTTTTACTACCATTTAATTAGATGGAAAGATGAATCTTTCGAGCCACTTTCTACCCTATGCAAAATGTTTATTGATAGAGATTTATTAAAAGCATCAGACATAAGTTTTTTAAGTAAAATAGATAGACTAAAAATACTTGCATTTGCTAGAAAATTATGTGAAACAAATAATTATGATTCAGAAACATTTTGTGGAATCAAGGAAAGATCATTTAAAGGTTTTGAATCTAACAATGCATTAAAGATATGGGATGGTACTTATCAAAGCTCATTAGAAAATAGTTCTTCATTAATAAAAACTTTAATGAAATCCAATGAAAGTTCCCTTATTATTTACCCAAATGTGATCAAAAATGAAATTAGAAATCAAATTTTATTAATAAAAAATAATTCCTAATTTTTATTCAATGAAAATAATCATAAATAATACAAGTAACAATCTAGAAATTACATCTTTTGATAATCTGGAGAATATCCATGAAAATTTCAAAAAATTTTCTTTAATCAAAGGCCATCTTGAAGTAAAATTTTTCGCAATAAATGAAACAATAACTTCCCATCAGTTATCAAAATTAAAAAATAATTTTAACAAAATCAATGTTTATTCTTTGCGCCTTTACTCAAATGATAGAGATACAATATTAGCCGGAAAGTCTTTAAAAATAGATTCATTTTTTTTGAAAGAGCACGAGGTCAAGGCTAAGTTACTTCTTCAAGATTCAAAAAAGAAAGACGATCTCCTTCTAGAGGGGACAGTAAGGTCAGGAGATAGAATATCTTCGAATGGAAACCTATGTATTATTGGAGATGTCAATCCAGGAGCCTTAGTTTCAGCCAAAAAGAATATTTATGTTTGGGGCAAACTACTAGGGATTGCCTTCGCAGGAAAGGGTGGAAATAAAAATGCTTCTATTGCATCACTTTATTTAAACCCTTTACAGTTAAGAATTGCTGATGTAGTAGCTATTGGACCAAAGGATAAGCCCAAAAACTATTATCCTGAAATTGCAGTAGTAGATAAACAAACCATAAATATCAAGCCTTACATAATAGAAACTAAAAATTAATCAATGATTTGAAATAAATTAATTCAAACTTTATAAACTTAAGAATTACTTAATATTTAAAATATTTAACTTTCTGAAAGTGGTCTTATTATTTAAAAAATCCTTAATTTCGTGGCGGAAAATACACGCACAATATTAATTTGTTCAGGCAAAGGCGGAGTTGGTAAAACAACTTTAACTGCAAACCTAGGCATAGCACTTGCCAACAGCGGAGCGACCACTGCTGTATTAGATGCTGATTTTGGCTTAAGAAATTTAGATCTTCTTCTAGGATTAGAAAATCGTATTATTTATACTGCTCAAGATGTTTTAGACAAAAATTGTCGTCTAGACCAAGCATTAGTAAGGCATAAAAAGGAGCCCAATCTTGCCCTTTTACCTGCTGGAGATCCCAGGATGTTGGATTGGATGAAGCCGGAAGATATGAAAAAAATTAGTGAGCTGCTTAGTGAAAAATTTGATTTTGTTTTAGTAGATTGTCCAGCTGGAGTAGAGGATGGTTTTAAAAACGCTCTTGCAGCTTGTAAAGAAGCTATTGTTGTTACCAACCCAGAATTATCTGCAGTACGAGATGCCGATAGAGTAATAGGAATTCTTAATACTTCTGATATTGAGCCTATTCAGCTTGTAATCAATCGAGTACGTCCTAACATGATGGCTAGTCAAGAAATGCTATCTATCGAAGATGTTCAAGGTATACTTTCTTTACCTTTATTAGGTATTGTTTTAGAAGATGAACAAGTAATAATTAGTACAAATCGAGGCGAACCATTAACACTCACAGATGGCAGATCTCCAGCAAAAAAATGCTATTTGAATGTTTCTCAAAGACTTACAGATAAAGATGTACCAATTATTGACCCCAAAAAAGAAGGTAAAAGCCTTAAAGATAAATTCATGAGATTAATGCAAACAAAGGTTTTTTAAAATGATGACTCTAAGAGATCTTATAAATAAATTACTAGGCAGAGAAACGTCTAGTGCAAATACAGCTAGAGAAAGATTACAACTTGTACTAGCTCATGACAGAGTTGATATGAGTTCATTAACAACTGATCTTTTGGATAAAATGAGGAAAGAAATCCTCGATGTTGTTGCTAGATATGTTGAGATTGATTTTGAAGAGGTAGCAGTAAGTTTAGAGACTGAGGATAGAATGACGGCATTAGTGGCTAATTTACCAATCAAAAGAACTATTTCAGGAGAAATAAAATTTAAAAAAACTGAAAAAACTGAAAAAACTGATAAAGATATCAAAAAGTAATAAATTTAAAAAAAGCTAAAAAAAATCTGATAATTGACCCTCCCTAATTGTAAGATGGAGAGATTGCCGGCTTAGCTCAGCGGTAGAGCAGCGCTTTTGTAAAGCGAAGGTCATCAGTTCAAATCTGTTAGCCGGCATTTTGGTTTATTTAATTCTGTTCAATAGTTTTTGCCGAAAATAATAAAATAAAACCTATTAGAGCAATGATTGGAAATAATCTTATTTCAAGAACATACTCTAAAAAAGAACCCAGGGGTTCAAATATCCAAGAAGTAAAAAGTTGAATTAATAAAACAAAAAATAATAATAGAAACATTAATACAATTCCCTAACTAATACTTCTCCTTCTCTAATCAAACTCCAATCACCACTTTTCTTCCAAGATATTATAGTACTCGCTTTGCCACTACTTTTTGCCCATGGAATAGGGCCTAGAATTTCTATAGAAGGAAAGTCTAAAGCAACCCCTTCAGCTGTAATTGATCCCGGGAGGCCTGAAATATTTGCACTTGAAGTTAACAATGGGCCAGTTATTTCCAAAAGAGCTTGAGCCATATCTAAATTTGGAATTCTTAAACCAAGAGTAAGATCGTTGCTTGTGAGGATTGCAGTCTGCCTTTCTGAAGAAGGTACTACCATTGTCAGAGCTCCAGGCCAATATTTTGAAGCTATATTTTCGTAATCTTCTTTAGCTGATTTGTGAACATAATCTAGTAATGTTTTTTGCTCTGATCCCATAAGAATTAAAGGTTTATTTCTATCTCTTTTTTTAAACTCATAAATAATTTGTGAAAATTTTGGCAAGCATCCAATTGCAGGTAATGTATCTGTGGGGAAAATTATAGGTAAACCACTTTTAAGCGTCTTCAAAGCTGATTCGCAGTTTATTAAATTCATTTAGATTATTACCAATAATAATCTATTTATATCTCCCAATGGTAAACCTACCAACACCTGAAAGATCATTTACAATTTCTACTGATTTAAATTTATTTTTAATAAGTAGTTGTTTTACTTTTTCACCTTGATCAAAATGATTCTCTAAAATTAGCCATCCCTTCTCTCTCAAAAAAAATGGTGCTTTTTGAATTATTTCTCTTATGTGTTTTAAACCATCTTCACCTCCTAATAAAGCAATTTTTGGTTCGAAATTTTTAACTTCTTCGGGTAATTTTTCATAAGTCTCTTTAGGAATATATGGCGGGTTTGAAATAGCTAGATCGAATTTTCCTTTAAAACTTTCAAGAGGATTCCACCAATGTCCACAAGAAAATTTCAAATTAGATTTATCAGAACAATTCATATAATTTTTATTAGCTATTTCTAAAATGTCTTGATCAATATCAGTTGCTATACCATCCCACAATGGATAAGCTAATGCCAAAGCAATACTGATAGCGCCTGATCCAGTTCCTAATTCAGCAAAAAATAATTTTTGTGATTTCTTTGCAAATATCTTAAATACAATATCAACTATAAGTTCTGTCTCTGGCCTAGGAATAAGTATTTTATCTGTAACTTCTAACTTTAAATCCCTCCAAAAAGTTATCCCACAAAGGTATTGTATAGGCGAAGAATTTAGTAAATGATCATCCCAAAGGGATTCTAGATAACCTAAGTTTTTTTTTAAATACAAATTATCACTAGACTTAATCCTAGATAGGTTGAGATCACTATTTGATATACCGCCTATAGAATCAAGTAAAAGAGCAAGAGATTGATGATCTCCCCCTTTAGAAAGTTGTGTTTTTTTCCAAAATAAAAATTCTTTTACAGAAATGCTAGGCATTTATGAAAGTTTAACGTTTTGGGCCAAGCTTACCTTTACCGGATTCTGAGAAGAAGCTTGATTTTTCGCCATCTTGAGTAGAAATAAATAAACCTATAAGGAATATTGTTGGTACCCCAACGAATAAAAGACTAGCTACGAATCCAAAATTAGTTGTTTCCATTTAAATTTACAGTTCTAATAAGTATTAAGACTATAGACATTTAACTTGAACTAAAGTGGAAAAATCAATAAATATTATCAACTGATTAACAGTCTTAAACAATTTAGCGAGGTAATTTTTTAATTTCACTATTTTTTTTAAGTTCTTCTAAGTTTGAAGGAGGAGATTGTGGTTTTGTTAAAATTACTGCAGAGGATTTTATTAATGTTTGGCATGCAAGTCTCCAATTTTCTGGTCTATTTTTAAGTTTCTCTTCCTCAACAGAAGTTAGTGGGCTCAAGGAATTTTTGCTTCCTCCTTCAACAGAAATGAAACATGTACTACATTGTCCTGCTCCTCCACAGTTTCCTAAAATACCTTTTAATCCATAGAGTTGTAAGTTCTCTTTCATTACTAGTTCCCTTAAATTTTCACCAGAATTGCATTGAATTTCTAAATCCTCACGGATGAATCTAATAGTTGCCATTTTTTTAGTTATTTTTCTTATTTTGGCGCTTTACTTTGAGAATTGTGACCAAAATATTAACATTTTTTAGTCAAAAATTCCTTGAAAACTCAGTAATGTAAATTGATTTGCCCAATTTTTGCAAGAAAATAAATTTATTTACAAAAATCCCTGAAAGACTAAAAAACCCTTACTATCATGATGTTTAGCTGTTTATTCAGCATAGTTACTAGAAATTAACCGATGGGATTGCCTTGGTATCGAGTTCACACAGTAGTTATTAATGACCCAGGTCGACTACTTGCTGTGCATCTTATGCATACTGCATTATTAGCCGGCTGGGCCGGTTCAATGGCTCTTTATGAATTAGCCATTTTTGATCCATCTGATGCTGTTCTCAATCCTATGTGGAGACAGGGAATGTACGTTATGCCTTTCATGGCTAGACTAGGTATCACAAGTAGTTGGAATGGATGGGATATTACAGGTGCTACAGGAGTTGATCCTGGATTCTGGAGTTTTGAAGGTGTTGCTGCTGCACACATTGTATTTAGCGGACTATTGATGTTGGCCTCCATATGGCACTGGACATATTGGGACTTAGATTTATGGGAAGATTCAAGAACAGGTGAGCCAGCTCTTGATCTGCCAAGAATCTTTGGAATTCATCTTCTTCTAGCTGGACTTACATGCTTTGGCTTTGGAGCATTTCATTGCGCAAATGTGGGGATTTGGGTTTCTGATCCTTATGGCTTAACTGGTCATGTAGAGCCCGTATCTCCTTCTTGGGGAGTTGATGGATTTAATCCTTTCAATCCAGGAGGAATAGTTGCAAATCATATTGCGGCTGGGCTAATGGGTATCATTGGAGGTATTTTTCACATTACCAATAGACCTGGAGAAAGACTTTATAGGGCATTAAAACTTGGAAGTCTTGAAGGAGTTCTAGCTAGTGCTCTAGCTGCTGTACTTTTTGTATCTTTTGTCGTTGCAGGCACAATGTGGTACGGCTCAGCGACAACTCCAGTTGAGTTATTTGGACCTACAAGATATCAATGGGACTCAGGCTATTTCAAAACTGAAATTAATAGAAGGGTTCAAAGTGCAATGGATAATGGTGCCACTAAAGAAGAGGCATATGCATCAATACCGGAGAAATTAGCCTTCTACGATTATGTTGGTAATAGTCCTGCTAAGGGAGGATTGTTCAGAGTTGGAGCTCTCGTTAATGGTGATGGTTTACCAACTGGTTGGCAAGGTCACATTGCTTTTCAAGATAAGGAAGGTAACGATTTAGAAGTTAGAAGAATACCTAATTTCTTTGAAAACTTCCCAGTTATACTTGAAGATAAAGAAGGTAATGTAAGAGCCGATATTCCATTTAGAAGAGCCGAAGCGAAGTATTCATTTGAGCAAACTGGCATTACAGCAACTATCTATGGAGGAGACTTAAATGGTCAAACATTTACTGATCCTGCAGTAGTCAAAAGATTAGCTAGAAAAGCGCAGCTTGGAGAAGCATTCAAGTTCGACAGAGAAACTTATAAATCTGACGGTGTATTCAGAAGCTCCCCAAGAGCATGGTTTACATATGCACATTTATGTTTCGGATTGCTATTCTTGTTTGGCCACTGGTGGCATGCTTCAAGAACTCTTTACAGAAATTCCTTCGCTGGAATTGACGCTGAGATTGGGGACCAAGTTGAATTTGGTTTATTCAAGAAGCTTGGTGACGAATCCACAAGAAGAATCCCAGGCAGGGTTTAAACTAAACTTTATTACTTAATTTTATGGAAGCTTTTGCATACGTTCTAATTTTAACTCTCGCAGTTGTTACTTTATTCTTTGCTGTCGCCTTTAGAGACCCCCCTAAATTCGATAAAAAATGATCATAAAAAAACCTCTTTAAAATAAGAGGTTTTTTTTTTACTTTTCATAATTAGCATATTACTCTACTATTAGAGTTAAGGTTCAAATTATTTCACTACATGCAGTGTCCAACCTGTCAAAATACAGATAGCAGAGTTTTGGAATCAAGATCTGCTGATAGTGGAAAAAGTGTTCGAAGAAGAAGAGAGTGCTTAAATTGCAGCTTTAGATTCACCACTTATGAAAGAGTTGAAACAATGCCAGTTTCAGTTATTAAAAAAGATGGAAGCAGAGAATTTTTTGATAAACAAAAATTATTTACTGGTATCTCACGAGCTTGCGAAAAGACTACCTTCAGTAGTGAGGCAATAATTAATTTTGTAGATGGAATTGAATCGCAAATCATACAAGATTCTAATAAGGATATTAAATCCTCACAAATTGGAGAATTAATACTTAAAAGCCTCAGGAAAGAAAACGAAGTCGCTTATATAAGATATGCCTCAGTTTACAGAAAATTTAATGGCGTAAAAGATTTTATCTCTACTCTCGAATCTCTAAAAGGCAGTTCAAAAAATCAATTAGCTTCAATTTTATAAAATTCAGCGCCTTAAAGTGTAGAATATAAAACACAAATATTTTTTTGCTATTGGTTTGCAGGCTAGTAGCATCCCTTTCTAACTACCATAGGTAGTCTGCGATTCAACAAATGAACGAAAATTCTTCCCAAACTATTAAAGAACTTTCTGAAGATAAAGAAATTAAAAATTCTTCTGAATTAGATAATGATTCAGTATCCCAAAATGAGGAAGATTTATCATTCGAAAAGAACGATATACCTTCAGCAGACTCCTCCTCTAGCAGAACAAATACGGATTTTGATAACGCAGGATTCACTCAAGAGGAATTTGCATCACTTTTAGGTAAATATGACTATAACTTTAAGCCTGGTGATCTTGTAAAAGGTACCGTTTTTGCTCTAGAGCCCAAAGGGGCGATGATAGACATAGGTGCAAAAACAGCTGCGTTTATGCCTGTTCAGGAGGTTTCGATAAATAGAGTCGAAGGACTAAATGATGTTTTACAACCTTCAGAAAGCAGAGAATTTTTTATAATGAGTGAAGAAAATGAAGATGGTCAATTAGCACTTTCGATTAGAAGAATTGAATATCAAAGGGCATGGGAAAGAGTTAGACAACTGCAAAAAGAAGATGCAACTATTTATTCTGAAGTTTTCGCAACGAACAGAGGTGGAGCTCTTGTCAGAGTTGAAGGATTGAGAGGTTTTATCCCAGGGTCACATATAAGTGCCCGAAAAATTAAAGATGACTTAGAAGGTGAGTACCTACCATTAAAATTTCTCGAAGTTGATGAAGAGAGAAATAGATTAGTATTAAGTCATAGAAGAGCCTTAGTCGAGAAAAAAATGAATAGGCTTGAGGTTGGTGAAGTTGTGGTAGGTTCTGTTAAAGGTATTAAGCCTTATGGAGCTTTTATTGATATTGGAGGAGTTAGTGGTCTATTGCATATTTCTGAAATCAGTCATGAACATATCGAGACGCCTCATAACGTTTTAAATGTTAGTGACCAAATGAAAGTCATGATCATAGACCTAGATTCGGAAAGAGGAAGAATTTCATTATCTACAAAAGCATTGGAACCTGAACCAGGGGATATGCTAACTGATCCTCAGAAAGTGTTTAGTAAAGCTGAAGAGATGGCTGCGAAATACAAACAAATGTTATTTGAGCAAACTGACGATACTGAAGAAAACCCTATAGCTGCTCCTGAAACAGTCTAAATACTCTTATTTTTATATAAAACAGGGATTTCAAAACCAATAGGCTTTTTAATTTTAATACAAGTATTTTTTAATTAACAATCATTGATTAGGAACTAGAATCTAATTTATGATGGGATTTAATCTTTTACAAATTATATGTAATGAGTGATTTCATTTTCACTTCTGAATCAGTAACTGAAGGTCATCCTGACAAAATATGTGATCAAATTAGTGACGCAGTTTTAGATGCTTTATTAACAGAAGATCCAGAAAGCAGAGTTGCATGCGAAACTGTCGTTAACACGGGTCTTTGTCTACTTACTGGAGAAATAACTTCAAAAGCAAAAGTCGATTACATAAAACTTGTTAGAAATGTAATTAAAGAAATTGGATATGAAGGCTATAGAGCAGGTGGTTTTGACGCAAATAGTTGTGCTGTTTTAGTAGCACTTGACGAGCAATCACCAGATATTTCACAAGGAGTAAACGACGCAGATGATGTTAACGATGATTTGGAAGATAATACCGGAGCTGGTGACCAAGGCATAATGTTCGGCTATGCATGCGATGAAACGCCTGAATTAATGCCCTTACCGATTAGCTTAGCTCATAGATTAGCTATTCAACTTGCCAAAGTGAGACATGAAGAAGTCCTGAATTATCTACTCCCTGATGGTAAAACTCAAGTAAGCATTGATTACGAAAAAGGGGAGCCAGTTTCAATTAATACGATTTTAATTTCAACTCAACATAATCCTGAGATTGATGGAATAACAAATGAAGAAGAAATTCGTCAAAGAATAAAAGAAGATTTATGGACGCATGTTGTAATTCCTGCTACTGAAGATTTAGAAATCAAACCAAACATTAGCAAAACAAGATTTCTAGTAAACCCCACGGGAAAATTTGTCGTAGGCGGGCCTCAAGGAGATGCTGGGCTCACTGGTAGAAAGATTATTGTAGATACTTATGGTGGATATGCCAGACACGGAGGAGGGGCATTTTCTGGTAAAGATCCAACAAAAGTAGATAGATCAGCCGCTTACGCAGCACGTTATGTAGCTAAAAGCATAGTTAAAGCAAAACTGGCAAAAAAGGCGGAAGTACAATTAAGTTATGCAATTGGAGTAGCAAAACCAATTTCCATTCTCGTGGAAACTTTTGATACTGGTCTTATTTCACAAGCTAATTTGACTGAGCTAATTAAAGAGCACTTTGATTTAAGACCCGCAGCAATAATAAAAGAATTTAACTTAAGAAATCTACCAAAAAAAATGGGAGGAAAATTTTTTAGAAAGACTGCCTCCTATGGACATTTTGGCAGAAGAGATCTTGAGCTGCCTTGGGAAAATGTAGAAGAAAAAGCAGCCAAATTAGCAGAGGCTTCCAAAATCTTTTTATAAATATTTTTTCTATGCCTGATAATTTTTATGGAGGGTTAGATTTTGGAACGAGTGGGGCAAGAATATCAATAATTAATCTTCATAAGAAATTAGTATATTCAAATTCAGTACCTTATTCATACAGCTTTAAAAATCCAAATTCTTGGATCAATTCTTGTGAAAATCTCTTAGTTAATTTACCTATTGAGATAAAACTTAACCTTAATAAATTGGCTATCTCCGGCACCTCAGGAACTTTAATAGCATCCAATTTGCGAGGAGATCCAATAGGAGAAGCAATACCTTATGACCAAGCATGTATTGAACATAAGATCCTTCTTGAATCCTTAACTTCTGGAGAAGATCATCTGCGAACTCCATATAGTAGTCTTGCTAAAGCATTAAAACTAATAGATAAATATGGGACAAATATACTTTTACGACATCAATCTGATTGGATCACTGGTTGGTTTTTAAAAGATTGGACTCATGGAGAAGAAGGTAATAATCTAAAACTTGGTTGGGATCTAAAAAAAGAATCGTGGCCAAAAAGCTATCTCAATACTTCATGGCAAAAATGCCTACCGCATATAGTGAAAAGTGGAAAAATTATTGGACAAGTAAATTCTGATTTAGCAGAGAGATTTAACTTAAATAAGAAATTAATATTAACCTCAGGCACCACTGACTCTAATGCAGGTTTAATAGCTGCAGGTTTAGGTAAAGAAGATGGCCTCACAGTTTTAGGAACAACAATAGTGGTTAAAAAAACTATTGATAACCCTATAAAAAAAAAGGGCATTACAATCCATAGAGTAAACGACAATTGGATATGTGGAGGAGCATCAAATGCTGGATGCGGCATCTTGTCTAAGTTCTTTTCTGATTTAGAAATAAAGGAACTCAGTCGACAAATTAATCCATCGAAAAACACTTCTTTGGATCTTTTACCTCTTAATAGTAAAGGAGAGAGATTTCCTGTTAATAATTCTAATTTAGAGCCGATACTTGGCCCCAGACCAGTAAGCGACTCACTTTATTTACATGCATTATTTGAGGGGCTAGCTAAGATCGAATTGAAAGGATGGGAAGAACTAGGCAAACTAACAGGTTCACTTCCAAAAAAAATTATTACTATTGGTGGAGGTTCAAGAAACCCTCAGTGGAGAAAAATAAGAGAAAAAATTATAAATATACCAATAGTTTCATGTAATAAAACCACTTCTTTTGGTACTGCCTTATTAGCGATTAATTCAAAGTAATAATTTTTGATATTTGATAAAGATATAAAATTTTTAATGAAAAGGGTTTCACAAACTACACATCTTAATTTAAAGTATATAGGTTAGAGCCGGGATAGCTCAGTTGGTAGAGCAGGCGACTGAAAATCGCCGTGTCCCCAGTTCAAATCTGGGTCCTGGCACCTTTAAAACCCCTTCATAGAAGGGGTTTTATATTTTCTAGAAATGTAGAAACTCAATTTCATTTTATTTTTAAAATTTAAAATTTTTAGTTATCGAATCTGCAGACTTGACCAATAACACCCAAAATCAGTTTATCTCCATTTGGATCTTGCCAATCAGCTAAATCATTGAAATTACTATGTACTTCATCTATAGAGACATCAACGTCTCTAAATGATTTTTCAAAACAATTTATATCCATTGTATAGAGAATATCCTTAGTGATTTCACTTTTTGTTTTGGGAATAAATTTACTCAATACTCTCACAGAGCCATCCTCGTTCCTTTTTATACTTTGCCTATCCCATAACTGTTCTCCATATTCACTTTTAGGTACTCCAACCCATTCATGAGGCATAGCATTAGATTGTTTTATTGAAATAAATATGGAAACTATTATCGAAAGGACTAAACCAATGCTATTTATAAATATTGAATTAACTTTATTCTTAGAATGAACCATGAATACTTCTGAAATAAAAAATCTTTTATCGGGAGTAAATATAAGATTAAAAACTTATAAAAATTTTTATTGATTAGTATTTCTATTATAGATACAATCGAATATTAAATTAAGAATTTACTTCCAATAAATTTATTAGAAAATAATGAATAAAATACAGAAATTTCTCTCAGTAGTTTTTTTTATCACAATATTTATTGTATTGATTTATTTAATCCAAAATTATGGGATTGAACCCCTCAGGAACAAAATAGAAAGTATGGGGATTTGGGCACCTTTTGGAATTTTCATACTAAGAGGAGTGAGTATTATTTTGCCAGCTCTTCCAAGTTCAGCTTATTCTCTGCTAGCAGGTTCGTTATTAGGATTTCAAAAAGGTTACATGACAATAATCATTTCTGATATCGTTTTTTGCCAAGCTGCTTTCTTTATTGCAAGAAATTATGGTCGGGTTCCTGTACGTAATTTAGTAGGCCAGAAAGCAATGAAAAAGATCGAAAGTTTTAATCAAAACCAACTAGAAGAAAATTTCTTTCTAATGACTGGCCTACTAATGACTGGCCTTTTTGATTTTCTAAGCTACGCAATTGGTATCGGAGGGACTCGCTGGAAAATATTCACTCCAGCATTATTAATAAGTCTTCTAATTAGTGATTCTATCCTAGTAGCTGTAGGAGCTGGTGTTAGTCAGGGAGCAGGATTATTTCTTGGAGTAGCTCTTCTAGGAATGTTTGCATTAGCTACTATTTCAGGATTGGCAAAAAATAAAATGCCTAAATAACAAAACAGCTAAATTTTTTTTATTAAAAGAAGAGAGATATGACATTTTCGCAAACAAGAACTATATGAATAAGAATTCATGCAAAAATAGAAATCGATTAATTTTTTAAAGTTCTTAGATGACTCCATTTAGACCAACTTCATATGATCGCCCTGGAGAACAAATATCAACCACTCCTTCTGGATTAAAAGTAACTTCAGCAAAGAGATTAATGGTGGATTCAATGGTAAGAATGATTCAAAAAGCAGAAAATCATTCCGTAGAAGATAAACTTGACGAAGAATCTAACAACAATTAATCAATTCATTGATAAAAGTATAGGAGAGTGGAAATCCATACGAAGTACTCATACTTTAGCTTTTCAGGAATTTGAAAACTCAACTAGTAAAATATACATTAAAAATATCAACTCAAACAATAAAAAAGTTATTGAAATTTTTAAAAATTACAAATTAAGTTTAAACCTAGAGAGCATAGCCATTTCTATAAAATGGCAAGCTTTTAGTGATTGGGGAGAAGATAATATGAGTGAGGGAGATGAAACTATTTTGATATTTTCACCAAAGAATGAGAATTCAGGAATTGTTTTACGAAATAAAGGTTATACAGAATCCTTTATTTCATCATCCAATTATTTTTTTGATGAACAAAATAATTTACACATTAAAACTATTTACAAATCAAAAGTTTCCGAAGAAAGAATTTCCTTTTTATCCACTCACATAAGATCCAGATTTTCTACTATTAGAAATCTGGGAAATAACTCAGTAATACAGACTTCACATACTTCAGAGATAAGGAATTTAGCTAGTTTAAAAGATTAATTATCCTTTCAAATTGAAACTCTGTTTCAGATATTAATTTAGGAAGAAAGCCTTTGTTTCCTTTCATATTATTAACTGTTGAATTTAAATCAGAGATTGTTGCATCTCGCATTAATTCAATAACCCTTCTTGCATTTCTTAAAGGTACCCCAAGAGCAAGATAAGTGTTTTTAAGATCCTTCAAACAACTTTTTTCTAAAACTGAATCCTCATTAGAAATTAAAAGATAAGCAACAATCCTTAGGATTATTTCTCCATCTCTTAAACAAACGGACATCTTGTTAGTTGTATTTAAAGATATTTTTGAATTAACTGAATCTTGATTTTCGCAAATCATTGCTGTTACAGCATCTGCTGCAATTGCATGTGAATTATTGGTTATTGAGGATATTGCATCTAATCTAGAGTTTGCACTATTAATAAATTCTTTTATATTGCTTAAATCATTTAATTTCTTATCAGCGGACAATAGTTGATTATTCTTTGAAACTGACATTCCTGAAGTGAAAATTTAAAGTTAGAGTTTAAGATTAGTACAAAGCTAGTAAAAACAATACAATTTCAAAATTAACGAAACGCTTCTTAATTAATAACTTCATTCCAAAGTGATAGTTGAAATAATTCAAATAAAAAATTTTTTTCCGCTAATATAAAATTGCGTTTTAATAAATTTTTGGATCAACAAGATTTAAAATTATCAAAGAAACTTATTTCCTCATATAAAAAAAGATTGGAAAAAGAAATTCTTGACAGAAGTATGAAATTAAGAATGCCTCAAAATAAATTTGAAGAAATAATTAATAACAATAATGAACTTATAAATTTAAAAATAGCTTTAGAACGCCTAGAAACGGAATCTGAACCTCATAAGTAAATTCTGATTTTTGAAAAAACCTTCCAAAAGTGTCTCAAACTAACAATTTCCTTTTTAAGTCTTTAAACAATGAACAACTTCAAGCAGTAAAACATGTTTATGGACCACTATTAGTTGTAGCAGGTGCAGGCAGCGGAAAGACAAAAGCTCTTACCCACAGAATTGCAAATCTTATTGAAAACAACTCTATAGATCCCCATAACATTCTTGCAGTCACTTTTACTAACAAAGCTGCTAAAGAAATGAAAGCAAGATTAGAGGTTCTTCTAGCCCAAGAATTAGCTTTTAATCAATTTGGGCAGCCTTGGACAACTCTCAAAGAAATTGATCAAAATCAATTAAGAATAAACGTTCACCAAGAGAGGCTTCAGAACCTTTGGATCGGTACTTTCCATTCCTTATTTTCAAGACTTCTGAGATACGATATTGAAAAATATACTGATCCAGAAGGCCTAAAATGGACAAGGCAATTTTCAATTTACGATGAAACAGATTCTCAAACATTAGTAAAAGAAATTATCAGTCAAGATATGAATCTTGACCCAAAAAGATATGATCCCAAAAAGATTAAAAGATTAATAAGTAATGCTAAAAATCAATGCTTAACTTCTAATGATCTTTTAGAAAAAGCAGATAATAATTTTAATACAACAGTTGCAGAAGCCTACAAGAGGTATAGAATTTCACTCTCAAAAAATAATTCTTTAGACTTTGATGATCTTCTACTTTTGCCTGTTTTCTTATTAAGGCAAAATGATATAGTCAGAGATTACTGGCACAAAAGATTTAAACATATTTTAGTTGACGAATATCAAGATACAAATAGAACACAATATGAACTTATAAAATTAATTACGGCTGGAAATACTGAACCAAAAAAATTCTTCAATTGGGAAGATCGGTCAATTTTTGTAGTTGGGGATGCTGATCAAAGTATTTATAGTTTCAGAGCAGCTGACTTCAGAATTTTAATTGGTTTTCAAGAAGATTTTAAAACTTCAATCAACGACGATACAAAATCATCTTTAATTAAATTAGAAGAAAATTATAGGTCATCTTCTAATATCCTTGATGCTGCAAACTCACTAATTGAAAACAACTCTGAAAGAATTGACAAAGTTTTAAAGGCTACTAAAGAAAAAGGGGAACTTTTAACGTTACTCAGCTGTGATGATGAAATTTCCGAGGCAGAAGCAATTACCAATAAAATAAAATCACTCAAAAACCATAATCAAAACCCAATTTGGAAAAATTTTGCAATTTTATATCGAACCAGAGCTCAGTCAAGAGTATTAGAAGAGTCTCTTGTAAGGTGGCGCATTCCTTATACAATTTTTGGAGGATTGCGTTTTTATGATAGAAGAGAAATTAAAGATGCAATAGCATATTTGAAAGTTCTGGTTAATTCTTCAGATAACGTTAGTCTTTTACGAATCATAAATGTTCCTAGAAGAGGGATTGGTAAGACTACTATTCAAAAACTTAATGAACTATCTAATAGGTTAAATATCCCATTATGGGAGGTTCTTAATGATAAGCAAAGTCTTGAAGAAACAATAGGCCGATCATCAAAAGGAATTAATAAATTTACTGAAGTTATGAATGATCTACTTTGTTATCTTGAAAATTCAGGACCTGCTCAACTATTACAACTAATCTTAGAAAAAAGTGGTTATTTAAGTTACTTGCTCTCTAGTGGGACTGAAGAATCTGAAGATAGAAGAAATAACTTACAAGAACTAATTAATGCAGCTACTCAATATGAAGAAGAAACAGAAAGTGGAGATGTAGAGGGATTTCTTTCTACAGCAGCCTTAACAACTGATAATGATACGAAGAAAAATAATCCCAACTCAGTAACTCTAATGACTCTGCATAATAGTAAAGGTTTAGAATTTCAAAATGTTTTTATCACTGGACTAGAACAAGGTCTCTTCCCTAGCCATAGATCAATAGATACCCCCTCACTGCTTGAAGAGGAAAGGAGATTATGCTACGTAGGTATTACTAGAGCTAAAGAAAGAGTTTTCTTAAGTCATGCCAGAGAAAGAAGATTATGGGGTGGAATGCGTGAAGCAACAATTCCTTCAATATTTCTTTCAGAAATACCTGAAGATTTAATGGATGGCGAATTACCGCAAACTGGTGGTGCTTCAATTAGAAGAGATTGGCATCTTGATCGTTTAACTAGAGTTGATCGAAACAATCCAAATGAATTTGTTAACAAACCAATAAATGCAGTAAGGAAATTATATTCCGGTCCCAGCAAAGGGAAAAGCTGGATAGTTGGAGATAAGCTAATTCACTCAAAGTTTGGGAAAGGTGAAATCATACATATTTTTGGGAGTGGGGAAAAAATATCCTTAGCAGTAAAATTTGGTGATAAAGGAAGTAAAATTCTAGATCCCAGATTAGCTCCAATTCGTTATGTAAGTTAAAACTCATGAACGATATCTCTGATTACATACAAGGGGAATTAATCAAAACTCCATTTAATCTGTATAACCTAATTGCTAAATACATAGAATCTAATAACAATACTAAAGTAGCTTTTGTTGGCGGTTATTTAAGAGATTTATTAATTAGTAAATTCCACAAAAAATCGTTTTCTAAACCTGTAGATATTGATCTTGTTATTGAAGGATCCTCTATTTCTCTTGCAAAATTTATAAAAAAAAATATTGTAAATGTAGATTTATGTTTAATCAAGGAATTTAATTTATACAACACTGTAGAAATAAATATTAATGACTATAAAATTGATATTGCTTCTGCAAGAAAAGAAATTTATTCTGCTCCAGGCTTAAATCCCACAGTAAATAAAAGTACTATTGAGGAGGATCTTAAGAGGAGAGATTTCACTATAAATTCAATAGCCTTCGAGGTCTCGACAAGGAAAATCTATGATCTTTATGGAGGAATTTCTGATATTAAAAGTAAAAGATTGAACTTACTTCACAGTAATAGTATTTCAGATGATCCAAGTAGATTAATTAGATGTGCAAAATATGCTTCAAGGTTAGATTTCAATATTTCAAAAAATTCCCTCAAACAATCTCAAGAAACAGTTAGACAATGGCCATGGAAAAGTTCAGAAATACATCAGAAAATGATTTACCCTCCTGCACTAGGCATACGAATAAGGATGGAACTAGCTGAAATATGCAAACACGATAACTTGACTAATGTAATTTCGATAATTTATAAATGGGAAATTATCTCAATCTTAAATGAAAATATTAAAGTCGATAAAAGGTTTTTAAGAGGACTTAATTGGATTCAGAAGTTAAAGGGAAATCATATTCTTTACTTATTAAAAGATTCAGAAGATTTAGAAAAAGCATGTCAAAGATTTTTGGTAAATAATAGTGAGAAAAAAATATTAGAAGATTATTTAAATATCAAAAAGATATTAAATACAAACCAAACAAATTTCAATCATTTTTCTCCATCAAGTTGGACAGAATTTATTGAGGACAGACACCTTAATGATGATACAGTCAAATTATTAATTTGTGATGGAGGAGCATACTGGCGTAAATTGTTTAAGTGGTTATTTATTTACAAATTCATAAAATCAAAAAAAGATGGAGAAACATTAAAAAAAGAAGGATGGGACTCAGGGAAGAAGATGGGAAAGGAAATTAAAAGATTAAGATATTTGGAAATTGACAAATTAAATAGAAATTAATTACATTTTTACAACTTCACCAACCTTGTACCAATTTTCTTTTAAATGCTCTTCATATTTAGGATTGCAACTAATCAACAAGGGTCCGCATGTTTGAGGATCTAATAGTAATGATATTCTGTCGTTAAAAGTCTCTTGATCTAATGAATTTTCGTTTAAAAAATTAATTATTCTTTTTTGCTTATTTACTTTATAAATTTTGTCAAAAATTTCTTTATTAGATTCAAAGAAAGTACTTTTAACATCTTTTCTTATTAAATCAAATACTCCAGGATAAGCTTTAAATGCAAATAAATCTAATAAAACTTTTAGTGGCTCAAGATTATTGCTTTGCCTATATAAATTAGATGATTCAACCATTTCTTTAAGATGTCCAATAAATCCATATCCAGTAATGTCAGTCGCAGCATTAACTAATAATTCTTTAAATTGATTTTGAAAAAGATAAATTTCATCAATCAAATATTGCTGACTCTTTACTAAATTATTAATTACTTCAGAAGAACTATCTAGCATATTAATATTTTGCATTTGACTGGCAAAGTAAATCCCAACGCCAAGAGGTCTAGACATCATGAGAATATCTCCAATATTCATTCCAGATTTAAACCATGGCTTTGCTCCATTTTTTAAAATACCTTGAACGGTTAAAGAAATATCTATTCCTAATGAATAAGGTTTATTAACTAAACTTCTTGCCTCGAAAGTATGGCCTCCAAGTAATTCACCTCCATGATCCTCAACTGTTGATTTAATACCTTGAAGTGATTGAGAAAAGAGGTAACTCTGAAATTCCCTTTCAACTTTTGGTAATGAAATTAAAGCCTGCGCGGATGAAAGTTTTGCTCCGCATGCCCACAAATCTGAGCAAGCATGCAAAGTAGTAATTTTTGCATTAAGCCAAGGATCACTTACCAAAGCAGGAAATCCATCTACACTTTGTAAGATAATATCTTGACCATTTTGATATATCTCAACTGAATCTTCAGGTGATGAGGCAAAAGAATTTAAATTAGAATTTATTAATGATTTATTCAAAACAAACTGAGGAATTTTAGCTGCACATCCTCTGCAATCATTCAATGAAATATTTTTTTCACTACTTTTCATAATTAGCCTTTTTGATCTGAACTTTTTAATAAAGTTCAGATCAATTTTATGCTTTAAAATCCAAAAAATAAAAGAAGGGCCGAAAACAAAATTGCGATAAATAGCAAAAGCCTTTGGATGATGGCTTGGAAATATATTTACTATTTGCAATCCGATCTTTTGAGGAAACCACTTTTTTAATGATCTCCCTTCTATATCTTTTTTTAGATTTTGGACTAATCTATTTACAACTTTTACTGCAAAAACTCCCGATGCTGGTCTTTTTGCTGAACCTACAACTGCGCAATCACCAACAGCAAAGATTCCAGAGAAACTTTTTATCTGCAAATTCTGATTTGTAATTATTCTGCCATAAGAATCCGAATCTAATAATTTTTTTTGTCCCCATAACGGAGATGTATTTCCAGTACACAAAAGAATCTTGCCATAATCAAAATTAAGTTTTTCAACTAAATCAATATTGGAGTTCCGTAAACTTTTTAGAATTTTATTATTGATTTTCATTGAATCACATAATAGTTTTAAGGATCTATCTCTCCATCTTTTTCTTAAAGCATATGAGACTTCAATTGCAGCGAGACCACTCCCAACAATTACAAAAGGCGGTTCTTTTACTGAATCTAAAATATCCTCCTTTTGTATCAAGTCATAAGCTCTTAAAAAAGGTTTAATTGAAAAAGCCTTTCGATTTTTTACTAGAGTCTGAAATTCTCTTGGAATTTTTGTTTGACTTCCATAATTAAGAACTAACTTCGAATAATTAACTGGGGGTCTATTACTTAAAACAATTTCCTTTAAATTGAAATCAATATCCCTTACTTCTTCTTCTATAAAAGTTACTTTTGCATTTTTTGCTAAAGATTTTATATCAATTAAACTCTCTTCAAAAGAAATTGATTTTGAAATCACTGATGGGAACATCGCCGAATAAACCAAATGAGAATCTCTAGATATAATTGAAATAGGAATTTCTGGCATTAATTTCGGGCACATTAACCATTTCTTCATTAAAAGAACATTTGTGTGTCCTCCTCCAATTAGTACTAGATGATTAAAAGTCATTTACATCACAATGAATAAAGAACATTTATTACCAATTGAAAAATCAAGATTAGGAGTAATTGGCGGGAGTGGATTTTATTCAATGGATCAAATAGAGTACATAAGAGAAATAGAAATCAATACTCCCTATGGTAAACCTTCTGATTCAATAAGAGTATATAAACTTGGAGATCTTGAGATAGCATTCATTCCTAGACATGGCAGAACACATAGATTAAATCCTTCTGAAATTCATTACAAAGCTAATATATGGGCCTTAAGATCAATAGGAGTAAGATGGATTATCGCTCCATCGGCAGTTGGTTCATTGCAAGAACAGATTAGGCCACTTGATATAGTGGTGCCAGATCAATTTATAGACAGGACAAAAAATAGACCAGCAACATTCTTTAATGATGGAGCTGTAGCACATGTAAATATGGGAGATCCCTTCTGCACAAATTTATGCCGAATATTAAGTGAAATAGGGGAAAAAAATATTCCTGGCGGTAGACAATTGCATAGGGGGGGTACTTATCTAGCAATGGAAGGGCCCGCTTTCTCAACTAGAGCAGAATCTAATTTATATAGAAGCTGGGGATGTTCAATAATAGGAATGACTAACCACACAGAAGCAAGATTAGCTAAAGAGGCTGAAATAGCTTACTCCTCATTATCTATGGTTACTGATTATGATTGCTGGCATCAAACTCATCAAGAAGTTTCTGTAGAGATGGTTTTGGATAATCTTAGGACGAATACTGCAGTGGCAAATAAAATAATCTTTGAAGTAGCTAAATTAATAGAAAAAGAAAGACCAAAAAGTAAGTCTCATTTTTCATTAAGAGATGGCTTGATAACCCAAAAAGAAAATATCCCAAGCTCCACAATTGACAAGCTAAGGATATTTATCGATTCTTATTAGGCTTATGTATAAGTTACCGTAGGGATAAAATAAGAGTTTTGTTAACCCCCAGCCCCTACACCTTGGTATGAACCATAAAAGAATATTCCTAAAACAAAGATAACTGCAATTCCACCTGCTGTAGCAACAAGCCACAAAGGAAGAGTTCCTTCAGTCCATCTTCTTTCCCATGCAACTGCTGGTCTACCGTCTGGAAGTCTATCTGGAATTCTTCCATCAGGTCCTTTTAATTTGCTCATAATTTTAATTTAATTGAAAAAGTAACTGGAAAATAAAATTCCCAATACAAAAACTGATAATAAGCCTAAATAAAGACTTGTACGGTTAAGTTCAACTGGAACTTTGTTAGGATTTTCGTTTACTTGCATGATAGTTAAATTTATCGGGCTACAAATTGCATAGCGGCAATAGCACCCAAAAAGAATACTGATGGAATTGCTAGAGCATGAACTGCTAACCAACGAACAGTAAAAATTGGATAAACGCGGACTTCCGCAGCTTGCATTGGAGCTTGAGAATTAGTCATTGTTATTTTGTTCTTAAATCTAGTTGGGACTTAGCTTCATATCTTTGTGTTACGACAGGCGCTTTAGATTCAGATGATTGGAAATAACTATCCGGACGAGGAGTTCCGAAAGCATCGTAGGCTAAACCTGTATATACGAATAAGAAGCCTGCTATAAAAATAGCTGGTAATGTTACTGCATGAATAATCCAGTACCTAATACTGGTGATTATTTCAAAGAATGGGCGTTCACCCGTTGAACCTGCGGCCATAATCACAAATGTTTACCCTATGATCTTACAGTGTAAAATCATAAGTTCGTGAAGAAATTAACAGCTTGGTTACAGACAGTTGCTAAATTCATCGAAAATTAAGTTTTTTTTTAACTATTTAACTAAATATTCAAACTTAGCTATTCCATTTAAGGATATAACCACGTTCACCAAGTACGAATCCTTTTCGATTATCTAAAGTCTCCTTATCAAGAAAAACAATTTTGATGTAGTTTGTAGGCAATTCAGAAGCAGTAGGATCTGAATTCCAAGTTTTACCTTGATCTTTACTTACTATTAAAGTGCCATTACCACCACCTGCCCATATATCACCATTTGGATCCCATCCCATGTTTAGATAATTGTATCCGTTAAGAATAGGAATTATAGGCTTTGACCAATTTTCTAGGTCCTTATTATCATCATTAAATCTAATTTCTGCACCTCTAGAAAGCATCCATAAACTTCCTTCTGGATTAAAACCAATACTTTGAACTCTTTTGCTACTTGCTCTTTGATGAGCTATCCATGTATCACTATCCTTTTCCAAAGTAGAAAAGAAATTTCCCAGACTACTTACACTGACATAATCTCCATTAGAAGTTCTCCTTAAATCTCTAACCCCTCCAGAGACTGAGGCATCTAAAACTTTCGCATTCCATGATTCACCGCTATCTGTTGTTTGATATATTGCTCCTGCAGTCGTAGCCAATTCTGCAACACCATCATCAACTGTTGTTATAAGAAAAGGTTGGCCTGGTAATTTATTTCCTAGTGATAAACGAGTCCAGTTTTTTCCCGAATCAACTGTGTGCATAATTAATGATGGTTGGCCTATTAACCATCCTTCTTCACCTTTAAAATCAATATCTAACAGACGAAAGTTCTCTTCACTTGGTAAATCTAAATTCCTTTTTTCCCAAGTTTCGCCTCCATCATTTGATTCCATAATAAGTCTGTTAGAGCCAACTAAAAAACCATTATTATTATCTATAAAATCAACATCTAGAACATTTGCCTGGTCTTCGAACTGAATTGTTTTCCAAGGGCTGCTTGCATTCATCTTTACTCCTGTAGATGAACAACTGCTCAAGACAAAAGAAAGAAGTAAAGATAAAAGAAGATTAGGAATGCTGGTAAAAGTTTTTTTCATTTAATTATTTTAATGCAAAGAGTATAAAGAAAGGAAACATGCAGCAGCAAAAGCTAAACCTCCAAAGATTAATATATTTTTCTGGCCAGGAGGTAAGCTATTGAAACCAAATCCGTAAGTTAAGTTTTCTTCAAAGCCACTAGGTTTAGATTTTGGACCAATATCTTTATAAAAGTTTTTTCCAGCTCTGCAAACGGGGCAAACGAATGTATTACCGTCCAATTCTGAAAAGGGCGTGTTTTTGGGAATGTTTAATTTTTTGTTTCCTTCAGACGGATCATAAATGTATCCACAACTTCTACATTCGAATCTATTTTGTTCTAAGTTAATAGAAGATTCTTCAACATTTACTCCTAAAGGTTTTTCGGATAGTTTTTCCTTCTCAAAGTTTTCAACTATTTTGTTTTCCTCAGAGGCTGGTTGAATGTTTTCACTCACGGTTTATTATTATTCTTTAAGAACTTTAAAAGATTTTGCTTAATTAAGCGAATTTTATTCAAAATTAATTTTTAAGATGTTTTTATTAACTGGCTATGAATATTTTTTAGGTTTTCTCTTAATTGCCGCTGCTGTTCCAATATTAGCTCTAGTTACTAACCTAATAGTTGCACCTAAAGGCAGAACTGGTGAAAGAAAACTAACATATGAATCTGGAATGGAGCCTATCGGAGGAGCATGGATTCAATTTAATATTCGTTATTACATGTTCGCCTTAGTTTTCGTTATATTTGATGTGGAAACAGTATTCCTTTACCCTTGGGCTGTTGCTTTTAATAGATTAGGCTTATTAGCGTTTATTGAGGCATTGATTTTCATTGCAATACTTGTTATCGCTTTAGCTTACGCATGGAGGAAAGGTGCTTTAGAATGGAGTTAAAAAATTGAACCCACAATTATCCCCAAAAGCAATAAGAGAAATCAGGGAAGGGACTTGCAATCCACTTGGTGCACCACAAGTTACCACAGATTTAAGCGAAAATATCATACTTACAAGTCTAGACGATCTTCACAATTGGGCTAGATTAAGTAGTCTTTGGCCTCTACTGTACGGCACAGCTTGTTGTTTTATTGAGTTTGCTGCCCTAATTGGATCTAGATTTGATTTTGATAGGTTCGGATTAGTGCCGAGAAGCTCGCCAAGGCAAGCTGATTTATTAATAGTCGCAGGTACAGTAACAATGAAAATGGCTCCTGCTCTAGTAAGACTTTATGAGCAGATGCCTGAACCAAAATATGTTATTGCCATGGGAGCTTGTACAATCACAGGAGGAATGTTTAGCGCAGATTCCACTACTGCTGTCAGAGGTGTTGATAAACTGATACCAGTAGATTTATACCTTCCTGGATGTCCTCCAAGGCCAGAAGCAATTTTTGATGCGGTAATAAAATTAAGAAAAAAAGTTGGTAATGAATCAATTTCAGAGCGTACAAAAACTGAGCAAACACACAGGTACACAACATTTGATCACGAAATGAATCTTATTTTCTCTGAAAATAATGGTGAATATCTAAACAAAACCTCAACAAATGTTATTTCTTCCTCCAACAAAGAAAAAATAACTCAATTATCTGAGATCAGCGAAAAATCTGAAATTATTAATACTAAAGAAAATTAATGGAAAAAGACGATTTAGCCAAATCCTCTGACAAATCAATAGAATCAGGAGGATTTGTGAGCCAAAATTTATATAAGGATGGCATTCCAAATCAATCATTAGCTAATGATCACTTAGGAATAGAAAATATCTCAGTGGAACCTAGCAAATTATATGAAGCTGTATCGGCTTTAAAAAATTACGGTTTTAACTATCTCGAATGTCAAGGTGGTTATGATGAGGGGCCAGGAAAAAATCTTGTAAGTTTCTATCATTTTATAACTGTTGATGACTTGCAAAAAATTAGAAAGATTAAAGAAGTTAGATTAAAAGTCTTCTTAAAAAGAGATTCGAATTTATCAATCCCTAGTTTGTACAAGATTTTTAAAGGTAGTGATTGGCAAGAAAGAGAAACATATGACATGTTTGGAATAAATTTTATTGACCATCCAAATCCCAAGAGACTCTTAATGCCTGAAGATTGGAGAGGGTGGCCATTGCGAAAAGACTATATTCAACCAGACTTTTATGAACTTCAAGATGCTTATTAGTTTAATTTCTTTAATTTGCGATACATAAAAATAACTGCTCTTGCCAATCTTCTCGGATCATGTCTAAGGGTAGGAGTTATTCTTTTTGAGTACAATGGTGCCTTCAAAACATAATAACCCTCGGATATTAATTTCCCTTTATTACATTGGACAGGCTCTGCTCCTCTACTTTCGTAAAAGTCTACTAACGGAGACTTTTCAAATTCGGCCTGAGATAAGATTGCGTTAAAAATTCGAGTATTAACCCCAAAATTTGATAATTGTTTTTCTATTGATTTAATATGTTGATAAACATTAAGTCCATCTGTTTCGCCAGGTTGAGTCATCAAATTACTTATGTAAATTTTGGGAGAATCACTTTGCAATAAAGCATCAACAATTTCTGGTACCAATAAGTTAGGTAATAGAGAAGTGTATAGACTGCCTGGGCCAAGAATAATCAAATCAGCATCTTTTATAGATTCGAGAGCACTAGGGAGTGCAGAAGGATTTTCTGGTAGAATTCCAATCTTTGAAATTAACTTTTTAGATTTGCCGATCTTGCTTTCCCCAAAAATTTTTTTACCATCCTCTAATTCGGCCCATAACATAACATCAGTATTTGTTGCCGGTAAAACTTGACCTTGTACCGCCAAGACTTTACTAGAGGCTTGAACTGCTTTTTCTAGACTACCTGTAATTCTTGTTAAAGCTGACAAGAATAGATTGCCAAAACTATGTCCCTCTAGATCACTTCCTCCTGAAAATCTATATTGAAATAATCTAGTTAAAGTAGGTTCTTCGTTTGATAAGGCAGCTAAACAATTTCTAATATCTCCTGGAGGTTGTACGCCTAATTGTTTTCTAAGAATTCCACTACTTCCACCATCATCAGAGACAGTTACAATTGCAGTAATATTAGTGCTGTAATTTTTCAATCCTTTTAATAAAGTCGATAAGCCTGTGCCGCCACCAATTGCAACAATATTAGGACCTCTATTTAATTTACTCTTAAATCTTAATGCATCCACTAAGAATGTATTTTTTTCTGGAACAAGTGCTTTTTGAATAGAATTAATACTTCTATTTTGTCCGATTCCAATTAATAAAAGTCCAATGACAACAATTAATGGCCCAAGTATTGAAACAGGCAAGAAACTAGTTAAACCCGTCATTAAACCAAAAAATATTTCAATTAGCCAATATAGTGGCCTTAAATTTGTCCAAATTACAAGGCCTAATAATGTAGTTAAAAATCCTATCGCAGATGTAATCAACCATCTTTTTATAACTAGTCCAGGCAAAAGCCAACTTAAAATTCTTATAATTTTGTTTAAAAAGTTAAAATTAGACTTTTTAAAATTTTTATAATATCTTCTTATTCTTTTTTTACGCTTATTCATTAAAAACCTCTTAAATTATTTTTCTCAAATTTAAAAACTTCATAAATTCATTATAAATCAAATTCATACATCCTTTTTTTATTTCTAAAAATAGGCAAAATGTAATAGAAGATGACTTTTTCTTTAATACAGGTCTTGAAAAAATCAAAGTATGCAGTTGAAACAAAAAACCTCTCAATAGGCTGGGGGGAAGTTAATGTACTTAATCAACTAAATTTTGAACTCTATAATGGCGAGAAATTAGCTATTGTTGGCCCCTCAGGTTCAGGTAAATCAACTATTTTAAAAATATTAGCGGGCCTAATTTTACCTACCAATGGAGAATTAAAGATATTTGGTGAAAAACAAACATATTTAAGACTAGATCAAAATAATCCTCCTGATGTAAGGCTGGTGTTTCAAAATCCAGCATTGTTAGGATCTTTAACTATTGAAGAAAATGTTGGTTTTCTCCTTAAAAGGAATAAAAATCTATCTAAAAAATTAATTCATGAAATCGTTAGTGAATGTTTGGCTGAGGTAGGATTATTTAATGTTGATAATAAACTTCCGAATGAATTAAGTGGAGGAATGCAAAAAAGAGTAAGTTTTGCTAGAGCTCTAATTACAGATCAAACTCTTAATGCAAAGACTAAACCTTTATTACTTTTTGATGAACCGACTGCAGGTCTTGATCCAATTGCCTCCTCAAGAATTGAAGATTTAATTAATAAAACAAATGATAAAGTCAACGGATCATCTATTGTAGTTAGCCATGTTCTTAGTACTATAGAAAGGACTTCAGATAAAGTTTTAATGCTTTACGGAGGCAAATTTAGATGGTCAGGTTCTATTGATGAATTCAAAAAAAGTAATGATCCTTATGTATTCCAATTCAGAAATGGGAAACTTGATGGTCCAATGCAACCCAAAGAAATTTAGAAATTATGCGTAGAAGCTTTCGAGATTCAATAGTTGGATTTTCCTTACTAGGAGGAATTTTAATATTCACATTTTTTTCTTTTTGGCTAAGAGGAGTAAGATTATCTTCAAAAAATTGGTATCTCTTTGCAGAATTCAGTAACGCAAGCGGCTTATCAAAAAAATCTCCAGTTACTTATAGAGGAATTTTAGTAGGCTCAATAGAAGATATCTTATTTACGAACGAATCAATTAAAGCAAAAATAGTTTTAAATAATCCTGAAATTATTCTTCCTAGGCCTACATTTGCAAGTGTAGTTACAAATTCTTTCTTAGGAGGAGATGTGCAAATCGCTTTAGAGTCGAGTGAAAAAACAATTCCTAAAAATATTGCAAAACCTACATCAGAAAAATGCGATACAAAATTAATTATTTGTCAAGGAGATACTATCACAGGGAAACAACTATCAAGTCTCTCAAATATAACGAACAGAATAAATCAAATTTTAAAAGAAACAAATCAAGAAAATTTAATTGAGAATATCGTGAAATCAATTGACCAATTTGATAGAACACAAGAAAACCTTGATGAATTAATTTTTTTATCGAGAAAAGAAATACTAAGGATTGAACCTTTAATAACAGAAATTACAAGTGCTGCTAATCATTTGAATAGCATCTTGTCTACTATCGATGATAAAGAAACTCTTAATGACATTAAATTGACAATTAAAGCTGCGAATTCCATATCCAGAAAAATAGATGATATGAGTGATGATTTTGAAAACTTAACAAAAGATAAAGAATTAACTAAATCCATAAGAGATTTAACTATTGGGCTTTCAAAATTCCTCAACGAAATTTATCCTTAAGTAGTTTCAGAATTCATTTATGGCATTTAAAGCCATAGCTGCGATTGCTTTATCTGTAGCTTTTGGTAGTTGAACATATTTCCCTTGAGCTGCCTCTGCTAATTCTTTACCAAAGCCACTTGCAATAAATTTTCTCTCTGTATCAATTATTAAGAGTTTTATACCAAGCATGGGATATTTTGCAGCAATATCAAGAACTTCTTGTTTTAAATTGGCATTATCTTTATCTTTATCTTTATCTTTATCTTTACCTTCAACATCATTTTGTCCTAGAGATAATCCTAAGGGTACATTGCCTCTTCCATCTGTAATCCCTACAACAATAACTTGACCAATATCTCCTGTAGAAAGAGCATTTTTTGCTACTTTCGCTGATTGTGTTAGCCCATGAGCCAAAGGCGATCCACCTCCGCAAGGCATTGTTTCTAGCCTTCTTTTTGCTGCAGTTATAGATCTAGTTGGAGGCAAAAGAACTTCAGCCTGATTACCTCTAAAGGGAATTAAAGCTACTTCATCTCTGTTCTCATATGCCTCTGTTAAAAGTCTTATTACTGCACCTTTGGCACTTTGCATTCTATTTAGAGCCATAGAGCCGCTAGCATCAACCAAAAAAATAACTAAAGCACCCGCTTTTTTCTGTAGAAGCTTTGCCCTAAAATCATTTTCTTCAATAATTATTGATTTATTAGGATTCCTTAATCTTCTTGATTTTTGATAAGGAGCCGCAGCTCGAAGAGTAGCATCTACAGCAATTCTTTTTACTTTTCCTCTTGGAATTATAGGTTTCACATATCTTCCTCTACTATCACTAAATATCACTGATCTACTTCCACTATTTCCGGCTTTTGCTTTAGCTGATGAAAAAAGTAATAAATCAGGATCGACCATACATGCCTCAGGATCTAGTATAAATTCTTCAGGTATTTCAGGAGTAGATTCTTCTTCTCCATCAGAATTATCTTCTTCTTGTTCTTGCTCTTGATTATCGTCATTTTCATTTGCCTCAGGCTCGGATTCATCATCATTTGATTGAGGTGGGGGTGGGGGACTCTGATCCTCTGGAGGTGGCGGTTGAATATCATCATCTTCAGGGGGTATTTGCATTGCTCTTGGGAGAATAACTAGTCTTACTGCGACTTTTAAGTCCTCAGAGTTAACATTCTCATCACCTCGAAGAGCTGCATTTGCCTTAGCAACTTTCACTGCAAACAATTCTGATCTATGCCCCTCGACACCGCCTCTGAGAGCTTCATTAACTAAATAGGTTATTTGCTCTTTTGTTATTTTTACATCCTTAAGCCATTGCCTCGCCAAAATTAATTGTGTGGATAAATTATCAGATTCTTCAGACCACTTTTCTGAAAATTTAATATTATTTTCGGCGTGTGACAAAACAGATTTTGTAATCTCAACTCTTTGAGCATTATCAATAGATTGATCTGCAGAAAGAACAATTGCAAAACGATCTAAAACATGATCTCTTAAAGCTCCTTCTTCAGGATTATAAGTTGCTATTAAAAGGGACTTACAAGGATGAGAGAGGCTTAAACCATCTCTTTCAATATTATTTTGCTCTCTTCCTATAGCTTCAAGAATTAAATTTACAATTCCATCATCCAATAAATTTATATCGTCTACATACAAAACACCTCTATGAGCTTCTGCTAAAATTCCAGGCTGAAAAACTTGTTCTCCCGTACTTAATGAGGCAGCGACATCAATTGATCCAACAAGTCTATCTTCAGTTATACCAATAGGAACTTGAATAAATGGTGCCTCTTTTACTTTTTTTGGAATTTCATCAATTTGATTCAAATAATCACTTCCAATTACCTCCTCTAACAATTTATTAGTACTAATATCCCATTCCTCTGGTTTATCTGGATCTAGGTTCCTGCCAATAGGTCTTAATGAAGTATTACTATTTCTCTTAGATAGTGTTTCCAGTATTGATTCATTATCTAATACCTCTACAGGAGGTATTAAAGTATGCAAACCCCTTGCTAATACTGACTTACCAGTACCTCTTCCGCCAGCAATAATCACTCCTCCTAAACTCGGATCAACTGCTGCCAAAAGCAAAGATAATTTCAATAAGCTATGACCCGTAATTGCCGCCAAAGGGAAAGCTCTAAAAGAATCCTTTGAGTTCATTAAATCTTTTATTTCTCCTTTTTCTTTTAACTCGGGGTTCAAAATCACTTTAAAAATGCCTGATATAGAATTTATCCAATAACTTTGTTTTTTGTAGTGGAATTATCAAATCTTAATATCAAAAATGGACTATGTATATCCCTCGGAGCAAATATTGATAGTAAATTCGGAAGCCCTCTTGAGTCACTATTAATTTGCAAACCAAAAATAGAGGAAATAATAAATGAATGGGGAGATAGTTCTAACAAAAAAAAAGAAGAGAAAAGCAAATTTCATGCAAACTTTTTTTGGTCTTCAATTTATGAGACATTACCCCATGGTGTTGAAAATGAGCAGCCAAATTATTTAAATACTCTACTACTGATAAAAAGTAATTCTTTTCCTAAACCATCAAATAAAAAAGCGAAATTACTTTTAAAAGAGCTAAAAAAGTTAGAGAGATTTTTCGGACGCGAAGAGACGCCAAAGGGTAAGAAATGGCTATCAAGATGTCTCGATTTAGATATTCTTTGGTGGGAAGATTTTTATACGGTTGACGAGGAATTAACATTACCTCACCCTAGATTCATGAATCGCAATTTCGTTATTACACCACTATCTGAAATCTTAAGTAGAAGCCAAAAAATCACAAAGTTTGATGCCCCAAAATGGTCTATATAAATTATTTACAAAACCAAAAAATAACTGTTAGGCTATTTTTATTTAAAAATTATGGGCAACAAAAACCTTATAAAAAGATCCATTTTTAAAGAAAAAATATCTGAGTTAAAGTCAAAAAAATTTAGTTTCGAAATAAATAGAATTGAGCTTCCAAATGGACATGAAGGTGAATATGGATACATTAAGCATCCTGGGGCAGCATTAGCCGTACCTATTACAAAAGACAATAAAGTTATCATTCTTCGGCAATATAGATTTGCTGTTTCAAGGTATTTATTAGAATTTCCAGCAGGTACATTAGAAATAGGTGAAACACCTATTAATTCAATTCAAAGAGAAATACAAGAAGAGACTGGATTCAGTGCCAACAAATGGGATGAACTAGGAACTCTTGTCCCTGCTCCTGGTTATGCAGATGAAGAAATTTATTTATTTTTAGCTCGTGATTTAAACAAACTCAATTCCGAGGTTAAAGGAGATTTAGATGAAGATATAGAAGTATTAATTTTAGATCCCGACGAACTAGATAATCTTATTTCTAGTGGGGATGAAATTCTTGATGCAAAAACCGTGACGGCTTGGTTTAGAGCTAAACAATTTTTAGATAAATTATGAATAAACCTAGAATACTTTTTTGGCATAGAAAGGATTTAAGAATATTTGATAATCAATCTTTAATCAAAGCATTTTCATTATCAAATGCTATTACTTCAACTTATATATTTGATAAAAATTACTCACACGATTTCAATGCAAGTTCAAGAGCTTGGTTTCTAGGAAATTCGCTTCAAGAATTAGGAAATAATTGGAAAAAAATGGGTAGTAGATTAGTGATGGAAGAAGGAGATCCGGTATTAATAATTCCTCAATTAGCAAAGAAAATAGATGCTAAATTTGTTTTTTGGAATAGATCAATTGAACCTTATGAGATAAATCGCGATTTACAAATAAAAAATAATTTAAAAGAACAAAATATTCAAGTTATTGAAACTTGGGATCACTTATTAATAGAACCTTTAAAAATATTTTCAGGGAATAATAATCCTTATTCAGTTTATGGACCTTTTTATAAAAACCTTAAATCAAAAATGAATTTATTAGGTTCATATGAACAAGATAAAGTTGTTTTCCAGTTTAAAGATATAGATAATAAACTCAAAGAAAATAAGACAATAAATTCATCTAATTCGGTTCTAGAGAAATTTATCAAAAATATCAAATTTCCTGGTTCGAATATTTGTCCATGTAGACCTGGAGAGAATGCTGCAGAAACATTATTAGAAAACTTCATTAACGAAAAAAACATATATTCTTATAATTCTGCGAGAGATTTTCCTTCCCATAATGGGACATCTTTTCTAAGTGCATCTCTCAGATTCGGCACCATCAGCATTAGAAAAGTTTGGAACGCCACATTAAATTTAAATTCAGATTTTGCAAATCAAGAAAATTACCTATCAATTGAAACTTGGCAAAAAGAACTTGTTTGGCGTGAATTTTATCAACATTGCTTATTCCATTTCCCAGAGCTGGAGAAAGGTCCATATAGAAAAAAATGGGATCACTTTCCATGGCAAAACAATAAAGAATGGTTTCAATATTGGAGCAACGGAGAGACCGGAGTACCTATAGTTGATGCTGCAATGCGTCAACTAAATAGTACTGGTTGGATGCATAACAGATGTAGGATGATAGTCGCTTCATTTCTGGTAAAAGATCTTATATGCAGTTGGCAAATGGGTGAGAAAAAATTTATGGAGACGTTGGTTGATGGCGACTTAGCTGCAAATAATGGGGGATGGCAGTGGAGCGCCAGTAGCGGTATGGATCCAAAACCACTTAGAATTTTCAATCCATATACCCAAGCAAAAAAATTTGATCCTATTTGCGAATATATAAAATATTGGATTCCTGAATTATCTAAAGTGTCAAATTCAGAATTATTAAATGGGGAGATATCTAATTTAGAAAAAAATAATTATTCAGGCCCTATTGTCAATCACAACATACAACAAAGATTATTTAAATCACTTTATGCTGAAATTTGAATTTCCTCTATACAATTCTTTAAAACTTTATTTAAATTTTCTGCTACATAAACTTGCTCTTCATAAGAAATTTCAGGAAACATTGGCAGACTAAGGACTTCTGTACAAATTCTCTCTGTATTTATGAGTTTTGTTCTAGAAAAATTTTTATTTTTGTAAGCTATTTGTGCGTGTATTGGAATTGGATAATAAATAATTGAATTAATACCTTTTTCAAAAAGTTGTTGTTTTACCAAATTCCTTAAAGAATAGTATTTTTTGCAATCAGTATCAAATAAATTTGAAAAATCTTCATTTAAGAAATATTTATCGTTTCTTAATTTGATGACAAATTGATTCCAAGAATGGAAAATTGAATCAGAGCTAATTTTTGGAAAACTAATAAATGGATTTTTTTCTAATAAATCAAGGTAATCATTAGCAATTTTTTGGCGATTATTAATCCACTTAGAAATATATTTAATTTTTATGTTTAATATGGCAGCTTGAATGGTATCAAGTCTGCTGTTATATCCAATTTGGGTATGGTGATATCTTATTGGGCTGCCATGAACAGCCAGTTCTCTAATTTTTTTGGCAATCTTCTGATCTGAAGTTGTTACTGCTCCACCATCTCCAGCAGCTCCTAAATTTTTAGTAGGGAAAAAGCTAAAACAACCTATATCACCTATACTACCAACTTTGGAATTTTCCCACATTGTGCATGTTGCCTGAGCACAATCTTCGATTACTTTTAAGTCATATTTTTTGGCCAAAGATTTTATTAAGGTCATATTCACTGCATTCCCAAATAGATGAACTGGCATAATTGCCTTGGTATTAGAATTTATTTCTTGTTCTATTAGTTCAGTATTAATAAGATAAGTTTCTGGATCTATATCTACCAAAACAGGATTAGCACCAACTGCACTAATAGCCTCTGCAGTTGCAAAAAAGCTAAAAGATGAGGTAATAACTTCATCACCCACACCAATATCTAATGCGCGCAAAGCTAATACTAAAGCATCAGTTCCACTATTACATCCAATAGTATTTTCAACACCAATCAGACTAGAAAAACTCTCCTCAAATTTGGCAATTTCTTGTCCTCCAATATACTGGCCCCCTTTTAAAACTTTAGAAACCTCACTCTCAATTTCTGAGCCAATTTCTTGGTACTGCCTATTTAAAGTAAATGGAGGTATCTGCATAGTGAATATATTAACCCTAAACCATATTTCTATGGGTAAAAAAAATTTTAATTCATTTAAACCAACTTGGTTCTTTACCAGGAGTCCATTTTATATTGCAACCTAAAGAAGGCATCTGATTTGAAGGATAATAATTATCTTGATTCAAATCTTTTACAGCAGAGCGCAAATCTTTTCCAGAGAGAGGGATATTATTACCTAGTCTACTATCGTCTAATTGGCCATGATAAAACAATAAAAAATCACCATCTCCTTCATTTGAAAAAAGATAAAAATCTGGGGTGCAAGCCGCTTTTAATTCCTTAGCAAAATTTTGATTTTCATCATATAGATAAGGGAAACTCCATCCCTGTGATTGTGCTTGTAATCTCAAATTTTTAGGAGAATCTGAAGGATGAGTGACAATATCATTGCTAGAAATTGCAACTGTTTGAACTGTATTTTCAATTTCTTTACTTAAGGTGAAAATTTGATTCTCAATATATTTAACAAATGGGCAATGGGCACAAATAAACATTAAAAGTAAATGCCGATTATCTAGATTATGAGAATTAAAATATTCATTTTTTGAAGAATTAGCATTTAACATTTCGAAATTAGGTAATTGAAAGCCTAATTCCAAAACCATAGAATTTGTTCTTACCATGTTAAAGTTAAAAAATTCATTAATATTTGAAAATTATTGTATATTTTGCAGTAATCCGTAAAGATAGGTACTTTTATATAGGAGAATAATAGAAATAATAAACAAAATGCTTCTAAATCTAACTGGCAAAAAAATTCTTGTTACAGGAATTGCCAACAATCGTTCGATAGCATGGGGTATCGCTCAACAACTTTCAAAAGCTGGCGCAGAACTTGGAATAACATATTTGCCTGATGATAAGGGAAGATTCGAGTCTAAAGTTAGAGAACTAACTGAACCTTTAAACCCATCGTTATTTTTGCCTCTTGATGTTCAAAATCCAGTTCAAATTCAAGAAATCTTTAAAAATATAAAAGACAATTGGGGGCAAATTGATGGATTAGTTCACTGCCTAGCATTTGCAGGACGCGATGAATTGATTGGAGATTATAGTGCTACCACTTCAGAGGGTTTTGATAGGGCTCTTAATATAAGTGCTTATTCGTTAGCACCTTTATGTAAAGCAGCAAAACCACTTTTTAGTGATGGTGCTGGAGTTGTCTCATTAACTTATTTAGGATCAGAAAGGGCTATCCCTAACTATAACGTGATGGGAGTTGCTAAAGCAGCTTTAGAAGCTTCAGTAAGATATCTTTCTGCAGAACTTGGTCCCGAAAAACAAGTCAGAGTTAACGCAATAAGTGCTGGGCCTATAAGAACACTTGCGAGTTCTGCTATAGGTGGCATTTTAGATATGATTCACAATGTTGAAGAAAAGGCTCCTTTACGCAGAACAGTCACTCAAACAGAAGTAGGTAATACAGCTGCTTTTTTATTAAGTGATCTCTCTAGCGGCATTTCAGGCCAAACAATTTATGTTGATGCGGGTTACTGCATTAATGGAATGTAAACTAAGTTTTTTGCATAAAAATGTCATCTCTAAGGCAATCTGAAATAAAAAGAAAAACGAATGAAACAGATATTTCTGTATTTATAAACTTAGATGGAAATGGAATTTCTGAGATTGATACCGGGATACCATTCTTAGATCATATGCTTCATCAAATATCCAGTCATGGTTTGTTTGATTTAAAAATAAAAGCAATTGGAGATACCCATATTGATGATCATCATACAAATGAAGATGTAGGAATCGCATTAGGCAAAGCATTTTCAAAAGCCTTGGGAGAGAGAAAAGGAATAAGCAGATTTGGTCATTTCTTTGCCCCATTAGATGAAGCATTAGTTCAAGTCACTTTAGACTGCTCTGGTAGACCACATCTATCTTATGATCTTCAATTAAAAGCCCCTAGAATAGGAAATTATGATACTGAACTAGTAAGAGAATTTTTTATTGCCTTTGTAAATAACAGCGGTATTACTCTGCATATTAATCAAATACGAGGTAGTAATTCACATCACATAGTTGAAGCGTGCTTTAAAGCTTTTTCAAGAGCCATGAGAATGGCTACCGAAACAGATCTAAGAAGATCTGATTCGATTCCAAGCAGTAAAGGAATGTTAGAAAATCAATAAAATAGGAATTTTTTCGAATCAGCCACAATTCAGTTGATTTTTGGCGAAAATAGATAAAGTGATTATTTTGTTGTGACTAATTTACAAGATAAAAAAATTGATAAATTTAAAATTTTTAATAAAGAAGATTGGTCAAGTGCGTATCAAAATGTAGAAAAGGAGCTAACTAAAGCGCCTCTAAGAATTAGCAAAGGTAATAATATTAAAAATTTAAATGGAACATTATTAAGAAATGGACCAGGAATATTAGAGAGAGGTGGACAATGGGTTCATCATCCATTTGATGGTGATGGAATGATAACATCCATAAAATTCGAAAATGGTCAGCCATTCTTAACAAATAGATTTGTTAAAACTAAAGGCTATTTGGAAGAAGAAAAAATAAATAAATTTATTTATAGAGGTGTTTTTGGCACACAAAAAAATGGAGGAATTTTAAATAATGCATTAGATCTAAAATTCAAGAATATCGCTAATACTCATGTCATTAAATTAGGAGATGATATTCTTGCATTATGGGAAGCAGCCGGTCCACATGCAATGGATCCTGATAGTCTTGACACTATTGGTTTAACAACATTAAAAGGGGTACTCAAGCCTAACGAAGCATTCAGTGCTCATCCCAAAACAGACCTAAACTCAAATGCATCTTCAGAACTTTTAGTCACTTTTGGAGTACAAACCGGGCCAAAAAGTACCATTAGATTAATGGAATTTAATAATGCTGGTACAAATTCTGGAGAGCTCATTTTTGACAGAAAAGATACTTTTAATGGCTTTGCATTCCTTCATGATTTTGCAATTACAACTAATTGGGCAATATTTTTACAGAATGCTATTGATTTCAATCCTCTTCCATTTGTAATGGGTCAAAGAGGAGCAGCACAATGTCTAAAGTCAAACCCAAATAAAAAGGCAAAGTTTTTTATCATCCCCAGAGAAAGTGGATTATTTAGAGGTCAGCCACCGTTAACAATAGATGCTCCAGAAGGATTCGTTTTTCATCATGTAAATGCATTTGAAAAAGATTCCAAAATCGTATTAGATAGTATTTTTTATGATGATTTCCCATCAGTTGGTCCAGACGAGAATTTTAGGAATATTGACTTTGATAAATATCCAGAAGGAAAACTGAAAAGATCAATTATCGATCTAAAGAAAAAAACTAGTGAACTTGAAACTTTAAGTGAACAATGTTGTGAATTTGCTGTTGTTAATCCTAAAAACTTAGGATTAAAAGCAACTTTTAGTTGGATGGCAAGCACATCTCAAAAGCTGGGGAACGCTCCACTTCAAGCAATAAAAAAAATAAATTTAACTTCTAAGGAAGAGATTTCTTGGTCAGCAGGCCCAAGTGGATTCGTAAGTGAACCAATTATGGTTCCATCAGAAAACTCTTTAAAAGAAGATGAGGGATTTTTATTTATACTTCTATGGAACGGAGAAAGAAGAGGAAGCGATTTAGTGATATTAGACGCAAAAGACTTAAAAGAATTAGCTATTTATGAATTACCCATTTCAATTCCTCATGGCCTTCATGGATCTTGGGTTAATTGAATTTAAGAAAAAATTTCAATTAAATCTGGAATCATTTTTTTTAATGCTTTACCTCTATGACTACAAGAGTCTTTAATATCATTATTCATTTCTGCGAAAGTTAATCTGGTAGAACTCTCCTCAAAAATTGGGTCATACCCAAAACCACCTTTCCCTCTCGGGTTTAAAATAATATTGCCATGACATTTGGCCTCAGATTCAATAATCACTTCACCATTTGGGGAACAAACACAAATATTAGCAATAAAGAAAGCTCTTCTATTTTGAACTCCATCAAGTTCTTTTAAAACTCTCTCAATTCTTTTTTTATCATTTTCTGCATATCTTGATGAGTAAATACCTGGTTTTCCGCCTAATGCTTCAATACAAATTCCAGAATCATCTGCTATTGAGAAATTATTTGTTTTTCTGGAAACTTCACTAGCTTTTTTAATTGCATTATCTCTAAATGTCAAACCATCCTCTTCAACTTCTAATGTTTCTGGTTGAAGTAATAATTGACAATTAACTATTGCAAGCAATTTCTTATATTCTTCAATTTTTCCATTATTCTTACTTGCTAAATATAAATTTTTCATAATTATTTTCTCGCCAAATTTATAAATTTTTGGCCCCACTCTAATAACTCACCTAGATAAGATTCTTTTGGTGCCTCACAATACAACCTTAAAAGAGGTTCAGTTCCTGAAAACCTAAAAAGAAGCCAAAAACTTTTATTGATTCTCAACTTTATTCCATCAATCTTTGAGATATTAATTATCTTGTGATTATTAATCTTCTCAGGAATATTATTTATTATAAATTCTTGAACATAAGTTTTTTCTGTCTGATTTGGGAACTTAATATCAATTCTTTTATAGAAACTTGGTCCAAAATCTTTTTGGATTTCATCTAAAGTTTCACATAAATATTGAGATTTTTTAGCAATTCCATTTAGTAAAATCATTGCTGCATATAAAGCATCTCTTTCAGGCATAAAGTCACCAAAACCAACTCCTCCAGATTCCTCTCCTCCAATAAATATTTTCTCTTTAATCATTTTTTCTGCAATATATTTAAAGCCAACTGGCAGTTCAAAAACATCTCTATTTTGACTTTCTGAAATATTTTTAATAACATCTGAACCACTAACTGTCTTTAAAACTGGATAAGGATTATCTTTAATTTCTCCCAAATAGCTAATGAAGTATGGGATTAAATCTTGCGTACTACAATATCGCCCTTTTTCATCAATTACCGCAATTCTATCACCATCTCCATCAAAAATAATTCCTAAAGTTTTAACTTCATTGTTTGAATTTTTAATAAGTATTTGATTTAAATCATCTAAATAATTTAATAGAGGTTCAGGAGGTTTTCCGCCAAAAAAAGGATCAGAATCTTTTCTGATTTCTGAAACTACTTCTGAATCATTAAAAGCAAAAATCTCAGCCATGCAATTTGCAGCCGCACCATGCATAGAATCCACAAAAATTCGTATTTTCTTTTTTTTCAGTTCTTTCGCAATATATTCAATATCAAAAAGAGATTTAATTTTATCCAAATGAAACTTCTTAATATCTGCCTGCTCATATGAACCCTCTATTTTGTCAATTGAATTACCAAGCATTAATCTTTTTTCAATTTCACTTGTAAAAGATTCATCAACAGAACATCCATTAAAGCTCTTTATTTTAAGACCTAGCCAATTATATGGATTATGACTTGCTGTAATTACTAATGCTCCTAAACAACCCATTTCTTTAGCATAGAAACTACAAGAGGGTGTAGTAACAAAGCTATTAGATAAGATCGGCTCAAAACCACAACCTTTTACAAAAGGAACTATTTGCTTTGCAAATTCACTTGCCATAAATCTACGATCATATCCAATTAAAATTTTCTTTGAATTAACTGCTGTATAGTATTGATAATGCAATTCCTGGCATGCAGCCACAACAACTCTTGAAAGATTGGAAAGATTAAAATCAAATCCAATTATTCCTCTCCACCCATCAGTTCCAAATTTTATTTTATCTAATGTGTCACCTGGCAAATTTAAGAGTTCCTTGATTTATATTAATTATCTATATTAATTTATATGAGTAAAATTTAAAACACCTTTAAAAAAAATTTGAATACTATTTATTTAAAAAGTTTTATAAGATGTAAAAGAAAAGCATGGCTAGATTTCAAGGGTAATAAATCTTATGAAGTTTGGTCTCCGCATAAAGCCATATATAAAATTAAACAGTATCAAATTTTCTCTGAATTATGTAATGGTGAAATATATACAGGATTAAAAGCCTGCGAAAGGGGTTCTCAGGGTGTGATTGGATTAAAAATCAAAGGGAATTTCTTCCAAAATATTAACGCTGAAATACATCCTCAATTACTTTTAAAGACTAAAGGTATAAGCAAATGGGGATCATATAAATATTTACCTGCTGTTTATAGATTAGGCCACAAAACCACTAAAGAACATTTATTCGACTTAACTTTTAGTTCTATTCTATTAGGGACTTTTCAAGAATCTAAAATTGAAAAAGGATTAGTAATTTCAAGTTATGGTAATAAAGTAAATGTCGAAGAGGTTTATTTTAATAAAAAATTAATAAATAAAGTTTTAAATGTTTTATTAAGTTTGCATGAATCCTTGGAGGGATTTATTCCAGAAATAACTCACGATAGAAAAAAATGTACTATTTGTTCATGGCAAAATTTCTGTGACAAAGAGGCAAAAGAAAATGGATATCTAACAGATATAGATGGAATAGGATCTAAAACGGCCTCATTACTCAAAACAAATGGGATATCTAATACTCAAAAATTAGCGTCATATAACGAAAAAGAACTTGGAGATAAATTATCAATATTTAACGAACAAAAGCATGAAAAAGCGTCGAAATTTATAAAACAAGCACAAGCATATATTTATGGAGAAACATTTTGCATTTCTAATAATAATTATTCTGACGATCTTTTAGAAAAAACAGCTTCAGGATTTTATGTCTTTGATATTGAGTCAAATCCAGACGATAAGCATGATTTTTTATATGGATTTTTAAAAGTAAATAATTTACTTCAAAAGAAAGAAGAACTTATTTATGAACCTATTTTAAATCTCAAAAACAATAAAGAGGAATCTTACAGGCAAATTATTAAAATACTTTTTTCACAAAAGGAATGGCCAGTCTTACATTATGGAGAGACTGAAAAAATAGCAATAATTAATATTGCTAAAAACCTAAATTTTAGTTTTGAAGAAATTGATTCACTTACCTCAAGATTTATAGACTTACATACCTTAATAAGAAAGTCTTGGATATTACCGCTAAAAAACTATGGCTTAAAAACCGTTTCTAATTGGCTTGGATTTGAATGGGTGCAGAAAAATGTAAGTGGATCGAAAGCCCTTTACTGGTGGATTCAATATCAAATTACAGAAAACGAAATATTTTTAAAAAAAATTATCCAATATAACAAAGATGATTGTTTGGCTACTCTAAAAATTGCAGAATATTTAACCAAAAATCAATCAAAGAAAAATTGATCCTACAGATTTATTTATAATAATTTTTCCTATAATTTCTGAATAAAAATAACTTCCTTCTTCTAAATATTTTCTTTTTATCATTGCTAAGCCTTTTATTTGAGAATCTGATTTAAAAATACTAGTGATTTTGCCTACAGAAATATCTTTGGCAGAATTTATGTATAAATTTTTATCTTCAACGTCTAAATTCAAATTAGATTCAAATGATTTCCAAATTCTTATTTCCTGTTTTAAAGAAGAAACATTTTTTATTTTTGACATTGTTTCTTGTCCTAAATAGCAACCTTTATTAAAATCAATAAGATCTTTTAATCCCAGCTCAAGAGGATTATTTTTTCCGTCTATTTCCATGTCTAAAGAGGGTATTGCCTGATTAACCTTCCAAAGTTTTAAATCATTGGAATTCAGTAAATTTAGTTTATTTTTATATATTTCAAATTCTTTATCTTCTGTTTTAAAGAAAATAGGCTGGCAAGTTCTCCATGATCTAGATTCATCAATTTCCTGAATTCTATTTATCAAGAAAGGTTCACTTAAAAGTACATCATCCGCTGGAAAAATAATTTGATTAAAATAATCAATTATTTCATGAGTGTTACCCGCCAAGATAATGACTTCTAAGTTTCTTTCTAAAAAAATAATTTCAATTAATGACCTCAGAACTCCATTTGGCGTTAACCAACAAGTTTTGATAACTTTATTTTCTGAATTTAGAATATTACCAGTTGTTATTCCATTCAAAAATTTTCTGGCATCTTTTCCAGTAATAGAAAAACAATCAAATTTTTCAAGCCAAAACTTTTTTTTTATATCTTGCATTTTGAGATAATTATAAAAAGTCTTTGATTTCAAAAAGACTCTTTAATTTAACATTTTCATCGTTAAGGGCTTCACATCCCCCTTCTTGCCTATCAACTATAGACAAAACTTCCTCAACAACATAATTATTTTCTCGTAACTTTTTTATAGCTTTTATTACTGAACCAGCAGTTGTAACAACATCCTCTAAGACAGTTACCAAAGATCCTTCTTCTAATATAGGCCCCTCTATTCCAGCTTTGGTACCGTATTTTTTAATTTCTTTGCGAATGATCAAACCATTAAAGTCTATACCTTGAGAAGCTGCTTTGACGATTAATCCACTTACAAGGGGATCTGCACCTAATGTCAATCCTGCTACAGCTTTTGACCTTGAGTCCTTTAACTCGAAAAATAAATCACTTATTAAGTTTAGGCCTTCGCCATTTAGTGACACCGGTTTACAGTTCAAGTAATGAATGCTTTTTTTTCCTGAAGATAAAGTGAAGTTTCCTTTCTTATAAGATTTTTCAATTAACTGTTTTAACAATTTTGCTTTATTTAAATCATACTTTTCCGAAAAATTGCCCATTAGTAAAAGTTAAATTTATATTTAAAGATTAGAAGAAAAAAAAGAAATCTCACAAAAACTTCCTAATGAGGTGTTTTTTGAAATATTATTTTTATATTGTATATTTAAATTCAATGTAATTAAAATTACACAAACTCCCTTGGGGGTGTAGCAATCTGGTGAATGCACCAAACTCATAATTTGGCTAAGGCGAGTTCGATCCTCGCCACCCCCATTATTCATTTGTCATTGAATGAAAATAACTCTACTTTTATTCCTTTTATTTTTTCCAGCTTTTTTCGCAGCGAGTGAACTCTCTTTTTTATTAATAAGGCCAAGTAAAGTTTTAAGGTTAATAGAAGAAAAAAAGAAAGGAGCATTTTCAATTTTAAAAATTCAAAAACGCTTTAGATCTTCCTTAATTGCTTCTCAATTTGGAGTAACAATTTCATTAATTGCAATTGGATGGCTCAGCAATAACCTGGCTAATGATTATTGGAAAAGCAATGTTTTGTCAAATAGATTTTATGATCTTCTATTATTTTTATTTGTTGTTTTAGTTGTTACACTTGTTTCTGGACTAATTCCTAAAGCCCTAGTAATTAACAATCCAGAATCTGCTGCATTAAGGTTAACCACAATATTCGATGCCGTTAGAAAAGGTATGAATCCTATAGTTAGGATAATAGAATTCTTTGCTAGCGCCTGTTTAGGCTTTTTCAATTTAAATAACAAATGGGATTCTTTAAATTCGGGTTTATCCGCAGGAGAATTAGAAACTCTTATAGAAACAGATAATGTAACAGGTTTAAAACCAGATGAGAAGAATATTCTTGAAGGAGTTTTTGCTTTAAAAGATACACAGGTTAAAGAAGTAATGATTCCAAGATCTGAAATGGTAACTTTGCCAAAAAACATAACCTTTTCAGAACTTATGAAACAAGTAGATAAAACTCGCCATGCGCGCTTCTTTGTGATTGGTGAGTCTTTAGATGATGTATTAGGTGTATTAGATTTGCGTTATTTAGCTAAGCCAATCTCAAAGGGTGAAATGGAAGCCGATACATTATTGGAGCCCTTCCTTTTACCAGTGACAAAAATAATAGAAACATGTTCATTAGCTGAAATATTACCAGTAGTAAGAGACTACAATCCTTTCTTACTAGTAGTTGATGAACACGGTGGAACAGAGGGACTCATAACTGCAGCTGATCTAAATGGCGAAATAGTTGGAGAGGAAATGCTCAACAATAGAATTTATTCAGATATGAGAATGTTAGATAATTTATCCAAAAAATGGTCAATAGCTGGAAAATCAGAAATTATAGATATCAATAAAAAGTTAGGATGTTCTATTCCAGAAGGTGCAGACTACCATACCCTTGCTGGATTTCTGCTAGAAAAATTTCAAATGGTTCCACAAATTGGTGACGTTTTAGATTTTAATAACATTAAATTTGAAGTTATTTCTATGTCAGGTCCAAAAATTGATCGTGTTAAAATAAATCTTTCCTAAAGCTAAATGTTGCTCACTATAGAGGATAATGATAATTAATATATGGATTTAAAATAATGAAACCAACCTCATCACCCGTAAAGGTTGGAGTTATAGGTATAGGGAATATGGGTTGGCATCATGCTCGAGTACTTAGTTTACTTAAAGATGCAAATCTCGTTGGAGTTGCAGATCCAAATGAAGATAGAGGCAAATTAGCCATTGAGCAATTTCAATGTGAATGGTTTAAAGACTATAAAGACTTGATTCCTAAAGTTGATGCTATATGTATCGCTGTCCCAACACTACTACATCAAAAAGTCGGACTAGATTGTCTTAAGGGAGGTACCAACGTACTCATTGAAAAACCAATTGCAGCTAACGAGTCAGAAGCAAAATCATTAATAGAAGCCGCTAATGAAAGTAATTGTCTCTTACAAGTTGGGCATATTGAAAGATTTAATCCCGCTTTTAGAGAGCTAAATAAAATAGTTCACAATGAAGAAATAGTTGTTTTAGAGGCAAGGAGGCATAGTCCTAACGCAGATAGAGCAAATGATGTATCAGTAGTAATGGATTTAATGATTCATGACATTGATCTTGTTTTAGAGCTAGTAAACTCAAAAATACAAAAATTAGCAGCTGTTGGAGGTAGAAATAGTGAAGGCTTAATAGATTATGTCAATGCTACTCTAGTTTTTAAAAATAATGTCATTGCAAGCTTAACTGCGAGCAAAATGAGTCACAAAAAAATTAGAAGTTTAAGTGCTCACTGTCAAAATGGGCTAGTAGAAACAGATTTCTTAAATCACTCTCTACAAATCCATAGAAAATCTCATGAATCATATACAGCCGAGCATGGCGAATTAGTTTATAGGAATGATGGGTATGTCGAAGAAGTTAGCACAACTTCCATTGAGCCTCTTTATGCAGAATTAGAGCATTTTCTGAAATGCGTTCAAGGCAAAGAAACTCCTGAAGTAGATGGTGAGCAAGCCTCAAGAGCTTTAAAAATAGCTGATTTTATAGAATGTGCTGTAGAAAATTCTGGAGATGCGATTTTACTTGAAAATCCCTTCTAAGGCTAACTATCTAAACGAAAATAATTTTATTTAAATCCAACTGCAGCTTGCCAAACAAATACCAATAAAAAGAAAAATAAAGGTATTAGTGGAAGAACATCAACAGTTGGAGCAAAAGCCTTGTAAGCCTCAGGCAATTCAGCGAATGTATTAAATAGAATGAGCACCTTTTTAATAATTTAATTAATTATGATAAGACGTTACCACGTATGGTGAGCAATAGAGGATGTTTTCCAAGGAGCGAAATCAATTGTAAAACAATTATCTTTAATTGCAGTAGAAATAGCATTGGTGAATCTTATTAAATGAGCGATATTATGCAAACTTATTAGGGTGAGTCCTAATATCTCATCATTTCTAATTAAATGATGCAAATATGCACGAGAATAGGACTTACAGGTTTCGCATTTGCAAGTTTTGTCAATCGGAGAAAAGTCATTTTTAAATCGAGCATTTCGCAAATTAAATCTTTCATCATTAAAAAATGCAGTCCCGTGTCTTCCAAGTCTTGTAGGCAAAACACAGTCAAATATATCGAATCCTTTAGCAACAGCTAAAGAAATTTCTCTTAGAGAGCCAATTCCCATTAAATATCTTGGTTTATTTATTGGTAAGAATTTAGGGACATAATTAATTACACTATGTATGTCTTCGATTGCCTCTCCAACACTTACACCTCCTACCGCTATTCCAGGAAGATCAAAAGAACTTGTAAATTTTGCACTATATTCTCTTAATCTCGGATACTTACCACCTTGAACTATTCCGAATAATGCTTGATTTGATTTTTGATGAGTCTGAACACATTTTTGTAACCATGCATGAGTTCTTTGTAAGGATTCCTCAACATCATTTTCGCTAGCTGTGTGCGGTGGACAATGATCAAAAGCCATCGCAACATCCGAGCCAAGATCCATTTGAATCTGCATTACTTTTTCAGGTGATAAAAATACATGACTACCATCTCTTGGATTTCTAAATTCCACACCTTTATCGGAAATATTATTTAATTTGGCCAAACTAAAAACTTGATATCCACCTGAATCAGTCAGAATAGGCTTAGGCCAATTCATGAATTTATGTATTCCACCAAATTCTTTAACTAGTTTTTCTCCAGGTTGTAGATGAAGATGGAAGGTATTTGAGAGAATCATTTCTGATCCTGTAGAGGTTAACTGCTTAGATGAAATTCCTTTAACCGTTGCCAAAGTACCTACAGGCATAAATCTCGGAGTGTTTACCTGACCATTTGGAGTATGAAATATACCAGTTCTTGCCTCTGTATTACTACAATTCGATGAAATTTTAAATTCGAACACGATAAATTATAAGATTTTAATCCTTTTCTATTAATCTACCCTATTATTTAATATTGAATCTTATTTTAATCTTATCAAAAAATATTTAATAAAAAATTTGGCTGGATCTTGGATTTTCTACACGACATTTCCAAAGATACCTTTAATTAATCCCGAATTTAAAAATATTGCACAATTTGCGCCGCCTTTAGGATTTTTTATTGGAATAATACAGAGTTATATTTTTATTTTTTTAAGATCAAACTCTTGGTCCATTTATGCATCTACATTAATTTGTTTAGCTTCAGGATATTTAATTACTGGTGGTCTGCATATCGATGGTTTAATGGATACTTTCGATGGTATTTTTGCTGGCAAAAAGAAACGTTTAAAAGCTATGAAAGACAGTAAAGTTGGTTCATTTGGGGTTCAATCTTTAGTTTTTATAACTTTAATTCAGATTGCTTGCATACTCAAAATTAAAACCCAAATAATTTTTGTTTTGCCAATATGCTTATTTTGGGGAAGATTTTCAAATTTATTTTTTATAGAAAAATTTAAATATAAGAGTTATAAGAAAAAATCTATTAGTCATAAAAAGTTTTGGAATGGATTCAAAAGAGAATCTTTGATTTCCATCATTTTTCTTTCAATTTTCATAGCATGTCAATTAGTTTCAATTACATCCCAAGCAATATTAATTAAATTTTTATTTCTTATTTTGATTGGCATTTTTTTAAGTTATTCTATTCCAAACATGCTAGGGAATAAAATTGGAGGATTCAATGGAGATGCTTGCGGTGCGAGTGTTGTACTTGTCGAAACTGTAATGTTATTTATGAATGCAATTCTTTTATAGGAAGTTCTAAATAGAAAATATTTCTCTTCTTAAGATTTTTTAATTCCTCATCATGATTAATTGAGGAATTTTCAATCAACTTCAAGTCTCCCCCAATTTGCTGTGCTAATTGTCTTGCTAAAAAAAGTCCTACTCCAGTGCCGTCCTTTTTCTTAGCCGCAGATCCTCTAAAGCCTTTTTGAAAAATTTTCTCATTTTCATTTTTAGTTATTTTTTTGCCATTATCAAAGATGCCCAAACCTTTACTCGTAATTGTGAGTCCAATCTCAGCATCTTTATGGGCGTATTTAAACGCATTTTCTAATAAATTTGCCGCAATTTCAGCTATTACAGCATATTTTGCCTTTAATGGCGATAAAGTCCAATCCGGCCAAAAAGAAGGTTCAGCCCAATCTCTATTCTCTAATTTCGCATTAGCTTTCCCCCTTTCTAAAATTGGCCTCAATAAACTCTGAACAGTTATTTCCTTTTTATTATCTAAATTTGGTGGTAATAATAATCTTTCTTCTCCAATTTCTAGAGGAAATTGGATAGGTGAATTTAATTGAGCAAAAGAGTCAACGTATTGATTAATTTGTTGTTGCTCTATTATCATACGTTCGACTAATTGAATAGAGTCATCATCTGAACCAAGTCTTTTTATTAGTAATTTTGCATATGTCCTAAGAGCAGCCAATGGATTCCTCAATTGATGGATTATCACATTGACCTGATTTTTTAAATAATTTATTTCTTCATTTTTATTTTGACGTTCTAATTCGATAGAAACGCATTTAGCTAAAGATATTGAAAGCGCTTTTAATCTAGTATCAAGAGAGACTGGCCAATCCCCCCCTGTCAAATCAGTTTCTACCCTAAGGACACCAAGCAGAATATCGTTTTCTTGAAGCGGATACCATCTTCTATTTGGAGAAGAAAATTTTAGTGAAGGATCATCTTCCATTGATATTAGAAGCCTATCCTTTTTTGGCCATTGACCAATCATTTCAAATGATGCTTTAGTTCCATGCTTAGCTGAAGCAAGATACATAACTAAATGAGTCACTCCCATTGAGCAATCAAAACTCTCTAGCTGTTTTATGACTAGTTCTTCAAATTTTTTAGAGAGGTTCATCATAAATGAAATTTTGAGTAATTTTTAGAAAAAATTTCAAAAGGGCTTGAAAAATATGAAAAAAGTATTAAGATATATAAAGAGGTCTGACTTAAGCCAGCCTTAAATATGAACATTTAATCATATTTTAAGCTACATCAGGGGTTGATGGGTCCTCTATGTAATTTGAAGTGAATCAAAAATCACAGATATAAGATTAGTAAAAATAAACAAGACTAATCTCTTTAATAATTTCAGGAGTCCCGATCAATGTCAAAAAAAAGAAAAAGAATCAGCAGAAGAAGATTAGCTGGCCAAAGAGTAATGGCACATGTACCTATTTATCATATCGAAACTGGTAAACATAAACCAGTTACGGCAGCAAGAAGATTCATAGCTGAAAATGGTCTATCTGCTCCTTCAGTTTTCAACGTTCGCAGAAATGAACATACCACTGATAGGTTTTTTTGGGGTGAAAAAGGTTTATTTAGCGCTCAGTATGCTGAAGAAAATCATTTTTTGTTTCCATCATTAAAATTCGTAGTTGAAGGAATAGGTGAAGAAAAAATATTTGAAGGTCTAGAACTTACTGCAGATGATTGGGAAGAGATTGAAGAATACGAATATGCTTTCGTTTAAAAAATTTTACTTATATTTGAACTTATCAAATTAATTAAATTTAAATCAATTTGATGGAATCCATCGAATTCTAAAAATTCGCAAAATTCAGAAGACTTAGTTTTTACCTTTTCAAAAATAATCCTAGAAGCATCTATAGGCACAACGTCATCAAATAAACCATGACTAATAATCAATGGTGGGGGATTTTCTCCTGGGGCCCATTTTGGGTGAGGATAACCACTACAAGCGACAATTAATCCAAAATTTAATTTAAATCCTGCATCTATTGCCATTGCTGCTCCCTGAGAGAAACCCAACAAAATTGTTTTTTTAAGTGAAATCTGATCAGTATCAAATTTTTTTAATGTAACTAAAAGTTTATTTACCTCAATCTGAGCTCCATTCCAATCATGTGGATATAATCCATACCACTGTCTTCCCTGACCACTTGGGTGTAATCCAGGAGCTCTCAATGAAATTACCTCGAAATCAAAATTTATTTTATCTATAATCTCCTTTCCAAGAGTTAAAAGATCATCTGCATCTGCTCCCCAACCATGTATCAAAATAATTCTATGAGTTGCAGTTTGAGAGCTAATCGAGACAAATTCATGATTGATATCGTATTTCATGTGTATATTCTTAAGTAAGTAAACTTTCCCATAATGTCACCATTAGCCTTAGTAAGTGTCTCTGATAAAAAAAATATAATCCCATTTTGCAAAGAATTGGTTGAACAGTTTAATTATAAAATTCTATCAAGTGGAGGAACTGCCAAACATCTAGAGGAGGCAAAAATTCCAGTTATTAAAGTTACAGATTTTACTAATTCTCCAGAGATCCTTGGAGGAAGAGTTAAAACTTTACATCCAAAAATACACGGAGGAATATTAGCTAAGAGAAATGATGAAGAACATAAAAAAGATATAGAAGCTAACGATCTTGAATTAATTGACTTGGTAGTTGTTAATTTATATCCTTTCAAAAAAACTGTTGAACAAGGATCTAAGTGGGATAATGCTATTGAAAATATTGATATCGGAGGGCCATCAATGATTCGTTCTGCAGCTAAAAATCATAAAGACGTTTCAGTTTTAGTAGATCCTAGTCAATATCAAGAATTTCTCGAAGAAAGAAATAAAGGGAGATTAAATCAATCATATAAAGCAAAATTAGCCTTTGAAGCTTTTCAACATACAGCTGACTATGACACTGCAATATCTAATTGGATCAGTAAAGAAAGAGATTTACAGTCTTCGCAATATCTTGAATCTTATCCACTAATCAAAACCTTAAGATACGGGGAAAATCCTCATCAAAAAGCTTTTTGGTATGGTTTAAGTAATATTGGATGGAACTCAGCAGATCAACTACAAGGTAAGGATTTAAGTTATAACAATTTATTAGATCTTGAATCTGCACTCTCAACAGTTTTGGAATTTGGCTACGAAGAAAAAGATATTCTTACCAAAAACAAATACGCCTCTGTAATTTTAAAACACAATAATCCTTGCGGTGCCTCTATAAGTAATTCCTCGTCTCAAGCATTTTTAAATGCTCTAGAATGCGACCCAGTTAGTGCATTTGGAGGAATAGTTGCTTTTAATTCAAATGTTGATAGTGAAACCGCAATTAACCTCAAAGATATTTTCTTAGAGTGTGTAGTCGCTCCATCGTTTGATGAAGAAGCTTTAGAAATTTTAAAAATCAAAAAGAATTTAAGAGTTTTAAGATTATCAAACGATAAACTTCCAAAGAAGAACCAAACTTCTACTAAATCAATAATGGGAGGATTACTAGTTCAAGAAACTGACGATAGTAAAGATAAAACTGACAGTTGGATTTCAGTCACGAAAAAGAGTCCGACTAGTCAAATGAATTTAGATCTAAATTTTGCATGGAAAATTTGTAAACATGTAAAATCAAATGCCATTGTTATAGCAAAAGACCAAAAAACTATTGGAATTGGAGCTGGACAAATGAATAGAGTTGGATCTGCAAAAATTGCATTAAAAGCAGCTAAAGCATTAGCTTCTGAAGCTGTTTTGGCCAGCGATGGCTTTTTCCCATTTGCAGACACAGTAGAAATTGCAAATGATTATGGAATAAAAGCTATTATCCAGCCAGGAGGAAGTTTAAGAGACCAAGAAAGTATTGATATGTGTAATTCAAAAGGAATATCAATGTTATTTACACAAAAAAGGCATTTTTTGCATTGATTTATGATGATTTTGGATAATATGTAATCTTGTTAGTCTTCCTAAATAAAGAAAGCCTTCCAGGACCTGCGCATAGAAAATATAGAGAAATAGCACCATATATAAAGGACAATTCAAATGCATAGTTGTGAGCTTCCACTACTGCAAGAGGAAAGCCTTCAAGTCCGGTATCGAGGAAATGAAAATAAACCGCAAATGCCATTGTGGAGAATAGTCCAAAAGAAGAAAGCCTTGCAAAAATTCCTAAAGCCAATCCTACAGGGCAAACTAATTGAGTAATAGCTGCTCCAAAAGTCCAAATAACAGGATCGCCTGGCAAAAATGGGAAATACTTACCAACTACAAACTCTGCAAAACCCTGCGGATCTTGAAGTTTCTCTAGGCCGTGATGAATCATCAAAGCACAGAAACCGATCCGTAAAATAAAAATTGATAGTTCTCCAAGGATATTTACTTCTGACCCGGACGATGAATTAGCAACTACAACTTCAACCTTTTGGGGAGCTTTAGTTCTTTTCATGCTGGCTGTTTGAACCTGATTAGTTTGTGTTTTGTCTTCCATACTTCAAAATTTTTTAATTATTCTAGTTAATAAAGTAGATCTTTTGGAAAAATATGATTAATAAATTAAAAAAACTAAGCAAATTTATAGATAACATTGCAAATTCAGGAAGCAATATTAATCAACTTTTCTATAACATCCGCGACAACCTTATCAGGTGTAGATGCACCTGATGTGATTCCAACATTAATATTTCCACTAGGTAAAAAATTATTTTCCAGTTCCAAATCTGATCCTAGTGGTTTATGTAATATTGAGTTTTCTTCAACAGATATCCTTTCTGGCGTATCTATGTGAAAAGAAGAAATATTCTTAGTAATTGCTATTTCTTGTAAATGAGTAGTATTTGAAGAATTGAAGCCTCCTATAACGACAAGAATATCAAGGTCTTCATCAACCAAAGAAAACATAGCCTCTTGTCTTTCTTCAGTCGCATCACAAATTGTATTAAACGCTAAAAAGTGACTATTTAGTTTTTCTGGTCCGAATTTTTTTAACATCGTTCTTTCAAAAATCTTTCCAATTTCTTCGGTCTCGCTTTTAAGCATAGTTGTCTGGTTAGCAACTCCCACTCTATCTAAATCTTTATCGGGGTCAAATCCATCAGAACAAGCTTTAGCAAATTTGTTAATAAACTCATTTCTGTTTCCTCCGCCCATGATATATTCAGATACATAATTTGCTTCTTCTAAATCAAGTACAACTAAATACTTACCTGCAAATGAGCTTGTAGCAAGCGTCTCTTCATGCTTAAATTTTCCATGAATTATGGATGTGAAAACATGTTTTTTATGTTTCTCAACAGTATGCCAAACTTTAGAAACCCAAGGACAAGTTGTATCTATAATATGGCATCCTTTCTCATGAAGGAGTTTCATTTCTTGAACAGTAGCACCAAAAGCAGGCAATATAACTACATCCCCTTTAGAAACTAATGAGAAATCCTTAATTCCATTTTTAGCTGAAATGAACTTTACATTCATTTTTCTCAAATGATCATTAACTGAAGGGTTATGAATTATTTCGTTTGTAATCCAAATATTCTCATTAGGGTAATGTCTTCTAGTTTCATAAGCCATTGCTACAGCTCTTTCAACTCCCCAACAAAAACCAAAGGCTTTGGCCAATTTAATTTTTAGTCTACCTTTAGTGTAGGTAAAATCATTATCTCTTATAGAACTTATCAAATCACTTTGATAAGCTTCTTCTAAAGCTTGAGCTCTTTTTGTTGGAGAATCGAAACCCCTTCGATTATATCTGGCAGAATGATGAAGGGATCTTCTAAAGGCTTGAGTATCCATTTTAAGATATTACAACATTTTAAATAATTTTTAGTAAAAAAAAAGAAACCTGACATAAGTCAGGTTTCTAAAAATCAGTTTAAGTTAGATTATTTAGCAGATGCAAAGTCTGGATATGCTTCCATTCCATGCTCTCCTATATCTAGACCTTGAGTCTCTTCCTCTTCAGATACACGAATTCCTCCGAATAATCCTCCGATAACAGACCAAGCGATCCAACAAGTAACAAGAGTCCAGATAGCGTAGGCTGCTGCACCAAGTGCTTGAATAAGAAGTGGCTCAATACCACCACCATTAAACAAACCAATACCTGCTCCATCGCCTTGAACACTTGTTCCCCATAAACCAATAACAACGGTACCCCATACACCACAAACTCCGTGAACAGAGAATGCGCCTACAGGATCATCGATCTCAGCGGCATCAAGAGCTGCAACAGAGAATACAACGATAATACCGCCAACAAGTCCAGCAAACCAAGCGCCTACAAGAGTCATGTCACCACAACCTGCAGTAATACTTACCAAACCAGCAAGAATACCATTAATGATCATTGTAAGATCAGGCTTTCCTGAAGTTAAAGTGGAAACAATAGTTGCTCCAATAGCACCAGCTGCAGCTGCAAGAGTAGTTGTTACTGCAACATAGGGAACCCATTCATCCATAGCAAGTTGAGAACCAGGATTAAATCCATACCAACCTATCCATAGAACTAAAGCTCCTAATGTAGCAATAGCCATATTATGGCCAGGCATGGCTTGTGGTTTTCCGTCAGAGTATTTACCGATTCTTGGCCCAAGAAGCATAGCTCCTACTAAACCTGCCCAAGCTCCAACTGAGTGAACAATTGAAGAACCAGCAAAATCAATAAATCCAAGTTCTGAGAGCCAACCACCATTCCATTGCCAACTTCCAGCAATAGGATAAATGAATGCTGTTAAAACAATTGCAAAAACAACAAATTCACCAAATTTAACTCTTTCAGCAACAAGTCCTGAAACAATTGTTGCTGCAGTTCCTGCGAAAGCAGACTGGAATAAGAAGTCTACAGTTGGAACTAATGCCCCATCAGTAACCATATCCGCAGTTACAGTCGGATCAAAAAATAGGCCTCCAAAATATAGCCATCCGCCAGCTACGCTATCTCCATACATAAGCTTATAACCGATAACCCAATATGCGGTTACAGCTAAAGCAAATACGAATAGGTTTTTAGCAAGGATGTTTACTGCGTTCTTAGAACGGCACATACCTGCCTCAACCATAGCGAAACCAGCGTTCATAAAGATCACTAGGATAGTAGCGATCAAAAGCCATAAATTGTTAGCAAGAAAAGCTGCATTCAACTCAGGTAAATCAGCTGCGTGAGCTGAAAGATTAAAAATACCTAAACCAAACAAAGCTAAAGGAACAGTTGCAAGCCACAACATGGAGCGGTTTGAACTAAATCCTCGAATGCTCCTCAAAAGGAGCATAGGTCCATTAACAAGACTTGCATCTTGTAATCTGGACCTAGAGCGCCTTTGAGGCGTTTGCAAAGCAGTGGTCATAAAAAAAAATTAGATCTGCAAAAAAACAGTTTTTGCTGTTTCCTTTCATATTCAATTTTGCTCAAAAAACTTATTAGTGTCTAGTAGTCGTTGCTACCAATTTTATAGTTGCATCCTAAAATTATATTTGTTAAATTAAAAAATTTTTTTTATAAATATCAAAGTATCAATTTTTTAATTTATTTTAAAGGTTTAATTCCATTCCATGTTACGTGGTCTTTGTGAAATTCAAACGAGCATGGGATTGGTATCATTCCTGCACTAAAAGATTCTCTAAAAAGATTGCCATATAAGGGATCTGCATCATCTCCAGGTGAAAAGAAACAAGCGTCTTTTCTCGTAATACAAAGTACTAAAATGCTTTTACTTTCAGGAATTAATTCCTTTAATTCTATAAGGTGTTTTTGGCCTCTTTTCGTTACTGTATCTGGGAATAGAGCTACATTTCCTTTCATCCAGGTCGTATTTTTAACCTCTATGTAAATGTTACGTTTATCAGGATTTGAAGATTTTGGAGTTAAAAAAAAGTCAATTCTGCTTTTTTTATCTTTTCCATAAGGTACTTCAGATTTAATTGTCTCTATTTCTCCAATTATTTCGTTTAACAAATTTTTCTCAATAACCTTTTTGATCAACTTATTTGCGAATAGAGTATTAATTCCAACCCAAACCTCCTCATTTTTTGCATCTACAACACATATCTGTTCCCAAGTAAAAGGTAATTTTCTTTTAGGAGAAGGGGAAACACTTATTCTTACTTTTGCTCCCTCGGTCAAAAGTCCTTTCATTGGTCCTGTATTAGCACAATGAGCAGTAACTACCTCTCCAGTTTCTAATTCAATATCAGCAAGAAACCTTTTATATCTATTAATTAAAACCCCTTCAATTAATGAATCAAATTCAATTATCCGATCATTCATAAAATATGTCGTTATTTAAAAATCAAATATAATTGAAACTTAATCTTATTGAAAAATTTTTGATAAAGCCAAATGCATTCATTTTTTAAAAATAATGTTTTTTCAATTTCATTTGGTACTAGTCTTAGTAAATTAGCGGGATGTATAAGACAAATATTTATAGCTGCTGCTTTTGGGGTTGGGGTAACTTACGACGCATTTAATTATGCCTATATAATCCCTGGTTTTTTGCTAATAATTATTGGAGGAATTAATGGCCCTTTACATAATGCAGTAGTAGCAGTTTTAACTCCTCTTAACAAAAAAAGTGGAGGGATTGTTCTTACTCAAGTAAGCATAAAACTTTCAATAGTATTATGCAGTTTAGCTATATTGATTTACTTTAATTCCAATTTATTAATTGATTTATTAGCCCCCAATTTAAGTTACGAAGCTAAATCTATTGCCACTTACCAATTAAGAATACTTACACCTTGTATACCATTATCTGGCTTTATAGGTTTAAGCTTTGGCGCCTTAAATTCCCAAAGAAAATTCTTTTTATCAAGTATCAGCCCAGCAATAACAAGCATAACTACAATTCTTTTTATTCTATTTAGTTGGATATTCAACCAAGAAAATTCATCTTCAAATTTCCTCACTTATTCGGGATTACTAGCTTTTGCAACTTTGACAGGAACTTTTATTCAGTTTGTTGTTCAAATATGGGAAATAAATAAAATCGGTCTCTTGAGATTAGAGTCAACTTTCCAATTGTTTAAAGATGAAGAGAGAAGAATTTTCAAACTAATTTTTCCAGCATCTATCTCATCAGGTCTAAGTCAAATTAATGTTTTTATTGATATGTTTTTTGCTTCCAGTTTTCAAGGAGCAGCATCTGGACTAGCTTACGGAAATTTTCTTATACAAGCCCCATTAGGCATATTATCCAACTCTTTAATTCTGCCATTACTTCCAAAATTTTCTAAATTAAGAAGTTATAAAGACTCCAGAGGATTCCAAAAAAAATTAATCTCTGGAATAGAGCACTGTTTCTTGACAACTATTTTTTTAACTGGATTTTTCATAACCTTCAACAACCAAATTGTTCAATTAATGTTTCAAAGAGGAGTCTTTGATTATTCAGCTACCTTAAAAGTGAAGAATATATTAATTGCTTATGGATTTGGCATACCTTTTTATCTTTACAGAGATTTATTAGTAAGAACTTACTATTCAATAGAAAAAACAAAATTTCCTTTTAAGTTGTCATTTGCAGGGATAATATTTAACATCTTTTTTGATTGGTTTTTAATTGGTGCACCAATTAAGAACTTTGGAAATCTTTCACCATATAATTTTGGAGTTGTAGGAATAATCTTATCTTCAGTAATAGTAAACTTTATAGTTTGTATTTTGCTTTCTTTAAATCTGCGAAATGAAGATATCCATTTGCCTAACTTAGATTTATTGAAAAAAATTACTCTGATGTCATTAGCATCATTTTTAGATAGTACACTTTGTTTGACTATTTTCAAAACTAAGAATTCCTTTAATTCAGATTTTGGAGGATTTTTATTATTAATATTTGGATCTCTAACTTTTTTTGTAATTTATTTTTTACTTACAAAATGTTTGCACGTAAATAATTTTAAAATTTATCAAAAAAAGATTTAGTTATTAAAAAAACTTTCCAAAATCTCCTCTAATTCAAGAATTTGTGCGGAAGTTATGAAATTAATAAGTGGAATACTTTTAAGTCCATCTCCTACTTTTACATTAATTGCTTTCAAACTTATTTTTGCAGCCTCTAATGTGCCTTGATCTTTATTGCTTATACATTCAATAGCAAGATTTCTAGCTAGGCCAGCATCTCCAAGATATAAATTCCACTTTTCTATTTTTATATAAACCTTTTCTGAAATACTATTTTCTAGATCACTTATGCTTATCTGAGAGTCCATAAATAAAAATTGATTTAAGTTGATTGTTTTTCTAAATCTCTGGGTTTTTTTATAATTACAAAAAGTAAGTGGGAAGCTAAAATAATTGACCAGAAAATAGCAAAATTATTAAAAAAAGCTATTTCATATTTAATTTCTTTTAAAAGCCAAGTACCACTTACAACCGAAGTGAATATCATGCAGTGAATCACAAAATTTACTATTCGAGAAAAATGCTTGTATGTCGGATCTTCTAAATCGCCGTTTCCGTACCACTTTATGGGCATATTAATAATTAAATTGTTAATAATAGATATTTTACCTGAAATCTAGTTGACTAAGATACCCTGAAACAGAGATATTACAAATTATGCGCCTGTAGCTCAGTGGATTAGAGCACCTGACTACGGATCAGGGTGTCGGGAGTTCGAATCTCTCCAGGCGCGTTTAAAATTATGAAATATTCTTTTTATATTTTTCTAATAAATATCGTCTATATTAGTTAGTATTACTTATCAAATTTAATGAATATTCTTCAAAATCTTAAAGAAAGTGATCCAGTAATATCCAATTTTATTAACTCCGAAAAAAATAGACAGGAAACTCACCTTGAATTAATAGCAAGTGAGAATTTTGCATCAATTGCTGTCATGCAGGCTCAAGGATCTGTCCTTACTAATAAATACGCGGAAGGATTACCTCAAAAAAGATATTACGGGGGATGTGAATTTGTTGATGAAATAGAAGAATTAGCTATTCAGAGAGCGAAAAAATTATTTAATGCAAATTGGGCTAATGTTCAACCTCACAGTGGGGCTCAGGCAAATGCTGCCGTTTTCTTAAGTCTTCTTAAACCTGGCGACACAATCATGGGAATGGATTTATCTCACGGCGGGCACCTTACTCATGGATCTCCAGTCAATATGAGTGGTAAGTGGTTCAATGCAGTTCACTATGGTGTAAATAAAGAAACTAGTGAGCTGAATTTTGATGAAATAAGAGATATAGCATTAGAAACAAAACCAAAATTAATCATATGCGGATATTCTGCTTATCCAAGAACAATTGATTTTGAATCATTTAGAAATATTGCAGATGAAGTTGGTGCATTCTTAATGGCGGACATTGCACACATCGCGGGGCTAGTAGCAAGTAAACTTCACCCAAATCCATTACCATATTGTGATGTAGTAACTACAACTACTCATAAGACATTGAGAGGGCCTAGAGGTGGACTTATCTTATGTAAAGATGCAGAATTTGGAAAGAAATTTGATAAATCTGTTTTCCCAGGAACTCAGGGTGGTCCTCTAGAACATATTATTGCCGCTAAAGCAGTTGCATTTGGAGAAGCTTTAGAACCCGATTTCGTTAATTATTCCCAACAAGTAATAAAAAATGCCAAAGTTCTAGCTTCAACTTTAATAAGTAGGGGTATTGATATTGTTAGTGGAGGCACTGATAATCATATTGTTTTACTCGATTTAAGAAGTATTAATATGACTGGTAAAATTGCCGATTTACTAGTAAGCGAAGTGAATATCACAGCTAATAAAAATACTGTCCCATTTGATCCTGAATCACCTTTTGTGACAAGTGGACTAAGATTGGGTACTGCTGCTTTAACTACCAGAGGCTTTAACGATAGTGCTTTTGCTGAAGTTGGGGAAATTATTGCTGATAGATTACTTAATCCAAGTGATTCACCAATTGAAAGTCAATGTAAAGAAAGAGTATTAGCCTTATGTAATCGTTTTCCTCTTTATGAAGGCAAACTTGAACCATCAATTAAATAATCCTTCTTCCAAGGAAGTTGAAATTCTATCTATAGGAACAGAATTACTTTTAGGAAATATTGTAAATACAAATGCTCAATGGATTTCTGAGCAATTATCTCAATTAGGCTTAAATCACTTTAGGCAATCAACTATAGGAGATAATTTTGATCGAATAATAAAAGTAATTCAAGAAATATCTCAAAGAAGTAATCTTCTTATTACAACAGGTGGATTAGGACCCACTCCAGATGACTTAACTACTAAAGCAATAGCCAAGTCTTTCAATGTGTCTCTCTATGAGAGAACTTACTTATGGGATGAAATCAAACAAAAACTTTCAAATTCAAAGCTGCAAGATAATTCTTCTAGCTTACGGAAACAATGTTTATTCCCAAAAAATGCGCAAATAATTAATAACCCTAGGGGTACTGCCCCAGGAATGATATGGGAACCAATCAAAGGTTTTACTATTCTTACTTTCCCTGGAGTACCTAGTGAAATGAAAACTATGTGGGAAGAGACTGCAGTAGATTACATTCAAAACAAATTCTCAGATGGTTATTCCTTCCTTTCAAATACTCTAAAATTCTCAGGCATTGGAGAATCACACGTCGCAGAGAGAATTAACGATCTTTTAAACCTTAAAAACCCTACTGTTGCGCCATATGCAAACTTAGGGGAAGTTAAACTCAGAATTACAGCTAAAGCCAAGAGTGAATTAGAGGCAAATAAATTAATTAAACCTGTAAAAGAAAAAATAAAAAATGAGTTTTCGAAATTTATTTTTGGAGAAAATGATGATACTCTTCCTAGCGTTTTAATAAAAAAATTAGCCAAAAGAAAGGAAACTATCGTTTTTGCTGAATCCTGTACAGGAGGTCTACTATCTTCATCAATCACATCCATATCAGGCTCATCTCAAGTTTTTCAAGGTAGTATTGTTTCCTATAGTAATGACCTGAAAAACTCATTATTAAATATTTCGGAAGATAAACTTAAAAAATATGGAGCTGTTTCTAAAGAAGTTTGTGAGGCTATGGCAATTAATGTCAAGAAGAAATTAGGAGCAGATTGGTCCATAGCTATTAGTGGAATAGCTGGTCCTAATGGAGGATGTAAAGAAAAGCCTGTTGGATTAGTTCATATTTCGATTTCAGGACCAAATAATCATATTACTAATATCAAAAAAATATTTAACTCAACCAGAAACAGAACAGAGATTCAAACACTAAGTGTAAATCTGTGTTTAAACAGCCTCAGATTAATCCTATTATCTAAGAGTTAGTAACTTTTTTACAAATTGAGTCAAGATACCTTATTTGATAAAGTTTGGGATTTACACAAAGTTTCAAGTCTCCCTGGAGGCTCAGATCAAATTTTTATTGGTCTTCACCTCATTCATGAAGTGACAAGTCCTCAAGCATTTGGTGCTTTAAAAGACAAAAACTTAAAAGTAAAATTTCCTAGCAGAACAGTCGCCACGGTTGATCATATTGTCCCAACAGATAATCAAAGCAGACCTTTCAAAGATAATCTTGCAGAACAAATGATTGACACACTAGAAAGGAACTGCTTACAACATAAAATAAATTTTTTTAATATTGGTAGTGGCAATCAAGGGATAGTGCATGTAGTAGCTCCAGAATTGGGGCTAACGCAGCCTGGGATGACTATCGCTTGTGGCGATTCACACACTTCAACCCATGGGGCTTTTGGTTCAATTGCCTTTGGAATAGGAACTAGCCAAGTAAGAGATGTTCTTGCTACCCAAACCATAGCCATGAACAAACTGAAGGTAAGACAGATTTGGTGTGACAATAAATTATCTAGCGGCGTTTACGCTAAGGATTTAGTGCTTCACATTATTAATAAACTTGGTGTAAAGGCTGGAGTAGGTTTTGCTTATGAATTCGCAGGCCCTGCGATCGATGAATTATCAATGGAAGAAAGGATGACAATATGCAATATGTCTATTGAAGGGGGAGCGAGATGCGGCTATATAAACCCTGATGAAAAGACCTTTAGCTACATTAAAAATAAATTATATGCTCCAAAAAATGAAAATTGGGATAAAGCGCTCTTATGGTGGAAATCATTAAAAAGCGATGAAAATTCTATTTATGATGATGTAATTAAATTAGATGCTTCAAAAGTAGAACCAACTGTAACCTGGGGGATTACTCCCGGTCAAAGTTTAGGAATCAATCAACAGATTCCTCAATTAGCTGACTTGTCACCAAATGACCAATTTATTGCTGAAGAGGCTTATGAATATATGGGTTTCAAACCAGGACAATCAATAAAAGATACTCCAGTAGATGTTTGTTTCATAGGCAGTTGCACAAATGGGAGAATTAGTGACTTAAGAGTTGCAGCTAAAGTATTGAAAGACAAAAAAGTATCTGAAAAAGTAAAAGCATTTGTAGTCCCAGGTTCAGAGAAAGTGGCCACAGAAGCAAAAAAAGAAGGTCTTGATGAGATCTTTAAAGATTCTGGATTTCAATGGAGAGAGCCAGGCTGCTCTATGTGTTTAGCAATGAATTCAGATAAGCTAATAGGTAATCAAGTAAGTGCTAGTTCTAGCAATAGAAATTTCAAAGGCAGACAAGGATCTCCAAGCGGAAGAACACTGCTTATGAGTCCAGCAATGGTTGCTGCTGCTGCAATTAATGGCAAAGTAAGTGACGTTCGAGAATTTATAAACATATGAAATCAGAATTCACCCCACCATTTGGAAAAATTACGCAAATAGTTGGGCAATGCATCTCATTGATAGGTAACGATATTGATACGGATCGAATAATTCCCGCACGTTTCTTGAAGTGTGTTAATTTTGATTCATTGGGAAAATCTGTATTTGAAGACGATAGAGAAACATTAAAGGGACAGCATCCTTTCGATTTAGAGGAAAACAAAAATGCTTCAATATTAATTGTTAATAGCAATTTTGGATGTGGTTCCAGCAGAGAACATGCTCCCCAAGCACTTATGAGATGGGGTATAAAAGCAATAATAGGTGAGAGTTTTGCAGAAATTTTTTATAGCAATTGTATTGCAATTGGAATTCCATGTTTCACACTTCCTAAAAAATCAATACAAGATATTCAAAAATATACCGATAACAAGAGTTTATTCTTAGAAATTGGAATCAAAAATTCCTTAGCAAAATCAAAAGATTTAAATTTTAATCTTGAGATCAAGGAAAGCTCAAGAAAAATGTTTTTATCAGGAGAATGGGATGCAACTTCAACACTACTTGAGAATGAAAATCTAATTGAAAATAAATTTAATAATTTACCCTATTTAAAATTTTAATTCTTATTTCTTGTAGTTATTTAAATCCAAACAAATTAAACAAAATTCCGCCCGCTTGATTATGAGGTTGATAAAAAATACCAAATTCATAGGATCTTTTTTTCCAATTTAATGAGATTTTTGAATTTATGAATTCTCCATAATCATTAGAATCACTATCTAAGTTTATTGTTCCACTACTTTTGAGCATAATTGGGCCAAAAAGTTGTTGGTCAAAACCAATATCCAAGGTGAATTTGTCAGAAATTTGGTCAAATTTAAATATACTATCTCCGTTTTTTAATTTAAAATAAGGGAAAATACTAATTCTTGTGTAATCGAAAGTCTTTGTTTTGAAATTTCCTAAGATTAACTCTGGGCCAAAACCGAAACCAATATATTCTTGATGTTTTCCATCATCATATAGAGAATATGATGCTGCTAGTCTCGTATTTAGACTTAGTCCTTTTTTAATAGGCTCATAAATATACTCATAAGAACTATCAATCATTTTACTCTTAGGTTTATCAACACTTATTGGGATATTTTGATCTAAGGAGTAAAACAAATTACCTTTAGGACTATCAACTAAGTTTTTACTAAATAAGGCCTCTCCTTTTAAATGTGCCAGACCTAAAGATAAAACTTCAGTTTTATTTATACCCTTGACTTCCCAAGTATGTTTTTTTTCTAATTTTGAACCATATCCTGCATAAATTTCAGTTTCCCCCAATGAACCATTCCATACTCTATCTCTATAAACTCCGTAAAAACTTTTATCCCATTTAGCATTTAAAAAATTGATTTCTTTGTTCAAAATAGATTTAAATCTGAGCGCATCAGAAAATTTATTAGTATCAAAGGAGTTTATTTGGTTAACTATTTCCAAATCCCAATTATTAACTTTACCTTTTATTTCTGATTTAACTCCAAAATAATCAGCAAATTCAGCATCTCTTTCTACTTTTTCTCCAGTTATTAAATCTCCTTTCTTTACGAAACTCTTTGTCTTTCCATTGATTGAACGTTGAATTAAAAATTGTGGTTCTAAATTAATAATAAAATCATCAGATAAGTTAAAGGAATTAAGTTTTCTACCAATAAACAAACCATCCTTATCAAGCTTGTCATAACCAATGGACCAACTACTTTTTAAATCATTTTGTGCGGATTTATTAAACGCTCTGCTACCAAACCAAAATGGGATTGAAACATTTTCATCCAAAACTAAATAATTTAAAGATGATCTAAATCTTAATTCTTCCTTCAACGAATAAGCTTCCAATGAATTAATCTCTAATTTTACTTGTTTAGATTGCAAGATATCATTAGAAAATATTGCTTTATTACTCTTCCATTTTTTCCCATCAATAGTGATTCTTTGCGTAGAAAAAATCCAATTATTAACCTTATCAGGAGTATTTAAAACTTCATTTTTTTCTAATTTAAGTAAACCTTCAATCTTATTTGAATCTGATAAGCTGAAATTTGAGGACAAGTCCTCCATCAAGGTATTGGAATTAATATATCCCTGAACATCTAACAAATAACCTTTTTTACTAATAAAGCTGTACTCTAATTGTGAAACTTTAAAGATTTGATCCCCAAATATTAAGAGAATATTTCCTTTAGCACTAATTTCTTTATTTAACTTATCGTAAGTTAAATTATCAGCTTTAAGAAGTTTTCCTCTATACGACACATATACGTTGCCTTCTGCATAAATAACATCATTTATTTCAGATTGTTTATCTGATTGGATAACTATCTCATTTTCCTTTTCGCTAATAACAGCTAATAGTGACTCTGATTGATTTAACAAATTCTGTGAGTATTTAATATTAGATATTTTTAAACTACTTAATTTAGAATCTAGATTATTTTCGCTTGAAATAATTTCCTCAAAGTCAGCAGATTTTGATGGCTGTATAAAATTAATAAATAAAAGAAAAATAAATATTACTTTATTTGATATCCCTGAAATCAAAATCAACAAATTAAATTAAAGGATTAATCTTGAGGACTCTCTAAGTCTTTCCTGTTTGGTGTTCTTGTTGGGTCACTCGCCAAGAATCCAAAGAGAAAGATTCCAACAAAGAAAAAGACGATTGTGTAAACAGAAATTTTTAAGGCAAGCATGGAAATAGGTGTGCTGACAGATTTATATCCTATTAAATTTATATTTAAATTATGGTAAAAGGTTTACTTTTTGTATTTTTGGAAAATTTTGAAATACTTTATAGAGATTAATCATCATGGTCATCCCAAGGATCTGTAAGCTTTGCAGCTTTGGGTCCAAATGCAGTCCAAAGACCAAAACCAGTTAAAGCTAGAAGTATTGCCAGAATTGTTACGGCTATGGAAACTGCAGGATCTGGCGCAGATGATAAAGTTTGCATCAATTTTGCTAAGTTTGTAAACAATTTATGTATAAGTTCTTATACAATAGCGAAATAATATACGATTTTGTGAATTCAACATGGGTCAAAAAACAGCCTTAGGAAGTCTTTTAAAAGCAATTGGCAATTCAGGTCAAGGAAAAGTTGTACCTGGTTGGGGAGCAGTTCCTGTTATGACAGTCATAGGATTACTACTTCTGGTTTTTTTAGTTATTCTTCTACAGATTTATAATCAATCTCTACTTTTACAAGGTTTCTCAGTAGATTGGAATGGAAACTAATTTTCTGAAAGTCTTTAAAAAAGTTATTTAATTAATCTAAAATTACTAAATAAAATTTTATTGGAATTTTTGTTTTCATTAGATAGGTGTAAGTTTTTATATATTTATAATCCTCAATGAAAGGAGACTTAGAGATACCTCATGAATGAAATATATTTAATTGGATTGGGAAATCCAGGTAAAAAATACTCAAACAGTAGACATAATATAGGTTTTTTGCTTCTTGAAAATCTCTCGAAAAAATATAATTCAAATTTTTTATTAAAGGATAAACTTAAAAGTTTCTGCTCAGAATTCAAAACCAATGATTCCACTTACAGGTTATTCTTACCCAATACGTTTATGAATAATAGTGGTGAGGCTGTCCAGGCAATAGTAGATTGGTACAAAATTAGTTTAGATCAAATTTTTGTAATAGTAGATGATAAAGATCTTCCCCTTGGAAAAATAAGATTTAGAAAAAAAGGGAGTTCAGGAGGACATAATGGTCTTAAAAGCATCATTGAGAAATTGCAAACTCATAACTTTAATAGAATAAGAATTGGTATTGGTTCTCCTCCTTCAAGTAAAGAAGGAACCAATAATTTCAATACAATTTCTCATGTATTAGGCAATATTTCTCTAGAAGAAAAATCAATATTGGATAAAGTATATCTCAGGGTAATAGAGTCCCTCGAACAATTAAATACTAAAAAAGAAGAATACATAATAAATAAATTAAATTCTTTTGATAAAGACCAAATATAAAAATGAGTTCAAAACCAGAAACAATAGCCAATGTAAGTGTTAAAGAATATTGCTTCGCAAAAAAACAAATTAAGGGAGTTGTAGAAGCTAGTCAATTTAAATGGACTTTTATATGGTCTTTTAATAAAGGTTTGTTATTAGTGAATCCTCCTTTGGGAAGAGCATTAATTGAGAATGCCCTATTAAGATTTTTATTGAAAAAAGATTATGAACTAGAAGCTGGTAATGAATATAAATTTACTATTTCAGCCAAGTTTTAATTTCGATATGTTCAGGCAAAGTGAATTTATAATTACAATAATCTTCCAAAATTATTAAGGCTGAGACAGCATCCAAGTTTTTATTCATGATAAAAATTTCTTTTGGGAGGAAAGTTTTTAAACCTCTAATTGGGAAAAGTTCAAAATATCTCTTTTTAGCTCTGAAAGTTGTATTTTTCTCTTCAACAATAATTAGATCTTTCTTTATAAATTCAAGTTTTTCTATATTTTGTCTACTAGTTGTCCCATTACCTATTATAACTTTTGATATATTTTCATTACTATTTAAAGTTTTTACATAATTTGGTAGAAATTCAGTATTGAGGACTATTGCTTGATCAACTTTTTTTTGATGCAAATCAACCAATACCAAACCGCATTTACATTTTCCAGGATCAATAGATATCAATTTAAACATAAAGGATTAAAGTCTAGTAACATTCAACTCAACTATTATTGACTCTGCAGTTTTACTATCTTTTAAAGAGACAACCTCTAAAAGATATTTATTTTTTTGATTTATCTTTATAGAGTCTCTAATTTTTTTAAGAAAGTCCCCTTTTGTCTTAATTTCGTTGACGACAGATCCTCTTGACTTGATTTTGTCTCTAGTTTTTTTCAACAAAGTGTTGATTGTTGAATTGATGTTTTCAATATCCAGATCTTTTTTTTCAAGAATTGAGCTAGTTATAACTTCCCCTCTTCTAACAATAATTTGATTTTCCAGCAATTCTGGATATACAAAAACAAAATTATCTCCTTTCAAAACATTTGTTGCTGCTTTAATCAATATGATCCAATTACCCCCTTTTGCCGTTGCTCCTTCAATTTCATTAATATCACTAGATCTCCACAAAAGAATATTTTTTATTTCTTTTTTACTAGGAATTACAATTTTCTGAACATATCTATCTGCACTATTGTAAATCTTTCCTAGATCTAATTTTATATTTGGATTAGAAATAACTTCTCCAATAAATAAAGTTTGTCCTCTTTTAATTACTACATTTCCTCTTCTAAATTCTTTAATATCACTTTTTAATTGATTTAATTCCTTTTCTTTATTATTAATCTTATCTTCAAGCTTCTTTCTTTCTTGCTGCAAAGGAAGAAGCGCCTTTTTACTCTCATCCAAAGTTTTTTGTAAAAAAGGAATATCAACAAAAAGTCTTTGCCTAAATTCTTCACTAACTAAAATCAATAATCCTATAGATATTGCACTAATAAAACCTCCAGTTATTATCGTTACAATTGTAGCTGTTTTCTTTGGTCTTAATTTTAAAATACTAAATCTTGCTTTACCAATCTTTGTACCAAGCAGGTCCCCAAATGGTGCAATTAATCCTCCAAGTAATATTAAAAAAGCAATTAAAATCCAGGCCACACTATTTCATGCACTCAATACATCATAATTAATGATGAATCAATTAAATTTTTTTGCAAGAGCTATTGGGTCAAATACTGTAATCTTTTTTCTTTCAATATTAAGGAGTCCAGAATCCTTTAAATCACCCAATAATCTTGTAATCGTTACTCTTGTTGAACCAATAGCTTCAGCAATAGCTTGATGTGATAGTCTCAAATCTATTGTAATACCTTTTTCACTGGCGACTCCAAAGTCTCTACAAAGAACCATTAAAAAGCTTACCAAACGAGAAGACATATCTCTATGAGTTAGAGTTTCTATCATTGTTTCTGTCTGTAAGATCCTGCTTGAAAGGCCCTGTAATAATAATAGGCCTACTGATGCATCTTCCTCTATTGCTCTTAAAACAGAATTCGCAGGCGCTGTTATCATTTCCACTCTTGTGAATGCTATGGCATGATAAAAACGATCAGATCTATGGCCTGTTAGAAGAGATAAAACACCAAAGAGACTATTTTCTCTTAATAGAGCAACAGTTATCTCTTCACCTGACTCATATACTCTTGACAATCTTACTGCTCCTCTCCTTATCAGATAAACCCTCTCGGCAGGATCCCCAGGGAAAAATATTGTTTTAGATCTCTCAACCATTTCTGTGCTTGCACCCTCCAGACCTCTAATTACTTCCATTAAAGTTCTATTGATTGGGAAACGTTCTCCAACAGAGTTGATTTTACTTTGTCCGGATTGTTGCGAATTAAAGCGGCTGAATCCTCGAGAAGAAGGTATCATAAATATCTTGACTATTAAAAAACTTAAGAAGACACCATAAAATATCTTGTATCAACAGTAACAATTTTCAATTCTTATTTATTTCTCTATGAAATTCTCTCGGTTAATTTCAACTTTTTAAAAGTTTTTTTTAAGTAAAATTACACTATATGCAGTGTAAATAAATTCAAATTATACTGCATGTAGAAAATAATCTAAATTAATGCTAATTAGTTCATCTAATAGTTATTCTCAAAGTAATTCTGATTTAGTAAATATAAGTTCTGCTAAAAAAATAAACTTAAAAAAATTTACACAAAATGGGCAAATCCAAATATATCAATCATCCTATAGAGGAAGCTATTCTTCTATAATTAGAGATTCTCTAAGAAATGCAGCTCTAGGCAGGAAAGTACTTTTAGTACAATTTATGAAAGGAGGTGTTAAACAAGGAATTACTAATTCAGTAAAGCTTTGTGGTAATTTAACTTGGTTAAGATCAGCACATTCTTTTGATCAATATCATTCTGAAGAAATTGAAAATAATCCAAATATAAAAAAATCTATTCATGAATCTACTTATGAATTATGGAATTTTTGCAAGAAAGAATTACTTTCTGGTGAAAATGATCAAATCATACTAGATGAAATTTTTCTTGCAATTGAGATGAAAATCATCGATAAGGATGATTTGATTTCAACACTTGAAAACCGATTTATATCAGGAGATGTAATCCTTACTGGTACAGATATCCCCAAAGATTTATTATTAATGGCCAACCAAATCACCGAACTTCGCTCATAAACCAATGCTTAAAAACGATCTCTGGATAAATCAAAAAGCATCTGAGGGAATGATACACCCCTTCCAATCAAATTTGATAAGGCATCTTGAACCTAATAATCAACAAAAGCCAGTTTTGAGTTACGGATGTTCATCTTATGGATATGATTTAAGACTCTCATCAAATGAATTTCTAATATTTAGACATATCCCTGGTACTGTGATGAATCCCAAAAGGTTTAATCCTGATAATTTAGAAAAAACTATTCTTCACCATGATGATGATGGAGACTTTTTTATTTTTCCTGCACATTCCTATGGTTTAGGGGTGGCTTTAGAAAAAATGAAAGTACCAGATAATATAACTGTGATTTGCATAGGAAAAAGTACTTACGCAAGACTTGGAATTATAGTTAATACAACACCTGCAGAAGCAGGATGGGAGGGCCACCTAACTTTGGAGTTTAGTAATAGTTCAGGTGCAGATTGCAGAATTTATGCTGACGAGGGTATTTGTCAACTACTCTTTTTTGAAGGTGATCCTTGCTCCACCACCTATGAAGATAGAAGAGGTAAATATCAAAACCAACCAGAAAAAGTAACTCTAGCAAAGATATAAAATGAGTAAAGTCGAACTGATTTCATTAACTCCTGATGCAGAAAAAACAATGGCTTACATTGCAAGAGTTAGTAATCCAAAAAATCAGAAAAACGAAGATTATTCGAAATTATTGAGTTATTGCATTAAGAATGAACATTGGAGTGTATTTGAACAGTCATTTATGACCTTACAAATAGAAACCAACCGAGGAATTGCAGCTCAAATTTTAAGACATCGATCATTTACTTTCCAGGAATTTTCACAGAGATACGCAGATAGTTCTCAATTGGGGAATATTCCTTTACCAGAGTTGAGAAGACAAGATTTTAAAAATAGGCAAAATTCAATTCCTGATCTACCTGATGAGTTAAAAAATAAATTCAATGCAAAAATTGCATCACACTTTAAAGCTGCTTCAGAATTATATGAAGATTTACTTGCTGAAGGAATAGCTAAAGAATGTGCGAGATTTATTTTACCATTAGCAACTCCAACGAGAATCTACATGTCTGGATCATGTAGATCATGGATACATTACATTCATTTAAGATCAGCTCATGGTACTCAAGAAGAGCACATGTCTATTGCCCAAAATTGCAAGTCTATTTTCAAAAAAAGTTTTCCGATTGTATCAAAATCCTTAGATTGGTAATAATTATCCATGACTACGAGGATTAACTTTATTTTTATTATTTCCTTTTAATATTGAAAAGTCATTATTAATAATTTCTTCGTGAGATTTTGCTTTTTTTTCTATTTGATCAATAGAATCTCTTATTGTAAATTCTTCTTGTTTACCAATAAAAGTAGATATTAAATTACCTTTTTTGTCAAAAAGATTAACTTGAGGAATCCCATTAACATCAAATTTTCGGATGTAATTATCCCATTTTTGATTATCAACATTTAAAAAAACAAAATTAAAATCTTTCTCGTATTCCTCTTTTAATGAAGATACTTTTGGAGCCATTTCTTTGCAAACTTCACACCATTCAGCATAAAATTCAAGGAAAGTGGGCTTATTGTTTTTAAAAGCTATTTCAGGATCAACAGATAATTCTCCAAAACTCTTAAGAAGATAAGTTGATTGAAAAATAAAATTTCTAAATAAAACCACAGCAATAATAACAACAGCAATAAGTAAAACGAGTATTGCTTTAAAATTTGGGTTTAATAGTGGCTCTCTACTCTCAGATTGCATTATAAATTGTTACTCACTAAAGACATTTTAAATAAGTTAGACAAATAAAGAGAATTTAAATCGGTTACCTTTTAATCAACTGATAAAATAAGAACTAAATAATGATCAAAATATATTTGATTCCTGAAATCTAATTATGCAATCAATCTTTGGAACTGATGGGATAAGAGGAAGATTTAATAAAGAGATAACTTATTCTCTAGCCTATAAAGTTGGATATGCTTTAGGTTCAAATTTAGAAAATAATAATCCAATATTAATTGGAAGAGATACAAGGATTAGTGGAGATATTCTGCTTCAGGCAATAACAAAAGGTATAAATGCAAGTGGCAGAAAATTCATAAATCTTGGAATATGCCCTACCCCAGCTATCCCTTTTTTAATCAAAAAAGAAAAAATGAGTAGCGGGATAATGATATCTGCTAGTCATAATCCACCAGAATACAATGGCATAAAAATCTTTGATCATAATGGTCAAAAAATTACTAAAGAAGTTGAAAATAAAATTCAAAAATTAGTTGAAGAACAAAATCAAAATCAATCAGTTCCTAGAAAAGAGTTCTCTTTAAAAACAAATAAAGAACTTATGGATATTTATATGAAAAGCTTAACCGACACAATGGGCGGAGAAAATTTAAGCGGCTTGAAAATAATATTAGACACATGCTATGGATCAGCTACAACCTGCGCAAAAAAAATTTTTAAGAATCTTGGAGCTGATGTAAGAGTTATCAATAACTCAAAAAATGGTTTAAAAATTAATATGAACTGTGGTTCTACTAACCTTGAACCAATAAAAAAAGAATTAGAAGAAAATCCTGCAGATATGGGATTTAGCTTCGATGGTGATGCCGATAGAGTAATTGGATTAGATTCTAAAGGCAATGTATTAGATGGAGATCATATTCTTTTTCTTTGGGGGAGAGAACTTATGGAACAAAAGATTCTTACAAATAATTTACTAATATCAACTCAAATGGCAAATTTAGGTTTTGAAAAAGCCTGGAACAAAATTGGTGGGATTTTACATAGAACTGATGTAGGAGATAAATACGTTCATGACGCAATTAAGGAAAAAAGAGCTGTTTTAGGAGGTGAGCAGTCAGGTCATATACTGTCAAAAATTAATAACTTTTCTGGAGATGGGATACTGACTGCACTTCAAATTGCTAAATACTGTAAAAAGAAAAATATTACTTTAAATGATTGGTTTAAAAGCAGTTTCGACCCTTTTCCTCAGAAACTAACCAACATCAATTTAGATTTTAATATTAATAAAATAAACCCAAAAACCAGAATCTTAATTGATCGAACTATAGAAATTTACCAGGCAAATAATTCAGATAATTTTAGAGTTTATATAAGACCTAGTGGAACAGAACCCTTAATGCGAGTTCTTGTTGAGGCCAAAAATCATACCAAAGTCAATTCTTTATCAAGTGAAATAACAAACAAACTCTCTTTGGAAATTAATAAAATAATGAATTAATTATGAATCAAATTTTTATATAAATCCTCTCAAAAATATGAAGTTGGTTAAGAATAACATACTTCTCCCTATTAGTTTTAAATTTATTTGGATTAAAACTTTCGGAATAATTAAAATCCTTTTTATCCATTTTTTTAAAATTAGAATTTCTTGATATAGTGCAATCCATATAATCGAATAAATCCTTTACATCAGTTTTTATAAAAATTAGTGATCCTTTTTGCAATGAGTTTGAGAGAGTATCAATAAATTCTTTCTGGATTACTCGCCTTTTATAATGTCTCTTCTTAAACCAAGGATCTGGAAAGTTAAAAGAAATACTTTTTACATTCTCTATAAAAAAGTTACTCTGGACATCATTAAAAATATTATTAGCATTGCCAAATACAAAATATAAATTTTTAATTTCTCTATCTCGCACTTTTAATTTAGCAGTTTTAACTAATTTCTCACGTATTTCAATTCCTAAATAATTCCAACTGGTATTAACTAAAGCTAAATCAAATAGAAACTCACCCGCAGCACAACCTATATCCAAATGCAGATTCAATTTAGGATCACCAAACATTTCAATCAAAGAAGGTATTCTCTCAATTTCATTGAAATTTTTACTAAGCGGATTAACATGCTGTCTCATACAAGTATTAATCTATTCCTCGGCAATAATATAAAAATTTATAATATTCATAACTATGACAATAGTAAGTTAAAAAGTAACAGTTTGATGTTTAATTATTATGTATGTAAAAAAGAAAAAGTTTTGAACGTTTTTAATCAAATTTCTATTTGGCTATCTTTTCAACTTTCAATAATTTTCCTTGTTGGTATTCCTATTACTTTATTCTTTTGGTCAATTAAAAAAAGAAATCAAGCTGTTAATAAACTTCTATCAATTTATTGGAAAATATCCCTTTTATTTTTTATAAGCCTTTTACTTTTAATAGGTAAGTTTAATTATGCTCTTCTAGTAACAAATATTTCAACATTATTAATGACAATTTCAGTTTGGTTTTGGAACGATATAAATGATGAATTAAAAGAATATGACTTTACTTACCCCCTTACTACAACGACAAAAGTGTGGAGATGGTCTCTTACTTTTATATCTCTAAATTTCTTAATCCAAAGTTTGCAAAACTTTAACTGCTTTTCTTCTATTAATTCTGCTGCATGTGAGATATGGCTTCAGCCTTCTTCAAATTTATATATTATTATCAAAAATTTATTTAATTTTTTCTTCGGAGCTAACTTTACTCAGCCCATAGCAAAATTTTTAGGATTATTTTCATTATTAATTTATACTTTAGGATTGATTCAATGGTCAATAATTAAATTACCTAAAAATGGAAGAAACTCTTCTTTCTCCGAAAATGGCAGATATTAATTTATTAAATAACTTAGAAAAAATAAGTTCCTTGATACCTAATAGGGTACTTAAAATAGAGGGTTAGACTCTAAAAGAAAATCATAAAGAACAGTTAGAAATAATTATTTTCAAAGGTTTCAGTAGCTCTACCACTCATCCAACTGAAATAGATTTAGAAAAAAAGTTATTCAATTTAGATATATACTTACAAAGTTTAAATTTTTTAAAGCACCTTTAAAGGAAACAAAAAACTTTATAAGAGAAAATTAAAACTTAATTTTCTTTTTGAATCAAAAAAATTGTATTTAAGGAAATTCAAGATTAATAATATTTGAACATCTTTTGCATAATTTTGTATTTTGAATTCCACTAACAGTTTCTTTTTGATAATGCCAGCATCTATCACATTTTTCACCATCAGCCTTTAAGATTTGGATCTTTCCAAGTTCATTTTTATCGATAATTAGAGAATTATCAACCAAATCGGATACCACTTGGAAATTTGAAACGATAAGCCAATCCCTAAATAAATCTACATCTGCATTACCAAATCTTTTTAGCCAAGTAAGAGAATCTTTTACAACTTTATCTTCAGGTAAATAATTAACTTCTGTTTCTAAAGCTGCTCCAATTATTTGTTTGTTTCTACATCCTTCTATAGCTTTGTTAATTTCAACTCTCAAATTTCTCAAATTTGTGATGTGTTCATTAAGAGTTTCATTTTTCCAGGACTCTGAAAAAATTGGCCATCCTCTTTGAAATACAGATTTTTCTTTAGTTGAATATGGAATATTTTGCCAAATATCTTCAGCCATATGACATAGTACTGGAGAAATAAGAACAGCTAAATTTTCAACAACTTTAGACATTACAAACTGACATGATCTTCTCCTAAATTGTGATTTAGAACTTACATATAACCTATCCTTAGCAATATCTAAATAGAAATTTGATAGATCTACAACGCAAAAACTTTGTAAGATTTGAAAAAATTTTGAAAACTCATAATTTTCATAAGCATTTGATATTTGATCTGTAACCTCAACTAGTCTGCCTAACATCCATTGATCTAAGAGCGGCAATTGATCAATTTCAAAACTATCAATATTTGGGTCATAATCATGAATATTGCCTAGAAGATATCTTGCTGTATTACGAACTTTTCTATAAACGTCTGATAGCTGCTTGAGTATATTTGAACCAATTGGAACATCTACTGAATAATCTACCGAGCTTACCCAGAGCCTTAGAACATCAGCTCCATAAGCAGGGTCGGTTTTTTTATTATTACCTCCATTAATAATTATATTTGGATCAACAACATTACCTAAAGATTTACTCATTTTTCTTCCGTTTTCATCTAGTGCAAAACCATGAGTTAAAACTTTCTTATATGGAGGTTTATTATTAACTGCAACAGATGTGAGCAAAGAAGACTGGAACCAACCTCTATGTTGATCTGAGCCCTCTAAATAAAGATCTGCTGGATATTTTAATTCACTTCTTTGTTCACACACTGCGGCCCAGCTAGATCCTGAATCGAACCAGACATCCATTGTATCTGTTCCTTTTTTCCATAAATCAGAATCTTTTGCATAATTTTCTGGCAATAGATTCTTAACATCCCAATCCCACCAAATATCTGCTCCATGTTCACTAAAAAGTTCTTGTATATGATTAATTATCTCGCTGTTTAGGAGAATTTCATTACCATTTTTTTTAAAAAAAACTGGAATTGGAACACCCCAAGACCTTTGCCTGGAAATACACCAATCCCCTCTACCAACAACCATAGAATAAATTCTTTTCTTTCCAGTTGCTGGCATCCATTCAACATCTTCAATCGCCTTTAATGCAGATGATCTGAAGCCATCTACAGATGCAAACCATTGTTCTGTTGCTCTAAAAATAGTTGGTTTTTTGGTTCTCCAATCATAAGGGTATCTATGCTTATAATTTTCTTGTAATAGGAGCAAATTATTTCCCTTTAAATATTCAATAATTAAATCATTTGCATCTTTAAGGACATTTGATCCTTTGAATTGGCCTGAATATTCATTTAAATTCCCTTTTTCGTCAACAACACATGTGGTAGGTAGATCATATTTCTGCCCCACATTAAAATCATCTATCCCATGACCTGGTGCAGTATGAACAATTCCAGTACCTGATTCTGTAGTGATGTAATCACCCCCAATCAAAATTCTGCAATTTTTATTTTTGGTAGGATGTTGATATTCAATACCTTCCAAGGAAGTCCCTTTAACCTCAAAAAGAGTCTTTAGATCTTTTTTAAATTTGTTACTAATTTCAGAAGATAATTCTTTTGCAAAGAGGTATATTCTTTTCTCTTCATCAATAGCAAAAACATATTTTATTTTTGGATTTACGGTAACTGCTTCATTTGCGGGTATGGTCCAGGGTGTGGTGGTCCAAATAGTTATGAACGAATTACTTAGAAAAACATCCTTTTCAATATTGGGATTTTCTTGACAGAATTCTAATAGAATTTTTTCGGGTACTTTAGTGATTTTTAAGGAAACATAAATACTTTTTGAATAATGTTCATCAGGATATTCTAATTCTGCTTCTGCGAGTGCAGTCCTCGAACTTGGACTCCAATGAACAGGTTTAAGACCTCGATATATATAGCCATTTAAAAACATTTTCCCAAATACTCCAATCTGAGCAGATTCATAACTTTTCTTAAGAGTTAAGTAAGGATTATCCCAATCTCCCCATATGCCCCACCTTTTAAAACCCTCCATTTGATTGTTTATTTGTATGTACGCATAATCTGTTGCTTTTTTTCTTAGATTTAGAGTATCTAGATTCTTTCTTTCATCAGATTTTAAATTCTGAAGTACTTTTAATTCAATAGGTAATCCATGGCAGTCCCAACCAGGAACATAATGTACTCTGAATCCTCTCAAGGTTTTGTATTTATTTATTATGTCCTTTAAAACTTTATTAAGAGCATGACCCATATGCAGCGCTCCATTTGCATAAGGTGGGCCATCGTGCAATGTAAATGTTTTTCCTGAGTTGTTTGAACCTAATTCGAAATCAATATTATTATTAGCCCAAAAATCTTGAATCTCAGGTTCTCTTACAACTGAGTTAGCACGCATTGAGAAGTCAGTTTTAAGTAAATTTAAAGTCTCTTTATAAGAAAAGTCTGATTTTTTTTCTTTGCTATTTTGAGATTTCATACAACGGTAAAGGCGATATTGGTGATCAATAGAATTGTTTGAATAGATCTAATTTACTATATTCTTTCTTATATTGACCTGTATTTTTTTTTGCATGTTGAAAATAACCAATTGATTTGGTTTCAGATTTTTATATTATCATTTTTATCATTTCTTACCCACTTTTTTGGGCTTGTATTTTGATTGTTGCTACCAAAATTAAATACATTTAAAGGTTTTGCAAAATTCCTAAATCCAAGATTAATAGCCTCTAATATTTTCGAAAGATTATTTTTGAATTCCAGAAAGGTAGTTAATTTATTCTTTTCTTTATCTGTCAATTGATTCCATCTAAATACAAAAATCTCTATTAGGTAAAAGATAACTAGTACGGTTAATAAGAGGAAAATTACATAAAATGAAGCATCTATAGTTTTATTTTTAATTATTAATACTAAACCAATTAATAAATTCAAAAAAGCTTTTATTAAGTCTTTTGGTCTGCCTAGCTCAAGATAAATTAAAGGTACTATTAAAAATAAAGCCCCAATTAAAATATAAAAAGATCCCAAATAAACTATCAAACTACTAATTTATACATTTTCATTTCATTATAAGGAGTTAATAATAATAAATAAATATCCTATTAGAATTTCCTTAAATGCGGTCGGGGAGACTTGAACTCCCACACCCGAAGATACGAGTACCTAAAACTCGCGCGTCTACCAATTCCGCCACGACCGCTCAAATAAAATAATAATTGAAAGTGGATTATTTTAAAAATATTTTTAACTTAAGATGATTAATTTGACACATAAAAATCAAATTAAATATGTCTTTAAAACTTTTTTTAGATCTAAACATGCAATCATATAAAAATTTTAGGTATATTATTTAGAGAATATAAGAAACGATTTCAAACTTAACGAATAAAAATACAACAAAAATTACTAATTCTTCAAAAACATTTAATTGGCAAAAGGAGATAAAAAATTATGTAGATCCGCCAAGTTTTTGGAATCCAACATTAGGTCTTTTTTTTGGCGGTTATTTTCTTGCTTTTCTAAGCATATGGCAATGGTATAGGGGTGTTTGGCCTTTACCTTTACTTGTAGCAACTGCTTTTTTAGCTTTACATATTGAAGGTACTGTAATTCATGATGCATGTCATAAAGCTGCCCATCCAGTTCCTTGGATAAATCAAGCCATGGGTCATGGTTCAGCAATTATTTTAGGATTTAGTTTTCCAGTTTTTACAAGAGTACATTTACAACATCATATTCACGTAAATCATCCAAAAAATGATCCAGATCATATCGTCAGTACTTTCGGTCCAATATGGCTAATTGCTCCAAGATTTTTTTATCATGAAGTATTTTTCTTTCAAAGAAAACTTTGGCGAAAATATGAATTACTTCAATGGGGTATTGAAAGATCTATCTTTATAACAATAATCTTGGCAGGTATAAAGTTTGACTTCATGAATCTAATCTATAATCTATGGTTCGGACCAGCATTAATGGTGGGAGTTACTTTAGGAATATTTTTTGATTATCTTCCCCATAGACCTTTTCGATCAAGAAACAAATGGTTGAATTCTCGAGTTTATCCAAGCAAATTTATGAATTTATTAATAATGGGCCAAAATTACCATCTAATTCATCATCTTTGGCCTTCGATTCCTTGGTTTGAATACAAAGTAGCATATGAAAAAACTAAGCCATTATTGGATATGAAAGGCTCCCCTCAAAGAGTTGGTATATTTGAAACCAAAGAAGACATTTATAACTTTATTTATGATTTATTTATAGGTGTAAGGAGTCATAGCAAAAAGAGGGGGAATATAAGAAAAATCATAAATTTATATCCAGGATATAAAATAAAAAAATTTTTACTAAGGCTTGTTAATAAAACATTTATAGGAGGCAACTAACTTATTGATTTAAAATTTTTGGTACTTTAAAGTATTTATCTTCTCTAGATGGCCCCAATTCTAAAATCTCTTCAGTGCAATCAGAATTTTTCTTTTCGTCTTTTCTAAAAACATTAAAAACCTCTATTGCTCTTGTTGTACATGGCACATCATTTGTATCAATTTTTTCAAGTTGTTTTATATATTCCAATATATTTTCTAATTGTTTTGCATGATTATTAATTTCATCCTCGTTGAGTTCCAATCTAGCTAAATGAGCAACTTTTTTTACTTCCTGTTTAGTTATTTTTGTCATACCTTTAATGTTTTCCTTAGTTAAATTATAGTTTACTTAGAACACTTATATATATCATTTGAATTTCAAATATTCATAAGATAATATACATTTCTCTTTGAAAATCAATATCAATTAATAGCCTTAATTATCTTTCTCAGCTAAATATAATATTAGATAAATACTGAAAAATAGAAGAAAACTTATTTCCAAAAAATTTCTTTAATCGGCACTCTAAGCTTGTTGCCCCTGATTTAATAGGCTGTTACCTAATAAAAAAAAATAATGAGAAAGATCAAGTTAAGGGGATTATTGTTGAAACTGAAGCTTATTCACAGGAAGAAGAAGCCTGTCATGGCTTCAGGAAAATAACTGAATCAAATAAATCATTATTTGGCAAACCTGGAACATTTTATATTTACAAATCTTATGGCATTCATCATTGTTTAAACATAGTGACTGATAAGGAAAATTTTGCGAGTGGTGTATTAATCAGGGCAGTTTTTATCTCTAAAAAGAATGAAAGATTAGCTTCTGGACCTGGCCTAGTTACTAAGACATTCGGTGTTGACGTATCATTCAACTCACTTGAAGTTCTTAAAAACAAATCTTTATGGATTTCTCAAAAAGACTCAACTCTAGAAGAAAAAGATCTTATTCAAACTACAAGAATTGGCATATCAAAGGCAAAAAATATAAAATGGCGATGGTATCTCAAAAATAGTAGGAGTGTAAGTAAAAGATTAAAAGGTGACAGAACACCTAAATTAAATAATCATTTATCTTTTTAAGCGTAATGCAAATTTGGCCTCATAAACATATCCACACACTCGCTAATTTTTCAATTCAAGATTATGAGTCAGTATTTGAATTAGCTAATAGATTTGATGCATTAAAGAACGCAGGGACAAAAAAGATACCAGCCTTACAAGGCACTTTGGTAACGTCTTTGTTTTTTGAAGCTAGTACAAGAACAAAAAATAGCTTTGAACTTGCAGCAAAAAGGCTATCAGCGGATGTACAAACGTTTGCTCCATCCTCTAGTTCTTTAACAAAAGGTGAAACAATAATTGATACAGCCATAACTTATTCTGCTATGGGAGCAGATACATTAGTTATAAGACATTCATCAAGTTACATAACCTTTGAGATCGCTAAAAAACTTGATGCAATAAATTCCAAGACTTCGGTTCTTAATGCGGGCGATGGATTACATAGTCACCCTAGCCAAGGATTGCTTGACATCTATACACTAATAAAATTCTTTTCAAAAAAATCACTTAATCCAGAGGTTTTAAATTCCAAAAAAATTTTAATAATTGGAGACGTAAATCATTCAAGGGTTGCAAGATCAAATCTTTGGGCTTTAAGTGCATTCGGCGCAGACATAATCTTATGTGGTCCTAAAACATTAATACCTGATGAATTTATCAATTTTTTAAAAACCCCTGTGCCAAATCAAAAAGAAGATCCTGTTCGATCAAGAGGCTGCATAACAATTTCTAGATCATTGGAAGAATCAATAAAAATTGCAGATGCAATTATTGTTTTAAGACTACAGAAAGAGAGAATGATGGAAAATTTACTAAGCAGTATTGATTCATATAGTTTGGATTATGGCTTAACCCCAGAGAAATTATCTTTTAATACTAAAGAAATTCCAATTCTTCATCCTGGACCTATTAATAGAGATATTGAAATAAGTAGTAAAATAGTAGATGAATATCCTAATTGCTTAATCAATAATCAAGTTGCGAATGGCATACCGATAAGAATGGCTTTACTTTATCTATTACAGAAATACAACAAATAAATTTATAGCAACTTAAGACTTTCAGTAAAGAAGCCATAAAATAATCCTAATCTTAGAGAATCCAACAAAAGTACCAAAAATTTCTTTTTCCTTTTAAATCGAAAATTTCTTCTTAGAACTATTAAAATTTCAATAAAAACTACTGATAAGAAAGCAGCTACAGGATCCATTAGTTCCACAACGGCACTTACCATGCCAAGAGAACTTCCCAAAAAGTAGCCAACTAAAAGTGTAATTAATGATATTGAATATCTTCGCCATGGATTATTAGCCCAAATACTTAATGTCTGAATATTTTCTACAATCTTAATTTGAAATTTTGTCTTTTGAGGTCTAAAAACCATTTTGCTTTAAACTAAGCCGCTTCAGAGTTTGATTGAATTTTAGTATTACCATCTACTAATTCAAGTAATGCCTCCAACTGAGCAATTATTCCTCTTAGTTCTCCTGGTTCAGGGAAAAGGTCATCTTCTTTAATGCTGAAATGCATTTCTCTTAGTTCTTGCCTTAAATAGCGAATATGACTAATAACTTGCTCTCTCTTGATTTGCGACATGATTTAATTTAAGACAAACTTATTTTAAGAAAGAATATTTTTGATAAAGGGAGTTTGCATATTTATGACTGAGAATGAAGATAAATGACTTCATAAGAATTTACAAAGATAATGTATTTAAAAATTTTTCATATTCTCGAAATATGTAATTAATACTTCCATCAATTTTAAATAATTACTTGAGGCTTTATTATTAAAATATATTGGTTGCATTCAATATGGAATTTATTTCTGAAAATAAAATAAATGAGGAACTAGTAAATTCTTTTGATGAAAAAATGACCCTTGAGCTTGCAACAAGACTAGAAGAGGATAATTACAAGACACCATTTGATGGTTTAAAAGACTGGCATTTACTGAGAGCCCTTGCAATCAATAGACCTGAATTAACATCAGATTATATCCATCTCCTTGATCAGGAACCTTTCGATGAAAACTAAAACTGAGGACTCCAAAATAAAGGTTCTTTTATTAATAACAGGGAGTATTGCAGCTGTAAGAATTCCATTATTAGTTAGCCAATTAGCGAAAGAAAATTATGAAATAAGGTGCGTTTTGTCTGAAAATGCAGAAAAATTAATAAAGCCGCTTTCCCTTTCTATCTTAAGTAGAAACTCTTGCATTTTAGAAAATGATCAATGGTCAAATATTCAATCCACACCTCTTCATATAGAACTATGCAATTGGGCAGATATCTTAATCATTGCCCCTTTAACGGCGACAACATTATCAAAATGGGTAACTGGAAATGCAGAAGGATTAATTCCAAGCATTTTAATGGCAAATATTAAGCCGATTATTGTTGCGCCAGCAATGAATACACAAATGTGGCTAAATGAAGCTGTCCAAAAAAATTATGAGAATTTACAGAATTACGAAAATGTTTTATCTTTGCACCCAAGTGAAGGTCTCTTAGCATGCGATGCTATTGGCATCGGTAAGATACCTCCCAATGATCTAATTCAGCTAGCTCTCGAATTTATAATTTCACACAATCAAAATCCTTATCGCAAAGATTTACTTAACAAAGAATTTTTAATAACTGGAGGCTGCACCTCAGAAAAAATTGACGCGGCAAGACATATTACTAACAAGAGTTCTGGAGCTATGGGCTTACTCATTTCGCAAGTAGCAAGGTTCAGAGGAGCACAAGTAAAATATGTGCATGGGCCTTTGAAGATCAATAAAGATCTTACTGATGGAATAAAAAGATATGAAATTGAGACTAGTGTTGATTTAATTAGGGCTATTAAGAATGAAATTTCAAATTGTGATTATTTTTTCATGAATGCAGCAGTATCTGATTTCAAGATAATCTCTAATACTTCAGGTAAAATTCCCAAAAATAAAATTAATGATTATTTAAATAAAAATTTCGAACTAGTCCCAGATATCCTAAAAACAATAAGTGAATCAAAAAAAGATAACCAAGTTTTTGTAGGCTTTTGCGCTTTTACAGGATCTATTGAAGAAGCAAGAATAATAATTAAAGAAAAGATTTTTCAAAAAGGTTGTGATTATCTATTCGCAAATCCAATTGATCTTGAAGGTCAAGGATTTGGTTTCTTAGCACAAAATGAAGGTTGGCTATTCGATACAAAAAAGATGGAGTTTCATATCAAAAAAACATCAAAAATTGATTTAGCAAATCAATTAATAACTCAAATTATTTCAGAAAAAAAATAAAAACAAATTTCAAATTTGTATTTTTTTGTAATCTTAATCATTAAAAATAATGTGATAGCTTACAATAATTCCAGTTTTTTTAATATCTAAAAAGCTACGGGTTGTTTCGAGGATTTAAAAGTCCTATCTTTTATGGTCCTTTCCCTTGTAATATCCGTACTGAACTATTTAGATGACCTTTAATCAATCGTCACAGAACTTTACTGCAACTTTAATTATGAGAATTCGTTCTTTCTTAGCTTTTGTTATTTCAATTTGTATAACTTTTGCTTTCGTACCTGTTAAAACATTTGCTTTTTCTGAAAGAGGAAATGCACAATTTACAGATGTTGTTAACACAGGTAAAGCTAATGACTGTCCTACATTAGACACATCTCTTGTAGGATCAATATCCTTAGGGAATGGAGATAGCCTTAAAGGAATATGCATGCATCCAACAGAAGTTTATGTAAAAGTGCCAGGGACGAAAAGAAAAGCTGCAGAATTTGTTTCTACAAAAATTATTAGTCCTAGAAATAACACCACAGTTACAGAAGTTTATGGAGATATAAATTCAGGAACTTTCACCGAAAAAGGTGGTATAGATTTTCAGCTTATTACTGTCTTAACTCCTGGTGGCTTAGAGGTTCCGTTTGCATTCTCAGCAAAAGACCTTACAGCTGATTTACCTTCATCTATTGAACCAGGTACCGAGGTTAGTGGTTCAACATTTACACCCAACTACAGAACTGGTGATTTTTTAGATCCTAAAGCAAGAGCTAAAAATACAGGTGTTGAATATGCTCAAGGTTTAGTTGCATTAGGAGGAGATGATGAAGAACTTGCTAAAGAAAATATTAAAGTTGATGTGAATGGTACTGGCGTTATTACTCTTTCAATCAATAATGTAGATTCTGATACAGACGAATTTGCTGGTACTTTTGAAGCTATCCAACCTTCAGATACTGACATGGGCTCAAAAGATCCACTTGATGTAAAAATAATCGGAGAGCTATACGGAAGAAAAGCATAAATGCTAGTGAAGAAATAAAAGGGGGGTCAACCCCTCTTTTTTTTTCAAAATTTTTATTTATCAATTCAAAAAATGGAATTACAACAAAAAACAAACACAGACTCTAATGGGCTAATACCGCCTTATGGAGGGGAACTAAAAAATTTAATTATCAAAGATAATATCCTCAAAAATGATCTTATCTCTAAAGCTAATTATGAGTTTGAATGTAGCGAGAGAAATGCATGTGATGTAGAACTTTTGATGGTTGGTGCTTTTTCTCCATTGGAAGGTTTTATGGATGAAAATAACTACAAATCGGTTATCAAAAATAATAGAGATACAAGCGGTTTACTTTTTGGCTTACCTATTGTATTTGATTCAAACAATGAAGAAGTAAAAGCTGGAGAAACAATCTTGCTTACCTATAAAAACCAAAAAATAGCAGTTTTAGAAGTAAGTTCTATATGGGAGCCTGATAAATCCTTAGAAGCTGAACTTTGTTATGGCACTAATTCTTTAGATCATCCTGCTGTTAAGATGATTTTTAATGAGAGGGGAAGATTTTATATAGGAGGGAGAGTTTATGGTTTCGAATTGCCAATTAGAGAGTTTCCCTGCAAAACTCCTGCAGAAGTAAGAGCTACGCTACCATCGAATTATGATGTAGTTGCATTTCAATGCAGAAATCCAATTCATAGAGCACATTATGAATTATTTACTAATGCCTTACTCTCAGATAATGTCTCTCCTAATTCAGTTGTTTTAGTACATCCAACTTGTGGGCCAACACAACAAGATGATATCCCTGGAAAAGTTAGATATTTGACCTATAAAGAATTGGAAGAAGAAATATCTGATGAAAGGATAAAATGGGCTTTTTTACCTTATTCAATGCATATGGCAGGGCCAAGAGAAGCTCTTCAACATATGATAATCAGAAGAAATTATGGCTGCACCCATTTTATTATCGGTAGAGATATGGCTGGTTGTAAGTCATCATCAACTGGTGAAGATTTTTATGGCCCATATGACGCACAGAATTTTGCAAATAAATGTGCAGGCGAGTTAATGATGCAAACTGTTCCTTCAAAAAATTTAGTTTATACCAAGGAAAAAGGGTATATTACAGCTGAAGAAGCTAAAGAATGTAATTATCAAATTATGAAACTTAGTGGTACAGAATTCAGGAAGAAATTGAGGAGCGGCGAACCAATTCCAGAATGGTTTGCATTCAAAAGTGTAGTAGATGTTCTAAGAAACTCTTAATATTGTTTTATTATTAGTATTATATATTTATTAAAGATTATTTATTGTGAACAAACGTTGGAGAAACGTAGGACTTTATGTCCTAGCTGTAATTACTGTAATTTTCATTGGTACTTCTGTTTTTGATAAACCTAGTATCGAAAATGCTACAAAGACTTTAAGGTATAGTGATTTTATAGAGGCAGTTCAAGATAAAGAAATCAGTAGAGTCCTAATATCTCCAGACAATGCCACAGCTCAAGTTGTTGAAAATGATGGAAGCAGATCTGAGGTCAATTTAGCCCCTGACAAAGATCTATTAAAAATCCTAACTGAGAATAATGTAGATATAGCTGTAACTCCCACAAAATTATCTAATCCATGGCAACAGGCTTTAAGTAGCTTAATTTTCCCAGTACTTTTAATTGGAGGACTATTTTTTCTTTTCAGAAGATCCCAAAGCGGGAATGCTGGAGGTGGCAACCCTGCCATGAGTTTTGGCAAGAGTAAAGCCAGACTCCAAATGGAACCATCCACACAGGTAACTTTTTCAGATGTTGCCGGTGTTGAAGGTGCAAAATTAGAATTAACTGAAGTTGTAGATTTTCTTAAAAGCCCAGATAGATTTACTGCAGTCGGGGCAAAAATCCCAAAAGGTGTCCTACTTGTTGGCCCTCCTGGCACAGGAAAAACATTACTAGCTAAAGCAGTTGCTGGAGAAGCAGGGGTACCTTTTTTCTCAATATCAGGTTCAGAATTTGTAGAAATGTTTGTGGGTGTTGGTGCTAGTAGAGTTAGAGATCTTTTTGAGCAAGCCAAAAAGAACGCTCCCTGCATAGTTTTCATCGACGAAATCGATGCAGTGGGAAGACAAAGGGGTGCTGGTATGGGTGGAGGAAATGATGAAAGAGAACAAACTTTAAACCAACTCCTTACCGAAATGGATGGTTTCGAGGGTAATTCCGGAATAATAATAGTTGCAGCTACCAATAGACCCGATGTTTTAGATTCAGCTTTAATGCGTCCCGGAAGATTTGATAGACAGGTAACCGTCGATAGACCTGATTATGCTGGAAGATTGCAAATACTAAATGTTCACGCTAAAGATAAAACACTTTCCAAAGATGTTGATCTAGATAAAGTTGCTAGAAGAACGCCAGGCTTTACTGGTGCTGATTTAGCTAATCTGCTCAATGAAGCAGCAATACTTGCAGCTAGAAAAGATCTTGACAAAGTAAGCAATGATGAAGTTGGCGATGCTATTGAAAGAGTTATGGCTGGTCCAGAAAAGAAAGATAGAGTCATAAGTGATAAGAAAAAAGAATTAGTTGCTTATCACGAAGCTGGTCATGCGCTTGTAGGAGCATTAATGCCTGATTATGATCCTGTAGCAAAAGTTTCAATAATTCCTAGAGGTCAAGCTGGAGGTCTAACATTCTTTACCCCAAGTGAAGAAAGAATGGAATCAGGTCTTTACTCTCGTTCTTATCTTCAAAATCAAATGGCTGTAGCTCTAGGGGGAAGAGTTGCTGAAGAAATAGTCTATGGAGAAGAAGAAGTTACAACTGGAGCCTCAAATGATTTACAGCAAGTTGCTAATGTAGCAAGACAAATGATCACTAAATTTGGTATGAGTGATAAAATTGGTCCAGTTGCTCTAGGGCAGTCTCAAGGTGGAATGTTTCTAGGAAGAGATATGAGCTCTACTAGAGACTTCTCTGAAGACACTGCCGCAACAATTGATGAAGAGGTTTCGGATCTTGTTGATATTGCATATAAGAGAGCTACAAAGGTTTTATCAGATAATAGAACTGTTCTTGACGAAATGGCTGAAATGCTTATTGAAAGAGAAACAATAGATACTGAAGATATTCAAGATTTGCTCAATCGATCAGAAGTTAAAGTCGCAAACTATATCTAATTTTAAAAATTTAAATTTTTTAATGAATATTAAAGAAGATTCTTTTTCTGAGCTACTGAAAAAAGAGTCTTTTTTTTTAATGATAAAACCTGAAAAAAATATTTACTCAAATACCTCTATAAGGAATTCATTTTTTGAAGAATTAGAAACATTAGTAAAATTAGGATTAAAGAATATTGAAATAAGTTGGTCTAACAACGAATATTGGTTAGATTTTGTATCAGATATCAAAATCAAATATCCAAGAATTAATTTAGGCTCTGCCTCCGTAGTTAATAAACAATCAATAAAAGATTCTTTAAAAATTGGATTAAATTTTTCGATGATGAAATTTTGGGATAAAGATCTTTTAAATTATGCGAAGTCAAAAAATTATTTGTTAATTCCAGGAATTAAAAATTTAAAAGATCTTGAGGAAGCGATAAATTTAAAGTGCAACATTATCAAAATTTATCCAATAAAAAGTAAAGATAGTTCAATAAATATACTCAACTATAAAAATATTGATTTCATTGCTGCTGGAGGACTATCAATCAATGATTTAAAAACTTATAAATCTTTAGGATATAAAGCAATCGTAATTGGAGATAAAGGTATCAAAAATAAAAAATTTGATCCAAAAATACGTGAATGGCTCAAAAATAATTAAATTAAGGATAAATATAATTTATTTAACAAAACTACTAATTATTCGTTAAGCCACATTGAGCATGATTCAGAAGCAAATGATCAGCAAGTACTAAAGCGACCATAGCATCAACCATAGGAACTGCTCTTGGTAGAACGCATGGATCATGTCTCCCTTTTGCTTTCATCAATACTTCTTTTCCTTCAGCATTTACTGTTTTCTGTTCTTTCCCTATGGTTGCTGTAGGCTTAAAAGCTATCTTCATCTCAATATTTTCGCCATTACTTATTCCGCCCTGTATACCTCCTGAATTGTTAGATGTTGTTCTTAACTTACTAATATCATCAGACTTAATGAATGCATCATTATGTTCGCTTCCCTTTAAATAAGTTCCCGAGAAACCTGAACCTATTTCAAAGCCTTTCGTCGCAGGCAAAGACATCAAAGCCTTTGCCAAATCAGCTTCTAATTTATCAAAAACAGGCATCCCAAGACCAGACGGAACATTTCTTACCAAACATTCAATAACACCACCACAAGAGTCTCCTTGATGCCTTAATTCCTTAATTCTCTCGATCATTTCTGTTGATACCTTTTCATCAGGACATCTAACAATATTAGAATCTATTTTATTTATAGAAATATTCTCTTTATTTATATCAGAATCAATATCATGTATACGCTTTACCCAAGATAGTATTTCAGTGTTACACAAGTTATTTAATAATTGTTTTGCAATAGCACCAGCTGCTACTCTTCCAATGGTTTCTCTTGCAGAGGCTCTTCCACCACCGGAACTAGCCTGAATTCCATATTTCAGATGATATGTACCATCCGCATGAGATGGTCTAAATACTTGCTCCAAATTATTATAATCTCCTGGTCTTTGATCCTTGTTTCTTACCAACATCGCTATTGGAGTTCCAAGTGTTAACCCTTCCTTTATCCCACTTAATATTTCAATTTTATCTTCTTCATTTCGGGGTGTTGTAATGTCACTTTGTCCAGGTCTACGCCTATCTAATTCATTTTGTATTAGCTGTATATCTATTTTTAACTTTGGAGGACATCCATCAAGGATAACTCCTACTGCACCACCATGTGATTCTCCAAAAGTACTCACACGAAAAATTTTTCCAAAACTACTACTCATGGAAATATCAAATGTTTTATCTATATATAAACATTATATGAAACCAATTGAAAATTAAACAAAAAAAAACCCCCAAAAAGGGGGCTTGTAAAATTAAGAACTTTAGCTTAACCGATAGCTGGAGCTGAAAGAGCTACTGTTGTAGACTCAGCTGCTGCTAGATCAAGTGGGAAGTTGTGAGCGTTACGCTCGTGCATTACTTCCATACCTAGGTTTGCTCTGTTAAGAACGTCACCCCATGTAGGAACAATCTTACCGTTTGCATCAACAACTGACTGGTTGAAGTTGAAACCGTTAAGGTTGAATGCCATTGTGCAGATACCCATTGAAGTTAACCATACACAAACAACTGGGAATACAGCTAGGAAGAAGTGAAGACTTCTGCTGTT
>NZ_JNAM01000013.1 GCF_000759975.1 Prochlorococcus marinus str. MIT 9302 | reverse complement strand
ACTTGTATCTGATTCTGTACCCCCTGAAATATTTACAGAAGTCTGGGCTAAAAATGGGATTTTTTGTATCTCACCATTTGCTTTTGCATTTGCAAAATTAAATCCTGCATCAACTAATAATCTATTAAGATCATTCTCCATGATGCTCTTATATTCACTACCTTCTGCTCCCTCATTCATTAATGGAACAAATTTGGTCGAATAATTTGCTCCTTTGATTATGTATTCATCTAATTTGTCTTTTGGTTGATAAGTATTCTGAACGTTCTCAACCTGATCAAATTTGATATCTTCAAATTTGTATTCATCAGCTTCAATTGAAGCTAATGGGACAAAAACAAATGAGGTGAGGGAAATTATTTTAAATAGCTTCAATGTTAAAAATTAACTCAATTTAAAAATAACAAATTTTTAAAAAAAAAATTATTTTTGTTTACTCTAAAAAATATAGTTTATGGGTGCATTTTGGGTGCAACCTTTTTTGGGTGTAATTTATTATTAGCTTAGACTTACTTCTATAACTGATCGGGGCGACAGGATTCGAACCTAAGACCAGGTTGCTCTCAAAGCACTTAACAGCCATAGTTCAGCAATAGGTTTTTCGAGCTAGATCTAATTTTTCTTAGCTCTGCGAGTTTTGTCGATACAAATAAAGTAATATTTGTCCACAAAATATTAGTTAAGAAAAATTTAACTAGCATTTTATACAAGATATTGATCTATTTAAATCAATAAAAATTTGAGAGATGAAATATAGTTTTAGGAAATTACGAGCAAAAATTTTGGAATCATTTGATTACTTCGAATATCTAAATTCAATATCATTTCATCCACCTGTAATGATAATAACTACAATAGTATTCTTTTATATAAGAAGAAAAATTTTATTAGCTGGCAAAAAACATTAGCAATCTATTTAATATTTATATTTTCGAATGAGTCAAAAATTAAATAAACAAAGCAAGTAATAAAAACAATTGCATATATAGATTCCATTTAACTAACCGTTGTTATTGAACTGCTTAATCCATAAGTGATAAAAATAAAACTAGAAAAAGTAACTCCAATCATTACTATTGTATAGAGTTTATTAAGGTTGAAATTATTACTTGCAGATGAAAAGTCTGCAATAACTAAACTTTTCATTGAATATTTATCTCTATTTCTGAAATTATTGCTCTTAACTAAATCACCTAAGATTGGGCTGCTTGGAGAACTAATTTCTTCATTAATTACTGAATTTAAACCTTTATCTTCATTGAAGAATCTTGGAAACATGTACGCATGCCATAAAGCTATAACAGCTACCCAAAAAACCACACTAACTCCAGCAAAACCAAAAAGTAAGAATCTAAAGGTTTCCATATTTGTTTTTTAATTAACTAAAATCTACATCAAAAAAATAGCCAAATATCGCAATTAAAAAAATATACTTTACTTAAATCAATTAATCATTTCCTAATGTTAATAATGATAAGAATTAATGTTATTAAGAGTTTTTGTTTAAATATAAATTAATGATTCAATCATTTATTTAAGTAAAAGAGACAAAATAATAATCAAATTTATTATTACTATACAAATGGACTTTAGAGTTTTACTCGTTATTTCACCAATAATATTTGCATGGATATTTACAGTGTTTTGGTTGGGTAAATGGGATGTCTTTAATTTAACGCCATTAGGTTTACCTAAAAGAGGAGTAACTCCTTTCAAAAACTATCAAGTTTGGGAAGATTCAGCGGTTGTTCCTGACACAGGAAGACCATCAGAAGGATATCCAGTTTTTACGGTTAGAACTGCGGCTGTTAATGCCCTAGGGATTCCAACGGTTTTCTTCTTGGGAGCAATTTTGGCGATGCAGTTTAAATCTTATTAATTTAGAAATTAAAATGGATATAAGATTTTTAATTGTTGGAGCACCTTTTATAATGGCATTTTTTTATACCTTATTTTGGCTAAAAAGATGGGGTGCTTTTAATTCTTCAGAGGATAAGTTGTTAGAAAAAATGACTCTTAAAAATGAATTAATAGAACAAAGTTATATTTTAGAAAATATCTTTTTAACAAAAAATTAATCCAATTATTTAATTCTTAATTAAAAGCTTTTCATGATTCCAATAGAACAGTATTTATTTTTTGCAGTTTCTCTTTATGCTTTTTTTCATCTTTCAATGAATTTAGTTAGCGCATTAATTGCTTTATTCTAAGTAATTATTTAAAAAAATATTAGACATCTATTTGTATAAAATTAGTCTTCCTTTATTTGATGCCTCATTATATAAATTTATTAGTAGATATTAGGGCAATCTACTAAACGCTAGCTTTGATAAATGCGGTTTGTAATGAGAACCTCCCTTTGACCTCATTTTCTTTTTCGCAATCTTAGAAAATGAGGTTTAAATAATTTTTAAAGAAGCTCAGATATTAAACTAAATTACCTTTTTAAATAACTTTAACTATTAAAAAATTATTCATGATTGTGTATATTATTTACTTTTAAAAAAAGAGTTTTTTATATATAAATAATATGTAGATATTTGGCGAATCTGCAACGGTATAAGATTCCGTCTCTTGAACCTCAGCCAACGAAAATATTCTTAACTACTTTTTAGTTATTTTAGTAGTTAGGAATATTTTTATTTTAAGGTTAATTTTTTTTAAATAAATGATTAAAAAATCAAAAAAAGTATCATCATTAGAAAATATTTATAACGATTTGGAATCTGGAATACCAGAGAACAAATCTATTAAAGATTATGCTCTCCCTAACGCGAGACAGTGGTTAAGTGGAAGATATGTTGCCCTTTGGGTATTGCCTATTTATTTAATTAGAAAAATTGCAAAATTCGCCGCTTCTTCCGCATTTATAAAACCATATTCTCCAATTAAAAATGGCCCTTCTTATAAAAGGCCAGAAACTTTGTACACCTCTTTAAAAGGCGTTTTTAAAGGAGAAGACCATTTAAGATTTTTTGATCATAGGTTTATTTCTATTTGGGTATTGCCTATTGCTTTGACTGGAATTGTTTTTGAAGTGCTTTTTATATCTCCTACTAAGAATACTTTACCTTTCAATTAAGCATCTTTTGTCAGCTATTTGTACGCTATTTGTCCCCAATTATTAAGGACAGAATTTAAACAATAAAAAAGAGATTGAACTCCAGCCGTTAAATGGAAACAATCTCTCTCTTTTAGGTAGTAATAATTAGTAAATTGTGTAGGACTTGGCTATTTAAACCAATCTTATTAAATTCTCTGGTGGACTATCAATCATTTCTAATCCCTCCATTCGATTAGTAAAATATTAGGCAATCTAATTAATGTTGTATATGCGTAGTTATGCTGATTTATTTTTGTATATATGATTGACAGTCGATCTAAAGAATAATTAGAAAAAATTAGAAAGATGGGATAATAACACTTATAGTTTCTAGATTTTTAAAAATAAATTTAATTGGTTAACTTATAAAAACTTCATATTTTTTTGGTAATTTATACTCTATTACTTAATAAATATTTGAGAATTTTAAATAATCATGCTATTTAATTATCCTCGACCTTAAAAAGTCATGATGAAAACAACAAAAAACACACCTCAACGTAAAACTACACTTAAGTGGAACGTTAATGGAGAACTATCTTCTATTGATATGGCAAGAATACTTGAGGCTCTCTCAGTCAAAGAGTTAAGCCAGTGTGAGCTTGCATGTAATAGGGATGCAAAAAAATTAAATCTCGGTATGTGGTGGTAAATAGGTTAAATTTTCAAATGTTTAGGAAGAGTTGAAGGATTAGCTACTTATTAATGATTGACAGTAGATTTAGAAATTTAAAAATCTAAATTTGGAAATAAATTAATCTTCTCTTTACTCATTCGAAGTAGGTTAATTATCAGCACAAATATTATTTTATGTCTTCAACGTTTTATATTGTTCATCATGAATTTAAGGCAGGAAAAGCTGAAAAATGGTGGGAAACAGCTTATGCAGCAATGGCCCCTGGCGGTGGATGGGACGATGCGGTGGTAGCTAATAAAGAAAAAGGATTTTATAACCATTCTGCAAATGCCGTAACTAAAAATGGTCCTGTATATTGTTTTTGGGAAGTAAAAGAAGGTATTTCTGCTGAGGAATTTCAGGAGTTTATAGATGGACCTTCTGGTCCTGGGTTTGGACAAGATGCACTGATGAATATCTGTAAACCAATTGATACAGCTTTAATGAATGGACAAACACCTTATCCACCAGTCTTTTCTTGACAATTGACAGTTGACCTAAACTTAGAGGGATAAAACCCTCTTTTTTTTATGAATACCTTAAATAGTTTCTATTTTTGATTGATCTTTTGGGGATTTCGATAAATTTGTAGCAGACTTCCATGAAAAGGAGGGACATAAATATGTCGAAGAATATGAACTCATCAAAGTAAATGAACATAAAAGTCACTTAATACTTGAAGTTAAAGATTTAGAAGGATTTGCGACTGCTACAAGTACTCCAGAGATGAAAGAGTGGGATAAAGAAAATGGTTATGAAGACATTTGTTATTCACTAACTCCAGTTGAATAAATGAAATGCTTACTACTACCAACTACTAGCTGCTATTGCTTTGCCAATGGCTTAATAAAAGGATTCTAAAAATCAGATTTATGCTTAAATATCTCAGCTTTATTAAAAATAAATGGCTTATTCAGAAACAAGAATAGTAATTGGAGGTCTAGCCCATGTTCCTATATTAATCTTCATAGTAAATTTAATTAAGGGTAAGTTTGAAACCATAGCAGAAAAAGTATTTGAAGTTGAAAAGAAAGAGCCAAAGGTAAAAATAGTTGAAATTAAAGAAGAAGGAGGAAAAGCGGAAGAGGTAAAAGACGAAGAGGTAAAAGCGGAAGAGGTAAAAAAGGAAGAGGTAAAAGCGGAAGAGGTAAAAGACGAAGAGGTAAAAGCGGAAGAGGTAAAAGCGGAAGAGGTAAAAGAGGAAGAGGTAAAAGACGAAGAGGTAAAAGCGGAAGAGGGAAAAGCGGAAGAGGTAAAAGACGAAGAGGTAAAAGAGATTAACTGAATTAAGCAAAAATAAGCTTGAGATAATCTTTTAAATAACTTAGAGCAAAAACAGGTTCTTTCCCTTTGGTTTGACTTATCGCATACATACTGCTCTAGGTAATACACAGTTGAATCTACTTTTTAGGTCATACAGGGGAATAGAAAAGAAAGGAGAATGTGGGGGTGATGAAGCAAAGAAAAGTCTTATTGATGCAATAAATCATTATTCAAATGCAATCATGAGTGCTCCAACTAAGAAAGAAACCGATAAATATACCTTAGACACAAAAGATAAAGGAGGAATTGTCCACACTAACATAAGTGATATTTATTTATGGAGAGAGAACGCATATCAATTATCTAATTCTTCAAGTGACGAAAATAAAGCATGCGAAGATTGGAAAAAATCGAAAAAATTAGGCAATAAAAAAAGCAATTAGTTCTTTCAGAAATGCTAAATGTTGATATTCAAAGATACAAAGAAAGAAAATCTTTCCTAATTGGGTTAAAACGGTCAAATACCGCTATGAATTAAGCATTATTTGGGGAACTTCGAAGATTCTAGCTCCCCATACAGCTCCTCTTTGGGGGTATGAGACAACAAACAATAAAAAAGCGAGTCTGGGTAATTCGCTAGTATGACTTGGTTTTTAAGAGTCGGGGCGACAGGATTCGAACCTGCGACCTAGTGCTCCCAAAGCACTCCGTAATTTAATTGAGATTAATCAATATTTCCTTACTATGGTTAGACTTTTTATAAGTAAGTGGAATGAGTTTGAGTCTCAATATTGCGTCACTATATAGTCGTATATAACTTTAGCTACCCCCTAGCTACCTCCTGAGCGATCTAGTGCCAGGTAGATTGATCAATGAAGAGATATTTCGATTATTTCTTTTCTATATACATTAGGTATATTTCCTCTAAAGTTCTGTATGATTGCAAGAAATTTGTTTTTTTAATCAATGGATTTATTAACTACAATCACTATAGGTGGTTTCAATCCTTCTGCAGCTGCCGTAGGAGGTGCTTTTATGGGTCTTTTTGCCCTTATATGGATTATTCTTGGACCAAACTTTAGTAAACTTGACACTGATCAATAAATTTTTTATAGATTTGAATTAAAAGACTCATTAGAGTCTTTTTTTTTGTGTGAAATTCTATTAATTCTTTATTATTTGAATCACTAGTTTATTTATATTAAATGAATATTAAATTCAGAGATAATATATTTCGTAATAGATAAAGAGAATTTCTACTTTTAAATCCGAGAGCTTTTGTAGCCTCGCTAATTGTGCATTGCATAGTAAATAAACGTGAAATTTTAAATAAAATACCTATTTCAACGGTATTATATTGAGCAAATTACACTTTTAAAAAAATGATGAAACTTGCTATCGTTTTCTTACCAGTAGTCTTTGCACTTATATGGGTGCTTTTCATTGGGTTAAGAATAAATAAAGTAGAAACTAGAGATGGAAATAGAAAATTAATTAATTACTAAAAAAATTGATTATTAATTGTTTGATAAAGAAGAAGCACTTACGGAATTAAATGCTTACTAGCACTTTCTGCCGAACTTAATCATTGCGACAGGGAACCCAACAGTCAAAACAACCCCCATAAAAAGAATCAAAATCCCTATTGGAGAAAAAATATCAACACCTTGTCCAGTTTTTGCAAAGAGCATTTTTCTTACTTAGGACGTTTCAAAAAACATTATATATAAGGAGAAAACTAGGCACAAGTATGTACAAAGTACATAACCCTAGCTACCCCTAGAGCTACCCTTTTTCAATATAAGACTAACTTAAATATTTATAATCCATTGGTATAACTGATCGGGGCGACAGGATTCTAACCTGCGACCTAGTGCTCCCAAAGCACTCGCCCTTCAATTTGAGACAGTACCCAGAATTAACAAGAGAGGCTATGGCAAGTTAGTTGAAGTATGTATAAAAGTATGAGACTCAAAAAGGCTAAAGCTATACAAAAATAGCCTTAACTATAGAAATTCTCGCCCGTTTGTCGCCCGCAGAATTTTATAAATAATAAATTTGAATTTTTAAAAAGATAATTTACAAAAAAATGTTGAGAAGACGACATCATCTATACCTTTAAAAAAAATGTGATATTTTTTAAAAAAATTTTAAAATATTTAAATTTGATGAAAAATTATTTCATTGGAGCATCTTTGCTTATAAGTTCATTTATCGCACCATCAATTGCAGAAGAATCAAAGAATTTTTATTTTTCAATTGGTGGTGCTCAAACATTTATTCATGGCGCAGAAGGAGATGCCACTATTGGAGGCGTAAATTATAATTTGGATTTTGACATAGAATCAGACCTTGGATATGAAATTGAAGTTGGCTATCAGAGTGATTTTTTGAGATTTGGCTTTTCATATGGAAAGACAGAACCTAAACAAGATAATATTTCTGCTGAGATAGCTGCGACTGGGGTAGGAGTCGTAGGGTCAATAGATCCTAAACCAAGTTATGATGTTGAATCCATTATGTTTAATATGTATAGACATTTCCTAAATGAGAGTAAATTCACTCCCTACGTGGGTATTGGTGTAGGTAGAACAACTATAAAGTTGCAACCATACACAACTACTATTGATGGGACTGATATTGTTGTTACAGATGACGGGAGGAATTTATTTACCTGGGATATAAAAGGAGGGGTTACTTATTCTTTATCCGAGAATACTGACTTATATGGAGAGGTAGTTTATCTCGAAACAGATAGTTTTGATGAAGATGGTATAAATTATGACGCTATAACAAGTACAAACTTAATGGCTGGAATTAAGTTTAATTTCTAAATTTTCCTTAATGTAAATATTCTTAAGGAATGGGCGAGTTAACCTCCAAAGTTATCCAAAGTTATACAAACCCTCGCCCGCAGAGATTTTAAGACAAATGAGAAATAAAAAAGAGAGTTGGGAGACTCGCTAGTATGAATTGGTTTTTAAATGGTCGGTGCGACAGGATTCGAACATGCGACCTAGTGCTCCCAAAGAACCCGCTAAAACAAGGCTATAATTGAGACTTATAGCTATATTAAAAGTATTTCATTGATTAGTCCAGACTACATTGGCCTAAGATTGCCTTATTTGAGGTAATTTTGAGGGAAAATTTTCTGAATTAAAATCAACTGAGATGAATTACTAAGCCGAAATTTATGATAAGAATATTATCTGATATTTTCTTTTTAGCTTTAATTTTTATTTTATATTTAATTGTTTATTTTATTGAACTTTTTTTCGTTGATGTTATCCCCATACCTGCAGCTGTAATTTTTTCGTTAACTTCGATTCTTTTTATATTTATTAGTTTTTCTGTCTTATCTGAAAAATCGAGACAACAAAAAAAGGCAAAATATTTTATAACTTTATTCTTTGTCTTTGCTTATACATATATCACTATTGCATTTGCCATGCCAAATTATAGAGAAGGCTATGCCAAGTCAGTGCAAAAGTCAGCAATCATTGAGTTACAAACTTATATAGCATCATCTAAAGCTTTTCTATCTGAGAACAATAAACTACCGAAAAATACAAGAGAGGTTAGTACATTTATTGCGGTAAAAGGATGTAAAAAAGATATTCCGAAATTTTGCAGAAAGAACCAACCTTTAGATTACAGTGGCGTTAAATTAAAAAAATGGTTCAATTCTTCTGGTCATTATCAAATTGAAATAAAAAATAAAGCTGATACTGTTTATTTTCTAGCAAAACCAACTGGATACATAAGGAAATATGGATACGGAGTTTTCGCCTCACTTGATCAAAGTGGGAATGGAAAAGTTATAGATTTACCATTTAAGGGAGATGATTTTGGAATTGAGAATTATATATATAAATTTCCTTCCAGAAAATCTCAAAATCGTTATGAGAAATTTTTATTGTGTTATGAAAATGCTCAATCAGAAAAAGATCTAAATTTAAGAACAAAAAAAGAGAATAAATGTCAAAGAGAAAGATTTTCTAATTATCCAAAATTAAGAGATAGTTTTAAAGACTAATTATGTTTTACTTCATTACTTTTTAAAAATAATTTATAGGAAGCAACTTCTATAAAAATATGTTGGTGGGAATAATAAGGGAAAATATTATAAGCTGAGATTTGATGCTAAATATATAATTTGATAAAAGTCGGTGAATAAGAAATTAATTAATTTTTTCGTGAACAAATTGTATGAAAAATTATTTTAAAAATAGGAAAACACTTAGATTTAAATACCTCGTTATTTGGGCATACAGTTTTTTGCTTTATTTCTTAATTAGACCTTACCCAAGCTTTAGAAATGGAGATGTCATTACAAATTTAAATCTTTATGAACTCTATAGACTATTTCCCATATTTATATATTTAATTATTGTATTTGCAGTTATTCTTGAATTTTTAAAATTATTGGGTAAGGACATTAAAAGCATTTTTACAATACCCATAATTTTACCTATTTTATTAAGTGCCTTTATTTTTATATCTACTCCCGTTGGCTATCAAATTATCGACTTAGAAGAGATGTTTGATCCAGAAATACAATTTAAAAAATGTTATGAAAAAGCAATTATTGAGAAAAATACTTCTCGAAGAATAAAAAAGGTAAATAAATGCCAAAGGAAAAGATTTTCTAAGTATCCAGAATTAAGAGATAGTTTTAAAGACTAAATATGTTTTCCTTAGATAGTTTTTTAAAAATGAATTTAAGGAAAGAACTTCTATAAAAATGTGTTTGAGGAAATTTTGAGGGAACGTATTTTTGAGGGAAATATATTATTAGCTGAGACTTACTGCTATAAATGATCGGGGCGACAGGATTAGAACCTGCGACCTAGTCCTCCCAAAGCACTAGATATGAAAAAAGATCACTAGGTCTTTAGTTATTGCAGACTTTTTGCAAAATTTAAAAATTATATTTAGCATTAAATTAGATAGATTTGACCGCAATTTGACCGCAAGATTATTCAGAAAATATTTAAATAATAATCAAGAGGGATTTACTCTTATTGAATTAATAGTTGTTGTCGTAATAATTGGAATTTTATCTGCGTTAAGCATTCCAAACTTCATTAAATTTATAAATAAAGCTACTGAAATTGAAGGCTCAACTCAAGTTTCAAACTTTATTAAGGCCGCTCAAATGTGTTACCTAGATTATGGGAAATTACCTCAAAATGCTGGAGAGCTTTCTAAGTGTACTCCAGTTCCAGCATGCCAGTGGGCTGCGCATTTAAAGGGTAAAGAAATATGCAAGACTTGGAAACAACTTGATTTGGCAGTGGATAATCCCTCGACTCCACAATGGAATAGTCCACTCGGTTTCTTTAATATAAGGATGTCCCAAAAAGGAACAAATCTTTTTATTAGATCTATTCCATATTTCAAAGGTACAGCCGGTACTTCGGCTTGTTTTAACTCAATCACTGGAACTATTACAACTGGTACATTCAAAACGAGAGATTCTTATTATTCTGGAGAAAAGAGAAGCGTAGGAATAAATACAAATGATGATGTGCCTGAATTGAATTGTTAGTCAAGAAATAATGCTTTAACTAAGTGTTTATTAATTAGCTCTTTTTGTTTATTCTTACTAGCCATAAAATACTAAAAGCATTATTTGACCGCAATTTGACCGCGCACAGCTGCGGTCATTAATAAGTGATATCTGACTTCTATTGCTATGACTGATCGGGGCGACAGGATTCGAACCTGCGACCTAGTGCTCCCAAAGCACTCGATCAGCAAATTGCGACAGTACCCAAGAAAACAAAGTCATGCCATAACTTTAGTTTGAAATATAGGCAGCCATAATGAGTCTCAAGAAATGCTTTAAATAGAGCAAAGTATTGCACAGTTAAGCATTTGATCGCCCAGGGATCGCCCGCTTAAGATCTAGTGTCATAAAGACACTAATAATTCTTTATGCCCTAATCATTCTCACGATTTGGTTCTCAGTAATAAATATGCATACCCAATTGAAAATTAAACAAAAAAAAACCCCCAAAAAGGGGGCTTGTAAAATTAAGAACTTTAGCTTAACCGATAGCTGGAGCTGAAAGAGCTACTGTTGTAGACTCAGCTGCTGCTAGATCAAGTGGGAAGTTGTGAGCGTTACGCTCGTGCATTACTTCCATACCTAGGTTTGCTCTGTTAAGAACGTCACCCCATGTAGGAACAATCTTACCGTTTGCATCAACAACTGACTGGTTGAAGTTGAAACCGTTAAGGTTGAATGCCATTGTGCAGATACCCATTGAAGTTAACCATACACAAACAACTGGGAATACAGCTAGGAAGAAGTGAAGACTTCTGCTGTTATTGAA
>NZ_JNAM01000012.1 GCF_000759975.1 Prochlorococcus marinus str. MIT 9302 | reverse complement strand
CTAACCGATTTAAATATTTTCTTTTGAGGAGATATCAGAAATTTACTTAGAGAAAACATATCAAGATTTCTTTCGGCGAAACTTGCAAAATATTCAACATCAATTTCTTCGCCATTATCGAATGGAGATATCAAACCTAAATTTGCTTTGTTTAAAGTTATTCTTGAATCAGATGGTAAAAAACCAAGGATTTCTATATCTTCATTTTTAAAAACCTCTTCGATTAATTTTTTATGTCTAACCGAATTAACGTTGTTAAAGATAATTCCTGCTATCGACAACTCACTATCGAAATCTCTAAAACCTCGAATGGTCGCCAAAAGAGAAGCTACTTGGCCTCTAGCATTAACAATAAAAATTACTGGGGCATCTAGAAGTTTAGCTACATTTGCTGTGCTTGAATAAGTTGTTGCTCCTAATCCATCAAATAGGCCCATTGCTCCTTCAATTAATGAAAACTCATATTTTAAAGAATGTTTTAAAAAACTTTCTTGAACCCAGTCTTCACCACTTAAAAAAACATCTAAATTCCTACAAAAAGGCTGGCCTACTGAACTAAGTTGCTGTTGATCAAGATAATCTGGGCCAACCTTGAAAGTTTGTATCTTTATATCTTTTGAAAAAGCCCAACAAGATATCAAAAGCGATAACGTAGTTTTCCCGCTATCAGTTGAAGGAGAAGATATTACACAAGACATTTATTAGTTGTTAAAACCGTTAAATATTTGAAGGGCTATTTTAATAGAATTTTCAAAAAGAGGACTTGTACTACCTCTACTACTTCCCAATAATTTACTAACATTATACTCTGATGAAGAAAAAGAATTTGGAACAACTTGTTCAATTAATTCCATATTAGCCATTCCTCCTGCTTCAAGTCTCATACATTCCACTGACTCACATCCAAGTATTACACAAGTGTTGTTTTTTTGATCTTCACTAATTTTTGAAATCAACCTCAATCCAATAACTTGTCCTAAATGAATACTTGGATTACCCAAAGGTAAAGGATTAATTGATGTAGAAATTTTTTCGCCATTAATTCTTTCAAATTCTATTTTTGTTGATTCTTTATCCCTTTCAACTCTTTGAAAAGACCAATCAAGTTTATCGCTAATCCATGAGATCAAAAACAAAGCCTGAATCATATGATCTCCTGCGATATCAATATCAATATCAGTAATATGATCTAAAATTGGTCTCCTCGATGGCGGATCAAAAATCATAGCCAATGATTCCCTCCAATTTTTCAACCTAACCCAATTTAAATCATTAACAGCTTTATTTGATTTCTTTAATAGATCTAAAACTTTTAAACATCTGTTAGGCGATCCAAGAGCAGTATCAATTATTAACCTTTGACCATGATTAATGAAGTATTCAAAAATTTCAGGTGATTCATCCAAGCTTCCGTTCCACCACAACCAAGAAGGTAATTCATCAATAGATAATTCATCAATAATTTTTAATCCTTTATGAGTTATTGATTCAGAGTCCCCTCTAATGACAACTAAATCTCCACATATAGGTTGCATAGCTTGATTATCACTTAATGGACAATAAGCGGATACAAAAGTTTTGATATCTGATTTTTTATTTAACGTTGGTGCTAAAGTTATCAATCGCCTTGGATTTAATGTGCTTATTGATGATTCAAAAAATTGTCCTCTCAAGTCTTCAAAGTCTTTATTAGTTATATTTTCCTTCAACAAATTCAATAATTCTTCACTATTGAGGGAAGTAGTGATAGGAAGTCCTTCATCTAATATAAATTTTTTGGCTACTGCAATTATTTCTGCACTTAAATTTCCAGTAATTGGTCCATTTACTAATCCTTTTTGAACTAAACATTGTTCTAGCCAGGCAGGCTGCCAGACCATTAATGTAAAAGTATTAGCTCCAGTATTATCTTTATCTTCTGAAATCCATAACTTATTAAGATAATTAGAAATTTCCTGATGAGGAAGCTCTAATGGAGTTTGAAGTGTTAATTGAGGTTTCATTTTTAGGGTCTGCGCCAGAAAATATTATCTTTTGAAAGTAATTGATCAGACTCAGGAGGTCCCCAAGTCATAGATTCATAATTATAAATAGGTAACTTCCAAGGAGAATTATCCATCAATTCTATTAATGGCGTATAAAGTTTCCAGGCAGCTTCTACCTCATCACTTCTTGTAAATAAGGTTGGATCAGAAAGCATTGCATCAGCTAATAATCTTACATAGCCTTCATCTGAGGGTTCTCCAAATGATTCATCGTAAGAAAATTCCATCTCAACAGGTCTAGATTTCATTCCGGAACCAGGTGACTTTACCTCGAATTTAAAAGTAGCGCCTTCATTTGGCTGAATTCTAAGAATAAGTTGATTTGGTGCAGGATTTATTATTGTTGATTCAAATAAATGAACAGGAACGTCTTTAAAAGTCAAGACTATTTCTCCAAGTCTTTTGGGTAGTCTTTTCCCTGTTCTCAAATAAAAAGGTACCCCTTGCCAACGCCAGTTATCAACAAAAACTTTTGCTGCGATATAAGTTTCTGTAGTGCTATTACAATGTACTCCATCTTCTTGCCTATATCCTTTGAGTCGATTTGAGATATTCCCTCCCTCTCCATATTGTCCTCTTATACAACAATGCCACGGTTCATTTTCGTCAGCCAGTTTTGAAGCCTGAAGAACCTTAGCTTTTTCATTTCTTATTGCTTCTGGTTCAAATTTTCCAGGAGGTTCCATTGCCGTAACAGCAAGCATTTGAGTCATATGATTTTGAAGCATATCTCTTAAAGCACCAGAGCTTTCGTAATAACCTGCTCTATCTTCAACACCTACTGTTTCAGAGGAAGTAATTTGAATACTTGATATATAATTCCTATTCCATATTGGTTCAAAAATAGTGTTAGCAAACCTTAAAACAAGAATATTTTGAACTGTCTCTTTACCTAAATAATGATCAATCCTATAAATCTGACTTTCTTCAGCACAACTTTGAACAATTTTGTTCAATTTTTTCGCACTTGAAAAATCTCTTCCAAAAGGTTTTTCAATCACTAAACGACTTTTTTTGGGGTCATCTAAAAGGCCAGCTGCTTTTAGAGCTTTACATCCACTTGCATAGAAATTCGGTGATACTGATAAATAAAATGTTCTATTTCCATGAGTAGCTTGTGTTTTATCAATTTCATTTAATCTTTTAGAAAGCCTTACTACATGATCACTTTGTTGTAAGTCAACTGGTTCATAGAAAAGATAATTAGAAAATTGTTCCCATTCCTTTTCATTACCAGATATTTGATTGGAGAGTTTTACTTTCATCTTTTCTCTAAACTCACTATCATTCCAAGGTCTTCTCGCACAACCAACTATTCCAAATTCACTAGGAATTCTTCTTTGCAAATAGAGTTCAAATAATGCTGGTATTAATTTTCTATGAGTAAGGTCTCCACTAGCACCAAAGATTACTAAGGATTGTGGAGATATGACTCTTTCTTGCCGTAAACCTAATCTTAGAGGGTTACTTAAAGTTGAAGGCATATTTTTAATATTCTCTTTTTAAAATCCTCTTTTTTTCGAAGATTAGCTACTTATTGTGTCTAAACCAAAAAGTATCTGGAAATTTAAACCTAATTTTAAATATCAAAGATTTAATAAGTTTCTACGTGCCATCTTCCTGCTTTTTTTAGTTGAGGTCTTAATTCTGACCAATTCAAGCCTTTTTCTTCTGCCGCCTTAGTCATAGCTTCATCTATCCCAGGCTCCATACCCTTTAAACCGCAAAGATATATATGTGTCTTCTCATCTTCAATCATATTGAAGAGCTCGTTTGCTGATTCTAAAACTCTATCTTGAATGTACATTCTTCCACCTTTTGTATTCTGCTGTTCACGACTAATAGCTTTTGTATATTTAAAATTATCTGGGTAATCAGTAAGATATCTTTGAAGATCTTCTTCGTATAACAAATTAGCTGATTTTGGGGCTCCCATGAATAACCAAGCTTTACCCTTAAAGTTCCATTTATTTTTTTCTTTTTCAGTTGCTTCAAACATTCTTCTTAAATAAGCTCTCATAGGCGCTATTCCAGTTCCAGTAGCCAACATAACTATGTTTGCATCTTCTTCGTCTGGAAGAAGCATTTCCTTACCTACAGGACCTGTGATTTTCACTTTATCTCCAGGCTTTATATCGCATAGGAAAGTCGAACAAACACCATTAATAGTTTCGCCATCTTTTTCATACTGAAGCTGTCTGACACAAAGAGAAACAGTATTTCCATTAAAATCATCTCCATGTCTGGTGCTCGCTATTGAGTAAAGTCTTAATTTATGAGGCTTCCCATTAGCATCTTCTCCGGCTGGCATAATACCAATACTTTGGCCTTCAACATAATTCAAGAATGGATCACTATCTTTGAGGTCGAAAGTTATGTGATTTACTCTCCCAATAGCTCCTTCTTTAAGAAGACTGTAGTTTTCGATTACAGTGCCTTCATAAGGCGTTTTTGGCCTATAGATATTTACTGGAACATCAGCATGCTTCTTCTTAACTACTGTATTAGCTGCAACCTTTGCAACTGGAGCAGGCTTAGAGGAAGATTTTTGTTCAACAGGCTTAACCTGCTGTTTTTTTGGTTCTATGTCTTTTGGGAAATTTGAGGCTCTTTTACTGAAAGATTTTTGAATAAAAGAAAAAACCCCTATTAATACTGGTATATGAGCTAAGCCACCTGCGATAACTGTTGATTGTGAATACATTTTTTAGTTTTCTTTATATAAAAGATTATCAATTTGTAGTTTAAATTGTAGTGATTTTACAAAAATGGTTACGTTTTGAGATCGGAATAAATAAATGAAATTATTTTTATTTTTCAGTATTTGTTATTTTTATATGTATAGTTACACAGAAATAATTTTTTATCTAATTAAAAAATTGATTTATGAATAATCCTCAAGAATCAGTAGATCATTTAAAAAAAAATGATTACAGAACAATTGAGCAAACCATGGAAAAGCTTTCTGGCGGAACAAGGAGACTTGCAGCTCAACTAACTACTTCTGCAAGTTTGGATTCATTGTGGAATGTTTTAACAGATTATGATCGATTAAATCTCTTCATACCAAATCTATTGTCAAGCAAAAAAATATATCAAAATAACAATAATGTCCACCTAAAACAAGTTGGGGCTCAAGATTTCCTTGGCATGAAATTCTCAGCAGAAGTAACTATCGATTTATTTGAAGAAAAGGAGCTTGGGCTTTTAAAATTCAATTTAATTAAAGGGGATTTCAGAAAATTTGAAGGTAGTTGGAAAATTCAAAACATTAAAAATACCTCAAAAAATTCATTAATTTACGATCTTACTGTTCAAGGTTGTCAGTGGATGCCAATAGGGATGATAGAGAAAAGACTAAAAAAGGATCTTTCAGAGAATTTGATTGCCGTAGATAGGCAAGCAAAATCATCAGAAAATTAGTTTAAAATTTAAAAAATAGCCCCAAGGGGATTCGAACCCCTGTCGCCTCCGTGAAAGGGAGGTGTCCTAGGCCTCTAGACGATGGGGCCAGGTAATCAGCATAACGCTTTATTAAAAATTAAGAGTAAGGCTAGCCTTTCGTCAAGTATTGTTGCTCTTTGTTTTGTCCTTGCCACACAGGAACAGTAAAATGGAAGCAGGAACCTTTGCCAATTTCAGATACCACCCATATTCTCCCTCCATGGACTTGTACAATTCTCCTGCATACAGATAACCCAATTCCAAATCCTGAAGTTCCTTCAGAAGTCTGTGGGAGCCTAACTCTATCAAGAAAAATTCTTTTTTGTTCACTCAAAGGAATACCGGCACCTTTGTCACAAATTGTTATTTCTACCCATTGATTTGTCTTGTGAATCATCGTAATTTTTATTGATCCAGAGTCTTTAGAAAATTTAATGGCATTTTCAATTAAATTTAAAAATACTTGCCTCATTCTTCTTTGATCTGCAAACACACTTGGCAGATCGGATGGAATATCAGTATCAATTTCGATATTCCTTAGTCTCCAGAATTTTTCTAATTCGAGTATTACTTCAGCACTAATATTACCTAAGTCAATTTTCTGAGGATTAAATAACGCTTCCCATTTTGTTGTTCCCACTTCTAAAAGATCCTGAGATAATAGTTCAATCTCTTGTAGTCGTCTTTTAATTACTTCTTGTAATTTTGAAATATCTATTTGCCCAAGTTTTTGACTTTGAACAGCCAAAGTAGCAGCAGTTAAAGGAGTTCTTAATTCATGTGCGACCATTCTTAATAATCTTTCCTGAGATTCAATTCTTTTTGTTAATGTTTCATTTTCTTGTCTTAAAACAAGAAGTTCGTCTTCTAAAAGAAATTCTTTTTGAGTTCTTATTGAATCAATTTTGGATGGTTGCAAATTAATCCCTAGATTGTTTGTTAAGCCTTCCTGTGTCCACCTTGGCAACCATTTCTGCAACTGAGAGAAAATGTTACTTCCAGCGAATATTTGTTTTGGAGCTGGGGAAATCTTAATAAGAGCCGGAATAGCAACTAATCTATGTAATTCGAGTAATTCCGGTTGTTCTGTGGTCTCAGAGATCTGAAGAGATATCTCAAATTCACAATCATCTGATTCTAAATAAGCTATCAGGGACTTAATATCACTACTAGAAAGTTGATTTCTAGCTGCAACTAGTATTAGTTTTAGCTCTTTTTTATCATTCAAATGATTTGCCCTGAAGTGTTGAAAAGCTGTTAATCCTTATAAACACCTTAAGATATTTATTTTTATTCTACAAATAAGCTATGAAATAAATAAGACTTATTTATATAATGGTTGCTATTAATCAAGAGAACAATTTAAATTTTGGCGACAATGATTCTCCAGAAATAAGTTTAAATAGCAATTTAAAAAGATGGTTTTCGAGAAATATCGGATTGTGGAGATCTAATAGAACATATTTTCTTGATGAAGTACAAAAAACTTATAATTTATGCATGAATATTAATATAGAGGCTCTTGAGAATAAATCCGCATGGGAGTCTCAATATAGATTCACTTGGTATCCAGAAAAAAAATATAATTTTTTCGAGGAAAATCCACAATATAAAGAACGAGGAGAAATGCGCGCATTCTTAAGGGGACATCAACTTATGAGGGAACATTTTTATTTAAGTAATGATGAAGGGATTTCAAATATTAAACAAGTCGATGAGCACGAAATGATTTTCGAATCTTCGTATAAAGATTGGTATATCCTTGAACATACAAGACTAGTAGATTCCGATAATTATAGATTCAGGGTCATATATTCATGGAACAAAAATAAGCTAAAAATAGTAGAGAATCATCACGAACAAAAAATTATTAAGTAACTTCTTTTTATCAATTAATATTAAAAATAAAAATGTTATCTTGTAGTAAATATTATTAGTTAATGAGTATTAATTTTCATACAAAAAGAATTCTTAAATTGTTAAGTATTGGTTTTATTATATCTTTCTCACTTTGTGAAATTAATACAACAAATAAACAAATTAAAGCGGAAAAAAATTTTATTGCTGCCTCTGAAAAAGATCTTTTCCTATACAGACAAATGGGGGCATCTTATCTTTGTATTGCTTCAAAAGCTGAAGTGGATTTCAATAAAGGTCTTGGCATTGCAAGTGCTACTTTTGCAAATGTAATAATTGGCAAGCATGGAGGAGCTATTAAAGAGCTAGGGAATAAAAAACTTGACCAAAAAAAATTATATAATGCAGGCACATTTCAAATTGTTGGAAGCGCACTTAATATTTGTCCTGAGAGCATTCCAAAGAATATAAAAAATGATTATGAAAAAAGATTAAAGAAGCTTATAGAGCAAGGCAAAAAATAATTTTACTAATTACCTGAACATTGAACTAACCGAACTTTCTTCGTGGATTCTCCAAATTGCTTCACCCAGCATATTTGCAACAGAAAGAACTTTTAACTGCGGGAAATAATCTTTAACAATAACAGGAATGCTATTGGTAACAATAACTTGTTCAAATAAATCCTTTGTACTTAATCTTTCATAAGAAGGGGGAGAAAATACAGCATGTGAGGCACATGCAAATATTCTATTAGCTCCCTCTTTTTTTAATAAATGAGCTCCAGAACAAATTGTTCCTCCCGTATCTATCATATCGTCTATAAGAATAGCCGTTTTACCTTTAACTTCACCAATAACTGTTAGACTCTCGGCGATATTATGAGCTGATCTCCTTTTATCAATAATAGCCAAGGGAGCATCATTCATTAATTTTGCAAATGCTCTTGCTCTAGCCACTCCACCTACATCAGGAGAGACAACTACAACTTCTTCTAAATTTAAAGATTCTAAATAATCAATTAACACGGGTGAACCGTAAATATGATCACACGGTATATCAAAATAACCTTGTATTTGAGCAGAATGTAGATCCATAGCAAGAACTCTATCGACTCCTGATTTCTCAAGCAAATTAGCAGTGAGTTTTGCAGTTATAGATTCTCTTCCTGCAGTCTTTCTATCTGCCCTTGCGTATCCAAAATAAGGTATTACGGCGGTTATTTGTCTTGCAGATGCCCTCTTGCAAGCATCCACCATTATCATAAGTTCCATCAAACTATCGTTTACAGGAGCGCTTGTAGGTTGAATCAGGAATACATCGCAACCTCTTATGGATTGCTGAATCTGAACATAAAGTTCTCCATCAGCAAATCTTTTAGATATTAAAGGTACATTTTCAATCCCTAAGTATGATGCAATTTCTTCAGCTAGTTTAGGATTTGTTGTTCCACTTACTAGCCTTAATCTACTATTGGCTAGATTAAAATTCGATTCTTTATTCTGCACTGCCGTGATAAAACTTGTCACGAAATTAGCAACATAAAACTATATTTATATCGTAGTCGTTTATGTGAATTTCGCAAAAGATAATCACTAGATCTTTTCAAAAGTCACATCTATTAAGCAAAATGCAAATTTAAATTGGTTAAAAATCATAATTTTTTATAATTATGTCTAAAAATATTTAAGATAGTATTTGTCAATAAAAAAAAATTTGTATATCGTTGAATTTATAGGATTAATAAAAATTCAATAGGAAATAATCAAAATATAATTAAAACATGTCTATTCAAACAGTTCTTAAAAAAAAATCATTAGGAATACTTATGCATCCTTCATGTATACCAGGAGGAAGAGAATGTGGAACTTTTGGTAAAGGCGCTAAAGATTGGATAAAAAAGCTTCATAGCCATGGTATCGAATACTGGCAATTTTTACCTCTTACACCAACTGATTCTACTGGGTCCCCATATAGTTCACCGTCTAGCTTTGCACTAAATCCATGGTTTCTTGATATTGACCATTTAATCGAAAAAGGTTTTATCTTCATTTCTAATTTAGAAGAATTAGGTCCAACAAATCAGAATAAGAATCATTTTGATTTTGATGCTGCGAATAATTTAACAATAAAGTTAGGTCAACTCCTTTTACAAGGTTGGAGTTCACAATCTGAAGAGAGAAAACTTGATTTTAATGAATGGATTAGAAAGAATTCTTGGGTTGAAGATTATGCAACATTTGTTGTTATCAGGGAGGAATTTAATATGTTGCCTTGGTGGCAATGGCCTAAAGAATTTAAAATAAAAAATAACGAATTTTTAAAATCATGGATTAATACAAAAAGTGAAAAGATACTTATTAAAAAATTAATACAGTGGCATTTAGATGAGCAATGGAGTTCTATTAAAACATTTGCAAAATTATATAATGTCAAGTTAATTGGAGATCTGCCCTTTTATGTTTCTAGGGACAGCGCCGATGTATGGAGTAATAAATCACTATTTTCAATTTTTAAAAATGGAGATTTAATCTTTCAAAGTGGTGTGCCTCCTGATTATTTTTCATCAACAGGACAATTATGGGGAACTCCAACTTACTTTTGGTCAAAACATAAGAATACTAATTTCGATTGGTGGAGAAAAAGATTTAAAAGGCAATTTGAACTTGTGGACTTGTTGAGATTAGATCATTTCAGAGGTTTAGCTGGTTACTGGAGAGTTAATGGCAATTCTAAAACAGCAATTTCTGGTAGATGGATAAATTCTCCAGGAAAAATACTATTAAATAAACTAAAAATAGATTTAGGGACTGACTTACTACCAATAATCGCCGAGGATCTGGGAGTAATAACACCTGATGTAGAAAAATTAAGGAAAAATTTTGAACTTCCAGGAATGAAAATATTACAGTTCGCTTTTGATGGTAACGAAGACAACCCATATTTACCCAAGAATATTGAAGGAGAAAATTGGGTAGTTTATACAGGTACCCATGACAACTCTACTTCCATCTCATGGTGGGAGTGTTTAGAAAATAACGCCAAAAAACTAATAAAAGATGAATATAAATTCTCTGAAAATCCTTCATGGAGTTTAATAAAAATAGGCATGGATACAAATGCCAATCTCTTTATTGCTCCATTGCAAGATATTTTATCTCTAGATGACTCAAGCAGATTAAACATACCTGGTACTACAAAAAACAACTGGAAATGGAAGTTAAATCGACCTTTAGGAGAAATTGAAGACAATTTTAAGAGATTTAGTGAGCTAGGAAATAATTTTGGGAGAACTAGAAAATAGATAGAGACTTATTGAAGTTTATTTATCAATGATTTTGTTTTCAATATTTTGAATCTCAATAACATTTACATTTAAAATAAAATATCTCTTCAATATAAAAACACTTAAAATTAATATAGAAAAATACAAAAGGCTTCCCTGCCAAGTATTTATAAGATCGAATTTGTTTACAATAAAATCATTTTTTTCTTTCTTATAAGTTTCTCCTTTTCTTATTGCTAATTTTTCTAATGAATTTTTTTTTAATCCTAAGCATTCCTCTAATTTGATTAATATTGATCTTATAAATGGATACTTTGGTCTAATATTTTTGTTATTGTTTTCAATAGAAATTATCGTTTGTTCAGGAATTTTTGATATACGTGACAATTCCTGAATTGTTATATTTTTTTGGATTCTCGCTTCTTTTACCAACTTTGCAATTTCTCCATACTGATTCACTAATCCATGATTTACTTCATTATCAATCACAGATTTTTTTTTAAATAAAAAAAGATTTTTAAAAATATTCATTCCATATGTCCAATGTCATTAATTATTTGATTACTAAATTTTAAAAGTAAGTATCTTATTTAATTTTAATCATTTAAAAATCATAAGTAAATTTATTAGAATTAAATATAAAAATTAAACTGGAGAAATTATATTTTGAACTGCACTTTTTGCAATATTCAAAGGGCTAAATGTATCTCTAATTAAACTTAAAAGTTTTTTTGCATCAGTTAATTCTAGTTTGTCATCTTTTATAAGGCTTAAAAGAAGATTCTTCCGAACTTCGGATCCTTTTTTACTAACAAATAATTTCAATCCAGCATTGGCAACTGGTATTAGGTCTGAATTAATATTTTCAGAATCTTTAAATAAAATATTTAGTAAACTTTCAACTTTTGCTATTTGAATTCTACCTTTATTATCAAAAACGACTTCTAAAAGAATTTCTAAAATCTCATCAGAGTTATCAGTAAGTAGTTTTTTAGCTATATAGGGATATGCGATTTTTAAAATTTTAAATTCAGGATCTAGTCTAAGTGCCAAACCTTCTTGACTAACAACGGCTCTTATTATCAACGCGAACCTACTTGGCACTCTAAATGGATAAGAATACATTAGTTTTGAGAATTTATCAGTTACATTTTTAAGATTAAAATTGCCAACCTCAGCGCTTAGAGATCCTCCTAAAACTTCTTTTAATGGTTCAACAAGCTTCTGAAGATCTTGTTCTTTAGTTAAAAAACCTAATTTCTGAAAATCTTTTGCAAGAAGATAATATTCATCATTTATTATGTGAACAATTGCCTTAATAAGAGTGATTCTATCTGAATTTGTAATAGTATCCATCATGCCGAAATCTACATAAGCTAAATTCCCATAATCTGGGTTTCCTCCTTTGAGAGCAAACATATTCCCAGGGTGTGGATCAGCATGAAAATATCCATATTCAAATAATTGCTGAAGACCACTGATTACACAAGTTTTTATAAAAGAGGAAGGTATCAAGTTATTTTCCTCCAATAAAGCCCTATCTCTTAACTTGACTCCATCAATCCAAGAGGTTGTAATAATTCTCTTTGATGAAAACTGTTTTTCCAATTTAGGAATAAAAACATTTGGGTTATCTTTGAATAAATTTGCAAACTTCAAAGCATTTTCTCCCTCTTTTTCATAGTCAATTTCATCAAAAAGTGCCTTGCCGAATTCATCTATTATTTCTCCAATTCCAACACCAATATTTAATGGTAGAAATGGTGACAAAAAAGTTCCCAAAAACCTTAATATCACAACATCTCTTCTAATAAGAAAGTACAAATTTGGCCTTTGTACTTTTACAGCTACGTAAGTATTATTTTTTGTTTTTGTTTTGTAAACCTGACCTAAGCTTGCTGAGGCAATAGGACTCTCTGGGAACTCATAAAATAATTCATTAGGTGGCGCACCAAGTTCCTCTTCAATAATTCTTAAAGCAATTTTGTGATCAAATGCTGGGAGATTATCCTGTAAGTTGGTAAGTTCTGTTAGCCAATCTTGTCTAACAAGATCCGGTCTAGTTGAAAGTGCTTGTCCTAATTTTATAAAACAAGGTCCTAAATCTGTTATTACATCAAAAAGATATATTGAGAGATTTTTTTGTACATTTTTGTTTTTACTGTTACCTTGAAAAAGTATTCTTAAAAAAAGGAAAAGAAAAGTTAAAAGGATATATAAAACTCTTGGGATGAAAATCCATGGTCTCAAAATCAACCAAATCAAGTCACTTTTTGCCGAGTATTTCGAATAAGACCTTGTCATTAAAGTTAAAAAATATCAAAGAAGGATTCTTATTAGTCCATTCTATATATATCAATAATACTTTATGAGCATTTCATCTTTTCTAAGTAAAAAGTTTTTAAAGTCACTTTTCTTTCCCGCTCATAACAGAGGGGCAGCTTTACCCAAGAAATTAGTGAAATTATTAAAAAAACAACCTGGGTATTGGGACTTACCGGAACTACCAGAGATAGGCTCACCTCTATCTCAAGGCGGATTAATTGCCAAAACTCAAAAAGAATTCTCTGAGAAATTTGGGGCGAAAGGATGTTTTTTTGGAGTTAATGGAGCATCTGGATTAATACAATCAGCTGTAATTGCAATGGCAAATCCTGGCGAAAATATCCTGATGCCTAGAAATGTCCACATAAGTGTTATAAAAATATGTGCGATGCAGAACATACAACCAATATTCTTTGACCTAGATTTTTCATCAGAAAATGGTCATTACAAACCAATTACAAAAAACTGGTTGGAAAATGTATTTAAAAAAATAAATTTTAATAAGAAAAAAATTGTAGGTGTAATTCTTGTAAGTCCTTCTTATCATGGTTACGCGGGAGATTTAGGGCCTTTAATAGATCTTTGTCATCAAAAAAAATTACCTGTTTTGGTTGATGAAGCCCATGGTTCTTATTTCCTTTTTTGTGAAAACCTTAACCTACCAAAATCCGCTTTAATATCAAACGCTGATTTAGTCGTTCACTCATTGCATAAGTCGCTAAATGGTTTAACTCAAACTGCTGCACTTTGGTACAAAGGGCATCTAGTAAATGAGCAAAATTTAATAAGAAGTATTAATTTGTTGCAAACTACTAGTACAAGCTCCTTATTACTGTCTTCTTGTGAAGAGTCTATTAAAGACTGGCTTGATAAAAACAGTTTATCAAAATATCAAAAAAGAATTTTAGAGGCAAAAAGGATCTACAAAAAATTAATCCAAAAGAATATTCCTCTCATAGAAACCCAAGACCCCTTAAAAATAGTATTAAATACCTCTAAGGTTGGAATTGATGGTTTCACTGCTGATAAATTTTTTTATAAAAATGGTCTTATTGCTGAATTACCAGAAATGATGACTCTAACTTTTTGCTTAGGGTTTGCAAATCAAAAAGATTTTCTTAATTTATTTGAAAAGTTGTGGAATAAATTACTATTAAATTCGAAAAAATTAAAAAGTTTAGAAGTGCTCCAATCGCCTTTTAAATTAGTTGAAGCACCCGAAATTCAAATTGGAATTGCTTGGAGAAGTGAGACTCAGAGTATTCCATTTTCGCAATCATTAAATAAGATATCTGGAGATATTATTTGCCCTTATCCTCCTGGGATACCTCTACTAGTTCCTGGTGAAAAAATTGATGTCGATAGATTTAATTGGATAAATAATCAAAGTTTATGCAACAAAGATCTGTTAAATTTTAATATAAGAGTCATAAAAACATAGAAATTTGATATGAGATTGAGAAGCGGATTACTCATAGGAATATTTGGTTTAATTGTTGTTTTGTTAGGGGGATGGTTTTTTACATTAGCAACAGCCTTGCTTACTTATTTAGCATTATTAGAATTTTTTAGGATGGCAGAATTTAAAGGAATAAAACCAGCTACAAAAACCACATTATTTTCATCTTTCGTTATTATAATTTCGACTTATCTTGATACCATAGGTTTGATTGAAGGAGAAATATCAAATTCAATTTTACCTATTTGTTCAGTTGTAATATGCACTTGGTTACTTTTGCAACCAAAGCCTGGAACAATTTCCGATATTGCAGCTTCTATTTTTGGTTTATTCTATTTAGGTTTTTTACCTAGTTACTGGATTAAGTTAAGGGGATTAGAGTTAGTGGTAACTAGTTCAAATCAAGGTTTTATTTCTTTTGAAAACTTATCTAATACTACAGGTCTTCATTTGACTTTAACCTCTTGTTTTTTAATTGTAGCTAGTGATATTGGTTCTTATTTCGTTGGTAAGTCATTTGGTAAAAAATCTCTTTCTCCAATATCTCCGAGCAAAACAATAGAAGGTTTAATTGGAGGAATATCCTGTTCAATTTTATTAGCAATATTTTTCGCATTTTTACTTAATTGGGAAAATCCATTATTAGTTGGAATTTTATATGGAATTTTAATTTCTCTTATGGCATTAGTTGGAGATTTAATTGAATCAATGATGAAGAGAGATGCAAAAATAAAAGATTCGGGAACTTTTTTACCAGGACATGGAGGAATTCTTGACAGAATTGACAGCTACATTTTTACTCCATCTGTTTTGTATTACATTTTTATAATTCTCAAGTATCTAAATTAATCATGAAATTTTTTATTCCAAAAAATAATCTTGAATAATTTTACTAGATAATGAAGGTAAATCTACATGAGGTAGATGACCACAATTTTGCAACCCTATAAAATTTAATTTATCAATTTTTCTTATGTTTTTAATCTCTTTTTTTCCAAGAATACGATCATTTTCTCCACATACTGTTTTGATTGGGATATTTTGAATATATTTTTGTGTTCCAGCAAACCCTCCACTTTTTGCAAATGATGCAAGTGAATTCCTCCATCCTTTACAACCTAAATGAATTGAAGCAATTTGCTCTTCCATTTCACCAACACATTCATCTGGAAAAGCAAATGCTTGCCTACAAAGACTTTTTCTGACCTGCTGCAATCCAAGAAATGAGGCCCCTATTTGGTTAAGAGGGAAAGGTATACTCTTAGGTTCTCCAAATAATCCCGCGGGAGATAAAAGGATGATTTTATCAATAGAATCAGGGATTTCAAAAGCAAGTTTTAAAGCTGTTGAGCCTCCCATAGAGGCACCAACAATTTTTAGATTCTTTTTTATTTGTAATGTCTTAAGGAGATCAATTAAATATGAGATTATTTTAGAGGTATTGTATTCATCTGTTGCGCACCTAGGACTAAAACCAAACCCTAATAGATCAGGGATTATAACTTGGAAATTTCTTTTTAATGATTTATATATTCTCCTAAACTCTAAAAAACTACTGTCAAAGCCATGGAGGAGAAGTATAGGTTGACCTTTTCCTCCCATAACCACAGGAAATTTTAAAGAGTTCCAGTTCTCATTGAGTTTGATCCACTGTACATCTTTTGCCAAATAAAGACCTAAAGGGTCTAATAGTGAATTCTTGGCACTTTCAAAAAAATCAATATTTAAATCACTAAGTTGTTCGAAATGAGTTTTAGTCAAAAAGATAATTATATTTTAATTTTTTGTTGTTCAAAATTTGCAATAACCTCAATTATGTCTTGTCTACTAATTTCAAAAGGCAAGAAGTGAATTTCAGATTTATCTCTACAAGTAAAATCAGCAATTTTATCTAAATTTTGATTTTCAAAAACATTTATTCCTAATTCTGAAATAGTAGTTGGCAAATCCAATTCTTCCATTAGTACTAACAATTGTTTAATAGACTGATCAGCTAATTTATTATTATTTTTCATTTCTTCAAGTCTTAATTGCAATAACAATCCAACTCCAACAATCTCACCATGTAAGAAATTATTTGGGGTGATAATCTGAGTAATTGCATTATGAATAGCATGTGCTGCAGCTGTCCTACACTTTTCTCCACCGATACCTCCTACTAATCCTGCTGTAAGTGCACATGCTTCTATAGTATTTCTCCAAGAAGAATTATTTTTAACTTGATCCTTAAAGGCTTTTCCTCCATTTATTAGTAATTGATCTCTTAAAACTCTTGATATCTGAATAGCTTGTTGAACAAGACCATCATCTAAAGTTGAACTTGTTATTGAGGATTCATACCACTTTGCTAAAGCATCTGCTATTCCACTTGCAAGAGTTCTTGATGGAGCTGTTTGAATAAATTTATGATCGAATACTAGGACTTTTGGGCAAGATCTCAATGAAACATCCTTTATAAATTGACCTTTTTTTGTATAAATATTTGATAAAGCCGTCCAACCCGCGCATGTAGACGCGCTAAGAGGTACTGTAATACAGGGAATATTAAGGATTTCTGCTATATATTTGCCGGAATCAAGAACTTTACCTCCCCCTGCTGCGATAACAGCATCATGATTATTATTTAAGATGATGTCCTTAACTTTTGAAATATCTTCATAGCAGCAATCAAATTTTAGATTGGCCGAATTAACATTAAGTTCTCGATTTTTTAAATCTCTAAAAATTTTATTTTTAATATCATTCGTATGAACACTTCTCCCTAAAATTAATGGGCTTTTAGTTAAATTAGCAATTTGAGGTAAAGCTTTTTCCCAAGCGTCATTCCCCCTATATATAGTTTCTGGAGAGATTGACTGCATTTTTAAGTTAATTTACTAGAAGTTAGCACCTGCCAACTCCTGTTGAGATTCTTCAGAAGAGATATTGATTGTAACTTTTTTATTATCATCTATGTCTACCAGAGCTTTATCACCATCTTTTATTCTCCCCGAAAGAACTTCCTCTGCCAAACTATCTTCTAATAAGCGCATAACTGCTCTTCTTAAAGGTCTTGCTCCATAAGAAGGGTTATAACCTTCTTCAACAAGTCTTTCTTTGAAAGCATCAGTTACGCTTAATTTAATGCCTTTATCTTGTAATCTTGCAAAAACCTCTTGCAACATTATTTCAGCAATTTCTTTTACCTCATTTTTAGATAGTTGTCTGAAGACAATTATTTCATCAAGTCTATTTAAGAATTCAGGTCTAAAGTATTGCTTTAGTTCTTCATTTACTAAAGATTTGATTCTATTGTATTGACTATCTTCAACAGAATCACCAGAAAACTCAAATCCCAAACCGCCTCCACCTTTCTCAATCACTTTTGAACCAATATTTGAAGTCATTATTAGCAAAGTATTTTTAAAATCAACAGTTCTACCTTTGGAATCTGTTAGTCTGCCATCCTCGAGAAGTTGCAATAATAAATTGAAGACATCAGGATGAGCTTTTTCTACTTCATCAAATAGAACAACTGTGTAAGGTCTTCTTCTGACAGCCTCAGTAAGTTGACCACCTTCGTTGAAACCAACATATCCCGGTGGAGAACCTATAAGTTTACTAACTGTATGTCTTTCCATAAATTCTGACATATCTAATCTGATCATTGCTTCCTCGCTACCAAAGAAATATGAAGCTAAAGATTTAGTCAATTCAGTTTTACCTACACCAGTAGGACCTGAAAAAATAAAACTAGCTATAGGTCTATTGGGATTTTTCAAACCAACTCTTGCTCTTCTAATAGCTCTAGAAACAGCTTTTACAGCTTCATCTTGACCAATTAGTCTTTGATGAAGTGTTTCCTCCATATTGAGGAGCTTGACCGATTCAGTTTCAGTTAATTTTTGAACAGGGACGCCGGTCCAAGAAGCAACAATATGTGCAACGTCCTCTTCACAGACCATAGGGTTTTCTAAAAGCTTTGAATCATTTTTTACAGAGTTTGTATCAATACTAGATTCATCCTCAGGTTTAGAGTCTTTTTTATTTTCGAGTACCTCTTTAATTTTTGCAGTTAATTCCATCTCTTTTTCTCTTAATTGGCCAGCTTTATCAAAGTTTTGGTCCCTTACCGATTCTTCCTTTTGTTTTTGAATTTGTCTTAGTTCTTTATCTAATTGTTTAGCTTCAGGAGGAAGTTTAGAGTTTATTAAACGAACTCTACTTCCTGCTTCATCGATAAGGTCTATAGCCTTGTCTGGCAGAAACCTATCAGATATATATCTATCCCCCAGGTGAGCTGCAGCCTCTAAAGCATCATCAGTGATTTTAAGGCGATGATGTTGTTCATAACGTTCTCTAAGCCCCTTTAAGATTTCGATTGTGTCTTCAATAGATGGTTCCCCAACCATAACGGGCTGAAATCTTCTCTCTAGAGCTGCATCTCTCTCAATATGTTTTCTATATTCATCAAGTGTTGTTGCTCCAATGCATTGGAGTTCTCCTCGGGCTAATGCTGGCTTCAGAATATTTGCTGCGTCTATAGCTCCTTCAGCAGCCCCAGCACCAATTAAAGTATGGACTTCATCAATGACAAGTATTACATTTCCTGCAGATTTAATTTCTTCCATTATCTTTTTTAATCTTTCTTCGAATTCCCCTCTATATTTTGTTCCAGCAACTAAAAGTCCTATATCAAGAGTTAAAACCCTTTTATCTTCAAGAATGTCCGGAATATCTCCTAGTTGTATTCTTTGAGCTAAACCCTCAGCAATAGCTGTTTTGCCAACTCCAGGTTCTCCAATAAGAACTGGATTATTTTTAGTCCTCCTACCTAATATTTGAACTACACGATCTATTTCTGCATAACGGCCGACTACTGGATCGAGTTTTGATTCACTAGCTAGCTTTGTTAAATTTGTACCAAATTCGTCGAGAGTAGCAGTTTTTAAATTCCCTTTATTTGAATTAGCCCCGCTTCCAACTTCAGCTGTTTCGCCTAGCATTCTTATGACTTGGGTTCTTACTTTGGTTAGATCAACACTAAGATTTTCTAAAACCCTGGCAGCTACACCCTCACCTTCTCTTATTAAGCCTAGTAAAAGATGTTCAGTTCCTATATAGTTGTGACCCAATTGACGTGCTTCTTCAAGGGATAATTCTAAAACTCTTTTCGCCCTTGGAGTAAAAGGGATTTCTACAGCAACAAAACCTGAGCCTCTGCCAATTATCTTTTCTACTTCTATTCTAGAATCTTTTAAATTAATACCCAGTGATTTAAGAACCTTTGCTGCAACGCCTGTGCCCTCCCCAATCAAACCTAAAAGAATTTGTTCAGTTCCAACGAAATTATGACCAAGTCTTCTGGCTTCCTCTTGGGCAAGCATAATGACTTTTATAGCTTTTTCTGTAAATCTTTCAAACATTAGAAGATTAAATTCCTACTAATAACCTACCAGTAATATGTCAATATTGTGTTCAGAATGAGCTTTTGTGAATACCCAAAAATATATTTTATTGAATTAAATTTAACTTTTTTAGTGATATAGCAATAAATTATAGTAATTTCAAGCATTCTGGTTATCCGCACAATTAAATTTTTAAATTATTTAGTTGTTAATTTTTTTTCTTTTAAGAGAGCATCTGACCCATCTTTATAATATTTTCTTCTTATTCCTACAGTAGAAAAATCAAAGCGATTATAAAATTTCTCAGCTACAACATTAGTATGGGAGACTTCTAAAACTAATTTATGTATATTTAATTTTTTACATTGTTTTATTAAATAGTTCATAAGGTAAGAACCAAAACCTTTTTTCCTATATTTCTGATTTACTACAAAAAAATTTATTTGAGCTTCATCAAGGACTATATGAAAAACGCAAATTCCTATTACTAATTTTGAAAGTAATAAACCAAAAACTTTGACACCTTCTTTTTTAAATTCTTGGACCCATTGTTCCTTACTCCACAAAGAAATCGTATTTGAATCTAATTCATAACATAATTCAATATCCTTCTCATTTATTTCTTTAATGGATAACATTTTATAATAAGTAAGTTCTCAAAAAATTTGAAATTATTTAATTATAAATGATGACAATTTTATAATAATTTTACTTAGAATTCTCGCATGGAAGAAAAAAAATCCTTTTTAAAACAAAAAATTGACCTAGAAAGTCCAAATAAAAATATTGTACCTATTACTACATCCATTGGAAGTGATGGGAAGTTATCAATTGGTGGATGTTCCATTGAAGAATTAGTTAAAAAATATGATTCTCCTCTTTACATTTTAGATGAAATCACCTTAAGAAACTCTTGTAGAGCGTACAAAAAAGCATTAGAAAAATATTATCCAGGAAAATCTCTGCCCATTTATGCTTCCAAGGCAAATAGTTCTATCTTCATGAGTAACCTTGTTTCATCAGAGGGCTTAGGACTTGATGCGGTTTCAGAAGGAGAACTATTAACTGCTCTAAAAGGTGGGGTCCCAAATGAAAAAATTGTTTTTCATGGGAACAATAAATCAGACAAAGAAATAGAGTTTGCAGTTAGAAATAACATTAAAGTGATTGTGGATAATGATTATGACCTAGAGAGATTAGAGGAAATCTCAAATTCATTTAATAGTGATTTAGAAATAATGATTCGTTTTACTCCTGGGATAGAATGTCATACACATGAGTACATAAGAACTGGATCATTTGATAGCAAATTTGGTTTCGGAATTGAATATTTAAATGTTTTATTCGACAGAATCAGAAATACAAAACATCTAAAATTAAAAGGATTACACGCTCATATTGGTTCCCAGATTTTTGAACTAGCCCCACATAAGGATCTAGGAGAAATAATGGTAAATGTTATTTTAGAAGCCAAAAAATTTGGCCATGATATTGAAAAATTGAATGTAGGCGGAGGTTTAGGAATTAAATATACAGAAAATGACGACCCCCCTTCGATTGACGAATGGGTAAAAACAATTTCCACATCTGTCGTTAAAGCTTGTAATAATCACAATTTAGATTTACCTACTTTAATGTGTGAGCCTGGAAGATCTATCGTATCAACAGCAGGAATAACAATTTATAAAATCGGTTCATTTAAAGAAATTCCTGGAATCAGAACATATTTGTCTGTTGATGGTGGGATGAGTGATAATCCAAGACCGATAACATATCAATCAAATTATTCTGCATGTTTAGTAAATAACCCCTTTAATATTAATTCGAAAAGTAAATATACTATTGCAGGCAAACACTGCGAATCAGGAGATGTATTATTTAAAGAGATAGAACTAGCAAATTGCAAAACAGGAGATCTTATATGTGTATTTGGTACTGGTGCCTACAATAATTCAATGAGTTCTAACTACAACAGAATTCCCAGACCCGCAGCTCTTTTAGTGTGTGGAGGTGAAGCAGAGATTATTCAAAAAAGAGAAAGTCCATTTGATCTTTTAAAATATGATGTCTTGCCTGATCGCTTTATTAAATAAAATTAGGTACATTTAAATAAATTTTTGTTTTTAGAGTGAATTTCTGGGGGATTATAAATTTAAAGCTTTTCTTAGATGTCTTATTCGCTATTGGATTTGGACTTTTATTATTCTCTAGAGTAAAAGAACAACGGACATTATGGCTTCTAAGAGGATATTTGTTTTTAGTCTCTTCCGCATGGTTTATTCAAAGATATGCATACCTTCCATTAACATCAAAATTAATTGATGCTGTAGTACTTGCTTGCTCTCTCTCACTGGCAATCCTTTGGCAAGGAGAATTAAGAAGATTAATGGAATTATTAGGCACTGGAAGACTAGCTGTATTGCTAGGAAATCCACCAAAGGAATTTAGAGCAACGTCAACAACAATTACCCAGTTAGTTGATACTGCAGGTAAACTCTCCCAGAATAGAAGAGGTGCTCTAATCGTTGTAGATTTAGGGAGTGATTTAAGGCCGGAAGATTTTTTATACTCAGGTACAAAAATTGAGGCACAATTGTCAACTGATCTTTTGATAAATCTTTTTGCAACAGATACACCTTTACATGATGGGGCAGTTCTTGTGAAAGGGAACAAAATAATATCTGCTGGTGTAATACTTCCGCTATCAAGGCAAGGAATTAGTAGATACGGAACAAGACATCTAGCTGCATTAGGAATTACCGAAAGATTTGACAGGTGTATTTGTATTGTTGTTTCAGAGGAGACAGGTACGTTATCATTAGCTAACCAGGGTAAACTTGAAAGACCAATTACAAGTAGCAGGTTGCAAGAACTTCTTGTAAATTTGATTGGGAATCCAAACTCTATGGGGACAAGTAAATCATCTTTAGGTAAAAATAGTGCATCCCAAAAATCAAACCTAAGTGATAATATAATCAGTGATTTCAATGAAAAAGAGACCGAGAAATCAGAAATCTTCCATAACAAAAAGGATTAACTAATGAGTTTAGGAAAAATGATAGGAGATAAAAATAATGACTTATACATGAAAATAGATAAACAAAAAGTGCCAGAACATGTAGCAATAATAATGGACGGCAATGGGAGATGGGCTACTAAAAAAGGGTTACCTCGATCATTTGGTCATAAGCAAGGCGTTAATGTATTGAAAGAAATTATCAAAGTCTCAAAAAATTTAGGTTGTAAAGTACTTACTGTTTATGCTTTTTCAACTGAAAATTGGACAAGACCAACAAAAGAGGTTAATTTCCTCATAAATCTTTTTAGCGAAGTTTTGAAAAACGAAATTAAAAAGATAAATGAAGAATCAACAAAAATAAAATTTATTGGGAATTTGACTCCTTTCCCAGAAAATTTAAAAAAAATAATCTCTAGTTCAGAATCTTTAACTAAAAACAACAATGAATTTTTATTCAATGTTTGTGTCAATTACGGAGGTAGACAAGAAATAGTAAAAGTAGCAAAAGAACTAGCCTTAAAATCTTCTTCTGGGAAAATAAAACCAAGTGCAATTGATGAAGAATTATTTAATTCAGAGTTATTAACTCGAGGTATTAAGGATCCAGAATTACTTATAAGAACTAGTGGAGAAAAAAGGCTCAGTAATTTTCTTTTGTGGCAATTAGCTTATTCAGAAATTTATATATCTGACGTACTGTGGCCAGAGTTCAATGAGAATGAATTTCTCAAAGCAATAATTGATTACCAATCAAGGAATAGACGTTTCGGCGGTATAGAATCATTACCAAATGAATCTTTTAAAGATTCTCAATGTTCTTCATAATAAAAAATGAATAAGTCGAATAACGATTCATACAGCGAAATTAGATTCGATTGGGATAGAAAGGAGATATTGGGAATACTTAATATGCCTCTAATTGATTTAATGTGGGAATCACAAATAGTTCACAGGAAATTTAACAACTACAACATTCAATTAGCATCATTGTTCAGCGTAAAAACTGGAGGCTGTGAAGAAAATTGCTCGTACTGTAGCCAATCAATCTATAGTGCTAGCGAAATCAAAAGTCATCCACAATTTCAAGTTGATGAGGTTTTAGCAAGAGCTCAAATAGCAAAAAATGAGGGTGCAGATAGGTTTTGTATGGGGTGGGCATGGAGAGAAATTAGAGATGGAAAATCTTTTAATGCAATGTTAGAGATGGTTAGAGGTGTAAGAGATTTAGGAATGGAAGCATGCGTTACTGCTGGGATGCTTACAGAAGAACAAGCATCCAGACTAGCTGATGCAGGTTTGACCGCGTATAACCATAATCTTGATACTAGTCCTGAGCATTATAAAAATATTATCACGACTAGAACTTATCAAGACAGACTAGATACTATCAAAAGAGTTAGAAATGCCGGAATAAATGTTTGTTGTGGAGGAATAATAGGTTTGGGTGAAACTTATAGCGATAGAGCATCACTTTTGGAAGTGCTTTCAAACATGAATCCGCACCCTGAAAGTGTTCCTATAAATTCATTAGTAGCTATTGAGGGTACAGCTTTAGAAGATAATCAAGAAATTGATTCTATTGAAATGATAAGGATGATAGCTACAGCCAGAATTCTTATGCCTAAAAGTAAAATAAGATTAAGCGCAGGGCGAGAAAAGCTTTCAAAAGAAGCCCAAATTTTATGTTTTCAATGTGGGGCAAATTCAATTTTTTATGGAGATGAATTACTTACAACTTCAAATCCATCTTTTCAATCAGATAGAAAACTTCTTAAAGAAGTTGGAGTATCATATAACAACGATTTTGAAAATTGTGAAAAAACATTATCTTCTTTATGAAAGGCAAAAATTATAAAATAGTTTCTCTTTATTCTTTCTTCCCATTTCAAGAAAACTTAATTCTTGATCTCAAAAATAAATTATTAAAAATCGAAAATGAAAACGATCTTTCAGGTTTATTAATTTTTGCAAGTGAGGGTATTAATGGAACTATTTGTGCGGCGAAAAATGTAATTGATATTGTTATCAATTTACTTAACAAATATACAGATAATAGAAATTTGAATATGAAAGTGAACTTTTCAAAAAAGAAAGTCTTCAAAAAATTAAAAATAAAAATCAAGAAAGAAATAGTTACCATGGGCATCAATGGAATAAACCCTTCGCAAGATAATGGAACTTACATTGACTCAGCTGAATGGAATAAGTTAATTAAAAATAAAGATACAGTAATCATTGACACTAGAAATCATTATGAGGTTTCTATAGGAACATTTCAAAATTCTATAAACCCAAATACTAGAAACTTTAGCGAGTTCCCCAGTTGGGTAGATGATCATTTAGATAATCATTTAGAAAATAAAGAATCTACAAATATAGCAATGTTTTGTACCGGCGGTATCAGATGTGAAAAAGCTACTAGTTTGCTGAAAAATAAAGGTTATAAAAATATTTATCACCTACAAGGGGGTATCCTTCAATACCTTGATGATATACCAAAAGAAGAAAACTTATTTGAGGGTGAATGTTATGTTTTTGATAAAAGAGTTGCTTTAGATCAAGAATTAGAAAAAGGCTCCTACTCCATTTGTCATGCATGTGGAATGCCAGTTTCAATTCAAGATCAAAAAAGAAAAGAATATAGAAAGGGTATCCAATGTCATTTCTGCATAGATCAATTCAGTGATGATGATAGGAAGAGGTTTGAAGAAAGACAAAAACAGATGGACAGATTAAAAGTGGAAAGTCATACAACCCATAAGGACTAATTTTCAAAATCATGAAAGTTGAAGAATTAGAAAAACTAGCAGCTACCATTGGATTATTAATTAAAATTCAAGTTAGAGAAACTCTCGGATTATGCTTCTTTAGAATCGTTATCGCAGAACAGAAAGATAACATCATTAAAATTTGGGCCGAAATGAAAGGCTGGACTTATTTAAATAAACAAGGCATTCAGCTTGATACATTAAGAATCCTTAGTAAAGCGCCTGCTTTTGTTTCGGAATTAATATGGGCAACAACTATGGCTTGGGCAATTGAAAAAAAATCAAGCAACAAAGCAAGACTTTTAGCTATTTTTGATAGTGAAGGATATAGTAAAAAACTTGTAAGATATTTCAAGTTAATAGGCTTCAAAATTGTGAAAGAAGTTGGTTCTAGCCCAGTAGATCTTTTATTAAGATTGGTTTGGGGAGGGGCAGGTACACTTATGAACGGGGAATGTATTTCCATATTGAAAAAACTTGAAAAGAAACTTTCTTTAATTGAAGAAAGTTAACCCGCATGATAACTACTTCTAACTAAGGGGCCAGAAGATACTTTCTTGAAGCCTAATTCCTTAGAGAAGCGATATAAATATTCAAACTCTGATGGATCCCAATATTTCTTAACTGCCAAATGATTTAATGAGGGCCTTAAATATTGGCCGATTGTAATTTGATCACAATCTATTTTTTTAAGATCATAAATTGTATTTTTTATTTCATCCAATGTTTCCCCAAGACCTAACATAATGCCTGATTTAGTTTGAATATGAGGAGCAATATCTTTTGACTTTTTTAGTAAACTAAGGGATTTTTTGTAATTCGCACCTCTCCTAACTTCTTTTTGCAGTCTTTCAACTGTTTCAAGATTATGATTAAAGCAAATTGGATCTTTTTCTAAAATCATCTTCAATCTCTCAGTCTGAAGGTTGTTAGTTTCATCACAATTCTTGCCCCCACCCCATAAATCAGGAGTTAAAACTTCTATTTTAATTGTTGAATCGATTTTTCTAATCTCATCAATTGTAGATATAAATAAATTTGCACCATGATCAGGGAGATCGTCTCTAGCTACAGATGTTAAAACAACATATTTCAAATTTAGTACTTTAACTGCTTCAGCGACTTGAGTACATTCATCAAAATTGATAGAACTAGGTCTACCTTTATTTACCTGACAAAAAGCACAAGAACGAGAACATATCGATCCACCGAGTAAGAAAGTGGCAGTTCCTGAGGCATAACATTCTGCTCTATTTGGACATCTTCCTTCTTCACAAATAGTATGAATATTTGATTTTTTGATGAGTGTTTGTATTTTTTCGAACTCTGAAGCTTTACTAATAGGAAATTTTATCCAAGAGGGAAGTCTTAAGATTTTTTCTTTCTTGATTAGATTATCATTTCTCATTGTCTAATTAAGTTTTGTTCTTCCTTCTAAGGCTCTCGCAAGTGTAATTTCATCCACATATTCAAGTTCACTGCCCATTGGGAGGCCATATGCAATCCTCGTAACTTTTGTAAAAGGGGCTAACAATTTTCCAATATAAAGACTTGTTGTATCTCCCTCAACACTGGGAGTTAATGCCAATATAATCTCATCTATTTCAGACTTACTAACTCGTTCTACTAAGCTCCTTATTTCTAAGAGTTCAGGACCAACAGAATCCATTGGAGATATTAAACCACCAATAACATGGTAGACACCTTTAAATTCTCTAGCTCGTTCCAAAGCAAGCAAATCTTTGGTTTCTGCTACTACGCAGATCAGTTTTTGGTTTCTTTCAGTATTTCTACAAATTTCACATTCATCCTCTGAAGTCAAATTAAAGCATTTTTTACAACGTCCAACATTACTATGAGCTTCTAATAAAGCCTTTGAAAAATCCCTTATTGCGCTTTCAGGTTGTTTTAAAATAAATAAGGCTAATCGTTGCGCTGTTCTTGGACCAATTCCTGGAAATTTCTCAAAATGACCAATTAATTTTGAAAGTGGTTTGGTATAAGTAATCAAAATTAAACTATTTCTAGGAATAATTTAGACGCAAAATTCTGAATTGCCATAATTGTTTGCTTTTAATGTCTTATTATGTTTTTAGTTAGTAATTTCAAACAACATGAAAAATATTAAATTTAACCCATTCAAATTTTTATTTTTAATTTTTTTGTGTTTAACACTTAGTTCTTGTAGTGGAGGTCTCAATGCGGGATTAGAAGCTTATCAAAGCCCTGATGGAAGATATGCCTTTTTGTATCCAACAGGATGGTCTAGAGTGAAAGTTGATGGAGGACCTGAAATTATTTATCATGATTTAATAAATAGTAATGAAACATTAAGTTTAGTAATTTCTGATGTAAATAAAGACGTGGAATTAGAGCAATTGGGAAGCCCAATTGAAGTAGGTCAAACATTAATAGACAAAGTCATTGCTCCTGAGGGTTCAGGTAGAGAGGTGAAACTTATTAATGCAAACAAGAGGGAAGCATCAAATCATATTTTTTATGATTTAGAGTATGAATTAAATTTAAATGAACAGGCAAGACACGAACTGGCTACTGTCGTAATTGATAGAGGAACACTTTATACTTTTGCTGTAGGAACAAATGAAGAGAGATGGAATAAAGTTGATGGATTATTTAGTAATGTAATTGAATCATTTAACTTCTTAATATAGTTTTAGAATATTTTTATATACCTACTTGAACATTCCACAATTCTGCATATATTTTGTTCTGATCTAATAGTTTTTCATGTTCTCCACTTTCAACTATTTTACCTTGATCAATAACAATAATATTGTCCGCATTTTTTATAGTGCTTAATCTATGAGCTATTACTATGGTTGTTCTTTCTTTTGTGATTTTAGATAATGATTTTTGAATTAACGCCTCTGTTTCATTGTCAACTGAGGCGGTAGCTTCATCCAATATTAATATTGGAGCATCCTTTAAAACAGCTCTCGCTAATGCAATTCTTTGGCGTTGACCGCCTGAGAGCTTTTGACCTCTTTCTCCCACTATAGTTTTATAACCGTGTGGCAATTGTTCAATAAATTTATGAGCTTCTGCAATCTTTGATGCCTTAATGATATCTTTAAAACTTGGGTTAATTGAGCCATAAGCAATATTTTCTTGCACTGTGCCGTGAAATAAATAAGTTTCTTGACTAACTAAAGATATACACTTTCTTAAATCCCTCAAATTAATTTCTTTAATGGAAATGCCATCCAAGGTTATTAACCCATTATTACTATCGTAAATCCTAAGGAGTAGCTTTATTATTGTACTTTTTCCTGAACCTGTTAAACCAACAATTCCTAATGTGGAGTTTTTTTCAATTTTGAAATTTATGTTTTTTAAAGTTAAATCTCTTCCAGGATAATTAAAATTTACATTATTAAAAATTATTTGTCCTTTAACATCTTTAGGTTCAATTTTTATTTTCCCATCTTTTATTTTTATAGGCGTATCTATAAGATCAATTACTCTATTTATTGATGCCATAGATCTTTGAAAATCATCTAAAACATGTCCCAAAGTAGTTAAAGGCCATAATAGTCTTTGTGTAATAAATACTAAAAAACTGTAAGTACCAACATCAAGAGTTTTATTCCAAGTTTGGAAACCTCCAATTAATAGAATTGCTATAAATGCAAATAAGATTGCAAATCTTATAAGAGGGATAAATGCTGAGGATAATTTTATTGCTGCCTTATTACTTCTTTGATAAGAGAGACTTTCTTTATTTAATCTATTAAGTTCCCATTTTTCTTTAGTAAAACTTTTTATAGTCAGAATTCCACTTAAATTATTATTAAGTCTTGACGCCAGCAGTCCAGCTTTATTTCTTACATCTTTATATTTTGGAGCAAGCTTCTTTTGAAAGTTAATTGATCCTAAAAATATTATTGGGATAGGAAAGAAAGCAAATAAAGCAATTTTTGGAGCGACAAAAATCATAGTGCCACCAATTATTAAGACAGTTATGAATAACTGAATAATCTGATTAGCCCCTTGGTCTAGAAATCTCTCGAGTTGATTTATATCATCATTCAAAATAGATAATAGCCTTCCAGTATTATCGCTTTCAAAAAAGTGCATATCTAATTTCTGTATATGTTCATAAGCTTTTATTCTTAATTTATGTTGCGATAGCTGAGCCAAATTTCTCCATAAAACCGAATATAAATATTCAAAGGAAGATTCACCAGACCAAACAATTCCTGATACAAATGCAAGGAAAATTAATTGTGCTGGAACTTCTTTTATACCAAAACCAGCAATCCATGAATTCTGTTCTTTTACAACGATATCTACTGCAAGACCAATTATTACAGGAGGGGCCAAATCTAATATTTTATTAATTATGGAACTAAAAAAAGCAAAAAATAGTAATTTTCTTTCTTCAATAAGATTAAAATAAAGTCTAATTATTGGGTTTTTATTGTTCTTAGATCTCATGAAGTAGAAATTAATTTTTTAAGTTAAAATTTAAAATTTTTCTTGAGCTTTTAATTTACATTTATTTTTGGCATCTTGATGACTTGCCGTTTGCATAAATTCTTCGTAATAACATTCACAAGTTTCATTTGCAATTTCTTCAATATATTCTATTTCTGCTTTCAACATCTCCTCTTTGACACTTTGAAGACAAAATAATTTTATTATTGAATTTTGTTTTGTTTGGGCTAAATAATGGCTATTGAAAGAGTTGTATAGAATCATCAGATTCACAAAAAAAGCGAATTTATATATGCTATCTTTCATGATTTATACTTAGTTTCTTACTTTGATTTTTTTTAATTTATTTCTAGTTTCTGCATGTAGATCTCTAGGCAAATCAACCAAACTATAATCATTAAAAATCTGAATCTTACCTATTGATCTACCATTAATATTAGTGGTATTACAGATTGAGGATATAATATTTGCAACTCTAACTCCATCAAATTTACCAAAGTTAAATTTATAGGTTTCAAAAGAATCATTTTGATAATTATTTCTTCTATTTGAATTTCTCAAACGATTATTACCATTTCTATTTGATCTATTTCGATCAATATTATTTTGTTTATGAATCCAAGAATCATCTTCATTAACAAAAAATGCCTTATTACCTATTACTAGGTTAATCGCCGCCATTGCAATATTGGAGTCATCCATAGAGTGTTTTTCTTTTAAATTATCTAATACATCAATAATCAAAGCTTTATTTTCTTCATTTTCTTCTTTTGCTAAAGAACTCTCATTAACATTCTCTATGAGTTTCTCCATCCTTTTTTCATTTATTTTTTTATTACTTGGTATATTAATTTCTTCAATCTTAGTTCTTGTTGAATTTTCTAAGTTTCTTAGAAAATGTTTTTCTCTTTGATTAACAAATAAAATTGCCTCTCCAGATCTGCCTGCTCTGCCAGTTCTTCCAATTCTATGAGTATATGTTTCCTTATCAAAAGGAAAATCATAATTAACTACAAGCTTTATCCTTTCAACATCTAATCCTCTAGCTGCAACATCCGTTGCTACAAGGATATCAATAAATCCTTTTTTTAATCTATCTACAGTATTCTCTCTCTGATTTTGAGGGATATCTCCATTAAGCACTGCAACAGTATGACCTGAATTTTCTAGAGCTTCAGCTATTGAAGTTGTAAGTAGTTTTGTCCTTACAAAAATTATTACGCCCTCATTATTAAGTTCTAATATTCTTTTTAAGGCATCTAACTTATGATGCCTTTGAACATATAGAAATTTTTGTGAAATTAATTGAGTTTCTTTTTTGACACTCTTGATTAATATTTCGGCGGGATCATTTAGATGTTTTTTTGCTATGTTTCTAATCTCATTAGGCATTGTTGCTGAGAATAATACCATCTGTTTATTCTCCGGAAGTTGACCTATTATCCATTCAATATCTTCAAGGAAACCCATATTTAACATTTCATCGGCCTCATCTAAAACAAGACAATTTATGCCATTAATTTTAAAAGTGCCCTGCCTTATATGATCCATTATTCTGCCAGGGGTTCCAACTACTACGTCAACTTTTCTTTTCAATGCAGAAATTTGATTTCGGTAGTCGGTGCCTCCGTATATTGCAACTGTCTTAAAATTACTAGATTCAGAACTATAACTTTTAAAAGATTCTGCAACTTGAGTTGCCAACTCTCTAGTAGGAGTCATAACTAAAACCTTGGCATTTAATTCTTTATTATCTGCAAGTTTTTCTATTAATGGTAATGCGAAAGCTGCGGTCTTGCCTGTTCCAGTTTGAGCTTGCCCTAATAAATCTCTGCCTAACATAAGTTCCGGAATAGCAGCTTTTTGGATAGGAGTTGGATTTTTGTATCCTTTATTTCTTAACGAATTTAAGATCGATTGATTAAACCCAAAATCAAGAAATCCATTCTCATTATCATTCCCTTTTAATACTTCCAATGGTTGAGATTCGATTTCTGTTTTGTTTTCTAAGTTGTTTAACTCAAGTAGGGAAACATCATCATTCTGGAATTTTTCCTTACCATTATCAACTGAGTTTGCATCTTTTTTTGAAGCCACATTAAATGCCTAATTATCTTCTGATCAGGCATTCAACAAATATCTAAATTTATTTAAATTGTTGACTCGCCTTACAGAGCCGAATTATTAATCTAACATCTTGGGGTTAAAATCTTACTAATTTCTTAAAAATAAGATTTAATTTAAATAATATATTTCTAGAAATTTCTTCGCTCTTGTAACTGCAGTATAAAGCAACCTTTTTTCATAATTATCACTGCAAAAGATATTTTCATTATCTTTTTGCTCTTTTACAGCATATTTATTTCTTCTTGATTTTTGGGACCACAAAATACTTACTCTCTCAGATTCACTTCCTTGAGATTTATGAATAGTAATAGCTATTGCTGGTACAACATTTTCTAATTTAGATGGATCAATTAATTCAATAATTTCTTCGTTATTATCATTAAATTTTCGAAAAAGATATTTTCTTTCATTATTTAAACCTATAAGGACACCGATATCTCCATTTGACAATCCAAGTTCATTATTATTTTTTGTGCACATGATGGGAACACCCTCGTTAAGAATTTTGAGGTCATAGGGTTTTTTCTGACCAAAAACTACTTCATTCAAATATTCAACACTCCATATTCCAGTATTTTTTTCACATAAAAACAAGTGACTTTGCAAATCCAGAAATATCTTTTCTACTAGATCTTTTTCATTAACCATTAAATTATCAATGCATTCATCAAATATATATTTTTTTTTACTTAAATTTGTAGTTGAATGATTTAACTTATTTAGATAACTTGTAATTGAATTAAATAGATTTTTTGGAATATCTTTTTCTCTACTTTTTGTAATAGTAACTTCTTTTGATTTATTATCTTTTTCTAATTCTCTAATCTTTTGATTAAGTAAAGAATCATCATTTTTAAATATTAAACTACTAATTAATGCTACATCTCCAATATTTCTATAAGTTTTATTCAAATTTATTATACAAGATTTAATTAAACTATTATCAAAATATTCAAATAAATAATTCCATATAGAGCAATTATTAACTGGGGATAATTGATTTTTATCTCCAACTAAAATAATTTTGCAATCCTTTGCTAGTAAACTTAAAACTGATTCAATCAAATCTATATTTACCATGGACATTTCATCAATTATAAAAATATCTAGTTCTTTTAGTTTAAATTTCAAATTAAGAGATTTATTATTAGAATTAAGAATCCATCTGTGTAAAGTTTGAAATTCTATTTGATCTAAAAATTTGGTAATAGAAATATTTTTTTGATTATTAAGAGATTCTTTTAGACGAGCTGTAGCTTTACCTGTGGGAGCTGATATGCCTATATTTAAAAATTTATCAACTTGAAGGAGTTCTAATATGAAATTTATTATTAAAGTTGTTTTACCTGTCCCTGGTCCTCCTTGAAGTAAAACTAAGTTTGATTTTTCAAATATATTTTTAATTTGATCTATTTTATTATCATCTTCAGAAATTATCGAATTAATTAAAATATCGTTATCTATTTTTTTTAAAAAGGAATTAATAACTCTATCTATCTTTCTTGACCATTTTGCAAGGGATAATTTCCTATCCACTAATACGAATGGAGAATTAATGGAACCTGTCAAACCTATATCTTTTAGAACTTCTAAATGTTTATTTGGCCATCCATCTTCCAATATTTCAAAGATTATTAAACTATTATCTACATCAACAATAGTTTCTCCATTTTTTTCAAACTCTAATAAAATCTTTATTGCATCTTTTACGAAATTACCATATTTTTCTTCATTAAATTTAAAAATACCTAAGATTAAATTAAATACATGATCATATTGGAACTTCTCAATATCAGTAGTTGGTTTACTCATTCTAAAAAAGGTTATCTAGATAATTAATTCTTTTTAAAGGTGCCTTGCTAATAAAAACACCGGGAGATATATCTTTAGAATTTGATTTTTCAAATAATTCAAAATCTGGCAATCCCTTTAAAAACAAATAAATATATCCTCCTAGATGTTGATGTGGTTGATAATTTTTAAATCGCCACTTTAATAGTCTATGCAATGCTAATAAATAAAGATGTGATTGCAAGGGATAATGATGTTTAATCATTTCATTTCTCATATTTTCATAGTCATAATTTATTGGTAAACAATCACTCTTATCCCTTCCAGAAATAAAATTACTTTTCCAATCAATTACCCACCATTTACTATCTTCTAATGTATTTCCTACTGGGAAAACACAATCAATACATCCAGAATGAAAGCCTTTATTCATAATTGTTAAATCATTTATTTTGTTTGCATATTCTTCACCAAATTCATATTGCTGATCTAAAAGAAAGCATTTTGATATATCCTGAGAATTTAAATATCTACCTTCATAAGATAGAGTTAAATCATATTTAACCTCCTTAAGTAGGCTTTTATTTGGAATATCAACTAGTTTCTTATTTTGTAATTCACTTCCTAAAGATATATTTATAATTCTTAAAATCGCATCTTTTACTTTAAAGGCCAAAGAAGTATCGATTTGATGAAAGTTCAATTCTTCAATAATTAAATCAATTAATTCTTGATTATTATCGTTTCTAAATTCAAACCTTTCTATTATTTTATGCAAGCAAGTACCAGCAATAGTTCCTTTTGGGAATTCACTTAGAGGATTTGGATGAGAAAAATAATTAGGATAATTATTTGATTTAGTAAAATTAGACTCTTTAATAATTGAGATATTATCTTCATAATCCTTATATTGATTAATAGCTGCATCAATATTTTTATCTTTCCTTATCCATGAAGAATAACTTGAATAAGAAATCAATTGATCAGAAGTAGATTTTTTAGATATTTTTTTATTAAATTTATCTATTTTCCAAAGATTATTATTCAATCCCTTAATTTGGAACTTAGCAAAAATTTCTTTAATTTTATCCTTGTCTATAATATCTTCAAAAGTAGACTTATAAATATTAATATTTTCCAAATTAGAAAGTAAATCATTATTTAAAATATTATTTTTATCTTCTAAATCATTAAAAACTATAAGTTTATATTTACTCCTTGTAAGGGCTACATAAATTAACCTCTCACTCTCTTTTAATAAATCTATTTCTTCTTTTAATTTAAATTTTTCAACCTTCTCGTAGTTATTAGAAATATTAATGTATATGTTTCTATCAAAATTTGATTTCCAAATAGGGCCTTTAATTTTACTTGATTTATTAGAAATAATTGATAAATATGGGCATAAAACTATTTCAAATTCAAGACCCTTACTACTATGGATAGTATAAAGATTAATTCCATTTTGAGGATTATAATCTTTCTTAGAAAAATCTTCTCCAGTACAAATTCTTAAAGAATGATCTAACTGATTTTTATACCATTTAAAAACTTTATTTAGATTAAAATCATTATTGATTAATTCTATTTCAACAATTTCTGAAAGTTGAAATAAATCTGAATTCAAATCTGAATCTTGCAAAATCGAGGATGACTTGTAGTCTATAAGAATTTCATTAACAATATTTAAAAACCCTTTTTCTCTTAGTTCCTTAGACCAAGTAATACATTGATTAATCAAAATTTCTAACTTATTACTAATTCCATAATCAACTAATTCTTCTAAATCAATTTCTATAATTTTTGAAGCTGCCAGCAAAGTTATATTTTTATAAAGCCTAGGATGTAATAAACATTCAATGAATAAAAATAGTAGACTACTTGCCTCTGTATCAAAAACATTTTGTTTATTTTGAATTTTGCATGGGAGATTAAACTGAAGTAATTTGTTTTTCAAATCTAAGCATTGCGAATTATTTAAGGTAAGAATCGCAATTTTATTAATATCTATTTCTTTATTATTTAAAATAAAATTCACTATGTAACGAGTTACAATATCCTCTATATCATTATCTTTTTTTGAAAATTCTACAATTTCAAATGGGGCTTTAAATTTAAAATCAGAATTAATATTTTCGTTTATTCTAGAGGTTAATTTCCTATAGTTTAGTTCTGATTTTTTAAGTCCATTTTTATAAATTTTATTAATAAGATCTAGTAACTTTTTTGAAGATCTATAGTTATCTGTAAGATTAAAAACTTCGATTGCATTAGATCTTGCATCTAAGTAAGTTTCAATATCTCCACCCCTAAATTTATAGATCGCTTGTTTTGGATCACCTACACAAAGTAAAAAATGATTATTTGTATTAAAGAACTTTTTTATTAAATTCCACTGAATATTATCTGTATCTTGAAACTCATCTACTAAGACACATTTAAATCGTTTTTGAATTTGAGATAAAGTACTATTATTACTAAGTTCTGAATCTAGAAATTTATTTTCTACAGTCTTTATAAGATCATTGAAGTTAAAAATAGAAAACCTTTTTTTTGATTCAATTAACTTTATATAGGCTAATTGGGTAAATATTCTTACAAATTCGGTATAGAAACCTTCTTTTATTTTATAAATTTTATCTTGTAGTAAATTAAATTTAGAAAAATCTAATTTTAGATTATTTTTATTAATTTCTTTAGATATATTTTCTTTATAAAAATATTTAAATAAAAGATCATAATCATTAGAAATATCAAATACACAACCAATAACATTTTTTGAATCAAGCCTTTTGTTAATCTCATCAATCCAACAAATTATTTGATTAAACTTATCATTTCTCGGTTTTGCTGAATATATTTGACTTTTACCTCCACAGTCCTTAATTAATTTACCCAACTCTATAAGTTGCAAAAATAATTCCTTTCCATTCTTATTCCATTCAACGCAAAACTCATTCCAAGCAAAATACAAAAATTCATTTAAATAACTAGTTATATTAATAATCTTATATTTATTATTTATTTTAAATTTGCAAATATTTTCTTGATCTATATTTTTTAAAATTCCTAAAAAAAATGACTTATTTAGTCTACTACCAAATCTAGAACTTATTTTTTTTTTGCTAACTGCTGAAATTAGTTCTGGATGAAGATTTAGAAAATCATCGATCCACAAATTATCTATTACATCTTTATACAAATTATCTTTATTATTCTCAATGCATGGATCTTGAGTTAAACCAATTTCAATACTATATTCATCAATAATATTATTGCAAAAAGCATGGAATGTAGTAACTTTTAACTTATAAATTTCATTAATAAAATTTTCAATCTCAGATATAATTTTCTCCTTAGAATCTTCCTTATCCTTAAATTTTAGATACCAATCCTTAAGAGTATTATCTAACTGAGATAGATTTTCATTTTGCAAAAATAATTTTAAATTTTTAAATCTAGAAAGTATTTTTTCTCTTAATTCAGAACAAGTATTTTTTGTAAAACTTAATAATAGTATCTCATCTGGTTTAAATTTTTTCTCCAAAACATTTCTTAAAACTAAATGAGCCAAAGTAAAACTTTTACCAGTTCCTGCACTTGCTTCTATTAATTTAAATTTATTATCTAATTTGATTTGATTAATATCCATATCTTTATTGAATTAATATTTGACCTGATTTTTATAAAGTAAATAATTTTTAAATTTATTATTTAAAAATTGCTCTTCTAAAGCAATCTTGAATTTAATTATTAAAGCCAGACTAATTAATAAAAATAAATAATAAATAGATAGCTTTATTATAAAAACGCCAAAGGAAAAAAATATTAAAGAATAGTACATAGGATGACGGGTAAATCTATAAATACCTTTAGTAACAAGATTACTATTGGCAATAGGTCTTGGGAAAGGGGATAAATTTACACCTAAGTCTTTAATAGCAACTAACATTATTATTAAAGCAATAATGATAATTAAAATCCCCATTAAGTAAGATAAAGGACTAACTTGAATTATTTGTTTTTGTGGAATTAATTCCCATTTTAAAAAATGGAGCATAATAATAAAGAACTGTAAAAAAACAAGTATTATTTCATAAGCGACTTTTAAATAAACTTTTAATTGAAATTTAGTCATTATTTATTTTTTAATGTTTCAATTAGTGGACCATATAATCTGAATGATAATTTATCAAAATTACTATTTACAAAAAAGAAATCTGGTTCTTTTTTATCTCCAAAACATAATTTCATTTCGATAGTATCCCTTTCTCCTTTAGAAAAAGTTTTATTACCAATCCATATTTCTGAAAAAGCTTTTTTCTCATTTTTTGATTTTAACTTTGCTTCTACATATCTATAAGTACTTTCTGGAGGGAGAGGTAAACATTTTTCAGAATAATTATTAAAAATATTTATGTATTCATCCAAAATTAAATTTGACTCAATTGCTCCGGGAGATTGAATAATTTGCGATTTATATTGATTTTCTGTTCTAAAAATTACTTTAGTCTTTTTTATATTCTTCTTTAAAGAAAAAATAAATAGGGATTTTATCCAAGCCTCTTTCAATCGTCTTAAACTTAGTTTCGAATTAATTAATTCAATTACGGTATCATCAGCGATGAAATATTCTTCTTTGTTTGAATTTGATTTAACATAAATTCTATTAATCTTATTATGTTGACTCAAACTTGCAGATAGACTACTTACTAACTCTTTGATTTCTTTTTCTTTTGTAGAAATACTATTTTTGGTCATAATAATTCCATTTTCAACCAATTGATCAATAATATTCAAATTTTTCAAATCATCAATAATATTATGGTTATCAATCTCTAATTGCTGGATTACTTTTGTTATTAATTGCGACTTCTGCAGATTGCTTATATACTCTTCGTCTGGATGATGGGTAAATATTTCAATAGGAGAAATATTTTTTTTATTAAGCCAATATTTTTGTGGAGTCTTGAACCAATAAATCAGTTCTGATAATTTATAATTTTTAATATCAGATTTTGTTTCATTCCAATCTAAATCTGCTACTAAAGAATAATTACTTTTAATAATCTTAGAACTATCAAGATGAATTTTTTCCTTTTTATTTAAATCACAATCTTTGATTATTAGTTCTCTTAGGCCTTGATTTAAAAAAATATCAAAAAAAGAAATTAACTCTTTTATCGGAAAAGAAACATCTAATTTTTTATTGTCTTTGTCATTCTTTACCCAAGTAACTATAAATTTATCTCTACAGGCAATTAACAACTCTAGAAAAAAATATTTCTCTCTTTCAAAAACTGATGGATCGCCAAGGTGATATTTATTATTTAATAAATTAATATTTTCATTCTTTGATAATTTTGGATAATAAACACTATTCATGTCTATTAGGAAGATAACCTTATGTGGAATGTGCCTTGAATTCTCAATGTCGCTTACTAGAATCTTGTTGATGCGGGATTTAGTTTGATATTTAGCTTTATTTATGCAAGAAATTAATATCTCTCTAAAAACATTTAATAAAATAAGATCATCCGGTATTAAGGGTATTGCGTGATTATCAAGAATTCTATTTATTGCACTTATTTCTAAATTAAAATTAGAGTTAGAATCAGAAATATTTTTTAATATAGACTTTATTTTTTTAATCCAAATTAAATAAGAAAAAGATCCCCTTAGCAAATTAATATATTTTTTTAAATTAAGTAATATTTTTATCCATTTATTCAAATCTAAACTTATATTTTTTGGGTTAAATGGTTTCAAATTAAGAGTACTTAAATTGACTTCTTTGTCATAAATCAAGCCTAAAGTAATTCTATTTATACACCAATCTAGGGTATTTTGTTCGTCACCTAATCTTTCATTGGCATCTAATCCCCAATGAAAACCTAATTGGGTAAGTAACAAAATAATTTCATCCTTCTCAGTAATATGAAAATCAAAAATATCCTGGGTTTCTTTTTTAGAAAGAATATAATCTATTTTTTCAAGTGTAATTTTCTGATTAGCTATTTCAGTAATATCAATTAAAAATTTATATATTTCTGAAGAATCATTATTATCATCATCAATAAAAAAATAAGGTATCTTTTCACCATTAATTAATTCATTATTAAAGATATACCTTAGATAAGGTTTAATTTGACTAGGTTGTGGAGATAAAACAGCAATATCACTATATTTAATATTCTCGCAAGAATTCATTATTTCTATAATTTTATTTCTTAAATATTCGAACTGACTATGCTGATTAAAATGCTCATAAAGTATTATTGAATCATCCTTTTCATTTACTATAAAATCATTACTATTATTATCAATTAGTCTTTTTTGTATTTGATTAAGAAAAGGGATATCTTTCTTATCAGAAAAATTAGTAGTTGGATCAATATAGATTAAATTATTTTTTAAATTTATACCTTCAGTATAAATATTTTCCTCAATTAATTTCTGAAAGTTGGCTCCAAATTTACCAAATATTTTTTCAATATTTGTATTTTTAAAATTCAATTTACTTTCATTATCATCAAATTCCAACTCTCCCTCAAGACAATTTATTCTATTCCATAAATCATCTCCTGCAGATAATAAATATAAATTTACCTTAGTAAATTTTGAAAGTTCTGAATAAAAATTAATATGCAGTTTAGATAAATTATTATCGGAAATAATATAAATTTGATTTGGTATTTTAGTTTGAATGTGTTTAATTTTTCTTAAATTCTTTATTACTTCAATCATGTATAAACATGAAGGTTTTTCTGATATTTTTTTCTCTAATAATTTAAATAAAATAGGTTGCCAATATTGATTTGAATTTAAATTCTTAAAAAGATATTGAGAATTTATTTCATATCTATTCCATTCAGCAATCATTTCAGGTCTAAAAATAAGATAATTAATAAAATTATTCGTGATTTTTTTTGTCAGATTATAAATATCTCCATCAATTGTCTTTTTATTATCCAAATATTTTTTAATCCAATTGCTAAGTGGCAATGATTCTTTAAAGCTATTTAATTCTTCTAAGGAATCAATAATGCCCCATTTAATTGACTCAAAATTCCATAATCCCATATCAATTTCAGGGAAAAAATTTGTCAATAATGATTCGGTATAGCTTGATATTGTCTTTAATTCATAAAGAGCACTTATTTGGTTTTTAATAGTTATTTGTTCACGTAACCACTTACCAAAAAAATAATTAGGAACGGCTATTTCTAATTTATTAGTTATAAAAGGAGGACATATTTTTAAATCTTCTGCTAACAGCTCACTAATCACTTCAACTTTGTTTGACTTATAAATATTGAGCAATTTACTAAATGATTATATTATTCAACTTTAAATGGATCAATTATTTCTGCATCAGGGAATTCGAATTCCCCTACAGCAACAAACTCTAAACGAAGCTTTAAGAAAGTTATAAATTTCTTATCAGTTGACAAAACAGCTGCTGGAGGTGATGGGATCTTTGCTGTTAGATCAACAAACTTAGTGGTTTGTAAAAAAGTCGGATTTTTTAAAAGCCAAAAATCTATTTCTTTATTGTTTTCTTTATAGTTTCTCTTTCTCTCCTTCAATATCTCTTCAAGTGGTTCTTCAACTGTTAAAAACTTTTCACTTGCTGCGACGAAAAAATATGTTGTCATTTTTAATTTTAATTTAATGTGATGAGTGACTTCATTTCACGAACAGACTTTTCTAATCCTACCGCTAAAGCCCTAGCAACAATACTATGACCTATGTTTAACTCGTTCATATTGTTAATTGATGCAATTTTTTTAACATTATTAAAGTTAAGTCCATGACCAGCATTAACAACTAATCCAAGGTCATTTGCTTCATGTGTTGACTCTATAATTCTTTGAAGCTCCTTATACTGATCATAACCGGATAATTCAGCATATTTACCAGTATGTAATTCTATAAACTTAAACCCTATTTCTTTGGAATAATTTATCTGATCACCAAGAGGATCAATAAATGCACTTACTTCTATATTTGAATCTTTTAAATTCCCAACAAAATTTTTAAGGTATTGAACATTACTTTTCACATCCAACCCTCCTTCAGTAGTAACTTCCTCTCTTTTCTCGGGTACAAGCGTTACATAGTCGGGAAGAATTTTTTTTGCAATTTCTAACATTTCTTCTGTAGCTGCCATCTCTAAATTGAGTTTTGTTTTTATAGTCTCTTTAAGAAGGAATACGTCTCTATCTTGTATATGTCTTCTATCTTCTCTTAGATGAACTGTTATGGAGTCTGCACCTCCTAATTCAGCTAAAAAAGCAAATTGTACAGGGTCAGGCTCCACAGTTTTCCTTGCTTGCCTTACATTTGCAATATGATCAATGTTTACTCCTAAAGTAGCCATAATTTTGAAAATCTTAGTTTCTAGACAATCTAGTAACCGCCCAATAATAGCTAATAAAAAAAGGCAAACAATTAAATTATTAATATATAGTAAATAGAAATTGAAGAAGAAATCTTTAGATATTTGGCATAAAATCAACCCTGCATTGGGATTTATTGCAATGTTCGTTACTCAGGACGTTGTTTTGAGGTTCTATTTTAGAAAAAAGAAAATATTAAATAATGGTTTTTCGATTCCCATAAATTCCTCTATCATTTTGGCTCCAACCCACAGATCAAGATGGGACGGCTTAATACTCACCATGGCAATGGGTAGAAGGGTAACAAAAAAGGATTGTAGATTTATGGTTACTAAATCCGAAATGAAAGGAATACAAGGTTGGTTTTTAAAAAGACTTGGATGTTTTTCTATAAATCAATTATCGCCATCTCTCTCAGCATTAAGATATGCGATTGATATTATAGAAAAAGGTGAACAACTAGTTGTTTTCCCCGAAGGAAAAATTAATAAATATGGAAAAAAATTATTTCTTAAAGAAGGATTATACAGATTAGCGAGATTAGCTACAAAAAAAACAAAATCCATTACTATTATTCCAATTGGAATTGCCTACAACAAAGTATCTCCAAACTTTAGGGGAGAATTTTGTCTATCCCTTGGCCAACCAATAGCAATTGATGATTACTTAAACTGTACCATCAAGGAATTCAATATGTTTCTATATGAAAAAATGATCCAAGAGGAAGAAAAAGCTTTAAAAAATGTAGGTAGATGAATCTGTAATAAGTTACTATAAATTTTAATAATAATTTAATTAAGAAATGAAATTCTTAAAATTAATCCCAATTTTATTTATATTTTTTGGAAATCTTCCTTATAACAAGGTAGTTCATGCAGAAATCAAGAGTCCAAAAGACTATAAAGTACTCTCAAATTCTAGTAAGAAGCTCTCCATCTCAAACGTAGAATATTTCATAAAACAAGGCGATGAATATATTAAAAACGGAGATATCGATAAAGCCAAGGATTTTTATCTAGACGCTAGAAAATTAGCAAAGCAACTTGCGTCTTTTTACTCCGATTTAAATTCATCTTTCAAGGGGATTGATGCGAGAATACCAAATGAAATGCAAAGTAAAGGTAAGCAAGCATTACAAATTTTGGCAGAGTCAAATGAGAGATTAGCCACTTTGTATATAAAAAGTGAACAACCTGAGGTTGCAGTACCCTTACTCGTTGAAAATATTAGAATAATGTCTCCTAATAGTCGAGAAGGTAAAGAAGCTTATGAAAAATTGGTAGAACTAGGATTCGTTGATACAAAATACAATGGTTAATTAAATCTAATTATGATTACTAAAGCAGAAGTTATTAATTTAATTACTAAAAAATTACCAAGTTCCCAAGTTTTTGTTGAGAACCTTAAGGGAAATGATCATTTGCAAGTAACTGTAATTGCATCTGAATTCGATGGATTATCATTAGTTAAACAACACCAGCTAGTCTATTCTGCTTTAAAGGAAGAATTAGCTTCAGAGGCTATCCATGCACTGGCACTAAAAACAGAAACACCAAATTGAACTATGGACAACCTAACAAAAGATAAAATACAAAAGCTGATTGATTCTAATCCCGTAATGGTTTTCATGAAAGGTACTAAATTAATGCCTCAATGCGGTTTTTCCAACAATGTAGTCCAAATACTTAATTCCTTAGGTGTAGAATTTGGTACTTTTGATGTTTTAAGCGATTTCGAAGTACGAGAGGGCATTAAAGAATATTCAGATTGGCCGACAATTCCTCAAGTTTATTTAAAAGGAGAATTTCTTGGTGGATCAGACATTCTTATCGAAATGTACAACTCAGGGTCTCTTAAAGAAAAAATAGAAATTGAATTAGCGTCTTAAGACATTTAGTGAGTATAAATACTGATTTGGTTAATAAAAATTAATATTTTAAATCTTTTTTTTATTGAAAAAACCTTTATTTTCGTCTCCTCCTGGATCAATAAAACTTGATGGATCTAAAATCCATCTTTCAATTAATCTCTCTAATTTCTCTTGATCTCTTTGCTCTAAACTACTGCAATTCCTTAAGGCTTGGAGATAACCATCACTATATAATTTAAGATCAGATGGGGGATGAAAACGAGTAACCAAGTCTTGGCAGCTATCGCAAATTGATTGAAAATGACGAATTGCTTTTGGATTTTCAAATGATGTCATAATTCGATAGATTCCGATTTTTTTTTAGCATTTGTTATACCTTATTAAGGATGATAAAAAATTGCCTGGCCAAACAGTAATTAAGAATGCAATCAACTGAGCAAATCTTAGCTTCAACTCCTGGCAGTTCACAATTGCCTACGAGCTCTCAAACTCCCTCAAGAGTTCTTGTTGTTGAACCTCACCCCACTCTTAGAACAGTCCTTGTACAAAGGCTTCGCCAAGATGGTCACCTTGCTGCTGCAGTCGGATCAGCTGCAGAAGCTGTTGACCTATGTAGAGAACAATCACCTGACCTATTAGTTAGTGCTGAAATTCTCGAGCAGAACACTGCAATGAGACTAGCCCAACAATTGGGGTCTTCCGTAATAGTATTAACAGCCAGATCAGGAGTAGAAGCATTAGTTAACCTATTAGATGAAGGGGCAGATGATGTTCTAAGAAAACCTTTTGGACTAGAAGAGCTTGCAGCAAGATGTAGAACCCTTTTAAAAAGAGGGAGAATAGGATTACAAGAGAAAGTTGAGGTTGGACCTTTAGAGGTTCATCTTCTTTTAAGACAAGTAACTCTTAGTGAAAAGCCTGTAGAATTAAGTCCCAGAGAGTTTGCACTGCTTTGTGCTCTTCTTATGCCACCTGGCATGGTTAGAAGCCGGCAAGAGCTCTTAAGGATGGCATGGCCGCCTTTCAGCGGAGGCCCAAGATCTGTAGATACTCAAGTTTTAACATTGCGAAGAAAATTAGAACAAGCAGGCTTAGGAGAAGGTGGTGGAATAACAACTGTTAGACAACAAGGTTATCGATTTAGTATTGATAATATTTAATGTAGAAAAGCAATAAGTTCCCCAATAATCATCGCACCTGAGATTAACGTCAATAACTTATAAGTCCAAAGAGGAGATATATAAGATAATGCATTAGTAGAAATACCAGTATTTTTGGAAACTATTAACAAAAGTTTTTCTAAATCTTCTACCCTTTGTGGAAAAAGAAAATTATTACCTTTATCAGTATTAAAGTAATAAACTTTACTACCCTGACTGGTAGGTAAAGATTTTATTAACCTAATATCTTTCCAAGGAATTTCCCAATTTTTTCTCCCTATGACTTTAGAAACAAAGCTAGTTTTATATGAAATTTTTTTATTACAAGTTTCTACATAATCACTTGTGATGTTGATAATTAAATAAGATCCTAAGACAAATGCAATTATAGAAGGGATTCTTAATTTATCAGTTGATATAAACGGTATAGGAATTGTAAGCGCTAAATATAGAGAAATCAAAGAACTTTTCACAAAAAAAAGAGTTTTAAATGTTTCTGTCATTTATTAAGTATTCCTTTATTTTGGCAATTTAAAACTATTTATATTTAATTGTGCACCTATTTTATGAGCGCAAGCGTACCCACTAAAAGCGACAGCATTTAGACCTTGACCTGGGAAACATGAATCCCCTACGCAATAAAGATTTTTAATTTTTGTAGTGTTAAAAGGCATTGGCAAAAGGCCAAGTAACTTCTTACTGGGAATTGGTCCATAACTGCCTTCGTATCGTCCAAGAAACTTTTTGTGGGTTTTTGGAGTGCCAATTTCTTTGTGGTCAATATTTTTTTCAATGTTAGGCAAAATAATTGAAATCTTTTCAATAAGAAACGAAAAGTATTTTTTTTTCTTTTGCAGATATTCTTTCCTTGATAGGCCTTCCCATTCATTCATTGATGAAGGAGTAAATGCATGGACGATATGTTTACCTTCTGGAGCTAAAGACGAGTCCAGCAAAGTAGGTATAGAAACAAAAATTACTCCCTTTTCACTTTCTAATTCATCCCAATTCTCAACAATTATATGATGACAATTAAAGTTATTTCTTATTAGATCTTTTTCTACCCCGAGGTGAATAGAGACAAAAGAAGGGGAAGGCTTATAGGTTTCTGACCATTTATATTCAGTTTTTGGCACGTTTTTACTTGCAATTAATCCTTTCTTTTTATCTTTAAGTCCAAATGTATCCCATCTTGTGGAATTGGATACAATAATGTTTGAGTAAAGTTCTTCCCCATTTGAAAGCTTAACTCCTACGGCTTTGTCATCCTTTAATAGTATTTCAGTCACATTGGCTTTATAACGAATTTTGCTTCCTAATTTTTCTATACCAGAAACTAACTTCTCTGCTATTGTTCCTACTCCTCCTTTTGGATAATTTATACCCCCAACATGCCTATCCGTAAAAACCATTCCCGCATTAATCATAGGAGTTTTTAGAGCAGGCATTACTGACCAACAAAAACATTCAATATCGATAAATCTTAAAAGTTCAGGATCTTTTATGAACTTTCTGGCAACATCTCCTGCATTTACTGGTAACCATCTAGCCAAACCTAAACAAGAAAATGGAGCTTTAAAGAAAACTTTAAAAAGATAACTTGGATCTTCTATCGATAAAAGAGGCATTGAATCTAAACATTTAAATACATTTGCACAAGTATCGTAGAATTTTTTAATGCCTTCTTTTTCCTTGGGGAAACTAGCTGATAATTTACTTATAAATTTTTCGTAATTTTTATCTATAGAAATATTAAAGTTTTTTGGAAGGTGATATTCAAGTTGCACGGGATCAGGAATAGTTTCACATTTTTCATTTACATCTTTTAAAGCGCGAGTTAATAAATTGGTATAACCTTCCTTTCCAAATCCAAAAATCATTGAAGCTCCTACATCAAAGGTATAACCTTTTCTTTTAAAGGATCCGCCACTTCCTCCAGGAATAATATATTTTTCAAGAACTAAAACTTGAGCTCCTTTTGCTGCTAGTTGTGATGCAGTTACTAACCCTCCAATTCCTGAGCCAATAATAATTGCATCGAAATTTCTATTATTTGATTTCATTTTCTAATGTCCAGGTAGCTTATTTTAATTAATTTCGACAAGTGTGTGATCTTTATTAAAAATATAATCTAATTTCCTTTTAAAAATATTTAGTACATCAACAGATCTCTGTTGATAAGCGTTGTACCTGGATCTTTTATCTTTTATTCGTATAGTTAGTTCTGGAACCAATCCAAAAGAGGCGGGCATAGGTTGAAATTTGTTTTTTTTCTGACTAGACATTATTTTATTTCTATTACTTATGAAGTTCATAAGAGAGCCAATCATTGATTCATCAGGAAAAGTCACAACACTTTTCCCCTTAGCAATTAAAGATGCATTAATTCCTGCCAGCAGTCCTCCTGCTGCTGCTGCTGCATACCCCTCAGTACCTGTTATTTGACCGGCGGCGAAAAGACATTTTCTTTTCATAAATTGTAATGTTGGCAAAAGCAATTTTGGAGACTCTAAAAAGGTATTTCTGTGCATCACCCCAAAACGTACAAATTCAGCCTTTTCTAAACCAGGAATAATCCTAAATATTCTTTTTTGCTCTGACCACTTAAGGTTTGTTTGAAAGCCTACCATATTAAGTAATTTACCCTCTAAATCTTCTTTCCTTAATTGAACAATTGCATGAGGTCTTTTCTTCAATCTATTATCCCTATCAAATAAATCTCCCCATTTTGGATTCCACAACCCAATAGATTTCAAAGGTCCATATCTCATAGTGTCAATTCCTCTTCTAGCAATTTCTTCTATTGGTAAACATGCTTCAAAGAAATTAGCAGATTCTTTTTCAAAGTCTTTTAAATTAGCTTGCTCTCCTTCAATTAATTCATTTCTGAAATTGGTGTAAACATCTTTATCCATAGGGCAATTCAAATATGCCGGATCACCTTTATCATATCTACTTGCTTTAAAGACAATATCGTAATCAATAGAATCACCATAAATAATTGGACTAGCAGCATCAAAAAAATGACATTCATCAATACCAGTAAAATCTTGAATTTGATGTGACAAATCATCAGAAGTTAATGGTCCAGTAGCGAGGATGGTTATATTTTCTTTGCTAGGGAGGTCAAGTTGTTCAATTCTTTTTATTTTAATTAAAGGATGATTAGATAAAATTTCAGTCAAAGCATTACTAAATTTGGATCTATCTACTGCCAAAGCACCTCCAGCAGGGACAGCAAATTTATCTGCTGTTCGAACTATTAATGAATTAAAAATTCTTAATTCTTTTTGCAATAAACCTGATGCTCTATCTGGACTTAATGCACCAAAACTATTACTACAAACTAATTCTCCAAATTCATCAGTATGATGGGCAGGGGTTGATTTGAAAGGTCTCATTTCAACTAATTTAACGGGCACACCGCTATTTGCTATCTGCCAAGCAGCTTCAGAACCTGCAAGACCTGCTCCTATTACAATTACCTCTTTATCAATCAATTAAAATTTATTTCTCGCCGAATTGTCTATCCCATTGCTCTCTTGCAGGTTTTTGAATATTGAAAACAACCCATGCAACTGCAGCAATTATTGGTGCAAAAACGACAATAGCTCTTAACATTTGAGAAATTCTGTTATTTATTTAATTATTTTACCTTTTTACTTCAAATAAAGAGAGAATTCTTAATTTTTTAGTTAACTAAGTTAAGAAATGTATTTCAATTGTTCAAGTTAGGATAATAAGTTGTTTTTTTTGCCTTAAAAAGGGATAATTTCATATGTACTCAATTTTACAAAATGGGTCGCTAGCTCAGTGGTAGAGCATCCGGCTTTTAACCGGCTGGTCCTGAGTTCGAATCTCAGGCGACCCACATTTTATACTTTGAGTTCATTTTTTTTAAATTTACCTGTAGAAATAAATTCAAACTTTCACAAAATTGGGACTTATTTTTTTTCGCAGCTATACGACATAAATTGATTTATAAAAATTAATTAATTGCTCATTTACTGCTCAAGATTTTGTAAAAATCGAAAGTAATACAGAACTTTCAATTTATTAAAGGTTTAGAGTCTAAATTTATTGTTTATATCAATCAAAATGGAGAAATGATTTTTAGCTACATGCAATAAATACAAGGGAAGTGATCAAACTCATCCATAAGCTGAGAGAAACTATATTCATTCCATTTTTTATAAAACTTTTCTAACAAATGAACATTTTTTCAATAAATTCAGACAACAAAATAGTGCTACATTTATGTGACAATAATGCTATTTTTAAATTGGCTGGCAAATTTAAATAAAAAATTTCAAACAAATCAATAAAATACTTTACAAAGCTTCATAAATGCTGTTACAATCATTTACATAATCTACTTTTTTATCATGACTCCAGAAGCAGAACGTTTTAATGGTTGGGCAGCAATGTTAGGTTTTGTAGCAGCTGTTGGTGCATACGTAACAACTGGCCAAATCATTCCAGGCTGGTTCTAAATCATAGGAACTTCAGTCATCTAGATTGAAAGATTTGAAAAATAATTATTATTTTTGCAAAAATTTCATTTAAGACACATAAGAACCTAAAAAGGGTAAAAGATAATTTTGTTTCAAAGTTATTTTTACCCTTTTTAGGTTTTTTATTTTAATCTGATCAACTTGAATAACATTTGTGAACTAAACTTTCCTTTTTCTTACTTATAATTAGTACATATTAATAATTTGCTCTTATTGAATATTTAACGATTAAACTTCAATATATCTAAAGTTTGATTATTTTCAGATAAACAAAATTAATGAAGCGAGATTATTCTTTTCCTGATTTTTTATACATTTGATCTAAACAGGTTGAACATAACAAATGTCCCTTTTTATTCCAAAATGTTTTAGTTGATCTTTCTATATCTTTCCTACAAATTAAACATCTAAATATAGGAGACATTTTAACAAAAATTCTACGAATAATAATAATAGCAATTTTATGGTGCGATTTTTTAACTCAATTCTTAAAATTTTATAGAAACATTAATAAAAAATTAATAATAACTTTTGAGATATCACAGATTTAACCAGTGATAAAAAAAAGACCTGCATAAGCAGGCCCTTTCTGTGTATTGGAGGTTTCTAAATTAAACTAATAAATTTAGAATTTGAATGTTGTCTTAACCATAGCTCCAGATGTGTCATCTGTATTAGCACCAGCTGCATCTAGAGTGTAGATTAACGGAGTAACTGTCATACTGTCGTTTACTGGGTATTCGTAGTATGCCTCGTACTGATACAACTCATCAGCATTTTCAACTGTATTACTGTGACCCATAGCAATTCCAGCAGATCCTGGACCTACTTCATCCCATGTTAGACCAATCATGAAACTTGCTTGCTCATCAGCACCAGCTGCTGCTCCACCTAAGTT
>NZ_JNAM01000011.1 GCF_000759975.1 Prochlorococcus marinus str. MIT 9302 | reverse complement strand
TCTATTGGACGCACCTGGTCTATTTGGATTGCCTTGTCTATTAAATGAACCAGGCCTGCCTTGATCTGTTGGTTTGTTTCTTAATCCAGGCCTATTTGGCATACCAGGTCTATTTGGAGCACCTGGTCTATTTGGATTGACTTGTCTATTAAATGAACCAGGCCTGCCTTGATCTGTTGGTTTGTTTCTTAATCCAGGCCTATTTGGCATGCCAGGTCTATTTGGAGCACCTGGTCTATTGGAGATAGTTTGTTTAAAAGAAATATTTTGTTTACTATTTTGCTTATTAGGATCGTCTCTTCTTATTGGTGCTCCTACAAGCTCAGGGGTGTTTCTTTTATTAAGATTTTTTGGTTTGTTCGTGTTTTGATCAGTTTTGTTTGATAGTTGTTTTTTACCCACTGAATTGTCGATGTTCTTGGAAGATTCATCAGATTTAAAAGTATTATTTATATTTTTCGGCTTTGCAATTAGTTGAATAGGGGGTTTTGCTGGACTTTTGATAGGTGGGGTTGTGTTTTTTCGTAAAGTTTTTTTATTTTGATTGAAATTTTGTGAAGATTTACTATTTATATTTTGATTCGTAAGATTTGCTTTAGATTGTGAACTGTTAATAATATTGGGTTTATTGGGATTTTTAATTTGATTTGAAATTACTTTCAGACTCTCAGGCTTATTAAGAGGTTTTGTCAATAATTGCTTTTTGTTTGAATTATCTTTAGTAGGTTTTCCTTTTAAAGACGATATAAGAGGAGATTTATCTTCTTTGTTTTGTTTGTAATTATCTTTTTTAATTGAAGGCTTATTAATAGAAAGTATTTGCTTATCTGAATTTTTTTTATTAATGAGATTTTTTATTTTTTTTGCGTCTTCTGCACTAATTGAACTACTATGACTTTTTACTGTAATTGAGAGTTTTTGAGCGGCATCCAATATATCTTTATTTTCCAGATTTAAGTCTCTGGAAAGTTCGTAAATTCTGATTTTATCGCTGATAGTCATTTAATCTGATTTGTACTCTTTCTGTAATCAAGAAGGATTTAGTTTAATTATATTCCCTTATTGGGATAGTCATAATAGCTTTTTATTTCTTTTTCAAAAATTTCAATAAATTCAGGATCTAAAAATGTTTTAAAAGCTTTTTGAAGCTTTTTTTTGATCTTTGAATCTGAGTAACATTTTTTTGACTGGCAAATGTAAGCTGATCGCCCCATTCCTTTATTAAACATGAAACCTTGCTTATGATCTTTGGTAATCTTTAAAAGATTTTTCCTGTCATATGTTTTTCTACACGAAATGCATATACGCATAACAGGGTTTTGTTGGATCACCGCTTTCTCTCCTCTTTGGCTGATATTTCACTATCTTGAACAGTATCTAATTGATCATTCTCCGAGAAGGCTTCTTCTTCATATTGTTCTTCTCCATATTCTTGATCATCTTCAGGAAGGGGATAAAGCTCTCTTAATCTTGCATCTTCTGCAGCGCGCTCAGCTTGTTCTGCTTCTAATCTTTGCTCAGCTTCTCGCTGAAGATTCTCTTCATCTTCTCTTTGAATGATTAATTCAGAGACTGCAGCATCTTCTGCTGTTTGATCGTATTCATGTGAATTTTTAACATCAATCTTCCAACCAGTTAATCTTGCGGCAAGCCTTACATTTTGACCTTCTCTACCAATTGCGAGACTCAATTGATCAGGAGGGACTAGCACGTGCGCATGTTGCCCTGCTGGGTCAACAAGTCTTACTAGATCTACTTTCGCAGGACTTAAAGAGTTTAGAATATATTGAATTGGATCAGATGACCATTTAATAACATCAATTTTCTCTCCTCTTAGTTCATTAACTACCTGTTGAATTCGCGCTCCTCTAGCTCCAATACATGCACCTACAGGATCCACTTCTTGTTCTACACTATCAACAGCTACTTTTGTTCTTGGCCCAACACCTCTTGAAGGAGGGTTTGCTTCTCTTGAAACAGCAACTATTTTTACTGTACCTTCTTGAATTTCCGGGACTTCATTTTCAAATAAATAAACCACTAACCCTGCATTTGCTCTACTAACAAACAGTTGTGGTCCTTTTCTGGCTATTTCGCTAACTTCTTTCAAAAACACTTTGAAAGTTGCATTTGCTCTGTAATTATCATTTGGTAATTGATCTCTTTTTGGAAGTTCGGCCTCAACTTCAGGTCTTCCAATACCAGAGCTAACTCCCATAATGACTGATTGTCTTTCAAATCTTATAACTCTTGCAGTTAAAACAGGATCTTCCAAATCTGCAAATTCTTCCTGGATCATTTTTCTTTGTTGATCCCTTAATTTTTGGGCTAAAACTTGCTTTGTTGTTGAAGCAGCCATTCGTCCAAAATCCTCTTTTTCCGGAGTAACGTCTAGAACAACTGTGTCACCTATCTGAGCATCATCAGCGACTTGTTTAACCTCTGCTAGAGATATTTGATGATCTTCGCTCTCAACTTCTTCAACGATTATTTTACTAGATAATATCCTATAACCTTCTTCATCTAGATCTAGACCAACATCAAAATTACTAAAATATTCTTCATCAAATGGATCTTCATTTACTCCAATATAAAAAGTTTTTCTATATTTTTCGTATCCTTTTAATAATGCTTCGCGTAAGGATACTTCCACGATATTAGGAGGTAACTTTTTTCCCTCACTAATGTCTTCAATGAGATTGTTTAAACCTGGGAGAATAACTAATGCCATCTATGATGGGAAAATTGAATAATGGTTGAAAATAATTAATCTTTTAATGTACAAAGACTAATCTTTAGTACTTCATCAAAAGGGATTTTTTTTATCTTACCTTTTATGTTAATGGCTAAATAATCTTTAGACTTTTCATAAAGTAAACCGTTTAGAAATTTTATTTTTGAATTCTTCTGGTTTAACTCAACATTAACTGGAAAACCCTTAAAAGTTTTGAAGTCTCTTTCTGAGGTTAATTCATCACTGACCCCTTGACTACTAATTTCTAACACATATGAACAATTTAAAAGATTTGAATTCTCTATTTCTTCAGATGCTGGGGTATTAAATAGCGCACAATCATCTAGTGAAATATCATCACCATTAGAATTTTTTATTATAATTTCAATAACGATTGGATTTTGATTAGTTTTTATATTTAAACTGAAGATCTCATAATTCCATATATTGGCAACTTTTTTTAATAGCTTTTCTAGTGTACTTTTTTTTTCTTTATTCAAATTTAATTAAATAAATTGATTTAAGATAATTTTCACATATAAATAAAGATTTTTCTATGAAAAATTCAGAAATTTGTATTTTATGGATGTAAACAAAAAAACAACAATAATATATTTATTCAATTAGATTTACTTAATAAATCTAAAAACTATTAGATAAATGAAGTTTCTCAAGATTAAATTTATTAATTTAATCCAAATATTCATTATTGTTTGTTTTTGTTTAGTTAATTTTTCTCAAATACCTGAAGTTTTAGCTTTAAATTCCTCTGAAAGTCACAATTTTGTATCATCTGCAGTTAAGAATGTTGGACCTGCAGTCGTGAAAATTGATACTGAGCGATTGGTAGAGAGGCAACAATTTGATCCCACTTTACTGGACCCTCTATTAAGAGATTTACTGGGGAATCAAGGAATTATTCCTGAAAGAGAGAGAGGCCAAGGTTCTGGAGTTATCATTAATGAGAATGGTTTGGTTCTTACAAATGCTCATGTCGTAGAGAGAGTTGATGATGTTTCAGTGACTTTGGCTAATGGAACTATATGCGATGGTCAAGTTTTGGGTACAGATGCAATAACTGACCTTGCTTTAGTGAAAATTGAGGAATCCACGTATTCTAGTTTTGCTCCACTTGGAGATTCTGAAGATCTTGAAGTTGGGGATTGGGCTATAGCTCTAGGTACTCCCTATGGTCTAGAAAAAACAGTTACCTTAGGGATTGTAAGTAGCTTACATAGAGATATTAATAGTCTAGGGTTTTCAGATAAAAGACTTGATCTTATTCAGACTGATGCGGCAATAAATCCAGGAAATTCGGGAGGACCACTAATTAATTCTGATGGTGAAGTAATAGGAATCAATACATTGGTAAGAAGCGGCCCTGGAGCTGGTTTAGGTTTTGCAATACCTATTAATCTAGCTAAAAGCGTTTCTGATCAGCTTCTCAAAAATGGTGAAGTTATTCATCCATATTTAGGGGTGCAATTGATTTCTTTGAATCCTCGAATTGCTAAAGAACATAACCAAGATCCCAATTCATTAGTTCAATTACCTGAAAGAAATGGAGCTTTAATTCAATCGGTCATACCTAACAGTCCTGCTGAAAAAGCTGGCTTAAGGAGAGGCGATTTAGTAATAGCAGCCGAGAATATCTCTATAGAAGAACCCAAGGCTTTGCTAGATGAAGTAGAAAAAGCTCAGATAGGCAAAGTATTACTCTTAAATATTTTGAGAGATAATAAAGAGATAGAGATAAATATCAAACCAGAACCTCTACCAGGTTTGACATAAATCACCCATTGAAATTTAATAATCTATAACCATAGAAAAAAGATTTTGGATTCACAAACTCAAATGAAAAAAATAGTTGCTGAAGCAGCAATTAAGGAAGTAAAGAGCGACATGATTGTCGGATTGGGATCAGGTTCTACAGCTGTGCTTATGATAAAAAGTCTCGCTGATGCTATTCGTTCTGGAAAATTGCAAAATATAAAAGGTGTTGCAACTTCCTTTCAATCAGAAGTTTTAGCGCTCGAACTGGATATCCCCCTTATCGATTTAGCTTCTGTGTCTCAAATTGATTTAGCTATTGATGGAGCAGATGAAGTTGATCCAGGATTTCAATTAATTAAGGGAGGAGGTGCATGCCATGTTAGAGAAAAGTTAGTGGCATCTAAAGCTAATCAATTGTTGATTGTTGTTGACGAAACTAAACTCGTGCAAAACTTAAATCAATCTTTTCCTTTACCTGTAGAGGTCCTTCCAAATGCTTGGAAGCAAGTTCAGGAAGTGCTTTCAGAAATGAATGGTATTTCTACTTTAAGAATGGCGACTAAAAAAGCTGGTCCAGTTGTTACTGACCAGGGCAACCTAATCCTGGACGTATTGTTTAATGATGGTATTAAGAATCCAAAAGACATTGAAATGAGTATTAATAATATTCCAGGAGTACTAGAAAACGGATTATTTGTTGATCTTACAGATAAAGTATTGGTTGGTAAAATTGAAAGCAGTATTCCTGTTGTTTTCTCTCCTTCAAAAGTTGGCTAATCTTCAAATCTTATTTGTACTGAGTTAGCGTGACTATGTAAGCCCTCACTTTTAGCAAGATTAATAATATCAAGACTGTTAACTTTTAAACTTTCTTCATTAAATTCAATTATTGAAGTGTTTTTCATAAAAGTTTCAACTCCTAAAGAGCCACTAAATCTGGAATTTCCTGATGTAGGTAAAGTATGATTTGGCCCAGCCAGATAATCCCCCACAGCTTCTGGGGTCCATTTCCCTAAAAATATTGCTCCTGCATTCTCTATACCTTCAAGAATCTTTTTTGAATCAAAAGCTAAAATTTCTAAGTGTTCTGGGGCAAAGTTATTGCTTAGTTCAATACATGATTCATAATTCTCGCAAATAACAATTAACCCCCAATTATTTATTGATTGCATGCAAATTTCTTTTCTTGGATGACCATCTATTGTTTTATAGAGTTCTTCTAAAACTTCTTTTGCTTGGTTCTTTGATGTAGTTAGAAGTATTGACGAAGCCAAAGGATCATGTTCCGCTTGCGCTAGTAGATCAGCTGCTATGAGTGTGCTTTGAGCTGTTTCATCTGCAATTATTAATATTTCACTTGGGCCAGCTAATGAATCAATTCCTGTAGAGCCATAAATAAGTTTTTTAGCAGTAGTTACATAGATATTCCCTGGACCTGTAATAACATCAACCTTGTTGATTTGATTGGTGCCAAATGCTAAAGCACCAATTGCTTGAGCTCCTCCAATTCTAAAAACTTTATTGATACCTGATAAGTAAGCAGCAGCTAAAACAGTTTTGTTTATTTCCCCTTCTTTATTTCCAGGAGATACCATTATAATTTCTTCAACTCCTGCGACTGTTGCAGGTATTGCATTCATTAATACAGTACTTGGATAAGCAGCTCTACCCCCTGGAATATAAATACCTGCATTTTTAACTGGTCTCCATCTCCTCTGGACTGTATCACCATGTTCACCTTTTATCATAAAAGATGATGGAATTTCTCTCTCATGGAATTTTTTAATTCTTTTATGGGCTACCTCAAGTGAGTTCTTTAAATTGCTATCAATTTCATCCCATGCAGCCTTTAATTGATTCTCTTTAACTTGCATAGGGCTAGGATTAAAACCATCAAATTTTTTAGTATATTTTTCGACTGCTATATCTCCATAATTTTTTACCTCTAGAAGAATTTCTTCGACGATTGCACTAATCTCGTTATTAGTTTCTGAATTAGTTCGAGTAGAAATCCTTTTCAATTCTTGGATAGCATCTTTTTTATTGTTTATGATCTTCATATTTTAAATTTTTCATATTGAAAGGCTCGAGACCCAATTAAACCCTTTCTAAAATTATATATGATTGATTAGCGGTCGATTTATTTGTTATGATAAAAATCTTATATTTACTTACCCTCTGTGGCCAATAACAAATCAGCAAAAAAGAGAATACAAATTGCAGAAAGAAATCGTTTAATTAATAAGTCATATAAATCTACTGTAAGAACTTTGACAAAAAAAACCTTAGAGTATTGTGAAAAATATAAAAAAGACCCTAATGAGGATAATGAAAATTTATTGAAAACAAGTCTTAATATAGCGTTTAGTTTAATTGATAAGGCGGTTAAAAAAAATGTCCTTCACAAGAATAACGGCGCTAACAGAAAATCAAAAATTAACAAATATGTAAAAACTACTCTTATGACAAAGTAAAAAGTCCGATAATAATTATGAGCGATATTGAACTCATAGACTCGCACTGTCATTTAATATTTGAAAATTTTGAGAAAGATCTTGAAGATGTTGTTCTAAGATTGCGTTCAAGGGGTGTAAAAAAATTAGTTCATGCATGTTGTGAATTAACAGAAATTCCTAAGTTGAAAAAAATATCTCATAAATATAATGAAATTTACTATTCAGTTGGTTTGCATCCGCTAGAAGCAAAAAAATGGGGACTAAGTTCCAAATCTGTTTTAAGAAGATCAGCTCTAGAAGATAAAAGAGTTGTAGCTATTGGGGAATTAGGCTTGGATTTTTTTAAAAATGAAAATAAATCTCAGCAAATTGATGCTCTTATTCCTCAAATGGAGTTAGCTTTTGAACTTGAATTGCCTGTAATTATCCATTGCAGAGATGCAGCAAATGAAATGATCGAGATATGTAATGACCTCTCTAAAAAAGGAAAATGTCCTAAAGGTGTTCTTCATTGCTGGACCGGAACCCCAAAAGAAATGAAGCAATTCTTGGATCTTGGTTTTTATATCAGTTTTAGTGGAATAGTAACTTTCCCAAAAGCACATGAAATTCATGAGTGTGCCAAAATAGTTCCAAATGATAAATACTTAATTGAAACCGATGCACCCTTTTTAGCCCCTGTTCCGCATAGGGGTAAAAGAAATGAACCTGCATTTGTTGAAAATGTTGCAAATTTTATTGCAGATTTAAGATCTACTGAATTAATTACGATCGCTAAACAGTCATCTAAGAATGCTGAAGATTTGTTTAAATTTGACTTGTTAATTTGACACGACAGCTGCTAGTATTAGGAATTACTGGCAATTTTTCTTGATTGTTTTGTTTTAACTTTTTCAGTTATTGGTTTTTGACCATTTGACTAAATTTTTTAGTTTTCTTATTAATTAAATTTTTTTGTTGAAATCGAGATTTAATTATTGATTTCAAATCAAAAGAAAAGTTAAACGAATAAATATTGAGTAGATTAAAAGTAAATAGTAAATCTCACATAATCTCAGGTTTTCTTGGATGAGCAGTAGCGCTTTACAGGTAGCAAAAACAGGTACTTATCTACCAGATTTAGTTGAAGTACAAAGAGCCAGCTTTAAATGGTTTTTGGAAAAGGGTTTAATAGAAGAATTACAAAACTTTTCTCCCATTACTGATTACACAGGTAAATTAGAATTACATTTTATTGGTGAAGATTACAGGCTCAAAAGACCTAGGCACGATGTTGAGGAGGCCAAAAGAAGGGATGCAACATTTGCCTCGCAAATGTATGTCACTTGCAGATTAATTAATAAAGAGACCGGAGAAATTAAAGAACAAGAAGTATTTATTGGGGAATTACCATTAATGACTGAAAGAGGAACTTTCATTATTAATGGTGCCGAAAGAGTAATTGTTAATCAAATTGTGCGAAGTCCAGGAGTATATTTCAAAGACGAACAGGATAAAAATGGTCGAAGAACTTACAACGCTAGCGTTATCCCTAATAGGGGTGCATGGTTAAAATTCGAGACAGACAAAAATAATTTACTTTATGTAAGAGTTGATAAAACTAGAAAAATTAATGCTCATGTTCTCATGAGAGCGATGGGCCTTTCTGACAATGATGTTGTCGATAAACTTAGGCACCCTGAGTTTTATCAAAAATCCATTGAATCAGCCAACGACGAGGGGATAAATTCTGAAGATCAGGCCTTACTTGAGCTTTATAAGAAGCTTCGTCCTGGTGAACCACCCTCTGTCTCTGGAGGGCAACAGCTACTACACAGTAGATTTTTTGATCCCAAAAGATATGATTTAGGTCGTGTTGGTAGATATAAAATAAATAAAAAGTTGAGGCTTACAGTGCCAGATGATGTGAGAACACTTACCCATGAAGATGTTCTTTCCACAATTGATTACTTAATTAACCTGGAATTAGATGTTGGTGGTGCAAGTCTGGATGATATTGACCACCTAGGTAATCGAAGGGTTAGATCTGTAGGAGAACTTCTTCAAAATCAAGTTAGGGTTGGACTTAACCGTTTAGAGAGAATTATTAAGGAAAGAATGACATTTGGGGAAACAGATTCTCTTACCCCTGCTCAACTAGTCAATCCTAAACCTTTGGTTGCGGCCATAAAGGAATTTTTTGGTTCCAGTCAATTAAGTCAATTTATGGATCAAACTAATCCTCTGGCTGAACTAACACATAAAAGAAGAATCTCAGCCTTAGGCCCTGGAGGTTTAACAAGAGAAAGAGCAGGCTTTGCCGTAAGAGATATACATCCTTCACATTATGGAAGATTATGCCCTATTGAAACACCTGAAGGTCCCAATGCAGGTCTTATAAACTCTTTAGCTACTCACGCAAGAGTAAATGAGTATGGTTTTATTGAAACTCCGTTTTGGGAAGTTAAAAACTGTAGAGTTAATAAAGAGGGTAATCCAATTTATCTTTCTGCTGATCTAGAAGATGAGTGCAGGGTGGCTCCAGGAGATGTTGCAACTGATAAGGATGGAAATATACTCGCAGATCTAATACCAGTAAGATATAGACAAGATTTTGAAAAAGTACCTCCTCATCAAGTTGATTATGTTCAACTTTCCCCAGTTCAAGTAATTTCAGTTGCGACTTCACTAATCCCTTTCTTGGAACATGATGATGCAAATAGAGCTTTGATGGGATCTAATATGCAACGCCAAGCTGTTCCATTGCTTAGGCCAGAACGTCCTTTAGTTGGAACAGGTTTAGAATCTCAAGTCGCTAGAGATTCTGGAATGGTTCCCATAACAAAAGTTAATGGAACTATATCTTATGTAGATGCTAATGAGATTGTTGTTAAGGACGAGGATGGTAATGAACATATTCATTTTCTTCAAAAATATCAAAGGTCAAATCAAGATACTTGTCTAAACCAAAGACCCATCGTAAAAATTGGAGATCAAGTTATATCTGGTCAAGTATTAGCAGATGGATCTGCATGTGAAGGAGGGGAAATAGCATTAGGCCAGAATGTCTTAATTGCATATATGCCATGGGAGGGCTATAACTACGAAGATGCTATTCTTGTTAGTGAGAGGATGGTAACTGATGATTTATATACATCGGTACATATTGAAAAATATGAAATCGAAGCAAGACAAACAAAACTGGGACCTGAAGAAATAACTAGAGAGATTCCAAATATCTCAGAAGAAAGCTTGAATAATCTCGATGAAATGGGAATAATAAGGACAGGTGCTTTTGTCGAGAGTGGAGATATTTTGGTAGGGAAAGTTACCCCAAAAGGGGAATCAGATCAACCACCTGAAGAAAAACTTTTGAGAGCTATTTTTGGGGAAAAGGCTCGAGATGTGAGAGACAACTCCCTGCGGGTTCCTAAAACAGAAAAAGGAAGGGTCTTGGATGTTCGCATTTACACCAGAGAACAAGGTGATGAGTTACCTCCAGGGGCAAATATGGTTGTTAGAGTTTATGTGGCTCAGAGAAGAAAAATCCAGGTAGGCGATAAAATGGCTGGAAGGCACGGAAATAAAGGAATTATTAGTAGAATCTTGCCCAGAGAGGATATGCCTTATTTACCTGATGGGACACCTGTAGACATAGTTCTTAATCCCTTGGGAGTCCCAAGTAGGATGAATGTAGGTCAAGTTTTTGAATTATTGATGGGCTGGGCAGCTTCCAACTTAAATTGCAGGGTTAAAGTTGTCCCATTTGATGAAATGTATGGTGCTGAAAAATCACATCAGACGGTTCAAGCGTTTTTAGAGGAAGCTTCAAAACAGCCAGGTAAAGCATGGGTTTATAATCCTGAAGATCCTGGAAAGTTATTACTTAAAGATGGAAGAACTGGGGAACCTTTTGATCAGCCAGTTGCTGTTGGATATTCTCATTTCCTTAAGTTAGTGCATTTGGTGGATGACAAAATTCATGCCCGGTCTACTGGTCCTTACTCTTTGGTTACACAACAACCATTGGGCGGTAAAGCTCAACAAGGTGGACAAAGGCTTGGAGAAATGGAAGTTTGGGCTCTTGAAGCATATGGAGCAGCCTATACTCTTCAAGAACTATTAACAGTTAAATCTGATGATATGCAAGGAAGAAATGAAGCTCTAAATGCGATCGTAAAGGGTAAACCAATCCCTAGGCCTGGTACTCCTGAGTCATTTAAAGTTCTAATGAGAGAATTACAATCTCTAGGTCTAGATATTGGGGTTTATACAGATGAAGGGAAAGAGGTAGATTTAATGCAAGATATAAATCCGAGAAGGAATACTCCATCCAGGCCGACATACGAATCACTAGGAACCTCTGAATATGAGGAAGATTAAATACTCAATTAAAAACTTTTAATTTAAATTTCCCAAAAATGACAAACAGCAACTTAAGAACTGAAAATCACTTTGATTACGTAAAAATTTCAATAGCTTCTCCAAAAAGAATTATGGATTGGGGACAGAGGACATTACCTAATGGACAAGTGGTAGGTGAAGTTACAAAACCTGAAACTATTAATTACAGGACTCTTAAACCAGAAATGGATGGATTGTTTTGTGAAAAGATTTTTGGGCCATCTAAAGATTGGGAATGTCATTGTGGTAAATATAAAAGAGTGAGGCATCGCGGTATTGTTTGTGAAAGGTGTGGAGTTGAAGTAACTGAAAGTAGAGTAAGAAGACATAGGATGGGCTATATAAAACTTGCTGCGCCAGTTTCTCATGTGTGGTATTTGAAAGGAATTCCTAGTTACGTTGCTATCCTTTTGGATATTCCACTTAGAGATGTAGAACAAATAGTTTATTTTAATTGTTATGTAGTCTTAGACCCTGGTGATCATAAAGAACTCAAATATAAGCAATTATTAACTGAAGATGAATGGCTTGAAATTGAGGATGAAATCTATGCTGAAGATTCAACGATTGAAAATGAACCTTTTGTTGGGATTGGTGCTGAGGCCCTGAAGCAATTACTTGAAGATCTTAATCTAAATCAGGTTGCTGAAGAGCTGAGAGAAGAAATTACAAATAGTAAGGGGCAGAAAAGGGCAAAACTAATAAAAAGAATAAGAGTTATTGATAATTTCATTGCAACTAATGCACAACCAGAATGGATGGTTCTAGATGCAATTCCAGTGATACCTCCAGATCTTAGACCTATGGTCCAGCTTGATGGGGGAAGATTCGCAACTTCTGATTTAAACGATCTTTACAGAAGAGTTATAAATAGAAACAACAGATTAGCTAGGCTACAAGAAATTTTAGCTCCTGAAATCATAGTGAGAAATGAAAAAAGAATGCTTCAGGAGGCAGTTGATGCTCTCATAGATAATGGAAGAAGGGGAAGGACTGTAGTTGGAGCGAATAATAGAGCTCTTAAGTCCCTTAGTGACATCATTGAAGGAAAGCAAGGAAGATTCAGGCAGAATCTTCTAGGTAAGCGCGTTGACTATTCAGGAAGATCTGTAATAGTTGTGGGCCCCAAATTAAAAATGCATCAGTGTGGTCTACCAAAGGAAATGGCTATTGAGCTCTTCCAACCTTTTGTAATTCATAGATTAATTCGCCAAAATATTGTGAATAATATTAAAGCTGCAAAAAAATTAATACAAAAAGCTGATGACGAAGTTATGCAAGTACTTCAGGAAGTAATTGAAGGCCACCCTATTCTTTTAAATAGAGCACCTACTCTTCATAGGTTAGGAATTCAAGCTTTCGAACCAAAATTAGTTGGAGGTAGAGCAATACAACTTCATCCTTTAGTTTGTCCTGCATTTAATGCTGACTTTGATGGTGATCAAATGGCAGTACATGTTCCTTTAGCTTTAGAGGCACAAACTGAAGCACGCATGCTCATGTTGGCTAGTAATAACATTCTCTCTCCTGCTACTGGAGAACCAATTGTTACGCCATCACAGGATATGGTTTTGGGATCGTATTATCTGACTGCGCTGCAACCTAATTATCAAAAACCTGATTTTGGTGATAATAAGACTACTTTTGCTTCACTAGAAGATGTTATTTTTGCTTTTGAAGATAAAAGAATCAGCTTACATGAATGGGTATGGGTTAGATTTAATGGAGAAGTTGAAGATGAAGAAGAAATGAGAAACCCACAAAAAATAGAAGAGCTAGAAGATGGCTCAAGATTAGAAATATGGAATTTAAAAAGAGACAGATTTGACTCTCAGAATAATCTAATTAGTAGATTCGTTTTGACAACTGTCGGGAGAGTAGTTATGAACTATACCATCATTGATTCTGTATCTACAACGTAATCTTTAAAAACTATTTTTCATTCATTTAACAATCATGACATCATCTAAACCAAAAAAAACTTCCCGAGTACGTAAAACTACTAAAAACTCAAAAAAGAATATTCCAGTTTCAATGCCTCCTTTAGCTAAAACGCCGCCATCTTTCAAGAATAAGGTAGTTGATAAGAAAGCGTTAAAAAATTTAGTATCTTGGGCTTATAAAACTCATGGCACTGCTATAACTGCAGCCATGGCAGATAATTTAAAGGACTTAGGATTTAAATATGCTACCCAAGCTGCTGTGTCTATTTCTGTAGATGATTTAAAAGTTCCTGAAGCTAAACAAGATTTGATAGGACAAGCTGAAGAGCAAATATCTGCTACAGAAGAATGCTATAGACTTGGAGAAATTACTGAAGTTGAGAGACATACAAAAGTTATTGATACATGGACTGAAACTAATGAAAGATTAGTTGACGCTGTTAAGGATAATTTTAATCAAAATGATCCGCTGAATTCCGTTTGGATGATGGCTAATTCAGGAGCAAGGGGTAACATGTCTCAGGTAAGACAACTTGTTGGTATGAGAGGACTGATGGCTAATCCTCAAGGAGAAATTATTGACCTACCAATAAGAACAAACTTCAGAGAGGGACTTACCGTTACTGAATATGTAATATCTTCTTATGGAGCAAGGAAAGGCTTGGTAGATACTGCCTTAAGAACTGCAGATTCTGGTTATTTGACTCGAAGATTAGTTGATGTGGCTCAAGATGTAATTGTTAGAGAAGAAGATTGTGGAACCGAACGATCAATAATTGTTGAAGCTGAAGATGGTAAATTTGGAGCGAGACTTCTTGGTAGGCTTACTGCTGAGGATATTTTAGATTCTGATGAAAAATTAATTATTCCACAAAATACTGCAATTGATCCTGCGTTGTCAGTAACAATTGAGACAGCATCTATTACAAAAGTAAAAATAAGATCGCCATTAACATGCGAAGCGAATAGATCGGTTTGTAGAAGGTGTTATGGATGGGCTTTGGCTCATAATCATTTGGTTGACTTGGGTGAGGCAGTAGGAATCATTGCCGCTCAATCTATTGGAGAACCAGGAACTCAATTGACAATGAGAACATTCCATACTGGAGGTGTATCAACGGCTGAAAGTGGAGTAGTAAGATCAAAGATTTCTGGTAGAGTTGAATTTAGTACAAAAGCAAAGGTTAGAGGTTATAGGACTCCTCATGGCGTAGAAGCTAAACAAGCGGAAGTTGATTTTATTTTGAAGATAGTTCCTCAAGGAAATAATTCTAACAAGACTCAAAAAATTGAAGTTTCGAGTGGATCACTTTTATTCGTAGATGATGGTGAAGAAATTAGTTCAGATATTACAGTTGCTCAAATTATTGCTGGAGCCGTAAAGAAGAGCGTTGAAAAAGCTACAAAAGATGTGGTTTGTGATTTAGCTGGTCAAGTCAGGTACGATAAGGTTATTCAACCAAAAGAGGTTACTGATAGGCAGGGAAATATTACTTTAAAAGCACAAAGATTAGGTCGATTATGGGTTTTAGCTGGAGATGTTTATAATTTACCACCTAATGCAAGACCAGTTGTCTCGTCTGGAAAGTCTGTAGATGAAGGGACTGTTTTAGCAGAGGCAAGTCAATCAAGTGAGTTTGGTGGTCAAGTTCGATTAAGAGAATCGGTGGGAGATTCAAGGGAAGTTCAGATTGTTACTACTTCAATGTCTTTAAGCAATTTTAACTTAATTGAAGAATCTACGCACTCAGGCCAAATATATAATTTGGAATCTAGCGATGGAACTTCTTATCGTTTGAACACTTCCCCTGGTAGTAAAATCAGTAATGGTGATGTTATAGCAGATTTAACAGATGAAAGGTATCGCACAAAAACTGGCGGGTTAGTTAAATATGCACCGGGTTTAAGTGTCAAAAAAGCAAGATCATCTAAAAATGGTTTTGAAGTTAGTCAAGGGGGAACATTGCTTTGGATTCCCCAAGAGACACATGAAATAAACAAGGATATATCTCTTCTAATGATTGAGGATATGAAATGGATTGAAGCAGGAACTGAAGTTGTAAAAGATATTTTTAGTCAAACATCAGGAATTGTTACGGTGACTCAGAAAAATGATATTCTCCGTGAAATAACTGTAAGAAATGGAACTTTTCATGAGTGTGATGATGAAGAAGTTTTGAATAGATTTACAGAAGAAGGTAATTTAGTAAATCCTGGTGAAAAGATTTTGGATGGTATTGATAATAAAGAAATATTATTTGTACAGAAATTAGAAACATCAAAATCTAGAGGCTTATTATTAAGAACTGTAGAAGAATTCACTATTCCTGATGAAGCTGAATTACCCAAATTATCACATGTTAAGCAAGAAAAAGGACCACATTTAGGCTTAAAAGCTATCCAAAGGCTTACCTATAAAGATGGCGAATTAATAAAATCAGTCGAAGGAGTTGAACTACTTAGAACACATTTAAGTATTGAAAGCTTTAATGCTACTCCTCAAATGACTATTGATGTCGAGTCGTTTAAAGATGAAAATGATGGATCAATCAATCGATTAAATTTAGTAATTTTAGAGTCTATTCTTGTTAGAAGAGATACTATGTCCGACTCTAGTCATGGCTCAACACATACAGAATTGCAAGTCAAAGATAGTCAATTAGTTAAAGCAGGAGATGTAATAGCTACTACTCAAATTCTTTGTAAAGAAAAGGGAGTGGTTCAATTACCAAATGTTATTGATGATGATCCCATAAGAAGGTTAATTGTAGAAAGAGAAGAAGATAAGATTAAAATTAAAATTAGCAATAAAGCTGTTGTTAAAGTCGGTGAACGTGTAGTTGATGGCGATCCTATTAGTGGATCTGAAAAATCTACTTCATGTGGAGAAATTGAAGAAGTTTCTAGCAGTTCAGTAACCTTAAGACTTGGAAGGCCATATATGGTTTCTCCTGATTCGGTTTTACATGTTGAAGATGGAGATTTAGTTCTTAGGGGAGATGGTTTAGCTTTACTAGTTTTTGAAAGACAGAAAACTGGAGATATTGTTCAAGGATTGCCTCGAATTGAAGAATTGTTAGAAGCTAGGAGACCCAGAGATTCTTCTATTTTATGTAGAAAATCTGGAACTGTTCAGATTAAGCAAGGTAATGATGAAGAATCAGTTTCTTTATCGGTTATTGAAAAAGATGATCTAATAAACGAATATCAATTATTACCAGGGAAAAATATAATGGTCAGTAATGGACAACAAGTTACAGGTGGAGAAGTTTTAACTGACGGTCCAATTAATCCCCATGAATTATTAGATTGTTACTTCACCGATATAAAAGATCAAAAACCTCTATTAGAAGCAGCTCGAGAATCTATATCAAAACTACAAAGAAGTCTGGTAAACGAAGTACAAAACGTCTATAAGTCACAGGGTGTTGCAATCGATGATAAGCATATTGAAGTTATTGTTAGACAGATGACAAGTAAAGTCCGTATAGAAGATGCTGGAGATACTACCCTCTTGCCAGGCGAACTTATAGAGTTGAGGCAAGTGGAAGATACAAATCAAGCAATGGCAATTACAGGAGGAGCACCTGCAGAATTTACTCCTGTTTTGTTGGGTATTACTAAAGCCTCTCTCAATACAGATAGCTTTATATCAGCAGCATCATTCCAAGAAACTACAAGGGTTCTTACAGAAGCTGCAATTGAAGGTAAATCTGATTGGTTAAGAGGTTTAAAAGAAAATGTTATCATCGGTAGACTAATACCTGCAGGTACTGGATTTAGCGGATTTGTAGAGGAATTAGCCTCAGAGGCTGGCCCCCATCCTGATATCCTTGCAGAAGAATCTGCTGGATATAGAAGAGCGCAGAACTTAAGACCAGATTATACAGTTGAAATGCCACAATCACCTGCCGTAAGCTCTACTGCAATTCTTGATGATCCTAGTGATGAAGATTTAGAGACTACTCGAAACCGTCATGGTATCGATCCCTCTTCAAGTAATTTTGCTGCCTTTGCTAGACCTAGTGCTGAAAATCAATTTTCTGAAGATCAATTGCCAGATCCTGCTGCATTAGAGGGATTACAAGAGGAGGGCCTTCTGTCTGATGAATAAATATTTTCTATTATCATTTTTATTCCTTATAATTAATTCTTTAATTTGTAATTGATGATTAAGCCAGAGATTGTCCCAAAAAGAAAATTGCCTCGTTATGGATTCCATTTTTATAACGAAAGACTTAATGGAAGAATGGCCATGATTGGATTTATTGCTCTTATTCTTACAGAATTCTTCTTAAAACATGGTTTGCTGTTATGGTGACATTGGTTTTGAACTAAAGATTAAATAATTTGAAAAATCTGATTGGAAGTAGTATTAAAGATTTAGAAAATGTAGCTTTAAATTATGGACAGGCTGCTTTTAGAGGCCGTCAAATTTATAATTGGATCTATAACTACAGAAATAAGAAAAAAAATATTGATCAAATAGAAGTCTTACCTTTAGATTTTAGAAAAAAGTTAAAGGATGATGGTTTTAAGGTAAGTGAGCTTAGTTTAAAAGAAAAAAACTTGGCTAATGATGGCACTCTAAAGTTGTTATTGTCTACGGTTGACAATGAGAGTATTGAGTGCGTCGGCATACCAACTGAAAAAAGACTAACTGCATGTATCTCTAGTCAAGTTGGATGCCCTATGGACTGCAAATTTTGCGCAACTGGTAAGGAGGGTTTGAAGAGATCTTTAAAAGCAAGTGAAATATTAGATCAGATTTTATTTATTGAAAATGAAATGAATAGAAAAGTGACTAATATCGTTTTCATGGGTATGGGTGAGCCTTTATTGAATATTAATGACTTGCTTTTGTCAATTAGATCTATAAATGAAGATTTCCAGATTAGTCAGAGAAAGATAACTGTAAGCACTGTTGCTGTACCGAGAATGATAAATAAATTATCAGAAAAGTCTTTTCAAATTTTAGGTAAGTGTCAATTTACACTAGCAATAAGCTTACATGCTTCAAACCAAAAAACAAGAGAGATGATAATACCAAGTGCAAAAAACTACGAGATCAAAAATATAATTGAAGACTGTAAGAAATTCGTGAGAGATACTGGTCGGAGGGTAAGTTTTGAATATTTAATGCTAAGTGGGGTTAACGATAAATATGAACATGCCAATGAATTGAGTAACTTGCTAAAAGGTTTTCAATGCCACGTAAATTTAATACAGTACAACCAAATTGATGAGGTTGAATTTAAACGAGCTTCTCTAAAAAATATTCAATTATTTCAATCTAGACTTTCAAATAATGGAATCGCTGTTAGCTTGCGAAAAAGCAGAGGTTTAGATAAAAATGCTGCATGTGGTCAGCTAAGACAAAATGCAAGAAATAAATAATATTATCTAAAAATAATTTTTTAAAAGTCTCTTAAACAGGTTATTATTGACTTAATTCATATTTAAAAGTTGGGCTTCATTAAGACAAAAATTTTACCTTTCGCTATCATCGCACTTTTTGGGATTGCCTTTTTTGCAGTTAATGCAAGAATTTGGTTGCCAGGAGATATGATGTCACCTGCCCCCATGAATTAATATTTTTAGTGTTTAAAAATGACTAAAAACAAGGATCCTAATAAAGAGAGCTTAGCTGAAATCGCAGTTGATCCAGATATATTGGCCAGAGAATTGGCTTTAGAGATTGAAATAGATCCTCTTGAGCAAATTGATGAAGATTCTTTTTCAAAAAGTTTAAATGTAACCCAAGAGTGCAATGAAGCTTTAAAAATGCTAGAAGGTGACAGAGAAGAAAGAATACAGGGCTTAAGAATATTTTGTGAATATAGAGATCAAAGATGTTTCCCACTCTTGTTACCCTTACTAGATCAACCTTGTCCTGTTGAGAGAATGAGTGCAGTATATGCTTTAGGTCGTAATCCATGTCCTAGCGCAGTCCAGAAACTTGTCAGTCTTTTGAAAACTGATGATAATGCTTATGTGAGAAGAGCGACTGCATGGAGCTTAGCTAATTATGATAACCAAATTGTTTTGGAGCCATTAATAAATGCTTTGAAGAATGATGTAGCTGCAGTAAGGTTATGGTCATCTAGTTCTTTGGCTGAAATTGGCAACGTTTCTATGGAAAACGCTCAATTAGCAGCAGAACAGCTTTTAATAAGTTTGAAGATAGATAATGAATCAGGTGTAAGAAGTAATTGCATTTGGTCATTGTGTAGGTTGTATGAAAAATTAAACAATATATTTCAAGAAAGTTTCGTTGATGAATGTACCAAGATAGCGCTTTTCGATAAAGAACCATCCGTTATGGAAGAAGCAAAAACTGCACTGGATTCAATGGGCATGCAAGGTTTTTATAATTAAATATCTTAATTTTTTAAACTAGAACGTCATCATAAAAATTAAATTATCAGATATTCAATATAAAAATTAAAATTAATTAACTTGTGTCAACAGAAACAAAAAAATTTCGTTATCGTATATAAATTAAAAGTACTCAGTACTTGAATTTAATGCCTCAAAAAACATTGAGATTCAAAATTCATCAAGACGGAAGAGTTGAAGAGACTGTCGAGGGATTTACTGGAAATTCATGCAATGAAGCTACAAAAAATCTCGAAGATGCTCTTGGTAAAGTAACAGTTAAGAATAAAACATCTGATGCTTTCATCTCTAACCAAAATGAAAACTTAAAACAATTAAATAACGAATCTAATGTCACATTTTAGTAAGATTAAAACTCAGCTCAGAGAATCTGAGCCATTAATTAAGGCCTTAAATAACCTAGGTTATATTATCAATCAAGAAGAAAATTTTGTTAAAGGCTACAGAGGTAAGTTTACAGCTGTAGATATAAGTATGAATTTACCTGGCGAAACCAAAGTCGGATTTAAATGGGACAATAATTCAAATGCATATGAGTTAGTTACTGATCTTGATTTATGGAAATTTGAGCTCCCAGTAGAGAGATTTATTTCTAAAGTTACTCAAATGTATGCTTATCAAACAATTATTTCCAAAACAAAAGAAGATGGTTATCAAATTGTGGAGGAAAAAAACAAAAATGATGGATCTATTGAATTGGTTTTAACCAAGTGGGATAACTAATATTTCAATATGGATTCTGCCGATCCATTCGATAATGTTGAAGTTAATAATGAATTTACTGGCTTGGAGCCTGTATTAGGTGGTCAATTAGCTGAGAAAGCTGTATGGGTTGATGAGTCTAAATGTATTGGTTGTAAATACTGTGTACACGTAGCTTCAAACACTTTCATAGTTGATGAATTTCATGGCAGAAGTAGAGCTATGAGACAAGATGGAGATAGTGTTGATCTTATACAAGAAGCTATAGATACCTGTCCTGTTGATTGTATTCAATGGGTCAAGTTTGAAGAATTGGATGATTTAGAAAATAGTCTCGATAGGGATATGTTCCAAACATTTGGAAAACCGCCAAGAATGAATAAGCATTAATTTCAAAATATGCAATATCGTAGATTTGGCCGAACCAATTTAAAGATTCCTATTTTGTCTTTGGGTGGTATGAGATTTCAAAAAAGTTGGGATCAATTAGATATTTCTGAGATTTCATATCAAGAACAAAAAAAAGTAGAAAATATATTAAATCTCGCAAATAAATATGGCTTAACTCATATAGAAACTGCTAAGTACTATGGAACTTCTGAAGTGCAATTAGGAGTGGGTTTTAAAAATACTAAAAAAATCCCAAACATTATTCAAACAAAGATTCCTCCTAATAGTGATCCAAAAATCTTTGAGAGAGATGTTATGACAAGTATTGAAAAATTGAATGTTAAAAAAATTGATTTGCTAGCAATTCATGGCATTAATACATCTGAACATTTACATCAGGCTGTTAGAGATGGAGGTTGTATTGACATTTTGAGGAATTTGCAAAAAGAAAATTTAATTGGATCTATTGGATTTTCGACCCATGGAAAATCTTCCCTCATTGAGAAGGCCATATCAACAAACTTTTTTGATTATGTAAATTTGCACTGGTATTTCATCAATCAAGAAAATACCAAGGTTATTAACTTAGCCAATAAGTATGACCTTGGGGTTTTTATAATAAGTCCCACTGATAAAGGGGGACATCTTCATACTCCCTCAACAAAAATGTTGGAGCTTTGTAGTCCACTTCATCCTATAGTTTTTAATGATCTTTTTTGCTTAAGAAACAAAAACGTCCATACTCTTAGTGTGGGAATTGCAAAAGCGACAGATTTTGATTTGCATTTAAAAGCTGTTTCTTTATTATCAGAAGCTGAGCAGTATCTTCCAAAGATAATAAAAAGATTAAAGCAGGAATCAATTAATACTTTAGGTTTAGAGTGGTATCAAAATTGGAATAGAAATTTACCAAGTTGGGAATATACGCCAGGAAATATTAATATTCCTATTCTGCTCTGGCTTTCAAATTTAATTGATTGGTTGGATATGGAAGGATTTGCAAAAGCTAGATATCAATTACTTGGTAATGGAAGTCACTGGTTCCCTGGATCTAATGCTAATTTACTTGATGTGGATGTTTCTGAAGGACAATTAATGAAAGTTTTAGAGGGCCATATAAATCCAAAAAAAGTTATACATAAATTGAGAACTTTAAAAGAAAAGTTTGGAGATAATGTTGCTAAAAGATTATCAAACAAATAATTTCATAATGGGTTTTTCTCAGGTTTGCCAACTTTTCTTGGGAAAACTTTTGGGCAAAAATTGTTTGGTTGAATAAGAATAATATTTCGGGTACCTTTACTTCTTGGTAATAAAATCTTCTTTTGATATTTAAATTTTCCTTCTAAAATTTCTAAAGTTTTATCCAGATTTTTACTTTCTTCATCATTCCATTTCCCACAATATAAAACTCCTAATCCTTCTTTTTTTAGCATTGGTAGTATATATTCTGAAACTGTTGATGGATTACTCACCGCTCTAGTAGTAGCTATATTAAAGCTATTTCTCATTGAAGATTGATGGGCTAAGTTTTCAATGCGATCATTAATGACATGGATATTGTTTTGAAAATTGATCTCTTTAATTAGGATTTTTAATGCATCTGTTTTCTTTTTGGAAGAATCAATCAGGTATATTTCTGAAGAAGGATGAGTTATTGCATAAGCTAAACCAGGGAAGCCACAGCCAGATCCAATATCTAAAAATTTTTGATTATCAAAATTAATATTCGGGAAACTTTTAAATGGCCAAATGCTGTCAAAAACTTGAGATACCCAATAATCATCCCCATTAATTAATCTCGTTAGATTAGTTTTATTATTTAATTCTTTAATTTTAATTTGTAATTCTTGAAACATAATTATTTCTTCTTCAGTTATTAAGGCAAAAATTTCCTTCGGAATGTTTTGTTTTTTCATTTAGTTATAAATATAAATTTTTTACTATTCATTAAATACATTCTATTTAGTAAAAATTTATTAGAATTACAATATTAATAAAAAGATTATTTTGAAAGGGGAAATTTCTTATTACAAAATTTTAGGTGTAAATGAAAATGCTTCAAATTATGAATTAAGAAAGGCATTTTGTAAACTTTCCATTGAGTTGCATCCTGATACAACTTCTCTAGAGATAGACGATGCGAAAAGTAAATTCCAAGAAGTTTTAGAAGCTTATGAAAATTTAAATAATAGTAATTTGAGGAAAATATACGATGACAAACTAAAGGAAAAATCTAGAAATAAAAATAATACTTACGTTTTAAATAATTTAATAATCGATTCTAATAATCAAAATTTATTAGGTAATAGAAGACCTTTTTCAAATGGGGAATTGTTTTCATTATTTCTTTTAGTTATTATTATTTCTATTAGTTTGATTTGTTCAATTTTTATTGCATCATTTACTGGCAAAGAATTAGATACATTGCCCATCTGGTTAATAAAATGATTATTTAAAAAAGTCTGTGAATCTCTCTAAAAAACCTATCAATCAACATTCACTTAAATCATTGGAATTGTGGCTAACTGATTTAGGTGCTGTTAAGGATATTAATGATCCATCTAAATGGTATCTTTTACTTTCTAATTGGAATGCAACGATTATCTTTGAACAAGAAGATTTAAGTGTTATCTGGAAAAGTGAGGAAGAAGAAACTAGAAGGCTATTTTCATATTGTATTAATAGAGAAGATGTCGAGAATGCAATACTGCAGGGACCTTAAATTTGAATCTAAAGATTGTCTAAGATTTGCCTTATTATCCAATAACTTTTTTCTAATTGATCATCGGTTATACAAAGAGGCGGCAAGAGGTAAATAACATTCCCGAGTGGCCTAATGAATAAACCATGTTCCATCCCACGACTCTTTATTTCTTTCCCAATATTATTAAAGTAGCCCTTTTTGTTCCCTATATCTAAATCGAATGCTGCGATAGTGCCAGAGACTCTAATTTTTTTGATATTGGGTAATGTTCTAAATTTAATTAAATGAGATAAATGTTTTTCTTCAAGTGAAAGGTATTTTTGAGGATCTTTTTCTAATAAATCAAGGCTAGCGTTTGCCGCAGCACAACCTAAAGGATTAGCAGTAAAACTATGTCCATGCCAAAAAGTTTTTTTTGGGGAATCATCAATAAAGGATTGAAAAATTTCTTCTTTGCATAAAGTAATTCCCATCGGTAAAAATCCACCAGTTAAGCCTTTTGAAATACTTATTAAATCAGGAACGATTTTTGCTTTTTGAAATGCAAAAAGGCTTCCACATCTTCCAAAACCAGTTAATACTTCATCAGCGATTAACAAAGAATTATTATTTTTTATGGTTTCAGAAACTTTTTTAATAAACTGTGTCCTAACCATATTCATTCCTCCTGCCCCTTGAACAAGTGGCTCAAGGATAACTGCTACTGTAGGAGTTTTAAGTAGAGTTTCTAATTTTTGGATCGCCTCATTTTCTTTTTTTTCTACTTTTTCATCATTAATCCAAGTTGAAGGCCATGGGACTCTCTTAACTGGGAACATTAGATTATCGAAATTCTCATTAAAAATATTTCTTTCACCTAAAGCCATTGCTCCAAATGTATCACCATGATAGGCGCCATCAAAAGCTACTATTTGAGTTCTTGTATCTCCTCTATTTTGCCATGATTGGAAGGCAATTTTTAAAGCGACTTCCACTGCAGTAGAACCGTTGTCAGAAAAGAATAATCTTTCTAGTTTTGTTAATTCACTAAGTCTTTCCGCTAATTTTTTTGCCTGTGGATGTAAGAAATCAGCAAATATAACTTGCTCAAGTTTTTTTGATTGATCGAAAATGGCATCCGCAATATATTCGTTACTATGACCATGAAGAGTTACCCACCAACTACTAATTGCATCTATTAGCTCTTTTTCAGGATCTTTAGTAAATAGGAGGGCATCTTTACCATGAGTTACTTCTATTTGCGGTTTGCTGTTATTGATCTGTGTAAAAGGTGGCCAAATATTTGGGTGCCAATCTTGATTTGGAGTTTTTGAATCCAAAGATTTCATTTAACTTATTTTTGAGTTTAATAGTGAGATCAACGTATTCTTGATGTCTAGTTCTTTCCATAGTATATCTAAATTATTTGAGTCCATTTTTTTGATGTAAGGAAATTCAGCAATTAACGGAATACCACTAAAATCAACTAGAGTTTTTGGATTATCTAGATGTTTTTCGCCATTGACTACTAAACCTAAAATCTTCATATTTCTTCTTTTTAAGGCCTCAATACTAAGCAGGGTATGGTTAAGAGTGCCAAGTGAGCTCTTACATACAAGTACTACTGGAAGATTCCATTGTTTTATTTGATCTATTTGCAAAAAATTGCGTGTTATTGGAACCATTAATCCACCTGCAGTTTCTACAATTAGTGAGCCTTGCACTTTTGGCAATCTCAACTTGTCAAAGTTAATAGTTTTTTGATCTATTTCAGCAGCCCAATGAGGAGAAAGAGGTTTTGTAAAGACATAAGCTTCTTTGATTATTTTCTCTTTACTTACTTGTGCAAGTTTTTCAACAGTTTGACTATCAGTTTGCGATTCAATACCACTTTGAATAGGCTTCCAATAAAAGGAATTTAATCCTTTAACGAAAAAAGAGCTTATTAAAGTTTTCCCAATATCAGTATCTGTTCCACAAATTATAAATTTGAAAATGCTATCTATACTACTCATAATTTCTTTATGATTTGAATCTCAATTTGCCATGAAAGGTTCACTGTATTATTGTAATTCTTTGGCCAAAACTTTTGAATTTCTTTTAACTCTTTCACTGTTTTGCGTTTACAATTTGTTGATTGTGCTCCTACATTTTTAATGCTTCTAAAAAGTTTATATACATCTTCAAAATTTTCAAGATAATTAAAATGTTCTGAATAATGTATTTCAGTTGATTTGAAATCTTTTAATAATTCTTTAGAGCAAAGGAAATTAAGACCACTATATTCAATATCAATTTTTTTACAAGTATCTTTCCATTCAGGAAAACAATCTTTTGTTGGATATGAAATGATTAAAAAACCTCCAGGTGTTAATTTGCTAAACCAATTTTTTATTATCTTTTCTGGGTTATTTAACCAATGTATGCAAAAGTTAGATGTTAATAGAGAACAGTTATTTATTTCAGGAGGTAAATCATTATTCAAATCCAATAAAAATTTTTTTCTAGATAATTTATTCTCAAGAAGCATTTTCTTGCTGAAATCAATTCTGGATACTTTTTGGGAAGAAAAATTTTTTTCTATTTCATCTGCTAATAGTCCTGGTCCTGATCCTAGATCTATCCATTCACCTTTTTTTTTGGGATTTATTTCTTTGATAAATTGAACAATCTTTTTTGCAAAAAATTTCTGAATATTTGAATGCACTAAATACCGAGATGCAGCATCATTGAAATTATTTTTTATTTTCTCATTCCACTTTTTACTATCCATTTCAATCATTAAGTGTATTAAGTAAGATCTCGTATAAATTTAAATTTTTCAAGCAATGACCTTGTTGAGCTAATTTAATTAAAATTGGCTTCCTATCAAGTTTTTTATTTAAGGAATCTAAAAAGTTATTATTTGATTCGTTGTCAAGAATCAAATCATTTTCTGATTTTATAAAAATAATTTTGCAATCTTTTCTTAAAGATACTGGAAAATCTCTATTGATGTAAAGTTGTTTTAAATCACTTAAAAGAAGAGTTTTATTTAAACTCTCTAGACTTTTATAAAAGATATTTTTAAAACTATTATTCATATGATTTGGCATAAATGATCTATGTATAAATTCTTTCAACATATCCTTAGGTTCATCTTTTATGATTTTTGTTTCCATTCTTTTGAGAGACCTCAAAATAAAGTTTCTCTTATTACTTAAAGGAAGAAAATTATTAAAAGAATTTATAAGAACAATATGGGTTGCTTCTTTTAAAATGTTTTTTTGCATTAAATGAAAACCAAATGAATGGCATAAAGTCATTCTGATTTCTTTTTTAGATTCGCTTTTAATCCATTTTGCTTGATAATTATTTTTCGAAAAATAGCCCCTTTCATTATCTTGCCAATGCCAATTATTATTTAAAAAATCAACTTTATAATCATCCCAGAAATATTTATTTAGTCCCCACCCATGTTGAGTAATAATTTGTTTCATTTAAACTCTTTTAATACTGCAATGAAATTCTTGAGCAGATTAAAATCTAAGTTTCTTCGTATTGTTATTCTGATTCTAGATTGGCCTACTGGAACAGTTGGAGGTCTTATCGCAATTGCTAAAAATCCATTTTCTTCGAGATATTTTTGTAGATAAATTGCCTTCTCTTCTTGGCCAACAATAATTGATAAAATGTGAGAATCTCCCTGAACTGGAAAACTAAAATTTTTAATAATTTCATCTTTCCATACATTCGCAGAAGATAACAAACTATTACCCCATTCTTTATTTTCTAAAATTTTTTTTAAACCTTCTAGCGCCCCAGCAGCTAAAGATGGCGCAAGTGCGGTTGTATACCTAAATGCACTACTTGTTTGGATAAGATATTCTCCAATTTCTGAATTGGAAGCTATGAAAGCTCCACCGCTTCCAAATGCTTTGCCAAAAGTTCCAGTAATCATAGTTATGTCTGAACGACAATGAAAACTTAAACCCCTGCCTTCAGGGCCCAAGATCCCAATTGCATGAGCTTCGTCAACTAATAATTGAACACTATTTTTTTTGCAAATTTCTGTTATTTCTCTGAGCGGAGCAATTGATCCCTCCATACTATAAAGAGATTCAACAACAACTAAAATAGAATTTTTTGTAGGATTAGATTTAATAATTTTATCTTCTAAATCTTTCAAATTATTGTGTGAAAATCGAATCAGTTTTGCTTGAGCAGCTTTGACTCCAACCAATAAAGAGTTATGGATCAATTTATCTGCTATTACGATACTATTTCTGTTTGCTAAAGTCTGGATAGCGGCTATATTTGCTTGAAATCCGCTTGGGAAAAGTAATACTTTCTCTTGATCAAGCCACTTGGCAAGTTCTGTTTCTAATAATTTATGTATTGGTCTTGAACCAGTAATAAACCTAGAGCTTCCAGAACCAATACCTTCTAACAAGCTTATTTCGTAAGCAGCTTTTATTAAATCCTTGTCCCTACTTAATCCAAAATAATCATTACTGCATAGGTCTATAAGTTTTTTATTTTGCGAATTCGAACTTAGAAGTTCGAATGATTTTTTACCTAAAGAAAATGTTTTTAATTTACGGATTCTATTTTTTGGAATTTTTACTTTTTTCATTTTGGCAAAATAAAATATAGTGAATTTAATTAAAAAGATTTAGATTTACTATTAAAGTTTGCAAGGTATTTTTTGTTTATTAATATCTATATAGATCATATATTAAGAAGTTAACTCATCCTCTCTTCAATCACAATTATTGCTTAATTTAGAGGAATATTTCCCCTTTCCGCTAGATGATTTCCAATTAGAAGCAATACAAGCTATTAATAGCGGAAATTCTGTTGTTTTAACTGCACCAACAGGTTCGGGTAAAACATTGATAGGTGAATTTGCTATATATAGAGGCTTATCTCATGACAGCAGAGTTTTTTATACAACACCTTTAAAAGCCCTATCAAACCAAAAGTTTAGAGATTTTGCTAATCAATATGGTGAGAATAAAGTTGGTCTTTTAACTGGAGATATAAGTATAAATAGAGAAGCACCAATCTTAGTCATGACGACTGAGATTTTTAGGAACATGCTTTATAGCGAACTTGATGAATTTGATGATCCCTTAGAAAATTTAGAATCTGTGATTCTTGATGAATGTCATTATATGAATGACCCCCAAAGAGGCACAGTTTGGGAAGAAACTATAATCCATTGCCCTACTAGAACTCAAATAATAGCTTTATCAGCAACAATAGCCAATGCAGATCAACTACAAAATTGGATAGAAAAAGTTCATGGCCCCACCGTACTAATTAATAGTGATAAGAGACCAGTGCCACTTGATTTTATTTTTTGTAGTGTTAAAGGCCTCCATCCACTTTTAAATAATAAAGGTAATGGGATTCATCCAAACTGTAAGATTTGGAGAGCTCCTAAAGGGCAGAAAACAAGAGGAAAAGTGGGCAGGATAATGCAACCAAAGTCTCCCTCAATTGGCTTTGTGATCTCGAAACTAGCTGAACGAAATATGTTGCCAGCTATTTATTTTATTTTTAGTAGAAGAGGATGTGACAAGGCTATTGAGAATATAAAAGATTTAACTTTAGTAAGTTATTTAGAAGCAAGTATGATATCCCAAAAATTAGATGTTTATCTTAAAAATAATCAGGAAGCAATTAAAGATAAATCTCAATGCGAGGCATTAAAACGCGGTATTGCATCTCATCATGCTGGATTATTGCCTGCATGGAAAGAATTGGTTGAAGAATTATTTCAGCAAGGTTTAATAAAAGTTGTTTTTGCTACTGAAACTCTTGCTGCAGGAATAAATATGCCCGCAAGAACAACTGTTATTTCTTCTTTATCAAAAAGGACAGAAGATGGTCATAGATTATTATTTAGCAGTGAATTTTTGCAAATGTCAGGAAGAGCTGGAAGAAGAGGAAAAGATACCCAAGGATATGTTGTTACATTACAAACAAGATTCGAAGGTGCCAAAGAAGCAAGTGCACTGGCTATTAGTAAACCAAATTCTTTAGAAAGTCAATTCACTCCTAGCTATGGAATGGTACTTAATCTTTTACAAAGTTATACTTTAGATAAGTCTAAAGAATTAATTAAAAGAAGTTTTGGTAGTTTTTTATATTTAGGTGAATCATCAGGTGAGAATATAATTCTTGAAACTTTAGATAAGGATTTAATTGAATTAAAAAAAATTACATCTAACGTTTCATGGAAAGATTTTGATGCATACGAAAAGTTAAAAAATCGTCTTAAAGAAGAGAGAAGACTCTTGAAAATTTTAGAAAAACAAGCAGTAGAAAAATTATCAGAAGAGATAACTAATGCGCTCCCATATATTAAAGATGGAAGTTTAATTTCAATCAAAGCTCCTCAAATTAAAAGAAAAATTGTTCCAGGATTAATTTGTAAGAAAATATATGAATCCCAAAAAATTAAGAGTTTATTGTGTTTGACAATTGATAATTTATTTATTCTGATAAAACCCTCATATATAGTAAGTATTTTTAATGATTTGGATGCAATTGATGTCTTAGGACTTGAAGTACCAAAGATGTATTTTTCTGGAGAGGTATTTAGGGGAGATGATATGTCGCAGTGTTATGCGGATCGAATTTTAGAAGTTTCTAAAAAAAATGATTTACAAACTCCACAATATGATTTGACAACGGAAGTTTTGGAACAACATCAACAAATTAATAATTTAGAAGAAAAAGTTAATGATCATCCCGCACATAGATTTGGAGACTCCAAGAAATTAAAGAAATATAGAAAAAGAATTATTGATGTTGAGCAAGAAATAAATATTAGAAAAAAACTTCTTGCGGATAAAGAAAATCATAACTGGAGAACTTTTACCGATTTGATTAAAATTTTGAATCATTTTGGTTGTTTAAATGATTTGGAATTGACAGAAGTTGGACAAACAGTTGGTGCAATAAGAAGTGAAAATGAATTATGGATTGGTCTTGTTTTAGTTAGTGGTTATTTAGACGATTTAGATCCTCCTGAATTAGCTGCAATTATTCAAGCTATATGTGTTGATGTAAGGAGGCCTAATCTTTGGTGTAATTTCAAGCCTTCTTTAAAGTTAATAGATGTTTTTAATGAATTAGATGGTTTAAGAAAATTAGTCTCTTTTCAACAAAATAAGTTTCATATTGAAATTCCTATCTATTTAGAAACAGAGTTGACTGGAATTGTTTCTGAATGGGCAAGAGGAAAAAAATGGAAAGATTTGGTTTTTAATACTTCATTAGATGAAGGTGATGTAGTGAGGATTATTAGAAGATCAATTGATGTCCTTTCTCAAGTGCAATACTGTATTGGTGTTAGTAATAAATTAAAAAGCAAAGCAAAGCTAGCATTAAAAGCTATTAATCGTTTTCCTGTTTCTGAAGCTAATGATCTTATAAAAGTTTCTGAAGATATTAATCCTGCAACAAAAAGAATTGACAATAATTCTTGAATTTTTTAATCAAATCATTGAATTGATATTCATTGCTTCATTAAATTCATCTTCGTTTAAATAACCTAATTTAAGTGTTGCTTCTTTTAAATTTAATGATTCTTTGAAGGCAAGGTTTGCAATTTCAGCTGCTTTTTCATAACCAACTTTTGGCACTATGGCTGTAACCAACATTAGTGAATTTTCTAAATTTAACTTCATTTTCTTTTGATTAGGTTCCATCCCATCAACTAATTTTATTCTGAAGTTTTCTATTACATTTTTAAGTAATTTTAAACTTGTGAGAATATTAAATCCAATAAGAGGCTTGTATTCATTCATCTGTAAAGTGCCGCTAGAATTTGCCATTGAAACTGCATATTCAAGACCCATTATCTGAGTGCAAACCATTGATAAGGCTTCGCATTGAGTTGGATTCACTTTACCCGGCATAATAGAACTTCCAGGTTCATTTTGAGGAATAATTAGTTCATATATTCCTGATCTTGGACCAGAAGATAGAATTTTTATATCATTTGAAATTTTAAATAATGCACCTGCTAATATTTTTATCTGACACATTACTTGAGCTAGACGATCATGCGAGGCCATGATAGAAAAATTATTTTTTGATTTATAGAACATTAGATTAGTATCATCGGAAATTGATTTTATAGACTCTTCACAAAATCCTTGTGGACAATTAATCCCTGTACCAACTGCAGTTCCTCCCAAAGGTAAGAAATACAATTCATTCAGACTCATAATAATTGCATTCTCAGCATCTTTAAGTTGCTCTGACCATCCTGATATTTCTTGCCCAAAAGTAAGGGGAACTGCATCTTGAAAATGGGTTCTTCCTATCTTTATAAGGTCTTTCCATTCTTCACTTTTTTTATCAAGGATCTTAGTAAGTTCTCTGATCGTTGGAACTAAATTTTTGATTATTTCATTAACAACAGATATTTGAATAGCAGCAGGAAAAGTGTCATTAGTTGACTGAGATTTATTTACATCATCATTCGGATGAATTGGTTGATGACTACCAAGCTCTGAATTAGTTTTTAAAGCTGCAATATTTGAAATTACCTCATTAACATTCATATTTGTTTGAGTGCCACTACCTGTTTGCCAAACCTTTAAGGGAAACTGTGAGTCATGAAGCCCATCAAGTATTTCTGTACATGCCTCTACAATTAAATCTTTTTTTCTCTTATCTATTAACCCTAAATTGAAATTCGCAATTGAAGCAGCTTTTTTTATGATGGTTAGTGAATAAATTAACTCAATTGGAATTAATTCTTCTCCAATAGAAAAATTTATTATCGATCTTTGTGTTTGAGCACCCCACAAAGCTTCTATAGGAACCTCTATTGTTCCCATACTATCTTTTTCAATCCTAAAGTCTTTTGTCATTATTCCTCTGAAAACACTGGTTTAGCTTAGATAAGGTTTTCAGTAATCCTATATACCTAACTTCTCCCATATTACACTTAAATTATTGAGATGAATTGAGGGATTAAAACATTCTTCTAAGTCACTTTGATCAATTAAATCCATTATTTCATTATCTCTTTCTATATTTTGTTTGAAATTCCCATTCTGAGTATTCCAGGCCTGATGCGCATTTTTTTGTACTAAGCTATAAGCTTTTTCTCTAGATAAGCCCTTATCTACAAGCAAAAGTAAAACTTTCTGACTAAAGATTACACCACCATATATATTTAAATTCTTGAGCATATTTTCTGGATAAACTTCCAAATTGCTAACTATATCTTTCATTTCCCTGAGCATAAAATGCAAACAGATTGATACGTCAGGTAACATGACACGTTCATTTGAACTATGGCTTATATCTCTTTCGTGCCAAAGTGGAACATTTTCCAGTGCTGTTAAGACATAACTCCTCAAAATTCTTGATAATCCGCTTACTCTTTCACTTCGAATAGGATTTCTTTTATGAGGCATGGCAGAACTTCCTTTTTGCCCTTTTGTAAAGCCCTCCTCAACTTCTAAAACATCAGTTCTCTGTAAATTTCTTATTTCAGTTGCGAATCTATCTAGAGAAGCGCCAACTAGTGCAATAGTTTGCACATATTCTGCATGTCTATCTCTTGATATGACCTGCGTACTTGCTGTATCTGGTTTTAAGCCGAGTAAATCACAAGTTATTTGTTCTACTTTGGGATTTGTATTAGCGTAAGTTCCCATTGCACCACTTATTTGACCAATTGCAACAGATTCTTTAAGTGTTAACAATCTTTTTTTGTTCCTTACTATTTCTGCTAGCCATCCAGCAAGTTTAAAACCGAAGGAAATTGGCTCCCCATGAATTGCATGAGATCTACCAATCATTAATGTATTTTTATGATTCCTTGCTAATAATCTGACTTCATTTTCTAGATTCTCAATTTCTTTTAATAATAATTCGCAAGAATCTTTTAACTGAAGAGATAAGCCAGTATCAAGTACATCACTACTGGTCATACCAACATGTATGTATCTTCCAGAATCTCCTACAAACTCATTAACGCTTGTAAGAAATGCTATGACATCATGTTTAACTTCTTTCTCAATTTCTGTAATTCTAGATTCATCAAACTTTGCATTTGAACGTATCTCTTTCATAGCATTCTCAGGAATTTTCCCTAGGGAAAAATTTGCTTCACATGCAGCTATTTCAACCTTAAGCCAACTCTGGAATTTTGCGCTTTCAGTCCAGATTTTCCCCATTTCGGGTAATGTGTAACGCTCGATCACAACTTTTATTAATTATCATTTTAAACTTTATAACCAAAATCGAATTATTGCCTTATACCTTAAAGATGTACTTGCCATTGAACATATTTGCCTGATTATTATTTTCTTATGTAACATTTTTCTAGCTATTAAAGAAAGCTTAAATATAAAAATGTTTGCATTTATTCCTTATCATTAATAATGGGTAATTTTTTAGTTCTAATTTAAAATTGGAGGGTATTAAAGAATTTGGATCTCAAGCTTGTAGAAGTTCATTATTTATTCTTTTTTTACTGATTAATAGATGATTAAAAAAAGTAGATTAGACCTTTATCTTCTAAATAAAGGTTTATGTGAAACTCGGCAAAAAGCTCAAGGTTTAATTCTTGCGGGCAAAGTTAGAGATATTAATGGAAAAGTTTTGGATAAACCTGGACAACAAGTATTCATCGGATCTGAATTTTTTATTGATTCCGAACCTATGTTTGTATCAAGGGGTGGCGAAAAATTATTGGAGGCATTTAAAAAACTTGAAATTAAAGTAAAAGATAAAATATGTATTGACGCAGGAATCTCTACTGGGGGATTTACTGATTGCTTATTGCAACAAGGAGCAAAGTTAGTTTTTGGGATAGATGTTGGTTATGGACAGACTGCATGGAAGATTAGAAATAACCCAAAAGTCATACTTTTTGAGCGAACTAATATTCGAAATTTAAAACCTAATGATCTTTTATCTAGAAGTAATGAATTACCAAATTTTGTGGTTGCTGATTTGTCTTTTATTTCATTAAAGTTAGTTTTTAAATCTATTGGTAATTTATTAGAAGGTGATGGTATTGAGGGAATATTTTTAATTAAACCCCAATTTGAGGTGGGTAAAGATAAAGTCAGTAAAGGTGGTGTTGTTCGCAATCCTAAATTCCATACTGAGGCTATTGAGTCTGTTATTTATGCGGCTAATAATTTCCAATGGCATATAAAGAACTTGATAGCTTCTCCGCTAGTAGGTCCTGCTGGAAATCATGAATATCTAGCTTGGATGTGTTTAAGAGATGAATCAAATCCAAAGATTAATAGTGAATATATACAAAATTTAGTAAAAGAAACTCTTTGAATTAGAGAGCTTCTTCATCTTTGTCGCCAGTTCTAATTCTCACAACAGAATCAATTGATGTGATGAATATTTTTCCGTCACCGATCTCTCCAGTTTTTGCTGCTTCAGCAATCGCATCTATTACTGAATTAACCTTTTCATCTTCTACGACAACTTCTACTTTGAGTTTTTGAAGGAATTCAACAGTAAATTCGGAACCTCTATATCTTTCAACTTGTCCTTTTTGCCTTCCAAAACCTCTGACTTCACTAACTGTCATTCCAACAATTCCAGAGTTTACTAATGCAATTTTTACATCCTCTAACTTAAATGGACGTATGATTGCTTCAATTTTCTTCATGATTAAAGATTGAATATTTCTATTTTAATTGTTTTTTGGGAAAACATCCAACATTGAAATATCAGAAAAACATTTAATATTAAGGCCTGCATTCGTGGCGTCTTCAATTAATAATTGGGAATTTTCTTCAGAAATTATTACTGTACTATTTGACAACGCTTCCCACTGATCATTCTCAAAGTGTGTTTGAAGCCATAACATTCCAATTGCACTTTTTGGTTGAAGGGATTTATTTAAGTTTTTATCGATAGTTATCAAACAAATGTCCATGTAATTTTTCATTGAACTAAACACATATAACCCTTTTAACCGACATTATGAATGTTACAGTCGATACAAAAATAAGATTTAACAGCTTTTGGCTTATTTAATTGTAATACTTAAACTTGTTGAGATTTTTGCGGATTTTGATCTTTTTATATAGGTTGAGTAAATAAGTTCTACTAAAAATGAGTACAGCTAAATTAGATGATTCAACTCAAAGACCTTTATATGGTGAAAGAATTATTGAAGAATCAAAAATAATTTGTTTCGAGAATCCAAACAAAAAAAGAATTTATGAAGTTTCTATCCAGTTACCCGAATTTACATGTAAGTGTCCATTTTCTGGATATCCAGATTTTGCAAAGCTAAATATTATTTATCAACCCAATTTGAGAGTCTATGAGTTGAAGTCTTTAAAGCTATATATTAACAACTATAGAGATATAAAAATATCGCATGAGGAAGTTATTAATCGAATTATGGATGATTTAGTGAATGAAGGCTCACCTCACTGGATACATTTAAATGCTGCATTTAACCCCAGAGGGAATGTATCTATGCAGTTAGATATTTTTAGTGGAAAGAAAAAAAATTAATAATTTTTTATTTCTTCTGATAACTTAAGAAATTCTTTTTTAAAACCAACTAGATTTTTATTGCTAAGACCTCCAATAGATAACTTTTGTGATTCTTTATTTACAAGAATCCATAATTGGTTAGTTGGTATAAGACTTATTATTGTTCCAAAAATTATTAAAATAAAAGAAAAGTAGATAAATGGTATAGATGGATCATTTTTAATTATTAATCCACTGCTGGGGATTATTTTTTTCAGAGATACTTTTGAAGAGTTAACTTCTAAGGGATCGTCATTGATATAGAGATTGTTCCCGGAAAAATTTTCTATATTCGAAATTTTTAGTGGACCATTTTCGTTATCTATTGTTAAGAGGTAATTTTTTTTAATTTCTGATCCTAATTCAACTAAAACTCCCCAAACTTGATTGCCGATTTCGGGAATCTCCTTTAATTGTAATTGATAAAGGATATTATCTATTTCTAGAACAACGTTTGATATTGCCCAATCAGCTTGATAAATAGTCAATCCTTTAAACCGGATTGGGTGATTAACTTTGGTGGTTTTTACTTCATTTAAATTTGGATCTTCAGAAGAAAAATTTAAATTGGAAATAAACTGTTTTGGGATACCATCACTTTCTCGTTCTATAGAAAAATCGACTAATTTTACATTGGCTTTTGAGTTTGTACTCTCATTGACAAGATCCAAACTTTCTCCAGGCAGTAAATATTGTTCTTTTGATTGACTTGTAAAACTTCCATATGCTGAACCTATAAGTAAAACTATTAATCCGATATGTACAACTAAAGGACCGATTTTTCCAATTAAACCCCTTCTCGCAGAAATATGACTTTCAAATTTGTATGTTTTCCATCCTCTTTTTTTCAGTAGTAAATCAACTATTGATATAAGGTCTCTATCCTGATTGATTGGGTGACTTGAAGTTAATTGAAGTTTGCTAAATTTTTTTTCGCTCTTGTATTCAACCCATTTTAATGAAGCTTTTAATGAAGGTATTTGCCTCCTGAAACTACAAGCTGCTAAGGAAATGCAAAGAAGAATTAATGTAAATAAAAACCAAAAGCTTGTATATATATGATCCAATTGAAGTTTTAAGACTTTTTCTCCATCTAAAAATCCAAAAATGGGAGCACTATCGAAATTATCAATATAGAATTTATTATTACTACCCTGAGGTATAAAAGTACCTATGCCACTGGCAATAGCTATGAATATTATCAGTGATATGGCGAATCTTAAACTTGATATTTTTAAAATTAGATTCTTAAAAATAATCATTTAAATCCAATGTGAAAATAAATTTAATAATCCTAGTGCCACTAAAAATATCCCACTTAAGGTGGGAATTATTTGACTAAATTTTCTAAGCTCTAAAAACTTTTTTAGGTTTTCTGCCGTAGCTCCCGCAATAATTAATGGAGTGACTTGGCCTATTCCAAAGAAAAACAAAAGAATAATTGAGATTATAGGGTTTTTAGCTTGCGATACCCAAGCTAGAAGAGTTGCTAAAACTGGAGTGATGCAAGGTGAAGAGGCTAGTCCAAAAGTAGTTCCTATTGTAAAAGGTGCTATGAGGGATGGTATCTTATCCTCTATTATTTTTAGATCAGGTCCATTCGGAAACTGAAACTTTAGAATTCCTAATAAATTTAAACCCATTATTATTGCTATTAGGGCAACAAATGAAGTGTAATAAGATGGAATTTGCCCATATATTTTACCTAAGAATCCACTCGCAGCCCCCAGTGCAACAAGCGAAAAAACTACTCCTCCTGAAAAACTAATAAGTTTAAATTTATTTTTCTCTGTTCCTCCTATATAAGCAATTGTTACTGGAAGTAATGATAATGAGCATGGCCCAAGACTTGTTAAAAGTCCTGCGCTGAAAACCAAAAATATAGTAAATGGACCAGGACTATTTAGACCATTCTGCATAAGCAGATTACCCTTTTGAGATAATTCTGAAATAACTAAATTAAATGATTCGATAACTTGACTTAAATCCTTTAAATTCTAACTAATTAAGAGACTTTCGTGTACTAATCATACCAATGAATCCTGTTGATTCTAATGAACATCTCACTAACATCCCTGCGATAAAAAAAGAAGCTATTAATGAATTCCCACCATAACTAATGAAAGGTAGTGGTAAGCCTGTAGTGGGCATTGAACCTGTTGCTACAGCAATATGCATTATTGATTGACCTGTCAACAATACACCACATCCGATAGCAACTAATTTTGTATAGTTGTTCCTGCACTTAAGACTAATTCTTAGGCTTATGTAAGAAAATACTGCTAAAAATCCTAAGAATAAAGTACACCCCAACAAACCAAATTCTTCTGCAAAAATGGCAAAAATAAAATCTGTGTACATAAATGGTAGGTACTGTAATTTTTGTATAGACAGCCCAAAACCTTGGCCAAATAGACCACCTGAACCTATAGCTAATAAACTCTGAACCAATTGAAATCCACTTTCCTGTTGATCCTTCCAAGGATTAATAAATGAAGTAACTCTAAGTTTTTGATATTCATTACTAAGAATACTAATACATCCAGTAATGAGACCTAATGAGGCAAATGAGCAAAGAGAGCTAAGTTTTACGCCTCCACATAAGCCCATTACCCAGAGAAGAATTCCAGTTAATGATGCAGTACTTAAATTTGGCTGCTTAAGTATTAATAAAATTAATAAACCAAACGAGAATATTGAAATTAATTTTTTATCATTCTTTATCAGATTCCAATGAGCAAAAAGGTTAGAAGCTTCAAGAATTAGAAAAGGTTTTATTAATTCAGATGGTTGCAGACGTAAATTACCTACCATTAGCCATCTTGAAGAGCCATTCACTGTAATTCCAGCAATATTGGTTAGAAAAATCAAAAAAAATAAAATATAAAAAATAATTCTTGAAAACCTTAAAAGATTTCTAATGTTCGTATTAAGAACGAAATAAAACAGACCAATGCCTGGAATTGTCCAAATAATTTGTTTTTTTAAGAAATAAGCCCAATTACCCATTTCTCTACTAGCCACCCACCAACTTGACGATCCTAGAATACATATTCCTAGTATTGACCAAATTCCAATAAGGATTATGAGGATTTTCGCCTCATAAGGCCATATTGTCCAGGGCAAAGGAAAAATAGATTCTTTTAAATTGTTTGGATTTTTTTTGTAATTAGAACTAATGTTTTTGTTCCTTTTATTAATTCTTTTGTATTTAATTTTTTCTTGACTTATCTCCAATTGTTTAGCTGTATATTTACTATTGAGACGTTAAATTGAGATTTTGCCAAGTCTATTATCAACTTTTTAAAGCGTAAATTAATTTTAAAGATCAACCTATATATTTTTAATTCACAAAATTAAAACAAAAATATGGTTAATAGATTCATCACAAATCTTAAGAATTAATTTTTTATAAAAAAAAACTAGCTAAAAGGCACCTCTCCATGATAGATTCCGTGAGTTTATATACTTACTTTAAACCATTTAAACGGGGTTTCTGAAATATGTTCACATCAGTGGACTCAAATAGAAAAAAAGTTGAACATCCTTCTAGTGAGAATGTTCAAATTTCACAATCCCTCGAAAATCCCATCATCAATGAGAGTAAATCAGGCATTGCCAGTCAATTACACAATTTGCTTTCTAAAAATGATGAATATACAAAATTACAATTAACAATTTTTGGAATTACTTTTATTGTTTCTATTTTAGTTGCATCAATAACTGGAATTTTTCTCGGATTTACTTTTGGTTTTAGTATTTTTATAGGTTCAATTGCTGGTATTTTTTACTTACGTTTGCTTGCTAAAAGTGTAGGAAAACTGGGTAATGAATCATCAGGTGTATCAAAATTGCAACTATTAGTTCCAGTTTGCCTCTTTATTTTTGCGAGCAAGCTAGGATCACTGGATATTTTTCCTGCAATGATAGGGTTTTTCATTTATAAACCCTCACTCATTTTTTATTTTTCACGTTCCTAAGTAAATTTTGTTTTCTCAAAAATTTACCAATCTTTTATTCAAATCAAATGTTCTTTAATTCCTTGCTAACAAATTTTGCAGCACTAGAAGTTGGTCAACATCTTTATTGGCAAATTGGAAATATCAGACTTCATGGGCAGGTATTTTTGACATCTTGGATTTTATTAGGAGCGTTATTAGTTTTTATTTCTTTAGGAACTAAAAAAATGGAAAATGATCCTAAAGGACTTCAAAACTTGCTTGAGTTTCTTTGGGATTATATAAGAGATCTTGCTAGGACTCAAATAGGTGAAAAAGTTTATAGAGATTGGATGCCATTTATAGGTACTTTATTTTTATTTGTATTTGTAAGCAACTGGGGAGGTGCTTTAATTCCTTGGAGATTGATTAAGTTACCAAGTGGAGAGTTGGGAGCACCTACTGCAGATATTAATACAACAATAGCCTTGGCACTATTGGTTTCACTATCTTATTTCTATGCTGGTTTAAGTAATAAGGGTTGGAGATACTTTGAATACTATGTTCATCCAACTCCGATAATGCTACCTTTTAAAATTCTAGAGGACTTTACTAAACCTTTATCACTATCTTTCAGGCTATTTGGAAATATTTTGGCTGATGAACTTGTTGTTGGTGTTTTAGTCTTTTTGGTACCTCTAATTCTACCAATACCAGTTATGTTTCTAGGATTGTTTACTAGTGCAATTCAGGCATTAATTTTTGCAACTCTAGCCGCCTACTACATTGGAGAAGCTGTTGAAGAACATCATTAGCTTTCTTCTAATATATTCAGATACTTTTACAAAGGGTCTGTAATCTGGCAAAATATCTAATCGCGTAGGTCTGAAAATATCAGACCCATTCTTAAATCAAAGGATGTCCAAGCGTGTATGACAAAAAAGATTTATCACAAGTATTAAGCTCTTTATTTCAAAATTATGGATTCGATTACTTCCGCTGCATCAGTTGTAGCTGCTGGTTTAGCAGTTGGCCTAGGCGCTATTGGCCCTGGTCTTGGACAAGGTAACGCAGCTCAAGGCGCTGTTGAGGGTATAGCCCGTCAACCAGAAGCTGAAGGTAAAATCAGAGGAACTCTTCTTTTATCATTCGCTTTCATGGAGTCATTAACAATCTATGGATTAGTTGTGGCTTTAGTACTACTTTTTGCGAATCCTTTTTCCTAAAAGTTAATATTGCTTCTATTCCTTAAATAGCAATATTTAAATTTAATTTTTTAACTTCAACTGAATCATATGTTGGCCTTTAATTTTTTTGGTACTACAGAAGGTGGATTATTTGATATAAATGCCACTTTGCCTCTAATGGCGATCCAAGTAGTTGCTCTTACTTACATATTAAATTCTCTTTTTTTTAAGCCAGTTGGCAATGTTGTTGAAAAAAGAGAAAAGTTTGTAAGTAACAATATTATTGAGGCCAAAAATAAACTTTCAGAGGTTAAAAAATTAGAAGCTGATTTATTAAATCAGCTTCAAAGTGCTCGTTCTGAAGCCCAAAGAATTGTGAGCGAAGCCGAGAATGAGTCTGACAAGCTTTATAAAGAAGCACTAGAACTTGCTAACAATGAAGCAAATGCTTCAAAAGAAAAAGTAAGGCTAGAAATTGAAAGTCAGACATCTGCTGCTCGTGATCAACTTTCTAAACAAGCTGATGATTTAAGCGAACTTATTGTTAATAGATTGATTCTAAAAAAATGAATTTAACTCTTTTAGCCACAGAAGGTTTTGGATTGAATTTGAATTTATTCGAAACTAATATCCTTAATTGGGCTGTAGTGGTCTTTGGACTGTATAAATTTTTGCCTAGTTTTTTAGGGAAAATGCTTCAAAAAAGAAGAGAAGGAATTCTTCTTGAATTGAAAGATGCCGAAGATCGACTGGTGAATGCGACTAATGCTTTAGAGAAGGCAAAAAAAGACTTATCTTCAGCAGAAGAGAAAGCTAGTCAAATTAAAGCAGATTCACTCAAAAGATCCGAATCAATCAGAATGGAAAGTGAGAAAAAAGCAATTGAAGAGATGGCACGAATTAAACAAAGCGCAATCTCTGATGAAAGTTCTGAAGCATCTAGAGCAATTTCTCAACTTCGAAAAGAGGCTGTTGAACTAGCAATTAAGAAAGCTTTAGATTCTCTCCCAAATCGACTTGATTCAACAACACAAGAAAATTTGGTAACTCAATCAATTAACAATATTGAGGTGAACTAATGCCACTTTTAAATTCAGTTACTACACCATATGCCGAGGCATTACTTCAAGTTGTAAATGAAAATTTGCAAACTGAAGAGATGGTTTCAGAGGTTAAACAACTTCTCGAATTGTTAAATGATTCCCCTGAATTGGAGAAGGCACTATCCTCGCCAATTTTAGAAACAGAAGCTAAGAAGAAAATCATTATTGAAATCTTTTCAAATAAGGTTAACTCTTCATTGCTAAATTTCTTAAAAATATTGGTTGATAGGCAAAGAATTGGAATTCTTACATCTATTCTTAATAGATTTTTAGAGATTTACCGAGAAAATAGTAATATTGCTTTAGCAACTGTTACTTCTGCAGTCGAGCTTACTGATGAACAGAAAGGTTTAATTACCCAAAAGATCGTCAATATCGCTGGAACTGAAAAATTAGAACTTGTAACTAAAATCGACCCATCGCTTATTGGTGGTTTCGTCGCAAGTGTAGGATCTAAAGTAATTGATGCTTCTCTTGCTTCACAAATTAGAAAACTTGGTTTGTCACTATCCAAGTAACTTTTAAATTAACCTTAAATTCTTAAATCCATGGTATCTATACGCCCTGACGAAATCAGTTCAATCTTAAAACAACAAATAACTGATTATGACCAATCTGTAAGTGTTAGCAATGTAGGAACTGTTCTGCAAATAGGTGATGGCATTGCAAGAATATATGGCTTAGATCAGGTCATGGCTGGTGAATTATTGGAATTTGAGGATGGTACCGAAGGTATAGCTTTAAACCTTGAAGATGATAATGTTGGAGCCGTTTTAATGGGCGAAGCACTGGGAGTTCAAGAAGGGAGTAATGTAAAATCTACAGGTAAAATAGCATCTGTTCCTGTTGGCGAGGCAATGCAGGGAAGAGTAGTTAATCCTCTAGGTCAGCCAATAGATGGTAAGGGAGAAATTCCAACAAGTGATACAAGATTGATCGAGGAAATGGCTCCAGGAATTATTAAGAGAAGATCAGTCCATGAACCAATGCAAACCGGTATAACTTCTATTGATGCAATGATTCCTGTGGGAAGAGGTCAAAGGGAACTTATAATTGGTGATAGACAAACTGGAAAATCTGCAATTGCGATTGATACAATAATCAACCAAAAAGGTCAAGATGTAGTATGCGTTTATGTTGCTATTGGTCAGAAATCAGCATCTGTAGCAAATGTGGTTGAGGTTTTAAGAGAAAAAGGAGCCCTTGATTATACCATTGTTGTTAGTGCAGGAGCATCTGAAGCCGCAGCTTTGCAATACTTGGCTCCATATACTGGTGCTGCAATAGCTGAGCACTTTATGTACCAAGGCAAAGCAACACTAGTTATTTATGATGATTTAACTAAGCAAGCTCAAGCTTATAGACAAATGTCTCTCCTTTTAAGAAGACCACCAGGAAGAGAAGCTTATCCTGGAGATGTTTTTTATTGTCATAGCAGATTACTTGAAAGGGCAGCAAAATTATCCGATGATATGGGCGGTGGTTCAATGACAGCATTACCAATTATTGAAACTCAAGCTGGTGATGTTTCTGCTTATATTCCAACAAATGTTATTTCAATTACTGATGGACAAATATTCTTGAGTGCAGATTTATTCAACTCAGGATTAAGACCAGCTATTAATGTAGGTATTTCAGTTAGTAGAGTTGGAGGAGCTGCTCAAACAAAGGCAATTAAGAAAATTGCTGGAACACTTAAATTAGAATTAGCTCAATTTGATGAATTAGCTGCATTTTCTCAATTCGCTTCCGATCTTGATGAGGCTACTCAACAACAACTAGAAAGAGGGAAAAGATTAAGAGAGTTACTAAAACAAGCACAATTCTCACCATTAAATCTTGCTGAACAAGTTGCAGTTGTGTATGCAGGTGTTAAGGGTCTTATTGACGAAGTTCCAGTGGAAGATGTAACTAAATTTGCTGCTGAACTTAGAGAGTACCTTAAGTTGAATAAAGCAGATTTTATTGAGGAAATTCTTAAAGAGAAGAAATTAAATGATGGCTTAGAAGCAACACTCAAAGAGGTAATAAAAGAAGTTAAATCTTCAATGCTTGCCACAGTTTAAATTTATTTAAGTAATTATCATGGCAAATCTTAAAGAAATTAGAGATCGCATTGTTTCTGTTAAAAACACACGAAAAATAACAGAAGCAATGAGGTTAGTTGCAGCTGCAAAAGTTAGGAGGGCACAAGATCAAGTTCTTAAGAGTAGACCTTTCGCAGATAAACTTGCTCGAGTTCTAGAAAATATTCAATCTAGAGTTCAGTTTGAGGCTGTAGATTCTCCTCTTTTATCAAAAAGAGATGTTAAAACAATTTCTTTGGTATGCATAACTGCTGATAGAGGATTATGTGGAGGATATAATACCAACATAATCAAGAAGGTAGAAATTAGGTATGCAGAGTTGATTAAACAAGGTTATGAACCAAATTTGATCTTAGTTGGTAAAAAGGCAATAGGTTACTTCCAAAACAGGAAAGATAGATACAAAATTAAAACCACATTTAAAGAGCTAGAACAGGTGCCAACTGCCAAAGACTCTGAAGGGATAACTAGTGAAGTCTTAGCTGAATTTTTATCTGAAAATGCTGATAGGGTAGAGATTATTTATACTAAATTCATTACTCTTGTAAGCTGTGCACCAGTAGTTCAAACATTGTTGCCACTAGACCCTCAAGGTATTGCGGATGAAAATGATGAAATTTTTAGGTTAACAACTAAAGATAGTAAGTTATTCGTTGAAAAATCAAATATTGAAAAAAGTGATTCAGAGAAGTTACCTTCAGATATTGTCTTTGAACAAAGTCCTGATCAATTATTAGATTCGCTATTACCACTATATTTACAGAATCAGGTACTCAGAGCTCTTCAAGAGTCAGCAGCCTCAGAACTTGCATGCAGGATGACTGCTATGAATAATGCGAGTGATAATGCTAAAGAATTAGCAAGTACGTTGAATCTTACTTATAACAAAGCCAGACAAGCAGCTATTACGCAAGAAATATTAGAAGTTGTAGGAGGTTCAGCAGTTTAGCCAGAAGATTAAGAATATGCCTGAACATAATATCAAAGTTAGATTTGAGCAAAAGACTTTTAGTTTTTTATGTTCTGAAGATCAAGATGTTATTTCAGCGGCAAAAATAAATGGAATAGATTTACCAAGCAGTTGTTGTTCAGGTGTTTGTACGAGTTGCGCATCAAGGATATTGGAGGGATCTGTTGAACAAGAAGATGCTATGGGATTAAATGATGATTTAAGAGAAAAGGGCTTTGCTCTTTTGTGTGTGGCATATCCAAAGTCAGATTTGCATGTTGTTATTGGTGAACAAGTTGAAGATGATTTATATAATGATCAATTTGGTAAGTATCAAAAATGAAATTAAGTTCAGTTGATTTTTATTTGGATTGGCCAGTTGCAATAAAATTAAAAAATTTGAGGAAATTTATTATTACTAATTTAGAAAAAAAAGGTGATGTAATTAGATGGTCAATTGTTGAAATTCAAAATTCTATTGACTCTTATGGCACGAAAAAACTTAAAATTAAAGCTGTCCTTGTTAATTAAAGAAGAATATAAATTGAAATATTTTTAATAATGGAAATTTCACCAACAGTATTCATTGTTCCAACTGGTATAGGTTGCGAGATAGGAGGTTTTGCTGGTGATGCACTTCCTACCGCTAAATTATTAGCATCGGCAAGTGGATGTTTAATTACTCATCCAAATGTTATGAATGGTGGGACTCTTTCTGAAAAAGATCAAAATATTTTTTATGTTGAGGGTTATAGTTTAGATCGACTTGTTAAAGGAGAAATTGCTCTAAAAAGGGTAAAGGAACAGAAAATTGGGATAATTTTTGATTCAGGCATTGAAAGTGAAATATTAGTAAGACATTTACAAGTTGCTGATGCGTGTGTTTCTACTTTAGGAATTAACGTTCATTCGTATGTGGCTACAAAAAAACCATTAAATATAGTTATTGATTCTGATTCGTCAAAAATGAGTGGTGGCATAATTGAAAATCCTGATACTTTAATTGATGCTGGTAAATGTTTAATAGAACAAGGAGTAACGGCAATAGCAATTGTGGCAAAATTTCCAGACGATTCAGATTCTCCAGAAACAAATATTTATCGAGAGGGAAAAGGGGTTGACCCTATTTCTGGAGTCGAAGCGGTTTTAAGTCATCTGATCAGCAAGTTCTTAAAAGTCCCCTGTGCTCATGCACCAGCGTTAAATCCAATTGAGTTGAATGAAAAATTAGATCCTCGCGCTGCTGCAGAAGAAATTGGATATACCTTTTTACCATCGGTATTGATTGGTTTAAGCAATGCTCCTGACATTGTTGAATTGCCTAATCAAAATGAACTTATCTCATTATATCCTAATCAAATTGAATCTATTGTCGTTCCTAATGGGGCGCTAGGTGGAGAAGCAGTACTCGCAGGTATTGAAAAAGGTTTATGTATTATCTCTGTAAAAAATCAAAATACATTAAAAGTTACTAATGAGTTTTATGATTATCCTAATCTTTTTGAAGTGAATAATTATTTAGAAGCTGCAGGCATAATTCTTTCTATAAAAAAAGGTATCAATCTTAATGCAATTAAACGGCCTTTAAAAAAAATCCAAAAATGTACTTAAAGCGATTAGTAAGATATTGCTATTGGAACTCTCCAGTCACTTCCTAATGATTGACTACTTAGTTTTAGGATTGGAGGAGCTTGCTTTCTTTTGAATTCAGCTTTTTTTATTAATAAGATTATTTTTAAAATTAATTCTTTTTTATAACCATCTTCTTCAAGTTGTTTTAAATCTTTTTTCTCTTCAATAATTCCTTTAAGAATACTATCTAAAATGGAATAAGGTGGGAGAGAATCAGTATCTAATTGATCAGGACCCAATTCGGCGCTTGGAGCTTTCGTACGTATATTTTCACCAATTATATTTACATTACTATCTAACATATAAGATTTTCTATGATTAATTGAATCTTTACTATCAAGCCAATTGCATAATTTAAAAACATTACTTTTATATAAATCCCCAATTACAGATAATCCTCCATTCATATCACCATAAAGTGTGCAATATCCTACAGCTAGTTCCGATTTATTACCTGTTGAAAGTAATAAATGCTTTTCTTGATTTGCTAAAGCCATCAGAAGCGTTCCTCTGATCCTTGATTGAATATTTTGATTTGTTATTTCAGCCATCTCGAAATCTATGGTTTCTATAAAAGATTCTTCAAAAGAGGTCATCAAGTTTTCAATTGGTATGCTGTTGAAATTTATCTTTAATCGTCTCGCTAACTCTTTCGCATCACTCTTTGAATGAGATGAGCTCCATTTAGAGGGCATTGAAACGCAATAAATATTATCACTTCCAAGAGCAGCTGTCGCAATTGCTGAAACTAGTGCTGAATCAATGCCACCACTCAATCCAATTAAAGCTGTCTTAAATCCGCATTTTTTTGCATAATCCTTAACTCCAAGCACTAATGCATCAAAAATTGATGACATTGCAGAGTTTTCAATTTTATTTTTTTCAGGTTCTGTCTGCTCAATTTCCCAACTGGAGAGGTCTTCTGAAAAAGGTTTTAATTGCTTAATTTTAGATCCATTCTTGTCAAGAATAAAACTATTTCCATCAAAAATTAAATTATCATTTGCTCCAATTTGGTTTACATAAATTAGGGGGACTTGAAGATATTGAGCAGCAAAACTGGAAACTTTGGATCTTAGCTCTAATTTTTTGAAGGTATATGGTGATGCCGATAAATTTACTAAAATATCAACTTTTTTTTTCTTTAAATCAAAAATAGGATTCTTTTTATGAATTCCTCTACCTTCTATATCTTTATTGACCCACAAATCTTCGCATATAGTAAAGCCAAGTCTCCAAGTTTTATCTTTAATTTTTTTTATCAATATAGAAACTGTTTCCTCTGATCTAAAGTATCTTTTTTCATCAAATACCTCATAAGTTGGAAGAATCATTTTACGTGCAATTATTTTCCATTTACCGCCCTCAAGCAATGCAATAGCATTATAAAGATTTGGGAAAAAAGAATCATTTATTATCTCAGCTATCCCAACGGTGATACTTAAGTTTCCATATTTTTTATATATATTTAAGGCTAATTGGTCAAGTATTTGATATTGATTTTTGATTAAATTTTTTTTTAGAAGTAAGTCATTTGCTGGATATCCCCATAAGGATAATTCTGGCGTAAGAACAAAATCAGCAGAAATTGAGCTAGCTTTCGAAGCAATAAAAAGTATTTTTTTTGCATTGCCCTCTAAATCTCCAACTACTGGATTAATTTGAGCGAGTAAAAACTTCATTCAACTAATTTAGTGGATTCATATAAATTATTCTTCTTAACAATATCTATTAATGACTTTGGTAAAGTAGAGTAATTAAAATTTAATCTGAACTTAGAACTTGAAATGTCTGGAATTTGTATGGTTGAAATCTTAAATTTCACTTTATAAGTTTCTAACATTTTAAGAGTATTAGATTCAACAGGATATCCTTCTCTTAAAATTATCAAAAAACTAACCTCCTTAATAATTTTATCAAAATTTTTCCAGTATAAAATATCTTTAATTAAATCACTACCAATAACAAAATCTAAATTATTAAAGTCATAAATTTCTTTACATTTTTTGATTGACTCCACCGCCCATTGGCTACTAACTCTTTGATTAAATAAAATTTTAGGATTGTCTAAATCTTCAATAAGAGTTTTTAATAAATGGCTACGAATGGTGATATCTTCTTTGTGCTTTTTGTTGGGGTTGTTGCTTACATAACTAATGGTAAAAGTATAAATTCTAGATAATTCTTCAAGTATTTTTTTATGACCAATGGTCGGTGGATCTGCACTAGTACCAAATAATGCAATGCTTTTACCCATTTCAAGTTTTAAGGCAGAAAACTAACAAAATTATTATTTGAATTTCTATTTGATAAATAAATATTTATGTGGTTAAAAATCTCTGGTTCATTAAAAGTAATATTTTGAATCATTATAAAAGGTTCTTTAAACGAAACTTTGCTTCTTATAAATAGCTCTTTAGCTGCTAATTTCCCGAGAATTTTTGTAGAATGCACTGCGATTGCTGCTTGAATAACTGCTATAGGTCCATAAGGTAGTAATGATAGTCCGTTAGTGAAAGGTGCAGTTAATAAAATTACTTTCTTAATAAGATTGAAAGATGTATTAATACCAACTTGAGTAACTCCCAAAAATAAATTATTAATAGATATATTTTTGAATATTTTCCTTGTTGATTCACCCTTTAAATTTAAGTCGTAAATCTTACTTAATTCGCTAATTAATGCAGTATCTAATGCAAAACTACCAGCAACATCAAACAAAATAAAAGGATTAAGAGCTACTGTTGATGCTTTTATGGTAGAAAATTTACCTATAGTTGACTGGGCTAATTTCTGCCTTCTTTTTAATCTTTGCTCTTTTATCTGAAGAAACAATTTGTCAGCTAATTGAAGAGAATTTAATATTAATAATATGTCTCCATGTTGATTTATTATTTTTGAGATGTAATTTTTAAGATTTTTTTCATGATTAATAATAATTGGAATACTTAAATCTTTTGGAAGCTTAGATTTTATATTTTCTATTACTTCTTTTAGTTCATTTTTTTTAAAAAGATCGATTTTATTTAAAATTACAATAATTTTTTTCCCATCTTTAATCAAGGAGCTGATTTCGCTTAATTCATTTCTATTAATATCTCCCGAAACTATAAATAAAATAAGATCTGAATGATTTATACAAGAGTAAATCTTATCTGGGAATTTAATATTACAGAAATCAAATCCTGGCGAATCTATCAACTCTATACTATTGATAGTTTGATCTTCAAGGGTCCACTCTTCCGAGTGTATTTCTCTTGTAGCCCCATTGATAATATTTGTTTTGAATATTTCTTTTTTTAATAAAGAATTTAACACAGAGGATTTACCTACGCCTGATTTACCATATGCGCTAATTCTTATTTTTTTTTCTTTGAGCCTAAAAAGTTGTTGATTAAAAGAAATTATTTCTCTATTAAAAAAACTTTTTTCATAGTTGGTAAGATCAATATTCTCCCACCAATTTTTTAAAAGAAAATAATTTTTATTAATTTTCAATTGTTTCATAATTTATTTTTCCACCAACCAGCTAATACAGATAAAACAGCTTCCGCTCCGATAATTCCCACGAATCCTCCAAATTCATCTACTACTACTTTCACTCCTTTATGGTTCTTGTCAAATCTTGTTAATAATTGATCTGCCTTAATCATTTCGGGAATGTAGTCCACAGGTTCGCAAATTTCTGATAATGATTTTTTATTTCCCCCATTAATTAATTCTTCTAACATGATCTCACGCTTAACTACTCCTTGTATTTTGTCAACTTTATCTCCCAAAATAACCCACCAAGGGGAGTTATCTGACATTATTAGTTTTGAAATTTGATCAAGATTTGAAGACCCATCAAGACAGGGTGCTGATACCCTGGGGATCATTAAATCTTTAGCTTTTAAATCATTTAATTGAAAAACCTTAAATATCATTGCTGCCTCATCAGCTTCTATTAAACCTTTTTGACTCCCGATTTTCGCCATTTGTCTAATTTCTGCTTCATCAGTTGAAATTTCATTTTCTGCCGTAATAACTGGAAATATTTGCTCTATTAATATTAAGAATGGCTTCATTAAAGTATTTAATATTCTCAGAATTGGAACGGATAATAATGCTATTTGGACTGAAAATCTTGTACCAAGAGCTTTTGGTAGTACTTCTCCAACTAAGACGACTAACATATAAAAAACAATTGAAAACAGTGTTAAGCCATAACTGCTATTAATTACCAATGCTCCGTATACACCCAAAATTAGACTTCCTATTATATTAAATCCATTATTAGTAATAGTAATTACAGTTAATGTTCTTCCAAGATGTTTCCTAAGTTTAAGGAGTTGATTCGCGGAACTTTTTGGCTTTTGTCTTGAGGCTATTTCTAGAATTCTAATTGAATTTACAGCTAAAAAAGCCGCTTCTACTCCCGAACAACATGCTGACCCAATTAAGATGATAATAATAAGTAGAATTAAACCGTAAACACTTGGTTCCATTAAAATAGATTAGGTACTAAATCTGTTTTAATTCATTCTTCCATTTTTTTTTAAAACACGCCAATACACAATTTATGTTTAAACCTGATAATAAAGTTTTTGAAGAAAGAAGAAAAATTTTCTTAAATAAATTAGATGGTAAAGCAGCTATCATCCCTGGAGCTCATCTTGTAAAGCATCATGCTGATTGTGAATATCCTTTTAGACAAGATAGTGATTTTTGGTATTTAACTGGTTTTGATGAGCCGGATGCGATTGCTCTTTTCTTATCGCATAAACCAGAAGGAGAGAGATTTATTTTGTTTGTAGCTCCTAAAGATGTTATTAGCGAGGTTTGGCATGGCTTTAGGTGGGGTTTAGAAGGAGCTGAAAAAGAATTTAATGCTGATAAGGCTCACTCAATAAATGAACTTAGAGATTTACTTCCAAGTTATATAAATGGTTCTGATGAACTTGTTTTTTCAATTGGTAAGCATCCATTAATTGAGAAAATAGTACTAGAGATATTTTCACAACAACTTGAAAATCGATCAAGATTGGGGATTGGTGCAAATTCTATAAAATCCCCAGAAATTTATTTAAATGAGATGAGATTAATTAAAAGTGATTTTGAAATTAAGAGAATGAAAGAGGCTGTACAAATTTCAGCAGAAGCTCATGAACTAGTTAGAGAATCTATCTCATTTAAGAAAAATGAAAGACAAATTCAGGGGCTTTTAGAGGGATTCTTTTTGGAAAAAGGGGCGAGAGGCCCTGCTTATAATTCTATTGTTGCTTCAGGAGATAATGCATGTATTTTGCATTACACATCAAATAACGCACCTTTGAATAAGGGGGATTTATTGTTGGTGGATGCTGGATGTTCATTAGTTGATTATTACAATGGAGACATAACAAGGACTATTCCCATAAGCGGAAAATTTTCTAAAGAACAAAAAGTTATTTACGAAATTGTATTGAGTGCCCAGAAAACTGCAATTAAAAGTGCTGTAAGTGGATCAAATTCGAGTACTGTGCATAATGTAGCTTTAAGAATTTTAATAGAAGGATTAAAAGAAATCGGATTATTGTCGGGCAGTACTGAGGAAATAATTGAGAATCAATCATATAAACATCTTTACATGCATAGAACTGGTCATTGGCTCGGTTTAGATGTTCATGATGTTGGAGCATACAGAATGGGAGACTATGAAGTTCCATTACAGAATGGAATGATTCTTACAGTAGAACCTGGAATTTATATAAGTGACAGGATCCCAGTCCCTGAAGGACAACCCATCATTGATGAGATATGGAAAGGTATTGGGATAAGAATTGAAGATGATATCCTTGTCAAAGATACAAATCCTGAAGTTTTAAGTATTGCTGCACTTAAAGAAATTTCTGATTTAGAATTTTAAAATTTGACTTATCTAGTTAATAGATTTATTTTTTATTAAGTTTAAAATTCAAAAATGAATAAGTCAGATTCATATGATGCGAAACTCTCTCAAGCAAGAGGTTTGGCCAGCCAGCTTGGAATGTTTGCAGAAGAAAACGATATCCCTAAAGATCTTTGGGACTCACTGGAAGCTACAATTTATGATTTTTATCAAGTTTCTCATGATAGATAAAAATCCTGTTTAAAAATTATCAATAACTAAAATCAAGAAGTTTTGAATAAATCAATCAAAATGTGACCATAAACTGATAAATTAATTATTGAACATAAATAAGTGAATGTCCTCATCAGATAAATTAAATCAAAATTCAGCAGAAAAAAACGCAAAAAACAGTGACTCTTCAAATTCTAAAAATCCCTCTCCGAATTCAGGAATGTTGGGTGCTACAGCTGTAATGGCTGCGGCTACAATTGATGAAGATGGAGTACCTACTGGTTATACCCCCAAACCTGATGAAGGAAGATTCATAATTAAAGTGTTGTGGTTGCCTGATAATGTTGCTTTAGCTGTTGATCAAATAGTAGGGGGAGGGCCAAGCCCTTTAACTGCTTATTATTTTTGGCCAAGAGATGACGCTTGGGAGAAATTAAAAAGCGAACTAGAGAATAAAAGTTGGATTACAGATAATGAGAGAGTGGAAATATTGAATAAAGCGACAGAAGTAATAAATTATTGGCAAGAAGAGGGTAAAACTAAAAAATTAGAAGAAGCCAAACTAAAGTTTCCTGAAGTAACTTTTTGTGGAACCGCATAATTATTAGTTTTTTGCAGCTTGAATCCTTGCCTCAGCTTTTGAAATCTCTTGAAGAGCTTTAATTTTCTCTGGATTTTTTTCATTTTCAGAGAATTTACTTATTGCTAATTTTGCTTCTTTAAGTTCTTGTTCAGCATTTTGAACATCAATCTCGGATCCAATTTCCGCATTGTTTACTAAAACTATGACTTCGTCTGATTCAATTTCAGCGAAGCCTCCCATTAAAGCTATTGATTTCCACTGAGAATTCATTCTTAGCCTTAAAACGCCAATATCTATAGCTGTAACTAAAGAAATGTGTCCCGGAAGCACACCTAGTTGCCCAGTAGTGCTAGGAAGAATCACTTCTTCAGCTTCGCCTTGATAAACATTTTTGTTAGGAGCTAAAACCTTAAGAGAAATTGACATTAATTTAAAATTATTGAAGGTTAAAAATATTTTTGGATATTTATTTTTCTGATTTTAGTTTTTCAGCCTTTGCTTTGACTTCGTCAATGTTACCAACTAAGTAAAATGCCTGTTCTGGTAAATCATCTAATTCGCCTGACAAAATCATGTTGAAACCAGCTATGGTCTCTTCTAATTTTACGTATTTACCTGACATCCCTGTAAAAATTTCTGCTACGAAGAAAGGTTGTGAAAGGAATTTTTCAATTTTTCTAGCCCTGTCAACTGTTAATCTATCTTCTTCAGAAAGCTCATCTAAACCAAGAATTGCAATAATATCTTGTAATTCTTTATATCTTTGCAAAGTTGATTGAACAGCTCTGGCCGTTTTGTAATGCTCATCGCCAACTACTGATGGTTGAAGCATGGTACTTGTTGAGTCTAATGGGTCAACTGCTGGATAAATTCCTTTTGCGGCAAGAGCTCTTGCAAGCACAGTAGTAGCGTCTAAATGTGCAAAGGTTGTTGCCGGAGCTGGGTCAGTTAGGTCATCTGCAGGTACATAAACAGCCTGAATAGATGTTATTGAACCTTCTAATGTAGATGTAATTCTCTCTTGCAATTCGCCAACGTCAGTTCCTAGAGTTGGTTGGTATCCAACAGCTGAAGGCATTCTGCCAAGTAATGCTGACACTTCAGAACCGGCTTGAACGAATCTAAAAATATTATCAACAAAAAGAAGTACGTCTTGTTTATTGACATCTCTAAAATGCTCAGCCATTGTAAGTGCCGACAAGCCAACTCTCATTCTTGCACCAGGAGGCTCATTCATCTGCCCAAAGCATAATGCAACTTTTGATTGACTTAAATCATCTGCATTGATGACTCCTGATTCTTTAAATTCTTCATATAAATCGTTGCCCTCTCTAGTTCTTTCGCCTACACCTCCAAAAACAGATACTCCTCCATGTTCCTTAGCAATGTTATTTATTAATTCTTGAATAAGAACAGTCTTTCCAACACCAGCACCTCCAAATAATCCTACTTTTCCTCCTTGTCTGTAGGGAGCTAAAAGGTCAATAACTTTTATTCCAGTTTCAAAAACTTTTGGCTTAGTTTCTAGGTCAGTTAGTTTTGGAGCGGCTCTATGAATTGGAGCGGTATTATTCGTTTTTACTGGACCTTGTTCGTCAACTGGTTCTCCTAAAACATTAAATATTCTTCCTAAAGTTGCTTCTCCTACGGGTACAGATATTGGAGCACCTGTATCGATTGCTTCCATGCCCCTCACAAGACCGTCTGTGCCGCTCATTGCTACTGCCCTAACTCTATGGTCGCCAAGGAGCTGTTGAACCTCTGCAGTGAGCGCTATGTCTTGCCCAGCAGGGTTTTTTGCTTCAATTCGCAACGCATTTAATATTTTTGGCAATTTTCCTGCTGGGAATTCTACATCCAGAACTGGGCCAATTACTTGGCGGACTATGCCTTTTGTTTGAGAGGAAGTTGATGGAGTTGCTACCATTTTTTATTGATTGGTGATGAATAGCTGATTTTAATTCAGCTCATAATCCGAAAATACTACCACCTCATGGGTAAATTCGTTAAATGGGTTCGGCCACCCGCACAGTTAAAGTATGGTTTAATTGCCGCTTCGCAGATTATGTTGTTGATGATACGGATAGAGAGTTTATCTTTCTATTTTTTATGGCGCAAAGCGTCTCAATTATGATCCTCCATTAATCTATGGCAGCTGTTTCACTTACAGTCTCTACAGTAAAACCACTGGGAGATAGAATATTTATTAAAGTTTCCGCATCTGAGGAAAAAACTGCTGGGGGCATTCTTTTGCCTGATACAGCTAAAGAAAAACCACAGGTAGGAGAAGTTGCTCAGGTAGGTCCTGGGAAACTTAATGACGACGGTTCTCGACAAACTCCAGAAGTGAGTATTGGCGATAAAGTCTTATACAGCAAATATGCTGGAACAGACATTAAATTGGGAGGAGATGAATATGTCTTGCTCTCAGAAAAAGATATTTTAGCTGTAGTCGGCTAAGATATCTGTTTCAAAAATTATTAAAACTTATTACTAAATTGCTGCCTAAACATGGCTAAAAGAATTATTTACAATGAGCAAGCTCGTAGAGCGCTCGAGAGAGGGATCGATATCCTTGCTGAGTCTGTGGCTGTAACGCTAGGACCTAAAGGGAGAAATGTTGTCTTAGAGAAAAAATTTGGTGCTCCACAAATCATTAATGATGGTGTCACAATCGCTAAAGAGATTGAATTAGAGGACCACATTGAAAACACAGGGGTTGCATTAATTAGACAAGCGGCCTCAAAAACTAATGATGCGGCTGGTGATGGCACTACAACAGCAACTGTTTTAGCGCATGCAATGGTTAAAGCAGGGTTGAGAAACGTTGCTGCAGGAGCTAATGCAATCACCTTAAAAAAAGGAATTGATAAAGCTACTGAATTTTTAGTCGGTAAAATTCAGGAAAATTCCAAGCCAATCAGCGATAGTAATGCTATCGCTCAATGCGGGACTATTGCTGCTGGAAATGACGAAGAGGTTGGTCAAATGATTGCTAATGCAATGGATAAAGTTGGGAAAGAAGGCGTGATTTCTCTAGAAGAAGGAAAATCAATGACGACTGAATTAGAAGTTACTGAGGGTATGCGTTTTGATAAAGGGTACATTTCACCTTATTTCGCAACTGACACAGAGAGAATGGAGGCTGTTCTAGATGAACCGTATATTCTTTTGACTGATAAAAAAATTGCCTTAGTACAAGATTTAGTTCCTGTTTTGGAACAAATTGCTAAAACTGGTAAGCCGCTCGTCATTATTGCAGAAGATATAGAGAAAGAGGCTTTAGCTACTCTTGTCGTTAATAGATTAAGAGGTGTGTTAAATGTTGCAGCAGTTAAAGCACCTGGATTTGGTGATAGAAGAAAAGCTATGCTTGAAGATATGGCCGTTCTAACTAATGGTCAACTCATCACTGAGGATGCAGGCTTAAAATTAGAGAATGCTACCTTAGATATGCTTGGAACTGGTAGAAGAATAACTATCAACAAAGAGACTACAACCATTGTAGCTGAGGGGAATGAGCAAGCTGTTAATGCTAGATGTGATCAAATTAAGAAGCAAATGGATGAAACAGATTCCTCATACGATAAAGAAAAGCTTCAAGAACGTCTAGCAAAATTAGCTGGAGGAGTAGCAGTTATTAAAGTTGGAGCCGCAACTGAAACTGAAATGAAGGACAAAAAACTTCGTCTTGAGGATGCTATCAATGCTACAAAAGCTGCTGTTGAAGAAGGTATTGTACCTGGAGGAGGAACAACTCTTGCTCACTTATCTCCAATCCTCAAAGATTGGGCTGATAAAAATTTAGAAGGAGAGGAATTAATTGGAGCTAACATTGTTGAAGCTTCATTAACAGCTCCCCTTATGAGAATTGCAGAAAATGCAGGCTCCAATGGTGCTGTGATTGCTGAAAATGTTAAATCTAAGCCATTTAATGATGGATTTAATGCTGCTACTGGAGAATACGTTAATATGTCCTCCGCTGGTATAGTTGATCCTGCAAAAGTTACACGTTCAGGATTACAAAATGCAGCTTCAATAGCAGGAATGGTTCTTACAACTGAATGCATAGTTGCAGATCTACCTGAGAAAAAAGATGCAGCTGCCCCTGGAGGAGCTCCTGGAATGGGTGGTGACTTTGATTATTAACTAAATAATAGTTAATAAATAACATTTCAAAGAGGGATCATTTTGTATGATCCCTCTTTTTTTTGTTCGATTTTTATGCAATCCAGCCAGCACTAAGAATAATTGCCAGTGACAAAAATATAACTAAAAAAGTCCAAGTTATTTTGTTAAGAGAGGCTTCTGCACTACTGGCGCTATTGAACATAGAGCTTCCACTGGCAGCTATTCCTCCCATTCCATCACCTTTAGGACTATGAAGTAAAACAAGAAAGATTAGAAGAACTCCAGAAAAAACCCATATCCAACTTAAAACTTGAATCATTACTTGAAAAGCTTGTATTAACTTTAAACGTGTTGTACGACCTTATTATAACCTTTTAATTCAATTTCTTTAATTAGGGATTTTCCTGTCATTTCTTTTGGAATTGGGAGATTTAATAATTGTAATAATGTTGGTGCAATATCTGCTAAGCCTGCATTGTCTCTTAAATAAATCTCATTTCCCATATTAGGGATTTTTCTTTTTTCACCCTCAATAAAAATTAAGGGAACTTTGTTTATAGTGTGAGCCGTCCATGGTTCTCCAGCTGGACCTTTCATTACCTCTGCATTCCCATGATCAGCTGTGATGACAATGCTTCCACCCATTTCTCCAGTAGCATTAACTATCTGACCTATACATTTATCGACTGTTTCTATAGCTTTTATTGTTGCATTCATGTTACCTGTGTGACCCACCATATCAGGATTAGCAAAATTGATTACTATAAAAGCATAGTCCCCACTTTTTATGGCTCTAGAGCAACTTATAGTTAGTTCTTCTGCAGACATTTCTGGTTCCATATCATAAGTTGCAACTCTTGGAGATGGAATCAAATATCTCTCTTCGCCTGGTAACGGGATTTCTACTCCTCCATTGAAAAAATATGTTACGTGAGGATATTTTTCTGTTTCTGCTGTTCTGTATTGCTTGAGTCCATTTTCTGACACTATTTGCCCTATAAAATTATTAAGAGACTCAGGAGGAAACGCTACTTTTACCGAGAAATTTTGGTCATATTGAGTAAAAGTAACTAAATCTAAGTTTGGAACGACTTTTCTTTTGAATTCTGAGAATTCCTTCTCTGAAAGTGATTTGATGATTTGTCTTGCTCTATCTGGACGGAAGTTAAAGCAAATTAAACTATCTCCATCTTTAAGATAGTTTTCAGACATTCTTATAGGCTCTATAAATTCATCAGTTATATTATTTTCGTAACTTTGTTTTACGTAATCCAGAGGAGAAATATTTGTTACTTTAATATCTGGATCAGTTAAATTAGCAAATGCTTTTTCTGTTCTTTCCCATAAAAGATTTCTATCCATTATCCAGTATCTTCCGCATATAGAGGCTATTTCACCTGTATTGAATTTTTTTATGCATGACTCTATTTGATTTAAATATTTAGATGCACTTTTTGAAGGAGTATCTCTTCCATCAGTAATAATATGTATTGCTACTTTTTTGATGCCATTATCAGATGCCCACTTTATTAATCCTAATAGATGATCAATATGACTATGTACGCCTCCATCAGAACATAATCCCGTAATATGCAAAGTAGAGTTGTTTTTCTTTAATGAATCAGCCATCTCATTTAACTCATCTATTATGCACAACTGATTATTTTTAACAACATTTGAAATCCTTACAAGTTCTTGTTGAATTATTCTTCCCGAACCAATAGTAAGGTGTCCTACCTCGGAGTTACCCATTTGACCATCTGGGAGACCTACATCAGAGCCACTAGCGCTTATAAGAGTGTGAGGGTAAGCATGCCACAATGAATCCATGATTGGTGTTCTAGCACTTTTTATGGCATTGTCTGATTTATCTTCTCGATATCCCCAACCATCTAGTATTGCAAGAACTACAGGGCTCTGAGGAACACTTAATTTATTTATACTTTTGCTGCTAATCTTTGACATATTTATATCAATTTCATTTTTTAAGTGATCCAATCTTAAATCTAGCTTCAAACGTTACTCTTTAACAATTTATATTTAAAATAGTTAGCTTTTGCTAATTTATGAAAATATTGAACGAATTTTATTTATTGATAAATCATGTCCAATAAAACAAAAAGGATCGTAATACTTAATGAAGTTGAGCTTAGGAAAACATTTGCACGTTTAACTTCCGAAATTATTGAAAAAGTGAAAAACCTGGATAACCTCCTTTTGATTGGTATTCCTACAAGAGGAATTGATATGGCAGAGGTTCTAGAAAAAGAATTCTTCTCTAAGACAGGTGTAAAAATAAGAAAAGGAACAATCGATCCAACTTTTTATAGAGATGATCAAAATAGAGTTGGAACTCGTTTAATAAAGGTAACTGATATTCCAACTCCTATTGAGAAACAAGAAATTCTTTTAATAGATGACGTGATTTATACAGGTAGAACAATTAGAGCTGCAATTGATGCTCTTTATTCATGGGGGAGACCTCAAAGAGTTATGTTGTTAGTAATGGTAGATAGAGGCCATAGAGAATTACCTATTCAGCCAGATTTTTGCGGTAAAAGAGTTCCAACCAGTAAAAATGAAAGTATTAGTTTACGTTTAAATAATGTTGATAATGAAGAAGGAGTTTTTCTTGAGTAGTTATGATTTAGTAGATATTCCCTAAATTATATTCTCCTAAAAATTCATCTTTCATATCAAAACAATTAACTATTAAATCTGCTTTTTTAGATATTTTAAAGAAAAGTATTAAGTTGTCTTCCCCAATATTACAATTATCTTTTAGTAAGATTTGTAGTGGTTTTTTGTCCCACTTAATAATTTCTTCTTCACTTTGAACCTCTGCTAATTTTGGTAATCCATTATCAAAAATCACATCATATTCTCTTTCTTTTTTTGTTTCTCCAATAACTATTTCAAATATTTTTTGATTAATTTTACTGGCTTGAAGGATTAATTTAAATGGGTTGTCAGTTGGCCATGTTTGACCTTTGCAAAAAATAGGATGCCAGAAGTGTGTTTTCTCCCTTTTATTTAATAACCTTATGGATAAACCTTTGTTTAAAATGTCTTTAATTTTTACGCCTGGAGTCATTGCTAAAGCTCCTAACGCTATTGATTCAATTGGAGGAGGGGACTTTATTTGAATTTCCGGAATCTTTTTTGTTATCCATTCTTTAATTAATGGTATTTGAGTCCCCCCTCCAACCAAAATGATTGCACTTAAATCATCTACTGTGCAATATTTTCCTCTTGCTTCATTTAATAAATCTTTAAGTAAGGAGTTAAGATGATTAATGAAATTATTCTCAATAATAATTTTCTCAAATATTTTTCTACTCAGGAAAAATTCTTTTTCTTGATATTCTTCAGTTGAAAACTTTGTTGGATATTTATCTTCATATTTAATTGCAGATGAGCTGAGTTTACATTTAATTTCTTCTGCCTTTAAAAGATTAATTGCATATTTATTATCAGGTAAAAAGAAATCAACGATCCATTGATCAATATCTTTACCTCCAATTTTTGAGCCACTTTTACTGATTATTTCAGCACACCTTATTTTTTGTTTTGAAATTGAGCTTACATCATTTCCTCTGAATTTCAATAATTCAGCTATTGGCCCAGATTTACCTTCTCCTCCTTCTATCTTTACTATATTCATATCTATTGTGCTTCCTCCAATATCTAATGTCATAATTTTTGAGCCAAATGGTACATTAATTCCTAAACTTGCGGCGGTAGGTTCATCAACTAGCGCTATTTCATCTACATATACTTTTCCACAAAGGGTAACTAACCATTCTCTATAACCCTTGTATGTATCAATAGGAGCAGTTAAAACAAGTCTCTTGATTTCATATTGTTTAGGAATGTTTGCCCACAAAAATTTAAAAAATTTTTCGCCACATTCCTTAGGGTTTAAAATATTTTTTTGATTAATTTTTTCAATAGGATTTCCAATTAATCTTTTGAAATTTGAATGAAAATACATATCTGAATTAGATCTATCCCTCATCTTTAAAGCACTTACGCCAATTTTTAATATCTTTGAAGGCTCCTCGTACCAAACTGCGGAAGGGATAACTCCAGGAGATGATGTAATATTCGGTATTTCAACTAAAATAGTATTTATATCTTTTTGATCTTGAAAAGCTAATACAGTGTTGGTATTTCCTAGATCAATAGCAAGAGTTCCTGATAAATTTTCTTTCATATGAAATTCTGAATCATTTAAGTTTTTTTGTAATTTATGTTTTGAATCGATCTAATAAACTGTAAGATACATAATATAGTACAAAAAAAATTTTTAATGAACATATCAAATAATGCGGGAATTGACTCTAATGATCTTGCAAAAAGAGGTGAGAGCTTGATTAGAAAATCAACTAATAGATACTTAACTACAGTGAGAATTGCTTTTAGAGCTAAACAAAGACGTTTTGATGATTTTGATGGACTGTTAGAAGAATCAACTATTAAACCTGTACAAAGGTCAATTATTGAACTAAGCGATGAACAAGATCAACCAGATTTACTTCCTGGTTAACTTTGGTAAAAGATCAAAAAAGATGGAGATTACATAGAGATTTGAAAAAAGGCAAATTCTGCTTTTTGATTGGTGTGGACAATTGGTCAATTGAGTTACAGAAAAGTGAATTTTATTCACTTTATCTTTTACTTTTAAGAATTAATGAACAACTATTAGGTATCAAGAATGAATTAATGGATGAGGAATATATTACTTTAGAGTTAGAACAACTGCCTTGGCATATTGAGTTAGAAGGAAAAAAAAATGAATGGAGTTTAAGGTTTGTTTTTGAAAGCCAGGACCAAACTAGATCTTTCGAAATGTATTGGCCAATACCAATAGCACAAAATTTATTATATGAAATAAAAAAGATGTGGGAATCAATGGATTAAAAGATAAATTAAATTGGAAATTTTTAAATATATTTCCCCGTGCAAAAAAAAAAAATTCACAACTTTTCCACAGTAATTTTTTAAAAAATATCTGGTTATCTAAAGTATGTGGAAAACTTCTGATTTTATATAATTCTTTATATTTCAGTAAGATTTAATTTTATAAAATTAATTTTCATGACCATCCGCTTTATGACTGGATTCTCATTATTCTAATACTTGAGATTGTCTTTTAATAATACTTGTTGACGATTGAGTAATTTTGAAGAAAACTGGAACTTGTAGATTTTCAACAAATTTTTTTCAATATGCAAGAGTTAAATTACGACGAAAATTCAATAGTTTTAAATCAGAAAGATGAAGTAATTAGTTTCAAATGTGAACTTCAGGAAAATCTTCAAAATGCTATGAAAGAATTTGTTGAGGAACATCCCAATTGGGATCAATACAGGATACTACAAGCTGCTATCGCAGGATTTTTGATGCAAAAAGGATTTCAAAATAGGGATTTAACGAGACTATATATTGGAAATATGTTTTCAATGAATTTTAAGGACTAAAAATTTTTATATTTTTTCCAGCAATATTTTTGCTGTATCATTTTGGACTGGTATTATAGATAACCTATTTCCTTTCTTTACAACTAATAACTCATCCTCACTAAATAAATTCTTTAATTCAGGTAAACTTAAAATCTTATCTGACTTAGATAAGTATTTTACTTTTACACAATCCCATCTCGGATTCTCAGGTTTTGATTTTGGATCAAAATATTTTGAATCTTTATCAAATTGGGTAGGATCAATAATATTTAGATCTATTACTTCCATAAGTCCAACAATACCTGGGGGTTTACAGTTTGAATGATAGAAAAAAACCTTATCTCCTTTATTCATTTTTCTCATGAAATTTCGAGCTTGATAATTTCTTATCCCGTCCCATAAAGTAACCTCATCATTTTTTAAAGTTTCTATACTGTAAGCGTTAGGTTCGCTTTTCATTAGCCAAAAATTTTCTTCAGTCATATCAAGGGATTTGGGTGATTTTTTGGGCTTCCATGAGGAGTTACCCAAACTTTTTTGGTATAAATTTATTATCCATCAAAGTTCCTATTTAGGAAAGTGATGTGTGGTATGGGGTCAATTATCCTTGCATGTACGTATATATTCCACCTCATAAATTTCTGTATAAACCCCGCCATTGATACTGAAAAATAGGTTTATCGCATGAAATTTGTTTAATGTAGAACAGTTTTTAGAACAAATTCTAGGGTTTTTAAATAGTTCGTCCTGATACAAATGTTTTAAAAGGTTGACATAAGAGTTTTGTATATTGCTAATACACTTCGATTGAGGTTATTTAGGTCAGTTACTAAATCTTCGTGGAGACTGCTTTAGTTAATTTCTTTTACTGGCTGCTGATGAGATCAGCCGAATCACACTACGGTGAATCTTTGGTTCCAGTAAAAGTTCCTTCTAATACGATCAAACGTTTTTATTAAATTTTATAGGTTCTTTAAGGTAAGAATTAAATAGCTATTTCTTGGCGTCCAATGCTTTTAGAGGAGTGTCATTAAAAGTAGCTAATTGCTTTCCTGAATTAAGAGAAAAAGAGGATTAATGGAATGGTGGCATAACACTTTTATTGACCAAGGATGAATAATTTAAACTCAGTCACAATAGATTAAACAATTTTGATTAGTTGGATTGTCTTTACATTCTTTGTCCCAGTAGGTTTGAAACTCTACAGGGCATTGCTCAAGTTCTTTTGGGGTTTCATTCAAATTTAAACCTGCATAGTTAAATGCCGTTAGATATTTTGGAAGAATATTAAATTGATTGAATAGCTTCATAAGACCTCCTAGATCTATACCTATATTTTCCTCTAATTGACCTGAAATTAATAGAGTATTTTTACCCGAGTAGAAGTGCTTTGTGGTTGTCACGACTATCTTTTCCAATTCAACAGGAGTAGAAATAATTCAGGAGTCAAAAGCACTCACCGACTTTTTAGATAATGAGTGCATAAGACTCGAAAGGGGCAAACACATGCCCCTTTATTTTGTTTATTAATTGGTATTAGAAGTGTTACTAATAGATGTTCGTGGTTTTTAAATACATCACTATCTCTTTAGTTATATGAGTTTGTTTTATATCTTGAATTGATCTCTAATAATTTATGGTTGGCTTCAGTTGTATCCCTGCAACTGCCTCATGACAACCATGAATTAATCCTAGGACTTGCATTTAAATAAAAGTCTCAAAATTTGGTCCTTTACCCGTACTTTATTTTTCCTTAAACCGTACATACTGATACTCATAAATGATATGCGTTGGTAGTTAGAACATAGGTGTAGCAAGTAGGAGGAAATCATGAATAAAAGAGTTCCTTATACAATCATTCCTAAATACTTTAGGACTATTAACGATATAGATAACGGAGCAAATATCAAAGTAATTTATTGGAAACTTAGGTGTGAAGAGAACCCTTCATATTGCGGCTGCGAAATTTAATTGCTGGAAACTGTAGATATATAAATATATTCAATCTTAACTTTGCTTAATCTGCTTATAAAAAGTTTAAAGGATAATCGACATTAGCTGGTTCCAAGTGTTTAGCATAACAAGCGGTAGTACAGTCTACCCCCTCACTATTGATACTGCATGAAGTAATGCAATCGAAGAAACTTTCCAAAGCATCTGAATTTTTGATGTTTGATAAAATGTCTTTTTTCATAATTAATTCTCCAATCTGCAGAACATCTAGCAACTTTTTCCTAATAAAGTCAAATTTTAGGTAAAGTACCTAATCTAAAGGTTTTTAAATTTGGCACTTGATATCTATATTGTTCTTGTTGTAGATGAATCTTAATTACTTTGAAATTATTTGCACCCATAGACCACCGCTTTGCTTAGGTTGTAATGGATGCTTTTTAATATTGGCAAAATAGAAATAAATATGAGAAGTTTGTTTTGATGTAAACCCAATAAAAAAAGAGATTGAATCCTGCCTTTAGAAAACAATCTCTTTCACTTAGTTATGTGTCGGAATAAATTAACAACGCACCTAAATCATTGATCCTTGTTGTTAATGTTGTCGGCTGCTTAAACCAATCTAATGAACTTCTCTGGTGGACTATCGATCATTTCTAATCCCTCCGTTTGACTAATAGGAAGCTAGTACGGATAAATTTTTTTGTATATGCGTAGATATGCTGATTTATTTGAAACTTAGTATTTAAAATAAATTCTTATTTTTAGTTTCGAAGTTAATTAAAGTAATTGCCTGATATTTTTTTAGGTATTCATACGCTTGCTTTTTAGATATCAAACGTACTAAATAATACTCAAATCAAAGGAGGTTAATCAAATGACCAACTTAGGATTAGAGCTACTCATATTGACTGTCTTACTTATTTATTTTGGAGTTTTCATGACTCAAAGTATTTATAGAAAATATGAAAAAGCCTATCTACGCAAAACAATTTTTTGCAGCAAATCACAAAGCGACCCCTATTGCATTGCTGAATAATAGGGTTTAAAAATTTTCAAAAAACAAAGGAGGTTAATGATGTCTTGCGGAAATCCTTATAAACATAAGATTCAAAATACAATACATTTTTTTCTAGATACATTCTCAGGTCGGAATTCAAACTCGAGAGCTTTGACTGATGATCAAATGGAATGTATGCAATTTGGCATCTGTTCTTTTATTCCAAAAAAATTAGAAGAAATTCCTTATTTTCATTACTAATTAGGAGGAAAAAATGAAGATTAAAAAACCCCTTACTCTACCCCAGAAGTACTTTAATGAATTTCAAAACTACTTTCATAATGCTGATGAGAAATTAGTTTCATATAGTTATATCCCTGAATATCTTAAGAAAACTACTTCAAAAAAACCAAAAACTCTTTCAAAAATCATTTAAATATTGACTGATAATACTAAATTCGTGAAATCAGGATATCAATCAGAAAAAATGATTAAGGGATTCGGATAATTTTTAAAAGTTTAAAAGTTTAAAAGTTTAAAAGTTTAAAAGTTTGGGTAAAGTTTGGGTAAAAAATCACAAATCCTTGAGATCCACTCTGAAATCAGACTGGCTCACTTTTCATTAGCCAGTAGTTTATTTCAGTCATATCAAGGGATTAGGAGAATATTGCAAATCGTGAATGAATCGTGAATGTAATATAAGATTTGCCTTTATAAAATCATTATCCATTAAAGCTCCTATTTAGGAAAGTGATGGGTGGTATGGGGTCAGCTCATTGGCTGCTTCAGACATCTATTTCCTAATTCAGCTCTTTCTGCCGAACTTAATCATTGCGACAGGCAACCCAACAGTAATAACAACGCCAATAGGGATTTTGATTATTGGGATGCTGACCCTGCTACTATTCCCAAGAATGTAAAAGAAAAGATTGATATTTGAAAAGAAATAATATGTTCATAATGATACATTTAGCAGAAGTAATAGGGCATAAGTGTATATTAACCATACAGAATCCGTTCCAAATTTCTGTAGGTTTAAGGTCTTCCCTCTCTTTCAACTGCTTATAATCCTCAGTTGAAAATAAAAACCTATTTAATTTTTTTAAATATAAACAGTTAGCCCTTATCCTCACCATCGGGATTATGTGGAATTGCTATTAAAAAATAGAAAATCAAGATAAAGCTGAATAAAAATTAACAAAATTCACAAATTAAATGTTTTTTTGAGACTATCAGATTGCACTCTCCAAAATCCTGATGCAAAGCAGTGGTTATGCTGAGTGCTAATTTTTTAAGTTAAGCGCTTATTCTTTAAATAAGGGAAAGAGCTTTTAAAGAGACGGTTAAATTTAGTAAGAATTACTCTCGCGAGACTAATTGTTGAATGTTATTGTTCATTTACGTTCATCCAATAAATATCTGGACGCATGAAATGAGAATAGGGAACGGGATTCTCATTAACTGCATAAAATCATGAATAACCTCTTAAAAATTAGAGAAAAAATTAACAAAGTAAAAAGACTTAATCAAGCCCAACTTTTGGCAATTAAAAATGGAGGAATTACTCCATATCGAAGGTCAGTCTTTGAAGAAAGGATCACGCAAGCACAAAAGGAAATGGAATTAAAAGATTCCTAAAATAATATTCCCTTAAAATTGCAGATCTAAAAAAGAGGTTTTAAAGCCTCTTTTTTATTTATTTAAACCATGTGTTGCGCATGGCATCCATAAATCACCCATTTTATGAATTCCTTTGCATCCAAGTTTTTTCGCTTCTTCAATAGCTTTAGCTTTTGTGGGATATGCATAAATATTCATTGAATCTGAAGAATTATTTTGTTTAGTGCTTTGTTCAATGTTAGGTCCTATAGGAGTCCAAACTTTTAATCCCATCGTTGTAATTCCAGCAGAGAAAACACCCATTCCAACTATGGAGGCATTTATTACTCCCATTGCAACTACGCCAAAAGAGACTACTCCCATTGGCACAATTCCTATAGTGACAATACCCATGGGGACTATTCCAATTGATATGTATCCAAGCGGAGCTATTCCAATTGCAATTTTCTTTGGCTTACTACCGCAATGTGCGGGACCATCAGTTTTATTCTGATTAGTATTTTCTGAATCCTTCATTTAAGAATTAATGATGGTGGTGATTGTGATCCTTTTTGTTCTTGTCATGAGAATTTTCATGAGCTTCATGAGTTGCGCAAGGCATCCACTTATTGCCCATCATATGCGCTCCAGTGCAATTAAAACTTTTAGCAGCTTTTTCAGCTTCTCTTTTGGAATCAAAAAGTGCAGGGGTTTTTGTTTCTTCAACTTTTGAAGTGCAGCCAAGACTAAATAGTATGGTTATTAAGAAAATTGGAGAAAGAATGAATGTTTCTTTCAAAGGAATTGTAAGAATTTATACCAATATTAATATGTAATTACTAGTTAATCTAGATCCCCTAGAAATTATTTTTAATGAAGCTTTCTCCTCAGAAATTATTTGCACCTGCTTTGGCTGGAACAATTATGCCTATTGCTATTCATGCAGGAGGAATGAATCATCATGATCATCATATGCATAATGATTCTCATATGAATATGACTGATTCGTTCCCATCAACGATGTTTATGGGAAAGAGTACGTTTGTTTTAGGAGGCGTTGATGGTTCCACTAGAACAGATGCTGTACTTTTTAACTACGACTTAAAGTTAATGGGCATGACTAGCTTTACAGGAGAAGACATGTTGATGACTGCTATTCGTGCTGGTAATTTTAATATGATGGATCCCTTTGGAATGATGGGAGCTTCTAGGCTGGATACAGCATTTAATAGTAATGATAATCTTGAAGTTCATAAGCTGTTTTATAAGTTTCCTGTAAGTGATAGTGTCAGAGTTACTATGGGTCCTAAACTTCGTCAAGATGATTTACTTGGTGTTAAGCCAACAGCTTATCCTGGTGAAGATGGAATTTTATTTGTTTTAAATCAAGCTGGAGCTAATGACACCTATTCAAAAAGAATGGGAGCAGGAGTAGGAGTTACTTATTCCAAAGATAAATTCATAGCAAGTACTGTTCTCGTTTCAGAAGATGCTGATTCTAATGAAGGAATTTTAACTAAAGAAGGAAGAGACAACATTACTACACAGCTTGCATTGGTAGATGATTCGTATACTCTCGCTTTTGCTTATACACATTCTGATGGTGGAAATACAGATAATAGTCCTGATGCCAATGATTATTCATCTTATGGAATAAATGGCACTTACAATTTCTTGAATCAGTCAGATGTCTTCTTACCTTCTTCAATAAGTGCTGGCTTTGGATGGAAGAATCCAGATAATCATGATGATCCAGATACAGCTGCAAATTCTGTTGAGGATGGTAATACATGGACAGTTGGTATTCTTTGGAACGATGTAATTAAAGAAGGAAATAACCTAGGATTTGCTATTGGAACAGCGGAAACTCATAGGGATGATGATGGCTATGATGATCCCTTAGCATGGGAGACTTTTTATAAGATGCAAATCAATGACAATATTTCAATAACCCCTTCAATCTTTGCAGTGCAGCAGGATGGAGCTGATGATGTAACAGGAGCGATAGTGAAAACTAGCTTTAAATTTTAAAACAAGAAGAAAATATTCTGAATATTTTGACAAGTTTGTAAGTGTAAAAATGATTATATTTTGACAGTCTTTAATAATGGATAATTTGGTTATTATATGATTGATTAGTTATTTTTTAGTTGATTTTTCGATGAAAAGGACTCAACTCAATATTAATATTGATCCAAATCTTTTAAAAGAAATAAAAACTAGTGCAAGAAAGGAAGGTAAATCTTTAGTTGAGTATGTAAATGATTTTTTCAAAAAACATCTAAATAACGATGCTTCAGATGATGTAGAAATAAGATTAAGGAATCATGAAAATAGATTGAAATTTATTGAAGAGAATATGGGTTTAGCTATAAAACAAAAGAAAACGTTTTCAGATTTTACCCCTCAAGAAGCAGCTAACTTTAATGATTTTATTAAAGCTATTTTCGAAAAAGAAGTTAAGAGGAAAAAATATAATTCAACTAAAGATGCATGTAACGACCTTATTAGTCATTTGAATTGCTTTGATCAATGGAATGAAATATGTTCACTTAGATTAAAAGAGATTCTTTTTATCGAACATGGAGATTCGCTTAATTGTGATGAAATGAATTCTCTTAAGAATAGTCAAATGTGTCCTTCTCCTCTAAGAACTGGAATAATTAATTGGATTAATAATTCAGAAAAAGGTAAATGTTCTTGTTCTAATAGAATTTTTCCTTCAGAACAAATTATCCGCGCAAAAGGAGCTGAGTTGATTAGTGATATATAGATTTAGGATAGTTCTCTTTTAATCCATCCTTAATTGAATTTGAAGTTAGATATTTATCTAGTAATGACTAATAGCGATATTAGGGTGACTTTAAATCACTAGAAAGTTCGAATGAGGTTCGAATGAGGTTCGAATAGAATTTTTTGGAAAAAATAAAACCCTTTTTTTCAAATTCTCCTTATTAGAAGTAGCCTTATAAAGTCTCATCACATAAATCCAATGTTCTGGATCTGGGTCACCTGTATACCAGCCATCTGGATCAGCTAGGTCTGCAATTCTTGCGAGAGTAATATCTGTCGTTTGTTCAAAAGTTCCAAAAAAGTCATCTGAAATATAAGATTTGAGAATTTTTGAAAAGGCACTATAAGATACTGGTCTTATTTCTTGATCTCCAATTTCTACTTCTTGCCAACTATCAGAGTTAACCATCTTGAATTTTCAATTAAAAAATCTGAGGGGTCTGCAATTCAATTCAATGATATATCAAAAGAATCCGCATCCAACCCCAATATGTTTCTAATAATATTCAATCTTTAGACAATGGAAACTATTATTTAAGCAGAATTTATCTAATTAGTTTAGATCGACTGTCAATCGTATTAAATATAGCGGTGCAAGTAGTAAGCGTTTCATTTAATTCCACCCATAGCAGTTTTCTCTTATTTTTTCTGAAACGATACAAGTTTCAAATGCTGTTTTTATAAAGAACTTTTTTTCTTTTTTACTTAATTTTCTATAACTACATTTTGTACCTGCTGTACTAGGAAAATATGAATACTTATTGTTAGGTTTTTCTGGATAAAGATAAGTTGCTGGAAATTTATATTTTTCTTCTCCATCATCTTCAAATTTCATAACTCTTCCAGCTTTAAATGAAATTAAATGTTTTGGTTCATTATCTGCACAGCGTACTTCTATACCTTCATTAAAGAAAGGATAAATGTAGATGCCTGCATCAGCTGATGGAATAAAACTCAATAACAAAGGGATGAATACTAAGCTTTTCATTTACCCAATCAAAGAAATAATAAGGGTCATAATCTTTTCAGCAATAAAACTTTTATCCATTAAAAAAGAGGGTTTTATCCCTCTATGTTATATCGACTGTCAATCAATATGAAAGTATAAATTCAGAGCGGAAATTATAAATAAATCTTTAAAGTTTAGGAGTTCGCTAATCGCGAAATATAGGTTTCAAGATTACCTGCATTTATCCAACCGGTTGCAATAGTTTTAAAATCAGTATGATTGACTCTCCCCCGGTGAATATGAGAAATTCCTGCGGGAAAGATAATAAGTTTTCCTCTTTCAGCTTTTTCATGATGATTCTGCCAATAAAATTCAGTTCCGCCAGAAGTAACATCATTACAATAAAGAATCCAAGCTAATACTCTATGAACAGGTTCTGTAGATTCATTACTAATAGTCCAATCGCAATGCCATTTCTTAAATCCTTCTCCAGGAGCATAACATTGTAAATTAAATATTGGGTTAACAAATAAAGATTGTTCTGGGCAACATTCCTTCAAAAGTGGCCGATCTTCTAGATATTTTTTTAGTCCAGCATTTACTCCTCTAATTATAACTTCAGAGATTGCAAAGGCTTCTGGATCTGAACGGTCTATAGAAACAAGACTAATATCAGTTGAAACTTTGTAAGGATCAGAATTCAAAGAGATGTTTTGACCAAAAGCGATACCATTAGTATGTAAGTCTTTACGGCGATCAAAGAAAGAAATAACACCATCAGCTACAGCCTCGAATCCTGAGTTCTTGTATCTCCCAATTAGTTCCATTAAAAAAGAGGGTTTTATCCCTCCAATTTTATATCGAATGTCAATCACAAATTATCCTAAATCCTTACCTAAATGAATGTATTAATATTTATTAGTTTTGCTAGAATAGAATTTAAGAAATTTTGAAAAACCTAGTTATATCAAGCTGGTACATGGTTCATTAGTCAAAAATTTTCTTCATTCATACCAAGGGATCTCGGCGATTTTTAAGGCTTGGAGGATGCGTTATCCAAACTTTTTGGGTATAAATTTATTATCCATCAAAGTTTCTATTTAGGAAAGTTATGGGTGGTATGGGGGTAGCTCAGTGGCTGTTTTCTTATGTAAAACCCAAGAGAAATTTATAATATTCTTTTGGAATTTATAGCGGTGCAAGTAGTAAGCGTTTCATGTTTATCAAGGAATAGGTTTTTGATATTTATAAGTTTTTTGAGTAACAGGAGTAGCGATACCTTTCCCTATACCAGGAAAATTCTCAGATAAGAACTTGTCTCCTTCTTTTATTTGAATTAGTTCTTGACCGACCATTTCCATCTTGTCATCGTCGTATAAGCAGAATCTTCTAGGCAACCACCTAGTAACCATATCGTAGCCACTTTCTTCTCGGATATAAAACTCACCTCCTTCCTTCATCCAACTTCTGCATTCATTCCAAGCAAGCTCCCGAGTTTCATATACGACTTCGGTTGTACATGCTGGTAAAGCAAGAGCAGCTAATAGTGGGAGTAGTAAGCGTTTCATATTCCAATAAATGGTTGAAATTAAATTAGATGATATAAATTCTCTACAAAATGAATCTGAAGATGAAAATCTAGATTAGTCTTTAGTTTTTAGTTAGTGAATCAAGTTACCTAAACTTGTCATGAATATATTTTATCGGTATAAGTGGTCTAAGGACTTGTCCTTTTCGTAAGGACTTGAGCCTAGCGGTTTCAAGGTTAACCCCGCACTCCTACACACGAGTACAAAAACCTTTTTAATTAATGCATATTACTTCCAAGACACTTAGCTTGCTACTTAATGTGGTTTTTGTGCTTTGTGTCTTTTTTATTTGAAGACTATTCATCAAAAGAGATTAATAGTTTCAGGGTTTTCTTACTTCGAACCGAACTCAATATCGGTTAATTTTTTACTCTATAAAAGTTTGAGTAAAGTTTGAGTAAAAAATTACGATTCCTTGTAAGTAATAAAAACTAAAGATACAAGGGAAAATAAAAGTGGAAAAAATATAAATAGTAATATGAACTTCATAAGATATATCGTAAATATAATTTTTAGTCTTGCTTGAATGATACCCTCATTGGTAGCTTGGATGTGCTTGTTTAAATAAAATTATTATGGCTAAAAAAGAAGGTAAGGAATTAGCAACAGTAAAGGTCTATCTTAATACTGGAATAATTGCTGGATTAGTTGGTGTTGGATTTGTTGCCTCTACTTTAATTTTTGGAGTATTAATTCTAGTTTTAAAATAAAAAACTACGAATCCTTGAGGCCCCAGTAATATCAGTGGTTCAAAGTGTGGATGAGGTTTGTTTGGATTGCTAAGGTTTATACCTTCACTTCTAAGCGTATTATCCATCAAAGTTCCTAATTAGGAAAGTGAAGAGTGGGATGGGGTAAATCTTAGTTAGGAATAATTAATAAAAGAAGCTTTAGAGATTATTGTCGAACATTAAAGTCTGACTAACTTGATAGTAGGGGTTGGATGCGGACTATTGAAGCTGGACTGCAGACTCCTTGCATTTTTAAAATTAATCGCATCAAGAAAATAAGTGTAAACTAATTTAATAAGTAAAAAATTTTTTATCTTGAGAATATTGTGATTGAAAAATTGCCAGATCTGAATGAATGGGAAAATTATTTCTTAAAGAATAACGGCAATCTGCAAAAGATAACTTGGAATTATGAAGACTCATTATCAAAAGAAGAAAGAAATTGTGTATCACGCTCTATTGCTAAATTTCAGCTAGGAGAATATTCAGAGGGACAAAAATTAATAGAATTCTGCGAAAAATATTCACAAAAATATGAAGATAAAATACTCAAGAAGATAACTTCTCTTTTTATAAAAGAAGAACAGGCACATTCGCAAATCTTAAAACGCTTTATGGAATTAAATAATATTGCAATCCTAAAGTATGATTGGACGGATAACATATTTAGATTTATAAGAAGTCTTTCTGGCTATGAGTTATCAATCACAGTTCTTATAACAGCTGAAATTATCGCCTTAACTTATTATAAAGCTCTCTCAAAAGCAACAAAAAATAAGTTGCTTAAGGATATTTGCCTAAAAATAATTGAAGAAGAAAGAAAACATGTTTTGTATGAATCTATGCTTTTAAAATCTATGAGAAAGCAAAAAACGAGGATATCTCAATTCTTTATTTTCGTTGCACATAAGTTCCTCTTCTGTAGTTCTCTTTTATTAGTTTTGATAGATCATAGAAACGTCATTATAAGAGGCGGATTTAATGTTTATTCTTTTTGGGCTACAAATATTGATGAGTTTGACAATGCTTTTAAGTAGATAAAAAAGTGTTTTAAGTTAATCCTTGACCTTACTGTTCACACAGAATTGATTATCTGTTCACATAGGGGTTATAAATTAATGCTATTACTAGGTTTTATACTCTCTCTATAGCAACCAAGCACCCAAAGCTTAAGCCGCTTCTGGAGCGAATATTCTGCTGTTTTCTCTCCAGTATCTACATCCTTTAATTAGATGATCGCCTTGAGGAATAAGCTTTTGATGAAAGGGACAAGTAAGGATGGTGACACAAGAACTTGTCGTGCTGTACCTGAAGTGATTGCAAGTAATACAAATCTTCCGTCGTTTTCTTACTAATATTTCGTCCTCTAGGTAATCCCATTCCTGCCAGTCCTCCATAACTATATAGTACAAGTGTACTAATATTTATAGCAACTGAAAAGGGTAAGAGTCAACAAGTTTATTTACTCTTCAAAAAGGATAGCTATTGCCCTATTCCATCTCCTCTCGAAAGACTCTTCTCTACTTGATTCTTCTATCTGATTGCCATACTTACCTACGCCGCTGTAGTAAACGTCTAGGACGTACTTTGCAAAGGGTTCAAGGGATTTCTAATTTTAGATTTAACGAGCTTTGTGAACACTTCCATCGACCTCTCAAGCTCGTTTCTTTCGAGATTCTGTACCCTCATTGGACCCTGATTATGATAGAGAAGAACCTTGCCTGCTTCTTCATAGGAAAGCCAAGTGTGAGTGTCTTTTATTTGTTGCGTTCTGTCCATTTGTTTAAGTGTTAATTGATTAGTTATTTATGAGTAGTTTTCGAGGGGTGGTATGGGGGTTGAACTCTGGTCTAGAGAGTATATAAACCCCTTCAGACATCTATTGCCTGATTCAGTCCTCTCTGCCGAACTTAATCATTGCGACAGGGATCCCAACAGTAAAAACAACTCCAATAACAAGAATCAATATCCCTATTGGAGAAAAAATATCAACTCCTTGTCCGGTTTTTGCGAAGAGCATTTTTCTTACTTAGAACGTTTCAAAAAACATTATGCAGCTTTAGTAGCATTTCATACAAAACTAGTCATCATAAACTAACTATGAGAATCTAAATCTCTTCTTTTGAGTATTTTCTACGTTGTTTTTATTTGAGATTCTGATTTGAATTAGAAAAGCTATAGATATTCCTATGGAAAAATCATTTGTAAATTTCATTTATTGGATCTTAGTAAAGTCCGCTGAAAGTTACTATGGCGACGCAACGAAAACAGATATACCATATACTCCTTATTTCTAAATCTCCAATGTTTTGTTAAATAAGAGTTAGAAAAGGCCTTTGATCATATTGTCATCTTAAAAAAGCTATTACTAATTTTTAAACCCAAAGCAGTGTGTTCATAATTCTAAAAGTATTTTTAGATATATATACATATACGTAACATAAGTGTTTAAGAATTCTTCTATAATCTGAAATTTAGACTAATTTCTTTACATTGATTAATACTAATGTTATATTTCTTTACATAATATATTTTTAATTATGGCTCCTGAAGCAGAAAGATTAAACGGTTGGGCAGCAATGCTTGGTTTCGTTGCAGCTGTTGGCGCATACGCAACAACTGGTCAAATTATTCCTGGCTTTGTGTAATGTTTGAGCCAGAAGTTAACACTTGGATTAACACTATACTTTTCCCTTTTATGCCAGTCATAACAGTATTTATTGTTAGTACATTGATGTTGAGTGATTTGCCATGGAATGACGACGACGACGATGATGATGGAGGTGGATTAATCTCCCCGATATATGACTACGTTCCACAAGGGACTTAGAGGATATATATCAAAATGATTTTCATCTCATCTTTATTTAACTCAGTCCCTTCAAGTGCTAAAGACCTTTTAGAGTTTGGTTTCTTTCTTACTGTGGGTATTACAGCAGGAAAAGTAGGACTCTTATAAAAACTTATCTAAATGCCATATCACTATTTGGCATTGCATAACTACTGCGATAGCACCAAGTATTGCTTACGCACTATAAAAATTGAATTATTTTTACTAACGAGCAATTAAAAAATGGAAAACTCAAAACCAACTTATTGGCAAAATGCCGAGAGAACCAATGGAAGGATGGCAATGATGGGCTTCTTCGCATTAGTAGTAAACTACGGTCTTTTTGGCTGGATCATCCCAGGTATTTTTTAAAATGAATGTAGATATTTTCTTAATCTCTTTCTTTACATATATATTAGTGCCAGTGGTAATGATAGCCAAAGAAAAAAAGCAACTAACTAAAATATGAATTTAGGGATATAGGCAAGCTTTTTTTGTTTGGAATGAGTTTGTAATTTCTTATAAAAGTGTGAATAAAGTGTGAATAGAAAATTGTGAATCCTTGAGATCCAAGTAATAGCTAGACGAGGTCACTTTTCATTAGCAAGTAGCTAGGTTCCTTTTATATCAGGGGATCTCGGAGAATATATAGGGTTTGAATAAAGTGTGAATAACTCTTTCAATATAAATTTATTGTCTATCAAATTGTCTATGTATGAAATTGATGGGTGGTACAGGGTAAATATTAGGTTCGAATTAGTTATAAAGAAGCTTTAGAAAACTATATCAAAATTTAAAATATGATTAAGTTTCAATTAGGAGTTGGATGCGGGCTGTTCCATCTGGACTGCAGACTCCCTAAAACCACTCACTCCTTCATAGATATTTAAATTAATTCATATATCTTTTTCGTGAAAAGAAATAGTGGAATATTGCTCAACTGTCACATGTGACAGTTGGCAAAGAATAATATCTCAACTTTAAATTTTCAATAAATAATTTACTGTTTATATGTGTGAGTGAGTTGTTTAAAATATTTTAATTTATAAAATGAAAATTCTTATCGCAACTCTTATATTGGGTGCTTCTTTCCCAGTCAATGCTTATGAGAGCAATGGAGATCACATTAATCGACAAGCATATGAGTCACAAAAAGGATACGCATATGAGAACAAGTGTTTCCGTTATGAATATAGGGAAAAATATATTCCAGGCACTTTAATATCTCCTGGTTATGTCAAATCTTACAGTGAGAAGGTTTCTATCCCATGCAATAGTCATCGCAAGGTATTCAACCATTATCATCACAAGACTGAACCACAAACTTCGTATGTTAAATATAAACCTGCTCCAAAATGTACTGGAAGTACAACTTTAGGTGGATTGATTGGTGGTGGAATTGCAGCATCTCTATCAAAAAGTGATGCATATGGTTGGAGTGTACCTTTAGGTGCAGTTTTAGGTGCAGGTATTGGAAATGCCGAATGTAAATAATTATGGTTTTTATTTAATATTGGGTTCATTTTTCAAAGGATTTTCAACTACAAATCACAAAAAACCTAAAAGTGTGAATAGAAAATTGCTAATCCTTAAGATCCCAGTCATAGCTATACACGCTTACTTTTCATTGGCCAGTAATTAATGTCATTCATATCAATTAGTTTGAAGATTATTACTAAGTGTGGATGAGGTATGGATGGTTAAGCTTTATACCTTAACTTCTAAGCGTATTATCCATTAAATTATCAGTCTAGGAAAGTAAGCTTAGAGGTTATTTTGAAATTGCAATATATCTCTGGAAATATATTTGGAATGCGATAATTTAAATACTAAAATTAAGTGTGAGAAAATTTGTGAAACTTTTTAAAAGTTTATTAGTTACATCAGCGTTTTTAGCTCTTTTAGCACCTATAACTGCAACAGCATCTGAGATAAATATTGATGAGATGAACAGTTATGTTCGAAAAAAGTCCTCTTCAAAAAAACAATTTAATAGCCAAAGTTTCTCTAAAGATATTGTAAAAATTAATGAAAGTGTTGAAAGGATAGATTCTGGAATTAATGAGTTTGAAGCGGGAAGTTTCTCAGAAACAACGACAATGAGTGGTACTGCTTCATACCAGATTGGAGGTGTTACTGGGTCTGAAATAACTGAAGCTATAACATCTACTTATTCTATAAAAACAGACTTAAATACTTCTTTTACAGGAGAAGATAATCTTTATGTCGGCATTGAAACTGGAAACTCATCAGCGTTAAATGATTTTGATTTAGAGAGCTCTGTTGTTGGAGGAGATAATTTAAATGTAGCTTCGATGTATTATCAATTTCCTCTTGGAGAATTCCAAATAGCTGTAGGTCCAGAATTAGACAGTGATGACCTAATGCCTACAAAGACATCGGCTTATTCTGATAAGTTTTTCTTTGAAAGCCAATATGGTTTAAAGTCTAATTTTTTTGCGAGTCGAGGAACAGGAGCTGGTGTAGCAGTAGCAAGAACTTTTGATGGTGGATTAAATGCTTCAGCAAGTATTATAGGCACTGGGGCATCCACCAATAGTGGAATACTAACTGCAGAAGGTATTGATGTTAGTACTCTTTCATTAGGCTATGACGCTGATAATTTTGGTGGAGGAATTATTTTTCAAAATTCTGATTCTATTTGTACTCTTGTTAATGATTTTATTGTTGAACTTTGTAATGATTATGGAATAAGTGCAATTTTAGATGAAGGTTATAGCGCCACTACCATTGGAGGATATTACAGCCCAGATGAGAAATTAAAATTTAGCATTACATCCAGTTTTCTTGATCCAAGCATTAGTGGAACAAGAATTGATACAATCCAGGATTTTCAATTTGCAGTTGATAGAGAATGGGGTGATGGAACATTACATGCTTCTTATAAAACGTACCCTTTTTACAAAGTTCCTGACTTAAATGGCGATAGGATTCAGCAGGATGATTTGGGATCTTTTGTGGAAGTATATTACACTTATAATGTTAATGACTCTTTAACGCTTAGACCTGGTGTGTCGATTACAATGCCAATTCAGGATGCTGATGATATTGCAGCCGGTAATGATGACTTAGCTTTCTCTTTAATTGAGCGCACCGCTATTGGTGTAGGGGCTACTTTCAAGTTTTAAAACAATTTAAGAATAATTAAGTAGTCCTTTAATAGAACTAAAAGGGATACTTTTTTATGAAATTAATTAATCTAGATAATCTTTCATATATTCTTTTCCAAAAAAGTAAAAAACAATAAAATATATTGATTACTTAATAAATGAAAGTCTACCTAAAAAAGAGGGAATAAAACTTTCTTCCTTTTTATTTTCTTTTGTTTTTTCATTTAATTGAATTACATTATTTTTGGCAGCATCAGTATTATTAAGTACTAATTCAAAATTATTAAATATATTAATTTTTCTGGATGCTTGGAATAATCCCTTACATAAAGAAATAAAGGATAAAAAAGTAATTCCTATTATTTTAAAGAGATTTAGAAATTGAATAAAAGCAGACATCAATGACTTGAAAATTTCAGCTACATTTTTTAAAAATGTACCAAAAAGTTCATAGATTTGAATGAAGCTTTTAAAAAGAGTATCAATAATAGTAATTATATTTCTAAAGATTAACGTAAAATCATTAAACAATTTACTTGAAAGTACATTGATGGAATTCTCATTATCTTTGGTAAATATTTTTACAATGCCAAACCAAATAAGAAATGAAGTTAGAAGAGTAATTAAGACTTTAATCATTGGAGAGTATTTTTTTTAATCAGAGCAAAATTTGCTATGAATCGCAATCAAAACAATTACTCAAAAAAGAAAGAGACGCCTAAGATAAAAATTTTTAATAAAAAAGAGGGTTATATCCCTCCAATTTTAGATCGACGGTCAATCAAATGTGGAATTTTCATCTAGTTTAGTTTGAAGTTTAGCTGCCTTATGCAATAAACCTACTGCTTCTTTTCTTCCAGTTGCGATAGATGCTTGATGTAATAATTCAGCATATTTTTTGGTTAATTTTTTCATTGGTTAGTTTTTTAAATGTCATATACACAGGCTTAATAAGTAAGTTAAATCTTAAACTTTTTATATTGGATAGATCAAACAACTTTATTACTTGAAAGTATTTGACTCTTGCAGGTGGTACTCTTTTTCATAAGTTCTTTAGCTTGGTCAATATTGCTGTTCCTTATCTCAACCTGAGATTTAACAATAATAACATGAACTACAAAATATATTCTTTAGAAATTATTCTCAACTGATTTAAATTTCGGTTATTTAAATAACTTTTTGCGTTGAATTTGTTCTCATATGATTCGAGATCCTTAATCTCAAAAATCATACTATCAGATATCAAATCAATTAAATGTTCTTTATCCATACTTAACTTATAAACCTTGTCTAGAGTTAATTAAGAATAGGTATGCAACTCAACACATAAGTAATAATACTTAGACATATCAAATGACTTGATAAATTAATTTTTTAGCAGATTTAAAATTGTTAGAAAAAATTAGATCATATGAAAATTTCAATGAATAATTTATAGATATTAAATCCAATTTACTCATTAATGGAATTCGCTAAAAAATTCATGTCTGAAAAAGCTGAAGAGCTTAACAGTAAAGCTGCAATGCTTGGAATATTTTCTCTAGTTGGAGAATACTATTTTACTGGTCAAATTGTACCAGAGTATCTTCTGAAAAATTTCTTTTGTATTTTTATGGGGCTTATCAAGCCCCTTTCTTATTTTTCATTATTTGAATGTTTTGATGGAGATCCTAAATCACAACTCCCTACACATTCTTCTAATAATTTTTCAGAAGAACTCTTTATTTCACAGGTTCTAAGGCAATCATAAAAGGCATACTTGGGATCCAATTGATTTTTGAATTGTTTATTTCTGAAAGTATTCATGGTCAAACTCCCTTTGCTTGTCTTTCAAGTTGATTAATTAATTTGTCCAACCATAAAGTGTTGTTAATCTTTTTTGTTTTTTTAAAGTATTTCGTTTTATAAGTACTCATGAAGTTAAACCTCAATCAGTTTAAATAACTTAGATGAAATCATTTGAATTTCCTAGAGCAAAAATACTGATTGTGAAAATAGTTAAATGTTTAATAAAGATTCATTTAATAAAAAAGGAGCTAATTGATTCTCATTTTAGATTCACTTTTAATTAGTTAAAAGTTTTAAGAGTGTTGAATCTAAAACTAAGTATTTGTTTTAAATCAAAAAAATCTAGTATTAAGTTATTAATTTATAAAAAATGGAAATAACTCTAAAAAAAGAAACTTCATTAGGTTTAGAGTCCTTCGATGTTTTAGGATTTAATTCCGAAGAGGAACTTGAATGTGAAATTTCAAAACTTATGAAAATTAGACCTGAATTTGAAAATAATCTAAATTAAATTTATATATTTGCAAATAGTAAGCGTTTTATTTCCTTCATTCACTTTCCATTATTTCAGCAGAATCAGAACAGACATTAACGCTAAACCACTGCATTGCCGACCAAGTTTTTTCTTGGTATGTACCAGCCGCAATACTTACAAAACAATCATTCTCATACCAACTTCGATAACTGGGATTTACTCCAGTTCCTTTTAATCTGTTTTCTAAGCCTTTTCCATATTTTTTAATTACAAGATTTATAGCTTCATACTCAATTTCTCTTTGCCTTTCATCAGCAAATGCTCCAAAAGATATAAAAAAAAGGATTGATGCAATAAGTAAATGTTTCATTAGATTCTTTTCTTTTTTATATGTAGCTAATTTTATATTGATTAATTAATTGTTTAAAATCTTCAACTCTTTTTTGTCCGTTTTTTAATGGTCTTGAGCAGTCAAGTACAGCTGCACAACATAATTGCCAACAAGATTTTTCATCTAGGGCTAATTTCTCGCATATATTTTTTGGGGCTTTAAAAACTGTGCTTATTTCTGCAATGTGTTGAGTGGTTTCCCATAACTCTCCTTCAAGAAAGTCAAGTTCAATGCCTGATAATAATTCTGTGGCTACGTAATCTTTGATTAGCTCAGTTAATTCCAAAATTCTATATTAAAGCAGAGGAAGTTGAATCATCTCTTAGTATTTATATAGCAAGATAAAAAAAAAGGAGCTAATTTCCTCTTAAACTTAGATCCACTATTAATCATGATACCCAACCTTAGAAACAATATTCCCTGAGACAGTATCAGTAACTAAAAGTTCAGGAGACAAATCTTCCATAAATCCTTTAACCTCATCTTCATTATGAAACGACCTTCTTTATAATTTTCCTTGTATTTTATTTGATAAATTCCTATTTAAAGGATGAAATCTAAGTTGATTTCTGAAATTCTCATCTCCCCAATAGTGATCTTCGTAAAATGAAAAAACAGACATAGCTACGCCAGCTGTTAGTAGTCCCCCCATAATTAAAACAAGATATATAAGGTAATCTGTAGGGACCCAATTACTAGTTCCAAAAATAATTACAAAAGACATAAGGTTTTAGAAAGATTAGATTTTTATATAACTATTTTTACTAAGTAAAATAATTTTTACTACCTGAAAGAAATACCCAATTTATAAGAACTTGAATTCTGAATCTTTCATTTAAGTATTAATGATAATGGCGTTGATGATTATGTTTCTTTATTTACTTATAATATCAATCAAATTATTATTTAAGTTTTGGTAGATTTATCTAAGCTTAAAAAGCTGTCACCTTTATATTCTTATTGGCAATCAGACCAAAATGATTTGGATGAAAGGAATAGGTTATTAATTGCTAATAAAGATAGTGCAGCTTTATATCTTTTTGAGAAAGAACCTTATAAGTGGGAGATATTATTTCAAAGCATCATAAGAGAAATAATTAAAGGAGATTTATCTTCATTGAAAGGCTTGCAAGTACTTTTAAGTAGCCTTTCTCTTGAAGTAAGAAAAAAAGTTTTAAAGGACTTACTGGTAAATAAAATTATTAATCAGGATTGTTTTGCCCAACTTAACAAGCCAATTAATATTAAGTCAGAAACCAAAAATAATTTACTTAGATTTCTAAGAATCTTATTGTCTATATTTACTAATCCTTATGGTATTGAATTAAGAAGAAAAAAAATTCATATTTATGAGAAAACTGGGTTTTTATTAAACTATTTTAAGAATTTATATTCCAAATAAATGTTACGTGAAATTTTTCTAACCAATTAGAGAAATGATGAGGGTAAAGATTTTTTCTAACAAGAACTAAATATTCATTCTTTAATAAGAAAAGATAAATCTTTGATTAATTAATAGTCTAAAAGTGTGAATAAAAAATTACGATTCCTTGAGGTCCCAGTAAAAACTAAACGGATTTCTTTGCATTAGCCAAAACTTTTTTATTAATATCAAGTGAACTCGGCAAAAATATAGGGTTTGAGTAAAGTTTGGGTAAATTCTTTAATATAAATTCATTATCCATCAAATTATCTTTTTAGGAAGCTGAAGAGTGCTGTGGAAAAATTATATTTAGTTGCCTACATTTATGGATTTTTTAAACAATAGACTGTATAAAATATTAAAATTAACTTTATTTTTATGAGAAGAATATCTCATTTTTTATCAACTACCTTTGCAGGTTTATCTTTACTTAGCGGTCCTTTAATTGCAAATGAGTATTCAACAAAAGGAGCTTACTTCACAGGCAGTATTGGAGGAAGTAAAGTTGGAGATATTGATATACAAAATGTAAATTCAGATATTAAGTTTGACCCAGGTGTAGGACTTGATTTAGGACTTGGTTATGATTTTGGTACAGCTCGCGTTGAGGGTAATTGGATCAGGGCACAATCTGATGGAACTTCATGGCTTGGATTTAATATTGAAACCAATACGACAATTGATTCAGTCATGGGTTCAGTTTATTATGATTTCCGTGAAGATAAACAATGGAGTCCATTTATTGGAGCTTCAATAGGTAGCACAACTGTTGATATTGATGGAGTCTCTGAATCAGGTTTCTCTTATGGATTGAGCTATGGTTTAAGTTATAAGACATCCGAGAAATTAGAAGTTTTCTTTAAAGCTAATACATCAATAGTCCCAGAACTTACATTTGATACATTAAACAACGGATCAATTACCATAACAGATGGCAACTTTACTAATGCAACAATTGGATTAAGAGTAAGATTCTAATTCTTCTTACAATTTCGAAAAAAAAGTAATTTTTTAGAGCTACTTTTTTAATTTAATAACTTAAAATATTGTGGTTAATGTTTCGTTAAAAAATCTCGAAACTTTTAGATCCTAGTAATATTTAGTCGGATTTACTTTAATCAGCCAGTCAAAATCCAAAGTATTTGATTCGGTTTATCGACAATAATAAGCCGAAGAAAGTTTAGAAAAATATAGAAACAGATAGCTATAGGTAAATTTTTTTTTAATTAATATACTTAAAATTCTTTATTAAGTTCCAAGCATCATTTGCTGTATCAGCGTATTGAAAAATAGACAAATCATTCTCTCCAATCAAACCCATATCAGAAAGGAATTGAAAATTAATTACCTTTTCCCAGTAGCTTCTGCCAAATAAAATTATTGGAATATTCTTCTTCATCCCAGTCTGTCTTAATGTTAATAATTCAAATAATTCATCTAAAGTTCCAAATCCTCCAGGAAAAAAAACTGCAGCAGCAGATCTCATAACAAAATGAAATTTCCTCATTGCAAAATAATTAAATTTAAAGCATAATCCTGGAGTAATAAAAGAATTTGGGTGTTGCTCATTGGGCAGGCTTATATTTAATCCAATGGATTTACATCCAGCATCAAACGCTCCTCTATTAGCTGCCTCCATAATCCCTGGTCCACCGCCAGTAACTATTACATGAGAATGAGGATTTTTTGTTTTGCTATCCAGCGAGATTAATTTTGATAATTCTCTTGCTTCAGAATAATAATGTGAGAGAGAGTGCAAATTTTTTAATCTCTCAATATTTATCTTTGAAGATTTAGATTTAGGATTAATTGAAAGAAGTTTTTCTGCATCATCTAGTCTTCTTTTGGATGTAATCTCTTCTGATATGTGTACTCCTCCAAATACAATAACAGTTGAAATTATATTTTCTTTTTCAATAACCTGCTCAGGCTTTGTAATCTCAAGGAGCATCCTCACACCTCTCATTTTATCAGTATTCAATAAGTCAATATCTTCGTGAGCAAGTTTATAAGTACTAGATTTTAAAATTGCTTCTAAATTACTAGCAACTAATTCAACCTCGTTACTTCTTTCTTGTTCAAAATCACATTTAATCTTGTCATTCATATTGTTCTCCATTTTTTTTTATTTTCTGTATAAATATTTTAAGCATTTTTCTATAAAAGATCAGCCGCTAATTCTGCTAAATCACTTCTTTCTCCTTGAGATAAAGTTATGTGTCCAATTATTGTTTGACCATGCAATTTTTTAGCTAACCAAGTCAATCCGTTACTATCAGAATCAAGATATGGATGATCTATTTGATTTGGATCTCCTGTAAAAACAATTTTTGTTCCTTCTCCAGCTCTCGTAACGATAGTTTTTACTTCTAAAGGGGTTAAATTTTGGGCTTCATCAATAAGAATAAATTGATGTGGGATTGATCTTCCTCTAATGTAGTTTATTGCCTCTACTTCCAAGAGACCCATGCCTCTTAAGTCTTCCCATGAATTTTTAGAGTTAATATCTCTTTCTTTTTGATTAACTCTTGCTCCATTTTTATTTGAATTTGGACTTGTTAAATAATCTAAATTATCAATTATTGGCTTCATCCAAGGAGCTAATTTTTCATCAAGACTACCTGGGAGATAGCCTAATTCTTTGCCCAAAGTTATTGGTGGTCTAGATACTAATAATCTTTCGTATAAATTTTCGTCTGCAACTTGATGTAATCCTACTGCCAAAGCAAGTAAAGTTTTACCTGTCCCAGCTTTTCCTACAAGACTTACTAATTGAACTTTTGGATCTAGGAGTAAATCTAAAGCAAAACTTTGTTCAAGATTCTTAGGTTTTACTTTGCCTAAATTTGATCTTCTTAAAAAATTTAGACCTACTAACTTTTTCTCAGATCGATCATATCTTGTTAAGTAAGTATGATTCTCTTTTAAATTATCTCGCAAGATTACACCCTCATTACTCACTAAAGATGGTTCAAATTTTGATTTAATATCTTTTAAATAAATAAACCCATCTTTTTGAACCTTATTTATCTCATCTGAATTTGAACTGATTTCCCTGAAACCCTTATCTAAATTATCTAAAGAAACCTTGTCTTTATTATAATCTTCAGCTTTAAGACCAACAGCATCCGCTTTGATTCTTAAATTTGTATCTTTTGAAATAATTACGACTTCAGGAAAGTCTGATAAGATTTTGGTATTTTTTTCTTCAAGAGCGACAGCTAAAATCTTATTATCTCCACTACTGTCACTAAGCTCTGAGGGTAATCTATCAGTAGTCTCTTTTCTGCAAAATGCAACTTTGATTGTCCCCTCAGATTTATTATTAATTTTTACGCCCGATGATAGATTACCTTTTTCTCGGAGACTATCTAATAATCTTGAAACTCTTCTAGCATTACGTCCCTTCTCGCCAGGATCCCTTTTGAATCTATCAACCTCTTCAACTACCTGAATTGGAATTACAATATTTTCATTGGCAAAATGCAGAGGTGACTCGGGATCATGTAATAAAACATTTGTATCAAGAACAATAACTCTTTTTTTCATAATTAAGGTCCTCTTTAAATTAAGTGTGAAGTGAGTTTGAGTTTTAATATCAATTTGAATTAGCAGTTTTTTTAACTAAAGGATTAAACATTAATCTTTTGATTTGATCATTTTCCCAAATCCAATAAACGGGAGGACTTTTTCTAGCCTTAATAAGGCTTAATTTGTTTAGTTTTTGAGGAATAAATTCTTTTTTTGGATCAAAAAATTTATCTCTGATAGGTTGATTTAAAACAATGCTCCCTTCATTTCCAGAGATTGACCTGTGATAAGTTCCAATAGGAATTTCAAGTGCTCCCATAGATCTTTTTAGATAAATCACATGATGTGGCTCGTCCCAAGTTGGATTTATCAAAATAAATTTCCGCTCACCAGTAATAACTAAATTGTGATCAATTTGATGATTGTGCACATAGTACTGTTCATACTCAAATTCATCTGGAGGGGATATAGCCTCTTCTGAATGCATAACTACATCACAACTATTAGTTAACTCTATGCCTGCATCAAAAAAAGTTACTTTGGGAGTTTCTCTGAAAATAGTTATTGGGCAGAATTTTAATTTCATAATTCAACCTCTCTGCTAGTGGATTAACAAATACGACAAGAATTTATTTGCAGAAAATAATTATTTATTGATACTTAGTTGCAACAAACTAAACAATCTTCCTAAGATGGATTATCTATACAACTTTGTTTTAGAGTTTTTTCTAAAGTTTGCATTTTCCTTAAGTAATCAAGATCTCTCAAATCTTTGTTAGGAACAGTGAATTGCGTTTTTAATTTCATTTTGCCCTCCTATTAATATTGTTGTTTATAGCCATTCCAAGTTTGATTAAACCTTAATCCAAGATATACAATTAAGATTGTCCAAAAAATAATCTCTAAACTTAAATTACTCATTTACTTTTCCTCCTTTTTTAATAACTGAGCTTTAGTACGGATTAAATATGAAAATCAAGGGAAAGAATACTTAAAATAGATCGAATATTAATCACAATAAATTTTGCAATGACTATTAGTAGGATGCGCTATGCATTCTTGATCCCAATATTTTTTTAATTCTTTTTTGGGTAATTGATAATTAAAATCATGCATACTCCACATGTCTGAAGTTGCATTTCTGAGAGCTGTGAACGGAGTAGTGAGTTTCATAAAACCTCCTTTATCTCTACTTCTTAATTATCCTCCTTTTGACTTGAAATTAATAGAGTATTATTACCCGAGTATAAATGCATTGTGGTTGTCACGACTATCTTTAACCTATTCAATTGGATTAGTCATTATTCAGGAGTCAAAAGTACTTCATCGACTTTGTAGACATTGAGGAGTATATGGCTTGAAGAGGGAGAAAAAATGCCCTCTTATTTTTTAGGTATTACCCTCTTGATTTTTCTATGTAAGAGATACTAAATAATTATTAGCCCAAAGAGGTTACTCAAATCACCAACCTAGGATTAGAGCTTCTTATATTGAATGTTTAATTAATTTATTTGGGCGTTTTTATGACACAAAATTTTTATCAACAAGGTATGAGAGCTCATCTACGCAAAAACATTTTTTTGCGTTAACTCACATAGTAATCCCTATTGCATAAATGAGCAGTAGTGGGTTAATAATTTCAATAAAGGAGGTTAATTATATGTCTTGCGGAAATACTTATAAACATATGATAAAGAATGCTTTTACACCTTTTTGGGATGCCATTTCGTCAGAAAAGAAGTTAAGTGATGAAAAACTGGAGTGTATGCAATTTGGTATATGCGACTATAGGCCAGAACAAGTAGAAGAAGTTCCCTTTTTTCATTACTAATTAAGACATCAATGTCATTAATAGATTTACATTAATCAGATCCAAATTGAAATCAAATATCTTCTAAATTAGTAAAAATCCATTAACGATTTATCTTTTAAAGATACCAATTTGGTAGAAAATACTACATCATTTGAAAATTCCAATGAATAATTTATAGATATTAAATCCAATTTACTTATTATGGAATTCGCTAAAAAATTCATGACTGAAAAAGCTGAAAAGCTTAACGGTAAAGCTGCAATGCTTGGAATATTTGCTCTAGTTGGAGCATACTATTTTACTGGTCAAATTGTGCCAGGTATCTTCTAAAAAATTTCTTTTTGAGTTTTTTTGGGGCTTATTAAGCCCCTTTTTTATTTTTCGTTATTTGAATGTTTTGATGGAGATCCCCAATCAAAACCTGACTTATAAAATTTAGTCTACAAATCCTCAATAATTACATAAGTCACATAATCATTAATTTCATTAATATCCAAAAAATTTCTTGATATCACTATTTGAGGAATAAAAACGCAAGAAATAATCAATAAGGCAAAAGTTAATCCATAAACTTTTGGTTTAATAATTAAGCCTTTAAGCCTGCCATGAAAACAATTCGATTTAATTGTTTTTACTTCTTGTTTATAAGAAAGTGCATTCTCAATCATTTGATTAAGACGTTCCTTTTTTAATTTAGACATGCAATAATTCCTCCAGAATATCCTTTGGCAAAATAGTTTTTAACTTTTTGCGAGCACGAATAATAAGGCTTTCAGTTGCCTTGTTGCTTTTTTTTATAAGATTAGAAACTTCCTTTTGTTTGTATCCAGAAAAATAATGTAGCAAAATAGCTTCTTTCTGATCTTTAGGAAGTTTTTGAATATTTTTTAAGAGCATTTTTCTTAATTCATATGTCCTGTAATTGTCGTTTTTTGTAATTTCTAGGTTGGAATAATTATCTTTAAATTCGTCAGTAATTTTATATTTTCTAATAAAATCCATACAAGACGAAAAAACTATTTTGTAAATATATCCTTCGATACTTCCTTTGTTTTTCCAGCGAGGAGCTGATTGCCAAACTTTAATTAAAGAAATTTGTACGACATCATCCGCATCAGCAATATGCGATGAGCCCAATATTTTAATTGCTGTTGCATGCATTTTGTATCCCAAAGCATTTGCAATGAATCGGAAAGAATCCTTATCACCCTCGGCCGTTTTAAGCATATAGGAACTGAGGTCCTTAGACATTCTTTACTCCCCTTCATTCCTTACTTTTTTTATCTTTTTTTTCATTTCTTGCCTTACTGCGGCTAATTCTTTTTTTGATAATTTATTATCACCATTCTTATCAAATTTCAAAAATAGTTTATCTATGCGATCTTGGTGAGCTTCCATCATTTCCTCTTTAGAAATAAGTCCATCACTATTTTTATCAATCTTTTCAAAACGCCTGCGCATCTTCATAAAGTTATTCTTCTCATTGGTTGGCTTGGAATAAGAAGGTAATGCAATAAAAAAGGTTAGTAATAAAATTAACAATGAAAATTTTTTCATAAAAAGTATTTAATGTGTTTAACTTATTAACGCATAAACTGATAAAAATCCTTCGCAAGAATTTTATTAATTGAATTCTTTCATTAATAAATTCCGGCCAATTTAATGATGCATCTTTATCGAAGGATTCTCTTTCCTTGGAATTAAAGCCATTATCAGCTCCTTTAACTTCAATATAAATAACCCTCTCTTCTAAAGGATCTAATTTTTTAAATATTTTTTAAATTTTGTAATTTATGAGTCAGTGTTAAGCGTTTCAAAAAAAATGCAGCTAATGAAAATAGATTTTTTTAAGATTAAATAAATAAATTTTAGGGAGAATTAAATGTCTATCATTACTGACAATACAGTACTAGTTCATATTTTTAGTGGTTTGGAATGCAAAAACAAATTAACTTTAGGTTTATTAGTTGCCCTTACAGCAGAAAAAAACGATCATAAAGTAACTCTTTTTCTGGCGGGAGACGGAGTAGAAGCATTAAATTGCAAAAAAGCTGGGGAAATAGTTGGTCAAGGTACTGGAGATTTATATGAACATCTTGAAAATTTAAAGAATTCAAACGTTACCATATATGTCTCAGGACTATCAGCTAAATCAAGAGGATATGATGAGAGTCTATTAGAAGGATATAAAGCAGAGTTTGCAATGCTCGATGTACTAGTTGATGAGTCAATCAAAGCAGATAGCATCCTTTGCTATTAAGTATTTATTAATATAGAACTTTTATTCTGAGGCTGTTGTTGATTTGATAATTCCCCATTCTTCTGAATCAGTGTCTGCATATTCAAAAGATTTCAGTTTTGATTTGCAATTAATCCAATATTATCTAGATATTCGAAGTTAACTATTTTATTCCTAGTATCAGATCAGGCAGTATTTTTTATCCATCTATTCTATCTGCGTATTCTCTTAAAACTTCAGCCATCTTTTGAGGTGGAATGTCTTGTTGATATTCTCTACATAAATCAAAAAATTTATCCAGGAAATCTTTCATTTTATAGGACATAAAAATTAAATTAGCGTTTCATTTTAAAAGTAATGTATGCAAACCCACTAAGCAATAAAAGAGTAGGAATCACATAGTTAATTGCTATGCCATACATGTGCGTTATTTATTAATAAAGATATAAGAGGAATATAAATAAACTTAGAAAACTCCAATTGAAATAGAACTTCAATAAATAAGAAAATCCCAAAATTTAAATAATTTGTTTTTTCTAAATTCTTGCTCTTCTTTTTTTAGTAATCATTTACTTCCTTTTTCTTTTCTAGAATTATTACCTTTAGCTCTTAATACTAAAGTTATTGTAAGGGCAGTGCTTAGTATCACAGCATCAATTAATAGATGTGGGGAGATATTCATCAGCTGATAAGAGTGATTATCTTTTCAGCAATAAAACTATTAAACATTAAAAAAAAGCGTTTATCCCTATAAGTTTAGATAAACTGTTGATCACTGTCTATCTTGGCTTTTTAGCTTCTTTTATAAATCAGCATATTATTTAGCTAGAACAAGAGAAGGCACCTGCAATAATATTTTTAAAAATTGGTGCTTGACCCAGTGCGTAGAGGAAGAAAGTTGATGATGTGAGAGTAATAGCTATTTTAGAAGCTCTGTTAACTTTTAAATTTGATACTTTTGAGAATCCAGAATTCATTTATTAATTAATTTAATGAATATATATTAGCTGCATAAATTAAATATTCAGCATCAAAATTTACCAAAGATTAATTTTATTACTACTTTTGCCGCTCTTGCATTTTTACTAGTTCAAATTCTTTTTTAGAAAATACTCGAATTTTGTATTCTTGATTTCTTATCTCCAACATTTATTAAGAGAGATAGCTATTCCTTAATAATGTTCTGCACAAATATTGACACATAAAAGCTTAGTTTGATCTTTTAGTAGAATTACCAACTAGTAGGGCAAGTCATTAAAAAAAGTTAATGAGATTTTATGATTTTTGAAAAACAAGTTTTTAAATTTAGGAATATGGCTAATTAGCCAAAACTTTTCTTTTTTTATATCAGCTATTTAGATAAAAATATAGGTTTTGTATAAAGTGGGAATAACTACCTTGAAATAAAAAGATTTTTCATCACTTTTACTTTCAATTAAAAAATATCTTAGGGAAGAAGGGGCCAAAAATTGACCCCTCTTGGTGAAACTCTTCCAAAGAAACACCATTAAAATTTTACTCTGAAAGATGCAAATTTAAAAAAATTAACAAAATTAAGATTCAAAATTTAAGCGGCCTTTTTAAAAGGGTTCATTTTCCTAAAAAAGTCATTACTTTTGTGGGTACTCATTTTTCTATATCTTTGATTTATCTCTAGGATATATTTTCTGGCTTTTTTATTACTTTCAATTTTCTGTTTTTGAAGACGTAAAGCCCTTAAATCCTCTATTGACATGAGGCCATCATCTTGGTTGTAATTAAAATGATTAAATTGCATCAGTTTAAGAAATTAACTATCCTCTTTAAGTGCTACAGTAACAACCTCACATTTATTTGCAATAGAGATAATTAACTAACTTAAATTAAATAAGTTATTCAATGTTTAGTAAGCTATGAATTTAAATCTTAAAACCTTCAAATAAACAACTTTTTAAAATTACGAAAAAACTTTTGATTTAATTAAATGTAACTTCTACTGATACAAATGATCCGCCGTAATGTGATTCGGCTGATCTTATTAGTAGCCAGTAAAAAAAGTTAGCTAAAGCTTTCTTCACGAGGATTTAGTAACTAATCTAAATAACCTCATAAATTTTGTAATAGCAATATATAAAATAAATTAATTAAGCAATCAAGATATTCATAACAAAAAAAACATAGATTGATATTGATTTAGAAAGATTTGCACCTTAAGGGTTTAGGTTGCGGACTAAATCCTCGTGGAGTATTGGACTTTAGCCCGCTTTAATTTTTTAGCAAAAGAAAAATGGTACCGCAAGGTGGCTAGATCAATAGTTACTATTCTTGATTCTGATAAAGCCTTTATAGGTTAATTAGAACAAGAATTTCTAAGAATATATTTGGTGTTATTTATTGTATACATATGTTATGAGACTTTATTCATATCAAAAGATGCAGTATTTTCTCATTGATGCATTCATTCTTGGAATAAGATTGTTGTTCAATAAAGAAGGTTTAATTTTGAAAAAAATAATTAAATTTTAGAAATTATTTAAGAGAAGTTTTGATATTCTCAGTAAAGAGACTCAATTGAAATTTATATTGGAAAAGTAGGATTTCTACATTGCCCTATTTTTGTCGTTCTAGCATTTATTTGATTATATAGAAGTTACTCTTAGTGATATGTTCTTTATTCTTTTTATGGAGCTTATTAGAGAAGAATCCAAGTTTAAATTGAAGTTTAGTTTCATTTAAAAGTTGACAGCTGAGTATAAATACTTTATAAATAAAATGTAGTTAATTCTACAAAAATCGTCCGATCTACCATTTGATAGACCGCAGTAAGACTTAAGCCATAGGACGGGGACTTGAGCAAATTCAGGAGCTGCATCATGGTAAACATGTATTTCAATGGAAAGTCATTCGTATATTGTAGAAAAGAAGAAGAAAAGGCAATAAAGCTTACTTATAGAGGATCTAGTTATTTGAAATAAGTTTTTTAATTTCTTTTTAGATATCTAATAAACATTTATTTAAGAGGTGATATGCAATTTATTAATTCTCCTTTTACCATACTTGACAAGAGATTAAATGCTTTAGATTACCAAAAAAGGAATCTCATAAATAAGGACTTTTGGAAAAGAGAAAAAGATAATCAATGCATTCTCAATAAATCTATCTAATAAGTAATTTAATATTAGCGGTCTTTAAAAATTGTCACATCAAAATTATTTCTATTAAGTAACTTAGAGATTTCTCTTATTAATACCCTTAGACTTTTTTCTAAATTAATATATAGGTGTTGTTGTTTTATTGATTAGAATAGAAATTAAGCTTAAAAAAGCTATGTAATTTTATTACTCATAAAATTCTTTTTAAAAAAATTTATGAATTTATTGAAATTTTTTTTACTAAGTATTGATTAACTTATAAGAAAAACTTATTATCATGATATTTTTTGCCTATTTATAAAAATATATATTCGTATATTTCGTAACGAGAAACTAATCTAAAAATAACTAATTTATAATCAGAATTTCCATGCGCAATGCAACCTATTTCTGAAGAACTTTACAAAAAAATAGTTGAGAGTTATAAAAAATGAGAAAGTTACTAATTGCTTTATTAGCTTTAGATATAGGTGTTAGTCTTTCTAAAGTTTATATTTTTACCTGAAAATCAAATTACTTAAAAAAACTAATTATTTTTTCTGAAGAAAAGAAATAAATACAAGGAATTCATTATTTTTTATGTATTTTATTTTATAAAATAGATAATTAAACCAATAAAAGAGCTACCTACAAGTAGTATGACCACTAATAGGGCTATTAACTTTGCTAATCCCATAAAGATAAATCTGAATTTCCTGTAGATCTTTGCATCCAATAGATTTTCCAAATATTATCCACTTTTTTAAAAATAGAAGTAACTGTTGGCAAGTCATCGTTAGGCTCTCCTTTATAAGTAAATTTTGAACCTAATGTAAAAATGCACATTACTATATTTTCACTTAAAAATTCTAATCGGTGAATTTTGGTTATTTCTGCTTTTTCTTGAACTACATCACCAGAAATCATTTTTTCAAATCCTTCTGCATTTATAGGATTGCCACTTGGTCTTATGAATAGAAAATCTGAAGTTGCATTCTTAACAAAAAATGAAGCCATTTTTTTTGGATCAGCAAAATCATTTAATAATGAAATTATTGTTTCTTTATCATTCATAAAAAATAGGAGAGGTATCACTCCAAGTGTAGATCTACTATTTCAAAAGTACAAATAGTAAATGTGATAGTTTTAAAAAAAATTAGCTAGGATGTTCAAAATTATCAAAATTGTGATGCAAACAATAGTGAATTCATTAAACAAATTATTACCCGCTGGCAAAAAGGTAAAAAAATATTTGCCTTTTTTTATAGGATTTAAATTACTTACATTTACTGGTTTCCTTACTTATATAATGAATCGTTAAATGATATTTTTTTCACATAAAAATTTAATCAAATAAAGATCTAGTGAATAAAGAAGCACGAATAAAAAGATTTAAGTCTATGTCTAGTAGTGAAAGACAAAAATTAATCTTAAAGAAAATGAAAGCTATTGGAATAGAAGTAGGTAGCGGAGTTCCTAATAAAAAATATGATAGTACTGAGGTTTATGAATTAATTAATATTGCTAATTGCTTCCCAGAGTTAAGATATAAAAAGTAAAAAAATATTTAGGTTTATAGAGTTAAGTTACTTATATTGGTTCTCTTACTGCAGTAATAATTAATCCACCTATCAATGCGAGATTCATAAATACAGCTCTTTGATGGAAAGGGAAAACATGAAAAATTATTGTTGTTGGAATAAGAAAGAGTAACAAAAAAACTGAACCGATTTTTTGATTTTCTCCAAATATAAAAAATCCCGAACCCAAGATAAGACATATAATCGCACCAACTAGAAGAATAGATGAAACTGGATCAGGAATACCCTTTGAAGAAATATATTCAACTGTTCTTTCGAAACCATTTATTTTGCCTGGTATAGCTGAGATAAATATTGCTGAAATTGATACTCTTGAAAAAAAATCTAAAAAAGATTTGATACTTTTATTTTTAAAAAATGAATTTTTCATGATTTTATTATAAGAAAAAATTTCATTTCAAAGATAAATACTAAATTAGTCAGAAATACTTTTGAAATTGTTTCAAAAATAATTAGCTAAATTCATATTATTCTTTTTAATTAATGAGAATCTTCTATAGGGAATATATAGTAATTTATAAATTTTCTTTTTATTTTTATGCAATAATTAATTTAACTTAAATTAAAAATGTTTAAGAAATTACTTTTAACTTCTTTTTTACTTTTTATTTCCTTAATAACTATTTATCCTTCAAAAAAAGAAAACACTAATTTTTTCGATTATTGTTATTCTCTTGAAAAAACAATTTCTAGAAATTCAGTAGAAAAAAGTAAAAATTTATCAAAGAAGTTTAAGCCTTTTGCAAGAGATATTACTTTATTAGGTACTAATAAAACAAAAGGGGCTTTAGCTAATAAGATAATTGATCAATATAAAAATTCTAAAAAAATATTTATTGTTACGTTTGTGCCAAATCAAATTTATTGTTTAGCAGGATATTGGATTGAGGAGGCAAAACCAGGAACATTTAAATCAATTTTTTATGAGAAAAGCAAAGAAAAAATAAATGAATATAAAGATATTAAAATTGAGGTAGATAAATTTATAAATGATATCAATTCAGAATATAAATCGATAAAAAAGGAAATTAATGATCTCTTTTAGAAAATTAAAATTCTCTTTCTAGAGTGGAAAATCTATTTGATATGTTTGATTCATTTTTTTTAGATTGCGAAAAAAATATTAGAAATCCAAAAATAAAAGTAAAGCTAAAAATTGATAAAGAATAAATTAATTTTTTTGTGATATTAAATTTAAGTTTGCTTTCAGAAAGTTTTTCAAATAATCTAAATTTTTTATTTGATTTTGGAATTAATTTTTCTGAAGTATTTCCAAGATAATTATTATTAAATAGTTTTCTTTCATTTACTTTGATATCGAATTGAAAGTTATTTTCTGAGCCGCCAACTTTGAAGTTGGACTTCTCATAAAAAAATTCATGTATATTTGAAATAGTTTTTATTTTTTTATTTATTACATCAAATTTCTCATTTTCTAAATCATTATCAAACCATTCGTCATAGATAATAAAGTTGGGTTTAGCAAAATAAGACAAAATTCTCATACAAATAAGTTCATTAAAAAGATAAATTAAAATAAAAAAAGAAAGTTATTTTTGTTGGTAAATTTCATAAATCATGTTTGAAAATCATCATCAATTGTCAATATCTTATTTAATACAAATTTATAAAATTCTTAGATAATAATTTTTTATTAGGTTTTGCAATTTTGTTGGGTAGATAATTTATCATTATTAATTCCTTGCCTCACAGCAAAAATATTTATTATGCTTTGAAAGAATATTCCAATTTGTATGAATTATGTATTTAACCCAGTAATGAAGTTTATCTGACTTATGAAATAAATCACAATTTTTTATTCATTTGAACTTTTCCTAAAGAAATTTAGAATTTTAACTCATTTAATTATATAGATTCACGAATAAGTTCGGATGATGTCATTATGGTAGAAAACTCCACATCATCTTTCTCAAAGCAGTTGTTTTGTAGAGTGTAATTCTTTTAAATTGTCATTTAATAAATTTTTTAATTTCAACTTATCATAATCTTGAATTTTATATTTTTGAAAAATGGAAATTCTTTAAATATCCTTTTTTATAAAAAATTTCCAATTATACATTTATATCTGAACTTTAAAAAGAAACTCACAAATATTATTTAATTGTTTTTAATATAAAATTATATACATAAGAAACAATGAACATCTATTTATTTTGGATATTATTTTTAGCTCTATGGGCCATAGTCCCTTTAATGATTATCAAAGGGAAAAAAGACGAATCGCCTAAAATTAACACTTCTCAAGAAGTTAAAACCAAGAAAAAAGGCTGGTTTAGTTAAAGATTGTTTTGATTTTATTAATAATTACTTGCAAGATCAATATTAAGGCTGTTATTAATCCTAAAATCTCCTTATGTTTTCTAATAAAATATTTGAGATTAAAAGCAAGAAATATTATTTTTAAATAGTGAGAACAATTAGTAAAAAATATCTTTTTTTGGTTGTTCTTGGAGGAAGAGCAAAAATGGCTAATGTTGAATTACATGATGTTAGATGGGTCGTGGGATCAAGAATTGAGGATACATTTGATGAACTAAGAAGAGATTGGTTTGGAATCTTAGAGGGGTTACATGTTGATAGCTATAAAAAAATAAATTACGTAGATGGATATAAGATAAATCTAAAAAATATTGAAAATAAGCAATTAAAAAATAACAAAAATTTTAATGAAAATACTTCCAAAAAGAATTTATGGTTTGTCAATATTGGAGGCTATAATCCAAATTCTATGCAAGAAAAACATGAATTTGGTTTGGTTGTGGCTTCTGATAAATTAGAGGCAAAAAATATAGCAAAATCCAAATGGCTTGTAGGCTGTAAAAAAAAGCATAAAGACGATATTGCCTCACTAAAAATTTTAATTGGATGTGATGATTCTAAACTTATAAAATCAATAGGTAATTGGGAAATAATATTAACTAAAGAGAATAATTTAATTAAAGAAACTAGTAATCCTGATTGGTATGGTTATAAAAGAATTGATAAGATTTAAAAAAGTATGGAATTTTTTAATTCAAAAATAATTTTGCTAATTTTTTCACTAAATAAAAATAGTCTAAATTATCTAAAATAGATTATATTTAACTTGATTTTCTTAAGAAATAAAATCCCCCACCAATAGAAAATACTACTGGAAACCAAGCTGCAATTATTGGAGGAAGTAATCCCTTAACGCCAAAAGAACTGCATATAAATGACATCACATAATATATTAATATCAGAATTACACTCAATCCAAAACCCTGACTTTTTGAAGATCTTAAATTAGATTTAGATCCCAATATACTACCTATCAGTCCAAAAACTAAACACGCACAAGGTAAAGTAAATTTTTCTTGAATTCGCACTTGAATTTTCCTGATCTGCTTAAGATCTCCTATCTTTTTATAAATCTTTTCAGCCTCTAAAGCTTCTTTTAAAGACATATCGCTCGCATCTTTTGGGACTTTTGCAAGATCTAATGGCCCTTCAACGAAAGGATATAAATATTGCTTGAAGTTAATACTTGTTGTTTGACCAATAGAGTTAGTTGAAACAATACTTCCATCTGTGAATACCCAAGAAGAATTATCTTTATCAAAGACAGCACTTTTTGCAGTAAGAATTTGCTTTATATTTACTCTAGAAAAGTCTAAAACTGTAACTTCCCTCATAGTATTGTTTTCAAACCGAGAAGCGTAGAAAATATGAGTTAGGTATGTATTTGTTTTCGTTGGTTTATTGTCAGGATCTGTTCTTGATCCTTTTCTAGAAAAAATAATGTTATTTTTAGCTTTTTCTTTATTAAAAGAACTTCCTACTCCTGATCTTAATGTAAATTCAGCAAGCTTATTACTATTGGGAACTAAATTATCATTGAAATAAAAAGTTAATCCTGTCATGAATATTGAAACTGCAATCGCTGGAGCTATTATTCGAGAGGTTGTAATTCCTAATGACTTTAAAGCTAATAATTCAGAATTAGCTGATAGCTTCCCATAAGATAATAGTGTGGACAATAATACAGCCATTGGAAATGATAAAACTAAAAAGCTAGGAAGGCTATAAATTAAAGCCTGTATAGCTTTTAATAAAGGTAATCCATACTCAACTATCTTTCTTATCAAATCAAACATTACACCTACTGAGAGAGAAATCACAGTAAAAGCGGAAATGGCAAATAACATAGGAGGTATTATTTGACCTAATAACCACCTATCTATTAATTCTATTGAATACCAAGGAGTAATTATTTTATTAATGGTTTTTTTTATTAGTGATTGCGTGTAAAGTTTCAAAAGGATTTTATTTAATTTGTACTATCTTTTCTTGCATTATAAAATATCAATGATTTATAAACCAATATGAGATTTATAGTTAAAGAAGAATATGTTTTGTTATTTATCATTCAAATAAATAAAAATATAATTAATTAATACTTGCACTAAAAGATATAATCTGGCTTCTTTAAAAAAAGAAGAAATTAATGAAAAACAAAACTTTATTAAACCAATCTAAGTGCATACATTGCCAACAAAAATTAGAGCAAATTAATAATTCACGATCATATTGGAGCAACTTAATTTTAAGTAAAAGTCTAGCCTAGGTTTTTTGCAAACTTTCTATAATTAACAAGTAACTCAAAATAGAGAGCCTTACAATCTATTTTTAATAGCTAATCAATTTAGCTGTTCGACCCTGACCTTGAATACTCTGGTAAAAGTTAGGAATTACTTAGCTTTTTGATTCTTTTTGTAGATTCTATTTTCTCTATTTAAAAGAAATAAAATAATAAAAATACAAAAAGGAATTAGAATAAAATCTAAAGACATATGCTTTAAGTAGTATATTTTCTTTTTAGCAAAAAAATAAAATTTCTACAGTATCTAATGTTAATGAGCAGAGGACTTTATACTTAAGGAGATTAACTAGTTATTTTTTACTTTATTTATAATTAAAAGAGCTTGCAAGTATCCCACGGGCAAGCTCATGACGACCTAGTTAAATTCAGATTTTCTGATTTTAACCAGTTAAGCACTTCCTAAATGCAATTTTATTCTACTAAGTAAAATTACTTATTGTGAGTATAAATGCTTACATTAGTAATTTGCAGGCAAATTGATTTAAAAAATTAATTTTTTAAATTTTAAAATTCAATTTCTTTGAACAAAAATGACACATATTGGCCTATAAGCTCCAATCGCTAAGTGTTTTCGGCCGTTTGATTTACAAAAATTAATATTTATGTTACGTTTATTAATAATTATATTTTTTTAAATGTCTAATTCAGGAGTTACAACAGAATCAGGGGGAAGACAGAATATGTTTCCATCAGAAACAAGACCATATATTGATGAATCTGTATCTTACGATAGTTACCCACAAAATGCAGAAAAAGTAAATGGAAGATGGGCTATGGTTGGTTTCGTTGCGTTATTGGGTGCTTACGTATCAACAGGGCAAATTATACCAGGAATTTTTTAATAAATATTTCTATTAATTTCCTATCTATATAAAAAAAATTAATTTAATTTAATTTAATTTTGAGAACAAAAATAACCAAATAAACGTTATTGCATTAAGACTAAATATTACTCCGAGAAATATGTATGCAAATTTTTTACCAATAAATGCAGTATCAGGTTCAAGCTTTACTCTCATGAAATCTTCAAGTTATCTTGATTAGGATATCATTATTTACTAAGAAAATTTTTTTTGTATTAAACAAGAAGAAAAAATGAAATGAATAATTTAATATTTAGTCTGTTTTAATTTAATTAAGTCATTATAAAATTTCTGATCTTTTTTATTAGAATCTTTTTTAAAATTGTTGTTTAAAACCTTTCTTAGTTTGAACTAGTTTTGCGACTATGTAAATTAGTAAAATAAACCAAAAAACTATTTCTAATCCTAAGTTCATCATGTGATTTACCTCCATTCAATAATATGATTTTAATTCTATTTTTTTTATTGCGATAGAGTTTTTATACTGATTTTTTATATAAACTATATGAGAATATTCAAATATGAAAATTTAATATCTTAATAAAAACAAAAAAAGAACCAAATTTAATTTGAAATCGGTTCTTTAAATAAATTTGAAGTTTTTTTAGATAAAACCTGGAATGATTTGACCTGTTGATAGATAAGCCCCAATAAGTGCAATAAAACCCAACATGGCGAATCTACCATTGAGCTTTTCAGCAACTATTTTTTCTTTTTCTACAATTTTGTTTTTAGTGTTTTTCATTAGAACCAACCTGGGATAATTTGACCAGTTGTTACATAGGCACCAACTGCTGCAACAAAGCCTAACATTGCTGCCCAGCCATTAAAACGTTCTGCTTCAGGAGTCATTTTTTTTTAAATTAATTTGTAAACAAATATAACATATTTATTTAAGTATGTAAAGAATAATATGAGAATTTACCAATTTTCCTTGATATTTATCAGATATGCGACAAATATGTATCAGTTAATACCTTATTTTTGGTATTAATTTTGGCGATATTATAAAAATTCATCACAGAAAATGCAATCTAGAGCTTTTTATTTTCTGGAGTAAATTCTCATTTAGAAGTGATTTAAATTAATATATAATTAAGAGTCAGCTAGTAGGGATACAGGCTGACTCTTTTAAATTAGTATTTTAGTTTTCAGAAAAAGTAGTTTTTAGTATTCAAATAATTGCTATTAATAAATTAGATATATATAAATTAATGTCATTAGCAACCTATTACATGCATTTAATTTTTGCAATAATTCCATCTCTATTTAATTCTGATTTAATACTTTATATCTTGCCTGCACTGACAATTTCAATATTATTCTTTAGCCTTAAAATAATGTTTTTTAAGACCCCAAAATTGAGAAAAGTAAAGTAAAGAAGATCTCAGAATAAATTTTCCTACTGCATTTCCCAATTCTTTTAATTTTGGATAATAGACTTTTTTTTTCGGCTACGCAAAGAAATAGAGATTTTATTGGAGATGTATTATCCAGAATTATAAAAAAAAATGGTTTAATATTGGAAATTGGTAGTGGCAGTGGTGAGCATGCAGTAGTCTTTCAAAAACGCTTTCCTGAAATAATTTGGCAAACAAGTGATCCAGATTTAATGCATAGAAAAAGTATAATTTCTTGGATTGAGTATGAAGAATTAAATAAGAAAATGCCCCAACCTCTTGATCTTGATGTAGAAAAAGTTCCTTGGCAATTACCTCTTAAATTAGCAAATTCTTTACAAGGTATAGTTTGTATAAATATGATTCATGTTGCACATTGGAATTGTACGATAGAGCTCTTTAAAGGTGCAAGAAAATTACTTAAGGAGGGACAATTTTTGATATTGTATGGGCCATTTAAAATTGGTAATAAGCATATAAGTCAAAGTAATTATTTTTTTGATAATTCAATAAAAATGAAAAATGATCTTTGGGGTATTAGAAATCTTGAGGAAGTTAGTGATGAAGCTAAAAATAATGGTTTTTGTCAAGAAAATATTATTAGGATGCCGGCAAATAATTTTTCATTAATTTATAAAAAAGTTTCTTGTTAAATAATATTTAATATCAATTAATTATGAGAGACTATTTTACTGATTTATCAACCTGAGAGTTTTCTACTCCATTCTTTATGCTTTTTATCTAAATCTAAAATCTTTTCTCCTAAACTCAACTGTCTTTCTAGTAACTCCACTTTTGTAAGAGTTATTTTCTCTGAATAAAATTTAATAGGCTGCTTGCCATGTAAGTTGTCACCACTCATAAAAAATTTAGTTTCTAGAATAATATTTTTAAGATGGAAAATAAGTTGATGCTAATTCTTTTATATTCTTTTCAGATTTGCGTAAACTAATGTGATTAAAAAAAAATTTATGATGTTTTAAATCATCTTTTATTGTATGAAGATTGCCAGATATATCTTCCTTCTATGATATCTGACCTAACAGCAACACAATTGCAAGCAATATTCCAAAGTGCTTTAGGAATAGGATCAGGATTAAAAAGATATGCCTTTTTAAAGGCTTTTTTAATTAAGACGGTAGCCTTCTTAGCATGATAATGAGGAATAGTAGGACAGACATGATGAACTACATGGCTCGAACCAATATTATGATGAAGAAAATTAAGGATTTTACCGTAAGGCCTGTCAATAGAAAGGAATGCTCCTCTAATAAATGAAAAATCCTTGTTTGAAAAATGGGGCACATCTGAATCTGTATGATGAAGCCATGTATAAACTACTAACCAACTATTAACTACTAATAGAGGGCCAATATACATCGCTAATACTGGATATAATCCAAAATTAAAAATAAAATAAAAAACACTTAATAATGTTAAAGCCACACCAATATCTGATATCCAAACTTTCTTAGTCCATATTGATGGCCATAATGCCTTGGAAAATGGTTTGATTGGCCAGAAATGATTTGAAGTTCCATATTTAACTCCTCCAGTACTACCTGTAAGTAAGTAAGCAGGCCAGCCAAATATTAGATGTAAAACAAGTTGAAGAATCCCATAATTTTTCTTACCTATGGAATTGGAAAAATGTAATTCTTTTTCTCCTCCAAGCTTTTCAGTAATACCATTGCCCTTAATGACTAAAGGAACGTGAGTTTCACCATTGGTTATATTATTTGTGAATCGATGATGAACTGCATGAGAACGCTGCCAAGAGAAATAAGGAACTAGTAGTAAAGAATGTAGTAAATAGCCCGTGATAGTCTCCAAAGTTTTGTTTTTAGAAAATGCTCCATGTCCACATTCATGGGCAATTACCCAGAATCCCATCGCAGTGGTACCTGACAGTAACGAGTAAATGATCCAAACTGGGATCATGTTTGGAGTAAATGGAATAGATAAACCTATTGCAACTACTAATGATTGAATTAAAGCTGTTTGTAAAAGATACCTCAAAGAAATTATCGTATTGCTTTTAAAATATTGATCTGGAATAACATCCTTAAATTTTTTTATGCTTGGAATATCTTCTTTCTTTATTTCAAGCGCTTGGCCTTTAAGACCTGAAAATTTTATATTAATCAAATTTTTGTTAGGTAAGAATTTAGTTTAATAAAAATCAATTTATGTATTCTATTATCCATCACAGAATATCATTATGAAAATAATGTATCATTTATCTTTTTCAATAGAGTTTTAAAAAGCTAAATTTCATCTTCAATCAAATTAATTTGGATCTAATATTTTTGATTTTATTCTTTTAAAGAAATCTCTTAATTTATTAATTCAGTGCGTTTGTTGAACTGTCTTTCTTTATTTTTATTTGAAGCTCTTTATAAATTAAAGACCGCGTATATACCTCTTGGGTTGACCTGATTGTTTACGTGGTTGTACTAAAATAGGTAAAACAATTACTCCTACCGTAAAAAGACAGATTGGAGCTACTACCATCAATATTGATTCTAATGACATGAAATAATTTTGAATTTATTAATAAATAGCAGGAATTTTTTTTAAAGTCATGCGTATTTATATCTATTGAGTGATAATTCTTTTTAAATTTATATAAATTATTAAGCAAAAAAGAAAAAAATATTAAAAATCAACAACTTTCTTATAATTTATCCTAATTAATTATCCAGTAGTTTTCTTAAAGTAGAGGTTATTTCTCATGGATGAAGAAAAAAAATGGATGTTAATGACCTATTATTGTCCAACTCATGGCGATTCAGGGATGGTAAAACCGATTGAAATAACAAAAAAAGAAATAAGCAAAAAATTCTTAAAGAAGGACAGAAGCTCTAAAAATTAATTATTCAGAATATACTAAAAATTTCAAGGAAAGATTTCTAATCTTAACTGCAATTTTACAAAGTAAATTATCAATATCATATAAATATCCCGCTAGCAGCTTTTTAATAAGGAGTATTAATAAAGTCTTATTAAAAAGATTATTTAAATCTTATTTTTCTTCATGTTGTTAAAATTCAGCTTGATTCAAAGTATTGTTTTATTGTAAAAGTAATTATTTATTATAATTTTTAAAATTGATCAGACTCGCATGTCAATTCACATTGATTAAGATCAGTAGATGATATTTTCTCTAAAATTCTTAGCATATCAAGTTCAGAAAGCTCTCCATTAGGGTTCCACTTTAAAGTTGTTTTCCTTTGTGGTGTATTTTTTTTATTCATTTTGGTGCCCTCCCTTTAAATGAATTTCTACACAACGAGTAATACATTCTTGATGACCATCTACAATACTACATTCAGTAATACATTCAAAATATGAATTAATAGAATCTATTTCCGTATTATGGTTGTTAGAAAGATCTGAATCATTCATGAATTTGGTAGATTTATTTGGAATAGAGATATAGCACGAAATAAGTGCTGATAATTTAATTTATTAAGTGAATTAGAAAAAATAAGTATTATTTACTAAATTAATATTTCATCGGATTCATCTGAAGAAAGGTAGTAATAATATTCTTTTTAATAAGAAAAAAAATAACAATTTTGATTGTTTAATATTAATTTTTTTACAAAACAAGTTTATAAAAAAGGAAATCAGCATAAAGACTGATTTACTTTTCAAATATTTAGTTAGATGATAAATAAGTACACTTGTAGATTTTCAAATGAAATCAGTAATTAATTGGCTTTCGAAAATGTTTGAGAGTATGGCAAATGCTTTTATGCATCCTCTAAAGAATGATTTGCCTCCAACTATAGGTACTCATGCATATAGCAGTATTCCTATTAAAAGAAAATTAAGAAGAAGGTTTAATTAGGTATTAAGTTATTGGAATCAACTTTTCATTTTTATTATCCCAAATAATATATTTGAAACAGTTTGCGAAATCGCTCAATTTTAAGAATGTTGACTGATGAAGTAAATGAATATTTGCTTTATGACAAGCCCTTAAGTTGTAATTTGGTATTCTCTCAGAGAGATGATGAATGCTGTGGAACGATATGTCTGCTAAGAACCAATTTAGCCAATTAGGTATATCTAAATTGCTACTACCTAAAATCGCTCCTTCAACAATATTCCAATTTTTTGTATTTTTAGCATATGAATTTTTATAGTTATGTTGTACGAAAAAAACACTTATTAAAATTGCTGCTGATAGAGTTAATAAAAGGGAATAAAATGATAAGAAAAAAATTAACCCAAACCATTTGCACATAAAAATCCATCCTATTATTACCACGATGTTATTTATTATTAGTTCAAATAGTTCGCTAAAATTATCTCCATAATCAGAAAAAGGTGGTTTAACTTTTGAATTAATAGCTAAAAGTTTAGAAATTTCTCTGTTTTTTATCTTGATATAAGTCTCTTCTGATATATCTTTAATGAAATTAAAAATAATAATAATCAGCCCTAATCTAGGTTTTAAAACTAAGTAATAAAAGCCACCAGGGAAAAGCATTATCCAATTACGACTTAATTTATAAAATATTTTCTCTCTTTTTGATAGAGAATTATAATCTTCAAGACTTAAAACATCTATAGGACCTTTGTAAATTTCCCAATTTCCATTATTTCTATGATGAAATGCGTGATCAATTGACCAGGATTTCTGGGGAATACCATTTACTAAACCAAGTAAAAATCCAAAGAAGCGGTTTAATTTACTTTGTGTAAAAAGAGAATTATGACCGCAATCATGCATTAATGAGAATGTCCTAGAAGAAAATAGCGTTAGAAGACAAATAATAGGTATTAATAAAAAAATCTTTATCACTAATAAAAAAGGATGATTGATTATTTGGTAAACAACCAACCAAATAGAAATTATTGGAATTAAAGTTGTAAAAATTTGATAGAAAGCTCTAAAATTATTTCTTTTTAGAAATGGCTTTATTAAAAAATCACTTCTTTTTACTTCGACCATATTCCATAGCTTTTTTAATGAACATAACAAATATTAAAAGGTTTTGATTATTAATTAAAAAAATTTCTTTTCTTCTGTAAAGAACTAAAGTATGAATTCTTTAGACATAGTTCTTAATTGATCTATATTTAATCTCTCTAAGTAATTCTTAAAATCACAAAGATTCTTAGTTGATTCAGAATCTTTACTCTCGTAAACAAGGCTATTAGAAATTAACTCAATAAGATGATCTTTATCCATAACTCCTTATAAACCATAATTCCTGTTTAAAAATTTAAGGTCTTGAATTCGAGATCATTAAGTCATTTTTAAAGGGAGCTATTTTTAAGAAATTTTTATGATTTAAATTGTTAATTTTATAAATTTTTTAAATCTTGTTCTATTTTTTCTAATCTTTCATTTAATTTCTTTCGTTCCTTAATTAAGGCTTTTTTCTTTTGTCAAAGCTCTTTGTTTAAAGGTGAATTAAAATATTTTTGATACGCTACAAAAAAAACTGCTATTGCAACTAAAATACCAAGAGCACCAATAATTAAAATAGGAGATGCAGGAAAGTCATAAAATGGGATTGATAATGTTCTTTATTAAAATTTAAGTTTAGCTATTTCTTAGACTAAAAAATGAGTAATAAATGCTTACTCTTTGAGAAATTTTATAGTTAATCATTTATCTATATATTATGGAAACCTAAAAATTAAATATTATATTTAATTTTAAATATATAAATGAGTAATTTTACAGCTGTCAAAAAATGAAAAACTCATAATGATTAAATTAATAAAAAAACTTTTATGAGGAAAATTATAAATAAAAAATATAATAACAATGAACCATGGTTTCAATGGTTAACTAGAGAACTTAATTCTAATGAAGCTTTTCAAGATTTCACCTCTAGTAAAAATCCAGAAGATGTTGCAGAGGATTTCATCTCACATAATAGCATTGCTATTTCAGAAATTTTCAAGAATTTTGATGCGGAAGACAAAGACATACTAGATCAGTTTCTGAAATTAACTGAATGCGAATGGCATGTGTTTAGAATTCTTGAAAAGCAAATAGCGCTAAGAAACAAGATAAGATATGTAGATTTTAAAAAAAGAAAAAAATAAAGAATTGAGTTACATTGAATTAGTCTATGAATATTTTTTTAGAAAAGGTTTAAAGAACTTAATTTAAATGTTTTTTATTGGATTTTTAATAATAAAGAGAAATGAATAAATTAGTTAATCCAAATTTTTTTAACCTTAAAAAGACCATCATGAAAATTATAGAAAAAACAAATTTTTTCAATAATGTAAATCCAACCAATATATTTACAGAATAATATTCTCTTCAATAATCTTTTAATTTCTAGATGAATTTATTTTTGCCATTGCCAGACTTTCCAAATCCTAACCAAATAAACCACAAAATCCAACCTAATATTGGTACGAAATTTATAAAGATCCATTTCCAATCCTTACCAAAATCTCTTATTCTTCTTATATCGATAGCTATTTGAGGAATGATGCAAACTATTCCATAAACATTGAAACCAAAGCTTTTTAAAAATATTGGTAAAGTAAATAAAGTAATTATTAGATTCGCTAAATTAACAAACCACCAGTCTGATCTCGATGTAAAGCCTTTGAATTCTGTTGCTTTAATCCAAAACTCTTGATATGCATTGAAAAAGTCTTTAAGCATAAATTAAAATTTCAAGAATTCAACGATATCAATTTAATCTTCAATTTAAAAAATATTATTTTTTTACTAAATAGGATCAAATAAATTCGTATTATTTGTATCTTGTTTTGAAATCTCTTTTTGATTTGGTAATGAGCAGAATCCGTTTTTGCAAATTATTTTTTCTTTCGCAATATTTCTAGTTTCTGAGAATGTTTTTTCATTATGGTTATTTGAAGATTCTTTTAGCATTTATATAGAAAAATTAGAGCCAATATTAAATTAATAACTTAATTTATTTTGATAGGCAATAAAATTAATATTTATTGTTTATTTACTTTTTTTGATTTGGTAAGTCTCTCCAAAATAGCGCCATTATGTAAATGAAAAAAAATATAGAGCAAATATAAAGTAAAGAATTTAGATGCATGTTTATTTAATAAAGTAATTATGAAGAATGAGCCTATTTCAACAAAAGGAATAACTATAAATTAATTATTAATTAATTATTTAAACTAATTCTAATATTAATTTAAGTTTTTTATGATTTTGCCAATTTCATAATTTAATACCCTATTTATTAGAAATGTATATATTTAAGTTCCTAAAACTTATAAAGCTTATGGATAGTTAGTTAATACTAATCAAAACTTCTACATTTTTAAATTTTGTTTGAAATATTTAATTTGAATCCTTATTTATTTCTTTAAGGGCTTTTCTGCCTTCTTTAAGAGTTCTTAAAACTAGCCAGGAGAGAGAAGTGGTAATAACAAATGTAAGTGTAATTAGGGAAATAAGTGTTGTATCAATATCTTTAATCATTTAATTGATTTTATTTCGAGGTTAAATTATTGAAAATTCGAATTCAAATTTAAACGTTAGACCTTGAGTAAGCAGGTATTAACATTCCACCGTCTTGATCATCATTATTATCATCATCGAACCCTCCTCCTAAAAGTAACTCAATAATTACTAATATAGCAACTGGGTAAAAACACCATAGGATTGCTGTTAATGGACTTATTGAAGAAGAAGCTGTGTACAATTCAGTCATAAATTTATACTAATCAAAAGAAACTTCAATTGTGGATTCTTTGGTTCGTGGCTTTCTAGATTTCTATAAATATTCTTAAAAACTTTTTTCTGTCATTCGAATAAATATGAGATTTGTTAATGATATTTTTATTCTTAAATATGAATTCGAAAAATAATTTATTTGTATCTACTAAGAAACTAATAATGACATAATGAATTGTGCAATTGTTATTTTTTATACTTAACAAAAATTGTACAATATTGATTCAAAAACTATTATTTATTTTGATTTTATAAATTCTATGTTTTCGTTCACTTTTGATCCTTTGGCTGCGATATTTGGTATATCAGGAATTCTAGGCTTCTTTTTCTTCGTTTCTGCTTCTAAGGGAACTTCAATCATCAATACTAAGCCAAAAAAGGAATTAAATTAGAACTTCTTCCTTAAGGAAATTAACTTGAGAGTTTAATTAGACTATTCTTAAAGGGTTTGTTAATTATTACTGATTCCATTGTCTAGAAATAAATTCAAGAAAATTTTTTAGATCATCTTCAGGACAATTTGTTTGTTTTTGTAGATTAATGCAAATTTGCTTAATATTTTCATAAGCTTCTTTTACTGTTTTGTTTTTCTCGATAACTTCAAAATATTCTTGATCAGTAAAAGGCATAATATTAGTCCCCCTTTTGAAAATGATGTATTAAGTATATTTTATCTACATTGACTTAATAATAAAATAAGAAAAAATCTTTTTCTTACATTTAGCTGCCCAGCCGATAATGTTTTTTAATACTCTTGGTTACCTCCCACTCGCAGTAAAGCCCAGCAGGGAACTCAACTAAATCTCCAGCTTTAATTGCATAAATGTCACCTTTTTGGGTACTTATAGTCGCTTGGCCTTCAATAATTAAGCAAATTTCCTTATCATTGTAATTCCATTGGAATTTGCTTGGCTCACATTCCCAAATAGGCCAACTTTTTATTCCATACTGAATTATTACGCTTGCACTACAGGGAGAAGTGATTAGAACTTTCACGAAATAGCTCGGATATATTTTTCTTTTATTTTACAAATAAAAGAAATTTTTATTTTGATAATGTGTATTTGTTTACGGTCTTTTATTTTTTTTCGTTTATTATTAAAAAAATTTTAATTTATGGATGAGCTTTCTGTATTATCAATTTCTTTATCTATAGCTTCTCTTGGGATATTTTTTTTATTTTTCGCCTCAAATGATGATGATGACCAAGATGGAGGTAAGTTGATTAAATCAGCCCAAAGGATTAATTAATTTCACGTAAATAAAACGTTCAATAAAGATTTATAACCTATAAAGCCTGCATAAATACAGCTTATAAAAATAAAATAAACTTCAAGAGTACCAAGTTTTTTCTTCTTTAAAATTTTCATTATTCTAAGTATTTATAGGATAATTTTATTTAATGTTATTTCTATTAACATGAGTATTTATTACATTAACTCCGGCATTAAAGAATTATTAATGTCAAGCCAAAAAATAAAAAACAAGTAAAAAATATTATTTTTTTGGTAATTTCTCTTTCCTCATTCTTAGCAAAAAATAAAGAAATTACTGGAGTTGTACTTAATAAAGCCCATCCTATTGCTATTGGCAGAGTTTTGAATACAATTTGTTGTAGTAATATTCCTAAATTGGTTCCAAGAAATATTGAAAGCAAAAATCTTTTTTGTTGATTTCTTTCTAAATTTTTAAAGAAAAAATTAATCTTAAATCTTTTCAAAGTAATCAAAAAAATAATTGCACCTAATAATCTAATCTCAGTTGTAAGGAAAGGAGATAAATTACTTTGAATGAAAACCATCCTTGAAAAAAGACCTCCTAAAACAGCACATAAAACTGAAAAAAAAGGAAATGTATAAATCTCATAGTTATTTTTTTCTAAAAAATGGGAGTTTCCCTCCTTAAATTCATTCCCTTTGTTCAGAATTATGAGAAGCGAAATCGATACTATTATTATGCCAATCCATGATTTGGGAGTTAGATTTTCATTAATAAAAATTTTCCCCGCCAAAGAAGCGATTAAAGGCGAAAGAGTTTCTACAGATAGAGTTTTTCTTGTACCAATTGTTTGTAAAGACTTTAGGTAGAAGGTATCTCCGAGACCAATCCCTATTATGCCACTAATTAGTAGTATAAATATGTAATTTAATTCAGTTGCAGAACTTAGATTGATAAAAGCAGGTATAAAAATTAAAAAAGCTATTATATTTTTTATTAAATTAATATCTATTGATTTATATTTTTGAGTTTGCGAGCGCCAAATAAAGCATGCATAAGTCCAAGATATAGAAGCTCCAAAAGCAGCAAGGATGCCAATCAAAACGAATAATTTTTAGAGAATTTTATTTTATAAATTGAGTTAATGCTAAAAAGAATACATAAATAAGAATCAAGATCCCAGGTAAGTACTGTATTAGAGATTTTAAATTATTTTTTTTCATATTTACTTAAAGATAATTCCTTAATTTTAAACTTTTTTTTTACTACTAGGGTATAAACTTTCTAATTTCTTTCTTCTTTGAATTTTTGCATTAATTCTTTCTTCTTTTTCTTTGTTCTTGATCTCATCGTTTATCTTATTTTGCCTATATCCAAACCAAAGTAGAACCCAAATAACAGAAGTTATTAAAAGAAGAGCTGTGTATTGGCCAGTCATAGGAAAGCTGGCTTCAGAATATTTAACGTAAGAAAATATTAGAATCATTCAATTAAGTTAAAGCATAAAAATTACGACTGTGTTCATTTTTTTTTTAAATCAAAACATCTTTAAAATGGAGCTATTTATTATGCAGTTTCTTATGTGTTTTTTTTAATTTTAAAGTTTTTTGGAATAATATTTCTTGGTATCTCCTTGCTATTATCAGATTAAGGAATATTGAAGGATAAGTTTTTGGACCCTTTTGATTTAGCAGTTGTAGGAGGCGGTGCTGCTGGTTTTATGACAGCAATAACCGCTGCCGAAAATGGAGTAAAAAGAATAATAATTCTTGAAGGTACTTCAAAACTTATGGAGAAAATAAGGATTAGTGGAGGGGGAAGATGTAACGTCACTAATGCTACATGGATACCAAATGAACTAGTTGAGAATTATCCCAGAGGTGGTTTTAAGCTCTTGGAATCATTTAATCGTTTTGCTGCTGGAGATGTATTTGATTGGTTTGAGAAAAAAGGGTTAAAATTAAAAATCGAAGAAGATCTAAGAGTATTCCCTGTTTCTAATTCTTCTTCGGATGTTATTGATTGTTTGAGAAAAAGTGCTTTATCAAAAAACGTAGAGATATTAACAAAATTTTTTGTAAAGGAAATTATAAAAACTCCAGAAAATATGTTTAATATTTTTAGTCTTAAAAAAGAAAAGATAATTACAAAAAATATTATTCTTTCTACTGGTGGCCATCCAAGTGGATATAGATTGGCTCAAAATCTTGGACACAGCATTGTTAAACCTGTACCATCACTTTTCACTTTTTCTACAAAAGAACGAAATTTGGATGAATGTAGCGGCGTATCGATAAAGGGTATACATATAGAAATTAAATTAAACAATAAAACCTTTCAAAATAGAGGAGATTTACTAATTACTCATTGGGGTTTTAGTGGACCAGCTGTTTTAAAACTTTCATCAATGGCAGCAAGGGAACTTTTTAGCCAAAAATATAAATTTAATCTAATAATTAAATGGTCTGTTTTAAGTTATGAGGATTTAAAAGAAAAAATTAAATATTTAAGATTTAATAAAGGTAAGGTTAATTTAATAAACAGTAGACCTGTTCCATTATTAACAAAAAGATTATGGATTTTTTTATTAAACAAAATAGGTATTGATAAAGAGAAGAAGTGGGCTGATTTGCTTGCGGATGAAAGAGACAAAATGATAAATACTCTTATGAGGGATAAATATATAATTTCAGGCAAAGGACCATTTGGAGAGGAATTTGTTACTTCCGGAGGCGTAAAAATTAATGAAGTTAATTTTAAAAGTATGGAAAGCTTAATTTGTCCAGGATTATTTTTTTCTGGCGAAGTTTTAGATGTTGATGGAATCACAGGTGGATTTAATTTTCAACATTGTTGGACAAGTGGATGGATAGCTGGGATGGCAGTCTCAAAGTTAAATAGTAAAGTAACAAATTAATAAGTTTATCTTTTTTTTATTAAGTATTAGACGGAAAAAGTTTTTTGAATAAACTTTAATTTTAAAGTTTTAATTACATTGGTGAAGATTAATGGATAATCTTGTATCAAAAAAAGAAGATGAGGAAAGAAGATTAAAAGCTTTAGCAGAATATAGAATTTTGGGAACTAAGCCAGAATCATGTTATGACGATATTACAAAAATTGCGGCTGCAACTTGTAGTGTGCCTATTTCTTTAATGACTTTGGTTGACAAAGATAGACAATGGTTTAAGTCTAAAGTTGGACTTCAAATATCAGAAACTAGAAGAGATTGGTCTTTTTGTACCCATGCAATAAAAGAAAATACTCCACTAATTATTCATGATGCTTTCCAAGATGAAAGATTTATAAATAATCCATTGGTAACAGGAGACCCAAAGATTCGTTTTTATGCAGGTTTTCCCCTTAAAACTAGTGATGGTAATAAGCTTGGAACTCTTTGTGTAATAGACAGAAAGCCAGGAAATCTAACTACACAACAATTCAACATTATGGAATTATTATCCAAGCAAATAGTTTCATTCTTAGAGCTTAGAAAAAAGTCATTAAACTTGCTAGATGCATTGTCTAATTTGCATAAACAGGAAGGGATTTTATCTGTATGTTCATATTGCAGAGAAGTAAAGAATAAGGAGGGAGATTGGATGCATTTGGAAAAATATCTTTCGAAAATTAGTGATATTAGATTTAGTCATGGGGTTTGTGATAATTGCATGGAAAAACATTTCCCAGATGTAATCGAAGTATGGAATAAAAAGGATTTTTTTGAAGATGGTCAAAAAAGGTATTTAGAGTCTTAGATTCAATACCTTGCTTTTAAGTTGTTAATCTATTTCTAAACAAATTCTTTATTTGGTGGTTAGTATTGTATAAATTTTGACTAGAAAATGTTATTAGGAACTTTATTAACAGGCGAAATAGCTAAAAGTGCATTGGTAGCATATGTTCACTATTTAGGTATTATTTTGTGTTTTGGTTCTCTTTTGTTTGAAAGATTGACTCTCAAAGTAGGACTTAATAGAAATGAGACGATCTCAATGATAGTTGCAGATGTGGTTTATGGTTTGGCAGGAGTTGCAATATTAGTTACTGGTATATTGCGTGTTAAGTATTTTGGTCAAGGCGGTGATTTCTATACAGGTAATCCTGTGTTTTGGATAAAGGTTTCTCTTTACATTTTGGTAGGATTACTTTCTTTATACCCAACAACAACATATATTTTATGGGCAATTCCATTAACTAAGAATAAATTACCTGAAATTTCTGAGAACCTTGTTAAGAGGTTTAGACTAATCATCACGACCGAGTTGGTGGGCTTTTCAATAATACCTTTGTTTGCAACTCTTATGGCTAGAGGTGTAGGTTTAGGTTGAAAAATTTATTTTTAGAAAGAAATTGTTTAATAAGCGAGAACAAAGAATATAGATGGAGTTTAAGTTATAAGATTTCTAAATCTACAAAAGAAATTATTTTTATTGGTTTAAATCCTTCATTATCAGATGCAGATTTCTTGGATAATACAACAAAAAAGATAATCAAAATTTCGAAAAACAATAATTATGGCAAAGTAAAATTAATCAATCTATTTGCTCTAATTTCAAGTAATCCAGAAAGACTTTTTAATCACAAAAACCCTGTTGGTTATCTAAACAATAATCATATTGATAAAAACTTAAAACTCTGGTCTGAAAATAATAATTGTGATTTATGGTTAGGTTGGGGCAACAAAGGGAAATTTCTAAATAGAAATAAAAGAATATCAAAAAAAATAATGCAATATAACTCAATTAGGAAAAATAATTTTGATAATCCTCTTGGACCGCTTTTAATTAAGAAAACAATCAAAGATAATCCAATACATCCTCTATACTGTTCCGATAATTCCATTCTCGAAGTAGTAAAAACAATTTGATGCCAAGGTTTATGAGGCAATTAAATTAAAGTTATGTTAAGATTAATTCAGGCAATGTTAAATTATGAGTAACACAAAGCAACTGCAAAAACTTAAAAACTTAAATGTAAAAGCAGAAAAATGCCTTACAAGGGATGAAGCAAAAAAAATATTGATAAAGGCTAATAAAGCTCAGAGTAAAATAAATTTTTAAATTCGATATTTACTTTTTTTTAGGAATAATCTATAAAAGAAATTTACAAATATTTTTCTAATTATTTAGAATTTTTCTATTCTAATTAAATTTTGATGGTTTTTAATATTATCAAACTAAGAAAATCCGATGATAGATTTTTATCAAGAAGAGATTGGCTGCATTCAATGCATTCATTTTCTTTTGCGGAGCATAGGGATCCAAAATGGGATAATTTTGGGAAAATTAGAGTCATCAATGAAGATACTATTTCTCCAAATTCTGGTTTTAATATGCATTCTCATTCCGACATGGAGATAATTACTGTTGTAACAAAAGGTGCAATTACTCATCGGGACTCATTAAATAATTCAGGAAAAATTTATGAAAATGAAGTTCAAGTTATGTCTGCTGGTACTGGGATTACTCATAGTGAGAAAAATGAAGAGAATAAATCCTGTAAGTTATTTCAGATTTGGATTGATCCCAAAAAAAGTAATCTTAAACCTGATTATAAGCAAATATCATTTAAAAATGTCATAGGAGAGAATCTCATTATTGATTACTTAGATGGGAAAAATAAACTTTTAATAAACCAAGACATCTCTTTATGGCGTTGTAAATATAAACCTATTAAAGAAAAAAAATTGCCATTAAAAATCGATAAATATAATTGGATACAAATAATAGAAGGTAATCTTTTATTAAAAAGTAAAGAATCTAATTCAAATGTATGTCTCTCATCTGGAGATGGCTTGGGATTTGAAATTAATTATTATGATGATATCTCTATAGATACTAAAAAAGAACTAGATTTTCTTTTATTTTCAATGCCTTCCTTATAGTTTATCTATTTCTATTAATCATCAACTCCTTTATTAAATGCATTTAAGGCTTGCAAAGCCATGTTAAGGTGAACTTCCATAGCACCAAGCGCAATTAAAGAATTAGGTGATTTATCTTTTAGTAAATTCTTTTTTCTTTTTGATAACTCATTAACTACTTTCTTCGTGGAAGATTCCCAATTGTTTATTAACTCGTCAAATTCTCTTTTTTCGGGGCTTTCTATTTCTGCTAATTCATTAGAAAAATGAGAATCCTTTTGTGCCTTCAGCATCAAGTAACTTAATTTTTTATGACTTATTGCTTGAGGTAAATTGTTAGATTCACTCATTGTTAGTAGTAAATTTATAGTCAAAATCTAACTAATTAAGTGAATATTTGCTAGTGGGGAGTCGGTTGTGATGACCGACCTGAAAAGAACTTAATGATATTTAAATAAAACCTTTATTAATTAACCTTTAATTTTTTACTTACTAGTTTCTTGAAATGATCTCCTCGCTCTTCATAATTTTTAAATTGATCAAAACTCGAACAGGAAGGTGAGAATAATAATGTTCCACACTTATTATTTTGTAAATATTGAAAAACAAAATTTAAAAGCTCTTTGAGTTCTGAAAATTCAAAAATATCTTTATTAAATCCTTCATTTATAAGTGCCATTTTTAGGACTTTTGAGCTTTCTCCAAAAAGAAAAACACATTTAACTTTTTTCTTTAAAACTTTTATCCATTCAGTGTATTTATTTCCTTTTAATCTGCCTCCAGAAATTATTATTATTTGACCTTCAATTGAATTTATTCCTGCAATAGATGAATCAAAATTCGTAGCTTTACTATCATTAATTATTTCCAGATCATTATTTTTGTAAATTGTTTCCATCCTATGCTGTAATTGTTTGTAATTAGATAAAGAATCTTTAATCTTCTTTCCAGACAATCCAACTTTTCTTGCTGCTGCTATTACTAATAGAAGATTTTGAAGATTATGCGTTCCTTTTAAAGAGAAATGTTCAAGTTTGAATAGTCTCTTTCCTCTCTCAATAATGAATGCTTGATCATCTATCCAATAATCGCATTGAATGATATTTGATTTATCTAAACTAGTTGTTATCCAAATCCCTTTTGATAGCGAAATATAGTGATTTCTTAGATTTTCATCGTCATAATTATAAATTCTAAAATCTGATTTTTCTAGCAAGCTTTTTTTTATGTTGAAATAGTTTTCAAGTGTTTTGTGTCTTTCAAGATGATCTTCTGTGAAGGTTGTCCAGATTCCAATATTAGGTTTTACTTCTGGAGATATTTCTATTTGATAACTGCTTAATTCAGCTACAATCCAGTCAATTTGTTCGTGTTTTTTGGAGTAAGCATATTTACATAAGGGTGTGCCAATATTTCCAGCAAAAGGTGCACATAATTCATTCTGGCAGAGAATATGACTTAGTAAATGAGTAACAGTAGTCTTACCATTAGTGCCAGTAATACCTATCCAATTTGTGTCTTTTAAAATTTCCCATGCAACATTAATTTCTCCAATTACTTTTATTCCCTTTTTTTTTAATTTAATAATAGTTTCATGTTCATAAGGTACTGATGGACTTACAACAACAGATTCAATCTCTTTTACAAAGGGATCAATTTCTTTAAATACAAATTCTTTATTAAGAGAAACTAATATATTAAGTTCCTCCAATTCTGTTTTTTTTTCTAAGAATTCTTTCCCATCTTTACTTTCCCAAACAATTACTCTCTTATCGATGCTTCTCAAATACTTGGCAGCCCAAAATCCAGATTTCCCTAATCCAATTACAAGATTAATATTTTTTCTTTTACTTAAATGATTATTATCTATCATTAAATTTATAATTGCATTTATATTAAATGTCTTTGATGGTTAATTCAATCATGAGATCACTATTTACTATTTCAAGAATTCCCAATATAAAAGTTAATTAATGGAAGATAATACTGCAAAATATTGGTTCTCTTGGTTTTATGAAAGGTGGGAGAAAAATGCTCCAGGTGAATTAATAGAAAAGGGTTTGACCCCATCTCAGATTGCTGAGCGATTTGTTAATGAAAACCATGATAGTTTTATTCAATTATCAAAAAAAATTGATGAAAAAAATTATGATGCCTTAACAGAATTTATGAAGCTCTCAGAGAGTGAGTTACATATCTTGAAGTATTTTCTAAAGTTAGTAAAAATGAAAAATTTATAAGAAATTACTCAGTATTTCAAGGCTTTTTTTCCATAAATTTTTTCTTTCTTTTTTATTAATTGCAAAAGGAGAAGTAGGGGATAGTTTTGGATGACCTCTAAAATTAAATTTAGGACCATAATGATCCCCGCCTTTTGCATCTGGAGAAGTAGCTGCAAAAAGTTGAGGTAAAGCACCCATTTCTGCGGATTGAAAAATAGGGCTAAATAATTCCATGGAGAATGTTTCTATTGGACTAGGTTTAGGTTTTTGAGCAGTAAAAAGATTTGTTTTTGCTATTCCTGGGTGAGCAGCTAAAGAAAGTATATTTTTGTGTTTTAAGTTCTCATTTAGTTCCAAAGCGAACATTACATTTGCCAATTTGCTATTGGAGTAAGATTCCCATTTGTTGTAATAGTTCTCTGCTCTCAGATTCCCCCAACCAACTTTGCCAAAAAATTGTGCTCCAGAAGTAACCGTTACTATTCTCGATTCCTCCTTTTTTTCAATAATTGGAAGAAGCTTAAGGGTTAAAAGCATATGAGCTAAATGATTAACTGCAAATTGTATTTCATATCCTTGGGCACTAAGTGTTTTAGGCGGATGCATTATGCCAGCATTATTGATTAGTAAATCTAGATTTTCAAAATCATCAATAATTTTGGGTTGAACTTCAACAACATTATTTAAATCTGATAAATCTAATTCAAGTGGAGTAAATATTCCTTCAGGATTTGAAGCTCTAAGCTTTTTAATAGATTGATTAGCTTTATCTAGCGATCTGCAAGAAACTATTACATGGGCATTTTTTTCGGATAAGGCCTTTGCCGTGTAATATCCAAGGCCACTATTTGCGCCAGTAATAAGTGCAGTTTTTCCAGTAAGATTAGGGATATCAGATGTTTCCCAATTAGAAATTGTAGGTCTAGAAATAGTGGCAGTCATTTAGTAATCCTGCAAATTGTTTTGAAATTTAATGAAAACTTGTTTACTTAGTTACTGTAAATAATTGAATTCAGTATCGTGAGCTAAATTTAACCTCTAAATTTTTAAAATTTCTTTCAATCAATAAAAAATATTTTTATAGTTATCAAAAAAATGTCATTTTTATTAGAAGCTCAAAATCTTTGGGAAAACTTTGCAAAATACAAAATTAATGATTATGCAAAGTTAAGAAATTTTGATTTTGGACCAAATAATGAAGGTTCAGTTTCAAAATTATCACCATTTGTCACTCACAGAATATTATTGGAATATGACCTGATAAATGATATTAAAAGTAAATATAAAGTCAACAATCCAAGTAAGTTTATCGAAGAAATATTTTGGAGAGTTTACTGGAAAGGTTGGATGGAAAATAGACCGAAAGTTTGGAAAAATTTTATTTCAGAAAAAAATCTTGATTATGATCATGACCTATATGAAAGAGCAATTAATGGTCATACAGAATTAGATTTTTTTAACTCTTGGGTGCTTGAATTAAAGCACTATAACTATTTGCATAATCATACAAGGATGTGGTTTGCGAGTACTTGGATATTTAATTTAGGTCTTCCATGGCAATTAGGATCAAAGTTTTTCTTTAAATATCTGTTTGACGGTGATGCTGCATCTAATCTACTTAGTTGGAGATGGGTCGCAGGATTGCAAACTAAAGGAAAGCAGTATCTTTTCTCACCTTCAAACCTCAGAAAATTTTCAAATAATAGATTTAATGTAAAAAAAATAAATAACAAACAAATTTTTCTTGAGGAATCGAGTCAAATTCCATTACAAGATGAGATTTACAAAAATAATATGGATCCGAAATCGGATAATTTGATTTTGTTTGAAAATGATCTGCACATTGCAACTCTTAAAAATTTACTTCCAAGCTATAAAAAGGTCTACATTATTCTTTTAAAAAATGAACATAGACAAATTAAATTGTCTGAATCTGTTTTGAAATTTAAACAAAAATTGGTCTCTGAATTTGTAGAGCAATTTGATAATGTTGTACAGATTGATCCTCATTCACTAGAACTTACTTTTAAGATTATTAATCAAATAGACATTATTTATCCTGGAGTGGGAGAAAATTATGACTTTATAATTGAGTTTAAAAATTTACACAATAAAAAAATAGTTAATCTCGTAAGGGATGAAGATTTATGCGCGTGGAAGTTTGCTACAAAAGGCTTCTTTAACTTTAAAAAAAACATTCCCAAAATAAATCAAATGATATTCGAAAATTATTCAAAAAATAATTTTTAACTTAGGTAAATTCTTCACTAGAAAAAGAATTCTTTAGCAAATTAAGTATAAATACTTAATTAGTTATGACTTTTGCTGTTTAATCCACGATGGAATCTGTGACTAGTTATTTTTACTTAAGGATAATTTTTTTATAGTGCTTTCAACAATTCTCACAAAGTCGTTTAGCAAAGATACAGCTTTATTAATTCTTAGAGTTATTACTGGTACTGTGCTCATTCACCACGGTTATGAAAAATTAGCAAATATAGAAAATTTTGCTGATGCATTTGTGAGACCACTGCATCTTCCATTCCCGATTTTTTTATCATACATGGCAGCATTTTCGGAGATAGGTGGTAGTTGGTTATTAATAATCGGTTTGGCTACAAGATTCGGAGCCTTAGCTATTGTTGGAACAATTTCTGTCGCCATATATCATGCACTTGTTACTTCAGGGTTTAATATTTTCCTACTAGAGCTTTTACTTTTGTATTTTGCTTCAGCAACTTCAATTGCTTTATCAGGGCCTGGTAATTTTTCTTTGGATGAAGTTATTATTAGAATCCTTAAATCAGAAGATACAGTAGAGAGTATATCTACAACAAAAGTAAAACCCTCTTCTAAGGAGTCTGAAATAAAAGATGGAACTAATAAAGGTGGTTTGATCAAATATCTTCAGTCAAATATTCTTTCAGATATTTCAAACTAACTTTTTGGGATAAAGACTTTTAATTAGTTCTATTTTTTTACGATATAAGTTCCTCTTCTCTAGTTTTATCTTAATCGTAGCTTCAGTAAGACTTATAAAAAGACCTATGGCTGTGACCCAAGATAAAAAAATAAAAGGGTTATCTGTAATTCTTGAGAAATTCATATCAATAAAACTTCTTTTTTTAAACTGACTGATCACTAAATCTTTTTCAACCTAAATATACAATTTAGAAATATTCTATGGATTAATTTCTTTTTTTTCCCATTTATATTTCTTTTCCCATAGATATCTTTTATGAATAGGCTTTTCTAATTTAAGAAGATCTACTGAATCTATTTCAAAATTTAGAACTATAAAATTTTCTGACTTGGGTAGATTGGATGATATCTCATAAGCAGAGTCCAATTTTTGGTTGATTTTCTCTCCAGGAGATCCCCAGAACCAAGAAGATTTTGATTTTTCAGATAATGTATCCCAATAATTTTTATTATCACTTAACTCACTTATTTTTCCTTTTAATCTATATTGTGATTTGGTTTTAAAAAAAAACCATAATATTTCTGCATTAGGGTTGGATTTTAAATGCTCAATTTTCTCACTTCTTCTATCTGAAAAGATAATCATTGAACTATCTTTATTCCATCCTCTGAATACAACTGTTCTTAATCTAGGCTCATTTCTAACGCTAACTGTCGCAAGCTGAATCCATCTATTAGAAGGTAATTTACCCTCTTTTTTTCGAGAGGATTTTAAATCTTGTCTCCAACTTGGTAAGTTGTTTTCAAGCATTTAATTTAGGTAGAAGAAGACCAGTTTTTTTCTTGTAATCTTCAAATGAATCGTATTTTGTGAGCGATTTATCCTTTTTTATCATTCTTGGCAGAAAAACTATAAAGAAAAATATTGCAAGAATTGCAAATGGAATGAAATTCATTGAAAGGATGGCGAATGATAGATAAATTAGTATTTCTCCTAGATAATTGGTATTCCTTACATTTTTGAAAAATCCTTCTTTAATTAAATCTTTTTTTAATTTAAGAGAAAAATATTTTTGAGCATCACTAGCAAAGTGTAAAAACACACCAATTATATTTATAGATATAGATGTAGCTATTACGATATTTGGAATAGACTTCTGAGATGAGATTAGAATGAAAGGAGCAATCCAGTAACTTCCTAGAAAAATAAAACCAGTAATTGAAGTTAAAAAATTTATTTTTTCTTTAAAATAAGGATCCGGAAATATCTTTTCTTTAAGCAACCAAAGTAATCCATATGTCCCATGAAGAGCTAAATAAACGTAAGGACCGATTGTAAAATTATCATAAAATACCATAAGTCCTAATACTACAAATGCAGTTAGTCCCTTATGAAGATTAATTATTTGATTAAGTTTCATTTTTTTTAAATAATCTAAAAAATGAAATTATTTTCTGTGGATATAAACTAAGTCTTCAAAAAGTTTGATGGGCGATACTGGATTCGAACCAGTGGCCACTACCGTGTCGAGGTAGTGCTCTACCACTGAGCTAATCGCCCAATTTGAGGATTTTTTAATCCCCCTTATAAGAAAATAGCAGGTTGAGTTTCATTTTCTAAGTAATTTAACTTTCCATCTTTCTCTTTTGGTGACTTCTAAATTTAGAATCTCGATAAATCCTTTGTTTTCAAGTTGTAGTTTATCGCCAATTTTTAGATTAATAGTTGGCTTATTAATTTTACTACCATTTAATCTAAGCATTCCATTTTTTATTCTTTCAATAATTTTGCTTCTTGATATCCTAAAGCCTGCTGAAGCTATAGCGTCTAATCTTGTTGAAGCTTCTACTGTGTTAATAATTTTTTTTAATCTTCCAGTAGGTATTTGTAATTCATCTATACCCAACAAATTGATTTTTACTTTTACGTCTCTCAAATAAAAAGACTTTTCATTTAGAAACTCAATATCTAAATCGTCAATTATTCCTTGCGCCCCCCTATCGCCAATAGTCCATATATCTCCTATTTTTTTTTCAGTTACCCCATTTTCAATTAATAGGGATCTAAAGTCGTCTTGTTTAGCATTATCAAATAAAAAATTACCAATAATTTTTATTCCTTGTGCTGGAAAATTGCTTTCTAGCGCATCCTCTTCAAGAATGTTATCTCCTCTAGAGCAAGCTATTTTCGATCTTTGAGAAGAGGAGAATCCTCCATAAACAAAAAATTTGAAATCATTTAAATTTTCAAAATCTTTTAAAATCTCTTCGCAAATATAGGTTGAATTGAATCCAGTCCAATAAGTTTCCCAGTTTTTGTAAGCATAGTTGGCGATATTTATTAATTCCTCAGTTTCTTTTTTGTAGTTTGAATTTATTAAGATTTCTTTTAAGTCAATCATTTAGCCTTCCAAAAAAATTATATCTTTTGCTTCTGATTGTTTTATTAAAGCCCAAGGTAATTCAGTCCCAATTTGATTTTCAAGCAGAACAAGCCATTTACCCTCTTTATTTAAGTTGATAATTGATCTCAACTCTTTATTTCTATTAATGTTAATACTTGCAGAAGAAACCACGCTTCCTAAATATCCTGAACCCATTCCCAGAAGACCTCCAATTAAGGATTCCCCGATGTTATTTAAACCAAGAAAGCTGAAAGTAGCTAAATTTGTCATATTGGAAAAAGCTATTCCAGTTATAAAACCAAATGGCATTAGCCATCTACTCATATCTTTTTGTCTAATCTTTCTATCAAGTTTAGGATTTAAAATTCTTATATCTTCAAATTTTTGAGATTTGAATAAAATATTTGCTTTTGTATTTAGCAATTCGGTTTCATCCGCTGATATTTTCTCACTTTTTGGTGGGATCAAAATAGCTTCAGAGAGCATTACTGATTTTTCTTGGAAAACATTAAATAGCTGGATACATTTATCAATGTCTTCATATATAACAATACTTTTAGTCAAATTTTAATCCTCAATTGTTTGTGTGTTATTCAAATTAATAAAATAAGATACATACACTATAGATTAAGTTAAAGTAAAAGATTAAAGAACCAATCTTAAATGACAAAAGTTCTCATTACAGATCCAATTGATCAAACAGGAATAGATATTCTTTCACAAGTTGCTCAGGTTGATCAGAGGATAGGGATCTCAAACTCTGAGTTAACATCAATTATTAAAGAATATGATGCCCTAATGATACGATCTGGCACTCAAGTGACTGAAGAAATTATTAACTCTTCAAATAAACTGAGAATTATTGGAAGAGCAGGAGTAGGAGTTGATAATGTAGATGTTAAAGCTGCTACACAAAAAGGAGTTCTTGTTGTTAATTCCCCAGGGGGAAACACTATTGCTGCTGCTGAACACACCATAGCTATGATGTTGGCATTATCTAGACATATTCCAATTGCTAATAGTAGTACTTTGTTAGGTAAATGGGAGAGAAAGAAATTTGTTGGGAATGAGCTTTATAAGAAAAAATTAGGAGTGGTAGGTTTAGGGAAAATTGGTGCTCATGTAGCGAAAGTTGCTAATTCATTAGGAATGGATGTTTACGGATATGATCCTTTTGTTTCCACTGAAAGAGCTCAGCAAATACAAGTTAAACTATCTGAACTAGAGGACTTATTCCAACAATCTGATTATGTAACTTTGCATTTGCCTCGCACACGAGAGACAGAGAATTTAGTAAATATGGAAGTGCTTAAAAGTATGAAAAGTAGCGCAAAATTAATTAATTGTGCTCGAGGAGGTTTAATTGACGAAGAAGCTTTAGCAGAAGCTTTAAATAAATCCTTGATTGGAGGAGCAGCAATAGATGTTTTTTCTAAAGAACCTTTGGAATCTAATTCACCACTTCTGAAAGTTGAAAAGAATCTTATTCTTACTCCTCATTTAGGAGCATCTACTAGAGAAGCACAAGTAAATGTAGCTGTTGATGTTGCCGAACAAATCAGAGACGTTTTACTTGGTTTGTCAGCTCGAACCGCTGTAAATATTCCAGGTTTGAGCCCTGATATTATGGATAGCCTAAAACCTCATTTGCAGTTGGCTGAAACAATGGGTCTGCTTATAAGCCAGCTTTCAGGCGGACAGATACAGAAACTAGAGGTAAAGCTTCAAGGTGAATTTGTTCAACATCCTTCCCAGCCATTAATAATAGCTAGTTTAAAAGGCCTACTAAGTAAGGCTTTGGGAGATAGGATAAATTATGTGAATGCTTCGCTAGAAGCAGAATCTAGAGGCATTTCAGTGGTTGAGAGTAAAGATGAGGCAAGACCTGAATTTGCTAGTGGATCTCTTCAGTTATCTACTTATGGAGATAATGGTGACCATAGCGTAGCAGGAAGTATTTTTGCTGATGGAGAATTAAGAATTATTAGTATTGATCAATATCCAGTTAACGTATCACCAAGCAGATATATGTTGGTTACTAGGCATAGAGATATGCCTGGTATTATTGGTAAACTGGGGTCTTTATTAGGTAGTAATAATGTAAATATTGCCTCTATGCAAGTTGGGCGCAAAATTGTTAGAGGAGAAGCTGTAATGGTTCTAAGTATTGATGATCCAATACCTAATAAGTTGCTTGATACCATTATTGAAGTAGAGGGAATTACTAGCGCTAATCCAGTTACTTTATAAAAAGTCTTACTCTATATAAATAATGGCAATTAAAGATTGGTATAAACTAACCTTTCAGATAGAAAGTGATGCAGAAGAAATTATTATTTGGAAATTAAATGAGCTAGGAATTTTTAGTTTTTCATTTGAATATTTTATAAAAACTGAAAATAAAAAAGAAGTGAATATATGGCTTCCAATTGATGAATGGGACGAAAGTTCTAGAAGTGATTTTGAAAAAATAATTAACAAGCTTCTAAACATTAATGACTCTAAGGATCAATTTTTTTGCTGGAGTATTATAAAAGAGGAGGATTGGTTAACAAGTTGGAAGAAATATTGGGCCCCTGAATTTGTGGGAAATAATTTTTTAATATTGCCTTGTTGGATAAATCTGAATGAAAAATATAAGGATAAACAAATCATAAAAATCGATCCCGGAGCAGCCTTTGGTACTGGTAGTCACCCTTCGACGTATCTATGTTTAGAAAAAATGGAGAATATTTTATTTTCTGATAAAAAGGTATTAGATATTGGTAGTGGTAGCGGTATTTTGAGCATCGCAGCAAGATTACTAGGAGCTAAAGAGGTTTATGCAGTTGATAATGATTATTTAGCTATAAATTCTACTAACTCTAATTTTCAACTAAATTTCGGAAATTTAAATAACCTAAACACATATTTAGGATCTTTTAATGAAGTATTTTTTAAATATCAACTCAAAAAATTCGATTTTGTTTTATGCAATATTCTTGCTGAAGTAATTAAAGAAATGATTCCAAATATTTATAAGTGTTTGAGAAATAATGGGAAAGTCGTTTTCAGTGGAATTTTGAATTCACAAAAAGATGAAATTATAAAAATATTAATTCAAAATAATTTGAAATTGTTGGATGTATCATCTAAAAAAGATTGGGCTTGCATTTCCGCGCAAAAAGCCAGCAATCCAATCTAAGTATAAGTTTTTCTTATGCATACTCTTTAATACATTTTATTGTGTCATTTTTTACTTCAAAAACCCCCATATCGACTAAATCAATGTTAAAAATGTATTTGATAGGTATTAACTACCAACAATTTTTTTATTTAAATGGCTTCTTACAAAGTTACACTCATCAACGAAGGTGAGGGTCTAAATTCAACTATTGAAGTTCCCGATGATCAATACATCCTCGATGCTGCTGAGGAACAAGGTATCGATCTTCCTTATTCATGCAGAGCAGGAGCTTGCTCAACATGTGCTGGTAAAGTCACTTCAGGAAGTGTCGATCAATCAGATCAGAGTTTCTTGGATGATGATCAATTAGAAGCTGGTTTTGTACTTACTTGTGTTGCTTATCCAACATCTGATGTAACAATCACAACTCATGCTGAGGAAGAATTGTATTAATTATAAAAAATTAACTTATTTAAGTTGATAATTTATTACTTATCTGCCACCCTCTATTAAGGTGGCATTTTTTTTGTGAAAATGGATAACTTTGAATTTTTTAAAACTGGAAGTGTTCAATCAAGTTATGGCGGTCAGTACAGTTACAGGGTAATTGGACCATGTTGCAGGCTTTATGATAGGGAAGAGTTACCTTGGCCATGTTCAAGGATTGCTTGGAGAAGTAAAGAGCCTAGTTGGAGAAGAATAGGTTCTAGATTTGTTGCAGATATGGCTTCAAGAAAATGTCCTTCTTACTCAGTTCAGATTTTAGAGCCTGGATCAAAACCTCTTGAAACAGTAATTACTCTTTTTTCAAAGAAATTTTCTTCTGATATCCAAGAATGGTGGTATAGCAAAAAACCAGGTTCAAAAGAACCTGGTAATGTGTTGCCAGAAATTACTTAATTATTTATATTTTAGCCTTTAGGAGTTGGAGGCATGTAGCCCTTTAAACCAGTACATTCAAGACTATCTAGAGTATCTACACCAGTTTTTGGATTAGTTCCTGTTGCCCTTGCACATAATGCTTTTCTCTGGGATAGATCAAGATTTGAATCAGTAAAATCTGTTCCATCTATGTTTGCTCCATCAAAATAACTTTTCAATAGATCGGAATTAGTAAGGATTGCATTTGAAAGGTCAGCGTTATCAAAACGAGTTGCATATGCAATTAGGCTGTCCATATTGGCACCTTTGAAACTAGCATTTGCTGCAGTTGTAACACTCATATAGGCACCTTGAAGATTAGTCTCACCTAAGTCTTGACCAGATAAATCATATTTTACATATTCAGTATTCTGAAGATCTTGTCCATGAAGATTACCTTTCAATCCATCTACTGATGAAGGATCACTGGGATAAAGTGCATTTGCAGAGATTGGATTAAGAAGTAAACCAATAATCAATGGAAGAAAAATAAGAAGTCTTTTGAAAGACTTGTTTAGTGATGAAAAAATAGAAACCATTTCGATCGACATCAAATAGATAAACCTATGAATATTATTTCATGGGTTGGTCATTTACAACGCTCCTGCTAACGAACTGTTGCAGTTTATTTAATTTCTACAGTTAGAAAATCTTTTGCAAGCTGAGTATTTGGAAAAACTTTTTGTGCCTCTTTAAGCAAATCGCTTGGGGTAATTGAATTTTTATTAGTATATCTTGGACTTAAATGGGTAATAAGTAATTTTTTTGCATTAGATAATAATGCTGTTTTAGCAGCCATTATTGTTGTGGAATGTAATTTTTCGTAGGCCATGCTCTCATCCTCCTCTGAAAATGTCGATTCATGTACGAGTAAATCGGCATTTTTTGATAATGATACTGCTGATTTGCTAAAGACAGTATCTGTGCAATAAACAAAACTTTCACCCTTCCTAGGAGGTCCACAGAACTCTTTCCCATCAAATGACCTCCCATCTGCCAACATGACTTTTTTACCTTGTTGTAGTTCTGAATAGATTGGCCCAGGTTCTATATTCATAGATTCTGCCTTTTTGATGTCAAATATACCCGGCTTGTCTTTTTCGCTTACTCGATAACCATAAGCAGGTATTTTATGTTTAAGACAGGCGCAATTTACTTTTATTTTGTTGTTTTCAAATAAAATTTTATTTTCTGATGCGAAATTTTCAACTTCTACGAAATGCAATGGAAACGACAATTTACAAAAACTACTATTAAGTGCAGCATTTATAAAACCTCGCAATTCTGAAGGACCATAAATTTCAATACCATTACTATTACCTGATAAACCTAGGGTAGCCAAAAGGCCAGGTAAACCATAAACATGATCTCCATGCATATGAGTAATAAATATCTTCTTGATTTGTGAAGATTTAATATTACTCTTCATGATTTGATGCTGTGTTCCCTCTCCACAATCAAAAAGCCAAACTTCTGAAGATTGTGATAGTTTAAGAGCTAATGAAGAGACATTCCTCGTTAAGGTTGGAACTCCAGAACTTGTTCCTAGAAAGGTGATGTTCACTTATAATGATATTGTTGTTTTTTTATCTGGATTAAATCTAGACTTTTAGTGAAACTAAGGCAATTTCAAAATTTGTTTTTCAAACAAAGTGATATTAAAGATCATAAAAACTACTCATAAATTTTGTTTAATAAGCATATTAATTTTTTGTTTTCCCCAGACCCGAACTGAATCAGCGATAAGAGAACCTATCATTAATGTTTTAATTTTAAAAGACCAAAAAATTAGAATTAGATCAGATAGATCAATTCCATTATCAATCAGCGGTCAAAGATTTTCGAATAAAAAAATTAAAGGCTTAACTTTAAAAAAACAAAATAATAGAACTACTTTAATTTTTGATAAGAATAAACAGAAAATCTTTGACTTGAAAAATGAAGAAAAATTTGTAGTTAGGTCCTCAGATAGAAGAGGTATTTGGGTTGGTCAGAAAAGATACGCAGGTAAGTTGAATATTTTCATACGTGATAATGACATAATGGTAGTTAATGTTCTTGGGATTGAGAAGTATCTTGGTAGTGTTGTTGGTTCAGAAATGCCCGCTAAATGGCCTTTGGAAGCATTAAAGGCTCAAGCTATTGCATCAAGAACTTATGCTTTGAAGCAAAAAGGAAATCCTCTATACGATATTGATTCGACAAATAATAATCAGGTCTATATCGGACTAGAGGCTGGGACATATAAAACTAAAAGGGCAGTAGATAGCACAAGATCATTAGTTTTGACCTATAAAAATAAATTAATCAATTCTTTGTTTCATAGTAGTTCTGCTGGTATGACAGAAAATAGCCAAGATGTATGGAAAAATAAATATCCATATTTATCTAGTGTTAAAGACTTTGATAAAAATAATCCAAAACTTCGATGGAATAAAAAATTCTCAAACTCTCAATTGAAAAAACTATTCCCAAGGATTGGAGGAATTAAAAAAATTGAAATTTTAAATGTAACAAGTACGGGTCGAGTAAAAAATGTAAAAATTCATGGTGATTTTGGGACTGATCAAATTTCAGGAGTTGATATTCGAAAAAGAATGAACCTTAAAAGCACTTTAGTAAGGTTTAAATTTATCGAAGATAATGAAACTAAATCTAGTGATGAGATCCCTAAATTATTATCAACAAATTCATCAGGGAATGAATCTCTTACCCATATTGTTCGAGTGGGAGATACCTTGATAGTAATAGCTGATCAATATGATGTAAGTGTTGAGGAAATAGTTGCCTTAAATAAGATTAAAAATTCATCAATAATAAATATAGGTCAAAGATTATTAGTTCCAAGAAATTCTCTTACTTCATCATCTTCAGAGAAGATTTTAGTAGTTTCGGGATATGGATCTGGTCACGGTGTGGGGATGAGTCAATGGGGTGCTAAATATATGGCGAATAAGGGACAAAAAGCAAATGCCATCTTAAAACATTTTTATAAGGGAGTTGAAATAAAACCGTTTAAAAAATATTTTTTATAAAAATTATTTTGCATTAAGGACCAATTTTGGATTTATATAAGTTTGTTCTTTATTAAAAAAACCTATACCAAGAAGAGCTTTTCTTTGGTCTACTAACTTTATAGGTTTCTTAAAATTAAAAGTTTTACTTTTATTTAAGTAATTAATATCAACTTTAATCGCTCTTCCAGTTTGCCAAAAATTAATTTCTTCTTCTTTTTTTAATTCTAATGTTGAAATGTGATTAAGAGCAGAAATTGTTGGAATAATAAGATTTGAAGTTTTATTTTTTTCTTTTTCCATATCTGATATTTTTATGGAATGTTGTTCATTAAAGCCACAAGCTGAAATTCTTTTTAGTTGAAGAAGGCAACCCTCGGAATTGAGAATTTTTCCTAAATCTCTTGCAATTGACCTTATATATGTACCACTGGAACATTTGATTTTTATTTCTATGATTCCGTTTATTTGGTCCCATTTTATTAAAATAAGCTCATCTATTTTTACTTCTCTTGGCGCTAATTCAAAATTTTCATTATTAAAAAACTTTTTATAAGCTCTCTCACCATTGACATGTATGCTGGATACTTTTGGGGGGGTTTGTTTAATTATGCCTCTAAATTTATCTAAATATTGATCTAATTTATCATCACTGATTTTGGGCCAATTTTTCTGATTGATTATTTCTCCATGAATATCATCAGTGTTAGTTCTTATCCCTAATTTAATTTGTCCAATATAAGTTTTACCTTGAGGAAGATATTGAATAAATCTTGTTGCACTTCCTATTGCGATTGGTAATGTTCCTGTCACCTCTGGATCAAGAGTCCCTGTATGCCCAACTTTTTTTGTATTTAGTAACTTCCTTATTTGTTTAACACAATCATGAGAGGTAAAGCCTTTATCTTTATTAATTACTAAGAATCCATCTTTAGTTTTCATTTTTAATATTAAGAATACTTTGAGAAAGATTTATTCACATCCTATGATTTTTGTATTGGAAATTAAAATTAAGAAATTGAAAAAAGATAGTTTTATATTAAGTGAGTTTTTAGATAATGCTTTTAATTTGAAATCACATTTAATGGAATTCTTATCTATTAAAGAATGTGATTTAGATGGATTCCTCTCAAATGCGAAGATGAATTTAGCAAATTTACATCCCGGAGATGCTCTAAGTGATGTTTCAGATTTTTATACTGAGATTGTTGGAGATAGGCATTTAGCTGATTTAGCTGCTTGGCATATTACAAGTAAGGATTATATCGCTGATACTTTAAAACTTCAGCAGAGATTTTCTACAGATTTGGTTTTAGATTTTGGAGGAGGCATTGGAACGCATGCCTTAGCTAATGCTATGTCCTCAAACGTTGAGCATGTTTTTTTTGTGGATATTAATAAAACAAATAGACAATTTGTCGAATATAGGGCCAAGGAATTAGGAGTTGAAAAAAAGCTTACTTTTTGCAGGACAATTAAAGATGCACAAATATCTAAATTTGATACGATAATTTGTCTTGACGTTTTAGAGCATCTTGCAGATCCAGCTTCTCAAATTGAGATTTTCAATGAGACCATGGATTGTAATTCTATCGCTTTGTTCAATTGGTATTTTTTTAAAGGAGAAAAAAATGAATATCCATTCCACATCGACGATAGCCAAATTATAGACAATTTTTTTAAGACACTTCAATCAAATTTTTTAGAAGTTTTTCATCCTATTCTCATAACCACAAGAGCATATAAAAAAATCAGATAACTATATTAACTCTTTTTCTATTTCTTAAATTTCTTTTAATGCTTTCGAAACTTACGGTTCCTTCTTTGAGTGCAAAAAGGGTATCATCTTTGCCTTTGCCAACATTGATTCCGGGTAAAAAGGATGTACCTCTTTGGCGAATTAAAATTGATCCAGCGGTTACTTTTTCTCCACCATAAGCTTTTACACCAAGTCTTTTGGAATTTGAATCTCTACCGTTTCTTGTAGAACCTGTTCCTTTTTTATGTGCCATTAGAAATTTTTAATTTTAAGATTTTTCAGATTTTGGTTTAGTTTCCTTTTTAACAGTTGCCTTTTTTGAAGGAGACTTAGGAGCACTCTTACCTACTGATATAGATTTTACCATAACTCTAGTAAGTTCTTGTCTGTGACCCATCTTTCGTCTTGTCTTTTTTTTCGGACGCATTTTGTACACAATGATTTTCTTATCTCTTTTATGAGAAACGACTTCTAATTCAATTTTTGCATCTTTAATATATGGTTTACCTATAGTAATAGAGTTTTTATCCTTTAAAAGTAAAACTTTCTCTAGTGTTATTTTATCTTTCTCTTTCGCATTGAGCCTGTCTATGTCATAGTATCTGTTAACTTCAAACCAAAATTGTTGACCTGAAGTTTCTGCTATTGCATACAATTCATCACTTTTAGAAGAATTGTTTGAAGAGTTTTTTGAATTTGTCATACGTTAAGGACGCTATTAGGCTCAAATTTATAATTTGATTAAGCCAAATGAGCAATCATAATAGTTTGTTTATTTTCTTATTTTGTAGTGTAATAAGTCAAGGGTTGTATTAAATCTTTTATATCAATTTGAGGAAATTTGATTATGGTAGCAAGAAAAACATACATCTTAAAACTCTATGTTGCTGGGAATACTCCTAATTCAATGAGGGCTTTGAATACTTTAAGAGAAATTCTAGAAAATGAATTCAAAGGTGTTTATGCCTTGAAGGTTATCGATGTACTTAAGCAACCTCAACTTGCTGAGGAAGATAAGATTTTGGCAACCCCAACCTTAGCTAAAATTTTACCTCCACCGGTTAGAAGAATAATTGGTGATCTTTCAGATAGAGAAAAAGTTTTAATCGGTTTAGATCTACTTTTTGATGAATTAACTGAAACTGAATATAGTGGAGATAAATAATATATGTAAAACTCTTATAATTGAAAATAAATTTATTGTTTTTTTTTATTTAATTTTATTTGAACAGAACTATGAAAGATAAGAAATTTGGCAAATCAAATAAAATGCAAGTACAAAAATTACCTACCGGTATAGAAGGCTTTGATGATGTTTGTAGAGGTGGGTTGCCGGTATCTCGAAGTACTCTCGTTAGTGGGACATCCGGAACTGGTAAAACTGTTTTTTCTACCCAATACTTGTACCATGGAATTTGTAATTTTGATGAGCCAGGTATCTTCGTTACATTTGAAGAATCCCCTTTAGACATAATAAGAAATGCTGCTAGCTTCGGATGGGATTTACAAGAATTAATTGATCAAAATAAATTATTTATATTGGACGCCTCTCCTGATCCTGATGGTCAAGATGTGGTGGGCAATTTTGACTTGTCTGGCCTTATTGAGAGAATAAGTTATGCAATAAGAAAATATAAAGCTAAAAGAGTTGCAATAGATTCAATAACTGCGGTTTTCCAACAATATGACGCTATTTACGTTGTTAGAAGAGAAATATTTAGATTAATAGCAAGATTAAAAGAAATAGGAGTAACAACTGTTATGACTACAGAAAGGGTTGATGATTACGGACCCATTGCTAGATATGGAGTAGAAGAATTTGTCTCTGATAATGTTGTATTACTAAGAAATGTTCTAGAGTCAGAGAAAAGAAGAAGAACTTTAGAGGTTTTGAAGTTAAGAGGTACTGTACATATGAAAGGGGAATACCCATTCACTATGGGAGTAGACGGTATTAGTGTGTTTGCTCTAGGCGCAATGAGACTAACTCAAGGATCTTCGAATATTAGAATTAGTTCTGGAGTTAAAGATCTCGATGATATGTGTGGTGGAGGATATTTTCAAGATTCCATTATCCTCGCTACTGGAGCTACTGGTACAGGTAAGACTATGCTTGTATCAAAATTTGTAGAAGATGCTTATAACAATAGTGAAAGAGCAATACTTTTTGCATATGAGGAATCTAGGGCTCAATTACTTAGAAATGCCACTAGTTGGGGAATAGATTTTGAAAAGATGGAAAGTGATGGGTTATTAAAAATTATTTGTGCATATCCTGAATCAACAGGTTTGGAAGATCATTTGCAAATCATAAAAACCCAAATTAATCAATTTAAACCAAAGAGAATGGCAATAGATTCTCTCTCAGCACTAGCCCGAGGTGTCAGTTTAAATGCATTTAGACAGTTTGTAATTGCAGTCACTGGTTATACAAAACAAGAAGAGATAGCAGGCTTTTTTACTAATACTGCAGAAGAATTCATGGGAAGTCATTCTATTACTGATTCTCATATCTCAACAATTACCGATACTATATTATTGCTCCAATATGTTGAAATAAAAGGAGAGATGGCTAGAGCATTAAATGTTTTTAAAATGCGAGGATCATGGCATGATAAGCGAATAAGAGAATTTATAATCACTAATAAAGGTCCTGAAATTAAGGATTCTTTTTCTAACTTCGAACAGATATTTAGTGGTGCCCCTCATAGAGTTGTTCCTGATCAGAATGTTCAGAATATTTTTAAAGGATTAGATAATAATTAGATGATTTCACTGACTTTAGAGCTGGAAAAATTATCTGTATTATTAATAGTTTGAGTCAATAATTCATCTTTATCTGATTGTGCCAACGCTAAATCAAACCAGAAGGTTGTTCCAACTCCTAATTCACTAGCCATTCGAATTTCTCCACCATGTTTTTCAATAATTCCTCTCACTATAGATAACCCCAAACCTGTCCCTTGCTCAGTATGAACGGCATTCTCTACTCTATAAAAACGATCAAAAATTTTCTCTTGATCCGTTTGAGATATCCCAGAACCTGTATCAGTAATCTCAATTCTTACTTTTGGTAATGGTGAAACTAACTCACATTGAGGTGCTTCATCATTGTTATTACTTGGAGGAAAAGCTGGACAGGAATCTGGCCAAGTATAAGCTCTTATAATTAAGTTGCTATTTTTCGGACTAAATTTTAATCCATTACCAAGCAAATTATCAAAAACTTGTAAAAGTAAATCAAAATTTCCAAGAATTGGAGGAATAGTTTCTTCTATATCATGTGCTAATGAAACATTTTTTTCTATAGCGTTAAGTCTGTAATTTCTAAGAGTCTGTTCTATTGCGGGTTTTATATCCATTTCCTCTAGTTGAATTATTTTCCCTGACTCTAATCTTGATAAATCTAATACATCATTAACTAGTCTTGTTAACCTATCAGTCTCTGAATTTGCAATACCGAGGAATTCGAGTTGCTCTTCATTTGAGAGCTGATCTTTTAAATCATGTAAGGTCTCCACGTAACTTTTTATGTTAAATAGTGGTGTCCTTAATTCATGAGAAACATTACTAATAAATCTGTTTTGTGCCGCATTTAGTTCTACTTCTCTTGTTAGATCTTGAATTGTGACGGCGATGCCTTTTAATTCAACTTTGTTTGTATCTAAGACTGATTGCAAAACTATTCTTAAAGTTCTTGCCGGTTCACCTAAGCTAAACCTTAAATCATCTTTTTCTTTTTCTCTGTTTAAGATGGATTCTATATTTGTATGTAAGTCATTAGATAAAATTTCGGGGATCTCATTTAAAAAATATTTTCCTTCTAAGAATCTTCCCTCCCAACGGAATAATCTTTTTGCTGTTGGATTAGTAAGTACAATCTTTCCTTTGGAATCCAATAATATTGCACCATCAGCCATAGTAGCTATTAGAGATTGCTGCTTTATTTGAGCAGCTTTAAGTTCTTCAATGTTTGCCTCTTCATAATTTTCTAACTGAGTGGCCATTCGGTTAAATCCATTTAAAAGTTCTCCTAAATCTCCTGTCATAGGTAAAGAAATTCTTGATTTAAAGTTTCCTTTTGAAATTTCCCTAACACCTCTTACTAACTCTCTGACAGGTCTAGTAATTGTTAGTGCATTGAATACAGCTCCAAGTATTACTAAAACCCAAATAGAGATAAAAACTGCTATTGTCACTTCTCTTGTTAGTGCGGCACTGGCCAATGCTTTTTTATTAGGCGTCACTCCTAAAGCTAAAGTTCCAAGATATTTCCCTTTCCACAGCATTGGGACAAATACATCTGTTACTTGACCCTGAGGTGTTACATGCTGCCTAACTAAAGGAAATTGCGGTCTTTTTTTTAATTCTGAGGGGATTTTTAATCTTCTAGTGAGCTGGAACTGACTATCTGAACTTGTAGGAGTGGCACTAATTGGTATTCCAAGTTGAACTATGTCTTCAGCGTCAGTAAAAAAGATGTAACGTAGATTTCGACTTGATCTCCAAAACTTTTCAGCTACATTTGAGATTTCTTTTTTTTGATTATTAGCAACTAATTCTGTGACATTGCCTGACAACAATAATCCAAGATCTCGAGCATATCTAGTATCATTCATTCCTGCATCTCTTTGAATACTATTAAGTGCAAAAAATGTTATTCCTGTCATTAGAAGACTTACAACGAGAGTTGCTATTGCTAACAATTTTGTTCTTAAACTAAATCCACTCCACCAATCAATAAGTCTATTAGTCCAATATTTGTTATTAATATCTTCATTGTCGGGGATATTATATTCTCTGATTTCTCGATTATTGGTATCTACCATAAGCTAATTCTCCGAAGAAAAGTTTTTTCTAACTTGATGACCAATATCATTTCTAAAGTAAATGCCATCAAAATTTATTTCTTTAAGATTTTTATATGCTTTTTCAAAAACCAAATCGAAATCTTTATCTTGACAGACAATACTCAAGACTCTTCCTCCATCAGTTAATAATTCTCCATTTTTATTGAAACAAGTACCTGAGTCGAAAATTTGACAATCACTTGAGTCAATCTTCCCTATTTTTATTGGAAATCCAGTTTTATATTTATGAGGATAACCTTTTGAGGTTGCTATTACACAACCACTAACTTTATCAGGAGTATCAATTTTTTCATCACCAGTTAAATTTCCCATAGAGCACTTTTCTAAAAGAAAAACAAAATTTTGATCCATTAAGGGCATTATTGTTTGGCATTCTGGGTCTCCAAACCTACAATTGTATTCTATAACTTTTGGCCCAGAATTTGTGATCATTAATCCAAAATAGATTACGCCTTTATAATCAATATTTTTTTTATTTAGTTCATCAATTGTAGGTTTAATTATCTCTTTGATTATCCTGTCAAGATAATCTTTTGTTAATAGTGGAGCAGGAGAATAAGCTCCCATCCCTCCTGTATTAGGACCTTTATCTTTCTCATTTAGACGTTTGTGATCTTGTGCAGTTGGAAGTAATAGGTAACTCTTTCCATCACAAAGAGCAAAAACTGAAACTTCTGGACCCTGAATTTTTTCTTCTAGAACTACAACATCCCCAGAATTACCAAATTTACCATTAAAGATTGATTCTGCTGATTTAAAACATTCATCTTTTGACTCGGGAATAAAAACACCTTTACCTGAAGCTAGACCATCTGCCTTAACTACCAGTGGCATAGATGATGAAAGGATAATTTTTTTGGCTTCTTCGAGAGAATTGACTTTCCAAAATTTTGCAGTTGGAATATTTGCGTCTTGCATAAATTCCTTTGCCCAAGATTTGCTATATTCCAATCTTGCTCCATCTTTACCAGGGCCAAATACTTTATAGTCTTTTTCGCGAAGAAAATCGGCTAATCCATTCGCCAAAGGTACTTCCGGTCCTATTACAATTAAATTTATTTTTAAAAAATCAAGCTTTTCGACTAATTCATTTTTATTGTTTATATCAATTCTTATTCTTTCGCATTTATTTATTCTTTCTGAGCCAGCGTTACCAGGGATTAAATAAACTTTTTTGACTAATTCATTTTTTTGAATAGCCCAAGCCAAAGAATTTTCTCTTCCGCCATTGCCAATTATTAAAACATTTTCTAATCTACTGTAGCCCTTAGAACTTGATGAATTAATACTCATAAATTTGTTTTTTGAAGGTTATGAGGTTTAGATGAATAATCAGTTAAAATGAAATAAACTATTCAAAAAGTTGATCTCTATTAAATATGTTAATTAAAAATTTATCTTTTAGTAATCAAATTAGGTCATAAATTTAATGAATAATAAATATGAATTAATTTATGAAGGAAAAGCAAAAAAAGTATTTTCTCATGATGATGTAGATAAAGTATTAATCGAATTTAAAGATGATGCTACAGCTTTTAATGCTTTAAAAAAAGCTAAATTTGAAGGGAAGGGCAAACTTAATTGTCTTATAAGTGCAAGTATTTTTAAACTTCTTAAAAAGAATAATATTCCAACTCATTTTCTTGAACTTAAAAAAGAACATATAATGATAGCAAAAAGAATAAAAGTAATCCCCTTGGAAATTGTTCTTAGAAATACTGCTTATGGTTCTTTATGTAAACAAACGACTATCAAATCAGGTACTATCTTGGTAAAACCATTAATAGATATTTATCTGAAAAATGATGAACTTAATGATCCGCTAATTACAAAAGACAGAATTGAATTAATGAATATTTTAAGCACTAAAGATTTAGATTTAATAATAGATTTAACTTTAAAAATTAATGTAATACTGAAAAGTTTTTTTAAAAATATTCAGCTTCAACTTGTAGATTTCAAGTTGGAGTTTGGCTATGATTCTAAAAATAAAATACTACTTGGGGATGAAATAAGTCCTGACAATTGTAGATTGTGGGATCTAAATCAGAAAAATGATACAATTGTAAGCCTAGACAAAGATAGATTTAGAAATGATTTAGGTGGTCTAATTGAAGCTTATAGTGAAATAAACCGAAGAATAAACGATTTCATCTAACTCAATTCAAAAATTAATGTTTCACATTCCATAATCAAAATTACTATGCAAAAACATTTTTTAAAATTTAGAAGTATTTTCACAAATGTTGCTTGTTCTCCTTTGATTTTGATATCAAATAATGCAGAACTGGCGGCAAAGTATTTGCCAAATGAAGTTGAACAATTAACAACAAAGTTTGAAAAAATCAACATTCAAAATGATTTATTTCAAGGAGTTAATCTTAAACAAGAGAATAATTTCTTTATTGCAGAAAATAAAAAAAATATCAATCAAGAAAGTGTCCTAATATCAGAAATAATTATCGAAGGCTGGGAAGATCATCCAGAGGGCAGAAAGCTAGAATTGGCAGCTTATGACTCTATGAGTATAAAGCCAGGAAGTATTGTTGATAATCGAATTTTAAATCAAGACCTAAATTCAATATATGCTAGTGGTTGGTTTTCAGGAGTTAAAATAAAGTCTCAGGATGGGCCATTAGGAGTGCGACTAATTGTAAATGTAGTACCTAATCCAATTTTGAAGAAAGTTGAACTTAAACCAATTAACTCAGTAATCTCTAATGCGTATGTAGATAAAGTTTTTAATAATTTTTACGGAACAACTCTTAACCTAAATGAATTTCAAAATAAGATAGAAATAATAAAAAAAAGTTTTGAAGATAAGGGCTATTCTTTAATTAGAATAAATAGCCCAGATAGAATTTCTGATGACGGAATAATAATATTAAATGTTTCTGAAGGTATTATATCTGACATAAAATTGAGATTCCAAGGATCTGACGGTGAAACCATGGTTGATGGAAAACCGAGAAAAGGGAAAACAAAAGACTGGGTAATAAAAAGAGAGCTAAAAACGCAACCGGGTACCGTATTTAATAGAAAGATTTTAGAAGCAGATATCAAAAGACTGTATGCCACATCGCTGTTTGATGATGTCAAGGTGTCTCTGGGTCCTGATAACTCGAATCCAGGTCAAGTCATAATTTTTCTAGACTTAAGTGAGCAAAGAACAGGATCATTAACAGGTGGCCTAGGTTATAGCACTAGTTCAGGTATTTTTGCCACAGTTGGTTTACAGGAAACGAATGCACTTGGTAGAGCATGGAATACAAATATCAACTTAAATTTTGGAGAATATTCAACAACCTATAATTTTTCAATATCTGATCCATGGATTAAAGGAGATAAACATAGAACTTCTTTTAGAACAAATGTTTTTTTAGGTAGAAATTATCCACAAGAATTTAAAAGTCAAGATAACGGAAAGTTATTCGCTGTAAATGATAAAACACCATCTAACTCTGATACTTTTTCATCAGTAGTTTTAGAAAAAACAGGAGGTGGATTTTCTTTCTCAAGGCCTCTTAATGATGGAGATCCATTTAAAACTTCTAAATGGAGAGTTCTTGCAGGGATGAATTTTAAGGAAGTAAACATGATTGATGGTGCTGGTAACAAAAGACCTTTCGCTGATAGGACTCCAACTACAATAAGAGGAAATGTAACAGATATTATTTGTATTGGATTCTCTCCAAATGATGGGTCATGCCCTGCAACAAATACATTGGTTAGTTTTGTTGCAAGTACATCTAGAAATAATTTAAATAATTCTGTAAACCCAACTTCAGGAGATAAATTAAAATTTGGAACTGAACAGTTTGTTTCAGTGGCGGAAAGCTCTCCAACTTTCAATAGAATGAGAGCCTCATATTCATACTTTATACCAACAAAATTGATAAAATTTACTAAAGGATGTAAGTCTAGTAAAGCTGGTAGTGAAGATTGCCCACAAACTATTGCTTTACAACTTAAGGCTGGAACTATTATTGGCGAATTGCCTCCTTATGAGGCATTTTGTATGGGTGGAACATCATCTGTTAGAGGTTGGGGATCTTGTGAATTGGGTGTAAGTAAAAGTTATGTTGAAGGTACGATAGAGCATAGATTTCCTATATGGAGAATGATATCAGGAGCTTTATTCGTTGATGCAGGAAGTGATTTGGGCACTCAAAAGGATGTCCCAGGAGAACCTGGTAACTTATTACAAAAAACAGGCTCTGGATATTCACTTGGTGGGGGAGTTGGAGTAAAGACGCCAATTGGTCCATTAAGATTAGATATTGCTAGTCAGGACCTGAGTGGAGACTGGAGATATACACTTGGAGTTGGATGGAAGTTTTAAGTGTTTTCTTGGCCTACTAATTATGATTCTTGCTATACCTTGGCTGGTGTTATCTCCAGAGAAGGTATAGGCCTTCATAGTGGAGAAAAAACAAGAGTTAAAATTTCTTCTTATGAAAAAGAAGGATATTTTGTTTCTTTCAGGGATAAACCTGACGAGATTTTTAAGTTAAGTCAAGATTTAATTGGAAGTACGATGCTTTGTACAGCGGTTAAACTGGGTGGAAGAAATTTATATACTATTGAACATTTATTATCTTCAATGGCTGGGTGTGGGTTAAGTTATATACATATTGAAGTTGAGGGGAAAGAGATCCCGCTTTTAGATGGATCAGCAATTCAGTGGGTTAGAGATTTTGAAGAGGTAGGAATAAAAAAAGCACCTAAACCAGATAATTTTTTTCGAGTGATTAATGAATCAATAATAATGAATAAGGAAGACTCTGTTATAGCAGCAACCCCTTCTGATAAAACTACAATTATATCCACTATAAGTTTTCCCTATAAAGCAATTGGAATTCAAAGTTTTGAGATTGATTTGAATCCAAAAAGTTTTGTTGAAATGATTGCCCCAGCAAGAACATTTGGTTTTAAGGATCAATTTCAAGAGTTAAGTGAACTTGGATTAATAAAAGGAGGAAGTTTGGAAAATGCCCTTGTTTGTGATGGTGAAAAATGGGTTAATCCACCATTAAGATTTGATAATGAACCAATAAGACATAAAATTTTAGACCTAATTGGGGACTTGGCTTTGGTAGGGTTACCTAAGGCACAAATTTTAGTTTATAAAGGATCACATTCTTTAAATGCTTTATTGGCCTTATCCCTAAAAAATTAACTTTATCTTTAAGAGTCTTGGAAAAGAAATTATCCAGTGAAAATAGTCAACTCTCCTCTGAGAACATTCTAGGTTTATTACCTCATAGATATCCTTTTGCTCTTGTGGATAAAGTCATAGAGCATATCCCAGGGGAGAGAGCTGTTGCAGTAAAAAATGTAACTATAAATGAGCCTCAATTTCAAGGACACTTTCCTGAAAGGCCCTTAATGCCTGGAGTTCTTATTGTTGAATCAATGGCTCAAGTTGGGGGAATAATAGTGACGCAAATGCCCAATCTTCCTAAAGGCCTTTTCGTTTTTGCCGGAATCAATAATGTTAAATTTAGGAAACCTGTTGTACCTGGAGATCAATTGATAATTTCTTGTGAGTTATTAAGTATTAAAAGACAAAGATTTGGCAAGGTTAAAGGTGAGGCTCACGTTGATGGCAAGTTGGTTTGTGCTGGAGAATTAATGTTCTCATTAGTTGATTAGGTAAATGGAGAAAAAAAATACTGAATTAAAGTCAGATTTAATTGGTGCGAAAGTGCACCCAAATGCTTATGTTGATCCCAGTGCAGTATTGCATGATGAGGTCATTATCTCCCAAGGAGCTATTGTTGGTCCTAATGTGACTATCGGGAAAGGAACTCATATAGGATCGAATGCTGTTATTACTGGAAGAACTCAAATTGGTGTTAATAATAAAGTTTTCCCTAATGTTTTTATAGGCCTTGATCCTCAAGATCTAAAATATAAAGGTGCATCTACTGAAGTAATTATTGGAGATAATAATACTTTTAGAGAATGTGTAACAATTAATAAGGCAACTAATGAAGGAGAACAAACTGTTATTGGCAATAATAATTTGTTAATGGCTTACACGCACATAGGACATAATTGTGAACTTGGAAATAGGATAGTCTTATCAAATAGTGTTCAAGTTGCAGGCCATGTAAAGATTGAAGATAAAGCTATTATTGGCGGGTGTTTAGGTATTCATCAATTTGTTCATATTGGATATTTATCAATGATAGGAGGAATGACTAGGGTAGATAGAGATGTACCCCCTTTTTGTTTAGCTGAAGGACATCCAGGAAGACTGAGAGGTTTGAATAGAATCGGAATTAAAAGAAGTGGTTTAATGGAAAATAAGGATTTTGATTTAAAACTTTTGCAAAGTACTTGGAATTTACTTTTTAAGTCCAATAATGTAATTTCTGACGCATTAGATATTGCAATAAAAAGTAATTTGGATTTTTCTTCAACAAAATTATGTAATTTTTTAAAAGATTCAATATCAAAAGAAAGGCGCGGCCCAATGCCTTTAGTAAATGAATGAATAGAAAGATATTTATCAGTACCGGAGAAGTATCTGGAGATTTGCACGGAAGTTTGTTATCAAAAGCATTATTAGATGAAGCTAAAAAAAAATCTATAGATTTAGAAATTTGTGGATTAGGTGGGGAAAGGATGAAGGAAGAAGGGGTAAAAATTCTTCAAGATACTACATCCATTAGTGCAATAGGCATTTGGGAGGCTTTACCTCTACTTCTTCCAACGATAAGAATCCAAAAAAGATTTTATAAATTTTTAAAAAAATATCCTCCAGATTGCTTAATTTTGATTGACTATATGGGTCCCAATATAAAAATTGGAACTAAATTAAAAAAAACGAAGACTAAAATTCCAATTTTTTACTATATTGCTCCTCAAGAATGGGCCTGGAGGGTTGGAAATAATACTACGACAAATTTAATAAATTTTTCTGATAAAATTTTTGCGATTTTTAAGAAAGAAGCAGCGTTCTATAAAAAAAGAGGTGGAAATGTTTTATGGGTTGGACATCCAATGATTGACTTAACAAAAAAACTTCCTCTAAAGAAAGATGCTCGAACTATTCTAAGCCTTCGCCCAGATCAAAATATTCTACTTTTAATGCCCGCATCAAGACCTCAAGAATTGAAATATATATTACCTACTTTTATGCTTGTGGCTAAAAAATTACAACAAAAATATCCAAGTTTAGTTGTCTATATACCCTCCTGTAGGAAAGTTTTTGATGAAAAATTCAAAAAGGCTTTCAGAAAATATCAAGTTAAAGGACAAGTGATTTCTCAAAAAGATAATGCAAGATTAAAGCCTTATATATATTCACTTACAAAAATTGCTCTTTGCAAATCTGGCACAGTTAATATGGAATTAGCTTTATATGGAATACCACAGATTGTTGGTTATAGAGTAAGTAGAGTTACTGCTTTTATTGCCAAAAAAATTCTCAATTTCAAAGTAAGATTTATTTCTCCTGTAAATTTGTTAGTTAATAAATTAATAATCCCTGAATTTGTACAAAGAGAATTTGACGAAAAGAAAATCTTTTATAAATCTTGTAGAATTCTTGAAGGGAAGTCAGAAAAAATAAAAATAAAAAAAGGCTATACTTTTTTAAAAAAAGAATTAGGCGAGGAGGGTGTAGTTCAAAGAGCTGCTAAAGATATTATTAATTCTATTATTTGAACTTTATAATAAAAAAATGAAATACTTTTTACCTCTAATAATTACTCTTTCAATATTAATAAACCCTGTAAACACTTATGCAGAGGAATTGATTCTAGCAGGAGGTTGTTTTTGGTGTTTAGAACATGATTTAGAGTCATTAAAGGGGATAAATTTTGTACAAAGTGGCTATTCAGGAGGGAATTTACAAAAACCTACCTATGAAAATCATGAAGGACATCAGGAAGTGGTTTTGGTAGATTATGATTCCAAATTGGTAACTTTACCCGAGATACTTAGGCTCTATTTCAGAAATATTGATCCTCTGGACGGCAATGGTCAATTTTGTGATCGTGGGGATTCTTACAGGCCAGTGATCTTTTTCAAAGATGCAACTGAGGAAAGTGATGCAATAAATGCAATTGTTTCCGCTTCTAATGAATTGGGTGTGCCATTAAAAAAAATATCTGTTGAACTAAAATCAAAAGGTAAATTTTGGTTGGCTGAAGAATATCATCAGGATTTTGCAGAGAGAAATGAATTAAAATATAAGTTTTATAGATTCTCCTGTGGGAGAGATCAGAGGTTGGATAAATTATGGGGCGATAACGCTAGATCAACAAATCTTTGGTCTGAATGATTTTAAATATAATTATTTATTTTTAATCCATTGAACAAGAGTTTTAACTCCAAAGCCGGTCGCACCTGATGGATGAATCCCTTTATTTTTATCAGTCCAACAAGTACCAGCTATATCAATATGAGCCCATTTAATCTTTTCATCAAAGAATTCTTCTAAAAATAAAGCAGCAGTTATTGAGCCACCTGCTCTGGGCCCCGTATTTTTCATGTCAGCTATATGTGACTTTAATCCTTCTTTATAGGATTTTTGTAAAGGCATTTGCCATAATTCTTCTCCAGACTGGGCTGATGCAGCTTTTAGCTCATTTGCTAGAGCATCATTGTTGCTCCAGAATCCAGCTACATCATTCCCTAATGCAACAACAATAGCTCCTGTTAAAGTTGCGAGATCTATTATTGAATCCGGTTTTAAATTTGATGCGTAAGTTAAAGCATCAGCTAAAGTGAGTCTACCCTCTGCATCAGTGTTATTTATTTCAATTGTCTTGCCATTAGATGCTTGAACTACATCTCCAGGATGTACTGCAGATCCATTTATCATATTTTCGCAAGATGCCACAATAAAATGAATTTCTAATCCCTTTGGTTTGATTGCTCCAAGTGCTTTTGCTGCTCCTAAAACTGCAGCACTTCCGCCCATATCATATTTCATCATTTCAATTTGAGATGCTCCTACTTTCAGATTGTATCCTCCAGAATCAAAGGTTAAACCCTTCCCAATAAGCGCAATCTTTTCTTTTATAGGACCCTCTGACTTTAAAGTAAGATGTATAAATTTAGGATCTAGATCAGAACCTTTTGCTACAGCTAAATATGCACCCATTCCTAAATCTTCACAATCTTTTGCCTCTAAGATTTTTACTTCCAAACCATGATCTTTAGCTATTTGAGAAGCTTGTATAGACATTTCCTGAGGCGTAAGACTATTTGGAGGGGCCGCTACGAGTCTTCTAGCTAGTTCTACACCTTCACATATTTGTGCTGTCTCCTCAAAGCAAATATTCTCAAATTTTTTTAAATTCAAAAACTCTATTTCTTTAAGAACTTTCTTTTCATTTTTTTTCTTATTGAATCTATTGTCCTTATAGGCAGATAATCTGGCAGACTCTGCTAATTCATTTATTTCTAGTTGTGAATTTATAAATTCCCAAGGTAGCAAGATGCTGATTTTTTCATTTTTATCAACAGTTTTCCTAACTAGATTTCCTATAGAGTTTTCTATATCACTTTTATTTAAGTCTTTTGATTTGCCAAGACCAACTATGATTAATGTTCCTAATTTTTGATCTAAAAACTCAAAGCTTAAAGTTTTTCCTTTTTCTCCTTTAAATTTTTTTTGAGTAACTTTTTTTAGTAATAGTTTTGGGTCAATAACAAATTTTATGTCTTCAAGTTGGCTTGCAATTTCTTCTTCTAAAACTCCAAAAATTAATGAAGCCCCTTGCCAGTTTTCTAGATTTTTTTGGAATGTGGAAAATTGCATTTGTTAGATTAATTTAGTTAACTTTTAGTTGTTTGTGAAAGTAGTTGCCCACCTATCTCTAGTTTCTTTATTAAAAGGTGGTAACCATAAATATATCAGTTGCTGTTCTAATTTACGTCTTAATTTCACTTCTTTAGGTACATCTAAGAAGAAACGAATATCTTGGTGACTTGAGAGTTTGTTATGAGCTAGGGCTTCTTTATAGTTCATGAGGTAATTTTTACAGTCATGTTCTCCCTTCCATCTTTTATTTGCTGAATTTGTTTCTCCTATATAAAGGATTATTTTAGAATTCTCCATTGAGTCAATTACAAAATACATTGCTGGACCATTGTGTATATATTGATTGGTTCTCCAAAAGTTCAATGATAATGGCTGCAAGGAAAACGGATCAATTTTTCTTTCATTGGTAATTGTATTTATAGGAAGACTTGTTTGGTGCAAATTTTTATTGTTATTATCTTTTGAAATTTTGAATTGGTGATTATATATTCTATTTCTCCATTCAGTTAGGATTTCGCCTTTGATTTTTAGATTATTTGATTGTTGAAAATTAATTGATGTATTTACATTTGAACCAAATAATTCAAATTGTCTATTTTGGTTTGAAATATTATTTACGTTAAATTTTTCCAATATTTATAAAACATGTCTTCTTAATTTAATTCTGAAAAAATATAAATCAAAGAATTATTTATAAACTAAAATTTATTAATGTTCTAATAAATTTAAAAGATTCTTGTTATCTTGTAATTAAGACTTAACCTTGCGAAGTGAAAAATAGAAATGGGATTTTTTGAGTCAGACATCGTTCAAGAAGAAGCTAAAAAGCTTTTTACAGATTACCAAGAACTTATGAAACTTGGCTCTGATTATGGAAAATTTGACAGAGAAGGAAAAAAAATGTTTATAAAAAAAATGGAATCACTTATGGATCGTTATAAGGTTTTTATGAAGAGATTTGAATTGTCTGAAGATTTTCAAGCAAAAATGACAGTAGAACAATTAAAGACACAGTTAAGCCAATTTGGTATTACTCCTGATCAAATGTTTGATCAGATGAATAAAACATTAATAAGAATGAAGGATGAACTTGATAAAACTTCTTAAATTTAACGGTTAAAGCTGACATGTCCGATCAATTAATATTGCCATCATGGCTTTCAAGAGGAATAGAGGAATATTTCCCAATTAAGGGGACAGATCACACTTTTTCAGAGATAATTGATAATGCGAAAAAAAATAATAAAAAATTAAGGGTTAAACTCGGAATCGATCCAACTGGAACCGATATACACCTCGGGCATAGCATATTGTTTAAAAAACTTAGGGCATTCCAAGATAATGGACACATTGCAGTTTTAATTATTGGTGATTTTACTGCTCAAATAGGTGACCCAACAGGAAAAAATAAAACAAGAGTGCAGTTATCGGAAAAACAAGTCAAGGATAATGCAAAAACATACTTGACCCAACTAGGAATGGGTAAGCCAGCTAATGAATCTATTTTAGATTTTGATTCAAAAGATAGAATAGAAATTAGATATAACAGTGAATGGTTAAAAGATTTAAATCTTAATTCGATAATTAAATTAATGGGTAGTGCAACAGTTAGTCAAATGCTAGCTAAGGAGGAATTTAATAAAAGGTACACTTCACAAGTTCCAATTGCTTTGCATGAATTTTTATATCCACTATTACAAGGTTACGATTCGGTTGTTGTTCAATCAGATGTTGAGCTTGGAGGTACTGATCAGAAATTTAATATTGCAATAGGAAGAGATCTTCAAAGGCATTTTAAACAAGAACCTCAATTTGGTGTTCTGTTGCCAATTTTGACAGGTTTAGATGGGACTAAGAAGATGAGCAAATCTGAATCTAATACTGTAGGTTTGACCGAAGATCCTCTTTCAATGTATTCAAAATTAGAAAAAGTACCCGATAATTCAATACCTACTTATTTTGAATTACTTACTGAATTAGATTTAAGTCTTCTTAATGTATCTAATCCTAGAGAGTTGCAGAGACTAATGGCTTTAGAAGTTACTACTTTATTCCACGGGGCTGAAGAAGCATTAAAGGCGCAATCAAACTGCGAAAAATTATTCCTTGGACATAAAGAAAAAGTTGGAGAAATTCCAGAGATTTCTTTAAAAGAAATAGTTTTTCCAGTAAAGTTTTTTTACTTGTTAAGTGCTCTAAAACTTTTCAAATCTAGCAGTGAATCCAAAAGATCTATTAAAGGTGGGGGTGTAAAAATTGATAGTCAGAAAGTAATAAATCCTGATTTAGTTTTTAATTCAAAAAATGATTTGGAAGGGAAAATTTTGCAAATTGGTAAAAAAATAATTAAGAGGTTTGAAAACTGAAAGTTCATGAATAAAAGATTTAATTCAGAAGATAAAATAATATTGGCAATTGATGGATTAGATGTAAGTCAAGCAAAATTACTTCTGGAAAAATGTCCCAATATTAAGTGGGTGAAAGTTGGTTTAGAGCTTTTCGTTAGGGAAGGTCCAAGAGTTATAGAAATATTAAAAGGTTTAAATAAAAAAATTTTTTTAGACTTAAAATTTCATGATATTCCAAATACCATGCGTGCAGCATGTTTCCAAGTTTCAAAATTAGGAGTTGATATAATTTCTATTCATGCTTCAGCAGGTCTAAAAGCCCTTAAGGATTCGAAAAAAGCATCTTTAGAAGGAGCCACTTCAGTAAGTGTTAAACCTCCATTCGTTGTGGGCATAACTGTATTAACAAGCTTTTCTCTTAAAGATTTTCAAACTGATCTTGATAGAAATAATTCAATTGAAGAAAATGTATTGAGACTTGCAAAACTGTCTTTTGATGCTGGATTAGATGGATGTGTTTGTTCCCCTTGGGAGGTAAAAATGTTGAGATCTACTTATAAGAATAAGTTTGAACTTATTACACCAGGCATCAGATTAAATATTGACAGTAAAGATGATCAAAATAGAATTATGACTCCTCATGAAGCTATAGATAATGGCGCTTCTAAGTTAGTCATTGGTAGATCAATATCAAAAGCTATAGATCCTAATAAAGCTCTGATAGAGATATTTAAATCTATTGATTCTGATTAATTTTGGATTCTTCTCCCTTAAGCAATCTTGTTATGTTTGTTCTATGTTTCCAGATTACTAATAATGCCACAATTAAACTTATAAAAAAATAAGAGTGTATAAATTTACCTAAGTAAAAAAACATAAAAATAGGAAGTAAGATTGCAGCTGAAATACTGGATAAAGATACAAATTTAGTTTTTGCTAGTACTATTAAAAAAATACCAAGAGATGCGAGTCCAACTTTCCAAGAAAGAGCTAAAAACATACCTAATCCAGTCGCAACAGCTTTCCCTCCTTTACCTCTAAGCCATATTGGCCAAATATGTCCTGAGATAGCTGATATCCCTGCTATAACTTCTATTAATCCTTGATCTGTATAATATTGAGCAATTTTTACTGAAATAAGGCCTTTCCCAACGTCAATGATAAATACAAAAAGTGCTGGCCATTTCCCAACATTTCTTAAGACATTTGTGGCACCTGTAGATCCAGAACCTATAGTTCTTAGATCTATATCTTTGAGATATTTCCCAACTAAAAAACCTGTAGGTAGTGATCCTAAAAGATAGCTAACAAGGATTATTAAAATATTCATAAAGATTAGTTAAGTTCAAGATCTTCATAAATTTCATTATCTGAACCAGCGAATGCAAGCCATAATGGAAATTGAAGTATTGGAATTTCAACAGATGTCTCTGCTGCATCAATAATAATAAATGGTAATTCTTCATTAGCTTCTAATCTATCAGCTCTTTCGATAACACCTTCAGGCCTTTCAAAAAGAACAATCCCACTATTAGGTCCAAAGTCATCTCTTGTGAGTCCAAGTGAATCTTGAAGGATTCTTCTCCATTCTCCTAATCGTTCAGGCTGAGAAGCTAAAATAAGAGTCTGAAACTGATCTCCATATAATTCGCCAAGAATAGATATTAAGCCAGCTGATAGTAAGGCATTTTTTTGTCGAGATCCTTTACTTTCAAGAGAACCTCTCCCACCCATATTAAAGAACCAATCATCCATAATGTCTATATCTGATGAATCAAGACTTCGTCTTAATTTCCAAGGTTCAGCGTAAAAATCTGGTTGTTCTCTGAAAGTTGAAAAGCAATTTTTTATAATCTCTTGATCTGGCTTAAATGTTTCGGAAAGAGCAGGAACATTTACAACTTTATTGGTTATGGTGTCTTGTTTTTTCTCATCAAGGGGAGATGGCTTTACGATTATTGGTTGAGAAACTAATTCAAGTTTCTCTACGTTTTGTGAAAGATTCTGTAAAGCCCCAGTTAAGTAATCTTGAAAACCTTTTACTCTTTTAGCGATATTATCTGTCTGTCCTTTGAAATTTGTCTCAATATCTTTTTCTAATTCATGCTTTTTTGTTTCTAACTCTTTTATTTCTTTAGCTAAAGAGTCTTTTTTTGTAACTAGATCGCTAAAAATCTCATTAGAAATTTGCTCAATAGATTTATTTGATTTGTCGTTTTTTAGGGCAATCTTTTTATTTTGGGTTGTATTTTTCTTACTAATTGGTTTGGTTTTATCATCTGAAATCGACTTAGCTATTATTAATTCCTTCTCAGGATTACTGTTTGAAATTTCTTTATTGGTCATTTAAATAATTTTTTGATGATTAAGCAAAAACTCAATTTTAGGATTTTTTAATTTCCAGAGAGTCAACTTTTTTTAAAAGTTCATCTTTTAATTGTTTTGGATTAAATAATATTGGTAATAAATGAGGACTTGACTTTTCTCTAAAATAAAAAATACCTGGGATTATAGGGAAAAAGAATTTCCAAGATATCCAGTTCTTGAATGGAAAAGTTCTAATCTCTTTCCCTAATTGTAAAACGATAAAATCATCACTTGTTATTTTTATTCTTAATGTAAATGCTTGCAGTAATAAAAAAAAGCTAAAAGATGCAGAAACTATTGTTGGCCAAGAACCAATATTTAGAAATAACAGCATAAAACTTAAAACTATTACGATGATTGGCAATTGAAATGATGGTGATATTATTACGGATTCTTCCTTTTTTGATTTAGTGTTAAACATAGACTTATCCAAATAAAATTTGTGTTAGGAATACATCCATTAAAGATACAGTAACAAGAGTCATTACAACCGCTCCTGTTGTACTTGTTCCAACTTCTTTTGGACCACCTTTAGTTGTGAGTCCATATCCACAAGCAATAATTGAAATAAGTAATCCAAATACTACAGATTTTATTAACATTGAAGTTAAGTCTGAACTGGTTAAGCTTACATTCCCTGATCTTACAGATGTCCAAAAAACTATTGGAGGAACTTTATAAAAAATTGTGCTCCAAATTTGTCCACTCCACAAAGACACAGATAAAAATAAAAGACACTGTATCGGAGCCATTATTACCATTGATAGCAACCTTGGAACTACCAAATATTGGACTGGTTCTGTTCTTAACATTGTTATGGCTTCAATTTGTTCTGTAACTTTCATAGTACCTAGTTGAGCAGCATAAGCTGTGGCAACCTTCCCAGTCATTAAGGTAGCAGTTAGAAGAGGTGCCATTTCTCTTGCCATTCCTACTGCTAATAAACCTCCTATTTCACTTGAAACACCCATACTGGTCAGTTGTGATGCAACTTGAATATTAAATACTGTACCTGCAGCAATTCCCGTAATTAATACAATTAACAAACTTCCCGGACCTGACTCCATTAGTTGATCAAAGAGATCATTCTTGGAAATTTTACCTTTAAAGATAAAATTAATTGCTTGCCCGCCAATGATTAGGCTGCTTAGGAGTCTTTTGAAAAACCTAGAATAATACATATTTCTATATTAGTTCGTAATTAATTCTTGATCCCATTTTCTCATAATTAATAGACCCCAGTAGACAAGTATAGAAGGTATTAAACCCATGCAAATCCTTACTGTTATTAATGCAGAATCTGGTTGTGTGATATCAATTATTCCCTGACAGGCCCCTTGCTTGAACCCAGTAAGAGTGAGAAGATAACCAAATAATCCTACGCTTAAAGCAATACCTAATTTTTGGCATAAAACCATCCAAGCAGTATAAATTCCTGCTGCCTTCTCTGGGTCATGATCAATAGCGTCTGGCAATAAAGACCAGGGTATTAAATATGCTGTTGACGCTCCAAAACCAACAAATAAAATTGTTAGAAATAAAGCTAACATTTTTATAGAATCTATATTGAAATTAGTAATTTCAAAATTATTTGACAATGGAGGTAATACCATTGCAATCAAGCAACCACCAATCCATATAAGTCCACCTATTTTTAATGCTTTAACTCTTCCATATTTATTAGAATAAAAGCTCCAGATTTGCAATCCTAACAGAGCACTTATTTGGAAAGGAATGATAATCCAAAAGGATATCCCTCTTGGGACATTCATGACTTGTTGCAAATATATTAATGAAACTGTTTGCATTAACTGAAGTCCACACCAGAGAAGTAAATAAAGATATATCACTTTTAAAAAAATTTTATTTTTTAAAATACGCTTGAATTGATTTTTTATTGGCTGTATTTTATTTATAGGTTTTCTTGCGATCTTTGCATATGGAGCTAGGCCCCAAGTAGAAAGTAAAGTTATTAGTGTAACGATCGTGCCAGATATTCTTCCCATAGTTAGGTAACCAGTATCTCCCTTTGTTAGAAATATTGCACCTACAGTTAATCCTGTTAAAGAAGCCAATATTGAGCCTGTAAATCTGGCGGCGTTAAGTCTAGTTCTTATATTTTCATCTTCACTAATTTCTGTGGATAATGCTCCATAAGGAAGATTTACAGATGTATACGCTGTCATATACAAAATTGATGTGCATATGTAATAAAAAGTTTTTTCTCTGAGGCTGTAATCATTTGGTATCCACCACATTGCAGCTAAAAAAATTCCCAAAGGAAGTGATGCTCCAATCATCCAAGGTAGTCTTGGCCCCCATCTTGATTGGGTATGGTCGCTCATCCAGCCAATCAAAGGATCATTAATTGCATCCCAAAGCTTGATTATCATCAAGATAGAACTCGCTATCCAAGGGGGCAATCCAGCCGCACAAGTAAAGAATGGGAAGAGGTAAAAACCAAATTGAGCATTAGCAAGCCCTGTTCCAGCATCTCCAATCCCGTAAGAAAGCATTAATCTTGTTCTTGATCCCGATATATTTTTTGAGTGTGAATTTTCCAATCTTTTTAAGTTGTTGATTGTTTGATAATGTATTATTGCAATAGTAATTCTAATACTTTTTGCGGGCGTGGTTTAGTGGTAAAACCTCAGCCTTCCAAGCTGAAGATGCGGGTTCGATTCCCGCCGCCCGCTTTTAGAATATATTATTTTTTGCCCCAAATACTTCTTCTGAAATGATTAATAAAGAGCTTCTACTCTTTATTGAAACAGATTTTTCATTAATATTTAATGGTTCAAAAATCTCAGACATGCTAGTGTCAATAACTTTTAACCAATTATATTTACATTTTGGCAAGGGGAAATCGATACTTTTTGAATATGCATTTAAACCTATCCAGACCAGAGGATTGGTTTTACCTTTGTTTATGCTAAAAGCAACTGTGTGAGACCAACTACTCCAATCGGGACTATCTAACTTTGTTCCATGCCAATGATATATTGGAATGTTTTCATGGTTTTGATTGTTAGGTAAGAATGATGGATTGAAAATGTTTATAAGTTTTTTTCGAATTTTAATAACGTATTTAAAATATTCTAATAATTCAAAATCTTGTTGATCATGATCCCAATTCATCCAACCTAATAAATTATTTTGGCACCAAGAATTATTGTTTCCTCCTTGGGACCTTCCTATTTCATCACCCATAAGTATCATTGGAACACCTTTAGAGATAAGTAAACTAAGAATAAGATTTTTTTGTTGTCTTTTTCTTAAATCATTGATTAATAAGTTTGTAGTTGGTCCCTCCTTACCATGATTCCAAGAATTATTATGGTTATCACCATCTCTATTTTGTTCTCTATTAGCAAAATTATGTTTACTGTTGAATGTTACTAAATCTTTTAAAGTGAATCCATCATGTGAAGTAATAAAATTTATTGATTTTGGGAAAATATTATCTTCTTTATAAATAGATGGAGTTCCTTTTATTTTATCGCTCATATTCCAAGCTGTATCTTTATCTCCCTTCCAAAATCTCCGCAAGTCATCTCTAAAATGACCATTCCAAGTAAAAGTATTCTTAGATGGGAAATCACCTAATTTATATAAACCACCACAATCCCATGGTTCACTTATTAACTTGATATCAATAAGTTCTGGTTCACATTCTATATCCTCAAAAATTGGAGGATTATCTAGTGGGGAAAGATTTTCTCCTCTTGATAGGGCAATTCCTAAATCAAATCTAAAGCCATCAACTCCTAATTCACTTGCCCAACATTTTAATGATTCAATTATTAGTTTTCTAACTAAGCCTCTGTTTGCGGCAATGGTATTACCACAACCAGAGACGTCCTGATAATTTTTATCTTTTCCAATAAAGTAATAAAGATTTTCATCTATACCTTTCCAGGATATTACTGGTCCTTGAGAATCTCCTTCAGAAGTGTGATTGTATACAACATCTAAGATGACTTCAATGTTTGCTTTATGACATTCCTCTACTAATCTTCTAAACTCATCTCTATTCTTTTCGGCGGATTCATTCGAAAGATATTCAAAATGGGGAGTAAACCAATTGATTGGACTATAACCCCAAAAATTTTTTAAACCATTTGGTGCATCAGTTGGATCAAAACAAAAAATTGGAAGTAATTCAATTGTCGTTATACCCAGTTCTTTGAGATATGGAATTTTTTTTAAAAATTTCTTAAAACAACTTTCATCTTTATCAGTTGATTCAGTGAAGGCTTTAATATGAAGTTCATAAATAATTGTTTCTTCCCAAGGATGTTTCGGTCTTGGAAAATCCTTAAAATTAAATAATTTCCTATCGCAAACAACGCTTTTAAGACAAGAATTTGTATTTGCTTGCGTTTTTAACGCATTTTCTCTTTTATAAATTCCCCATCCAGTAATACCTCTTGAACATGGATCAAGTAATACTTTTTTTTCATAGTTATTATTAATTTCATTATTTTTTTGTTTTATTCTAAAAGCATAAATACAACCTTCATTTAGATTTTTTATTTCCACATGCCAGTAGGGACCAGTATTATGGTTCTGATCTAGTTTCAATATAGTTTTTGGGGAAATAGAGTCCTCTTTCTCAAACAATAAGATTTCTACAAATTCTGCATTTGTGGCTATTAGGGAAAAATTAACTCCTTGTGAAGTTATAGAACTTCCTAAAGGGAATGGTTTACCTTTATTGATATCAGTCACTTTCTATTTATCATTGATTAGTTAAATATTGAGATAATTTATTCAAAATACTGATATTTGAATAATAGATGCAAAATTAAAAAAAAAACTCAAATTTAATGTTTCACTAATCAACTTTATTAGTTCTTGGAGAGTTTTAATTTTCTAATTAATTACAATTTATCCCTCCATCTGCTCAGTACATAAAACGATTTAGAGAGAAAGTTTAATTAATGAGTAAAACAGATTTTTCTTGATTTCAAAATACAAATTATGCTTTTTCATGTGATGAGAAGGAAATATATCTGAAAATTAATAAAATATAATAAATAGTTCTAATGATTAACTTTATTACCCTTTAACATTTTTCCCTTTGACGAATGAAGTTGAATTTATCAGGTCTTAATACAGTGCTACCAATGGTTTTGCCTGTTTTCTAGTTAAAGAGCCTATTTTTCATATAAGAAAAAAGTACGGATATAAAATTAAATAATTTAGCTAAAAATGTCCCTAAGATTTGTATAAAGCTTTGCGCCGCCGCGATTTTCGGTTGCCGTATTTGTATTTGCTCCATATGATATGCAAGTTCGAGGTTTTACGGCTTGATTAAAACTCTTGTCTTTAAATCTCTGCTTTACAAACAATTCAATGAACAAAGCTGATTTAGTAAATCTTGTTGCTGCTCGTACAGAGCTCACAAAAACGGATGTTTCTTTAGTTGTTGATGCAGCTATTGAAACTATTGTAGATTCAGTAGTGGAAGGCAAAAAAGTCTCCATACTAGGATTTGGTTCTTTCGAGCCAAGAGATCGTTCTGCAAGACAGGGATTAAACCCTAAGACAGGCGAAAAAATAGCAATACCTGCTAAAAGAGTTCCAACATTCTCAGCAGGTAAACTTTTTAAAGATAGAGTTCAAGGGTAATCTTTTTAATCTATTTCTTCCTCTAATACCAAGGGTGCTCTTTTAGGGCATCTTTTTTTTTAATTGCAATACAATGCTATTAGCTAAATGACTAAAACTTTTAACAAGTTATTCCAAATTCTGAAGTCTTAATAAGGAATGAAATTTTTAACTATTTTATTTTTAAAATTTTTGTTCTTATCTAATTTTGTTATGGCAGAAACAATATCATCAAAATCAAAGATTTTAAAGCAATCTAGTGATTGTATTAAAGATTCTCAAGCCCAGGTTTGTAAAGAGTTAGTTTCTGAAATAGAAAAACTTCAATATGTCGTATTCGATCAAAATAGATTCAAGTGTCAATCAAGTTTATTGGGTTTGCAGTCGGAACTTATTGAAGCTTATTTTTTTAAAAAATTGTCCAAGAAAAGAATTTCATTTATGATTCCATATGTGATTAAAAATTGTTAATTATTAAAATAATTTCTCTTTTTGGAATATTATAAAATTGCTATTTAAGTTTTAATGTCAAAAGGTTTCTCTGATAATGAAGTTAATAATGATACTGAAATAAAAGATGTAAAAAAAGAAAATAAATTCTTACCTTCTTTTATTAGAGACAAAAAAATTACTTATACTTTGCCAAGTAAAAAACAACAAAATATTCTTTCATCAATAGTATTTGGCTTGAATGGAATTTTATTACTCATAGTTATCTTGTATCTAAATAATCAAAAATTCCATGACTTTGTTTTAAATATTGGAAGTTGACTATATTTTTAGATCGAAAAATTTTTTTAGATGATATATTTAAATTTTAGAAAATTTTATGAAGGTCGTTAATTTAGTGTTCCAAATATTTTTTTTGTTAGCACTTTTTTTATTATTTATATATTATTTAACAGGTATTGACTCTGCTTTTGAGGCAGATCAGCATTGTCATTCCGATCTATCAATTTACGATAACTTATCTGGTAATTATGGTTGTGATCATGATACTGAAACACATCAGTGGATACTTTACGAGTCAAATGAAAACAAAGAATCAGCTAAAATTATTAAGAAATTTAGGTATAAATTTTTATAATTCAAATTTTTTATAAAAAAACTTTGCACATATTATGGTAATTATCCCTGTAATTGTGAAAGTCAGATACTGATATATGCTTCCTTCTAAGTAAATTTTATTTTTATATAGAGGATAATCTATAAAAGAACCTAATGTTCCCCATATTATTACCCATACAGATATGTATAAGAATACTTTTATTGGATTGGATTTTTTTTCTTCCATTTTTAATTGATGCCAAAAATTGAAGAAGTCACAGGTCTGCCGCTAAAAACCAACTCAGTTAATATTAGCATTAAGAATCCGATCATAGCTGCTCTACCATTCACAAGTTCAGCGCTGCTATTAAATCCAAAAACATTCTTTACTTCATCCCCCTGATTGTCTACCCATTTTGAGTATTCATTATCAGTTGATGATTTATTCGTAAAATCATCATTTTGATTTTCCATTGGAGAGTCTTTTTCTTCCATAGAGTCTTTTTTGTTTATATTAATAATTTTTAAACTAATTTATTATTAAATTAAACTCGAAATCATAAAAAAAATTAAGATAAAAATTATTATCCATAAAAATTGTAATCTCAAAATTAATTGACAAATTAATTTAATTTTCTCTCCAGTGCAATTATCTCCAGCCGCATTGATTATTGGTTTTTCAATAATTTCATTTTTATATTTACTTTTTCCTCCCAATTTAATACCGGAAATATAAGCAAATATAGCTTCTGAAATCCCAGCATTAGGCGAATCATATTTTTTACCATCAAGATAACTTTTTTTTATGATTGGTATATATTCATTAACTTTGGAACCAACTAAAGGTAATGTGATTAAAACTAATCTTGAAGGAACAAACGTAAAAATATCTTCGATTTTTGCACTGAAAAAACCTAAATATCTAAAGTAATCATGTTTGTAACCTATCATTGAATCTAAAGTACTTATTGCTTTATAAGAAAAACCAAGTGACAAAGGTCCTGGTAGAAAAATTGAAAACTTCATAAAAACAATTCCAATAAAAATCCAAAATAATGGCCCAAATATTCCATCAACAGAATTTTCGGTAAGACTTTCGGTACTTGATCTTAAAAGATGTTCTATAGAAGATGAACTTACATCCCTACTTACTATTCTTTGAACCTTCTCTTTGATTATTCTATTATTTTGATCATTAATTTCCTCGCGTTCTATTAGCTCTGCAATCTCTTTCACACTTGAGATAAGTCCATTAGTAGCAATACAACTTGAAAGTCCAAAAAAAATTAACAATCCACTAAAATAATTATTTCTTATTTGCATATAATTTAGTTCTATCAATTTCCCTAAACTAAAACTAATTCCAATAGTGGATATAGCCACTAAGAAACCGCCCCAAAATAATATTCTTTTATTTTCTCTAAAATTGTTTATGAGGTAATCAGATATTTTTTTTATGTATAAGCCAATTATTTGAACAGGGTGGATAAGTAATCTTGGATCGCCTATCAATAAATCAAAAAAAATTGATCCAAGAAATATTAAAAATAAATTTATTTCAGCCAACTGAACATCGAGCGCAGACCTTTACCTACTTTTTCAATTTCATGTTTTGAGTTCTCTTCTCTTAATTTTGTCATTAAGGGTTTATTTTTATCGCATTCTTCCACGAAATTCTTAGCGAAAGTTCCATCTTGTATATCTTTTAGAATTTTCTGCATTTCTTTCTTTGTATCGCTATTGATAAGTCTTTTGCCACTTACATAATCTCCATATTCTGCAGTATTTGAAATGGAATCCCTCATTTGTGATAAGCCTCCTTTTACCATTAGATCAACAATAAGTTTAACTTCATGTAAGCATTCGAAGTAAGCAAGTTCGGGCTGATATCCTGCCTCTACAAGAGTTTCGAAGCCAGATTTGACGAGTTCTGATAAGCCTCCACATAAAACTGCTTGTTCACCAAATAAATCAGTTTCTGTTTCTTCTTTGAAGTTTGTTTCAAGAATACCAGCTCTTGTTCCGCCAATCCCTTTAGCGTAAGCCATCGCCAATGATCTTGCACTTCCAGAAGAATCCTGCTCTACTGCAAACAATGCTGGAACTCCTTGACCATTCTGATATTCCCAACGAACAGTGTGTCCAGGTCCTTTTGGGGCAATCATTACAACATCCACAAAAGTAGGAGGCTTGATAAGTCCGAATCTTATATTAAAGCCATGAGCAAAACTTAATATCTTTCCTTCTTTTAAGTTTGGTTCTATTTCCTTCAGGTAAACATCTTTCTGAAACTCATCTGGAAGGAGAATCATAATCCAGTCAGCTTTTTCGCAAGCTTCAGAAACACTAAACACTTGTAGACCATCGCTAGTAGCTTTACTTTCAGACTTACTTCCTTTATATAATCCTACAATCACATCCATACCGCTATCCTTAAGGTTTAGGGCATGTGCGTGACCTTGTGAACCATATCCTATTATCGCTATTGTTTTATTATTTAAAAGACTTAGATCTGCATCTGTGTCGTAAAAGAGTTGGGTCATTAGTTGTAGCTTCTTTGCATTTGATAATTAATATTTTAGACATTAAACGTGTAAATAAACCAATAAATTATTAATTTAAAAATTAAAATTAAAATATTTATTTAGAAAATTGAAAACTAATTTGCTTCGCTTGGATGAGTAATTACTCTATCAATCAGGCCATAGTTTTTTGCCTCTTCTGCACTTAGAAAATAATCTCTATCAGTATCTTTTTCGATTTTTTCAAATGATTGGCCTGTCATATCAGCCATAGACATATTTAACATATCTTTAATTCTTAAAATTTCCTTAGCCTCTATTTCAATATCACTTGCTTGACGTTGAGATGTTCCCCCAAGGGGTTGATGAATCATTATTCTGCTGTGGGGTAAAGCAACTCTTTTACCTTTGGTACCAGAGCCCAATAGGAACGCACCCATGGAGGCTGCGAGGCCTACGCATATGGTTACAACATCACTTTTTACGTATTTAATAGTGTCGTATATAGCCAAGCCAGCAGTTACTGAACCTCCTGGGCTGTTTATATATAGATAGATAGGTTTGGAATTGTCATCAGAATCAAGATAAAGCATTTGTGCAACAAGGCTATTAGCAATTCCATCATTAACTTCTTGGCCAAGAAAAAGAATTCTTTCAACACCTAGTCTTGTATATATGTCAACCCATCTTTCGTATTGACTTCCGGGAAGTCTGTAAGGCACGCTTGGAGTTCCTATTGGCATGATTTTAAAGTAGTTGTTTGTGAGAGTTAAATTTTATTTGGTAAATCTTTTTGACTTGTGAGTATTCTATCGATAACTCCATAATCTAAGGCTTCTTGAGGGTTGAGATAACTCATCCTGTCTGAGTCTTTAGAGAGTTCTTCAATAGTTTTCCCAGTATTACGAGATAGAATTTCCAGCATTGATTTTTTATTTTTCAAAACTTCCTCAGCTCTTATTTGGATATCAGTTGCTTGACCTCTTGCACCGCTTATAGGTTGATGTAAAACAATAGAAGCATGTGGAAGAGCTGCCCTTTGCCCCTTAGTGCCAGATGAAAGGATAACCGCAGCGGTCCCCATTGCTTGTCCGATACAGATTGTATGTACTGGAGGCTTTATGTAATTTATTGTATCGCAGATAGCAAAAGCTTCTGTTTCGAAACCAACTGCATCACCCGTGTACCAACTTGTTCCTGTTGAATTGATATAGAAAAAGATAGGTTTTTCTGGATCATCAAACTCTAGATAAAGAAGTTGAGCAATGATTAGCTCAGTAACATCCATTCCTAGTTGTCTTTTCGCATCATCATCTGAAAATAATGGCAAACCAAGATAGACGATTCTCTCTTTAAGTAAAAGAGAGGGTAGATCAGGGGGCGGGGTCCTCATAACGGTGTTTTCGCCGTAATAAGGAGCAGATACAGTCATTTGTATCAAAAAGTAAAAGTTGTTTAGATTCTAGCTATATTTAGCCTTGTGTCGCTGGTGATTTAAAAGATTTGTTTGACTCAGGATTATTTATTAGTTTTCCAAAGACCATTCTTCCAGTGGGAGTTTGTAATGCTCCTGTGATTACAATATCTAACCTGCTTCCCACAAAATTCTTTGCCTCATCAATTACAACCATTGTTCCGTCATCTAAATATCCAATACCTTGCATTTTTTCTTTGCCTTCCCTCACGATTTTTATATTAAGTGATTCTCCTGGCTGCACTTCTGGCCTTAAAGCAATAACTAAATCACTTAAATTCATAACTTTTAATTCTTTAACTTCAGCAATTTGAGAGAGATTATAATCAGCAGTAATTAAAGTTCCTGACATATCCTCAGTAATTTTCAAGAGTTTTTCATCTACCCCATTACCTTCATACTTTGTTGGGTTTATTACAAGTCTTCTACCGTATAAATCTCTTAATTCTTTTAATAATTTTAGACCTCTTCTGCCTTTAGACCTTTTTTCATTACTGCTTGAGTCAGCTAAAGTTTGTAATTCATCAATTACACTTTGAGCAACAATTAATTGCCCTTCCAATAAGCCGCAACTTAATAATCCATTGATTCTTCCATCAATAATTACACTTGTATCTAGAATTTTTGGAGTTGCAGCAGGAAGTATCCCTTCATTGACTAGATATGCATCAGTATTATTTGGATTGAAAAATCTCAATAATGTCCTTCCATGGGTATCTGCCAACTTATAACCAAGCACACCAAAGAAAATGTTACTTAATATGGCTGCTAAGGGTTTTGCAAAAAAAACTTCTCTAGGGAAGGGAATTAATAATATTGGAGCGAGTAAGAGATTTGCAACAAGTAATCCTAAAATTAATCCAACTGACCTACTTATTAATAAGTCCGTAGGCATTGTTCTTATTTGATCAAGAAACGTCTTTCTAAGTTGAAGGAATACAAAACCAGCTGCTAATCCTATAAAAAGACCTATTATCGCTAAAACAATTCTAAAACCTTCTACATTAGACACTTGTTTGAGTATGTCTACTGGCAATAAATCAACCCCAAGCCATCCTGAAGCCGCACCAGACAATACAAATAAAATTAATACTAAGATATCTGTCATATCTATAATCTACTAGGATTTATTAATTGAGTAAATAAGGATTTTGTTTTTTTCGATCCTTAATACTTTATTTGGAGCTTAAAAATGTATTTAGATTATGAATAAGTTTCCAAGAAGTGCTTATGTGCACATTCCTTTTTGTCATAGAAGATGCTTTTATTGTGATTTTGCAGTTATTCCACTAGGAAACAAAGTTGAAACTATACAAGGTTATGGAAGCAAAACTGTTAAAGAGTATTTGCACTTTTTACATAAAGAAATATTGTCAATTAAGCATAAATCACCTCTTTCGACAATTTATATAGGTGGTGGTACACCATCAATTTTGGATCCTAAACAAATCAAAGAATTAATTGATCTCTTTAAAAAAAATTTTGGAATTGACTATGGTGCTGAAATTACTATGGAGGTTGACCCAGCTAGTTTTAGTCAAGATGATCTTTATGGATTCATAAATTCTGGCATAAATAGATTTAGTCTTGGAGTACAAAGTTTTAATAGTCATATACTTCAAAAGTCGGGAAGGCGGCATTTGAGAGAAGATGCTGAAAAATCTTGTTTATGGTTAAAAAGAGAATATGATTATGGGTTTATAAAAAGCTGGAGTTTAGATTTAATTCAAAATTTACCACTTAGTGGCTTTAAAGAATGGCAAGATGACTTAAAAAAAGCAATATCATTTTCACCACCACATATATCCATTTACGATTTAAATATTGAAAATGGCACTGTTTTTAAAAAATTAGTTAATTTAGGAAAATTAAAACTTCCAAGTGATGAAGAGGCTTTTAGAAACAGTGAATCAACTCATTTAATTTTAAAAAACTCAGGGTATTCTAGATATGAAATCTCAAACTATTGTCTACCCAATCATCAATCGAGACATAATAGGGTTTATTGGAGTGGTTTAGGCTGGTGGGGTTTTGGTCAAGGTTCCACTAGCTCACCTTGGGGGGAAAAGTTAACAAGGCCAAGAGTTAGTAAAGAATATAAAGAATGGGTAATTAGGCAAAACGAACTTAATTTAGATTCATCCCTCATTAATAAGGATTTTGTCTATAAAGAACTTGATGAGAAAATAATGCTGGGATTGAGACTTAAAGAGGGTATAGATATCTATGAGGTTTTTAAAGAACAAAACTGGGAAAACAAAAAATTTGAGAGTAACTTTAGTAAATTGCTTGAAGAATGGGAAGGATTTCTTGAAAGTGGATTATTAGTAAGAAAGGGGAATAGGTTCTTTTTAAGTGATCCAAAAGGTATGGAGCTAAGCAATCAAATCCTTATTTCGATGTTTAAATGGTGGGATAAGATTAATTAAGTCTTTCAAATTCTACCCATTCTTTTAATTTATCCTTAAATAATTTCTTCCCTTGAATAATAGGTTGGCAAAATGGTGGTTGATCATCATTAAGGCCTAATAAATCTGCTGTAACTCTTACTTGACCATCGCAATAATTACCTGCACCAATTCCTATCGTGGGAATTGTAAGGTTATTTTGTATTTCTTTAGCAAGTAACTCAGGAATATGTTCAAGAACTATCGAAAAACATCCTAAATTTTCTAGTATAGAAGCCTCTCGTTTAATTTTTTCTTGGCTTTCTAAACTCTCTCCTTGTTTTTTTAATCCAAGATTTAAATAGCTTTGTGGTGTAAGACCTATATGACCCATAACAGGGATTCCCATTCTTATTAACCTTGAAATAACTTTTTGTATTTCCGGCTCAGCTCCTTCGACTTTTACAGCTTTTGCATAAGTGCTTTGAATGATTTTCCCTGCATACTCCACAGCTTTATCCTCACCACATTGATAAGTAAGAAAAGGCATGTCAGAAACTACCAAAGGTTGTTCTTCAATTTTTTTTGTGAACCCTCTCGAAACAGCATTGGTATGATAAATAATGTTTTCTAAAGTTAACGGTAATGTAGATTTGTGTCCTAAACAAACCATTGCTAAAGAATCTCCTACTAAGACGAGATCCACATTAGCTTGTTCTGCAAGGGATCCAGATATAGAGTCCCATGCAGTTAATGCAATAATTTTTTGAGATTTTTCTTTATATTTAGCGAGGTCTGAAGGTAACATAAGAATTTATATATCTTTTTTAATCAAGAATTGCTATTATGATGATGACTCGGCCTTTCGCGGTTTTAACGCCTAAACCTGGTCAGGACCGGAAGGTAGCAGCCACAAGGGATGCTTGAGGCAGGCGAGATAACCGAGTCACTTTATTTTACTTGTTAATCTATATCTTTTTTATTTTGCCTCAATCTTAAAAACTCAGGAATACTGGCTCCAACATCTTTGTTGTCAGACATATTATATAAGGGTTGATTAGATAATCTGTTTTTTATTCTTTGTTGTTTTAAAGGTTGATTTGTTTCAAAACCGGTAGCAATAACAGTAACTTGTATTTCCCCTTCCATTGCTTCATCAACAACTGCACCAACAATAATATTTGCTTCTTGATCAACAACATCATAGATAATTTCGGATGCTGAGGTCATATCTTCTAAAGTCATGTCTTTGCCACCAGTAATATTTATAACGCACCCTTTAGCTCCATCAATTCTAGCTGCTTCTAGTAAAGGACTATTCATTGCTGCTTGTGCTGCCTCTAATGCTCTTGATCTTCCTGAGCCAATACCTATACCAAGAAGAGCAGTTCCTGCTTCTGTCATAACTGATCTAACATCTGCGAAATCAACATTAACTAATCCTGGACAAGTAATTATGTCACTGATACCTTTAACTCCCATTCTTAAAACATCATCAGCATTTCTAAATGCTTCTTGAAGGGGTGCTCCTGCTATAACGTCTTTTAATCGGTCATTTGGAATAACTATAAGAGTATCTACATTTTCAGCTAATCTAGCGATCCCTTCTTCTGCTTGTCGCATCCTTCTTTTACCTTCAAAAGAAAATGGTTTAGTGACTATTCCTACTGTTAAAGCACCACTTTGTTTTGCTACTTCTGCGACCACTGGGGCCGCTCCTGTACCAGTTCCGCCACCCATACCAGCAGCTATAAAAACCAGATCTGATCCCTCTAAAGCTTGTTGAAGCTCGTCCCTAGATTCTTCTGCAGCTTTTTGACCAATACTTGGATTGCCTCCTGCACCTAGACCTCTGGTAAGGTTTTGTCCAAGTTGCACTCTACGTTCCGCAGACGATTGAAGTAGTGCTTGTGCATCAGTATTTAGGACTCGAAATGATACACCCTCTAAATCACTATTTATCATTCTATTAACTGCGTTACTTCCACCACCACCAACGCCAATAACTTCTATTTTGGCATTTTGGCTTGGAAGGATTTCTCTCGATTGATCAAAGTTTGGATTGTTACCGAAGCTCATCTCTAAATAGGGATCTAATACTAGTATTGGGTGCATTATGAACTTACTAAGCCCATCTGTAGGAATTTGTTGAGGAAAATCCTAAAAATATTTATTTATTAAATATTTTGTTTTAAATGCTAATCCCTTATCAACACTACAATAATTAAAAAATATTTTTTTAAATCCATTCCCAATTATTAGGGTTTGAACACTTTTATTTTTGGTTTTTTGGGATTGGTAAGATCAATATTATCTATTTTATTAGAAAAGTTATTTTTCTTGAATTGATTTTTTAGGTTATTAATTATTTCTAATTGATAGTTGATTAAATTTGGATTAAATCCTAGGAATATTGTTTTTAAATCTTTCTCCTCAACAGTTAGAAATCCATTTGATGAAAAAGTTATTTTAACTACGTCAAATTCATAATTATCTTGAGCAACTAAGATTTCAGATAATATTTTTTTATATTTTTCTTTCCAACCAAAAACTTGTATTTTTAATTTGCTTAAATTTTGTTCTTCTGCATTTTCTTTATTAATAAAAATTCCATCTTTATCAATAAAGCCTAATATCTTTTCTTCATTTAATATCCTTTCAGCATAAGCTATTGGAATTCTTGTATTGAAATGAACCTTCAAACCAAAAGGAAATATTTGTCTACTTACTGAGATATTCTTTAGCGATAAATTTTGTTTTAATTCTTTTTCTAATAAATTAGTTTTAATAAAAATTAAACGGATTGGAAATGTAAAAGATGAATTACTTACCACATCATTTTGAGAGAATAATTCACTTCCAGAAATTCTAATATCCTGAACATTAACCTTTTTTAAGATTTTAAGGCTAAAAAAACTTGTTAAAAATAAAAATAAAATTAGAAATAAAAAACTTCTAGTGTTTATTTTTTTTTGGTTTTCACAAATCACATCTAGCTTTTTCCATCAATTGGTCCATCCATTTTCTTGCTTGCTCTGCATCTGAAAATGGTACATCCATCTCTTTCCCATCACCTACAAGTCTCAATCTGCACTTTCCTTGAGATTCATTTGTTAGAGGAGCTTCTCCTGAAGTTAGTGCCATTAATTCAACTAATTCAAGTTTCTTGATTGTAAAACAATCTTTTTCTTCAAATTTACCAGCTTCAAATGTGCTCCATTTTAATTTCCCATCCTTTAAGGATGCTGCCGCTGAACTATCTAACTTACAAAGTTCAGAACCATTCGCCCAGCTCCTAAAAAGGTTTTGCCTTCTTCTTTCTAACCATCCTAAGGCAGTTAACAAAACGAAGATTAAAAGTAGTGGTAACCAAAGAAGTCCATGCAACATTTGATTTTAATTATAAATCTTGAGATATATCTACCAGTTTAGCCACAAGTTGTTCAATATTTAAACCAGAAGCTCTCCACAGCATTGGAAACATACTTTTTTTTGTAAAACCAGGAATTGTATTTATTTCATTTAACAAAATTTTATTTGAAGACTTTTCTAAAAAGAAATCTACCCTGGCGAAACCAAAAATATTTAATGCTCTACAACTTTGAATAGCGGTTTCTTTAATTTGTTGGGTGATTTTAGAATCTATTTTAGCTGGAATAGTTATCTTATTATTTAAGTTATATTTTGTATCGTAATCATACCAATCACTTTTGTAATTTACTTCGCCTATCACAGAGGTTAAGAGTTTTGAATTCCCAATTATTCCGCATTCAACCTCCCTTACATCTAAACCTTCCTCTATTAAAATTCTTGGATCTATCTCCCGAGCCTTTTCTAATGCTTGAAATATTTCTGATTCATTTATGACTTTGGAGATCCCAAGAGATGATCCAGAGTTCGACGGCTTAACAAAAACAGGAAAATTTAATTTTTTTAAAATTTCATTAACTATCTTATTTTTAACTTTCTCATCGTTTAAATCTTCATTTTCAAAAACTAGATATTTAACTTGTGGAAGTTTAAGATTTGAGAAAATTGTTTTCATCAATATTTTGTCCATTCCAAGTGCTGAGCCTAAAATTCCACATCCTACTAAGGGTTTCTTTGTAAATCTCAGTAGGCCATGAATTGATCCGTCTTCACCATTAAATCCATGTAAAAGAGGAAACCAAACATCAATATTTTGAAATTCAATTCCTTCAAGGAAGTTAATTTTTTTTTGATTAAAAATTTCTTGTTTTTTTGTTTTATTGTTTTCAATTTCACCAATTAGTATTTTTTCTGAACTATCACTATCAAGCCATTCTCCATATTTGTTTATATAAAAGGCTTTAACTGTAAAGCGTTCTTTATTTATTTCTGAATTAAATGCTTGATAAACTGTTTTCGCAGAGGATATCGATACTTCATGTTCATTGGAATTCCCGCCAAATATTAACCCAATAAATTTTTTCTTACCTCCGATCATTTAGAAAAAAATCATAAATAAAGTTCGCCTGTTAAAGAAAAAGGTCTTGCTTCATTTATTCTTACATCTATCTCATCTCCCAATGAAAAATTAAAGCTAATGTTTTTGGGAATCTCTACGAAAGTTAATCTATTTGTTCTAGTTCTACCCATAATTTGCGAGGAATTTTTTGGATTTAAACCCTCAATTAAAACACTTTCGATATTATTGATATATCTTTGATTTCTACTCCTAGCAGTTTTCTCGACCAAATCATTAATTTCCTGCAATCTGGCTTTTTTCACCTCTTCCGAAAGTTGATTCGCCCAAACTGCTGCAGGCGTGTTTGGTCTTGGAGAGTATGCTGCTGTATTCACCTGATCAAAGCCAATTTCTGAAATTAACTTTAATGTATCTTGATATTGTTCTTCGGTTTCTCCTGGGAAAGCAACTATTGCGTCAGCTGTGATTGATGCATCTGGCATTAATGATCTTATATTCTCGATAATATTTTTATACTTTTTGATAGTGTATCCTCTGGACATTTGCTTTAAAATTTCATCATTTCCACTTTGGAAGGGGATATGGAAATGTTCACAGACTTTATCAAGTTCATAACAAGCTTGAATCAACCTTTTTGAAAAATATCTTGGATGACTAGTAGCAAATCTTATTCTGCGAATTCCTTTAACATCATGAATATAATACAAAAGATCAGTTAGAGTATTCTCTTTTCTCCCCTCTTTTGTAGTGCCTGGAAGGTCTCTACCATAAGCATCAATGTTCTGACCCAAAAGAGTAATTTCTTTAAAATTATCATCCGCTAATTTTTGGATCTCACTTTTTATCGCATTTGGATATCTTGATTGCTCTTTCCCTCTGACAGAGGGAACTACACAATATGAACATCTTTCATTACATCCATAAATGATATTAACCCAGCCACAAATAGAGCTTTCTCTTCTAGCACTTGTTATGTCTTCTGAAATGAAGGTTTCTTCTGTAGCAGCAACTTGATTTCCTAAATCAACTTTACCCAGAAGATTCTCAAGATTATTTACGTGTTGAGGCCCCATAACCAGATCAAGTTCTGGGACTCTTCTTAGTAAGGACTCTCCCTCTTGCTGAGCAAGGCAACCTGCAACAACAAGTTTTAAGCTAGGTGTTTTGTGCTTTCTTTTTGCTTGTTTTCCTAGAAAGCTATAAACTTTTTGCTCTGCATTATCTCTAATAGTGCATGTATTGTATAAGACCAAATCGGCATTTAATTCATTATCTGCTCTGATGTATCCCATTTTCTCTAATGTCCCAGCCATTCTCTCAGAATCAGCCTTGTTCATTTGGCATCCAAATGTGGTTATCCAATAACTGCTAGTAGTTGAATTCTTTTTAAATTTTTTTCCGTCTGGTTTTGTTTTTGTTAGCACTTTGCTAGGAATTTTTTATGATTCTTTAATTCAAAATTACAAGTTAAATAATTTTGCTGCAATTTTTTTGAGGGCGAGCGAGGGGATTCGAACCCCCGAATAGCGGCGCCACAAGCCGCTGCCTTAACCACTTGGCGACGCCCGCCTCACATTTATAAATTTAACAACTCAAGGGTAATTTTTCATAGTTATTTTTATCTTTTAGCGAAATTTGAATTATTTTCTAATTTGGTAATGTTTTCTTATAATTTAAAATAAAAGAAAATTTAAAAATTTGAGTAATTCCGGCACAGCTGAGGTTCTTATTCCCAGAAGCCTTTGTTTAATAGAAGATATTGATAACCTCATTATTGATGTAGAGGATTTATGTTCAGTTTCCATTAGTTGGGAGGATGGATTTGTCTCTGAGTTAAAACCTTCAGAAAATAAAGTTACAAAACCAAAAAATATTTTATTCCCAAGATTTGTTGAAACTCATTCGCATTTTGATAAATCATTTACATGGGCAGACTTTCCTAATCTGGACGCAAACTATGGAGGAGCATTATCAGTAAATCTTGAAGAACATAAAACTAGAACTACAGATAAGGTTCTTGAAAGAGTTGAAAAATCATTAAAACTTGCCATAAAAAATGGATACCGAGCTATTAGAAGTCATATAGATACATACAAAAGTCAATCTATTGATATTTGGATTGAACTTTTTAAATTACAAAAAAAATTTTCCTCTGAGTTGACTTTACAATTCGTTGCTCTAGCTCCATTGGAATTTTGGGATACTTCTAATGGAGAAGAGTTGGCAAAAAAATTTTCCTCTAATGGCGGCATTTTAGGAGGTGTTATTGTACCCCCTTTCAACAAAAAAAATACAAGCAAATTTCTTGCAAAGATGCTTCTTCTTGCGAGTAAATATAAATTAGAAATTGATTTGCATATAGATGAGTCAATTATTGAGCCTGGAGCAGGAATAAAAGTTTTATTAGAAACAATCGAAAATTTAAAAATTAATAGTATTCCGATCACTTGTAGTCATTTGAGTAGTCTTATTTCTCTAAGTCATAGAGAGATTTTAAATTTAGGAGAAAAAATGGCTGAGAAAAATATTAAGGTTATTGCTTTACCCCTAACAAATTTTTGGCTGCTCAATCGAAGTAATAAAACTACATCATTAAAAAGACCAGTTGCGCCATTAAAGCAATTACAAAAATCACATGTGGATGTATCTCTTGGTAGTGATAATGTTCAAGACCCTTGGTACCCATTTGGTAATTTTGACCCTTTTTATATGTTGTCTTGCTCGATACCTATGCTTCAACTAAATCCCTGGGAGAGAATGACTCTATCTTCTATTTTTTTAGCTCCAAGCAGATTATTAAATTTAAAATGGGATGGTTTAATTAAAAAGGGTTGCCCTGCTGACTTTGTAATTTTAGATGCACAAAGATGGGCAGATGTTTTTTCGACTACTTTAAAGAGAAAAGTATATATAAAAGGCGATTTATATTGCTAATCGACTAATTTATATATAAAACACAAGAAATTTTATTAATGACATCAAATAGTCTTAAATTTTTAGACAAATTTCGGGAAGTCAAAAACTTAGATATTATTGAAAGCCAATCCGACGTAAAAAGACTTTCAAAAGATTTTTATAACTACTCTCCAATCCTTACTGAAAGATTAGACGAATGTATCGCTGATTTGGTGGTAAGACCTAGAGATCATAACGCGGTGAAGAAAGTAGCTAAAATTTGTTGGGAATTTTCTATCCCTCTTACTTTACGGGGTTCAGGAACAGGCAATTATGGACAAGCTGTTCCATTGTTTAAAGGAGTTGTAATGCAGATGAGTCACTTTAATAAGTTAGAAGAATTTGATCCAGATACAGGTTTTGTGAAAGCACAGTCTGGATGTGTCATGGGAGATTTGAATAAAGAATTAGAAAAATATGGAAGGGAATTAAGGTTGATTCCTAGTACTTGGAAAACCGCTACAATTGGAGGCTTTATTGCAGGCGGGTCAGGAGGTATTGGGTCAATCAGGTGGGGATTTTTAAGAGATCCAGGCAATCTTATTGGTTTAGAGGCAGTGACTATGAATGAAAAACCTGATTTATTAAAATTTGATGCTGAAGAATCCGAACCTCTTAATCATGCTTATGGGACTAATGGAATAATTACTTCTTTATTAATTGCTACTGATATCAAACGTAAGTGGTATTCAATAGTTATCGACTGTGTTGAATTTGAAAAAACAATAGAAATATTAAAAACACTTACAAGCGCCGCAATTGATCTGAAACTAGGAGCAATTCTTGAAGATGAAATTGTAGATCAAATGCCAAAATGGTTTAACAGTAATTCTAGAAGTCACAAGATATTAATTCAATCTACTCTTGGAGGAACAAAAACGATCGAGTTGATTTGTAAAAAATTCAAAGTTGAATTTACCCTCCTTGGGGAAGAAGAAAAACTCGTTAATGGAATTTCTGAAGTCGTATGGAATCATACAACTCTACATATGAGGTCTAGGGATAAAAATTGGACTTATCTACAGATGCTTTTGCCACTTAATACTGAACTAGAAATGATTAATTTTTTGAGAAAAAAATGGGGTAGAAAAGTTCTTTGGCATTTAGAGGCAGTTTCTCAACAAGGATCACCGCGATTAGCGGCGTTGCCTGTATTAAGGTGGAATGGGATAAATGAATTAAATGAAATAATGGAAGATTGTAAGAAACTTGGGGCGTTTATTTTTAATCCCCATGTTTTAACTGTCGAAGGCGGAGGCCTAGGAGTTGTTGACGCAGATCAAGTAAAAGCGAAATTAAGATTTGATCCTAAAGGGCTATTAAATCCTGGAAAATTGGAAGGTTGGGAAGTAAAGGAAAAATTTAATATTTAACATTTCTGTTTATTTGTGAATTTAATAAATTCAGCAACTAAAAAAATAGAACCTGTTAGAACAGGATGATTATGTGGCCATTTTTCTAGGGAAATTAAATACTCAATGGCAAGTTCAAATGTTTTAAATTCAATTGTTTTTTGAAGGTCAATTTCTTTAACATGATAGAGATCGTTTAATTGCCAACTAGGTTGGTTTGGGACTGGCACAAGTAATAAGTGATCATTTTTCTTTAGAAGTGTTTTTAATATTGCGTAAATATCCTTTTGTCTTTGCACACCTAAAATCCAATAAATTCCTTTATCTTCATTCTCCCACTTGCTTCGCTCATCAGAGAGTGCTTTTGCCGCAGGATAATTATGCGCACAATCTACAAGAATTTCTTTGTTCAAATAATTTATTATTTCTAATCTTCCTTTCCAAGATGTCTTTTTAAGACCTTCAGATATGTGTTTTTCTTTTATATTAAATCCCAAATTATTCAGCGCTTCAATTGCTCCAACAGCTACTGAAGCATTTTGCTTTTGAAAAATTCCTTTTAATCCAAGCTCATAGCTGTTTGTGATTGAATCTTTCCAGATAATTTCTGCTCCAGTCTCTTGAACTTTTTTGTTTATTAAATTTTTAACTTGACTATTTTGTTTGCATGAGATGACAATTGAGTTTTTTTCAATAACTGCTAATTTTTCTTCGGCAATTTTTTCAATCGTATCTCCAAGAAATTCTTTATGGTCTAAGCCAATATTCCCAATAGCAATTATTGGTCTAGATTTATGGGCTGTTGTCGCGTCTAATCTTCCCCCTAAGCCAGCTTCAAGAATGAGCAATTCAACTTTTTTATCATCAAAAAATTTCAGTGCGCAGCAAATGATTTTTTCAAAAGGAGTTAATTCAAATGTTGAAATTTTTTTTTCTATTAATCTATAGATTTTTTCAAAATCAGTTTTGTTAATATTTTTTTTATTAACTCTAATCCTCTCGCACACGTCCAAAAGATGGGGAGATGTCGTTACACCAAAATTCCTTTTAGCTTCAAAAAGTATACTTTCTAAATATGTCGCGATTGATCCTTTCCCATTGGTTCCAATAATTTGTATCGCAGGGACATTCTCGCAAGGATTATCAAGTTCTTGAAGTGCTTTTTTAATTCTTGATAAACCTAACTTGATGCTATCCCTTTCATATTTAGGTGATAACAATTTAAAAATTTTTAAATCTGCATTTTTCAAAATTTAAATTGCTATAACTCTTCAAAAATTGAATTTAGCTTATCCAAAAGAATATTAATTTCTCTTCTAGATATAACTAATGGTGGGACAATCCTTACAACGTTTCCTCCTGCAGGAACTACTAGTAATCCTTTATCAAAAGCTTTTAATGTAATATTTTTTGCATCAGCATAATCATCATTAATCACAAGACCTTGTATTAAACCTAAACCTCTTTTTACTGAAATGATATTAGGAAACTTTTTTGACAATTCTGCAAATCCAGCACTTAATTGTTCCCCTCTTAGATAAACATTATTGATAAGATTTCTTCTATTTATTTCTTCTAATACAGTTAGGGCAGCTTTACAGGCGAAAGGGTTTCCCCCAAAAGTGCTTGCATGATCTCCTGGAGAAAAAATGTTGGCTTTTTCTTTTACTAATAATGCTCCAATTGCATGACCTCCTCCTAATCCTTTAGCAAGGGTGAATCCATCAGGTTCAATTCCTAAATTCTCATAACCCCACATTTTCCCAGTTCGACCTACTCCACTTTGGACCTCATCTAAAATTAGAAGAGAATTATATTCATCACATATATCTCTCAAGCTTTTAAAAAATATTTTACTTCCAGGAATTACGCCACCTTCTCCTTGTATTGGTTCAACTAAAACGCCGGAAATTTTTTGATTATTATTTTCACACTCCTCAAATATTTTTTTTACCGAATCAAAATTGTTAAATTTAAAAAATTTGAACCCTTGAATCATTGGTTCGAAACCTTTTTGATATTTGGACTGTCCAGTAGCACTTAAGGCTGCCAGCGTCCTTCCATGAAAGCTAGATTCTGCTGCGAGAATAATGGATTCTTTACCTTTATTTGTTGTATTACCATATTTTTTAATTAATTTAATTGCTGATTCATTTGCTTCAGCACCACTGTTGCAGAAGAAGACGCTTTCGGCACAACTCATATTAGTTAAAGTTCTGCTTAATTGTTCTTGTTCTTCAATGTTGTAGAGATTGGAAATGTGCTGAATCTTTTTTAGTTGACTTGATAGCCTTCTTCTTAAAACTCTATCGCTATGACCAAGACTACAAGTTGCGATGCCAGCAACTGCATCAAGATACTTTTTACCCTTGTTGTCCCATAGCCAACAACCTTTTCCTTTTTTGAAAGATATATCGAATCGACTATAGGTATTCATCAAAGTGGGAGCGGTCGGACTTGAACCGACATACCCGAAGGTGCCGCATTTTGAGTGCGGTGCGTCTACCAATTCCACCACGCTCCCAAGGCTTTTGAAAAAATGAACTTTTTTATTATAACAAAATTCAACTTATTGACTATTGTTTTAGTCAAGGAACAGTGATCAAGATAACGTTTGTTAATAGTTAATCTTTTCTTTAAAAACATAAAATTATATTTATTGAATTAGCTGACAATAAATAAGATTAAAATACATTATTTTACATAAATGGTACAATAATGTAGCAAAATTCCAGTAAAAACCTTTTTTCAAGAAAACAGCTTCATATTCAGTAATATTATGTTATATTTTAAAGAAAAAATTAAATGACTAAAATTAAAGCAAAAAAATTATCTTTACAATTCGTACCCTATCTTTTCATTGTAGTCACTATTTTGACAGCATTTGGATCTAATAGCGGAACATGGGCATGAATGATCTCAAGATTAGTGGTTTAAATAAAATTTGGTCTAGTCGCTTCCTAGTGGTATTCATCATATTTTTAGGTTGTATTTCACTCGTCAATATTGCTTACGTTTAAACAATTTACTAATTTTCATGCTTTTTGCAAATTAGGCAGCTCTATATCGAGGAATATCTGCAGGGTCTGAATTAGTCTTTAGTTCCTTATTTGTCAAAGTTTTTTTGTTAAATTCTCTGGTTATTTTTATACCTAATATTTTTAATTTTGATTCAAAATTTTCATAACCTCTATCCAAATGCTCTAAACCATAAACTCTACTAGTGCCTTCAGCTATAATCCCAGCAATTATTAATGCAGCTGAAGACCTTAAATCAGATCCAACTAGATCCATCCCCTTAAATTTTTTAACACCTTTGATAGAGGCTATATTTTTATTTAATTTTATATTTGCCCCCATGTTGTTAAGTAAATGAACATGGTTCATTCTGTTTTCGAAAATTGTTTCAGTTATCTTTGATTCGCCATTTGCGATTGCCATTAAAGTTGTAAATGGTGCTTGCAAATCAGTTGGAAATCCTGGGAAAGGAGCCGTTTCAATATCTACCCCTTTGATCTTTTTACCCTTGATTGTAATTGAATTACCTTTAATCGTAATTTTACTTCCACTCTCTTGAAGCTTATTCGTGACAGCTTCAAGATGATTAGGAATTACAGGAGAAATTGTTATCGAAGAGGAAGTCGCAGCAGCAGCTATTAAAAAAGTGCCAGCTTCTATTCGATCTGGAATTACTTTATGAGTACAACCACGCAGCTTATTAACACCATCAATAATTATTTTTTCTTTGCCAGAGTCGTAAATTTTTGCCCCCATTTTATTTAGCATTTGGCATAAATCCTGAATTTCAGGTTCTCTTGCAGCATTCTCAATCGTAGTTCTTCCCTCCGCTAATGATGCCGCCATTATTAAAGTTTCAGTAGCTCCTACGCTTGGGCACTTTAATTTGATATGAGTACCACGCAGTTTATTAGTCTCGTCCTTTATTCTTGCTTTGACAATTCCTTCTTCAATAATAATTTCCGCTCCTAAGGCTTGAAGTCCATTTATGTGCTCATCTATGGGCCTTAAACCAATATTGCATCCTCCAGGTAAGGGGACTTTAGCCTCTCCATATTTACTTAATAATGCACCTATACAAAAGAAACTAGCTCTTAATCCATTAACAAGTTCATATGGAAGATCTTTAATAGAAATATTTTTTGGATCTACCTCTAAGCGATTGTTTTTTTGTATTAATTTAATACCTAAACTCTTTAGGATATTCCCCATTTTTTCTATATCGGTAAGACGAGGCACATTCTCAAGAATTATCCTTTCATTAGTTAGCAACGATGAGGCCAATAAAACTAAGGCAGAATTCTTGGCGCCACTTATTTTAACTTTTCCATGTAAGTTACCTTGGCCAAAAATCTTTAAATTTTGAGACTTAAGATATGACTTATTTTGCTTACGCAAATCATTAAGGGTTAATTTATTAGATTCATCATGACAAACTAATATTAGTAAGTCCACCCTATGTAACGTGCTGAATATTAATTAAAAATAAAATGCTTTATTCTCTTTATAGAAAATATGTTTAAAAAAAACATTGATCAAAACTTTTATGGAATTAAAATATAAATTACAACTAAATATTTAAATTTCTCATAGAAAATACTTTTTTAAAAATAACTAGTAAAAACAATAATCTAGTTAAAAGATTTAGATCATTTAAAAGCGGATCTTCTCGCAAAGACAAAGACTTTTTTTGCATAGAGGGTACTCATCTCATTGAAGAATTGTTGAAGTCTAAAAATGCTCCCTCCAAAATTATAGTTACTGAAAAATGGCTTAGAAAAAATCTGAATCTTAGCAAAAAGCTTGATCAATCATTGATAACTATTGTCTCAGAGGATGTTTTGGCTTCTGCGATTTCAACAATTAATCCTGATGGGATAGCAGCTTTAGTAGAGATTTCGGCAATACCTAATTATCAATTTAATATAAAAGATGATTTTGTTCTTGTTCTCGACAGGATTCAAGATCCTGGGAATATGGGTAATCTCTTTAGAACTGCTTTAGCTGCTGGTGTTGATGCAATTTTTTTAGCTGGAGGTGCGCACCCATTAGGCCAAAAGGTATTAAGGGCATCCTCTGGTTCAGTTTTTCATATGCCATTTTTAAGATTTGATGGAACTGAAGAAGAAATATTAAATTCTTTACTTAAGTCTTTGTCTGAATTATCAAATGTAGGATTTAAGATTTTCTCTACTAGTAGCTATAATAAAAGTTCAAAAAAACCTTCAAAACTTTACTGGGAAGTTGATTGGTCTAGGCGTACCGCATTAATTTTGGGTAATGAAGGTCAAGGTATTCATAAAAAAATTCAAGAAGCTTTTAATGAAACAATTACAATTCCGCATAGTGAGCTTGTAGAATCATTGAATGTGGCTTGTGTTGCAGTTCCGTTATTACTAGAACGAAAAAGAGTCGCATACACCTCTAATAAATAAATAAAAAGTGACTGATTCAAGTTTTGATTTTGATTTAATCGTAATAGGAGCAGGATATGGAGGTTTTGATGCCGCTAAACATGCTGCTGCTAAGGGACTGAAAGTCGCAATAGTAGAATCTTCTGATATGGGAGGTACTTGTGTTAACAAGGGTTGTGTTCCATCTAAAGCTCTTTTGGCGGCAAGTGGAAAAGTTAGAGAAATAGCTGATTATGAACATTTAGCTAAATTTGGCATTCATGCTTCCCCAGTAAGGTTCGAGAGATCAAAAATTGCAGATCATGCAAATAATTTAGTTTTAAATGTTAGAGAAAATTTAACAAAAACTCTTAAAAGGAGTGGAGTTGAAATTATTTTGGGCATTGGCAGAATTGAAGGAAATCAAAAAGTAGGTGTAAGAGATAAAAACGGAATTGATAAAATTTTCACATGTAAGAATATTGTTATAGCAACTGGTTCTTCTCCTTTTGTGCCCCGTGGAATAACTTTGGATAATAGGACTGTATTTACTAGTGATGATGCGGTTAAACTTGAATGGCTTCCAAGATGGATAGCAATTATTGGAAGCGGATATATAGGACTAGAATTTGCTGATGTTTATACCGCACTTGGTTGTGAAGTTACCATGATCGAGGCTTTGGAAAATATTATGCCGACATTTGATCCAGATATCACTAAGATTGCTAAGAAGAACCTTATTCAAGCAAGAGATATAGACACAAAATCAAATGTCTTTGCGACAAAAATAACACCTGGATGCCCTGTAAAAATAGAACTGACAGATGCAAAATCTAAGGAAGTTGTAGAAACTTTAGAAGTTGATGCTGTACTAGTTGCAACTGGCAGAAGTCCTAATAGTAATAACTTAAATCTTGAGTCGGTTGGTATCGAAACAGTAAAAGGTTTCATTCCTGTAGATGATCAAATGAGAGTTAAGAATGGTGATGAAATAATACCTAACATTTGGGCTGTTGGAGATGTAACAGGCAAACTAATGCTTGCCCATACAGCTGCAGCGCAGGGTACTATTGCTGTTGATAATATTTGCGGTGGTAATGTCGAAATTAACTATAAAAGTATCCCTGCAGCAACCTTTACTCACCCTGAGATAAGTTCAGTTGGTCTCTCTGAAGCTGAAGCTAAAGAGATATCGGCAAAAGAAAATTTTACTTTGGGAGTTGTCAAAAGTTTCTTTAAGGCCAATTCAAAAGCATTGGCTGAATTGGAGAGTGATGGATTGCTAAAGTTGATTTTCAATAAAGATAATGGGAAAGTATTAGGTGCTCATATTTTTGGGTTACATGCAGCTGATTTGATTCAAGAAATTTCCAACGCTATTTCAAGGAACCAAGATGTAATTCAATTATCAACAGAAGTACATACTCATCCCACTCTTAGTGAAGTAGTTGAGGTCGCATATAAACAAGCTGCTTCTCAAATTAAATAACATCTAAAATTAATGGAGATAAGACGTAGGCCACCAAATCCAACAGTAAGGGTAGAAAATTTAGAATATGCTGTACCTCACAGAGAGGCACAAGCAAAAAATATTCTTGAAGAAATTGTATGGCATAAGGACATTGAAATTAAAAATTTTAAAAAAATAGTTTCTTTGGAAGATTTACTAAAGAAGATTAGTACCCTGCCTGCTCCAAAAGATTTTTTTCAAAATATCTTGGAGTCAAAAATAAAACCAGGAGTAATTGCTGAAATAAAAAAAGCTAGTCCGAGTAAAGGAGTTATTAGAAAAGATTTTAACCCTGAAAAGATAGCTTCTTGTTATGAAAGATTAGGTGCATCATGTATCTCAGTACTTACCGATAAAAGGTTTTTCCAAGGTAGTTATGAAATACTCGAAACTGTAAGGAAATCCACTAATCTCCCTCTACTTTGCAAAGATTTTATTATTTCTGCTTATCAGATTTATAAAGCAAGGGTATCTGGTGCTGATGCAATATTATTAATCGCTGCGATTTTAAGTGATGACGATTTAATTTATCTAAAGAAAATAGCTGATAATTTAAATATGAGTGTGCTTGTTGAAGTTCATAACGATAATGAATTAGAAAGGATTATAAAGTTAAAATCTTTTAATTTGATTGGAATAAATAATAGGGACTTAAAGACTTTTAAAACGGATTTAAAAACATCAAAAGAATTGATGCATAAATATGGTGATATATTTTTAAAACAAAATATTCTTCCCATTAGTGAATCAGGAATTAATTGTGCCGAAGATTTAGAATCGCTTAGATCTATTGGAATCATGGGAGTATTAATTGGTGAAACTTTTATGAGAGAAACTGATATTGAACAATCGTTCAAGAAATTATTTAACTCAATCTAATATTGACTTCAAATCGTGCTATAAAATTGAATAAACAGAGTTGTACTGAATATATATGCAGGCTGTAATTTTAACAGGTATAATCGCAGGATTTGTGCATGTAGTTAGTGGCGCTGATCATCTAATTGCAATGGCACCAGCAGCGATTAACAATCCCCAAAAAGCTCTTAAAAATAGTTTCTCATGGGGCTTGGGACATTCTTCAGGAGTCCTCTTGTTAGCTTTTCTAGCGATTTTTATTAAGGATATTACGCCATTAAACAAATTTTCCAATATTGCTGAATTTCTTGTTGGAATTTCACTTCTAATTGTTGGAGTATTTGCTATAAAAAATTCTTTTCAATTAAGTATCCACTCGCATTCCCATAAGCATGAGAATGGAATTGCCCATCGTCACTTTCACTTTCATGTTAAGGAACAAAAAAATAATAATAAGCACTCACATGCTTTGACTGGTTTAGGCTTGCTACACGGTATAGCTGGAGGTTCACATTTTCTTGCAGTTCTTCCTGCCTTAGCACTACCTTTAACAAGCGCTTGCTTATATTTGATTTCATATTTGATTGGTTCACTCATAAGTATGAATCTTTTTACTTGTTTAATATCTTTTACTACCTTTAAAGCAAGTCAAAAATTTATTAAAAGATTAATAGCTGTAGCAGGAGGGCTTTCCTTTTCTTTGGGATTATTTTGGATTCAAAGAAGTGCTTCTGTTTTTTTGAATTAAAAAATTTTTTAATTTAGGAATAATTAATTTAGAGGTGACAATCCCAATTATTTTTTCGTTATTGATTAATCCAAATTTATTACTTTCTTCGCTAAATTCAATATTGTCGCCAATAACCTCAACGTTATTTTGATTTACAGAATTTATCCTTTTTATTAGGTTTTTATTTTTAAATGGATGATTAAAAATAACTATTTGTCTATTTTTAAGTATTGATTTATTCTTTTTATATTTTTTAAAAAATACAATATCACCTTCTTTTAGGTAAGGAAACATCGATTCACCACTAATAATCGCAGTTTTTCTTAAACCTAAAAAAAATAAAATAAAATCAAAAAAACTTTTGAAAATAACTCTGATTAACTAGCTTTTACAAAAGCGTCTGATCTTCCTTTTGAAGCCCAGAAAATATTATGAATTTTTTCTACATAACTCATGAGTTCTTCAGCTTGGGCTAAGTCAATATTAACTTTGCATGCACTGCATAATTTGGCCGCCTTCCAAATGGTTTCATGTAAGTCTGGATAAGTTTCTAAGTGAACTGGTTTAAAGTAATCTGTCCACAAAATTAGAATCTCTTTCTTTGTTTCTTTTGCTTGCTCTTCTTTAACTGCAACATATCTAGAAAATGTATTACTGTATGCAGCCCACTCTGCTGAATCAGTGCTAGAAGGAGCTTCTAATGCAATAAGTTTTTTTGTCATTGATAAAACTGCTTCAGCTGCAACTCTAGTAGATGCTGGGTCGTAAACACCACAAGGACCATCGCAGTGAGCATGGACTGTCATTGGAGATTTTTTATCTAGAAAAGAATTGATGAATTTACTTAACATTTCAAATATTTGGTGTTGTATATATATTACTTGGAGATTAACTAAATTGAAAAGTCTTAGATATTTTTCTTACTTAATTTAATTGACTTTTAATAATTCAACTTCAAATATTAAAGTCGCATTAGCAGGTATTACATTTCCAGCTCCTCTTGATCCGTATCCAAGTTCCGGAGGTATTGTTAATTTTCTTTTCCCTCCAACTTTCATGCCTGCTACACCTTCGTCCCAACCTTTTATTACTCGTCCAGCACCCAAGGGAAAGCTGAATGGAGCTCTGCCAATACTGGTATCAAATTGTGTCCCGTCTTCTAGAGTTCCTGTGTAATTTACAGTAACTGTTTGCCCAGCACTGGCCTCATCTCCTTCCCCGTTTACGATATCTGCAATAATTAGACCACTTTCTGTAGTCCTTGAATTGTTGTCTGATGGTGTTTCTTCTGCCATAGCGAAAAGTATAGGATTTGGATCTGTTGGGTCTAGTTCAAATAAATTATTATTTGAGATATTTGATGATTTTGCAACAGGTGTTCTTTGAACTGACTGAGTTTCTGATTCAGCAGCATTAACAACTTGTGGTGAATTAAATTGACTGAAAAGAGTTAATGAAACACAAAAAACAAAAACTGCAAAACTAATAAAGACTTCTTTCACTTAAATTTTGAAAGTTACTAAAACTTAGTCTACAGAATGAAGGTACAATAAATGGGTGATTATAAATTTAATTTCGTAATTTTAGATTGTTAATCCCAACTCAAATTAAAAGTTTAAGACAATATTTTTACCCTTGTTTAGGAGGGATTTTAGGAGGAATTTCAGTTTCAACTCATTTTTGGCTGATTTTTATGCCGATATCATTATTTATTTTATGGAAGGGAAGTGAAAGGAGAATAGCAAATTTTTGTTGGGGTTTTTTCTTTATCTTGATAAGTCATTCTTGGCTTTATGATCTTCATCCATTGACATGGCTTGGGTTTTCATGGCTTGCAAGTTTAATTATTACCATTTTAATATTATTATTTTGCGCTTTTTTGGGTGGGATATTAGTTTATTTATGGGGATTGTTAGTTGAAATTATTCTCTGGAGAGAGGATGTTTTCAAAATGAAAATATTATCTTTAACAGTAAAAGTATTTTTTTTATCTTTGACTTGGGGTATTGGTGAATTGATACTTTCTCAAACACCTTTTTTTTGGATAGGTATAGGAGAGAGTCTTATCCCAGGTGATATTTATCTTGCTGGTTTAGCAAGATGGATTGGTGCAAGTGGTTTATGCGTATTACAAATATTGATTGGATTTTGGATTTTTTATATTCAAGGTAGATGGGAAAGAAAATTTTACTTTAAAAAAATATTTCTTTTAGGACTTTTGGTTTTTATTTTCTTACATTTATTTGGAGGTTTAACAACTCCAATAAAAAGAAATTATGAATATCCAGTAGCTATTTGGCAAACTAATATACCAACAAGAGAAAAATTAAAAATAAATGATGAATTTATTGAAGAAAAGCTATCTATCGCTCAAAAATATGCTTTATCAAACAAAGCGAAACTTCTTGTTGCTCCTGAAGGAACTCTATCTAATAATTTTAATCTAACTGAAGGCATTAAGGTTAATATGTTAGCTGGAGGTTTCAGAAATTCAAATAATGAGTTAAGAAGTTCTTTACTCGGATTTCAAATTGGAGATAAATCTTTTACCTCATTTATAGATAAAAATAGACTTGTTCCAATAGGTGAAAAAATACCTAGATTTCTAGATAGTTTTTCAAGAGGATTATCCGCAGTAGGAGGAATTCAACCAGGCTCTGATTCAAGATTTTTTGATCCTAAATTTACACCCCCACTAGCAGTAGCTATATGTTACGAAATTAGTGATGGACTAGAAATAAGAAAGGCTATTAATAGTGGTGCAAAACTAATAATAACTGCAGCAAATTTAGATCCATATCCAGCTAAGCTTTATAATCAATTCCTATCTTTGGCTAGATTAAGAAGTATTGAAAATAAGAAAAATAATTTACTAGTATCAAATACCGGCCCTTCGGGTTTAGTTCAAGATGATGGAAAAATAATTAAACTTTTAGATTATGATGTTGAGCAAAATGAAATAGTGTTCCCTAATTTTTCATCCGAAAAGACTTTCTATACAAAATTTGGAGATAAACCTATTTTGTTTTTGTTTATATTATTTATGGGATTAAATATCTTTTGGAAAATTAACTAATTAATCCACCACCTAATAAAATTTCTCCTTTATAAAAAACTGCAGCTTGTCCGGGCGTTACCGAACTTTGACTTTCTTCAAAAATTAATTTAAATGTTGTAGTTGTATTATCTAAATTTTTCAAAGGTATTAATGTACCTTTTACTGGATTACTTCTATATCTGATTTGTGCTTCTACTTCTATCTCTTTCTCAGGTTCTTCGATTGAAACCCAGTTAACCTTAATAATTATTGCTTCCTTATTAAATAGATCACTTTTGTCTGCTACATAAACTATGTTTTTTACCCTGTCTAAACTTTTTACATATAGTGGTTCCGGCCAAGCAATGCCCAACCCTTTTCTCTGACCTACCGTAAAGTGCTGAATTCCATTGTGCGTCCCAAGGACTTTCCCATTTACATGCACAATTTCTCCTTCTTTGGGTTCTATGTGTTTGTCGATAAATATCTGCATTGATCCATAATGTTCAACTAAACATAAATCTTGACTTTCTGGTTTTTGAGCAGTTCTAAGGCCTAATCTGAGGGCTTCCTTTCTTGTTTCTTCTTTTTTCATTTCACCAAGAGGAAATTCTAATCTGCTTAGTACTTCTTGAGAAAGAGAATAAAGAAAATAACTTTGGTCTTTGTTTTCGTCAGCACCTCTAAGAAGAAGGAATTCCTTAAATACAAGGCTCTTGCAATCAAGTGTTTTAGCATAAGATGATTTTTTTATCCTTGCGTAATGTCCGGTAGAAATATGGGTAAAGTCTTTTTTGCTTATTGCGTAATTGAGCATCTCTTCAAACTTCACATTCTTGTTGCACATCGAACATGGAAGTGGAGTGAATCCTTTCTCATAGCTTTCAGTAGTTTTTTTAATTACCTCTCTTTCGAAAATTTCTCTTGAGTCTATTATTTTATGGTTAATTCCCAAATCTTCACAAAGGCCAGCAGCATCTACTAATCCTTCAGAACAACAGGAGCCTTGTCCTTTCATTAGCCAAAGAGTTAGTCCCTCAACATTCCAGCCTCTTTCTACGAGAAGAGCAGCTGAAAGGGAACTATCTACGCCACCAGAAAGACCTACAATAATATTTTTCTTCTTTTTAGTTTTATTATTAGAAGAAAAAAAGTTCTCTAATTTTTTATCCTTTTGTGTCTTTAACATGGAAGTTTAAATTTTTGAACAGTACTTCAATTGCTTTGTACTCATTATGAATGAAATTGTATGGCCAACAATTGACTCTGAACATTTAATTGTTGATTCAAAGCAAATGTTGATATTAGAGAAAGAAATGTTTTCTGATGGAATGCCACAAGAAGCATTGATGGAAAAAGCTGGTATCCAAATTAGTAGATGGCTCTTAAAAAAGAAACCTCTTCTCAAGCATGGAATAACTGTTTTTATAGGTCCTGGGCATAATGGTGGTGATGGTGCAGTAATAGCTAGAGAGCTTTTTTTGAAAGGTTTTTATGTTCAGGTATGGTGTCCATTCCCGATCAAAAAAACATTAACAAATAACCACCTTAATTATCTTACATCTATTGGTGTCACAAAATTAGTAGAGCCTCCTGATGCAAATGGAAAAGAGCTTTGGATTGATGCAGTTTTTGGTAATAATCAGACAAGAAAAGTTGATGAAAAATTAATTAAAGTGTTTAATCAAAAATTTCATAAAAAATCTGGAAAAGTAATAAGTATTGATATTCCAACAGGATTATGTCCTGATAAAGGAGAGCCTTTTTTAGATGACGCAGTAAAGGCAGACTATACCTTGGCTATTGGTCTTTATAAGATTGGGTTGACTCAAGATTCTGCTTTACCTTTTATTGGAGAATTGCACCATATAGATGTTGGGGTACCTATTAGTAAATTGTCCAATGTTGATAAAAAGATTTTTAAGGTTACTTACAAAGATATAAAAAATATTGATTTACCTTCTTTACCAAAAAATTCGAACAAATATCAAAGAGGTAGAACATTACTAATAGCCGGAAGTGAAAAATATCCTGGTGCTGCATACTTGGCATTAAAAGGGGCCATAGCAAGTGGAGCAGGATTTATCTCTGCGGTCCTCCCTGGAATAGTTGCTGAATCTATTTGGCAAGTTGCCCCAGAAATAGTTTTAAAAGGAACTATGCAATGTAATCAAAATGGAAATGCATCATTATTAAGTGCATTAAAGAATATTGATTTAAGTGCATTTGATTCATTAGTTGTAGGTCCAGGAATAGGCATTGACAGTGATGATTGGCAAAAATCAAAAGACTACCTTATTGATTTTGAAGGATTATTGATATTGGATGCGGATGCACTTAACAGAATTTCCGAATCTAAATTAGGATCAAAATTCTTTTTAGAGAGAGAGTCTAAAACATGGATTACACCTCATAGCAAAGAGTTTTTAAGGTTATTCCCCAATATTAAATCTGAAAGTAGTGTTGGACTAGCTCTTAATGCGGCAAAAGAATTTAATATTAGTGTTTTGTTAAAGGGAGCAAATAGCATAGTTGCTGACAATAAAAAAGCTTGGCAACTTTTTGGGACTGATTCCCAGACAGCTAGAGCTGGATTAGGTGATCTTTTATCTGGATTTGTAGCTGGCAGTGCTGCGATTGATTTGACCTTTTGTAAAAATATAACGACTGATTTTTTTGCTAAATACGTACTTTTACATTCATTTGCTGCATCAAAGTCTAAAACTGGGTCAAATGCTTCTGCTATTGGTGATGAATTATCAAAATTAATGAGAAATAGAAAAATGAGACAAATATCTTGAAAGAAACAATTTAAGAGAGTTATTTTTAGTTTTAAACACATAAATACACAAATGTTACCTGAAATCTGAAGCGGGCATTAAATATTTGGCTGTTTACAAAAAAATGTAGGAGAGTTTTAGTACCTAATCAGGTCATAAAAATGGTTTCATCAATACCAGTACAATCAAAACCCCAAAAAAGGAGAAGTAATGATCCTATAAGTTGGTATTTGCAAAATATTGGGAGAGTCCCTTTGTTAACACCTGCTGAAGAGATTGAATTGGGTAATCAAGTCCAAAAGATGATGCTTCTTACAGAAGATGGCCAATTAAATGAAAAAACTAAAGAATTTTCAAATCATCAAAAAAGGACAATAAAAGTTGGTAGAAGAGCAAAAGAGAGAATGATGAAAGCAAATTTAAGATTAGTTGTAAGTGTGGCAAAAAAATACCAGGGCAAAGGACTAGAACTTCTTGATTTAGTTCAAGAAGGTTCTCTTGGTTTGGAGAGGGCTGTTGAAAAATTTGATCCGACAAGAGGATATAAGTTCTCTACATATGCTTTTTGGTGGATTCGACAAAGTATGACAAGAGCAATTGCATGCCAATCACGAACGATCCGTTTACCAGTTCATTTGAGCGAAAGATTAGCCTCTATACGAAAAGTTAGTAGGGATTTGGCACATAAGCTTGGTGCGATGCCAAGCAGAATTGAAATTGCAGAAGAAATGCAAATTGATGTGGAAGAATTAGATTCTGTTTTAAGACAAGCTCTATCAACAAGTAGTTTAGATGCTCCAGTTAATGGAGATGATGGTCGCAGCTTTTTAGGTGATTTGATTGCAGATAGTAATAATGAAGAGCCTTTAGACCAAGTTGAGCAGAAAATGCATCAAGAACAACTTGGGAAGTGGTTAAGTCATTTAAGCGAGCAAGAGCAACATGTTCTTAAATTAAGGTTTGGACTAGACGGAAATGAGAGACATACACTTGCTGAAATAGGAAGATTACTAGAAGTTTCTAGAGAGAGAGTAAGACAAGTAGAACTTAAGGCATTGAGGAAATTAAGAAATTTAACTAGAAAATTACCTAGCGGTATTTAATCTAATCTTCGGCCCAAATATATTTTGTTAATTCCTCTGAAGGAGGTTCAGGTGCTTCTAAAGCATTTTTAACGGACTCTGATATCTCTGCATCTATTTTCTTTTCAATACTTTTTAATTCTTCTTCCGTTGCGAATTTCCTATCAATAATTTCTCTAGCTAATTTCTTAATAGGATCTCTTTTTCCCCAAAACTCTTTCTCTTTCTCTGACCTTAATTCATCAGGATCTGCGAGAGAATGTCCTCTGTATCTGTAAGTTAAACATTCTAGAAGAGTTGGTCCTTCTCCAGCTCTAGCTCTCTCAATTGCTCTTTCTGCTGCTCCTCTTACTGCTAAAACATCCATTCCATCAACTTCCTCACCATGCATCCCAAAAGCAGAGGCTTTTCTCCAGATTTCCGGATTGCTGGTTGCTCTATCGTGAGCCATACCTATCGCCCATTTATTATTCTCCACAACAAAAATTATGGGTAATTTCCATAATTGGGCCATATTTAAGCATTCAAAAAACTGTCCGTTATTGCAGGTTCCATCTCCAAAGAATGCTGCAGTTACTGCATCACTACTTTTATTACCAGCAACTTCCTTTTTATACTTACTTGAAAAGGCTGCCCCTAAAGCAACTGGAATTCCTTCTCCAATAAATGCATATCCTCCCAACAAATGATGCTCTTTTGAAAATAAGTGCATTGACCCTCCTCTACCTTTACTACAACCTGTAGCTTTACCAAAAAGTTCACTCATCACTTCAAAGGAGGGAACCCCTGCACTTAATGCATGGACATGATCACGATAGGTACTACAAAACCAATCATGTTTCTTTTTCATGGCACCAATTACTCCAGTGCTAATAGCTTCCTGTCCGTTATATAAATGAACGAAACCAAACATTTTTCCCCTATAGTACATTTCTGCACACTTATCTTCGAATCTTCGTCCAAGGGTCATATCTTCATAAAGAAATAATCCGGTTTCTCGATCTAATTTGGCTTGTTTTATGTCTTGAAGATTTGAGATTCTCTCTACGTGTGTTTCCAAGAAAAATACCTTAATGAAGTTTTGATTTGTTGACATTCTAAGGCGTTAAGGTCGATTTTCATGAATTTTTTTAATAAGTCTCTATGACCTTATGAAAAATTTTTTTAACTTGATAAAATTTATCTAAAGAATTTTTTAATAGGATATTTGTTTGGAACTTCCTTTAGATCATTTTCGTTTAATTGGCGTAACCCCCTCTGCATCATCTGAGGAAATATTAAGGGCTTTTCAATTACGTTTGGACAAAACGCCTGATGAAGGATTTACTTATGAAGTTTTAACTCAAAGATCCGAGTTGCTTCGCCTTACCGCTGATTTGCTTACAGATCCAGAAAGTAGGAGAGAATACGAAAATTTGTTAATAAATGGAGCATCTGGATTAGAGTTTTCCTCAAATAGAGAAGTAGCAGGGTTAATACTTCTTTGGGAATCAGGTTCCCCAAAAGAAGCTTTCAAAATTACAAGAAAAGCTTTACAGCCCCCGCAAACTCCAGCTTTAGGAAGTAGTAGAGAAGCCGATCTTACTTTATTAGCTGCTTTAACTGCTAGAGATTCTGCAATTCAAGAACAACAGTTTAGATCTTATTCAAACGCTGCAGACTTTTTACATGAAGGTATACAACTTCTTCAAAGAATGGGAAAGCTTGGTGAATTAAGGAAAGAACTTGAAGAAGACTTGGCTTCTCTTCTCCCTTACAGGATTTTAGATCTACTTAGTAGGGATATAAGTGATCAGGAGTCACATAAAAAAGGTTTAAATATGTTGGAAAATCTAATAATTAAAAGAGGAGGTTTGGAAGGTAATAATAAATCTGAATATGGAGATTATCTAAATCAGCAAGAATTTGAAGTCTTTTTTCAGCAAATTAAACCATATTTATCAGTGCAAGAACAGATAGATTTGTTTCTTGAATTACAAAAAAGGGGATCATTAGAAGCAGGATTTTTAGCTTTTCTAGCATTGTCAGCAATTGGTTTCTCGAGAAGAAAGCCTGAAAAATTATTTGAAGCAAGGAGAATTTTAAAGAAACTAAATTTATCAGGCCTTGATTCTATGCCTCTTATTGGTTGTTTAGATTTGCTCTTGGCAGATATTGATCAGGCTTCTGCAAGGTTCTCAAGCAGTTCTGATGAAAAATTAAGAGATTGGCTTAATAATTATCCAGGAAATAAGTTAGAAGCTATATGTATTTTTTGTAAAAATTGGTTAGAAAATGATGTTTTAGTTGGCTATAGAGATATTGACTCAAAAGACGTAGATTTAGATTCTTGGTTTGAAGATCGGGAAATTCAAGAATTTGTTGAAAAATTAGAAAAGAAAACAAATAAAACTACAAGCAAATTAAATCTTCAGAGTCAACAGATTAAAAAAGAATCTTCTACAAAAATTACTGAAGATTTTGATAGTAATACAGCCAATTCTGATGAAAGGAGATTGCCCTGGCCAGGTGGAATAAAACAAGAATATGAAAAGATTGATGTACAAGAAAATAAATTTAATGAGGAAATATTTAAGAATAAATCAATAGAGTTTTATAGATACTTAATTGAAAAAATTGCTGAATTAAAGTTTGGTTTTGGGGAATTTTTGAAGGATCAAGAGTTTAATGGTTTCTCACCTTATTCAATTTATCTCTATTCTTTTTTGATCTTATTTGCATTTGGTATTGGGATTGGATTTTTAAGAAATAATTTCAAAAATGCAGTTCAAGATAAAACTCTTGAGGATAAACCATTAATAGCTGCAGATAAAAATCAAAAGGTTATTGAGAAAGTTATTATTAAAGAAATCAAAAAAGACTCTGCAAATGAATTGAAGTCTAGCACTAAGAAACCTATTGCTATCAATAGCTTTCAAGTCAAAGAAGTCACTCAAGCCTCACCTTCTTTAGAAGAGATAAGAAATTTAATTAATTTTTGGCTTCTAAGTAAAAGTAATTATTTGGCTGGAAAGAATCAACTTAATCTTTCCAAGATTGTGAGTAGTGGTCTGATTGATAGAACAATCGAAGAAAGAAAAAATGATATCAAGAAAGGAATCTATAAAGAAATTAATTCCCAAATACGGAAGATAGATTTGGAATCACAAACTTCGTCTAGGATAGTTGTTTCAGTTGAATTAAATTATTTAGAAAGAATAATAAAGAACTCTGGAGAATTTGTTAATGAAACATCATTGAATCCTTTGAAAGTTAAATATATTTTTGGTTTTTCTAATAAATCATGGAAATTGGTTGATTTTGTAAGCGGCCTGTAAGTATAAATTTCTAGATCATCTATAATAATTAAAATTACTTTTAAATAATGTTTGATGAACTCTCATCACGCTTTGAAGACGCAGTAAAGGGTTTAAGAGGCGAAGCAAAAATTAGTGAAAATAATATCAACGATGCCTTGAAGCAGGTAAAAAGAGCACTCCTTGATGCAGATGTTAGTTTGTCTGTAGTCAAAGAGTTTATATCAGATGTCCAAGATAAAGCTATCGGAGAAGAGGTAGTTAGGGGTGTAAACCCAGGTCAAAAATTTATAGAAGTTGTAAATAAAGAATTGATTAACATTATGGGGAATGAAAATTCTCCATTAAACGAAAATGAAAATAGTCCAACAGTTATTTTAATGGCTGGACTTCAGGGAGCGGGTAAAACAACTGCTACAGGAAAATTAGGCCTTTATTTGAAGGAAAAAGATAAAAAAGTTCTTTTAGTAGCTGCAGATATTTATCGACCAGCAGCTGTAGAGCAGCTTCAAACATTGGGAAGTCAATATGACTTGGAAGTTTTTTCAGCTCAAGAAAAAAATAGCAAACCAGAAGAAATAGCAAAGGACGCATTGAATTTTGCTAGTGAAAATGATTTTAATTCGATAATTATTGACACCGCAGGAAGATTGCAAATTGATGATTCCATGATGAGTGAAATGGTACGAATAAAAGAAGTTTCTAATCCTGATGAAGTTTTGCTTGTTGTTGATTCTATGATTGGGCAAGAAGCTGCTGACTTAACAAAGTCATTTCATGAAAAAGTAGGAATTTCAGGAGCGATACTAACTAAGTTGGATGGAGACTCAAGAGGAGGGGCTGCATTATCAATAAGAAAAATAAGTGGTAAACCAATCAAATTTATAGGAGTAGGTGAAAAAATAGAGGCACTGCAACCATTTCATCCAGAGAGAATGGCTAGCAGAATTTTAGGCATGGGTGATGTATTGACACTTGTTGAAAAAGCTCAAAAAGAAGTTGAACTTGCTGATGCAGAAGCTATGCAAAAGAAACTTCAAGAAGCGACTTTTGATTTTAATGATTTTGTTAAGCAAATGAGATTAATTAAGAGGATGGGATCACTTGGAGGATTGATTAAATTGATTCCTGGAATGAATAAAATTGATGATGGGATGATTAAAGATGGAGAAGATCAACTAAAGAAAATAGAATCTATGATTTCTTCGATGACTATTCAGGAGAAACAGAAACCTGAAGTTCTTGCTGCTCAGCCCTCAAGAAGACAAAGAATTGCTCAGGGTAGTGGTTATGAAGCAAAAGATGTAGATAAAGTATTAGCTGATTTTCAAAGAATGAGAGGCTTCATGAAACAAATGTCCAACGGAGGAATGCCAGGAATGGGAGGAATGCCAGGAATGGGAGGAATGCCAGGAATGGGAGGTATTAGTGGTAATAAACCAATGAAAAAACAAAAAAATAATAAGAAGAAAAAAGGGTTTGCTGATTTATAGTTTCTAAATTTTTACCTTTCAATGATATTATTATAAAAAACGCATTGATTTAAGATGATTAAACTGCGCCTTAAGCGCTTTGGAAAGAAAAAAGAGGCAAGTTTCAGAATTGTTGCATGCAATAGTACTTCCAGAAGAGATGGTAGACCTCTACAAGAACTAGGTTTTTATAACCCTAGAACTAAGGAAACTAGGCTTGACACAGAAGCTTTAAGAACAAGACTTACTCAGGGTGCTCAGCCAACTGATGTTGTAAGGACATTATTAGAAAAGGGAGGGTTATTAGAAAAGATAGAAAGACCTTCTATCGCTATTGGTAAGGCAAAGTTAGAGAAGGAAAAATTAGCTAAAGCTAAAACCAAAGACGAAGAAAATGATAGTAATGAAGCTGAAAGCTAGTGGTTTGATAAATTTTTATTCTTATACAACAACTAGATGAAGGAAGTTTCCAAAACTGGTCACTTCACAATAGATTTGCCGAGCTCAGATGCTGCTACAGCATTATCTGGACCAGGGAATTCTTTCTTAAAAAAGTTTGAGTCTTTAACGGGAGTTTCTCTAACTATAAGAGGCTTACAACTTGAGATGAACGGAGTTATATCTAAGATTGAGAGGGCATCAGCATTAGTAGAGCTGACAAGACCAATTTGGGAGCAAGGTTTAGAAGTGCCAGAGGTAGATCTTAAAGCGGCTTTAAGTTCTTTAAATATGGGAGAGTCATCTTCGCATGCTGCACTTGGGAAAAAAGTTCTTGCGCGTTCCAAAGAAGGAAGATATTTAAGACCAAGAACTATAAGGCAAAAAGAATATGTTGAATCAATTGAAAATTTTGATCTTACCTTCGCAATTGGTCCTGCTGGAACTGGTAAGACATTTTTGGCAACTGTTTGCGCAGCAAGACTACTGAACGAGAAAAAAATTGAAAAAATTGTTCTAACCAGACCAGCCGTAGAAGCTGGTGAAAGTTTGGGATTTCTGCCTGGCGATTTGCAACAAAAAGTAGATCCATATTTAAGACCCCTATTTGATTCTTTACATAGTATCTTTGGGTTTGATAGAACAAATTCGTTAGTAGATAAAGGAATTATTGAAGTTGCACCTTTAGCATTTATGAGAGGCAGAACCTTAGATAACTCTTTGGTTATCTTAGATGAAGCACAAAATACAACTTGCTCTCAAATGAGAATGTTTTTAACTAGATTAGGTGAGAGATCAAAAATGGTAGTTAACGGAGATATTACACAAATTGATTTAAAAAAAAATCAGGAAAGCGGTCTTATAGAAGCATCAAGAATTTTCTATGAAACTGAAGGGATAAAATTTTGTTATTTAACTGTTGAAGATGTAGTTCGTCATCCTTTAGTTCAAAGAATTATTGAGGGTTATCAATAAATTTATAACTCTGGTGATCCGTACCCTGAAATTTTAAAAATCAAGTAGAATAAAATCATATTTAATTATAAAAATGCCAGCAAGTAGTAATTTTAATCAAGCTATTCGTGAAGCTCAAACCAGCTCGATTGTTGGACCTAATGTTGTTCAAAAAGCTCTACCTTACGTGGGTGGGGGTATGGTGCTAACTTCCTTAGGTGTTTTAGCAGGTGTCTCACTGATAGCAACAAATCCTGGACTTTTCCAGCCTCTCTCAATAGTAGCTTTAATTGCAGAATTGATTTTGTTTTTTATAGCCACAAGCGCTGCTAATAATGCAAATAATGCAAAGGCATTGCCTTTACTAACGGGATTTAGTTTGCTAACCGGATTTACATTAAGCGGAATAGTTGCTCTAGCAATAGGAACAATAGGTATTGGTTCTGTCGGAACAGCTGCATTAGCTACAGGTATAACTTTCGTTATTGCCTCTTACACTGGTCAAAGAATGAGCGATAGTGTTGGTCAAGCATTAAGTGGAGTTGTTGGCCTCGGTTTAATAGGTCTTCTCATAGCAATGTTTGTCCAAATAATTGGAGGTTTCTTTGCTCCAGGAGTTTTTGGAGGTTCAGGACTTGAATTGATAATTGCAGGATTTGGAACTGTCTTATTTGTTGCAATGTCTTTTGTAGATTTCTATGTAATGCCAAGAAGATATAATGATGATCAATATCTAGCAGGGGCTTTAGGTATGTATCTGACTTATATCAATCTTTTTGTTTTTATATTGAGATTAATGATTGCACTGCAAGGCGGTGGAAGAAGAGACTAAACAAATTATTTAAATGTCTAACTCAAAGCGTAGAATTGTTTCTACGCTTTTTTATTGGGCGATATCAAGAAATTGTTTTTTTATAAATTCCTTTTGCTCTGAATCATATTTTATTGAATTATCAAAACTATTACCCATATTATCTAGGTCTTCAAGGACTTGATTAATAGCCTTTGTAACTAAATTTGTTTCCAGTAGTCTCAAAATAGCTTTACATCTATCTGAGATATTTTCTGATGTTATCTCATATTCATGATTATTTTCTCTTCGATGAATAATAATTTGAGCGGTACTCATAATTAAATTTTTTACTATTATTTCTACTACAGCATTTCCACCTTCGTTAAGTTTGAAAATTAGTGAAAAAGGAAGTTTATCTAACAAAAAACAATCTTTATCTGATAACGCGTACGCAAAAAATCCTCTGAGTCCATTTCTTGTTTTAATTAGCTCTGCAATTCTATCTGCTAAAACCTCTTCGCTAAGTAAATCTTCTCCCCACTCTTTACACCATTGTGCGGATATGTTTATTGCTTGCATAAAAGAAGCTTCTTTTAAATTTATGGTTTTTTTTTTCATTTTTGATCAGAATTTTATTATTGATGCATTAAAAGTCTTTGAACAATTATAGATCTGGGTTTGTAACTTTACTAGGAAGGCCAAATGTTGGTAAATCTACTTTAATAAATAAATTGATTGGAGAAAAAATAACAATTACTTCTCCAATAGCGCAAACTACTAGAAATAAATTAAAAGGAATACTTACTACAAACAATGGACAAATAATTTTTGTCGACACACCAGGTGTTCATAAACCTCATCATCGCCTTGGAGAGATATTAGTAAAAAATGCCAAATCTGCAATTAATGGAGTTGATATGGTAATTTTTGTTATTGATTCAAGTGAAGAACCTGGTAGAGGTGATGAATATATATTAAACTTTTTAATCGCGAATAAAACTGAGTTTATTGTGGCATTAAATAAGTGGGATTTGGTTAATAAAGAATTTAGGAATTTACGATTAGATCAATATAAAAGATTTTTTGGAGTTAATAGAAATTTTCAAATTGTAAGTGCTTCTAAAGGAGAAGGATGTTCTGAACTAATCAATATGGCACTTAATTTTCTTCCAGAGGGACCAAAACTTTATGGCGAAGAGATGATATGCGACCAACCATTAGATAATTTATTATCTGATTTGGTAAGAGAGCAGGTATTAATAAATACAAGAGAAGAAGTACCTCATAGTGTTGCAGTAAAAATAGAAAAGATAGAGGAAATGAAAAGAAAAAATGGCAAAAGTTTTACAGCTATTTTGGCTACCATTATTGTTGAAAGATCAACTCAAAAAGGCATTCTTATTGGAAAGAAAGGTTCAATGTTAAAAATTATTGGTCAGTCAGCAAGATCAAATATGTCAAAATTGATTGATGGTCCAGTTCACCTGGAATTGTTTGTGAAAGTTGTTCCAAATTGGAGAAAAAAAGAATCAAGGTTAATTGAGTTTGGTTATGAGGAAGATTTCTAGATGAGTAGTTTTAATTTTGATGTAATTACATTGTTCCCTAAAGCTTTTGAATTAATAAATAATTTAGGGGTTATAACAAGAGCTCTAGATAAGAATTTGATCGATGTGAATTTACATGATTTGCGAGAATATGGAGAAGGTTCTTATAGACAAGTAGACGACAAGCCTTACGGAGGAGGTTCAGGTATGGTTTTAAAACCTGAACCTATTTATAAAGCATATGAATCAATTAGAAAATCACCTAAAAGTAAAACTTTGTTGATGACCCCACAGGGTAAAGTCTTAAAGCAAAAGGATCTTGCGAAATGGTCCACTTTGGATCAAATAATAATTATTTGTGGTCAATATGAAGGTTTTGATGAAAGGATTAGATGTTTAGCTGATGAAGAGATATCGATAGGCGATTATGTACTTTCTGGAGGAGAAATACCCGCCATATCAATAATTAACGGTTTGACAAGATTATTACCAGGAACTCTTGGTGATCCAGACTCCTTGGTGGATGAGAGTCATAATTCTTCTTTATTAGAATATCCTCAATACACGAGACCGTTAACTTTTAAGGATATGAAAGTGCCAGATATTTTAGTTAGCGGTAATCATGAAGAGATTAAATCATGGAGAAAACGAAAAAGTATTGAAAGAACATTGGAGAGAAGAAGTGACTTAATTTCAAATGAAAACTACAAAAAATCCCCACAAAGTAAGAGAATAATAAAAGAATATAATCAATTCATGAAATTTAGAATAGGTAATGGATACGATATTCACAGACTAGTAGAGGAAAGAGATTTAATTATTGGAGGTGTAAAATTACATCATCCCGATAAATTAGGATTGGATGGTCATAGTGATGCTGATGTGTTAAGTCACTCAATAATGGATGCATTATTGGGAGCACTTTCGCTGGGAGACATAGGAAAGTATTTCCCCCCATCTGATGAAAAATGGAAAAATGCTGATAGCTTGTTTTTGTTATCAAAAGTAATTGACTTGATAAGACAAGATGGTTGGGAAATAAATAATATTGATAGTGTTCTTGTCGCTGAAAGGCCAAAAATTATGCCACATATAAAACTAATGAAAAAAAACATTTCTGAGATCTTAAATATTGATGAAAATCTAATTGGGATTAAAGCAACTACAAATGAAAAATTGGGACCTGAAGGAAGAGAAGAAGGTATAAGTTGCCATTCAGTAGTGCTACTTGAGAAAAAATGAAATTAAATTTAAATTTGGAAAAAAATTTTCAAAGATTTTTTTTAGTATTAATTTGCTTGGTAGTTTTAATTTTTCAATCTGATATTCCCAATTTAAAAGCTCTTACTATGGATAATTATCAAGGTGAAATGGTCATAGAGGAATTAAGACTTAAAGTCCCTGCCGATGCAAAAGGAACATGGTTGAATGCTGAAAAAGAAATTTGGGAGCCATGGTTATCTTCTCAAGAGGGTTTTTTGGGGAGACAATTATTTTGGGATAAAGAAAAAGAAGAGGCTTTAATATTAGTAAATTGGAAAAGTAAAAAATTATGGAAAAGTATACCATTGTCAGAAGTAAATATAGTACAAGAAAAGTTTGAAGATAATGTTAAAGCTGCTTTAAATGTTAGGAAAAATCCTTTTGAATTAATTTATGAGGGAGAGTTAGATAAGCAAAGATGAATTTTGATATTAGGTTTGATTTCCAAAGAAGAGAGAGGCTTGGACTCATTGAAGCAATTTGGGGACAAGACAAGAGTATTGATCAATTAAAGAGATTATCTGAAAATGTATTAGGTAAAAATGAGGTTGTTTTTATTACTAGGATTAATAGTGAAAAAGCTAATTATCTTTTAGATTTGTATGATTATGGACGATTCTATGAAGAAGCAAAATGCCTAATAATTGGCGATAATTTGAATAAACTAAATACAAATAAAAAAGTTGCCATAATTTCAGGAGGGTCAAGTGATTTGGCCGTAACACTTGAAGCTCAATTAGCACTTGAAATTTATGGAGTGAATTGTCAATCTTTTATAGATGTTGGAGTGGCAGGACTTCATCGATTAATCAGTCAGTTAGAAGAAATTAATAAATATGATGTATTAATTGTTTGTGCTGGAATGGAAGGTGCTTTGGCAACTGTTGTGGGAGGATTGTTGGCTCAACCGATAATCGCTGTACCTGTTTCAGTCGGCTACGGAGTTAGCAAGAATGGAGAAACTGCTTTAAATAGTATGTTGTCAAGTTGTTCTCCAGGTATTGCAGTTATGAATATAGATAATGGATATGGAGCAGCAATGGCAGCACTAAGAATTATTAAAAGTATTTCTTAAATACTTACTTTTTTTCGATTTCTAATAGGTTTTCTATCCATAAATTGAGTTGTTTTGAAAGCATTCCTTCTTCTCGCATTTTGATTGCCTTAATCACGACCTCAGTGTTTACCCACTCTGGAAATCTTTTCGGCATTTATTTTTTTATTCAGTAACTATAATTTGGTACAGATTTTTATAAAAACAAGATCTAATTAACAAATTTAATCTTTTATGTTTGATTTTGTACCTAATCTAGACAACTCAGAAGAGGTATGTTCGCTTTCTACATTCTTTAATCTTTCAATTAGCTCAAATAAATCTTTATGGGCTAACTCCCCATTCTGTTCCCATTTTAAGGACCTTGAATTGTTATCAGCTTTTTCTTTCATCAATTTATTTTAGTAATAAGAATATAAAACGAAAAAAGAAAAAAATGGGTTATTGTTTCAAGCTTAAACTTAAAAAATTATGAAGATTTTTAATATTCAAAGATCTTTTCTTTTAACCACCACCAACTATTGAAACGATTTCTAAATTATCTCCTTCTTTAAGTTTCACTTTTTCCCATTTTATTGAATTAATAATTAAACTATTTAGTTCGACAACAATTGTGTTTGGTCTATATCCCATGGAATCGAGAGCTTTAGATAGTAGAGCATTTTCTTGATCAAGTTCTATTGTTTTTTCCTCTCCATTTACTTTAATTTTCATGAGACAACTCTTTCAAGATCATAATAGCGTCTTCTTTTGGATCTTTAGAATTCATTAATTGCGAAACCAAGGCAAATTTTTTAAACCCATTGCTTTTTAAATATGAAATATTATTAGTAGTAACACCTCCGATAGCAAACCAAGGAATATTTAAATCTTTTGTTAATGTTTTGATTTTTTCAATACCTAAAGGTTTTTTCTCCTTTTTTGTTGCAGTTTCAAATACTGGTCCTATTCCTATGTAATCACAACCCTCTTTGATAGCCTTAGAAATATCAATTTCATTATTTGCGCTTATACCAATTATTTTTGAATACCCCAATAATTTTCTCGCTGTTCTTAAGTCTAAATCATCTTGTCCGAGATGAATACCATCTGCATTTGATGCTAGAGCTATATCAACCCTATCGTTAATGATGAACAATGAATTATATCTTTTACATAGATTTTTAATCTGAATTGCTTCTTGCAGATGATCTTTATCAGTTCCCGTTTTAAATCTATGTTGAATGATTCTTACTCCCGCAATTAAAATCTCTTCTATTATTTCTATTAAATTATCCTTTTGATCTGTGATTACATATAAGTCATTTTCTTTTAGTATTTCCTCCGACTTCTTAAACTTGCTTAAACTTAATAGGGCGATTTCTATAGTATAAATTTCATATCTAATTGCCGAAGCGATTTTTGAAAGCTCATGATTATGTAGCCTTGAGAATTCTTCTATGACTCTTAATGCTTCTTGAACTCTGCCTGCATTAGAACTAATAATTTGCTCAGAGGTTTTTCTTTTGATTTGCTCTTGATGAGTCAATCCTTTGCATTTGTCCTCAATATGATTTCTAGATTGTTTATAAACTTCTAAATGATTTTTTCCTAAAATTTGTCTAAAATTTTTTATCCTTTTAACAGAATCATTTTCCCCTAACCCAAATCTAGCCCAATCTTCAAGAACTCTTAAGCCTTCTCTAGCTCTGTCTAGATTAGCGTCAATAATTTGATAAATTCTTAAATCTTCAGCGTTTTTAGTATTGAAATTATGCATTTGTAAATTATTTTTTGATGTTTTTAAAAATTCTTAGTGCATTATTTCTATCTTTTTTAATTTGATTAGAAAGTTGATCTATATTCTTGAACTGGATTTGAGATCTAAGCTTTTCAACTGGTTCTACAGATAAATTTAAACCATATAGATCGATATCTTTGTTTATTAAATGAACTTCAACTGCAGATGGCAATAAAGGACTTATTGTTGGTTGAGGGCCAAGATTCATAATAGATTCAATTTTTTGGTTGGAATTTTCTATAGTTGTCCAAGCTGCGTAGACTCCTTCTCCAGGTAAAAATTTCCTGCCATCTATTTCAAGATTTGCAGTTGGCCATCCTATACTTTTTCCAATCCCTTTACCTTTACCAACCTTTCCATTAAAACTATAAGGCCTTTTAAGAATTTTGAAAGCATTTTTCAGTTCACTTTTCTCTAATAAATCTCTTATTCTGCTGCTGCTAATTCTACCTTCTTTATCTTTTAGAATTGGAGTAATTTTTAGTTTTATATCCGTATCTTTAATCGTGTTTTTGATAGTATTTATGTCTCCACTTCTTTTGAAACCAAATTTAAAATTAGCACCTACAGAAATGTTTTTTGCTTGTAATTGATTTATCAAAATATCTCTTACAAATCTTTCTGCACTTAATTTAGATAGTTCCTTATCAAAAGGAATCAGAACTAATTGTTCAATCCCTAGATCTTCAAGAATAGGTAGTTTTTCATAAGGGAGATCAAGCCTAAGACGCGTCTCTTTGAATAGAACTTCTCTGGGATGAGGCCAGAAGCTCGCAATTGTTGGGGTATATTGATTTTCTTCAACTACACTTTTTATTAATTTTCTGTGGCCAGCATGAAGGCCATCAAAACTTCCAATAGCTATTGAAGTAGGATTCTTAACTTCAGATGGCGATATTAAAGAGATCAAAAGATTACGTGCAATTTTATGATTTTGATGGCAAATTTGAATAGATAATAGTTTATGCAATCAAATGAATGTCTGACAAAATTGATTTTCAGTCGCTTTCATTTGGAATGCGGCGCATTGGATGGATACGCTTTTGGACTCAATCCATTTTAGGTGTTGTTGTGACAGCTGTTTTGCTTTTCTCAAATGTTGTAAATAATAGCGAAGGACAGCTTAGCTTGGCACCTGGCCTATCACTTACAACAATATCCTTGATTTTACTACTTTTTAGTCTTTGGCAAGGTTGGTTAATAGTTAGAACAGGAAGAGCAATCGCAAGCAACGCAAGACCCTCAAGAGGACAAACGAGTAAATTAATAAAAAGAGGTTTAGTCGTTGATTTATTGGGGATTTTGTTTGGATTAATTGGATATCAAGCACTTATGGGTGCTCTTTTTATACAAGCATCCTCTCAAACAACTGGACAATTGATAACAGCGACATCTGATATCCCAATTACTGGACTTGAGATTTTATCGGTGCTAAGTAACACACAAGTTATTGCTGCTCACTTCTTTGGACTTTGCTTTTCCTTATGGCTTTTAAGAAGGATTTACAAATGAATTTTCTATTTTAGGCAATAACTCCAAACCACCTCTCCAAAACAAGTCTGGTTCAACTGGTGTAAGTGATATTTTATTCTCTTGTATTTGAGATACATCACTGGGCCAATTCTTTGGACCATAACCTTTTGATTTAAGATCTAAAACTACCTCCCCTGCCAACCAATAATAATCATCACCTCTTGGGTCTTCCCGTTTAGAAAATTGATTTTTATATTTTCTGATTGATAATCTTGTCCAGGATAATTCTTTTATTTTATTTTTCTCGCAGGGCGGGATATTTAGATTTAAAAGGAGTGAGGATGGCCAACTATCTTTAATTGCTTGTTCGGCAATATTCATTGCAATTTCTCCAGCAAATTCAAAATTCTTCCATTTAAAACTTGCAACACTTATTGCCATAGAGGGAACATTTTCTAAAGTACCTTCCATTGCTGCTGCAACAGTTCCTGAACAAAAAATATCTGTCCCTAAATTTGGCCCGTGATTTATTCCAGATAGAACTAGATCAGGTTTATTATCCAATAATTCAGATAGTGCTAATTTGACGCAATCAGCAGGTGTCCCTGAACATCCCCATGCTTTGATACCTTTTCCAAATAATTCGTCAGCTCTTTCCACTCTTAGTGGAGATTGTAAAGTGAGACCATGTCCAGTAGCCGATCTTTCTTGGTCAGGACATACTACTGTTACCTTATGGCCTCTTTTTTGTGCTGATTTTGCTAATGCTCTTATCCCTTCTGCAAAAACACCATCATCATTACTAATTAATATATTTAATGGTTCCATTAATCAACACATTTTATTTATGGACGATATTTAAGTAAGATAAAACAATACCTATTTTTACTATATCAGTGAGTCAAATTGAATCATTAAGTCAAATTGAGGAAAAACTAAATAATCTTTCTTTAATAGCAAAAAATAATATAGATAATGCTAATACTCATTTAGAACTGGATCAATTGAGAGTATCTCTTCTAGGAAAAAAAGGTGATTTGTCAATTATCTTGAAAACAATGGGTCAATTATCTGCTACTGATAGACCAATTGTTGGCCAAAAGGCAAATTTAATAAAGATAAATTTGCAAGAATTAATAACTGAAAGAAAAAATCTACTAAACAGTGAAGCCTTAGATAATAAGATTAAAAAAGAAAAAATTGATGTAACTATCCCTTCAATTGGAACCCCCCCTGGAAATAAACATCCTTTGATTTCAACTCAAGATGAAATAATAGATATTTTTTGTGGTTTAGGATACTCAGTCGAAAGTGGCCCTGAAATAGAAACTGATTTTTATAATTTTGAATCTCTCAATATACCCAAAAATCATCCCGCAAGAGATATGCAGGATACTTTCTACTTAGATGAAAATCGACTTTTAAGGACCCATACTTCTCCTGTTCAGATAAGATACTTAGAGAAAAATCCTCCTCCAGTAAGAATTATTGCCCCCGGGAGAGTATATAGGAGAGATGCTGTAGATGCTACTCATTCACCTGTATTTAATCAGGTTGAGGTTTTATGTATCGATCAAGATATTAATTTTAGTCATTTAAGAGGAACAGTTCTTACTTTTTTAAAGACCTTTTTTGGAGATATTCCTGTAAGATTTAGAGCTAGTTATTTCCCATTTACTGAACCTTCAGCAGAAGTAGACGTTAAATGGAAAGGTAAATGGCTAGAAGTAATGGGCTGCGGTATGGTTGATCCGAAAGTCTTAGAAAAGTTAGGAATAGATTCTGAGAAATGGACTGGATTTGCAGCTGGGTTAGGAGTTGAAAGATTTTGTATGGTAAGACATCAGATTGACGATATCAGGAAATTTTATACAAATGATCTTAGATTCTTAGAACAATTCTAATAAAATTGAATTTCTAAATTAGGATTGTCCATCAAACTAGTTTAAGATAATTATAGTTTTAATTTTTTGATTGGTACGTAAAGCAGGACTAATCGTTAATGATGGGAAAGAACTTGCTGTTCAAACTGCAAATTCTGTTCAGGATAAATTGGAAAAATCCAATTTTGAGGTTGTAAGAGTTAGTAGCTCTGGTGGAATGGTTGGGTTCGCCAATCCTGATCAACATGTTCGTCCTTTGGGATATATGAATTGTGTTCCCGAGGGGTTTGATTCATCAATGGAATTTGCAATTGTTCTTGGTGGAGATGGAACTGTGCTTTCTGCAGCAAGGCAAACTGCACCTGCAAAAATTCCGATTCTTACAATAAATACTGGTCATTTAGGATTTCTTGCAGAAGCCTATTTATCTAACCTAGATGATGCTATAGATAAAATCATTGCTGGAAGTTGGGATATTGAAGAAAGAACTTGCTTGATCATTAGTGTAATGAGGAATGATCAGAGAAGATGGGAGTCTCTCTGCCTTAATGAGATGGCTCTTCATAGAGAACCTCTGACAAGTATGTGTCATTTTGAGATTTCTATAGGGCGTCATGCTCCCGTGGATATTTCAGCTGATGGAGTAATTTTATCTACTCCAACTGGATCTACTGCATATTCTTTGAGTGCTGGAGGACCAGTCATTACTCCTGATTGCCCTGTAGTACAATTAACACCAATTGCTCCACATTCATTGGCATCAAGGGCACTAGTTTTTAATGATTCAGAGCCAGTAACAGTTTTCCCCGCAACTCCTGAAAGATTAGTAATGGTTGTTGATGGAAATGCTGGCTGTTATGTTTGGCCTGAAGATAGGGTTTTAATAAGAAAAAGTAAACACGCAGTCAAGTTTATTAGACTTGAAGATCATGAATTTTTCCAAGTTTTAAGAAATAAACTAGGTTGGGGATTACCTCATGTGGCTAAACCAAACAAATAACTATTATTTAAATTTATTTTTTACCTTTTAATAAAAAAACAGGATTGTTAGGGTCTAATCTCATTCCCTCTGCGATGGTTAGGCTTTTGTATGTCTGAATTAAATTTAAATTTGTTTTAAAGTTTTTATTTTCTAATTCCTCTTTCAATTCTTTAATAGTTTGAAAGTCAATTATTGGGATTACGATAATATCTCCAATACTCATACTCTGAGCCAGAGTATTAATAATTTCAAGTTTAGTCTTTTTATTACATCCTCCAATTACTAATCTATTAGGTTTTTCAAGAGAACTTAAATATCCCGTATTCAAGGTATTATTTATGTCTTCCTCAAAAATGGATTTTGGTTTAACTCCAAGCCTTTTTGAGTTTTCTAGTATTAATGCTTTTGAACCAATCCTTTTATCGATACAGAACAAATCTAAATTAGGTCTTAGTCTAATTGCCTCTAAACCAATTGACCCACAACCTGCTCCTATATCCCAGATGACACCATTTTTAGGGAGCTCTAGATCAGCTAAGATTTGAACGCGAACCTCCCTTTTAGTTAATAAATTTGGTCTATCATCAAAAGTTTTAAAAATATGGTCACTGATTCCGAAAAGAGGGAGATTATTATTTGAGTAATTTTTCTTTGTTTTTGTAAGAACAACAATGTTCAAACTTGATATATCAGAGGGCAATGACTCTTTAAGATTTAATTTTCTTATATTCTCATTGTCGAAGCCTATCTCTTCACAGAGCCAAAAATCATAAAAGTCAATCAGATTTAATTCTGATAAGTTTTTCTTGATTATTTCTAAACTTTTTTTATTTGAATCTGTAATAATAGACAAAGTTGAAGGCCTTGCTTTAAGAGCCTCAACCAACTTTGTCGAATCTCTGCCGTGAATACTTACATTAACAGTATCTTTCCATGGGATCTTTAACTTACTAAATGCTAATTGAATACAAGTATTTGAAGGGTAGAAACTTAATTCATCTTTTGAAAAATTTTCTAGTAGTATTCTTCCAATTCCAAACCAAAGTGGATCTCCTCTCGAAATTAAAATAACATCAGTTTTTTGAGATCTAAGCCATTTTATGAGCTCTTGATTACTTTGGCTTGCAAAGAATAATTTCTTTTGTCCTAAATTATTTTCACTCCATAATTTAATCTCTTCAAAATATGAATTGGGAACTGCAATATTCCCTGTATTTATAAATAGATCTTTTAATTTGGAAGGTAAATCTTCAAATTTAAAAGAATTTATCCCTACTACATTTATTTTTCTATTTATTTCAGTCATGAATGTTTAAGGAAAAGAACCTAATTTATTTGAATGTTTTATTAAATTATCTTATTATTGTTCGAGTTATCATAGTAAATTAATTGTCTGAAAGGAGAAAGAGATTACATGATTTATTGTTAACTCTAATTAATAAAGATATTGAATTTGAGTTTATTGAAGAAGATTCTAGCGATTTAACATCTAGCTATTCTGAAAAAGACACTTTGAATTTATCTCGAGTTATAGAAAAAAATCGTAAAATAATTAAAAGGTACCAAGCTATTGTAAGAACAGCTGTAACTTTAGATGCCCTTATGGATTCTGAAAATGAGGAAAATTACAAAATCAAATAAAAATATTTTTTTAAAAGGAATATTACCTTTACTTTTACTAGTAGCATTTATTTTTAAACCATTAAAAGTATCTGCAGAAGTTGCAGAAACAGAAATAAATGGGGCATTAATAAATGCTAGTAGCGAGTTTTTAAGAGATTTGGACTTTGAAACTTGGCAATTGGTAGCTTATAAATCACCTCTTTTTGCAGATAAATTGATCTTGAGAGTAATAGGATATCCGGGGAATCTTAGGATTGATCATCCCACTGACTTGAGGGTTGAATCAGGGAGAAAACAGTGGTTTTTAGATGATAAAACATTACTTAACGTGGAATTAGCAAATGATGGAAGACAAGCTGCTGCAGAATTTGATCTTGATGAATTAATTAAAAATTTAGATAAAAATAGACCATTAAGATTATCTTTGTCAGGAGTTTTTTCTGAGTTACCTGTTCCACCCTTTGTGGTTAAAGAGTGGAGATCAATAAACTGAATTTGATTTTTGAGATGTCTGAAAAAAATGTAAGCCATACAAAATGGATGAAAAGAGCAATTTTTTTAGCTTCTTTAGGTAAAAATACAACGAGTCCTAACCCTAGGGTAGGAGCAGTGATAATTGATAAGAATGGGAACCTTATTTCAGAAGGATTTCATTACAAGGCTGGTATGCCCCATGCTGAGGCAATGGCTTTTAATAATTTAAAAAAAGATGCTAAAGACGGATCAATGTATGTAAATCTTGAACCTTGCTGCCACCATGGCAAAACACCTCCATGTGTAGATAAGGTGATATCCTCGGGGATAAAAAAGGTATATATATCTATTGAAGATCCTGATAAAAGAGTCTCTGGTAAAGGTATTAAGCTGCTAAAAGAAGCTGGAATACAAGTTCATTTAGGGTTGTGTAAAAAAGAATCCTTAGATTTAAATAAGACTTTCATTCATAGGAATATTACTAAAAAGGCATTTGGTGTTCTTAAATGGGCAATGAGTATTGATGGAAGAATATCTTTGAAAAATGGAAAAAGTAAATGGATTACTAATGAAGAATCAAGGTCATTAGTTCACTCTTTTAGAGCAGAATTTGATGCAATAATAATTGGTGGGAATACATTAAGGAAAGATAATCCACTTTTGACTACTAGAGGTTCAAAAAATCCTGAGCCTTTGCGAGTTGTTTTCACAAAAAGTTTAGATCTGCCTTCAAAATCTAATCTTTGGGATTGTAATAAGGCAAAAACTTTAATTATTTATGATTCTTCTACAGCAAATGAAAATTACCTCACAAGGATTCCAAAATGTGTGGAGGTTGTAAAGGTATCATCAGATAATCCAGAGTTGATTTCAAAAATACTTGCTAAAAGAGGTTGTAATAAAGTTCTTTGGGAATGTGGTCCTAGATTGGCTACCGCCGCTATCCAATCTAATTGTATTCAGGAAATTATTACTTTTATTGCTCCGAAAATTTTAGGTGGAGAAAATAATATGAATCCCTTTGGTGATTTTGAATTTAAAGAAATGCATGAAATTATTAAATTAACTGATTTTCAGTTTAGTTTGATTGGCAACGATATATGCGTTAAGAGTTCATTTGAAAAATAAATTTTTATACTTAATTTATATGGGTCAAAGTACCGTACGGTTCTCACCCAAAAAAAACAAAACAGATACGGAAACTTTTAGTTTAGTTTATAATTAATACAAAATTGATAACAACCATGCCAATAAGACAAGACGATAATCAACCTAATAAAAGATTTGGAATAGTAAATATCATTTTAATAGGAGTAGGAGCCTTACTTCTATTTAGTAGTCTCTTCCCGAATCAAAATATGCAAATCCCTAGGGTTCCTTACTCTTTATTCATAGATCAGGTGAATGATGGGGAAGTTAAGAGAGCATACATAACACAAGAGCAAATAAGATATGAATTAAATGGAGCTGAAGAAGGCGCACCTTCAGTATTGGCAACAACCCCAATATTTGATATGGACCTCCCACAAAGGTTAGAAAGTAAAGGGGTTGAATTCGCTGCTGCTCCTCCAAAGAAGCCTAATATCTTTTCAACAATCTTAAGTTGGGTTGTGCCACCATTAATTTTTATACTTGTGTTACAATTTTTTGCTAGAAGAAGTATGGGGGGCGGAGGTGCTCAAGGAGCACTAAGCTTCACAAAAAGTAAAGCAAAAGTTTATGTACCCGATGATGAATCTAAAGTAACATTTGCCGATGTTGCTGGAGTTGACGAAGCCAAAGACGAATTAACAGAGATAGTCGATTTTTTAAAAAAACCAGAAAGATATACAGATATAGGAGCACGAATACCTAAAGGAGTACTTCTTGTAGGACCTCCAGGAACTGGAAAAACACTTCTTTCAAAGGCTGTTGCTGGTGAAGCAGAAGTTCCTTTCTTTATCATTTCAGGCTCTGAATTTGTTGAACTTTTTGTAGGTGCAGGTGCAGCAAGAGTTAGGGATTTATTTGAACAAGCCAAGAAAAAAGCTCCATGCATTATCTTTATTGATGAACTAGATGCTATTGGTAAAAGTCGTTCTGGTTCAATGGGAGTTGTTGGAGGTAACGATGAGAGAGAACAAACTCTAAACCAGCTTCTTACTGAGATGGATGGTTTTGCCTCCGCAGATAAACCAGTTATAGTATTAGCAGCCACAAACCAACCTGAAGTGCTTGACGCGGCACTTTTAAGACCAGGAAGATTTGACAGACAGGTCTTAGTAGATAGACCAGATTTATCAGGTAGAAAAACCATATTAGAGATCTACACAAAAAAAGTTAAACTTGCAGATTCAATAGATTTAGATTCTATCGCGCAAGCTACAAGTGGATTTGCTGGTGCTGATTTGGCTAATATGGTTAATGAAGCTGCCTTGCTAGCTGCTAGAGCTAAAAGAAAAAGTGTTGAACAACAAGATTTAAGTGAGGCCATAGAAAGAGTTGTGGCTGGGTTAGAGAAGAAAAGTCGAGTTCTTCAAGATGATGAGAAAAAAGTAGTTGCATACCATGAAGTTGGTCATGCAATAGTCGGACATCTAATGCCTGGAGGTTCCAAAGTGGCTAAGATTTCAATTGTACCTAGAGGTATGAGTGCACTTGGTTATACTCTCCAATTGCCAACTGAAGAAAGATTTCTGAATTCCAAAGAAGAATTAAAAGGACAAATAGCTACACTTCTTGGAGGAAGATCTGCAGAAGAGGTTGTTTTTGGAAAGATTACTACCGGAGCATCAAATGATTTACAAAGAGCAACTGATATCGCCGAACAAATGGTAGGGACATTTGGAATGAGTGATATTCTTGGTCCTCTTGCTTACGATAAACAAGGAGGAGGACAGTTCTTAGGAAATGGAAATAATCCTAGAAGATCTGTTAGTGACGCTACTGCTCAAGCTATTGATAAAGAGGTTAGAGATTTAGTTGATGATGCGCATGAAACTGCACTTAATATTTTGAGGAATAATTTACCTCTTCTTGAATCGATTTCTCAAAAAATTCTTCAAGAGGAAGTCATAGAAGGGGAGGATCTCAAGACTCTCTTGGCAGAAACTAAAATGCCTGCATAGTAGAATCTAGATCTAACTAGAAATATTTATGCTAAAACCAAATAAGCTTGCTAAAAATAATTTCCTATCAAGCTTGGATTTATCAACAGATGAGGTTTTTCATATACTAGAGCTTGCAAGTAATTTTAAAAATAAAAAAATAAATATTGACCTTAATAATAAAGTTTTAGGATTGATTTTTGATAAGTCATCAACTCGCACAAGAGTTAGTTTTCAAGTTGCGATGTCAAGGCTTGGTGGAACAACTATTGACCTCAATCCGACAACATCACAAATAGGGAGAGGAGAGCCAATTAAAGATACTGCAAGAGTTCTAAGTAGATATTGCGATGTTATTGCAATTAGAACGTTTGAGCATTCAGATTTGGAGGAATATTCTAAGTGGTCTACGAAGCCAGTTATTAATGCTCTTACAGATTTAGAACATCCGTGTCAGGCCCTAGCTGATTTTTTAACAATTCACGAGGAATTTCTTGATTTTAAAGATGTAGTTTTGACATTTATAGGTGATGGAAATAATGTGGCTCATTCTCTAATTTTATGCGGAGCATTATTAGGGGTTGAAGTAAGGATTGCATGTCCCAATAGTTATCGTCCAAATCCCCTCGTTATCAAAAAAGCTCGTGAAATTTATAAGAATGATAATTTGTTGAAAATCACTAATGATCCTTATAATGCTGTAAAAGGGGCAAACGTTTTGTATACGGATGTATGGTCATCTATGGGTGAAGAAAATCAAAAGAAAGAAAAGGATAGGGACTTTAATGGATTCACTATTGATAGTGATCTAGTAGAAAAGGCAGAAAAAGATGCAATCATTCTTCATTGCCTCCCTGCGTATAGAAATAAAGAAATAACTAATGCTGTAATGGAAAGTGAAAAAAGTAGAATTTTCCAACAGGCTGAAAATAGAATGCATGCTCAACAAGCTCTTTTATCATGCCTTCTTTGTTGAAAAGTTTGCAATGTACACTATAAAGAGGTACAAATGTATTAGTGTACATTGGTTTTATGGAAACTTCTTCAGGGGATGATCTTACCCAAGCTCAAAATGAGCTTTATGGATGGATAAAGAACTATATGAAAGACTTTCAACATAGTCCATCCATTAGGCAAATGATGCAAGCTATGGGATTAAAATCTCCCGCTCCAATTCAAAGTCGCTTGAAACATTTGCAAGAAAAGGGTTACATCTCATGGCAAGAAGGTAAAGCAAGAACATTGCAAATAGTTGATGAAATTATAGAAGGTGTACCAATTATGGGTTCAGTGGCAGCTGGAGGTTTAATTGAAACTTATTCAGATGTTCAAGAGAATTTAGATATTTCTGATGTTTTAAAAAAGAAAAATGTTTTTGCTCTTACAGTTAATGGAGATTCTATGATAGATGCGTGTATTGCTGATGGAGATATGGTTTTGATGGAACCGATAAAAGATTCATACTTTCTTAGAAATGGAACTATTGTTAGTGCAATGGTTCCAGGTTTAGGAACAACTTTAAAGTATTTTGTTAAGAAAGGAGGGAAAATATTTCTTGAAGCAGCTAATCCAGCTTATGAACCAATTGAATTAAATTTAGATGAAGTCGTTTTTCAAGGAAAATTATTAGCTGTATGGAGAAAAATTAATTAATATTTATTATTATTTCTCTAAATAAATCCATCCTGCAAATAACTCTTTGTTTAGATTCACATATCTGTTGATATTAATAATATCTTTTTTAGTTATTTTTCCTTCTTCTATAAATAAAAAAATATTTTTATTTTTTTTGTAGTCTATTTCATGACATAACTTGATATCTTCAATTTTGATAATATCTTTAAAGAATATTTTAAAAACATCATTTTTCATTAATTTCGAGCCTTTTAAAAAAACAGATTCATTATTTGAAGTTAATTTAGTTAAAAAACTATTGTTGAAATTGAATTCCTCTCTATCCAATATTTCTTTAAATTCAATATTGATGAGTTTTTTTAGTTCATTTAATTCGAATACAATATTTGATTTGCGTTCTTTAATAATTGAAACAAAATAAAAAAATAAAATAGAAATAAGAAATGAAATTGCTACATTCTTCTTTCTCTTTGGAGAAACTCTATATTTTTCAATTGTAGGATTTGAAATAATATCCCAAGTTTTTTTATCTTTTGCTCTTTCTATTTTAAGGTTGATAAGATTAGATTCAATTGAAGTATAAATATTTTCATTTCTGCTTAGTGTCTTTTGAAGTTCTTTATATTTTACAAGGATTTGATTCGGTCTTTTAAGAGAAGACTCAAGGGTATCAATTTGAAGCTTTAAATTTCGCAAGTACTCTGATTCTTCTGTCATTAAAGATGAGTATCTTGCGTATTTAGTCTCTAATGTTTCTAATAAATCAAATTGTTTAGTATATCTTTGACCTGCAGTTTCATTATTATTAACCTGATTCTGTAAATTTGTGGCATTATTTGGATTTAATTGATTTTGAGGATTAAATGAATTATTTATACTTTGCCCACCAAATGTATTATTTCTGCTTTGATCTCCTCCTATTAAAGTTAAACTCCCATTATTAGTTCCAGATCTTTTGCCTAATTTTACAAATCCGTCAATATCCCCTAATCCATTTTTAATTGAAAATTTATTGAATGTTTTTAAAGAATCGAGATATTTTCTTTCATAAATCTTCTCTTGTTTAGATAAGAATTTTATTTGGCGATCTAAATCTTGATTAAGTTTACTTATTGAATACTTTTTATATTTTTCGGTAATTTTTCCTAATACATTTAATATAAATTCTTTATTCTCATCTTCATATGAAACTTTTATAATGTTGGAATCTTTTGATGCCTCAACTGAAATAGGACCAGTTATCCATTCATTAAACGTGTAGTCATTATTCAGCTTTTTTGTTTTTTTTATGTATTCAAATACTGGTTGAAGAACAAATGGAGTTTTTAGTAGATATGCCTCATCGCTAATATTATTCTGATTTTGTAGAATATTAACTATAGGATTACTAGACAAAGTGGATTTACTCTCTTGATTCTTGACAAGAACTGTGAAATTTCCAGACCAAATTGGCTTTGCTATTAAGGTAAAAATAGCTGTGCCAAAAGATATCAATATGGCAGGGAAGATAATTAGTTTTTTATTTCTTAGGAAAATTCTTAATAGAAAATTCAAATCAATTTCATCATCAAATTGATTTATATCTTTCGAATCTTTCATATTATTTTCTTTCATTATTAAACTAGAGTCCTAAAAGTTTAATTAGACCAATTCCACTTAAGATTGGGTTAGATATTTCGGAAAATACTTCCGAAGTTGTTTTTAAGGCAGTATTTTTTACATTAATAACATCACCATCTTTTAAAGTGGGATTTTTATAACTATTTATCACTGCATTTTTATCGTATCTAAAAATTCTCATATCAGATGAGCCATCATAGTTAAAGCTTAAATATTCAATATTACCTGTCCAATACTTGGTACCACCTGCAGAAGCAATTGCTTGGATTAAAGTAACACCTTTTTTAAGTTTAGTAGCTCCGCTCTTAGGGATGTTACCAGTAATATAAACGTTAATTTCTCCTTCGCTTATATTTGTTCGATTGATAGCTTGAAGTTGTTCTTGAATTATATTTTCACTTTTGCTTATAATAATATAATCATCATCCATAATTTCAATATTGGTTGATTGAGCTCCTTCAGAAAATAACTTAAGAAAATTTAGTTCAGTAGATATCTTACCTCCTCCTTGTGATAATGAATTTTTTCTAATAATCTTAATATTTGAAAGATCTGCAAAGTTAGTAAAACCCCCTGCCTTTCTTATTGCATTATATAAATAATATTTTTGATGAGAATAAACAGTACCACTATTTATATTAGTCATTTGAACTTCATAATTTGATGTAGGGTTGAAATCGTAAAGACCTGGCGTCTTAACTTCTCCACTAATGAAGTATTTGATAACTCTTTTTTGATAAAGGCTAATCTCTAAATCAGGATCTTTTATAAATTTTGTATATTCGGCTTCTAGTTTCTTTTTTAATTCATTAACGGTAAAACCTCTAACTTTAAATTTACGAATTTCTGGCAACAGTAAATAACCTTCATCATCAATAGTATAAAAATTATTAAAAATTTCTAGGCCTTTAAAGAAAACATTTACTGAATCACCACTATCTAAGATATATTCGCTTTTTTGAATTATTTGATTTGATGTATTAGAAATCTTTTTATTTTCAATATTATTTTCGCTTTTAACAAACTCTTGAATTATTAAAGGAGAAAATGAGGTAAATGTTAAAAAACAAACTATTATTTTATTTATTGCTTTAATTTGGTATGACAATATATAATAAAATATTTAGACAATAATAACACGTCATTTATCAATTATTAAGAAAAAAAATTATAATAAAGAATGTATTTAACCAAAACAAAGTCTGAATCTAAAAAGGTTTTTATTATAAAAAATTCAAAATTTTAATTTATAAATATATGAAAAAATTGATATTCTCAACAGTCCTTTATAACACACCTATAAAAGATATTAAGAACCTTATGGATTCAATTGAATCATTGATACTGGCATTTAAAGAAAAAAAAATAAATATTAAAGTTACTAAATTATTGATAAGGGATAATTCAAAAAATCCAATATATTCTAAAGATAATTTAAATTTAGGGAAATATTCATATAAAGTTGATCTTATCAGATCTCATAGAAACCTTGGTTACGGTTTAGGTCACAATCATAATTTACTAGAACAAAATTCAAATAAAGATATTTGGTTTATAGCTATTAATCCAGACGTATACTTTCAAGGAAAAAAACTAGTAAGTTTCTTTGAATTTGTAACCTCTTCTAATCTAATTTCTTGTGCTGCTCCATTAATCTATCTTCCAAATGGTAATATCCAATATTCAGCTAAAAAAAATCCTACAATGTTTTCACTGCTTATAAGCAGATTCTCATTTTTTCAGAAATTACCAATCCTCAAAAAATACTTAAATCAAAATCAAAATAGATATCAAAATTATGAAAAAGAATTTATAAATTCTACTTTTTTGTCGGGTTGTTTTCTTGCTTTTCCATCTGAAACTTATAAAAAAATTAAAGGATTTTCAGAAAATTATTTTTTGCACTTTGAGGATGCAGATATCGTAAGAAGAAGTAGTTTTGAGGGTAAAACAATGCATTGTCCATTAGGACAAATAACTCATATTCGCGGAAGAGGATCCCATAAATCATTATTTCAGCAATATCATTTGATTATTTCTTATATGAGATATTCTAGGACATGGGGTTTCAGATTATTTTAAGAATGTTTTATATAATTGATTTTTGAGGTATTATTTTAAAATGTAGGCAAAAAAACTAATAATGTTAAATATCATAATATTTGGAATATTAACTTTTTATATTACTTATTCAATAATTCCAATTTTAAAAAAATATCTTTTAGTTGAGCCTAATAAAAGAAGTTCCCATAACATAGCTAAACCTACAGCAGGAGGAATAATTTTTGTATTTTTAATATCTTTAATTGCTTACTTTAATAATGATTTTATCCCTTTAATTTGTCTTCCTTTATCTATCGTTGGACTTATTGATGATAAGTATGACTTGCAACCTTTTATAAGGCTATCGGCACAAATTTTTACCATAATTTTACTATTTAATATTTCTCCTTTAAAAGATATTCTCCTAAATTCTTATAGCGGATTGCCTTTCTTTTTGATTTTATTATTAATCATATTTCTATCATCTGGATGCATAAACTTCATAAATTTTTCTGATGGTTTAGATGGTCTTTTGGCTGGCTGCATGATTATAATTTTTGGATCTATTTCTGTATATCTTGATCTAAATTATTGGCCATATGTTTCATGTCTACTAGGATTTATTGTTCTTAATTGGCATCCTTCAAAAATCTTTATGGGAGATGTGGGAAGTACTTTTTTGGGATCACTTTTTGTTGGTGTGATACTTCAGAGTGGTAGTTTTACTGAGGCTTTGAAAATTCTTTTATTAGCAAGCCCTTTATTGGGTGATTCACTTATATCAGTTTCAAAAAGATTTCTTTCAGGTGAATCAATAATAATTCCTCACAAGTCATTTTATTTCAAAAGATTAAATGAGGGAAAATTTTCTCATGATCAAGTTTCTATGATATATATGTTGGCAACTTTTTTAATTTGTATGTGCCTATTATTTGGAAATTTATATTGGATGATAGGAGTCATAATTTTAGAATTAATAACTTTACTCTACTTAGAGAAAAAGTTTGCAATCCAAATATAAAATATATTATTTATGCTTTAATTTAAAACTTAAAATTTCTTAGATTCAAATGAAAACGCTAACAGACTTGAGGAAAAATATAAATAATGGAAAACCTTCAATTGGAACATGGATGCAAATTCCATCCCCAGAAATAGCTGAGATTTTGTCTGCGACAAAATATTATGATTGGATAGTTATTGATATGGAACATGGGACCTTCTCAAGGAGTGATATCGCATCTATAATTAGAGCTATTGAGGTTAATGATAGTCTGCCATTTGTAAGATTGCAGAAAAGTAATAGGACTTCTGTTAAAAACATAATTGATTTTGGATTTAAGGGCTTTATATTGCCAATGATTGAATCTAAAAATCAATTGATAGAAATTAAAAATGAACTACTTTACCCACCCTTGGGTAAAAGGGGAGTTGGATTCTCGAGGTCTAATCAATATGGCATTAATTTTGAAAAGGCTATAAAAAATAAAGAAAGACCTTTTTTAGTGGGCATGATTGAAACTAAGGGTGGGCTAGATAATATTAATGAGATTTTAAATACTGATTTTCTTGATGCTATCATAATTGGCCCTTATGATCTTTCTGCCTCATTAGGTGTTTGCGGGGATTTTGAATCAATAATTTTTAAAGAGGCTTATGAATTTATAAAGAATAAATGTTTCAAGAAAAATATTAATTTTGGTATTCATATAGTTGAACCTTCCAATGCAAAATTAGAAAAATCAATAAAAGAGGGCTGTAAATTCATTGCTTATTCAATTGATTCAGTTATATTACATTCAGTAAAACCGACAATTAATTAGAGTTATTTTGTATTAGATTTTCAACTACTTTTACATCCCCAAGAATGTCTACCGGATGAAAATATCCATCTACTGAAACCATTTTGACATCTTTACCATTCTCAATCACCCTTAACATATCTATAGATTCATTAATTTCAAGGGGAGTTGGCTCTAAATTACTATAAGTTTTTAGGAAATGAGTTTGGAATGGTATGACACAAATTTGTTTACCTACATTTTTATTAACTATTGGTTCCCAGGGGATTGGACTCCTGGACATGTATATTGCATTACTATTTTTATCTTTTAATACCTTTATACAATTTTTGTTGGTTAGTTCCTCCTCCCTAATTTGTCCATAACCATTAGCGCAAAGTATATTCTTATCTTTAATTAAAGAATATGTAATTTTATCAATTACATTATGTTTAACCATTGGCTCGTCACCTTGAACCATAGTACAAATATTATAAAAAGATCTTTGTTTTTCTAGATTTAGAATTGCTTCATGACATCTATCTGATGCTCTTTTATGTTCGTTTGATGTAAGAATTGAGTCTGCATTTATATGATTACAGAAATCAATAATTTCTTTATCTGGAGTAGCTATTACAACTTTTTGAAAAATAGTTGATTTTATACAATTATCGTAGACATGTTTGACTAATTCTTTACCATTTATTTTAAATAACGGTTTTCCTGGAAATCTAGAACTCCCCATTCTTGCAGGGATAATACATATATTGTTCATTATTTAAAAAGATAATTTTTTTTATTATTTGAAAAGCTAATAAGGCTTTTAAAGTAATTTTAAGACAGAGGATGTTAAGATTTCAAAAATGTATATTTAGTTAAATGAGTTTATTGGGTCATGTTTAATAAAACTTTTAAATTAGGAAATAGAATTATCGGAGATGAAAACCCTACTTTTATAATTGCGGAAATAGGGATTAATCATGAGGGCAATCCTACAAAATGTATGGAAATGATCGAATCTGCTGCGAGAGCTGGAGCTGATTCAATTAAATTGCAAACTCTACCTGCAAATGAGAATTATTTACCTGGGACAGAATCTAATGATATTTTTTCAAAAGGGTGGATAGATATTGAGACAACTGCTAAAGCATTTGAACTTGCAAGAGAATTAGGTGTGGAGCCAATGACCACATGTGGAGATTTGATTACACTTTTTAAAGTTGATAAACTTAAACCAGTAGCTCATAAAATTTCATCAGGATTAATTACTCATGAGCCTCTAATTGATGAGGCATCGAAGTTGGGCAAGCCTTTAATAGTTTCAACTGGCATGACAAAAATAAATAGTGCTAAAAAAGCTGCAAAAATTATATTAGAAAACAAAAACTATGATGCATGTTTTTTAAAATGCACATCTCTTTATCCAGCACCTTTAAAAGATTTAAATTTAAAGGGGATATTAGAATTAAAAAAAATATTGAAAGCTCCAATTGGATTTTCTGATCATTCCATTGGTATTGATGCTTCTTATTTGTCAGTTGCTATGGGAGCAAATATAATCGAAAAACATTATAGTTATGATACTTCTAGGAAAGGATTTGATCATCAAATTTCTGTTAATGAGAAGGGACTCTCTGAATTGGTTCAAAATATAAGAAAAGCAGAAATAATACTTGGGAACAATACAATGGAAATATCAGAGGCACAAAGCTACATGTCTAAGTGCAATCTTAGAAAAATAGTAGCTCGAAAAGAAATTAAAAAAGGTGAATTTTTGAATTTAGATAATGTAGGATTTATGAGGACATTACCATCAGTAGAAGGATTAAGCCCCGCATACTGGAGAAAAATCAAAGGTTATGCAACCAAAAGAAATTTTTCTAAATATGAAATCATTACAGAATCTGATTTAAAAAAATGAAAGTAAACACAATCAATTCAATTAATATTTTAATAACTTGTTCTGGAGGCCAATTAGCTCCAAGTTTGTTAAGGTCAATTTCAAAAAGCAAAAATATTAAAATTAATACAATTTCAACTGATTTAAATTCTGATGCAATAGGACGTTCATTTTCGGATAAATTTTTTACAGTCCCCTCAGGTTATGATGAAAAATATATTAATCATATGCTTAATTTATGTAAAAAAGAAAAAATAGATGTAATTTTTCCTTGGTCTGATGAAGAATCGCTAAATTTCGCTCTTAATAGAAATGTTTTTGAAAATGAAGGAATTAAAGTTTCTTGTCCACCAGCGGAAATGGTGCCTTTTTTAGTTAATAAGGGAGATATGTATGATTATCTTGCTAATCTTGAGATACCCTTGCCAGAATATAAAAGGGTTACTTCTAAAGATGCCCTTAAAAATGCAGCATTTGAGCTTGGTTATCCAGAAAATGAATTAGTTGTAAAGCCTACCGTAAGTAGAGGTGGTAGAGGTGTATGGATTATAAAAGAAAAGGATCTTAAGATGGATGAATTAAATAAAGAGATCTCGCTTGATTCATTTAACTTAGATTCTTTTTTAAACACATCGAAAGATGAAGATTTTCAAGAACTTATAGTAATGAAGATGTTACCTGGGGCTATGTATGATGTAGATATATTAGCTAATAAAGAAGGAACTCCCTTTTATATTGTTCCAAGAAGAAGATTTCATCCTAGAACTACCCCCTTTAGAGGATGTTATTTGGATAAAAACGAATCAGTAATTGAGTTGGCTTCTAAACTTCAAAGTAAGTTAATGATGCCTAATTTATTTGATTATGACATTATTCTCGACGAAAAAAATAAACCTTGGATATTAGAAGTGAATCCCAGAATGAGTGGAAGTTTGGCTGTTTCTGAAATTAGTGGTATTAACTTCATTGAAATGGCCTGTATGATGCTCCTAGATCTTCCTTTCGAGAAAGTAGATATTCCATGGGGCAGAGGTGCTAAGCCTTTTTTTGAATTATCTCAGATGGTGGTATCCTCAAGTGAATAATTTAAATATTCTAGTTCTTGAAAGTATTCATCCTTCAGGAATTAAATTATTAGAAAAAGTTGGTAAGGTAAATGTTAAATTTAATCTTTCTAAAGAAGAGATTTATAATTTCCTCAAAACAACACACATAGTAATTTGTAAAAGTGTAATTAATGTAGATAAGGAATTTATATTAAATGCACCAAAACTTCTCCTTGTAGGGAGAGCAGGTACTGGGATAGATAATTTTGATGTAGACTTTCTGAAATTTAAAAAAATTCCTTTGTTAACAGTCCCAACTGGTAATTCAATCTCAGCTGCTGAATTCACAATAATGTGTATATTAAATAGTATTAAAAATACTACTAAAGCAATAAATAGAGTCCAAAAAAGAGATTTCAGAAGAGATCTACTGCAAGGAAGAGAACTTTCACAAATGACAGTCGGCGTAGTTGGGTTAGGAAATGTTGGGAAATTGGTAGTTGAAAGATTACATCCATTCGGTTGCAAAATCTTAGCCTTTGATAACAAAAAAAATGGGAATCAAAATAACTTCAATAAATTTAAAAATACTTTTCATGTAGAAAGTTTGGAAAAGCTTTTTAGAGATTCTGATATAGTAACTCTTCATGTAACAGCAAATAACCAGTCTATAGGAATGGTCAATAAAGATTTATTATCTAAGGCAAAAAAAGGTTTAATTTTGATAAATACTGCTCGGGGAAGGCTTCTTAATAATGAAGATATCCTTGAAGCTATTGAGAAGGGAATCATAAAAGAGGCTTTTATAGATACTCTTTATCCAGAGCCTTCTTATAGTGAATTGCCAGAATCTTGTGCTTATAAACATCCATTTTTAAATCATTCTAAAATTACAATCTTTCCTCATATGGCGGCATCAACTGAAGATGCCCAAAAAAGAATTTCTCTTGATCTTGCTCAACAAATAAAATTATTTTTAGAGAAAAAAAATTACTTAGAAACAAGCATATGAACTTCAGAACCACATAAATTCTTATCAATTATTTCTTGGATTTGATTAATAAGGTCATTAGTCATAAATTTATTCTGAAATGTTTTTATTGTAAAGTCGGAAGATTTATTTTTATCTAATTCAATTAATAGGCTTCTTTTTAAATCCATAGAATCAGTACCAAAATGCCATTGAGATAATTTTTTTAATTTATATTTTTTGCAAAAATAATTTATAGATTCAAATGTATATAAATGAGTATGCCCAGCACCTAATTGTCTAGGAAAAATATTTTGAAAAGCATTTTCAAAGAAAACAGATAATGAGAATAATGGAACACTGAAAAACATATATTTGGCTTTGGATTCTAAAAAAGCCTCAATTGCATTATTAGGATTAGATAAATGTTCTAAAACTCCAATAAAGGAACTAACGTCTTTTTTTTTTTCTTCAATCTTTTTATAAAGTTCCTCTTCTGAGAATACTACATTAAAACAATTACAAGCATCAGAATTATTTTTGTATTTCCAATAATCTTTTGCTAAATCTATCATTACATTTGAAATATCATATCCAGTTGAATCAACCTTTAACTTCTGAAGAGAGTTAACAAAATGTCCACCACCACAGCCAAAATCTGAAACAACAAAAACATCAATATTTTCTATTAATTTTAGAGAATCTTTTAAGTACTTTGCTTTTGCTAGATAAACCTTTTCAATTCTTTGTTCATAATCCTCAAATAATTTTTTGAGTAACTAGTTCCTTTGTACATATAGTCTGTAAACTCTTTAGAGTCTTCATGCAATCCATTAAGGTGATTACAATTGCGGCAAATTTTATATTCAACTCCATGATTCCTAAAATCGAAATCATAAGGTTCTAAGCTTTTTTGACAAACTTTGCAAAACTTTCTAATTTCTTGCTTATTATAAAAATTATTTGAACTGCGAGACCTCTTCAATAATTGATCATTTTCAGCAAAAAACTTTTTTTTATATCAGTTATATCACCAAGATTTTTACTAAATTTGTATTCCATATTAAAAGCTTATTTCTTTTTTGTTATCTTACATAATACATCTCGCTGCAATATATCTTTTATCTTTCCAAAATATATATATTATTTTTTTAAATTTTAAAGTAGCTCTTCAATAAAAAGAAATGGTAAATATTTCATGTTTTATTCAAAATTATCAAAAACCGAAGATTCATTTCTCCTCTAAAACTTTAAATAAGGTCTCTGCGAATTCAAAATCTTCAGGAGTATCAATGTCTTGACATAAAATTCTTGGTAAAATAAGCCCAACCCTATTTGATATATCAGGAAATTTTTGCAAATTGTAGAAATAGCATTGACCTGCATCATGGAATGTTTCTAATAAATCTTGAGATCTTTTACCTTTGAATTCATTCCAAAAGAAATCTAATGTTGAGTCATCATTTTTCCTTAATGCTCTTTGTGGAGGGTAAGGGAATGAAGTTATTGTTAAAGAACAAGCAGCTTTTTTTTCTAAAAGAAGAGAGTAACATTTTTTTAAAGTTTCTTTTGTTATGAATGGCGCAGTTGGATATAGATAACAAAGTGTATCTGGAACATTATTGATAGATATCTCATGATTAATGTAGTGTTGGATTACTTCAATGTCTTTAGTGAAGTCATCTGACAATTTTGAAGGTCTAATAAAAGGTATCTCTGCACCGCAATTTTTTGCGATTTCTGCAATTTCTAAATTATCAGTACTTACAACAATTTTTGAAAATAAATTAGAATTTTTAGCACAATCAATTGACCACTGAATAAGAGGTTTGCCATTAAATATCTTTATATTTTTTTTTGGGATTCTTTTTGAACCACCTCTTGCAGGAATAAGACATATAGGCTTCATATTTTTTTCCTTGAAATTACATTTACCTTAATCATCTTAGGATTCTTCTTTAAGTTCTGTCTGAAAAACCGTTCTTATTTTTAAGAATAAATAATATGTTATATTTTAAGATAACTAAAAAATATGACTATTTTAATTTATGGCAATTATGAATTTCATAGTTAGAAAATAAATTAATTACTTATTCTAAATTTAGAAATGGATAATAAAAAAAATCCTGAATCTTTCTTAGTAACTGGAGGTACTGGTAGTTTTGGTAAAGCTTTTATATCTCATCTTTTAAAGAGCAATAAAAATATTAAAAGATTGGTTGTTTTCAGCAGAGATGAATTAAAACAATGGGAAATGCAGCAAAAATTTAGTCAATCAGAATATCCAGTTATGAGATATTTCTTGGGGGACGTTAGGGATAAAAATAGGATTTCTCGAGCTCTAGAGGGAATTGATTGCGTGGTTCATGCTGCTGCATTGAAACAAGTTCCTGCAGCAGAATATAATCCAATGGAATTTATTAAAACCAATATTGATGGAGCTAATAATATCATAGAAGCTTGTCTTGATAATAATGTAAAAAGAGTAGTTGCTCTCAGTACAGATAAGGCAGCGGCTCCAATAAATTTATATGGAGCTACGAAATTATGTTCAGATAAACTTTTTATTGCGGCAAATAACATTGTAGGAAAAAGAGATCTGCGTTTCTCAGTTGTTAGATATGGAAATGTTATGGGATCAAGAGGATCAGTTATCCCTCTTTTTTTGGAACAAGCAAAAAAAGGATTTATTACTTTAACTGATCCAAATATGACTAGATTTAATATTGTTTTGGAGGAGGGAGTGAAAATGGTAATTTGGGCGATAGAAAATTCATTGGGCGAAGAAATTTTTGTTCCTAAAATACCAAGTTATAGGATTACTGACGTAATAAAGGCTATTGCTCCGAATATAAATCCTCAAGTTAAGGGAATTAGACCTGGAGAAAAAATTCATGAAGAAATGATAACCATTTCAGATGGTTATAGTACTGTAGATCGTGGACCTTACTATGCAATAACCCCCAATAGAGATTTATATATTAAAAGATGTTTAGAAGAAAATATTGCCTACAAAAAATCTCCAAATAACTTTTTTTATAGATCAGATCTAAATAAAGATTTTCTTTCTGTTCAGGAAATAAGAGATTTAATTAGAACACATGTTAATAAAGATTTTACTTTTTAATGTCTACCAAAAAAAAAGTTTTAATTTTAGGATCTACAGGAAGACTTGGAGGGTTAATTAAAAATAAATATGAAAATATCCATAACATTGATGTTATTGGAGTTTCAAGTAGATTACTAAATGATTTTTATCATTGTGAATCGACAATTTATAGTGAATTAAGAGAATTTCTTATACTTCAAGATCCTGACCTAATAATAAATTGTGCTGCCATGACAAATGTTGATAAATGCGAAACTGAAATTGAAAAAGCTTATGAGATAAATCAAAAAATACCAGAGAATATTTACGAGATTATTATTAAACATCATTTAAAATGCAAAGTTGTACAAATATCAACTGATCAGGTATATAAATCAAAAAGTTTTACAGATTTAGGTGAAGAAGAACCTATTAATATTTATGGAAAAACTAAATTAGGTGGTGATAAATTAATTTCTAAAATATCTAAGAGTTTAATTTTTAGAACTAATTTTTTGTGGGGGTTTGGTAAATATAATCAAGTTAGTTGGCTTATAGACAATTGTTCCTCAGAAAATAGATTCTATTTATTTAAAGATGTAATTTGTAATCCACTTCATATGGATTATTTGGCAAATTTTATAATAAATAATTCTTTTAAAGATATAAATGGAATCTTTAATTTAGGTAGTTCAGATGCTTTAAGTAAAGCAGAAATATTTAAGAAAATAGCAAATAAACTACATTTAGATTTATCAAATGCAGAAGAAGTTTATATTGATGAAGTTAATATGGTAGCTCCAAGACCTAAAATAATGTCAATGAATATTAATAGAACAGAGTTAGCTTTCAACTTAAGGCTTCCTAATATGGATGAAACTTTAGATTCTCTTTTAATTGATTATAAATGAGAAATGATTTTGAAAAATTACTTATAGTAGCGGCTCATCCAGACGATGAAGTTTTAGGATGTGGAGGATTAATTAGCTTACTTAATAAGAAAGATTATCAAGTTAAGATTGTTTTTTTAGCTGAGGGAAGTTCAGTTAGATTTGATGAAGATGGATTTGAAAGTGAAATTATTGATGCAATAAAAAAAAGAGAATATTGTGCATTAAGTGCCTTAAAAAAATTAGGAGTAAACAAAGAAAACATTCACTTTAGTATGAGAAAGTGCTGCAAGCTTGATACTTACCCAATTTTAGAATTAACAAAAGAAATTGAAAACCATATCGCCGAATTTCAACCAACATGCTTAATTACTCATAATCAATATGATGCAAATATTGATCATAGAAAATGTTATGAGGCAATCCTACCTGCTTTAAGACCAGTTAAAAAAAATTCAATATCCTTAGCTATGAGTTTTGAAATTATATCAAGTACTGAATGGAATTATCATAATCCCTTCTCCGCTAATTACTTTATTGATATTACTGATGTAATTGAAGATAAGATTAAAGCATGCCTTGAATATCGTGGTGAGATTCTTAAGGCTAATCATTCAAGGTCTATTAATACAATAAAAACTTTAGCCGCTTATCGAGGTCATCAAGCTGGATATAAATATGCAGAAGCTTTTAATTTGATTGTTAAAAGATAATTGAAAAAATATGATTTTCTTAAACTTTTAATTTGAATAAATGTATATAAATTCTTTTATTTTTTCGATACTTACAATTATTTCATCTTTTTTCTTTTTATATAAAAGATTTGCAAAATTTAATTTAAAAATTTACGCTATTCTTTATAGTCTTGCTGCTTTTCTGAGACCATATTCACTTGAGGCAATAGATAATGAAAATCTCGCAAAATATTTAACAAGTAAATCTTTTTGGGGAGGAACTGAAAATTATACTTACCAATTAGTTTATTATCTTGTTCGTCCCTTTGAAGATTATAAGATTAAATTCTTTGTGCTTATTTTTTTATCTTTAATTTTGATTGCGATTGGCACTTCTAGATTGATAAGTTTCTTTAGAAATTCTTCAGAGCATAAAAATAAATGGAATTTATATACTTTTCTTATCCTAATTTATCTTCCAAGTATTAGCTCTGTATTGTTTCAGATTCATCTCCGACAATTTTTCTCATTTTCTATAGTAATTTTTCTGATTTCATTTCTTATAAAACCTTCTAAATATAATATTTTTATAATTCCAATATGTGGAATTTTGGTTTCTTTAGCTCACCCTATTTATTTAATTTTAATTGTAAGTTTCATACCATTTTATTTAAATTACGTATTCTCAATAAAACAAATAAATAGTTTTTTCAGATTCATTTTTAGTATTTTGTATAGATACCGTTTTGTTATTTTATGGCCCTTTCTATTCGGACTATTTTTTTTAGGTAATCAGTTATATCTAAATATATTCAGTTTATTGCCTATTTTAAAAGCTTATTCATATTTTAGAGATATAGAAATACAGAGTAATAATACGTTTATTATACCCATTTTCTTATTACTAATAAACCACTTTATTTCAGTAACTTTTTATTATAAATATGCCTTAAGGAATGCTTACATACCTATAAAAAATTTTTCATTGAGGCCAGTTTATACTTATAGTTTAATTCTCATAACTTTTGTTTTAATAATAATATCTTTGGAGATATTTGCACCATCAATTTACTCTGTAGGGAGAATTAAAAGTGCTATTTATCCTTCTTTATTTATAACTATACCTTTATTAGGTTATGCAAAAAAAAGGTCAATATTATTTTTTTCTACATTTAGTTTAGTAATTTGCTCATTGTCTATTTTTTATAGCTTCTTAAATAGATTAAAAATAACATTTTAATGATTTAGATATTGTGAATATTGCATATTCTTTTAGTTCTTAAGCTATTTTTTAAATTAAAGTGTAGAAACAAAAAATAAAGATAGCTGGTTTTCTGAACCTGATTTCATTTTTAGAGTTAGGTTAAAATTAAGAGAATTATTGAGAGGAACTCAAAGAGGTTCAGAAGGTGCCAATTACCCCTTATTCTGTTCCCTTTGTTTTTAAATAATTAGAATTCCCTAATCTATAACTAGGGGGTTTATTGATTTCAATAATATGCATACTAGGCAGGTGCACCTCTCCTCAAAGTGCCTTGCTAAGTTATTTATCCTTTACTGAGAAAAGTTTTAAAAGGATAAAAAGTGTTATTTAGTACCCTCCCTTGAATAGAAATTTATTTTCTCTGCGCACCTTTATGGAAAGCATATTCTCCCCATTACCTAGGATAGAAAGTAGGGGTATTTCTTCTTTATTCCTTCAATACCTAACCCATTACTAGTTTGACTTTTTAAGTAGGTGCCGAATTGCTTTAGAACAGATCCAGAAAGCATGCTACAACTTGTAAATCTCTAGGTGCATTTTAAGGTGCAGATTTCAATAATCAAACGCTATAAAGTACTATAGGAATTACGTAAGTTACGAAAGAAATCTTTGGATTCATTGATATGACTGACGTTTTGAAGCTTGGGGCCATAGCTCAGCTGGTAGAGCACCTGCATGGCATGCAGGGGGTCAGGGGTTCAAATCCCCTTGGCTCCATTTAAATTTTTCTAAAAATCTTTATTAAAGCTGAGCTGATATATATCAATTATTAATAATTTAAATTATTAATAATTTAAATTATGTATTAACTTTTATAATTTACAAATGAAGGAAACTATAAAGATTATTAAGAAGAATCTGTTAAAAAACAAATTTTTAAAAATCTTACAGAATAAATATTTAAAAATTAAATTTAATTATATAAGGTTAAAAGACAAACTTAGAATTGAAAAATATTCGTACGTTTATCTTAAAAAAGAAAGAATATTTTCAATTTTAGATATGGGCCATGAAACAAGAATGAGAGCATTTTCATTTGAAACTAAGGAACCTGAAACAATTAATTGGATTAATAATTTTGATAAAGATGATTGTTTACTTGATATAGGGGCAAATGTTGGTCTTTATAGTTTATATGCTGCATATAGAAAGCACAGTGTAATTTCTATAGAGCCTGATGCCTTAAATTATGCACTTTTAAATTTGAACATAAGAGCAAATAATTTTAGCAATTTCATAACACCTTATTCAGTCGCAATCCATGATAAAACAAAATTTTCCAAATTTAACATTTCATCTTATGTATGGGGAGGCGCATTAAATTCATTTGATAATAATATTGATTTTGAAAACAAGAAGTTTATACCTATTCATTTTCAAGGTGTTTTGGGCATTTCCCTTGATAAATTTCTACAAATGATTAATGTTTTTCCTAATCATATAAAAATTGATGTAGATGGAAATGAGAGATTAATTCTAGAAGGTGCTAAAGACACCTTAAGTAATTTAAATGTTAAATCACTTTTAGTGGAGTTAAATGAAAAAAATTTAGATTATGAAAGTACTTTGGATTTTATTTTTACGAAAGGATTTACTTTAGTAGAAAAAGCACATGCAGAAAAATATAATGAAGGAAAATTCTCATCTCTTTTTAATCATATTTTCAAAAGGCTTCAATGATAAAAATATTTGTTTTGTTAATTATGGTAACTCTGCGAGCAGCCCTGCGAGCGAAATGCCGAAAACACCTGCAAAACCTAGTTATAGCTTAGTTGGTGATCTGCATGGCATGCAGGGGGTCAGCGGTTCGAGTCCGCTTGGCTCCATTGAATTTTTCTTGTTATATCAAGCTTTTTTAGAGATAGTTTCGTGATAACGTTACTTTTATCAGTGCTTGTCCAAGCTTGATTATGTAATTCTGCTCTCTAAAATGCTCTTAGAATATATTTCTTTAAAAATAGATCCTATAATCAATAACAATTGACACTTAAAAAATAAATTCTTCAAATGAACTAATAAAAGCTTTAAATTTCCTATCTCTCCATAAATCATAGATTTTTCCTGAAGTAATCATATTATGAAGCTTTTGAAATTCATCTAATTTATAAGCTACTCCGAATTCATATAATTTTTGATACCAACATTTTGAATTTTTGTGTAAGGGAAAATTATCAATATCGCAGAATAATAAAAATGGAATTTTCATTGAGACTGCATCAGCTAAAGTAGTTTCAGGATATGTGATTATTAAACAAGAAGAGTTTATTAGTGCCATATTATAGTTATTTATTATTTTGAATTTGTTGTAAAAAGCTAACTCGAAGATTTGATCTTTGCTGACGCCAGACCTAGCATTTTTTGAAGGTAAAAAACCTACTTTGAAATGGTTATTTGATAAAAGTTTAAAAAGAGAAAAATACGAATTGTTTAGATAATCTGTATTTAGCAAATATCTATAATTAATATTTCTTAAATCATTAAGAATTTGAGGTCCAACTATAACTGGAAATTTTTTAGTAAATGATATCTTTCTTAAGATTGATATGGTTAATGGTATTTTTTGAGTGGTGATTCCAATTTCATATGGATTATTTTTTTTAAGAGGATAATTTCTTCTATAAACTGTTACTGCATTAAAGATATCTTCATCAAAAGAATAAATATTATGTGAAGTTTTAAATAGAGAGGATCCGTGTTCTTTAAAAAGTTTGATCTTACATTCTTTTTGAGACCTATTTCTTAAATGGTTTAATAAAAGTCTTACTTTTAAACTTGAAAAATGTAAAGATGAAATTGTAATATTTTTCCAGATAAAAGATATGCCTGCAATTTGTTTATATAACTTAATTAATAAATCTTTTTTAATTTGAGGCATAATGATTTTAAGTAATGAAAACTCAATATCATTTATTTCTATAGATAAATCTTCCCTAAAAAAAATATTAGTATCTCTTCTAAAATAATTTATATATTTTATTTCTATAAAATTTAATTTCTTTAAGATTCTTTCAAAAAAAGATTTACTATTAACTAAGTTTAAATTTAATTTATTATTAAATACCTTAGAATGAAATTCATTTTCATTAATATCTAAAAACTTAAAAGTTTTGATTTTCTTAATTTTTTCAATTAAAACTTTTACATCAAATTTATTATGATTTTGATCAATTACAGATACTTTATCTTGGAAAAAAGTACAGGATAGAATAAAGAGTACGAGATTAGTAATAGATGGTTTATTAGAAATTAAAAATGCATCATTATTTAACGAATTGATTCTTCCATTTAGGAAACTATGAGCTTCTAGAATTTCTTCATATGAAAAAAATAATTCATTAATTTTATTTTTATCTATTAAATTACATAAATAATTGAATTGTAAACTAAGTCTTATAGCTACAAATCCATAAGAAAATAATGTAGTTCCATAAACTAGAAGAAGATTTTTTCTTTTATTTTTAAAATATCCTAGTAATGAATCAAATTCATTGAAATTTAACTTTTCTATTAAAGCATCAATATTACTCGAATTTATTTTTAATACATTATTTATGAGATCAGAACCCCCATATTCTGGTTTTAAAGAATTCCAATATCCAAAAAATGAAGTTTTATTATAGAATTCTTTTGTTATGTTGATATATTTATCTTTATTAAAAATAAAAATTTGTCCCATAAATAAATTTCTAAAATATAAATTTTTTTTATTATCACATATTATCTATCTTTTGATCTGTTTGAACTTCTGAATATATAAGTATATTTTTAATATTTTATAAATATATAGATTTAATTGAGTTTGAATATTTTGAAAATCTTGTAAGTGTCAGGCCAAGTCTATCTGTTAAGTTTTGGATTGTTTTATAAACTAAATTGTCTTCACCTTCCTCATATTTAACTTCTAGAACAGAATATTCTGAGGGTATAGGATATAAAACTTTTATTTCTTTGTAATTGTTTAAAACACTATAAAAATTAATTGAGCTATCATATGTTATTCTCAAATTATCTTTTAAATAGTAATTTCTTTTGTAAGAGATAAGAGTTTTAGGAAAATAAAATTTATCTATTTTTGTTGGGACAAAATAAGGATTAGGACTATTCATATTTGAATTTGCAAAAGAAATTTTACTAAGTTCTTTTTTATCAAAATCAGAAATTGCATAAAAAATTTTATCTCCTAGTTCTGCATTTTTAATTTTATATTCGACTCTAGATGAAATCAATTCATCGTTATACCATCTTATTCTTATTTTTTGGCGAGAAGATATTCCATCTTCAGAAGCATAAAATAATTTTAAATCATTGGTATCATAATATAAACTCGAAATTTTTCTTTTTGGGAAACACTCTACAAAACTATTACTTGATAATAAAATTTTGAGAGTTGAGAATTGTGATTGACTAATTATGAATTTTTTTTCATTTCTCATTATCTTTGAGTTTTTGTGCCGTAAAAGTTTCCGTAAAGTTTATCTTCAACTTCAGATGAAAGTAAATCTGAAGTAAGCTTCTTTCCAGAAATAATTGCCTTAACATCTTTGCCAATTAAATAGTTATTTCCCAAATTTGGCTTGATATTTTCTATAAAAAGTTCAGGTGATTGAAATTCTGGTTTTTTAACAAAAGAGGCTATTGGAAGTCTTATATTTGAAAACGCATAATTTTTAATATTTAATTTTGAATAGTCTTTACTTACAATGCCTATTTCGCCATCTTTTAAGTTTACATTTTTCGCTTTTAATATTGATGCCTCACCAAGACTAATTGACTTATCACCAGTTAAATAACTTTCGATTTGATTTATTTTTGCCAAAGAAAATGAAAAGTCAACACAATCATTACCAACATTCGAGCATTTAACTCTATTAATATTTAAATTTGAGAAGTCAGAATCTAAAGCATCGGATTGAGAATTTATAAACTCTAAATAATTAGCCTCTAAATTAGAATCTATAAAATTAATAGCATCTTCAGAATTTGAAGAGACTATTCTTAATTTATCAATATTAATTTCTGAATTAATAAAATTTGCCCCTCCATATAATATCCGAAGTCTTTTATTAGGAGCGTTTAAATTATTTAGGTTTAAGTTCGATATTTTAATATTAGAATCTTGAAAAATTAAACTGCCCCCATTTGCATACTCTTTCTTTATATTGCAAGCACTTATTTCGACAGGATTTTTCTCTGTGCCTCTTATATCAATATTTGAATTCTCTATATTGATATAAGAATCATTTTCTAAACAAATAGAACTTCCAGAATGGAAAATCACATTGCTATTAAAAATATTTATTGAGTTTGATAACTTATGATCTCCAGAGATAAATTCAAATGTCTTTTTTATTGGAAGATTTCTAATGGGATTTATCAATTCTTTATCAAATGAGAAATTAGTTAAATTTGACGACTTAAATTCTTTTGTATTTTTGAAATTATCCAAAGTATATAAGAGTTGATTTAAATTACAATTACCAAAATTATCTAATTTAAATTTTGTTATCCCGCCTTTTATTAAAATATTTTTCTCGCTTTTGTAATTGCCACATTTAAAGCCTATCAATTGAGGAAAACGAGAATAATTATTTTTTATATATATAATATTTTTTTGGGAATCATAAGAAAAATTTGGTTCTTTTGTTTCGGATTCGTATATCAAATTCTCTATTTCTATTAATCGTTTTTCTAAGGGTTTCCATGCGGATATGTGAGGTAGTAATCCTTTATTCCACATTGAATCTTTTCCTGAAAATTCTCTGTATATACTTCTTCTCTCATTGCTAAGCTCATTCCATTCATTTTTTAGATTCCCTCTATTATCTTTAGAAACAATTTCTTTTAGATATTCTTTATAAGATTCATAAAATTTTAAATTAGGATTTTCAGGGGTACCTGTGAATAATCTATAGAAATATTCATTAGTACATGTCCATCTGCAATCTGGTTTTGAACCATCCATCAATAGATAATCTGATAAGTGGAAATTATCAAAATAACCCATACCTAAATGGCCATCAAAAAATATTGGTTCAAATTTACCAGAAGAGGGATTCAGATAAAATTTTAGATTTCCTGGTCTTGTCGCATGAAAGAGTTTTAAAGAATCCACATATGCAAAATATTTGGCCCATTTATCTAAGTCAAAATGAGTTTTTATAATCTCAGGATTAGATCTAGAAGCCTCTAAAACAGATAATGACTCTGATAAAAGGTTGCTATTATTATTTATCCAGTAATTTTTATTTAAGGGTTTAAAAATAGTATTCTCATATACATCTCCGTATTCCTCGTCGATACTAAAAATTGGTCCAAAACGTTTTTTATTTGACTCAATTAATTCTCTCGCAAATCCTTCCTCAACATGTCTTATTCCAAGATATTCTCCATTTAAAAATAGCTTTACATAATGATTCCTAGGAGAAATAATACCTGCCTTTCTTAATAAATTTGATGCATATAATTCATAAGTATAATTTCTAATAATAGGCATCTGTATTGAAAACTCTTCCATACCTTTATATCTTTGCTCCCCTCTGATATCAATTTTATAACTCATACTTTTAAAGCTTTCTCTATGAAGTCTTCTATCGCCTTTTGATCTAATTTTTATTGGATAATTAATATCACCTTCCAATAAATTACCCTTTAGCCATGGATCGTTTTTGCAGCCTAATTCTTGCTTCCTTGTACAATCTAATCCAACAATATTTTCAAAATCTAGCTGTATATCAATTCTTTCAATTTTATTATTAAAATTAAATGAAAGAATAAGATCTTTAAAATATCCAATGTAATCTTGAATATAAAGGCTGTCAAAAGTGTTGTAGATAACTGGTTTTAGTTTCTTATTAATATGTCCTTTATTATGGAAATAAAATAGAGATACTAATAGAATTTGCACATAAAAGATAAATAATGCTGGTTTATATAATTTTTTCTGGGATTTTATTAAAAATGTAATGAAAGACATTACTATCACTTTTAAATTAAATCTATTATTAATAAATCTTTTCATTTATTAAATATTTGGAGAACTGAAAAAAGTAAATTCAGAATTTGGAAAACTTTTTTTGATTTTTTCTCTTAAATCTTCAAGGCTTTCTAAGCTGTAAAGCCTTAGTTTTAATGTAATGCTTATATTATCTTTTTGATTTTCTTGCAAAGACTGAACGGCAAAATACTCTGTATTCTCTTTTAATAATTCATATAGAAACTTGAGGGAATTATTAGTTGGTAAATTTATAATCATTGAATCAAAGTCTGCACTACCTTTTTTAAAAAATCTTTCTTTTTTACCTGAATTGTTATAACAATAAACTACTGCAAAAGAACCAATTATTAATACTAAAAGTGCGAAAATAAATTGTGAAGCCCCTAAAGAAATGCCTACACATATTGATAGAAGTATAAAAGCCAAATTAAAAGGTTCCTTAATGGCAGTTCTATATCTAATTACTGATAATGCCCCGACTAGTCCTAAAGATAAAGCTAAAGAGGATTTAACGACTGCAATTAAAGACGCCACACTTATTGTGATTATTAGTAAAGTATTACCAAATTCTGTTTTAGATGAAAAAGTCGTTGAGAAACGCTTAAAAACATATCTTAAAACTATACCCGAGAGTAAAGATGAAAATAGTATTTAAAGCCCATCTAAAATGGTTAATTGCACAGAATTTGTAATTAAATCCTTTACAATAAAATCTTCCATTTAAAATTAATATTTAAAATTATTTAATCTTAAACTATTCTTAAACTATAAAATACTTGCTAATTGCAAAATTAACAAAATTTATTTTTGTGAAAGGAATATTCCATATAAAAACTTAAATAAGGTAAATTTTTCTGGCTAATAAGACAATTTTTTATTTAACTAGCTAAAGTTTATTTGTATAAAAAACTTTTTTAAAAAATATATGACTAAAATCTTTATTAATAAAAATAATTTTAAAATCACTTTTTTATATGAATAGAAAAGAAATTGCAAGTCTTATAGTTAAAAGAATTGAGGAAATATCAATTAAACAATTGCAAAATCAATATAGAGATTCATCTAAGATTAATCATATAGTTATTGATGATTTACTACCTTCAGAGATTGCTTTAAAACTAGATGATCATTTCCCTGAAAAACAAAACCTTTCATTACTTTCAGGTCCTCAGGAAAGAAAATATGTTGCTGTAGATTGGGAATCTAAAAGTAAGTTAGTTGAAGAATGTTTGTATGCCTTTCAAGATGAAAGAATTATCACCATCATTTCAAAAGTTTGTCAAATAGATGATCTATATGGAGACCCTGAGCTTTATGCTGGTGGTTTATCTTATATGAATAAAGGATGTTTTCTAAACCCTCACATAGATAATTCTCATGATCGTTTGAGAGAAAAGTACAGGAGGTTAAATCTTTTATATTATGTAAGTACATCCTTGAGTAAGATTTCTGACGGAGGAGATTTATTACTTTTTCCAGATGGACTAAAATTTGATGAAATTAAAATCCCAGCTAAATTCAATAGACTCGTAATTATGAGGACAGATAATAAATCTATCCATGCAGTGAATCCTATACAATCCTCTATTGCTATTAGAAAGTGTATTAGCAACTATTATTTTTCTTTATCTTCCCCATTATCCCATGATTACTACCACTCAACTTCATTTAGGGGTTTTCGTGGGGAGAAATATAAGGATTTATATTTAAGATTGAATGCGAAGTTAAGAACTTCAATAAAGTCAATTTCTGGAAATCTTTTTGGTAGATTTATAAGCACAGGTCACCACAGAAAAATAAAGAAATAAATAAATTAACTAATTAATTAATCTTTTCAACAATGAAATTATTGCCCTTTATCTTGATAAGTTTAAATACTTTAAAATTACATGATTGATTATTCAACAGATATTACTAATGTACTTGTCATTGGCTGCGGGTGGCAGGATTAAGAGCTGCTATAGAAGTTAAAAAAAATAATTTAAATGTGAAAGTAATTGGTAAACGTCCTAAAAATGATTCACATACTGTATTAGCGGCTGGTGGAATTAATGCTTCATTTGGCAATTTAGATAAAGAGGATTCTTGGAAACAACATTATGCTGATACCTTCATTGAAGGATATGAAATAGGAGATCATAAAGCGATTGAAATTATGGCAAAAAATGCAAAAAATGCTGTTTTTGAAATTGATTCATGGGCGCAGATTTACAGAAATTAAGTAATGGTAAATTTGATCAGAGGTTTTTTGGGGCTCATACTTACAGAAGAACATGTTATTCAGGTGATTATACTGGTCAATCAATAATTAAGGCCTTATTACGCAAGGCTAATTTAATTGGAATAAAAATCAATGATGAAGAATATGTTACCGATTTGTTAGTGGATAATAAAAAATGTTTTGGGGCAATATCTTTTAACATTAATAATGGTGAAAAAACTATTCATTATGCCGATGCAGTAGTTTTGTGTACTGGCGGGCATACTAGATTATGGAGAAATAGCTCTTCAAGAAAATTCGAGAACTTTGGGGATGGTTATTTTTTAGGTTTGAAATCAGGATGTGAACTCTTGGATATGGAGATGGTGCAATTTCATCCTACAGGTATGGTTTTGCCAAAAGAATATTCTGGTACTTTGGTTACAGAAGCTGTTAGAGGGGAAGGAGGCATATTAGTTAATAATATTGGGGATCGATTTATGAAAAAATACGATCAAAAAAGGATGGAATTATCAACAAGAGATAGAGTTGCTATTGCTAACTATACAGAAATTGTTGAGGGAAGAGGGACAAGAAATGGGGCAGTTTATTTAGATATTAGCCATCAAAGTAAAGACTTTATCCTTTCAAAAATTCCTAAAATTTATCGACAATTTGTTGATCTACAGTTATTAGATATTTCAAAAGAACCAATGGAGGTTGCTCCCACAGCTTATTATTCTATGGGGGACTGGTTGTCAATGCTTCTACTCATCAAACTAATGTTGAAGGTTTATTTGCTGCTGGTGAGGTAGTAGGTGGATTACATGGAGCAAATAGGCTGGGAGGTAATTCACTGGCAGAAATTCTAATATTTGGTCGAATAGCAGGAGATTGCGCATCACAGTATTCAAAAACTATAAATTACCAACCTAGATCAAAGGAGGTTGTTGATAATGCACTTTCCAATATTGAAGAAAAAATCAAAAATGGGGATAATCTTGTAATTTATCTTCAAAATGAATTGAGAGATATAATGTGGACTCATTGTGGAGTTATTAAAGATCAATCAAATTTAAAAAATGGTTTAAGAAAAGTTCAGAATTTAAAAAATCAATCTTTAAATGCAGATGTCAGCATAAATGGAAATAATTTTACTGATCTTATTAATATTTTTGACTTAGAGTCTTCCTTAGTTACTGCTGAAGCCACTATAAGAAGTTCTATTTCTAGATTAGAAACTCGTGGAGCACACGTAAGAAAAGATTATCCTAATCTCGATAAAAATTTTAAATATAATTTTAGAATATTTTTAAAAAACAATGAATTACAAGTAAAAAAAACAAAAGTCATTGATCCAAGTAATGAATTATCTACTTGTATTGACGAAACAAAAGAAATTTCAAATTTTGAAGGCAAATTAATTGAGTAATATTTAATTCAGATCTTTCTTGATTTCTATTAAACGATTACAAATAGAAGCTGATTCTTTTCTATGAGTTATCATAATAATTGCACTGTCAGTACAATAATTTTTAACGTTTTTAAGTAATTTTTCTTCAATATTTTGATCTAGTGCACTAGTGGCCTCATCTAGAACAATCAAAGGTGATTTATTTATTATTGCCCTGGCAATACCTATTCTTTGAATTTGTCCCCCACTTAACAAACTGCCTCTTTCACCCACTTTTGTTTCTATCCCATTTGGAAGTTTATTAATAAATTCGTCTAAACATGCAACATTACAGACTTCCTTCAACCTTTTTTCGGAAAATTTATTGTACTTATCATTCAAAATTATGTTCTGCTTAATAGTTTTATCAAGCAAATAAACATTTTGAGGAACATGAGTAATTGATTGCTGCCATTCTTTTAAATTAAAAAACGTACTGTCTTTGTAAATAAACTTGCCATCTACTTTTATGAAACCACTCTCAGGCTTTATCAATCCCATAATAATATCAATTACTGTAGTCTTGCCTGCTCCGCTTGGCCCCATGATTGCGATAAAGTCACCTCTTTTTATAGTTAAATTGAAATCTTTGATTGAATAGGATTGGGAATTTTGATATTTGAAATATATTGAATTCAACTCTAATTTATCCTTAAAAAGTCTTTTGTAAGGTTTATTAGGATATCTATTATCAGGTTTTTTGTACTTTGAAGTATTTGATTTAAGGTTTTCTTCAAGTATCTCAAGTAAAGTTTCTGTTTTGCTTTCTGAATGCTTTATCGCAGTAACTGAAGCATAAATTTGTTGAATCGATGGTAAAAGTTTCTGACCACCAAAAGCGAAAATAGAAAGTTGAGATAAATTATTTATAGAATTTTCATCATTATTAAGAAAATAAATTATTAATAATAGCCCTACTATTAGAAGAGATTCAAAAAGATACTTAGGATAAGTGCTTGTAAATTTTGCATTAACAACTGTATTTTTTAGAATTTTATCTTTTGATTGGAAATATCTTATTTCTTCACTTCTTCTATCATTAATAATAACATCCTTAATACCTTCAAGAGATTCTTTAACTATCTTGAAAGTGTTTAAAGTTTCCCTTTTCATAGTCTCTGAATTTCTCCTAATATGATTTCTAACTAAAGAACTATTTGTTGAGTAAGAAAGAATTAAAAGTAAGATTAAAAAAATAGATATTCTCCCATTTACCTTTATCAATGATATAGATAAGGCTATTGAGATAAATAATGAATTTATGATAAATAAAAAATTGTTTATTGAACCGACTGCTGATTTGGAAAATTGAGTCAATGTAGCAATTAAAGTTCCAGAATTTGTATTTAAATGTCTTTCATATGGCCAATAAATTATTTTAAAAAATATATTTCTACTTACTTCGTTTCCTACTTTTGCAGCAGTTTTACCACTATACCAAAGTGTGAAAATTCTTAAACAAGAAGAAAAAGATACTATAAATATGAATATAAAAATTGGATTTAATTCATATCCAAATAGATTACTTAATGAAATTTTTCTATCTAGTAATTCAAATTCGTTTGTTGAATTTGATTGGAGTTGAGAAATTACGTTTGTTATAGATAGTACGCTTAAAGCTTCTGATATTGAAGAAATAATCATCAGAAAAAGATTAAAATAAACTCTTAATTTATTTTTTCTCGAAATACTCTTTAATATCCTAAAAGGAATAACTAAAGCTCTTAAAGTATTTGAATTTTTTAAAATCATATTATTTAGACTTCTACTTCTTTAATAATATTTTACTTTCTTTTCTGTGATATGTTATTTCTATTAATTGATGTTAATTTAAATGACTTGGAAAGTTTATTGCCCGCATTGTAATAAAAATAATTTAAAATTTAGGCAAGAACAAAAACTTGAAGGTTATGATTTCCTTGTCCCTGATTTAAAACAAAATAAAAGGGAATGGATAGATTGTTTAGACTGTAATTTGTCTTTTAGTACTCCAAGATTAACAAAAAGGCAGCTTGAGTTTATGTATGATAACTACAGGTCTGAATCATTCAGAGGGGAGAGTCCAGATGAATATTTTGATAGAATAACAAATTATCCACCTGAAGAGAGTGAAAATTATCAGAAAATGGTTTGGATTAAAGATAAAATAAATTCAAAATTTAATCCTAATAAAATACTTGATATTGGATCAGGAGGTGGAGTTCTATTACACACTTTAGGTAATATTTTTTTAAAAGCTGATTTATTTGGAGTAGAACCTACTTCAAACTTTGCAGAACTATCTAGGAAAAGAACAAGAGCTAATATAATTAATGGATTCTTTGATAATAAAACATTTAGTGACTACCAATTCGATTTAATTACTTGTTGCCAAGTTCTCGAACATATAGATAACTTAAATAATTTTGTTGCAAATGTTTCAAAGCGACTCAATAGAGGTGGATATTTATATATCGAAGTACCAGATATAAGTGATTTTAAAACTTTGGAAAAAACCCATTCTAGATTTTCAGAGCCATCTCATTTGTGGTATTTTAATGCTGACTTTTTATGCAATAACCTTTTTAAAAATGTTTTACTTTTGATTGATTATTCAGTGCTTAAAACAGTAAGGAATAGAAATAATTTGATGATCTTATTTCAAAAAGATTGAACTTCAAAAATACATAAACCTGATTTCTTATTTAATATCTTTCAAATAATTTTTAAATCCTAAAGAAATTTCCTTTTTGCCAACTAAATAATAGTTATATTTAGATTGATCATCTAAATTTAGAATTTTATTTGAAATATTAAAACATAAATAATTTTTATCCAAACTTTTATTGATTAGATTATCAAAATTATCAGAGAAAGTATATTTATGTTGTATCCCAGCATCATTGCTTTTATGTATATTAAATAAAATAAAGTCTGAGAAGAGTAGCATTTCCTTAATAATCTTTATTGGCGAATCAAAATGATCAATATAATTTACGCAAATAGTAAGTTGGGACTTATTTTTTTTTCTAATATATTTATTAATTAAATTTACATTAGGGTTTAATGTTAACAGCCATTTTAATGTACTCTGTCCGCAAATAATAGAACTAGTTCCCCAACCTACAGAGGTTGGAATATCACAAAATTCTATATTGTTAATTTTTTTATTTAAATCTTCAAAAATCTTTTTTTCAGAATTATGTACTTCACCTTTTTTTAATAATTTTTTTAATATATTTTTTACGTGACCTATAAATTGATAAATTCTAATTATAAATATAGTAAATGACTCCTGGAAAAGTAAAATTGACTCATTCAAATTTACTTTTCTTGTTATGGAAGAAATATTCTTAAGAAGTTTTGGATTTGCGTTTAAAAAACCTACTCCCATAAGAGGAGAACCAATTTCTATTACATTAATTTTTCTTCCTAGGAAATTTGAAAAATGGATCATTAATTTTGAAAAACTTATCAAATGTTTATTTTTAATTTCTCCTTTTAGAAATTGACAAAACAATTGATAAGACTTCCAGTGAAGTGAGTGTTTTGTATGAAATATTTTATCTATTTCTAAAGACAATTCTGAATGTCCTCTCCATCCAGTATTACAATCTAGGCAAAAATAAAGTGGTATTATGTTTTGTATTTTATCTATATTTGACCTATTTAATGATTTTACACTTCCCCAATAATTAATACCAGCTTTTCTTCTAGAGGAATAACCTTTAATGCTTATTTCTGTATTTTTAGAATTGCATATTGGACATCTTTCAATCATTTAAAATTCAATTATTATTTATTATATAAATAATATTTTATAGTGAAACAAAATAATTAAAAAGGAATACTAAACTATGAATCTTAAAATAAAAAAATTATCATTAGTTATTAAATTTCTTCTAAGGATTTAATGATATTGTCCGAAGGCAAATTCTTAAGCCTTAGGGTTTCATCAAGTTTTTCTAAAACATCAAAATTATCATCGATGTATTTCTTCCTTCCATTTTTGGTACTGATTTCCTTGATTTTTTCGAAGAATAATTCCTTTGGAGGATTAAGATTTATATTTATGTTCAACAGATTTCCTGACATATTCCCGTATTTTTCTGAAATGTCTATTGGATAGATTACGTGTCCCAAAGACCCAAGTTGATAAAGTACTGTAGACCTTACCCCAACAATTACTTTTGCTTTTAAGGCATTTTCAATAGTTGAATATTTTGTAAAACTTTTTGTGAAAGATATTTGGCTATGATTATAAATATCTACTTTAAAGTTATCTTTACAATAATTAGCTATTTGTCTTATGTTTGTTTTGCTTTTCGTAGCTAGAAATAGACTTAAATTTTTATTTGTCAAGATATAAGAAAGTGAAAGATTTAGAGCATACCTTATATCCTTTTCAAATTTTGTATTGCATATAAAACAAATATCATATTGAAATTTATTAATATCACATGCTATTTTAACGTTTTTAATCCAATTCTCTGTAGATAAAGATCCCACGACAAAAGCTCTTTTTGCAAAATGTTTTAAAGCATTTTTAGATTGAAATTCTGAAATAGATAAAAAAATGTCAATATATTTAAGGTTTAAATCCTCTTGTAATTTTTGATGTAAGGCACCGTTTTGGATTTGAACTATTTTAAGAAATTCGAATTTTTTACTTAAATCTTGTACCCTTTTAGATAAATATGAATAAGAAATTATTGTATTTTTTTTGCGTAAAATTAGATTTAGTAGAAGATAAATTTGATTATGATTCAAATTTAATAATGGATATAAAATATTAAAAAAGAAAAAAAAATATTTTTTAAATCCTTTTAAAGGTAAATAAATGTATCCAAAAGATTTCTTTTTTAAAAATAATCTTGATTCAAACTGAATTCTATGATTAGAAACTAAATATAAAAATCCTTTCATATATTTTTTTCCTAATTTCTAAGGATTATTTAACTTTATTATATTTTAATAACTAATAAATCTCATAAAAAAAATCTAAATACTTATAACTCTAAAGATTTAGATAATCAAAATTTGTTATCAAATAAAAAATTTTTAAGACTTAAAAACAAATTCTCTTAATTCTTCTGAATGTTTTGAAATATCAAAATTTTTCTTTATAAAGTTCCTATGTTTAATTAGTAATTCTATATATTTATCGTGATTTTTGTTTAAGTTGATAATTTTTTCAACGCATTGTGATACGTTAGGATAATAATTGTAACCAAAATCGTTATATTTAGGAAGAAATTGAATATTTGAGTTATCGCTTTTTTTATTTTTTTTCATATCTATTAATAAATAGTTGCAATCTATTGGGTAAAGTTCTCGCAGGCCATCAACTTTTGATGAAAAAGTCAATATATTTTGTATTGCCATCTCTCCAGGAATTAAACCTAATGGTTCTCTGATTGATGGGACAATACAATATTTCCATTTGGATAATCCTTCTCTTCTGTCTTTTACTCGTCCCCAAAAAATAGAATCAATATTTTTTTCTTTGCAAAGATTTTGCAAATTATTTCTTTCCGGACCGGAACCTACAAAGTGTAGCTCAACTTTTTCTTCATATTTTTCTTTTAGCTGTAATGCAAGTGCAATCAAAAAAGAGGGATTCTTGTGAAAAGCAAGCCTACCAATATAGCCAATTATTAATTTATCTTTTTTGGTCTTGTCGACTTTCCTATCAACTGAATTTTTTTTGTTATTTAAAATCTCCTCATAAATAAATATTGGACTTCTTAATACCTTTAAATTAGTATCTACCTTATAAAAATTATTTAAAAGATACTTAGTAGCGTCGCTGTTTACAATTATCTTTTTATATTTGATTATTCTTTTATTATATCTATCTTTATTTTTCTGAGGATTAGACCAAGCTGATCCATGTTCATGGTAAATAACCTCACAACCTTTAATTCTTAATAGAAAATAAATTAATATCCATTTTTTGGACAAAATAAGATTGTGAACTATAAAAATCTCTCTAGTTCTATTAAAAAAAAACTTGAAAGAAAATAATTTTTTGTATTCAATAGATTTATTTCTGTATATATCTAGCACTTCACTACCTGAATTATAAATACAATAATTTTCTGGGAATTTATTGCATAATCCGTATATGTAACTCTGAACCCCCCCCAGCGAGGAGAAATCGGCAAGATGATTTATTACTCTCATTAAGCACTTTAAATTTTAATTTACTTTAACAAGATTAAATATATATATAAATTTTTTACTTCAATAGAATTAATATTTTTAATTCAGTTCTCCTTTGGGAAATAATAATATAGGATGATGTTTTAATTAATGTATTATTAATTATGAAAGATAATTATTTAAATTATTATAGATATCTTAAAACAACTTCAATATTAGGGAAAATATATAGAAAATTTTTTCTTTACCCTCTTTTATCAAGGTTTGTAAAAGGCAACTTTATTGATGTTGGCTGTGGTTTGGGAGATTTTCTCTTTTTTGGATCAAAAGGAAGTTTAGGTTTAGATATCAATAAATTTAATGTTGATCATTGTAGATCAAGGGGGTTGCACGCTGAATTGATAAAAGATGGAAAATTTCCTGTTGATGATGATTCTTTCTCAACAATAAATCTTGATCAAGTTCTAGAACATATTATTGAACCAGATATCCTTTTAAAAGAAATAAATAGGTGCCTTAATATAGGAGGCAGATTGATCATCGGAGTACCTTGTGAGAGCGGATATAAAAGGGATCCCGATCATAAAATGTTTTATAACTTAGAAAAAATTAAAAAAGTTTTAAGTAAGTATAACTTTTCTATTTTGGTTACTTTTTATACACCCTTACCTTTAAAATTTTTTGGAAAAATTTTACCTCAACAGTCTCTTTATGTTATTTCTAAGTTAGAAAAAAAAATGTAACTTTCCTATTCCTTATCAAAGAATTATAATTTGAAAGAATTTATTAAAAAATTGAACAAACTTATATCAATAATAATAAGAACAAAAAATGAGGAGGAATGGATTACAAAATGTTTGCAAGCTGTTTTTGCCCAAAAAGATGTAAGAATTGAAGTGATTATTGTTGATAATAAGTCAAGTGATACAACATTATCTAGAGCAAAAGAGTTTGATGTAAAAATTATAGAGATAGATAAATACCTACCTGGTTTGGCGTTAAATTATGGGATTTCAAATTCCAATGGAGAAATTATTTGTTGTCTTTCAGGACATTGTGTACCTACTGATGAATATTGGTTAACCAATTTAATAAAACCTTTATCTAACAAAGAAATCGCTGGTACGTATGGACGACAAGTCCCTACTGAGAATAGCGATCCTCTAGATGTTAGGGATTTGGTTATGCTTTTTAGAAATGAAAGTTTTATTCAAAGTGTTGATTCCTTCTTCCATAATGCTAATAGTGCTTTTTTGAAGTCAACTTGGCTTGAATTTCCTTTCTGTGATGAATCTACCAATATTGAGGATAGGATTTGGGGGGAACAAATAATAAAAAGTGGATATAAAATAGCATATGTTTCTGAAGCATGTGTTTATCATTGGCATGGAGTTAATCATGGATTGGATCGATCAAGAGCTAAAAATATCGCAAGAATTTTAGATAAAATTTCGAATCTAAAACCAAAGGAAGATAATTCAAAAAATTTAAAATTCACAACCTGTTTAGCAATTATTCCTATAAAAGGAGAGACAGTAAGTTTTCAGGAAATATCTTTGCTGGAAAAAACAATTAATTCCCTTAAATCTACTAATTTGGTAAACGAAATTATTGTTACTACAGACAATGAAAAAACTGCAAAAAAAGCAGAAGATCTTGGAGTAAGATTTCTTATGAGGCCAGATAGTTTGTCAACATCTAATACTTCATTGGCAGATGTTCTTAAATTTACCCTAGAAGAATTAGAAAATAAGGGTGAATTTTATGATATTGTCGCTGTTGCTGAGGAGATTTACCCTTTTAGGAATAAAGAAATCGTCAAAAACATGATTGAACTCATGTTGTCAGGTAAATCAGACACAATTTATGCGGCTTGGGAAGAAAAGCGTATTACTTGGTATGGTACTAATGATGAATTGGAAGTATTAGGAGGAAATTCTTGGGTAATTAAAAAAAATAAAAATGAGGATAATGTATTGACTTCTTTAACAGGTTATTTATTACTTGTTAAACCCTCTCAAATAAGGAAAAAGTCACTTTTTTCATCTGTTACAGAAGCCTACGTAATAAAAGATCCCATTGCAGTTCTTGCAATACATAGCCAATCTGAGCTTGAAAGAGTAATTAATCATTTTAGAAAAACAATTAATCTTTAAAATTTTATTATGAAAATCGGTATTATTGGTCTTGGAAGAGTTTTTGATCATTATGTGAAAAATTTTCTTGATACAAAATTCTTAAACCAAAATGAACTATTTATTTGTGATAGCAATATTAAATTACTTCATAAATATTCTGAAAAATTAAATTGCAAACCTTGTGAAAAGATTGAAGAACTAATTAGCCAAAAGCCTAATTTTGTAATAGTTGCCTCACCTTCAGGACTACATTTTCAACATTCAAAAACTTGCCTCGAAAACAATATTAATGTTCTATCAGAAAAACCAGCGTGCATGAGCATAAAAGAACATCTTCATTTAATTGAGTTATCACAAGAAATGAATTTAAAGTGTGGAGTTATCTTTCAAAATAGATTTAATTCAGCGATGAAAGCGCTTAAACAAATAGTAAATGAAAATCATTTAGGTAAAATTAATATCTGCTCTATGAAATTACATTGGTGTCGTGATCAAAATTATTACTCGGATGATTGGCATGGTAAATGGGTTATGGATGGAGGGGTTATTAATCAGCAGGCAATACATCATATTGATGCTCTTCAATGGATAAATGGACCAATAAAACAGGTTTTCTCCATGGAGAGCAATTTAATAAATATTCTAGAGGCAGAGGACACTATGATGGCTTGTATTAAATATCAAAATGATAGTTTAGGTACTATAGAAGCTACTACAGCTTTTAGACCTAAAGATTATGAAGCGTCAATAACTATTTCAGGTGATAGAGGTTTTGTTAAGGTTGGAGGAGTTGCTATTAATGAGATAATTGATTACTCCATAGAAGATGTCGACAAAGATGTAATTAGCTTAATAAAAGATTCTTCTGAAGATTTCTCAACAGGCTATGGGAATAGTCATAAAAAAGTGGTAGAAAGCTTTATCGACTCATTAATACTTGATCAAAAATTTTCAATAGATATTTTGGATACCTTAAACACTACAAAACTTGTACATGCACTATACAGGAGTACTGAAAAAAGTATGCTTGTTGATGTAAATAATAATGAGTCAATCAGGCTTGGAAAATGATTGAAAACAAAGCACCAGGTAAAGATGTATCTCTAGAGGATATAAAAACCAAATTCCCTTTAGCTGCTAAAAAGGATCCGCTTCACTTCTCTGAATTTGATATTGCTGGAATAAAATTTGGACCTGATTCTGCTCCTATATTTGCGGGACCAAATATGGTAGAAAGTGAAGAATTAATAGATGATTGTGCGAAAAATCTTAAGTCCAAAGGAGCATCTTTTTTAAGAGGTGGAGCTTTTAAACCATTAACTTTCCCATACAGAAGCGACAAATATAATGAGACAAGGGAATTAGGGATTGAATGGCTTTATAAGGCAAAAAATAAATACGATATTCCAGTAATAACTGAGATAATGGAGGAAAAATTCCTCCCAATCATTTCTGAAGCAGCTGATATTTTGCAAATAGGGACAAGAAATATGCAAAATTACCCATTATTAACTGCCTGTGCAAGAAGTGGTAAACCAATAATGATTAAAAGAGGGTTTGGATGCTCATTAAGAGACTGGTTGGGGGCTGCTGAATATATACTGTTAGAAGGTAATACTAAAGTTATTTTATGTGAAAGAGGAGTTGTAGCTCCCCATACTCATAGAGAAACATCAAGGTTCTTACTTGATCTTCAAGTAATTCCTGCTGCAAAAGAAATAACACACCTCCCAGTTGTTACAGATCCTTCTCATGCCACTTTTTGGAGGCCATGGGTAAGGTCCATGGCTATGGCTTCTATTGCAGCAGGTGCTGATGGAGTCATGTTAGAGGTACATCCAGACCCACCTAATGCAGCAGTTGATCCTCTTCAATCCATTGATTTTGAAGAGTTTTCAAAACTAATTCATGATTTGTCTCGGATTGGTAAAATTGTAAATAGAAAAACAGTTGGAGAAAAAATTGTCTAAAAAATACGCAGCAATCATAGGACTTAACCCAAGCAAAGGTGCAAGGTCTCCTAAATTATGGAATAAAGCATTTTCATTTCTCAATCAAAAAACAAAAATGATTTGCATAGACATAGGGAGTGAAGAAGAAGTTGAAAGAACAATAAAAAATCTCGAAGAAGATAGCTCATTTATAGGTGGATGTATTGCTTTTCCATACAAAGAAACAATATTTAAGATTCTAGATTTTGAAATGATTGATAAAGTTTCTCAACCTATTGGCGCAGTGAATTGTTTATATAGATCAAACGATAATCGTTTGAGGGCAACAAATACTGATGGATTTGCGGCTTTAAAATCTTTCTTAAATTTAGTAAAAGAAAAAGATGTATTCCCAAAATCAATTTTGATTGGTGGTTTAGGTGGTGCTGGCAAGGCAGTAGCTTCCTATTTCTCGTCTCACTTCCTCCCAAAAGATACTCAAGTAATCTGTAGTTCAAGGAAAAATAATAGTCTTTTTTGTAAAAGTATTAATGCGAATTGGATCCCATGGCAAGATATAGAAAAAGAATTACTTAACTTTGATACTTTTGTCAATTGTACAACTTTTGGAACAGGAGAATTAATAAAAAAATCTCCTATCAGAAATTTATCCAATTCAAATTTAAAGTATATTTATGATATTGTTTATGACCCCTCACAAACTGAGCTTCTTAATCTAGCTGAAAAAAATAATATCTCATTTACAAATGGATTAGAAATGAATTTGCTTCAGGCTGCTAGAGCATTCAAATTGGCTAGTAATGTAAGTTATAGCGAAAATAAAATTGTTGAAATGATGTCATCTTAGATATTTTTTAAATCATGAAAATTGTCACATTTATTCCTGCAAGAGGAGGATCCAAAGGTCTAAAGAGAAAAAATTTGAAGCTATTAGCTGGAAAACCATTAATAGCATGGCCTGTACAACATGCATTAAGAAGTAAATATGTAAATGATGTTGTAGTTACTACAGATGATAAAGAAATAGCAGAAGTAGCAAAAGAATATGGAGCTAATATCCCATTCTTGAGACCAGAAAGTATCTCTGGTGATTTAGCAACTACTGAAGATACATTGAAACATGCTTTGGAAGAGTATGAAAAACTTCATAGTAAAGTAGACTTATGCGTGTTTTTAACTTGTACTGACATTTTTAGAAAGCCTGAATGGATTGATGAAGCAATAGAAATAATGGTTAACGATAATAAAATAGAAAGTGTTTTTTCGGGTCATAAAACTCATAAAAATTTCTGGCAAAAAAACGAAAATGGTAAATGGGAAAGACTGAAAGATTGGATGGCAAATTATTCATCAAGACAAATAAGAAGATACATTGTCCGCGAAGATACGGGTTTATGCTGTGTTTCTAGATCTCACATATGGAGAGAGGGAAGAAGAATAGGAAATAATGTTAAGGTGTTGGAAAATAATGATTTTTTAACAGCCGTTGATATTCATACAAAAGAAGATTTAAAAATAGCTGAATTACTATTAAATATGCGTTTAGCTGGAGATATCTAAATATAATTTACAAAAATTATCCTTTTTTAAATAATTCTCTTTAAAAGATTTTTTAATTGGAGATAGTTGCAATTTTTATTTAAAAATGTGTTTTCACCATAAGTCATAAAATCAAGTCTCGAAAAAAATAAATCTAGCTCTCTGAATTTCTTTTTGCATAAATTGTTTATTATGGAAATTTTTATTAATTTAAATTTTATCTTTTTACTAATTACTTTTTGTAGAGAAGTTTTGAGAATGAGCTGAATATTATTTTCATTAACTAAGTAAGAGTCAAATAATATTTTAATTTCTAAATTAACAATTGATTCAGAGTCAAAACTTATGAAGTAAATAGGACAATTATCAATATTATTTACTAGAAATCTTTCTTCATCATTTTTGCGAAGAATTTGTTCTAGAGAATTAATGTTCGTAAACTTATCTACCCAAAATCTAAGAAGAGAATGATCAAATTCTCTTATTCTTCTAAATTTTAATGGTAAGTTCAATCCATTTAATAAAATAACAATCCTTTTTGCTCCATATCCATCTATGAATATTCCTTTTTTTTTATTTAAACTAAAGTTTTTTACTTCATTCAGGATTTCGCAAGATATTTTTTTTTCATCTACTTTATCAAAATGTCCCAAGTAATTAACTTTGCCAAATTTTTTTAAAGAATTAGACAAATTAATTTGATGTTGACTCAAGCTAATTAATAAAGTAGGCAACTTCATACATTCTCTTTCCCAAGAATTTATACCTCCACCTCCTACGGCAAGATCTGCTTTAAGCATCAAATTAGTTAAAGTTTTAATTTGTATATGAAGTTTGAAATTCTTTCTTCCTTTTGAAATTTTTTTAATATCGTTCAATTTTTTATTTTTAATACCTACAACAATATCTACAGTAAGATTTTTAAATTTTTTGTCACATAATAAATTCGCTAATTTTAAAGTAAGGTTATTTTTATCTACTCCGCTAAAAAAGATTAAAACTCTTTTTAAAGAATTTTTGTTTTTTATAAAATTTTTTTTGTGAATATATTCTTTAGAAAGGATTGCAAAGTAAGGTCCAAATATAAAATTTGTTCTGGGGGATGTTTTTGATATATATGGGTTACTTTCTTCAATAATATTTTGATCTAATAATAAATCGCAAATATGATTACGATTATATAAATCATCTATGACTACTAATTTAAAGTCATTGTGTTTCGAGTATTTTTTAATTAAAAAGTTTTCCCATTCTTCGTCAATCCCGTAGTGATCAATAATCAAAAATGATGGATTGATATTGTTTTCTTCCAATATTCTTAATGTATCATTTGCATCTTCAATTTGACTACATCCTAACCAGTGCAAGTATGGATAATCCTCACTTTTTTTAATTTTCTTTTCTGCTAATGTTAAAACTTGGAACTCATTTTTAATTAAATCAATAAGATTTCCATTATGATTTCTGCAAACAAAAAAAATCTTTAAATTTGATGAGCTGAAGGATCTTGCAAGATTAAGGCATCTATATAAATGTCCAGTACCAATTTCTATTGAAGAATCAACTCTGAAAACCAAACTATTCATTAATCAACTTCTGTGAAGGAGAAGTCAACTTTAGTATTTGATTTGAAATTTCTAATAAAAGGTAATTTATAATCTTTTGCTAATTCTAAATTATCCTTACCAACTTTCAATAAAAAGGGAACCTTATTTGAAATTGCTGCTTTTACATCAATTTCGGAATCTCCTATAAAAATAAAGTCATTAATTTTATTTGATGAATTTGACAATACTTCTTTGACCACAGCATATTTATCCATTTCAGCTCCATATATTTTATGAAAATAATTTTTTAAAGAAATTTTGTTTAAAATTTTATCAATATCTTTTTCAGGCGTAGCAGTTACTAGAATATTAAGTGAATTTAATGATAAAAATTTTACCATTTCGAATGCTCCAGGAATGGGTTTGCAATCTATTACTAGATTTATCGAATTATTAGAAAATTCTTCTAAATAAAGACTTATCTTCTCTTTAGTAATTATCTCGTCTGTCCAACTTAAATATAATGGAATTTTTTTAAACCTTGATACTCCTCCATTATCTAAGTGGTGCATCATTATCTTATTTGTTGTATTAAAGCCAAATTTTTTAAAAGTTTTTTTATAAGCTTCGCCCTTTATCAAAACTGAATCTTTTATAACTCCATCAAAATCCCAAAAAATTGTTTTGTACTTAATTAAATAATTTTGAATATTATTCTCGTGTGTAATCATCTATTACATTTCTCTTAACGGACTCGGTTATTGTAGGACAAGTAAAATTTGCACCGTGAATTAATTGATAAAACAATGTCAATGTAAGTACTTCGCTTGTATGGTATTCGTCTACATCCAAAATGACAGTATTATACTCCCCTTCAATATGAGGTTTTTGGGCAGAAATAAGTGTCGCTTTACAACCTAAACTCAGAGCATGATCTAGAGCAAGACAAATATTCTTAGAGTAACCAGAGCTTGAAACACCTATAAGCATGGTTTGATTAAGATGAGATTGATCGAAACCTCTAGTCATAATTGATAGCCAATTTTTTACCCATGCATTATGAGAAACATCATTTATTAGACTACTTGCCAATATTCCACTACCAGGAGCAGTAGCAGATTTATTTGTTAACCTTGCAATGTCAATTGCACCATGATCACAAACCGCTAAATTACCTCCATTTCCAACTGCAAGTATTCTGTTAGAAGAATTAAAATCAAGTTGGCATTTCTCCCAAGTTTCTGTGTTTATAACAGTATTAAATTTTTCTTGAAAGTTAGCGAAACCAGGAATAGGTTTTATTTTAGTTTTGATTTTTTCCAAATTTTTTTATTTTATAATAATCTAAATAAAATTTTTTTTCAAATTTTTGGTAATTTATCTTTTAATTAATATTTAAACCTTAAAAAAATAACATAAAATAAAACAGTGAGATTTTTCTACGAAGATTTTAATTTATGGAGTTAGTAATAATAGTTCCCTCATTAGATTTAACTGGTCCTGTAAAAGGAGCTTTTGCAATTTGTAACTTATTGAAAAGCCATATGAATGTAACATTAATCTCTTTAAAAGGTAAAAAAAATGTCTCGAGTCTATTTGTTGATCAAATAAATATTATTAGTCTTTGGGATAAAAACTTTATAAATAAAATTCTCTTTATCAACAAGTATTGTGCTCGAAAGAAAAATGTTAAGGTATTGTCAATTTGTTTATCTGCTGACATAACTAACATTTTATTGAATTCTAAATTGAAGAAATTTTCAAGCATTAGAGGAAATTTCTTTATGAATTATAGGGAATATCCTATCGCTGGTAATTTAATAGCTCTTTTTCATTATTTAATTCAGAAATTATTCGATTATTCAATCGTTATGAACAGAAAAATGTATGGTCAAGTGGAGAGGTTTTCAAGAAAAAAACCCATCCTTATTTATAACTTTATAGATGAAGGTCATTTGGATAAATTTTTTAAACCAAAAATCATTAAATCCCAAAGAGCAACTTTTATATTTATAGGAAGACTTATAGAAAGGAAAGGAATAATGGAATTATTAGAAGCCTTTAGCAAAGTTTTATCCGTTAAAAATGCTTATTTACATATATTGGGAGATGGTCCTTTGAGCGCTAAAATAAAAAATTTTATATCTAAAATGGGCATTGAATCAAATATTTCAATGCATGGATTCATAGATTCGCCATACGAGATTCTAAGCAGTGCCGATGTATTTGTCCTTCCTTCGTATTCAGAAGGTACTCCAAGATCTTGCTTAGAAGCCTTATATCTTGGGATCCCTTCAATTTTAAGAGATGTTGATGGTAACAGAGAACTTAAATGTGGAGAAAACATAAGCCTTTTTAATGATGACTCTAAACTGCCCGAATTGATGTTGCAAAAAGCATCACAATCAAGATCAAGAGAATTTAGAAAGAACCTTTTGCCAAATAAATTTAGTAGGAAAAATAACTTAGCCTTATATTTGAAATTTTTTAAAAACTAAAAGATTTAATAGCTTAGAAACTAATTAAGACTTTTTCTTGAAATAAACTCTATTTTATTAGATATTTTTTCACTTTTTATAAATTTAATGTCTGCCAACTGCGAGAGATTTACTGAACCGGGAAGATCAATTATCTTTACATCAAAGTTTAGTAAAATTGCTTCATAACCAATTGACGTGTAGGTACAAAAAACACTATTACATTGTCTAAGAAGATTTATAAAGTGTTCATTTGTAGTTTCTAAGTTATCTAGTCCTTCTATGAGACTTTTGGTTTCATTGCTCAAGTTACTACGAGGGTGAGGTTTAAAAATAAACTTGATATTTGTAGACTTTATATATTCTTCAAGTTCAATAAGAATACTGTTTGAATCATGAAGTCCTCCAAAAATCAAATTATATTTATTTTCAATGGAACCTTTGAAATTAGATAAATAATCTAATCTTGGAATTTTCTTCATAATACTAATATTTTTATATTTAGATTCTTTATATATTTGCATAGAATAATAGTCTTCACTTAATATTTGACTTGGAAAATAGTCACTATTTTTATTACTTAATTTCGAATAATGGTAAAGCTTTCTGGTTGATGATGGACCATGTTGCATTCCTATAGTTTTTATAAATCCTGAATTATTAAAAAAGTAAGAAACAAGTCTTCCATATGGGTATTCGAATATAGTATATATTATATTTTTTGAAAATTTGTTTTTAGAAATTCTTTCTATTTTTGGAGATAAAAATAATAATCTTATATTTTTAGACAAAGAGTAAATTTGTTCGATATGAATTGAAAATGATAAATTTATATTCTTATAAGAGTAATTTTTATTTATTAAAAATATATAAGTTATAAAGATTAAAGGCATTTTCATGAATATTAAAATATAGTCGTAAAAATTTATAAATTTATCAAGCAAAATAAACTTTGAATTTAATTTTAAAAGTCTTTTTATTGATCTTAAACACTCAAACAAACTTAAATTTTGGTGCACACCATCTGAAATGATATCAATTAAATAAACATTATTATTACAATCTTGGTCAAACATAAAACTATACTTTTCTTCTTTATTTGAATTATTAAAATGCAAAGGAAATCTAGTAAGATATAAGTTAAGTTTATTATTATATCTAAAATTTTTATAAGGAATAAAATTTATTATAAGATTATAAATTATATTTTTAATTGAGAAAATTATAATTTTTATAATAACTTTATTTAATAAAAATAATTTCTTTAATGTAGATTTAAATGTCAAATGAATATTATTTAATAAATAATATTTCTTAATGAGATTATGATAAATTAATTTTTCATATTCTATTGGAAGGTTTATTAATTCAATTGAAGAAGGTTTGTATTCTTTTTTCAATATTTTTAAATATTTTATATTACATAATGCATTAAAGGTTTGATATATTTCATTACGCATAGAAGCTAAATCGCCTAATAAAAAAAGATCAAAATTAATTAAATCACTTACTTTTCTATAAATTGGCATATTTCCGATTGAATAAATCCAATTGATGTATGATTTTTTTTCATTTTCTGCAATCTCATCTAATTTTGAAGGATTATTTAATACCTTAAATCTATAACTACTTTTTATTTTTAATGAAGATAATTTATATATATAAGCTTCACCATATTTTGAGATATCTAATTCATTTTTACCATAAATAATTAAAAGAGGTTTCTTCATTTATTATTGAAAATTTTTACGTCTAAGTATCTTAACCCACAATTATTTGCAAATCCTTCATCAGCTTTTGAATCGCCAATCATTAGACTTTGATCACGATCAATTGTGAATTTTTTCTCTAAGAAGTTGAACATCCCAATTTCAGGTTTTCTGCATTCACAAGTAAATTTCAGGAAAGGAATCTCTTCTTTATAGCCAGCATGGGGGTGATGTGGGCAAATGAGAAATTGAAAAATTTTTTCAAGGTTTCTTGCTGTTAATAAGTCCTGAATTTTGCAGTGAATTCTATCTAAGGTGTTCAAACTTAATTTTCCATGAGCAATTTGAGGTTGATTAGTCACCACTACTGGGAGAAAACCTTCAGAGGTATATTTTTTATAAATGTCTAAAATCGCTTCATTTAAAAAAACTTCTTCGGGGGATGTTATATAGATCTTTTTATCATTTCTGATTAGAGTCCCATCTCGATCTAAAAAAAGAATTTTTTGAGCTCTTTCATAATTTCTGGAATAAATTTTTTTTGAAATTATCTCATTTGAAACCTTTTTGAATCTTTCTGGTGTTCCACAATCTCTAATATATTCACTTGTTACGTATCCAGATATATTAACTATTGATTTTTCTTGATTTTTCTCTATTGATTCAAAAAGGTCAATTTCATCTGAATCAAATTTCAAATTCATCGAATTTAAAAGATATTTTTTATTCATAATGTAGATTCCTGTAGCTCCAAAAAGATCATTCTTTTCATAAGTAATATTTTTAGATCTTGTAACTTTCGAAAATAAAGTTTTTACATTAAATAAAGGGCACAGCTTCACTGTATCTGAATCTTCAGGATGCTCAGTTCTTCTTACTACCAAAGTTACCAATGATTGAGATTTGAGATGTTGATGATAAATTTTTTCCAGATTACAATCCCATATCAAGTCAGGATAAACAACAATAAACTCTTCAGGTAAATTTATTGTATTTTCGAGAATTCCACCAAAATTTCCCTTTAACTTAACTTCAGTCAATACATTTAATTTTATATTCAATTTACTGCATACCTTCAAACAGTGATTTTCTATCTCTTTATTACCTTCATTAGAAATTATAAATATCTGTTTGATTCCATATTTCGCAAGTTTTTCAAATGTATAGTCAATTAGTGGTTTGCCATTTAATTTAATAAGTAATTTTGGGATTTTTGAAAATCCCCTCATTCTTGTCCCTTTACCTCCAACAGGCAATAATGCTGTATTAAGCACTTATAGGATCCTCAATCCATCTCTACATATCTTAGGCTTCAGCATTAATTTTTTGAGATTAGGTGGAATTTCATTAGGCTCTTTTTCAAATAGACAAAAAATAAATCCACCGCCACCTGCTCCTAATTGTTTTGTATAAATTGCACCTGCGTTATTTAGTGAAGTCTCTAATTCTTCAACTAGCCTAGTTCTCACCTTAGTCGCTTTTGAGATTTTGGATGATTCCACCAATAATTCAATTAGTTTTTGTTCATTAAATCTTGAATCCGTGATGTCTAATTCCTCTGCTAAATTTAGAATCTGTTCGTATACTTTTATATTTTTTTCTAATAAATGCGCTGCGATAAAATCACTACTAAGTCCTACTCTAGATTCAGTCTTAAGCAATAAACCTCTTCTTTCTATTAAATCTCTCATCCCTTTCTCCCATTCTTTTGAAGGGTATTCAACCTCTATTTCGCCAGGTTTGTATACCGTTGAGGCAAATGAACCCCATATTGATGAAATTTGATCTTGAAAGCCTATATTTTTATTCCCACTATTTCTTTCAATTGATGAAGCTAATTCAAGCAATTCCTCCTTTGAATAAACTTCATTTCGTAGATGTTTTGCTATACATTGAACCAAGCTTGAAGTAAAGGCAGCAGATGAACCTAATCCGTTCCCACTAGGAATAGAGGCAGTTGAAAATATTTCCAATCCTGGGTAATTATTTACATCGTAGTTAAAGTATCTTAAAACCTCTTTAAATATTGGGTGAATAATTGAATCAATATCATCAACAATTTCAGTTGTTGAATACTTTAATTTAATTCCTTTAAAAAAAGGTAATGAAGTACATCCAACTGTCACAAATAAATTTATTGAAGCAGATATAGTTTTGCCTTTATTTAGTTTATTTATAATATGGGGTATGTCTGTGCCTCCACCTAGCAAAGATAATCTTAAGGGTGAACTAACTATAGTTTGAGTATTCATAATATTAAGAAACCTCGTTAAGAATTGTTCTTTTATAATATTTATTAGAATCTGATGTTTCTTGATAATCGCTACTATTAATTATTTCTAGATAAAGTTTTTGTTTTATATAGTGAAAAATTATTAGTTGCATATCTTCGGCTACCTCCATATCCCTTGTGGGGATGTGTAGAAATTCATCCGTTAATTTGCTAATTTTCCCACCTTCAAAAGCTGTTATGCTCCAAGATTCAAATTCTTCAAGACAATTAAATATTTTCGAGTTGCAACATTTAATGAGATTGATCGAATTGCCCGAACCACTTAAGAAAATAACAATTGAACTCTTTTCAAGGACAGAATCTAAATATATTTTAAAAGACTCACTGTAATCAACATCATTACTAGCAGCTGTTAGAAAACACAAATTATCAAATGGTGTTGAAATTCTTGGTTTTAAACCAAGTAATGAAAAAGTTTTCATGTAGTCTCCAGCTATATGTATAGCATTTGCTGCACTTCCTCCATTTCCTAAAATAATTATTTTATTACTTTGCTTTAGAGCAATTAATATCTTATTTGCAAGATTATCAATTTTGAGAGAATCGATTGACTGTAAACTTTCAGTAACTTCTTGGGAATATTTTTTAAAAGTTTTTAAAGATTCTTTCATATAACTTTTTTAGTTAAATTCTTATTGTTTATAAGCTTTATTTATTTTGTTAATTTAACTCATTTTTGAAATCTTTTCAATTATGATAAATATGTTTTGTTTTTAGAAAATTGAATAGAGAATTAAAAATATTAGTTACTGGAGCAGCTGGTTTTATTGGTTCATCTTTATGTTTAAAATTACTAGAAAATGGACAAAATGTTATTGGGATAGATAATATTAATGATTATTATGATGTAAATCTAAAAAAGGATCGTTTAAAAAATATTGAAAAGTTATCTTTCTTGAAAGAAAAATCATGGCAATTCTTTTCAATTGCATTAGAAAACACTTCTAAATTAAATGAATTATTTGATAACTTTAAATTTGACCTTGTTGTAAATTTAGCGGCTCAAGCTGGAGTAAGATATTCACTTACAAATCCTGCGGCATATATAAGTTCTAACCTTGTGGGCTTTGCGAATATACTTGAGGCTTTAAGGAAAAATGAAATTGAGAATCTTATTTATGCTTCTAGTAGTTCAGTTTATGGACTATCAAAAAAAATACCATTTTCAGAAAATGATTGCGTTTCTCACCCAATTAGTTTATACGCTGCGACAAAATCTTCAAATGAATTAATGGCTCATTCATACAGTCACCTATATGGGATTCAATCAATAGGATTGAGATTCTTCACAGTGTATGGCCCATGGGGCAGGCCAGACATGGCACCAATGATCTTCGCAAAATCTATATTTGAAAGAAAACCAATAGATGTATTTAATTATGGAGAAATGGAAAGAGACTTTACTTACATTGATGACGTAGTTGAAAGTATTTATAGATGTTGTTTAAAACCAGCAAATAATGATCTCTCTTTCGATATGGAAAATTCTAAACCTGCGACTTCATTCGCGCCACATATGATTCTGAATGTTGGGAATAAGAATCCTGTTAATCTTAATTATTTTATAGAAATTCTTGAAAAAGAAATTGGCATAAAAGCTATAAAGAATTTTAAAGAAATTCAACCTGGAGACGTAGTGAAGACCTATGCAGATACTGATTTACTTGAAAAATGGATTAATTTTAAACCAATAACAACTTTTGAAAATGGTATAAAGAAATTTGTTAACTGGTATAGGAATTACTATATAGGTTAGATTTCAGATTGAACCATTGCCGACTTTCCAAAGATTTAAATCTGCAGCTAATACTTTTTTTTCATCAATGACAGATCGCGCATCAAATACCCAAGCAGGTTTTCTCATTTTTTTTGAAATTAAATCCCAATCGATCTTAGAGTACTCATCCCACTCAGTTAAAACGATTATTGCGTCAGCGTTAGAAGCCGCTATTTCTAAATTATCTTCAGAACACCAAGATCCTTCATAGTTAAACAAATTTTGCGACTCAATGCTTTTGAGTGTTTTATTTTCGTTAACAAGTAAATCTTTTGATATTTGTTCTGGGACAACTTTGGGATCATTAATAAATAAAATAGCTCCTTCCTCTAATAGATCTTTACAGATATTTATTGCGGCTGATTCTCTAGTATCATTTGTGTTAGCTTTGAATGCGAATCCTAAAATACAAATTTTCTTGCCCGTAACAGTTCCAAAAAGATTTTTTACAACAAGTCTTGAAATTCTATGTTGATGCCAGTTATTAAGTGATACTACAACTTCCCAAAAATTAGCAACTTCGACTAAACCAAAATGTTTTGATAGATAGACTAGATTGAGAATATCTTTTTTAAAGCAACTACCTCCAAAACCTGGGCCAGCATCAAGAAATCTGGAGCCAATCCTACTGTCAGTACCAATAGCTCTAGCAACCTCTTTTACGTCAGCGCCTGTAGCTTCACATAATGCTCCAATGGCATTAATAGAACTTACTCTTTGGGCTAAGAAGGCATTTGAGGTTAACTTAGCTAGTTCACTACTCCAAATATTAGTATGCAATATTTTGTTCTTTGGAACCCAATTGCTATAAATTTGACTAAGAGCATTAATTGCAAATTCATTTTGACCGCCAATTAATACTCTATCTGGATTCTCAAGATCGTTTATAGCTGTCCCTTCAGCTAAAAATTCTGGATTAGAAAGAACATCGAAGGTTGCTTTGGCATTATCATTTGTACTAAACATTTGATAATCTTCAAGTATTGTTTTTATTACCTCGGCGGTCTTAACTGGTAAAGTACTTTTTTCAATAACAATTGTGTGTCCCTTAGCATACTTTGCTACTTGTCTTGCGCAAGCCTCAACATACTTCAGGTCACTTGCTTGACCAGCCCCAACACCTTTAATCTTTGTTGGGGTATTAACGGATATAAAGACCATTTGAGCTTCTCTAATCTTTTCTTCAATATCACAAGAAAAATTTAAATTTTTGCATCTGGTTCTTTTTATGATTTCATCTAAACCAGGCTCAAAAACTGGCAATTTATTTAAATCATCTGAATTCCAGGCTTCTATTCTTTCTAAATTAATATCAACAACATTTACTTTAATATGTGGACACTTGTCTGCTATAACAGCCATTGTTGGACCCCCAACATACCCTGCCCCAATACAACATATATTTTTAATTTGAGTCCTCATTGTCTTATAATTTTTTCAATAATACAGGATTCTATATTTCTTTTACAATTTCTTAAAATCTATTTAGTTTTATTTAATTATTTTGGCAAATAATTATTCCTAATTCTAAAGCTTGTTTAATTAAAGAAAAAAATGAAAAATATCTTGGTTATTGGTGGGGCTGGCTTTATAGGGAGTCATACTTGTTTAGTCTTACTTGAAAAAGGTTATAAAGTATTTGTTTTCGACTCTTTTGTAAATAGTTCAACTAATGCTCTTAAAAGAGTTTTAGAAGTTAGTAAGCTCAAAAACAAAAAAAAAGACCCTTTTCTAAAAATATATAATGGTGATTTACTAAATAAGAAACTACTTCAAAATACTTTTAATGATATTTATAAAAAACATAAATTTTTAGATGGCGTAATACATTTTGGAGGATTAAAATCAGTAGCAGAATCAATTTATAGTCCTATTTCATACTGGAGAACAAATGTATTAGGTACAATAAATTTATTGGAAATAATGTCAAGATACGAAAGTAAACATTTGGTTTTTAGTAGTAGTGCAACAATTTATGGATCTTCTAAAAATTCACTTTTAAAAGAAGATTCTGAATTAAAACCTATAAATCCTTATGGTAATACAAAATTAACAGTTGAGACATTGTTAGATGATATTTTCAAATCTGGTAGAAAAGAATGGCACCTAGCATCTTTAAGGTACTTTAATCCCATCGGAGCACATTTTTCAGGTTTGATAGGTGAATGTCCTATTGGGATACCAAATAATATTTTCCCTCTGATTACAAATACTGCATTGGGGTTACAAAAAGAATTAAAAGTGTTTGGTAATGACTGGCCTACTAAAGATGGGACTACTATAAGAGACTATATTCATGTAATGGATCTTGCTACTATACATACAAGAGTTTTGGAGCATTTAATTTCTAATAAACCAAATTATCTAAAATTAAATGTTGGGACAGGTAAAGGTACCTCTGTATTGGAACTGATTAAAATCTTCGAAAGAGTAAATAAAGTAAAGGTGCCATACGTATATGTAAATAGAAGAATAGGAGATAAGTGTTCTTTAGTTGCTGATAATTCTTTGCTTATTTCTAAATTAAAAATTGTTCCCAAATCATCAATAGAAGATATGTGTCGAGACGGCTGGAAATGGAAAAAATTAAATCCTAATGGTTATTGATCTTTATTAAAGGTTCCCACCATGTAATATTTTCTAAATACCATTTGACTGTGATTTTTAGACCTTCAGCAAATTTAATTTCTGTCTTCCAGTTCAGTTCATTAGATAATTTAGATGAGTCTATAGCATATCTTTTGTCATGTCCAAGCCTATCGTCTACATAGCTTATTAGATCACTACTTTTAGATTTGTGTAATTGAATATTTAAACTTGGGGCTAAATCATCAATTAAATGGCAAATTTGCTTAACAACCTCTATATTCTTTAATTCTTGATTCCCCCCAATACAATAAGTTGAGCCAGGATTTGCTTTTTGTATAACGGTTTCAATAGCACTACAGTGATCTAAAACAAAAAGCCAATCCCGAATATTTAATCCATTCCCGTATATAGGAATTTTTTTGCCTCTGAGAATATTAGTTATGGTTAAAGGGATTAATTTTTCTGGGAATTGAAAAGGACCATAATTATTCGAGCAATTTGTGATTAATGTTGGAAGTGAATAAGTATCATGCCATGCCCTAACTAAATGATCACTAGATGCTTTGCTTGCAGAATATGGTGACCTAGGTTTGTAGGGTGAATCTTCATTAAATGGTTTTTCTTCTAAATTCAGGCTTCCAAAAACTTCGTCGGTACTTATATGTAGAAATCTCCAATGATTTGGTTTATCATTTTTTTCCCAATATTTTTTGAAACTTTCTAACAAAAAATATGTCCCCAATACATTTGTATTTAGAAATATAGAAGGAGAACTTATAGATCTATCTACATGAGTTTCGGCAGCAAAATTAATTACATGATTTATTTCAAAATTATCAAAAATCTCATCTAAAAGATCATGATCACAAATATCACCTTTATAAAAATGAATGCTTTGTTTATTGATTAAAGATTTAATTGAATTAATGTTAGAAGCATAACTTAGTATATCTAAGGCAATAATTTTATCTTCTGGATATCTTTTTACCCAATAATTTAAAAAATTACTGGCTATGAATCCGGCTGCCCCTGTAATTAAAATATTTTTAGTTTTATTTTTCATATAAGATATAGATTAGATATCCCAATATTTTATAAATTAATTACTACTATAAAATATTATTGTTTATCTTTTATTTTTGAAATAATATTTTCTAATTCATGACGCCAATATTTGCATACAATGTTATTTAAACCATTTGAACCTGAGCAGTCTAATAACGAAAACATAGGTCTTTTTGCCAAAGTATTATAGTCTTTAGTTTTGATTGGGGTAACTTCAGCTGGATTTTCAAGTATTCCATATTTTGTTGCAATATCACCAATTTCAACAGCAATATCAAACCAGCTTGATACTCCTTGACAAGTCCTATGAAAAATATGATGCTTTTTAGAAATTATATTCCAATTGATTATTATTTCCCAGCATATCTTTGCAAGATCAAAAGTTGAGGACATTACTCCAATTTGATCAGATACAACTTTTAATTTATTTTTAGTTTGATGTAAATTAAGCATTGTTTGGAGAAAATTTTTACCCTGATGTCCTAATAGCCAACTTGTCCTGAGAATTACCAATTGATTATTTGGCGTCAATATCTCTTCTGTAATTTCTTCGCATTTTGCTTTTGAATAACCGTAACTAGAGATAGGATTTCTAATATCCTTTGTTTCATAAGGAGAACTTTTGCGACCATCAAAAACGTAATCAGAACTTATTTGCAATAAATTCCCACCATATTCTTTTATTGCATTTGCAAAAATAAACGGTGCTTCAGCATTAATTGCAAAACATAAATCAGATTCTTTCTCTGCTAAATCAACATTAGTAAAAGCTCCAGCATTAATAATAAAATCAGGCTTATGAAAGTTTATATAATTTTGACAATTTAACTTATTCGATAAATCTAATTCATTTCTTTTCGGTAAAAGAAGTTCAAAAGATAATGGTCTTTGATCAATTATCTCTTTACCTAGTTGTCCAGAAGAGCCTGTTAGCAAAATTTTCATTAGAACAAATCTTTTGTAATTAATAATTCTTGCAGGGACTTTCCTTCTAAGTCTTTTTTTGAAACGATAGGTTTTTTTAATTTCAATTTATTTAATTTCCAATTGATCTTTAAATCTAAATCATTCCAAATAAGTGTTCTTTCTAATTCTTTATTCCAAAAGTTATTTGTTTTATAATTTACCTCTGTATGTTTAGTTAAAGATATAAATCCATGTGCAAATCCCTCGGGAATCCAAAGCTGTTTTCTATTACGCTTGTTTAGTAGAATGCCTGCCCATTCTTTAAAGGTTGTAGAATTTAATCTTAAATCAACAATTACATCTAATATTGCTCCATTTATAACTCTTATGAGTTTAGCCTGTTCAAATGGTTTTTTTTGAAAGTGCAGTCCTCTTATAACTCCATAAATAGATCTTGAGTGATTATCTTGAACGAAAGAGATATCTCTTTGAATAGTTCTATTAAAAATTTCTTTATTCCAACTCTCGTAGAAAAATCCTCTTTGATCCGAAAATTTGTCTGGAATTAAAATAATTGGACCATCTATAAATAAATTTTTTGATGATTTAATTTTTTCTATTTTCACAAAGTTTTCCTTTCTTAGAAATTAAAACATATTTTTGGACTGAATAAGATTTTTCAGGTAATTACCATATTCATTATTTTTATATTTAATTAATAAAGAATTTAATTGATCTGAATTTATCCAACCCATTCGCCAAGATATTTCTTCAGGGCAACCTATCTTAAATATTTGTTTATTTTCAATTGACTTAACTAATGCACCGGCCTCATAAAGAGAATCAAAGGTCCCAGTATCAAGCCAAATTATTGCTCTAGCAAATAAATTAACCTCTAGTTCTCCTTTTTTCAAATAAATCATATTAAGATCTGTAATTTCTAATTCACCTCTTTTTGATGGTTTCAATTTTTTACTATATTCAATAACATTATTGTCATAAAAATATAATCCAGTCACTGCAAAATTTGTTAATGGATTTTTTGGTTTTTCAATAATAGATTTTACTTTTAAATCTTTATCAAAATCTACAACTCCATATCTTTCTGGGTCCTTAACCTCACAAGCAAAAATTGTTGCTCCTTTATTTTTTTTTGAAGCCTTAAGTAAATCTTTAGAGAGAGAATTGCCATAAAAAAAATTGTCACCCAGTATTAATGCTACATTCGAATCACCTATGAATTTTTCACCGATAGTAAAAGCTTGGGCAATTCCGTCAGGGCTTGATTGTTCTGCATAGCTTATTTCTATACCAAATTGTTCTCCATTTCCTAATAAGGACTTGAAATTATTTAAATCTTTGGGATTAACTATTATAAGAAAATTTCTAATTCCACTTAACATTAATGTTGAAAGTGGGTAATAAATTGCTGGCTTATTGTAAAGAGGCAAAAGTTGTTTGCTAACTCCAAAAGTTACAGGTGATAATCTTGTTCCTTTCCCACCAGCTAAGATTATTCCTTTTCTACAATTATCTTCCATAAATTTTAAAAAACTATAAAACTTATATCACGACAATTTAAATATACTACAAAGATCAATAAAAAATTTTTTAAAAAATATCTCATTTAATCAAACACTAATTTCTGATTTTACCCATTTTAAAATCATTAACAAATGTTTTTATTGTATGATCAATTCCTTGTTCTAGCGATATTGAGGATTCCCATCCAAGATTTTTTAATCTTGATACATCTAGTAGTTTTCTAGGGGTGCCATCTGGTCTTGTGGAGTCCCAAATAATTTCGCCTTTGTAATCAATTTTCTTAGCTATTAAGTAAGCTAAATCCTTAATTTTAATATCTTTTCCAGTCCCTATATTCAATAATTCTGGCATGTCATTTTTAGGGGAAGCATTTTTATTTAAAGAATAGTTTTCCAAAATGAAGATGCTTGCATTAGCAAGATCATCAACATGTAAAAATTCTCTTTGAGGGTTACCAGATCCCCAACATTTTACCTTTTTTTCTCCTCTTATCTTTGCATTATGAAATCTATTTATAAAAGCTGGTAAAACATGACTAGTAGATAGGTTGTAATTATCTCCTGGACCATATAAGTTTGTGGGCATTAAACTTATTGCATTAAAGTTATGCTGTCTGGTTAATGCAGAACATAATTTTAAACCGGCAATTTTCGCTATCGCATATGGTTCATTTGTTTCTTCAAGGGCTCCACTTAATAAATATTCTTCTTTAATTGGTTGTGGAGATAATTTAGGATAGATACAACTACTTCCAAAAAAAAGAAATCTTTTAACATTATTTTCCCAAGAATTTTCTATGACGTTAGTCTGAATTTTAAGGTTTTGTAAAATGAAATCAGCTGGATATTTATAGTTAGCCTCAATTCCTCCAACTTTGGCTGCAGCCAAAATAACTACTTTGGGTTTTTTCTTATTGAACCACTCTTTTACTGATTCATGATTAAGTAAATTTAGTTCTTTTCGAGTTGGTAAGTAAAGTTTATTATATCCTTTTTTCAATAATTCTTTTACTAAAGCTTTCCCGACCATTCCGGTATGACCAGCGACAAAAATTGTATCTTTTTTATTAATTAATTGCATAAATTTTTAAATAATTAAAAACTTGGTGGATTTTCTTTTGGAGAATTTATTTCAAAACCTTTTTCTTTAATATAAAGTTCTTTTTTAGCTATTGATAGATCTTCTGATATCATTTCTTTAACTAACTGTTCTAAGGAGATTTTTGCTTCCCATCCTAGCTCTTTTGCAGCTTTTGATGGATCCCCAAGTAATGTTTCCACTTCAGATGGACGAAAATATCTAGGATCTATTCTTACAACTATTTCACCAGAATCTGCTCTAATTCCAACTTCTTTAAGACCTTCACCCTCCCAGATGATTCCTGCACCTCCATTTTTATTCCAACCTAATGCATTTGCAGATAAATCTACAAAAGTTCTAACCGATTCTTGTCTGCCTGTAGCAATGACATAATCAGAGGGAGATTCTTGCTGTAGCATCCTCCACTGCATCTCGACATAATCTTTGGCATGCCCCCAGTCTCTAAGAGCATTAAGATTTCCAAGATAAATACAATCTTCTATACCAGCATGGATTCTGGAAAGTCCTCTGGTTATTTTTCTAGTAACGAATGTTGCTCCTCTTCTAGGACTTTCATGATTGAAAAGAATTCCATTGCAAGCATAAATCCCATAAGATTCTCTGTAGTTTACTATAATCCAATATGCATATAATTTTGATACTGCATAAGGACTTCTTGGATAAAAAGGTGTTCTCTCAGATTGAGGAACTTCTTGAACTAAGCCATATAATTCGCTTGAACTAGCTTGATAAATTTTTGTTTTCTGGTTTAACCCTAAAAGTCTAACCGCTTCAAGAATTCTTAGAATTCCAAGAGCATCGCTATTGGCAGTATATTCGGGAGACTCAAAACTTACTGCAACGTGACTTTGAGCACCAAGATTATAAATTTCATCGGGCCTAATTTCTTGAATTAACTTGAAAATGTTTGTGCTATCAGTAAGATCTCCATAGTGCAACATAAAGTTTTTTTTATGCACGTGAGGATCTTGATAAAGATGGTCAATCCTTTGAGTATTAAAGTTGCTAGCCCTTCTTTTCATACCGTGAACTTCATATCCTTTACTTAAAAGAAGTTCAGCAAGATAGCTACCATCTTGTCCAGTAATACCAGTAATAAGAGCTTTTTTTGTTAGATTATTCATTTTCAACTTTTTAAATAAAGAATTTATTTTTTAAAATTTTTATCTATTTTATTACGATTCTCAGTAAATATCTTTAATTATAAGAATATCACCTTTCCTAACATAAGGAACACTCTATAATCCTATATTTATAATAAAAATTTTCTAGATAAATTTTATTTATGTTTTGATTAAATCGATTGCAATATAATTTTATTTAATTTTGGGATAATTAAATATAAAACCTTATTTATATTTATGCGATAAAAATATTTTAATTATTATCTTAACTATCAATCATAAATCCTCTTAAATTATTTAATTATTTTTAGCTTAAAAGTTTTTAATGGTATTTAAATTTATTTTTTTAAAAATTTATTTTATTTATTAATTTAATTTTTTTAAAATTATCAATTTATGGCGATAGAATAAAATATTATTATTTTCTAAATTAATTCAAAAATTTTTTTTCATAAAGGTTTACTTTGAAAAACTAATTTCTAAATTTTTTTATTATTGATCTTAAATCAAGTGATGATGAAAAAAATAATACCTATTATATTATGTGGAGGAAGCGGTTCTCGCTTGTGGCCTCTATCAAGAGCTAGTTTCCCAAAACAATTTCTAGAAATTAATAAAGAAGAGCCAATTTCATTCTTTCAAAGAACTATTAGTAGGTTTAAAAATTATGAAAGCATAGGGGATCCAATTGTTATTTGTAATGAAGAGCATAGATTTATAGTAGCTGAACAGCTTAGAAAAATTAATATTAAACCTGAAGCAATTTTATTAGAGCCTGTTGGCAAAAATACTGCACCTGCTATTACTGTAGGATGTCTTAAAGCTATTGAAAATCATTTAGACCCCTGTCTTTTGGTTTTACCTTCTGATCATATTATTGAGGACATTAACACTTTTATAAAAGTTATAGATAAAGCTTTAGATGAGGTTAAAAGAGGTAAAGTAATTACCTTCGGAATTACTCCTACTAAACCAGAAACAGGATATGGATATATTGAGTCTGAAAAAGAATTAGATACTAACAAATTAAAAGGAGAGAAAATTGTAAATTTTATAGAAAAACCAGACTTAGAATTAGCAAAAAAACTTTTTTGTGATAAAAGATATACATGGAATAGCGGTATCTTTTTTTTTAAAGCAGAGGTTTTTCTCAAAGAAATTATTAAATATAAAGCAAATATATATAAAATTTGTAAAGAGTCTTTATTAAACAATACTTTAGACCTTGATTTTCAAAGAATAGAAGTTAATTCTTTCTCTTTGTGCGAAGACATATCAGTTGATAAAGCAATTATGGAAAAAACTAATCTTGGAGTAGTTTACCCTCTCAAATGTGGGTGGAACGATATTGGAAGTTGGCAATCAATGTGGGAAATATCTCATAAAGATGAATTAGGAAATTCTATCATTGGTAAAGTAATTACTGATAACGTAAAAAATTCCTATTTTAGGAGTGAGAATAGATTAATTGTTGCTTTAGGAATAGAAGAAACAGTTGTTGTAGAGACAATTGATGCTGTTTTAATAGCCAAAAAAGATCAGATCCAATTTGTTAAAAATATTGTAAAGAAGTTGGAAATTGATAAAAACCCCGAGGCTAATATCCATAAAACGATATATAGGCCTTGGGGTAATTATAGCTCTATCTCAGAGGGTAAAAATTGGCAGGTTAAGAAAATAATTGTTAAAGAAGGAGAATCTTTATCCTTACAATTACATAATCATAGATCTGAACACTGGGTTGTAGTCAGTGGGAAGGCTTTGATCGAAATTGAAGGAAAAAAGAAATTATTGAATAAGAATGAAAGTGCTTATATTCCCTTAGGTTCGAAACATAGACTTTCTAATCCAGGGAACTCGCCTTTAATATTAATTGAAGTACAAAGTGGCGATTATTTTGGAGAGGACGATATTATTAGGTTTCAAGATAAATATGGGCGATAAAATTTTTACATTTGTTTTTTCATCATTACTTTAAAATAATGACATTATTTAATAAATTTTTTCTTTTGAGATTTTTTCAAATGAGATTCATTTCTTATAAATTAATTTCCAGGGATAGAATACTTTGTCTTCATTTAGTATTTGGTAATCTTTAAGTTTTGTATTTTTATCAAACCTTTTAGTTGTCCAGGCATAACTTTCACGGCTCAATTCACTTAAATTATCTAATCTTCTTTCTCCAATCTTAGGTGTTTTAACCATTATTTTTATTATTTTGGATATTACTTCATCATCATTAATTTCAGGTTTTATTATCTCAATTGGTATATTTGATAAATTTTCATTTCTAACTAAATCTTCAATTGCAATTCTTAATTCTTTTGATTTATCTGTTATTAGTCCTGATTGCACAAGACATGAAATCAAAAGATAAGGTCCTAGAATTGCGTAATTTAATTTTCTTTTTTTATTTTTTAAGAGATTATAAGTCATCCATACTAAACTAAATAATCCGCCCCCAGCAAAAATAAAAGGTTTAGTTTTATTATCAAGAGATATTATCTCTGAAAAATTTATAATTAAGATAAATGCAATAGTTAATATAGGAATGATAAGGAAGTTAATTTTCTCAAGATAAAAGAAAATATTTTTTTTATTATTTTCAATAAAGTATTTAATTCCAATATATGTGTTGATAGAAGTTAAAGATAGAATCTGTAGAGGATAATAAGGGGTTTTAGTCGAGAAAAAACTCAGCAAAACTAAAATAAAAATTGGGTAATAATATAAAAAATATCTTGAAATTATATTATCTCTTGATGCTTTAAAGAACCCAATAAAAGAAGGAATAGTCCAAGGGAAGATATTAATTGAGAAGTTCCACAAATAGTAATAGAAAGGATTTGTGAAATGATTATTTTTAGAGAGAAATATTAATTTTTCAAAAAGACCACTATAAGTTGAAAAACTGTAAAGTGAAATGTATTTATAACTCCATAAAGCAAAAGGTAAGAACCCTAAAATAGTACCAATCCAAAAATTGCGTTTGTAAATTAATTTTGATCTAATAAGAAAAGGAAATATTCCTAATAAAGGTATTGCTGTTAAATAAGTTTTCATCATAACAGCAATACCTATCCATGATCCTGAGAGTAATATTTGATTTTTATTATTAGTTTTATAGGCTTTTATTGTAGATATTAAACCTAATGATACTAATGAAGAAAAAACCATATCTTGAGTCGCCATGTGTGCATAATTTATCCATAAAAATGTTGTGGATAAAATTAATGATGAATAAATTTCATTTTTATCTTTTATGAATTCTTTATGTAATTGATATGTACAATAAATCATTAAAATAGCAGCAAATATAATTGGTATATAAATTACAAATAATGAATCTCCAAAAAATTTTTTTGATAGGGCAATTAAAAACTGTATTCCAATTGTCCTATCCGAAATCACTTCATCCCACCAAATAGGACCAATCCAATTCGATTTTTCAATTATCCACCTAGCCTGCAAAGCATAAAATCCTTCATCATAAGCAATGAGACTTCTTTTGCCAAAATAAAATAGTAGCGGAAGGAAAAGTAAAAATTTAGGATTTATTTTTGTGTTTTTTTTATTCAAATTAGTAATTAGGATTATTCTTGGAAAGAAATTTCATTAGTAAAAAATAAAGAAAATGAAAATCTGATATATTAATTTATTTTATTTTGGTTTTCCCACTCTTTAACTAATTCACTTAATATCTTCAAGGTTTGATCTTTGTTCCTTTCGTCAATATTTTTTTTTAAATTTTTTAATTTTGGAAAAATTTCATCCATGATTATAAAATTTTCTCTTGCTCTAAATATCAAAGGATGATCAGTTTTTTCTGCCTCTGCATCAATTAGTAATTCTTCATACAATTTTTCACCTGGTCTTAATCCAGTAGAAATAATTTCAATGTCACCTTCTAAATTATTTTTGTTTTTTATGGATAGGCCGCTAAGGTTGACCATTTGTTTCGCAAGATCATATATTTTTACTGGATCACCCATATCTAATAAAAAGATATCCCCGCCTTTAGAAAGGACTGATGATTGAATAACAAGTTGAGCGGCTTCTTTTATTGTCATGAAATATCTAATTATGTTGGGGTCAGTTAAGGTAATAGGACCACCAGATTTTATTTGTTCTTTAAATTTTAAGACTACAGATCCTGAAGATCCGAGCACATTCCCAAACCTAACCATTGAAAAAAATGTTTTTTTGTAATTACTATTTTTATTGAATTTAGTAGACTCTTTTTCTGCATAGGCTTGAACAACTAATTCTGCGACTCGTTTTGATGCTCCCATGATATTTGTAGGTCTAACAGATTTATCAGTTGATATTAAAATTAGTTTTTCAATATGGTTTTCAACTGATGCCTCGCATACTGCAACTGTTGAGAATATATTATTTTTAATACCTTCTATTGGATTTAACTCTACTATAGGGACATGCTTATAAGCAGCTGCATGAAAAATAATATCAATATTATTATCTTTAATAGTTTTACTAACCAATTTGTAATTAGAACTTGAACCTAAGACAGATATCATTTCTATTTTGTCTATATTTATTTGTAAAAGTTCTTCATTGATTTTGTAAAGATTTTCTTCGCTTATTTCCAAAAGTACAATTTTCTTAGGCATATGCTGAATTACCTGCCTACATAATTCACTGCCAATAGACCCACCAGCACCAGTTATTAAAATTGTTTTGTTTTTAATAGCTAATTTCATTAAATCACTTTGTGCTTCAATCACTTCTCTTCCTAAAAGTTCTTCAATTGGTATTGGCCTAAGTGCATCAATCTTAGTTTTTCCTTTTGTGATTTCATCTATTGAAGGCATATCCAAAATTGGTAATTCTAGATTCTGCAAAATTTTAATTATTGTTCTTTTTCTCGAAATTTTGATGGAGGGAATAGCTAAAAGTATTTGTTTTAAATTGTCTTTAAATTTGTAAATTTGATGTGGAGGATAAATCTTGACTTCGTTAATTTTTGTACCCCATAACTTAGGATTATCATCAAAAAAAGCAATTATATTTAATCTTGAGAGTTTTAGGGAAGCTAATAGCTGAGTTCCAGCAGCACCTGCACCGTATATTGCTATTGAATTATTAATATTTTTATTTTTTGAGTATTTCATTACTAAATCTCTTATAAAGATTCTTATACAAAAAATTAAGGATGTTGAAATTATGTAAAGTTTAAAAAAACTGAAAATATTTAGTAATCTAAAATTAAAAAATTTACTGATAAAATATATTAAAAAAATCACAATTAAATTTATTTTTGCAAATTTATAATATGTTTGACTACCAATAAATCGAGTAATGTTTAAATAAAATCCAGAAAAGAAATTAGTTAAAGTAGAAAAAAAACTTAAGCTTATAAAAAGCAATTTGATAAGGTTTGAATTATTATGATCAAAATTAAATGTAATATTAACAGAAAAATAAATTATTAAAATATCAATAGATATAAGTAATAAAATTCTTGAAAATCTTGGAAAACTATAGATCTTTTCAAGTAAATTATTTATTTTCATATTGATCTTAATATATACATACTTAAGGTTATTTTTTTTAATTTAAAAATATACTTTATATTCTAGTACTAGATAGTCTTTGTGATAATAATCATGTCTTTATATAAATTTTGGTAAATCATTTTACTTATAAGTAAGTCACATAAAAATCAAACTATTTTGATAAAAAAAAATAAATCTTTTTTTAATAACAAAAGTCCTATTAGAATTAAAATAATAAGTTAAAAAAAAAGATTAATGCTTGTTTGGATACTTCAAACTGGGGAACCTTTAAATTGTGATGGTAACCAATTAAGACCAATGCGAGCTATTAATTTAAGTAAAGCGTTAGTTTCAAGGGGCCATAAAGTAGAAATTATTTCAACGAGATTTTTTCATCAAGAAAAGAGATTTAGAAAAAATATTAAAAAAAATAATATAACTGGAATAAAAGAAACTCTTGTTGATTCTCCAGGATATAAATCTAATATTAGTGTTAGAAGATTATTTGATCACCATATTCTTTCTTTTAACTTACTAATTAACCTTTTAAGTAGGGACGAGAAACCAGATATTATGTTTGTGGGTTTTCCTCCAATAGAATGGTCTTTAATATCAATTTGCTATTCTTTTTTGAAATCAATACCAATTGTTATAGATGTGAAAGATCTTTGGCCAGATATTTTTTGGGATAAAGAAAATATTAATCCAGTAAAAAAGGAATTTATTAAGTTTTTATTTTTGCCTTATAGAATTTATTCTATTTTAATAGCATCTTTGACTGACTTTATTACTGGCCCAACAGAATTAATTGCTAAATATTTCAAAAATAATTATCAAAATAAATTTTTGTCAAAGATTCTCAAGAATCAAGATCCAAGGACTTTCCCTTCTCCTATTGTGCCTCCAAAAGAAGAGGAAAGGATAAAACTTGATCTAATTAAATCAGATCCCAAAGAATGTTTAAATATTTTGTTTATTGGTTCATTAATGTCTGTATATGATTTTGAAACAATTAAAAAAAGTATTCAAATTCTTAACAATAAGAAAATAAAGATCAAATTATTTATAGCGGGAAGAGGAGGAAGCGAAAATTACATAAAAGATATTTTTAATCATATTGAAAATGTTTATTTTCTAGGCTGGATAAATAGGAAAGAAGCAATAGACATTTCTTTAAATTGTCATCTAGCCTTAGCTCCCTACAAAAATATAAAAAACTATGAATTAAATTTAGTTAATAAATATATTGACTATATGTCGTTAGGTTTACCAATACTTTCTCCTTTAGAGGGATTTCCTTATGAATTGATTAATAAGTATGAAATAGGATGGAATTATCCTCCTAAAAGTTCATCAACTTTGGTTCGAATTATTATAGATATAATTGAATCTCCTAATAAAATAAAACTAAGGTCTGAAAATGCTTTGAGATTATTTAAAACAAAGTACAACTTTGAAATAGTTTATGATCAATTAGTAAATAAACTTGAACAGATAACTAATAATCAATAAATAAACTTATTAATATTTGTTTCCCAATTTTAAAAAAATTAATATGTTTAAATTATATATATAAATATCTTTACACTTAATTTTATTGAAAGGAGGTAAAAATTATTTCTATAAATAAAGATGTTGAGGAAAGAGTTCTTTACGATCCTAATTATATTTTTTCAAAACTGAATATATCTCAAATTGAACATTCTTTTTTGGAAGATTTCCTTATGTCAATGAGTGTTATAAGAGCAGCAGAAATAAAGATTGCAGAAGCAAAAAAAAATGGTTTAATCAAGGGGCCAGTTCATTTAGGTGTAGGCCAAGAAGCTATAGCAGTAGGTGTTTCTAAAAATTTAAGAAATACAGATCGTATTTTCGGTGCACATAGATCCCATTCTCATATTTTAGGAGTAGATAATGATTTACATAAGCTATTCGCTGAAGTTTTGGGGAGAAATACAGGATTTTCCGCTGGTATGGGAGGTTCGATGCATCTTGCCAGCAAATCAAAAGGTTTTTTGGGATCTGTCCCAATAGTTACAGGAACAGTACCCTTAGCTCTAGGTGCAGGATTAGCATCCAAATTACAAAAATCTGGAGATATTGCAATTTCTTATTTGGGAGATGGAGCTACTGAAGAAGGTGTATTTCATGAGTCACTAAATTTTGCAAGAGTTTCAAATATTCCTATTTTATTTGTTGTAGAAAATAATTTGTTTTCAAGCCATATGCATATGAGCTTAAGACAACCTTTAAATACTATTAATAGATTTGCTAAAGCTCATGAAATAGAAACTAAACTAGTTGATGGTAATGATGTTTTGGAAATTTATAGAACATCATCAGAATTCATAAGAAGGATGAGATTAAAACCTGAACCTTATTTAATAGAAGCAATTACCTATAGATGGTTCGGTCATGTTGATTGGAGGGAAGATATTGATGTAGGTGTTGCTAGGTCAAAAAAAGATTTATTAAATTGGAAAAAAAGAGATCCAATTAAGAGGTTGAGTGATGCAATGATTAATAATAAAATTTGGACAATAGAAAATCAGAATACTTTAGATTCAAAAGTTGATGAGTTGATCGATGAAAATTGGGAAAAAGCTTTAAAAGATGATTTCCCTGATAGAAAATCACTTTTAGATAATGTTTTTAAATATGATTAAGACAACATATTCTGACGCTATTTTAAGTGGCTTTGATTACTTATTAAGAAATTATCCAGAAGTCTTTGTTTTAGGTCAAGGTTTATGGAGCCCTTGGTACGTCGGAAATACTATGAAAAATTTAGATAAAAAATATGGCAAGGACAGAATAATTGATACCCCAGTATCCGAATCTGCCTGCACTGGTGCTGCGGTTGGAGCTTCTATTTGTGGGATGAAGCCAATAATAGTTCATCCTAGAATGGATTTCATGCTTTATGCCATGGATTCAATTGTAAATCAAGCCGCTAAATGGTCATATATGTTTGGTGGACAATTAAATGCACCAGTTACGATAAGGTCCATTATTAATAGAGGTGGGTCTCAAGGCGCACAACACTCGCAAGCTTTACATAGTTGGTTCGCTCATATTCCAGGAATTCGAGTAGTCATGCCTTCTACAGTCGAGGATGCAAGAGATCTACTCATAGCCTCAGTTTTATGCCCAGATCCTGTAATTTATATAGACGATAGATGGTTATATGAGCAGACGGCTAATTTAAAACCTATTAAAGAAACACCATTAAAGTTTATAACTCCTAAATGTTTGAAGAATGGAGATCAAATCACTATTGTTGGATCTGGTTATTCAACAAATCTTGCATTAAAGGCCTCGACAAAACTCGATTCTGATGGAATAGGCGCTGAAGTTTTCGATTTAAGAGTTTTAAATCCTTTTAAGTCAGAAAATATATTAAATTCTGTATTAAAAACAAAAAGATTACTAGTAATAGACTCAGGTTGGAAAACATGTGGAATGGCTTCTGAAGTAATAACTTCAATTGTTGAGCATATTCCAACAAATACTCTAATTGACCCTCCGAGAAGAATCACTCTCCCTGATTGTCCTGCTCCTTCAAGTGAGGTTCATGAGAAAGATTATTATCCTAATGAAGAAAATATTATTAAATTTATAAATGATTCATACCATTTTTGAATATTATGCATTGAACCTTTTATATTTAATTAACTAAATTTCCCTTGAATAGATAATATCTTTTAAACCTGGAGGAGCCATGGGGGTTAATTTATTATTCCTTCTTGCCATTTCAATAATTTCTTCTGGAGTTTCGTAACTTCTAAGTATTCTTATAATCAGACTTAGAGTTTTTCTTTTATTAATAAAAGCGAAAATTGTAAGGAGTATTATTTTTAAATCTAATATGATTGATTTATTTTTAATGTAAGTTAGTGCTAAGAAATTTTTTCTTGGTCTAATCAACTGATTATATGCAATATCCGGGTTTTGGTGATCTTTTAAAATTTCTGATTCATCAGAAAATACTATAGAAGCAAAATCTGTTATCCCAGGTTTAACTTTTAGGAGCTCTTTTTCTTTATTGCTATATAAATTTGTTTCTCTCTCAACATTAGGCCTGGGTCCTACAAATGACATTTCCCCTTTGAAAACATTAAAAAGCTGAGTTAATTCGTCTAATTTCAGTTTTCTTATAATCGCTCCAACTTTTGTTATTCTTGGATCATTTGCACTTGTAGAATCTACTTTTGATTTATCCGCTTTTACTATCATAGATCTAAGTTTTATTATTTTAAATTTCTTAAAATTTAAACCAACCCTATCAGCTATGTAAAAAGGGTTCTCAAAGTCTTGTAACCAAATTAAAAATATAAAGGGAATTATTAATGGTATTACAAGTACTAATCCTATAAAACTAAAAATAATATCAAATATACGTTTTTTGAATGAATGAGTAAAAATCATTTTCGATAAAAAGAAATAATTTTATCAGCTATGTAACTTACTTCTTCATCCATTAAATAATCCCATATTGGTATCATTATGCATTTTTTGAAGAAATCTTCTACTTTAGGCAATTTAACTGTAAATCCTAATGATTCCCATTGATGTATCCCTTTACCATTCCACTGAATTAAAGTTTTGATACCATTTTCTTCTAGATATTTCTTTAATTCATCTCTATTATCCGCCATAAATTCGTAGTTTTGAAAAATATCAAAATTATCTGCGTCCTCAAGTGGCGGTGGTGGAAGCTTAAGCTCGTTTAATTGAGATAATCTATTGTGATAATAGGCAGCGATTTCTCTTCTTCTTTGAATTACTGCAGGATATTTCTGCAGTTGATATGAAAGTATTGCAGCCTGAATATTATCTAATCTACTATTTCTACCCCATGACTTTAGATCTCCATTGACATCTCTTCCTTGATCATGAAGCTGATGAGATCTATTAAAAATATCATAATTATTTGTTACCAAGGCGCCTCCATCTCCAAAACATCCCATAACCTTAGCTGGATAAAAACTAATAGCACCAGCAATCCCAAATGTCCCTGCATGTTTCCCCTTGTATCTTGCGCCTAAAGCTTGAGCAGCGTCTTCCACAACAAATAATTTATGTTTATTAGCTATATTAATAATCTTATCCATATCACATATTCTCCCATTAAGTTGGGTTGGCATTATTCCGACTGTTCTCGAATTAATTGCATCCGAAATTGCTTCTGTACATATTAAATTATCATCCCCTATTTCAACAGGTTTGGGGACTCCTCCAGCCATGACTATAGATGATGCTGTAGCTATAAAAGTATGTGAAGAGCAAATTACTTCATCACCAGGCCTTAGTCCTATCGATTGCCAAATTATTTCTAGACCATCGGTGCAATTTCCTACTCCTATTGCATGATTACAACCTGTAAATTCCGATAGTTCCTTCTCAAAATCTTTTTTTGCTTGTTGCATGATAAATCCGCCATTGCTTGCAACTTCATCAATTATTTGTAAATAATTTTCTCTATGATTAAGGTAAAGTTTTTTGTAGTCGCAAAAAGGGATATTTTTCAAAACAAAAAAAAACTATTATTAATTATATATTGTAGGATTATTTTTTAAAAAAATCATTTTATTAATATAGATAATGTATTTATCTATATATCTTTTTTGCTTCAATAATAAATTTAAAGGACATCCATTTTGGTAGGTTTTTATCAAAAAGATCAGATAAAATCTTAGTTTTTTTATAACCGATTATTTTTGATAAGGGATAGAACATCCAAATTAATTTTCCTGAAAAGTTTATTTTTGTAATCCCAAATTTACGCTTATAATCTTCTAGTAATTTCATATCTGGCATTCTTTTTAAAGTACTTCTTGTTCTATTTCCCTTTAAATAATGAATGTATCTATTTAATTTATAAATAGGATTTTCATTTAGGGAATCAATACCTATAAAAATTCCATTTGGTTTTAAAACTCTATGGATTTCATTTAAAACTAATTTATTGTTTCCGTAACTTAGACCTCCTGCACATGCAACAATATCAAATATATCATTATCAAAGGGAAGGAATTCCATATTACATTCCTTAAAACTAATAGATTTTGTTGAAAAAGAACTACAGTTTTTTTTAATAACATCAAGTGAATTTTTTGATATATCTGCAAATGTTATATCTTGATAATTTTCTAAAATTGGTAAACTACTTTCACCTTCACCACAGCAAATTTCTAAAATTTTAAATCCTTTTTTTGAATTTCTAATAAGGGATTTAAAATAAATTTCAATATAGGGTGCATCTATTAAATTATTCTTTCTTTTTTTTAATTGGGAATTTTTTGAATTCTGTTTATTTATTTTCGCCCTTTTTGAATATCTTTCACGTTCAATTTCAAAATCCGATTTTTTTATCACTTATAAAATAAAGTTAGTTAATAATTTGTACTTTAAATTAGACTTTATAATATGAAATAGCTGGGATTAATGACTTAAAAGTTTTTAATATTCATTCGCAATTTTAGTTGAGATTGTGAATCTAGCTATATTTGCGGAAATTATACCAATAGATAATATAAGAGTATTAAAGCGTAAGAAGATAAAAGAAAATAATAATAAAGATGAAATTATTAACATTTCTATGAAAATTGCTTTATATCTTTTTGCCCAAAAAATTCTTTGTTCTTGGATTAAGGAAAGAGAATTCAGCACTATACTTAATCCTAAAATTATTAACGTAAATATACTTGTGAGATTATTGTATAATCCATCGGAAATGTTTAAAAAAGCATATCCCAAGCATACAAATGTGATTATAAAAAAAGAGAATAAAAATATCTTAGAATTTTTCAAAAGTTGTTTTAATGTCTTGTTTTTTATTATTTCAGCTTTTTTATTTGAAAGAATTTGAAAATCTATAATAAATGTTATTAATTGGAATATTGCAACTGCAATATACATCTTACTAGTTTCTTTTGACCCTGCTGTTAAAGATGCAATCCTTTCGCTATAGGTTGGTAAAAGCATTGACAATGAAATTAACCAAGCTTTGAGAAGTGGTGGATTTATTGGTAATTTGAAGCTTGAATTTTTAATTAACTTATAATAATAATTTAAAGATTTCCATATTTTAAATGGTTTTATTATTAACAAGAATGGACTTAGAGTGGAAATAGGTAACATCATTAAAATAAAATTAAAAATGTATTGCTCTGAATATTTACCTGAAATTATTAAGGTAAAAAAGATTATGTTGTTTACTGGATTTCTCCAAATGCCAATGATATTCCATGGAAAATACTTCTTAAAAGTAAGAGAATATCTATGAAACTCATCGAATATTTTTTCAGAAAATAAGTAAAAAAAGATTAATAAATTTAATAAAAAAGAAGTTTCAAATTGATCTAAAAAATTTCTAATTAATATGCAGACTATAAATGATGAAAATAATAAAATTAAGAAAAGGGGGTAAAAATAATTTATAAAAATTTCCCTGAAATTATAAACCTTATTTTTGACAGCTTTGATATATATTTCTTTATGTAGGGGAGGTAGAGCATTATTAAATAAAGTACTAGTTGTAAATAATAAAGCCAACGCTCCCGCTGTTTCCAAATAATTAAATTTGGTTAAAATGCCTACAGTTAATACGCGTCCAATTAATGAACTTAACATTACTATTCGATACCACATATCAATAAATAATTAAATTTCTTACTTTATTTAAAAAAATTATTAAAGATATCTTTTTTCTCCAAAAAACATAATTCATGTTTTTAATTTTATAACATCATTTATGATTTGAAAAAAAATTAATACTCAAAAGTTATGGAATTCCTTTTTGATGTTATAAAGTTTCGCCAATTATTTGTAATTAGAGCCTTATCCCTTTTTATTTGAAAACAACTTTATACAAATCTGTATTAATCCCAATAAAAATTTATCCAATATTTTTTAATCAAATTAATTATTTATTTTTAGTTAAATTATATTTCTTGATCAATCTCAATCCATAACGTATCTGAAAGCATCAATGTCTTTATTAAGTGAATCAATATCTATTTTACTTTTTGAAGGAACTATAAATAAACATTGTCTGCCGCATTGATTAATACGTGAAACATATTTTTCAATAAAATGATAATAGGGTCGGTTTACATAATCATCAAAGATTATTTTTGTACCAGCTTCTGCAAATTTTAATGAAGTAAGAAAACAACAGACCCTAAATCTTCCATCAATTAATACTATCTTTGGCTTTTCTGGCTGTTTCCAAATATAGTCTGTATAATCTGAAAATTTATAGCTCTTTTCATAGCTTATTGGCCTTCCCCAACTACCAACTCTTCCTAAATCAACATGATTTATCAACAGTCTGGACTGATGCTTTTTATTTTCTTTTTTTACTTTTTTCACCCATTCTTTAGAAGAATCAACTGATATAACTTTAGAAGAAGTATTGCTAAGCACCCATTTTGAAGATAGTCCACAACCATACTCTCCATAAATTTTTATACCCTCTATTGATTTTTTAAAAAGAAAATCATCTCCATCGAAAAGCGAATGTTTTTTACTTGAAAAAATCTTTAAATTTAAATAATGAATAATAGGGGGTATAAATGATTTGATAATTTTTTTAAACATTGAGCAAAATTAATAATCTACTTTACTATAAATATCAAATTTGTTTATAAAAGATAATAATATGATTTCCTTCTGAATTTTTTTATAAATCACCTTTAAAGTAAATATTATTTGATATTTAAGAATTTTGATTAATCTAATTTTTATATTTAAATTGATTATCTTTGTAAATTTTATTTTTTATGGAGCATAACAAATTATTATTTCATTAACTTATTCCTTAATTATGTTTTATAGTTTGAATACGTTTTCATTATTTGGAAAGAGTTAATTTACCCAAAATAATTAAGAAATTAATTAATTTATTAATATTAATTTGGAGAATGAAGTTTAAAATTAAATTCAAATTACTTGTAAATTCAAAAAATATATTTGATGATCTTATATTATTGATAAATTAAATATTTTTTAAATGAGACTTAAGAGAACTAAAAGTAAATATAATATACCTTGGAAAATTAAATCTTTAATCTTTATTTTTATTGATTATCTGTGTCTACAAAAATTACTTTATTTTTTACAAAAATATATAACGAAGCGCTCAAGAATAAATTCATTACTATATTCTTCAGACTGGGAAATGCATAAAGATGCATTAAATAAATATAAAACTAAAAATGTTGTTTTTGAATTTGGGGCAGGAAAATCTTTAGCCCAGAATCTATATTTAAGTAATTTTGTTAAAAGGCAATTTGTTGTTGATTTATATCCAATGCTTGACTTCGAATTGGTTGATTATGAACGTCAAAAACTATTAGAAACGAAAAAGTTAAGATCAAGCATTAAGATAAAAAATCAAAATGATTTAGAGGCATATGGTATTTATTATATAGCTCCATATGATGCAACTAAAATACATTTATCTGATAGGTCCATAGACGCATGCATTTCTACAAATACTCTTGAGCATATACCTAAGTTTGATATTATTTTGATCTTTTCTGAACTTTATAAGAAATTAAAAGATGAAGGTATAGTTTCTTTAATAATTGATTACTCAGATCATTATGCTCATACAGACAATAATATTTCATTATTGAATTTCTTAAAGTTTTCGCACCATCAATGGAAAAGATATAATCATAAAATCCACTTTCAAAATCGTTTAAGACATTATGAATATATAGATATTTTTAAAAAGATAGGATTTAGAACAATTAAGGATGATTTGTTTTTTGCCGAAAAAAATATTCCAACCCAGATCTTGGATTCTTACAAAAATCTTAATTCATCTTGGAAAGCTACTTCCGCCCATATTATTTTAAAAAAATCAAATTAAACTTTTCATAATTAATTTATTTTTTAATATATAAATAAAAAATATTAATATAAATTTTCTTTTATTATGTTTAAGATAAAAAAAAATAGAAGGTATTTACTAAATATTCATAATTTCAATATCTTTTTAATTAAAGAAATATTTATAAATATTCTAAATTTCTTGTAAATTCTTAGCTTTTTTAACAGGTTCTTGAATCTTAACTATTAATCCGGATATAAATATCCAAAAAATAATATTTAGTCTCAGGTCGTAATACTGTATATCAAATAATTGACTGAAAAAGAAAGTAAAGGATGATGTCCACCATGCTTTTTCAAACTTGTTTAAGTTTATTTCTTCAAGATTCTTATCTTTTCTTTTGAAGAGGAAAATTTTCTTAAAAGATTTATAAAAAACAAAAATTAATATTGTATTTATTAATAATGAAAAAGGTAGACCATAATTTAAAGCCATTTCAAGTTGAATATTGTGCGTATGACCATACCATTGAAGATATGATTTATAACAGCATATATCATGTTGTGTTTCATATAGAATAGGAAAACTTGCTGCTCCCCAGCCTAGGAAAGGTCTTTCTTTTATAAACTCCAACGCGCTTAGCCAAATTGAGAATCTTGCATTAGAAGTGAAAACCTCAAGATTTTCGAATATTGAAAATCTTCCTATTACCTCTGAGGGTAAAATACTTATTGCAAATTCTTTAAGACTTATAGGAAAAATATTTGTTACGGCAGCTATTAATAAAGTTATCAATAAAATTAAAAAAAGAAATATCCAAATTGATAAAGAAGCTTTTAAGAATATGAAAGAAGATAAAAATAGATTAATTAATCCATTTCGAGAAAATGTCAAATAAATAGAAGAAATTATTAAAATACTAAAAATATAAATGTAAAATTTTGATCCATTTTTTCGTTGAGACAATATAGCCAAACAAATAGGCCACAATATTGTGAACCATAAACTTGCGTAATTTCTATTATTGAATAGTCCAGTAAGACCAGGTTCACCTTCTCTTTGGAACCATATTATTAATCCATTAAAAATATTGAAGGGCCCATGCATATCAAAAAAGACCTGAAGAAAACCTGAAATTATGAGAGGAACCGAGCCACTGAGTAAAAGTAACAAAATTATTTTTCTTGATTTTGAAGAACATAAGTAAGGTTTGAATGCCCATATGCAAAAAAACAATGGAAGCCAATTAAAAAGACTTACCCAGTTTAAATAATTGCTCCAGCCTTCAATTTTATTAGAGAAAGGATCTAAACTTGATATGGATACTGAAATTATTAGAAAAAGACTTGCTAAAAAGAATGGATAGTTCCATTTATCAAGTAAGAAATTTTTGTAATTTTTATAAGAGGATATAAATATCGAAAAAAGGAATAGAAATGAAGAAAATATAGGAGCAGAAACTAATAAAAAGATACCTGTTCGAAAAAGAAAATTTCCAGTTTTGAAATTTAATATAGTTTTCAAAAAAAATATTTATCTACTGAATAATAACAATAATGTTCATGATGAGAATTTCATTGAGTCATTTTGAGGATTGTTCATGTTAGAGCTGTTTTAAAAAAAGTTCAATTTACGCTTCCTGCAGGATTCGAACCTGCGGCCCACTGCTTAGAAGGCAGTTGCTCTATCCAGCTGAGCTAAGGAAGCTAGAAGTTCTTTGGTTTTATCTTTGAGAGCAGTTCCCATAGATGAAATTCCACCTTTTTTGACCGGCCTCTGTATAAATAAACTAAATAACCTTTTTATTTTAAAACAGCCCAGCACTCTCAACAAGTAAATTATCAAAAAGAAATACTATATATTTATAAAATCATTTTTATAATGATATCTATTTTTTTCTCTGAATTATTGTAAAATTGGGATTGAATATAACAATTAAATTTGGCTAAAAGACTTACAGAAAAACAAAAAAGTGAAATAGCCGAATATTTTAAAAATGGTAAAACTATTGAAGCTTTATCGGAAGAATTTCATTGTTCAATATTAACAATAACTAGAAACTTGAAGAAAAATCTTGGGGAAATAATATATAAGGAATTACTCGAAAAGAATAAAGATTTTCATGAGTTAAATACTTTATTAGAAAAGGGTAAAAATAAAAAAAATAATCTTGAATTGACAAAGAAAATTTCTAAAAATGAATTTAGCGATGAAAAAACTTTTGATGCTAATCAATCTGAAGATAATAATTTCTCAAATACAGAATTTGTTGAAATTTCTCCTTTGCATTTCGAAATAGAAAATGTTCCTCGCAAAGAATTGTCATCCATACCTATACAGGAAATTGATTTTCCTAATACTGTTTATATGATTGTTCATAAAAATATTGAATTAGAAATTAAATTATTGAAAGATTATCCAGAATGGGAATTCCTTCCCAATGAGGACTTACAGAGAAAAACAATAGAAATATATTTCGATTTAAAATTAGCAAAAAGAGCTTGTAGTAAGGAACAAAAAGTTATTAAGGTTCCTAATACAGATGTATTTAGAATTGTCTCTCCTATACTAATTTCAAGAGGGATATCCAGGATTGTAAGTGATGAGAAACTTATAGCTCTTTAAACTATTAATTTTTCTTGTTTAAATTAAGGTTAAAAAAACTTCCTATTAAAGAACCGCTGATAAAACTTGCTCCAACAATAAAACTTATTGGTAATTTAACCGTCTCGTTTATTAAAAAGTTAACCTTACTTTTATTAGAGCTATTTTGAATCCCAACTATTAACAATAGGAATAAGCAAGAATTGAAAGTAGTTGCAAGAATTATTTTTTTTATTATCAATGACATATATTTAATTTTTGTGAAATCTAATTTAAATTATAAATTATGCTTTTTTTGATGCCATATTTTTTTGCTAAATACTTTGAAGCTGCCGATAAACTTAAACCTGCCTTAACTAATTCATTTAGATCCTTTTTTAAATCTGACTTATTAATCTCTTCATTCTTATCTTTTTTAATACCTCTTATTACTATAGTTATTTCACCAATTACCTCTTTGTTTTTAAAAAAATCTATTGTACTTTCAATCCTGTTACCAACATGTTCCTCAAATTTTTTAGTTAATTCTCTTGCTACAAGAATTTCTCTTTCACCTCCACAGAAATATAATAATTCTCTCAACAATTTCATAAGACGATGGGGAGATTCATAAACTATAGTTGTTTTTTCATTTTTACTAATTTCCAAAAGAATTTTTTCTCTATCAACTTTTTTCTTGGGAAGGAAACCTTCGAATATAAATTTAGAAGATGGCATTCCACTTGATACGAGAGCTGTTATTGCAGCACAGGCACCTGGTATACAAATAACATCATATCCCTGAGATTTGACTTGACTGACTATTCTTTCCCCAGGGTCACAGATTCCTGGCATTCCTGCATCACTAACAAGCGCGATTGACTTGCCCGCTTTTAGATCATTAATTAATTTCGGAATTTTTTTTAAAGAATTTTCTTTATTAAAACTTACTAAATTATTAGAAATACTAAATTTATTCATTATTTTTCTGGTTTGTCTTGTATCTTCGCAAGCAATTAGAGAGACCTTTGCAAGAATATTAATTGCTCTAGGGGAAATATCATTTAAATTCCCAATTGGTGTGCCAACCAAATATAAAATTCCTTCCTCAGGTTCTTCTTTTCTATGAGATAATAGGGAAATATTTTTCATTAAGTGATTAAATTACCTTCCGGAGTAGAAATTAATAATCTAATAGATAATCTGAGAATTTTTAGTTGGGAAGCTGCAGATATCTTGTTGTACTATGCCAATAGTATTAAAAATTTAGATCAAAAAAATGAAATTCTTAAAAATAAAAATAATAATGACCCAGTAACATTAGCTGATTTAGAAGTAAACGAATTAATTATTAACAGAATAAACCAAAAATATCAAGATACAAATTGGGATATCTTGAGCGAAGAAAATTTCAAAATAGAATCTAATTTTTCCAATAACGTTGACTGGCTTTGGGTTCTTGATCCTCTAGACGGAACTAAAGATTTTATTCAAGGAACGCAAAATTATGCAATGCATTTAGCCTTGAACTATAAACGAAAGCCATATATTGGTGTTGTGCTTATCCCCGAAAAAGATGAATTATGGATTTCTTTTGCAGAAAAACTTTGGTGTGAGAACAGAGACGGAAATATTCGAAAGCAAAATTTGTCTGATACAAATATACTCAAAGAAATGACTATAGTTACAAGTAAAAACCACAAGAATGAAAAATTAAAGGATTTAATTGAAAAGATTAATTTTAAGAAAACTATTGTAATGGGTAGTATTGGTTGCAAAGTCGCTTCAATTATTAGAGGAGATAGTGATATTTATATTGCATTGAGTTTGCCAGGCAAAACTGCTCCAAAAGATTGGGATTTTGCTGCACCAGAAGCTATTTTAAAAGCGGCTGGGGGATCAATAACTAATGTTGATAATGAAGATTTGGTTTATGGTAGAACTGATCTAAAACATTCAGGAATAATAATTGCCTCTAATAATAAGGAGAATCATAAAAGAATCTGCTCTGAAGTAAAAGCAATTATTGAAGAATATAATATTTATCCTTAGAGTATTAGTTTAAAGGTGCTACTGGGGTAGGCGTTGGCTCGGGATATGGCATGCCAGCATTTTGTGAAACTCCCCTCAAAGTAAGATTGATCCTTCCTCTACTGTCAATTTCGCGAACCCTTACAGTTACATCATCACCTTGCCTTACAACATCTTCAACCCTCTCTACTCTAGCTTCAGATAGTTGGGATATGTGAACCATTCCCTCTTTACCAGGGAGAATTTCAACAAATGCGCCAATCGGAATTATTCGAGTTACAACTCCTGTGAAGATTTCACCTTCGTGGACTTTTCTAGTTAATCCTTCTATTATCTTCTGAGCTTCTTCAGCAGCAGCGCCATCATGTGATGCGATGGTAACAATCCCTCCATCTTCAATATCGATTTTTGTATTTGTTCTTTCGGTAATTCCTTTAATGGTTCTTCCGCCTGGTCCAATGACTGTCCCTATTAGCTCTGGATCAATCCTAAAGCTTAAGAGTCTTGGCGCATGAGGAGATAATGATTCTTGGGGTTTATCTATTGCCTCTTGCATTTTTTCTAAGATATGTAGTCTTGCAGGGCGAGCTTTTTTGATTGCATCAGAAATAACAGAAACGGACAGACCTGTAATTTTCATATCCATTTGTAATGCTGTTATTCCCTTTTCAGTACCAGCAACTTTAAAGTCCATATCCCCAAGGAAGTCCTCGATGCCTTGAATATCTGTAAGAATTCGTACCTCTTTACCTTCTTTGATTAACCCCATGGCGGTACCACTGACAAGGGCTTTTAAAGGAACTCCTGCATCTAATAAAGAAAGTGTACTTCCACATACAGAACCCATAGAAGTTGATCCGTTCGAACTTAAAACTTCGCTAACAACCCTTAACACATATGGAAATGTTTCTTTTCCTGGAAGTACAGGAATTATTGCTCTCTCAGCTAAAGCTCCATGGCCAATTTCTCTTCTGCCAGGGGTTCTCATGGGTCTAGTTTCCCCAACTGAATATGGTGGGAAATTATAGTGATGCAGATAAGTTTTTTCAGTACTTGGATTAAGGTCATCCATTTCCTGAGCGTCACTTGGAGTTCCTAAAGTTGTTGTTGATAAGACTTGAGTCAAACCTCTTTGAAATAATGCAGAACCATGAACTCTTTTTGGAAGTATTCCTGCAGATGCTGAAATCTTTCTGACTTCATCTAATTCGCGGCCATCGACTCTTTTCCCGTCATTAATAATTTGTGACCTCATTAGTTTTTTTGTTAATTTCTTAAAGTCAGAACCCATTAACTTGTCGTTTTCTGATAATAAGATTTTTAATTGGTTATCATCTTTCAAAGATCCAATTTTGTCTTGAACTTCAAGTTTTATCTTTTCAAGTTCAAGATCCCTTTCTTCTTTTGATTGATCAAATTTCTTTAGAACAAGGTCTATAGCTTTTGAACAATTTTTTTCTAAGTATGAGGTTAATGTTTTGTCTTCTTCAGGAGTAGATGGTTTAATCTGCTTTATTCCTAATTCTTTTAGCAAATCTTCTTGAGATTTAATAAGCTCGGTAACCGCCTCATATCCAAAATCTATAGCTTCAATAGTATCTTGCTCTGATAATTGGTTAGCACCTGCTTCAATCATGACAATTCCGTCAGGAGATCCTGCGATAACAATGTCTAAATCTCCTTTCTCTATCTCTCTATAACTTGGGTTTAAGATGAAATCATCTCCTATGAGCCCAACTCTAACTGCAGCCATTGGCCCATGAAATGGTATCTCTCCGAGTAGTGTGGCTATTGAAGCTCCAGTAACAGCAAGAACATCTGCTGGAACTCTTTCATCTAGAGAAAGGCAAGAAGCAACTATTTGTATCTCATCTCTCATCCATGAAGGGAAAAGTGGCCTCATTGGCCTATCAATCAATCTTGAAATTAAAGTCGCTCTTTCTGGAGGGCGGCCTTCTCTCCTCATGAAACCACCTGGAATTCTCCCTGCAGCATATAGTTTTTCCTCATAGTCACATATTAGAGGCAGAAAGTCCGAAACTTCTTTTTTCGTAGTTTTTGTAGCTGTAACTAATAGAGAAGTGTCTCCACACTCAATCATTACTGATCCATTTGCCTGAGGAGCATATAGTCCTGTAGTTAGTCGTATCTCTCGTCCGTCAAACGTGATCGACTTATTTTGTCCTTCCACTTTTTAAATTATAAATCTATACATAATTTATTCTTACACTTTATAGGGACATATTGAGTAAATTATTTAGATAAGCTGTAAAAATTTTTATTTTAAAAAAGAACTTTTACTACCAACTTGATTTAACTACTCCTGGAAGTTCTCCATTATGAGCTCTTTGTCTTAACTGATTCCTACAAAGACCAAAATCTCTGTACACTCCTCTTGGCTTGCCAGTTGCCCAACATCTATTTCTAACTCTATTTGGAGCAGAGTTTCTTGGCAGACCTTGAATCTTTCTATGTATTTCTAACCTTTCCATAGGATCTTTAGCAGCCTTAAATTCATCTAATAATGATTTCCTTTTTGTAGCATATTTCTTTACTAGTTTTTTGCGTTTGACCTCTCTCGCAATCATGGACTTTTTAGCCATTTAAGAAAATTTTTTAAAATATTATTTTTATAATAACAGCTCAGCCAACAATTCTTGAAATTAATTTATTGGTTTAATAATTTTTGAACGATTAAAAGTTGACTAGTATCTCTAATAATTAATAGAACACTTAGCCCAACTAAAAGAAAAAAACTGGATTGAGTAACAACCATTTGCAACTTTACTGGGACAGGTTTTCCTCTAAAACCCTCAATTAATGTGAAAATAAGTTGCCCTCCATCAAGTAATGGTAAAGGCAAGGAATTTAGTACTGCTAAATTAATAGAAATTAAAGCTGCAAATAATAATATACCTGTCCCTCCTTGTTGGGATAATTGAGCTCCAATTTCAACTATTTTTACTGGCCCGCTTAATTGTTGAGCTGTTGATGAGAAATTTGTTATTAATCCTTTATAACCTTGAATTGTTTTTACCAAAAGTGATGAAAACTCATTATTAACGTATTTAAAAAGTACAAAAATGTTTTTTGTTTTTTTTGTTTCTTTTCTTACATTAGGCTGTAATTGAGCACCAATTGTCCCTTTCCCTTTAACGTTTTTTGGGATCAAAGTTAAATCTTTAAAATCTCCATTCCTCTCAATTGTTATTGAAATTGGGTTCTCAGATGAATTTTGAATCTCTTTTACCAAAGTGGAAACAGCTTGATCACCAATTCCTAAGGAACTTTCTTCTATTTTTAAAATTTTATCTCCTGGTTCTAAGCCAGCTATATAAGCAGCCTTTTCAGGCTGTGTTGCTAAAACTAAAATTCCCGGTTCAGGATCATAAGGAATTCCTGTAGTAGTTACATTTATGATTAAAATAGAATAAGCAAGAATTAAGTTAGCAAATACTCCAGCAGAGATTACAATAACCCTTTGAATTATTGGTCTATTTTTTAAGAGGTTTGGATCTTTAGGGTCAATATTATTTAGTTCTTCATCAGGGAATGAAACAAAACCTCCTAAAGGAAAGGCTCTAAATGAATAAGTAATATCTTTATATTTTTTCTTAATTATTGAGGGTCCAAAACCAATTGAAAATCCATCAACATAAATACCTTGCAAAATTGCTGCAAGAAAATGCCCCATCTCATGAAAAAAAATGAGAAATCCCAGAACTGTTATTGAAGTTAAAACATTCATTTTTTTATATTAGACAGTTTTTATAAAATTTGATCCAAAATATGGTACTAGAGAGTCTGGAATCCTAACACTTCCATCTTTTTGTTGGCCATTTTCAATAATCGCAGCCATTGTTCTTCCAATAGCAAGGCCACTACCGTTTAAGGTGTGTACAAATGTATTTTTCTTATCAATTTTTGTTCTTATTGATGATCTGCGTGCTTGAAAGTCCAAACAATTGCTACAACTAGAAATTTCTCTATAACATTTACTACTAGGTAGCCAGACTTCAAGATCAAAAGTTCTACTAGAAGAAAAGCCCAAGTCACCAGTACAGATATCTACTAATCTGTAGGGTAGGTTTAGTTTTTTTAAAATGCTTTCGGCATCAGAAGTAATCTTTTTATGAGCTTCTAAAGATTTACTCGGATCACAAAACCAATATAGTTCAACCTTATTAAATTGATGAAGTCTTATTAAACCTTTAGTATCCTTTCCATAACTTCCAGCTTCTCTCCTAAAACATGGGCTATATGCAACATACTTAAGAGGTAACTGCTTGGAATCAATAATCTCATTTCTATGAAATGCAGTTAGTGGAACTTCAGCTGTTGGAGAAAGCCACAAATCATCATTAGAACACTTAAAACTTTCATTTGAAAATTTAGGTAATTGTCCAGACCCCTTAAGACTTTCAGAATTTACTAAAGCAGGAGGCATTAACTCTAAATAACCATTTTTAGTATGCATATCGAGCATGAAATTTATTAATGCCCTTTCTAGTCTGGCCCCATTACCAATAAGTGTGATAAAACGACTTTTTGATATTTTTGTTGAATTAATAGAGTCAAACAGATTAAGATTTTCTCCTATTTCCCAATGGGATTTAAGATTTTCTCGTATCAAAGGCTCTCCCCAAGTTTTTACTTGGACATTATTACTTTCATCTTTTCCAATAGGTGCATCGTTACTTGGGAAATTAGGTAAATTTGAAATCTGACTATTTATTTCTTTACCTAATATTCTTTGTTGCTCTTCCAATTCGGAAATTTTGATTCTTTGTTCGTTTCCCTTCTTCTTTAGATTTATTAGTTCTAGAGAATTATTACTTTGGGTTTTGCTAATTTCTTGACCAATTAATTTACTTAATTTTTTACTCTCAGATTGAAGACCGGATATTTCTATATCAATTTCTTTTTTTTTAATAGTTAATTCGTGTATGTTGGATATTTCATATAACTTTCCTCTTAAGGACAAATTCTCTTCAACAGATGTTGGATTTTCTCTTATTAATTTTTGATCTAACACTCTTTTTTTTTTTATACCTTAATTAAGATAGTTAATCTCAATTCATTATTTGGGATTTTTGATGAAAAATTAACTAAATTAATGATTCCTAACTTATTTTATTTTTTAAATCAATAAAAATTTATTTAAGAGGCGGAGCGAGCCCGCCCTGTAGATGACCATTTTTTTAGCAAATCAATTTGCTCTTTAGCTGTTCTGGATAAGGGAACTAATTCAGAGACAGCCTTTATTAAATCTTTCTCCATAAGTTCTCTATTTTCAGAGAATGAAATGTGCATCCCCTCTATCACTGCTTGTTCAAGTTCTGCGCCTGAGTATCCTTCTGTTCTGTCAATAATTGTTGAGAGAGGAAAACTGTAACTTGGCCTTCTTTTTTTTAAATGCAAATCAAGAATGCTTAATCTTTCTTCTGGATTTGGTAAATCAAGAAAAAATATCTCATCAAACCTCCCTTTCCTTAATAATTCAGCAGGAAGCTTATCTATAGCATTAGCGGTGGCAATTACAAATACGGCAGATTCTTTTTCAGCCATCCAAGTTAGCAAACTTGCTAAAACCCTTTGACTTGTCCCTCCATCACTTCTTGCATCCCCACCAAAGCCTTTATCTATTTCATCGATCCAAAGGATACAAGGCGACATGGCTTCAGCTCTCGATATCGTTTCTCTCGTTCTTGCCTCGCTTGAACCAACAAGGCTAGAAAATAGTCTTCCCACATCTAACCTGAGAAGTGGCATCGACCAACTTTTGGAAATTGATTTTGCAGTAAGTGATTTGCCTGTTCCTTGCGCTCCTACCAGTAAGACTCCTTTTGGAATAGGTAGTCCATAGTCTCTAGCCTCTTTAGAAAAGGCCCTATATCTTTGATTAAGCCAAATTTTTAAAACATTTAAACCTCCAATATCATCTTGACTTGATTTGGCTTCAAAAAATTCTAAAATTTCACTTCTAGCTATAACTTGTTTTTTCTCTTCCAGAATATCTTTGATATCTTCTTTACTTATTTTTCCTCTTTGAGCAAGAGCTTTTGCAGTAACTTGCTTTACTTTTATTTCTGTTAATCCACTTGAAGCTATAGAAAGTTCATTGAGACCTTTTTCATCAAGATTTGAATTGGTATTAATAGCAATTTTTTTTATTAGATTTTTCAATTCTTTTTGATCAGGTAAAGGTAAGTTTATTATTGTCATTAATTCATCTAGCTCTTCTGATGATGGAAATAGATGAGAACTAATTATTAAATTATGACTGGTTTGCTTAAGAGCTGAAGATAGTTCTTTAATAGTTCTATTAATAGATGGATCATCATAAAATTTATGAAAATCTTTTACTAATAAAACCGTTGAAACTTCAGAACTTTGTTCCTTAAGCCAATTAAGCACTCCTAAAGGATTATTAGAAAATTTGCCTTCTTCATTTATTAATCCTTTAATACCGCTAACACAATCCCAGCAAACGAATCTTTTAATATTTAATCTTTCACAAGAAAAATTAATTAGCTTTTCTAATCTTTCCTCTTCTTTAGTTCTTATCCAAATTAATGAGGTTCTTGACTTTATAAGTAATTCTAAATTTCTACACCAAGAATTCATTACTTAAGATTTAGACTATTTTTTATTGTTAGGTTCAAAAGGCAGTCTTTTCTCTGAGATAGTTGAAGCAGTTGTTGTTATTACTTCATCTTTTGCCAATAATTGTTGATCCAAAATTTTCTGTAGATTCTCAGGGAGAGCTTCTTTATTAAGTAGAAAGGTCTGAAATGCTTGAAATATATTGGCAACAACCATATATAGTAATACTCCTGCTGGTAGTGGGAAAAACAGAAACATCCCAGTAATCATGACTGGTGTAATTTTGTTAGCTGTTGATTGCTGTGGATTCGCAGGCATCCCCTGACCAGATAAAACTTGCGAAAGAAGAAGAGTTAATCCAAAGGCACCAACTAGAGTAGCAATATCCCAATTAATAGCACCATCGACATAAAAACCAACTTGACCAAGAGCTTTAATAAAAAGAAAACCACTTTTTGCCGCTAGGCCTGGGATTTTTGCTTCAATTGTTGCATCACCTGGTTTAATTGCAGTTACTGTACCATCTTGAGAAACTTTTAGATTTTCTGATCCTTTTGATACCTTCCAAGTAGGGAGAAATTTTGATCCATTATCATATTTAGATAAAACTTCTGAGTAGCTATTACCGTTAGTTGTTTGCAAATTTATTTTTATTGATTCTTCTGTTCCTAATTTCGTTCCATTTGGAATAGTAGCTATTACTGGAAAATGTGATTTTTCTGTAATAAAAATAGAGTGTCTTGGTGATTTATAAGGTTTTGGATCAATAGCAGCAATTTGATCTTGAGGAACTACTTTAAGATTTATGTTGTAAGGAACGTCAGCAAATGGTGAGCCTCTAAGGGTCGCAAACAATGCAAATAGAACAGGCATTTGAACTATCAGTGGAAGACAACCTGCAAGAGGACTCCCAAACTCATTCATTAGTTTTCCTAATTCTTCTTGCTGTTTCTTTGGATCACCTGAGAACTTAGATTTTATTTCTGCTTGCTTTTTTTGCATTACTGGTTGTGCAATCTTCATCCGTCTTGCGCTTCTAATGGACCCTGCGCTTAAAGGGAAAAGTGCAATCCTGATTACAACTGTTAATGCAACAATCGCTAAACCATAACTAGGAACTAAGCCGTAGAAAAAATCTAGAATCGGGATAAGTAGTTTTTCAGAAATGAACCCTATCACGATATTAAAGAGAGTGTAATTTTAATAGACATTTCATTTTACAGGAAAAAAAGGTTTTTGTAATTAATTTATTTATGATTTAGTAGCAAATCCTTCTACTTCGTTGAGATTTGGGATTTGTGTTCTTTTATTCATATTTTCCTCTATAAATTTTTGCTTTTCTCTGAATAGAGGTAATGATTTCATTTCAACCTTTGATCCGTCATTAAGAATAAGAACCATATCACCATATGAACCGAACCCCCTTGGGATAGATCTTATTTCTTCAATATTACTTAATGAAACTTGTGTTTTGTTTTTACCAAACCATCCACCGTCAATTGAAATTCTTCTATTTGTAATTTTATATCTCAACCACAATGCCCTCACAATTGCGGCAAAGGTAAATGGCAAACCAAGAAGAGTTATACCTGCTAGTAGATTTATTATTAAATCACTTTTTGCAGGACCTCCTTCGTAAAAGGTTTCTTCATTCATGTTAATCATTTGATTAGTTGAGATTTGAACATTAAGTTTTGAAATTCCTCCAAAAGTTTATTTTTATCATTGTAGAAATCCCCGATTTTAAGGTTAACAAGTAACCAATAAGGTTTGTGGCTGTTAATTTTCTGGATATTTGTTAATAACCACTCTTGCAGTATTCTCCTTATCTTATTTCTATCGACAGCTTTCTTAGAAACTTTTTTACTAATGGCTATTGCTACCCTCAAATTGTTTGAGGTATATCTACTTTTATGGGACAAGATGATTTCTGGATTTGATCTTGCCACTTTAAAGGTCATTAATTTCCCATGATATTTTATGGAATTTTTATGAATATAATTAAAAGTCCTATGACCTTTTAAACGCATATTCTTAGGTAAGGCCATTTGAATTTAAATTTAGACGGCTATTTTTTCTCTACCTTTTTGTCTTCTACTTTTAATAACTCTTCTACCAGTATGAGAACGCATTCTTACTCTAAAACCAGATACACGTTTTCTTTTTCTTGAAGTTCCGCCAAAAGTTCTTTTAGTCATTTTTTTTATTATTCATAATTAATTTATCATTTAATCGATCCTTATAGTCCAGCTTCCTAAATAACTTGATACCGTTTTTCCTTTAGGTTGTCCATATGAATGGAATTGATAAAGCCCTGATCTCTTAGGATTGAATATTTTTTTGAAGACAATTGCATAACTATCTTTATTGGAAGGAATTGGGCTATAAGGGTAAAAGGTTATTGAACGTAAGGATGATTCTTCAGTATTAATTTCAATATCAGCAGGAATATCTTTAAGACATTTAGTTCTATCTTCAAAACCACCTATTCTTACCTTGCAAAGACTGATTTTTTCTTTTTTCAGAGTCGATTTAAATGTTTTTGGGATGGCTAAATTAATTTTTATGAGTTCATTATTTCTATCGGAAGGCCTAAAGAAAAAATAAATAGTGTTTCTAAATTTGTTTTTATTTTCTTTTTGAAACCATTTTAATCTTCTAAAACCAGAGTTTTGGTCCCATTGGAATTCCAACCCTGCTTTAGCATTTTGTATGTTATTTAAGAATGTAGTTGAAACTAAAATTGAAGGGATAAGAAAAAATTTTAAAATTTTAAAATTTAAAGCAAACTTCTTTGTGTTTTTTAACATTGAGGGAAATTTTTTTAGGCTTAATTAAGGCTTTACAATTTAAATTAGGAAAATTGTTTTAATAAGATTAACATCTATCTGTCCTTAATTTTGAAGCACCTCTTAAATAAGGATGTTTTACGGGATTATTTGGCGGCAATAAAACTTGAGCCATTATTCTTATACAAAAATTTATATCATTTGATACATACATTTGTTGGCAGTCTAAAAATGCTACTGAATCGAGTCCATTACATTTCCTCGCAATTGAAGCAGGGAAACATGCATCCAAATCTTTTGTTGCGGTGAATGTAATAGACAATAAGTTCGACTTAATCAGACTATTGCGTGAAATCAATTCATCTATTAACTCCACTACTGCATCTTCTATTTCCTCTACAGAATTCCCAGATGCTGTTGTAGCTCCTCGAATAAATTTAATTTTATAATCATCTTTCATTTTTTCATACCTATTTAATTTAGGGCTTATACAACCAAAGTATTTTATTAGATGAATCAATCTCAAATAAAATATTATTGATAACTCTTTCAATAACTTTACTCCCAGGAATTAGTCCTAATATCTTCTTTTTTTTCTTGCCAAATGTTAAAGGCTCAATTTTAGGATCAATATTGACCATTTTTGCAGCAAGCTCCCTCGCAACAAATTCATCTCCAACTTCATCAACAAGTCCTAATTCTTTTGCTTGGGTTCCAGTAAAAATTCTTCCATCGGCAAATTTTCTTACTTCTTCAACAGGTAAATTTCTTCCTTCAGCAACAGCCTCAGTAAATTGTTTGTAGCTTTCATCTATAAGACCTTGAAGCAGTCTTCTCCCTTCCTCACTTAAAGGTTTATCTGGAGAAAGTATATCTTTAAATACACCGCTTTTAACAGTCTCGAATTTTATGCCAACTTTATCTAATAATTCAGATAAATTATTGCCTCTTATAATCACACCAATAGATCCTGTAATTGTGCCTGGGTTAGCAACAATTTTGTCAGATGCAACACCAATGTAAACACCTCCAGATGCTGATATGTTCCCAAAACTAGCGATGACTTTACAACCTTTATCTTTTAGTCTTTTAATAGCAGAGTATATTTCTTGGCTATCTCCAACAGTACCCCCTGGCGAATCAATTCTCACGATTAAAGCAGGAAATTCTCTATCCTCAATTTGTTTAAGAGCTTTAAGGACAGAAACTCTTGTTGAACTAGTAATAGGCTCATCAATTACAATACGAGCCATTCTTTTTTTTGACTTTCGTCTAAAAGGCCAAATCATTCTTTTAAGGTAAATACATAAAACTACTTTAAAAAGACTATCAGCAGACCTAATGAATTCAATCCTAAATTGGTTTTTAATGATACTCCCTTTTGCACTTTGGGGAACTTCAATGGCAGCTATGACTCCCTTAGTATCTAGTGCTGGGCCTGAGTTTGTAGCTTCTTTAAGATTACTTCCTGCAGGAATTCTTGTTCTAATTACAACATATTTGTTAAAAAGAGATCTGAAAATTTATAGATGTGATTTGAAGTGGTTTTTTGTTTTTACAATTGTCGATGCCACTTTTTTTCAATTGTTTTTAACTTATGGCATTGAAAAAACTGGAGCAGGTTTAGGTTCTGTTTTGATTGATTCTCAGCCCCTTTTAGTAGCTATTTTAGCAAGGGTGATTTTTGGAAATTTAATTAATCCTATAGGTTGGTTAGGCTTACTTTTTGGCTTGGGAGGAATAATATTTTTAGGAGTTCCTGAAGAATTTCTAGGGAATTGGTGGTTAATGTCTAATAAGACCATGACTGATGTGGCTTTTAACTTTGGAGAGCTCTGGATGCTTGCAGCTTCGCTAGCTATGGCGTTAGGAACAATTTTAATAAGATTCACCTGTACTAAAAGCGATCCAGTTGCAGTTACAGGATGGCATATGGTTTTAGGGAGTTTGCCCTTAATTATTAGGCATTGCTTTCAATCAAATTTTCAAGTAATCCCAAATTGGTCAATATTTGATTGGGGGCTAATGTCATTTGCAAGTATTTTCGGAGGAGCAATAGCGTATGGATTGTTTTTCTACTTTGCTAATAATAAAGAGATAACTGGATTTAGTACTCTAGCATTTTTAACTCCTGTATTTGCTCTTCTTAGTGGAGGTGTTTGGTTAGATGAAAGACTTACTATTGTTCAGTGGATAGGAGTGGTTTTTGTGCTTTTCTCGGTATTTTTTGTTAGCCAGAGAAGGAATTTATGGGAAAAAAAATTTACAGACACTACTATTTAATTAGGTTCTTGGTGTAAAAAGTCTAATAATGAGAATAGTTTTGATTAGTACCCCAATAGGTTTCATAGGAAGTGGAAAAGGTGGAGGAGTTGAATTGACTTTAAATTCTTTAGTATCAGGATTGCTTTCTTTAGGTCATTCTGTAGATGTTATAGCGCCTAAAAATTCTAAATTAAATGAAATTAATGAAAAAGCAAAATTATATTTTGTAGATGGTAAAGATCAAATTAGTTGGCAGCATCAAAATTATAATTCTCCTGTAAGTATCCCAGAAAATTCACTTCTAGCAGGAATGCTCGAAAAAGGATTAGAAATCGCAAAAAAAGCAGATATATTATTGAACATGTCTTATGATTGGCTGCCTATTTGGATGACTCTAAATGCAGAGATGCCTATAGCACACATAATTAGTATGGGCTCTGAAAGTTCGGTAATAAGTAATCTGATCTCAAAAGTATATGCTAAACGTCCACATAATTTTGCTTTTCATTCAAAAATACAAGCTAATGATTATCCATTTATTAAAAAACCAACAATTATTGGGAATGGTTTTAAATTGGATAACTATACTTTTCAAGATTCAGCGAATGGACCCTTGGCGTGGGTCGGGAGAGTTGCGCCTGAGAAAGGTTTAGAGGATGCTGTTTATGTTGCAAATGAACTTGGTGAAAAACTAAAAGTTTGGGGAGTTACAGAAGATAAGACCTATGCGTCAAAGATAGAGCAATCTTTTCCTCAAGGAACTATAGATTGGATGGGTTTTGTATCAACCAATGAATTACAAAAAGAACTTGGTAAATGCAGGGTTTTGCTAAATACTCCGAAATGGAATGAGGCATATGGGAACGTTGTTGTTGAAGCTTTAGCTTGTGGGGTGCCAGTCATAGCTTATAAAAGGGGAGGACCTAGTGAAATTATTCAGCATGGGCAAACAGGGTATCTTTCTGTTCCTGATGATAAAAAAAATATGCTTTCCTATGTCGAGATTATTGAAAAAATAAAGCGTAAGAAATGTAGAGAATGGGTAGAAAAAAATGCCTCAACAGATATATTTGCTAACAAGGTTGTGAACTGGCTTAATAAGGTAATACACGAATATAAATAAATAATATAAATAATATTAAATGATTCTTCTCAACTCAAAAAAAAGGCTCATAACCTTATTGATAGTATTAATTTGTGGGATTATTATATTTATCTTAGGTTTAGGCACTACAGGACTTGTGGATGAAACTCCCCCTTTATTTGCTTCTGCTGCACGCGCAATGAGTGAATCTGGTGATTGGTTAACTCCAAAAGTCAATGGAATCTTCCGTTTTGATAAGCCTCCACTAATATATTGGCTAATGGGTTTTTTTTACTCATTACCAAAAAACGAGATTTGGGATAGTTTCGGAACACTCTCAGCAAGACTCCCTTCAGCTTTAGGATCATTATTTTTAATGTTGATGATTGGAGATACCTTGTTTTGTTGGCCACAGAAGGGTGATAAGCAATTCCTCACTCCAATAGTTGCATCATTAGGCTTTGCTCTGTCTCCATTAATAATCATTTGGAGTAGAACTGCAGTCAGTGATGCTCTTTTAACTGGAACCTTAGGGATTAGCCTTTTGTTGTTTTGGAGAAGAATGGCATCCGAAAATAATGATCAATGCATTTCAGCGTGGGTATTTTTAGGGTTTGCAATTTTAACTAAAGGACCTGTTGCATTTGTTTTGGCAACATTGACTATTACATCTTTCTTATTTAGTCAGAAGGATGGGAAAACGTTGCTGTACAAGATAAACCCTAAGAAAGGTTTTTTAATAACAATACTAATAAGTCTTCCATGGTACATTTTAGAACTCATGAAAGAGGGAAAGCCTTTTTGGGACAATTTTTTTGGATATCATAATTTTCAAAGATTTACCTCAGTTGTAAATAATCATGCAGAACCATTCTGGTTTTTTCTCTACATAATGATATTGGCGTCATTACCATTCACCCCTTTTTTGTATTATGGAATATTTAAAGCCTTTAAGGATTTTTTGAAAAGTTCAAAAGAAAGTTGCAATGTCACTGAAACCCTTTATACATATTCTCTTTGTTGGTTAACATCAGTTTTAATCTTCTTTAGTATTTCTGCTACAAAATTACCAAGCTATTGGTTGCCAGCAATTCCTGCAGCGGCAATCTTAATTAGTAATAGCTTTATAAACTTAAAAAATTCAAATAAAAGTTTTTTATTTTTATGGATTTTTAATATTTTAATTTTGTTTGGAGTCTCAATAGCATTCTTTTTCTCAAATATTTGGTTAAGTTCAATAAATGATCCTGAAATGCCTAATCTCGTATCTGAATTAATAAGCTCTGGGATAATATTCAAAGCTAAATTGTTTTTCTCTTCATTTACACTTCTTGCAATAATTTTATTTTCTTTAAATTCCAAAAATATATTTCTTTATCTTCAAATTTTACTTTTAATAGGGCAACCTTTTTTAATGACGCCAATTAGAAAATTAGCAGATACTTCTAGGCAATTACCTTTGAGGAATATCTCAAAATTAATTTTAGGTGTGCGTGAGGGGAGAGAAACTCTAGCAATGATTGGTATAAGAAAACCATCTTTACATTATTATTCGAGACAAATAGTTTTTTATGAACCTAATACTAAAGAAGGATTAATTAATCTTTCAGATAGGCTAAATACTGATAGGAGAGAGAATCATGAGGACCAACCTGATTATGAATACAAATCTTTATTGGTCGTGATAGATGAAAACTCCTCGCTTCAAAAGCATTGGTCAAACATTAATCATCAAAAATTGGGCGAATATGGGATTTATAATTTATGGCGAATTAATAAAAGTGATTTGAATAAGTATTCGGAATTTTTAATTAATAGAGGTTATAAATCTGACTGGAATAATAGAAAAGTTGAGAAATTTTAACAAAGCTTTTTTTTAAGAAGAGCGTTTTTAAGATCATCAAGACTGCACTTGTTTGGGATTTCAATTTCATTCAAATCTTCAAGTAATTCTAGATCGATGACAGAATCTTCGGCTAAAAAACTAAAAACTTCATTAATGCTTATTCCCATATCTTGAGCCATCTCTGAAATTAGCCTTAGAGTATCCCTTCTCACAGAAATCCTGAGGTCTATAGGGATATATTCATTTTCAGGTTTTGCTGACTTCATAACCTAAATCTTAAGACATTATGTAGTTATCAGGATATTATCTTTACAATATTCATTATCCATGCATTTTTTACCTTACAAAGGTTCTATTTGAATGTATTTAGAAGAATTTTTAAGAGAGGAATTGTAACTATTGAAATTAAAGTTGTAGTAAAAAGAATTTTTGAAGCGATTTTTTGTTTCACGTCATAAGCCTCTGCCATTAAAATTGTGGATATTGCCGTTGGGGTTCCTGCCTGAAGCACTATTGCTGATGATTGATAGAAGTCAAAATTTAAAAATTTGCTTATTAAAAAAACAATAAAAGGAAGAATAAATAACTTTAATAAAATTGAGAATTTAATTTCTTTATTAAGATCAAAAATTGTACCCTTTTGATTTGTTATTATTCCTAGTCTTGTCCCCACAATTATTATTGCTAAAGCGATAACTATTTTTGCAGGTATCCAAAGGTAATTTCCTAATATCTCATCTAGATGGAAAAGGTATGCCAAAAGTACACCAATGATCCCCCTTGATGCAGGACTATTTATCAATGCCTTTAATAAGGCCTCGATATTTGGGATTTTTTTGTTTTGGGATTTTTCTTGAAGAAAAAAAGGTCCAAATATCCAAGCGAATAGTGTTGTTCCTAAGTCAAACCCAATTGTGAAGTTAATAGTTGTTGAAGGTAGAAGAGCTATTGCAATTGGTATTCCAAGAAATGATGTATTACCTATTAGACCTGCTAGCTGCAAAGTATAATTTGAAAGCCTATTTTTAAATATTGAGAATATATTTATTAAACTTATTAAAAATCCAATTAGGAAGAATGCTAAAAATGCGCTTTTAATAAGGTTTATATCTATACCCTCTTTTAATAAAAGACCCATAACACTTAATGGAATGCCAAATTTTATTAGAGGTATTGCAATATATTTAGAAATCTTTGGATTCTTTTTACCAAGAAAAAAACCAAAAATTAAGAAAGGGATAATATTTATAAAGAGAGAGTAGATGGTATTAATTAAATATTTAATAAAGCAATATTAACTTGCCGTCGCACAGTCAAAAAGTTTTTTTTTATGCATGGATAAATTAAATTATTTTCCATATTGCTTTATCAGGAATTAAAGGAGATTTATATAAATCATCTGGTTCTTTAGTCAAAACTCTCCAAGTTGGAACTCTACAAGTGACGTAAGCAGGACTCTCTATTAAAACCCCTGGCTGCTCGTCAAAAGTACAAGTAAAACCCTCCTTCCAAAAACCCCCATTGTTAAGGCTCCCTTTAAACCAAACCCAGCATTTTGAAGTTTTCAAGATCAGTAAAGATTTAGTTCTATGATAAATAAAAATTATGTAATATCTTGATAATTTAATACTATTAAGATAATTAATACTGACTTGAGGCTTTTGAAAAATATAATTTTGAGATTAATATCAAAAGATTTAAAATTAAGGTAATTAAATTTGCAATCAATATTGGTGTAGAAGAAATTTTATAACCGTAAATAATCCAAGATAAGACTCCAATAATAAACATTATTAAAGTCGACAAAGAAACATCATCTGCTTTTTTTGTTTTTAGAGTCTTTATTAATTGAGGTAGAAATGCAGCTGTTGTTAAAATCGCCGCAAAATACCCAAATATGTCTATATTCATAAAAGTTTTAAAAACTATTCTTTAATTAAATCAGATAAAAATCCTAAAGGATTTCTCATGTTTGATGAATATCCAAGTACATCACTTGAAAAAAAATTATAAATAATTTGATTTTTATCATTTAATAAAAAAGAAGCTCCTCTTTGAGGAAGATATTTTTCATGAAGAATATAATCACCCCAATTTTGGATTATTTCATTCATATTATTTAATCTAAATGTTGCTAATTCAAATGGTCTCAGATAACCATCTCCGAAAACCTGCTTAAAAGAATTACCCGAAAAGTTTAGAAATTTCAAAATGTCAATCTTGTCAAATTCTGAATAGATTTGCCTTGCTTTACGGTCTCCTGTGTAACCTCTGATAACTTCTTTGATTGTTTTGTAAGAATTTATTCCAGATAGCATTAAAAGCATATTGATCCAACCTCCTAAACCTATATCTAATCCTCTAGAGACTTTTAGATTATTATGTATTTGGTTATCTGAAACAACTATTAAATTTTCTTTATGAAAGCCAGTAAATTTACAGAATTTTTCTTTTCCATTTTGATTGCCAATAGCGATGGCGAATATATCTAAATTCTTTTCTTGAAAATTATCGCTAAATTTTTTCAAATTTATTGCATATTCAAAGCTATCAAAATCTCCCAATAAACCAAATAAAACAATTAATTTAAAATCCCCCTCTCCTGTAAAGTTGAATTCTTCAACAAGATTATTGATATTTTTCTGAAAGTTGTCAGTCACGATTTTTTAAATGTTTTTTAAATCAATCTAAAAAAATTTTTCTTACTTTAATTAGTATAAAATTTTACATGAAAAAGTTTTTAAAGAAATTAATTTAACGTTTTTAGATTTTATTATTTTAATGTAATCATTTTGAAGTTATGACCGTAGGAATTTATTACGCAACTACAACTGGAAAGACTGAAGACGTAGCTGATCGTCTTCACAACTTTATTTCTTCAGCAGAAGCACCTAAAGATGTATCTGATGTGGATGATCTTTCAGAATTTGAAGATCTTGATGGAATTATCTGTGGGATACCTACTTGGAACACTGGTGCAGATGAAGAAAGATCAGGAACTGCATGGGATTCAATCCTAGAGGATATTGGCGAACTAAGTTTATCAGGAAAAAAAGTTGCAATTTTTGGTTTAGGAGATTCTTCCACATATACCGAAAATTATTGCGATGCCATGGAAGAACTTCATAGCTACTTCACCAAAGCAGGTGCCGAAATGGTCGGTTACGTAGATAAATCTTCTTATACATTTGATGAGTCTAAAAGTGTTATTGGTGAAAGCTTTTGCGGATTACCTCTTGATGAGGATAGTGAATCTGATTTAACTGATTCACGTCTTGAAACGTGGGCTTCTCAGTTAAAGAGGGAAATCCCTTCATTGGCTTAAGCTTTCAAAGATATTACGTTTCTAATTTGTAACATTTGTTATTTCAAAATATGTTTTTTTTACATAAGTAATTAAATCTGTAAAGAACCTGTAAAAAACCACACTGATTAGCAATAAGCTCAACTTGCTGTTTACTTAAATCAAGTGTTACAAACTTACGGAAAATCTGATGTCACCTATGACTGGTACGCAGGAAACTCTGGTGTTGTTGGCCGTTCAGGTAAATTCATAGCTTCTCACGCTGCTCATGCCGGACTTATGATGTTCTGGGCAGGAGCTTTTGGATTATTTGAGTTGGCTCGATACGACGCCAGTATTCCAATGGGTGCACAAAAATTAATTTGTTTACCTCACCTCGCAGGCCTTGGGATTGGTGGTATTGAAAATGGTGTTATTACTGATCCATATGGAATTATTGTAATTAGCACATTACATCTAATTTTCTCAGCGGTATTAGGCGCTGGAGGATTATTACATTCAAATAAATTTGCAGGCGACCTTGGAGACTATCCAGAGAATAGTAAGCCACAAAAATTCGATTTTGAATGGGATGATCCAGATAAATTAACTTTCATTCTTGGTCATCATCTAATATTCTTAGGGATAGGCGCTATTTGGTTCGTAGAATGGGCTAGAGTTCATGGTATCTATGACCCTGCTATTGGTGCAGTTAGACAAGTTGAATATGATTTGAATTTGTCACATATATGGAATCATCAATTTGATTTTCTAAAAATAGATAGTCTAGAAGATGTTATGGGAGGTCATGCTTTTCTAGCCTTTTTAGAAATTATTGGCGGAATCTTCCACATTTTTACTAAGCAAGTTGGAGAGTATACAGAATTTAAAGGTAAAGGTTTACTAGGTGCTGAGGCAATTTTGTCTTACTCAGTAGTAGGAGTTTCTTATATGGCTTTTGTAGCCGCATTCTGGTGTTCTTCAAACACAACAATATACCCAGTTGATCTTTATGGGGAACCTTTAAAGCTTCAATTTGAGTTTGCTCCTTATTTTACTGATACGGTTGATTTAGGTTCTGGAGTATATAGTTCAAGAGCTTGGCTTGCGAATGCTCATTTCTATTTGGGATTCTTTTTCTTACAAGGTCATCTTTGGCACGCCCTAAGAGCTATGGGATTTGACTTTAAGAAAATTGGTCAAGCATTTGACAATATGGAAAACGCAAAAATTACACAAAACTAGTTTCATCTAGAAAAAACCTCTCTTTTGTAAAGAGAGGTTTTTTTGTAGAATTATTTTTATGAGTTTAAGAATTAATGGAGAATATAAAAGAAATTAATTGTAAGGAGATTTTCCGAAACGCTTATGAAAATAGGTATACCTGGAAGAATGATTTTAATGGTTACCAAGGTAAATGTATTTTTTTGATTAATAATAAGATTATTCAAAAAGGTAACTTTTTATTAGGTAAAGACTTTAAACCAAATATTCAAGAAATAGAAGATGAGAAAATTGTTAAAAGTATTGCCTCTCAGTTATTTGAAGTATGTATACATAGGGTTAAGAGAGAATTCCAATCTGTTCATTCAGAAAATAATTTTAATTTACTCAAAAATTCTGAAAGTGGGATTGAAATGAGTGTATCAGGTAAGAATCAAGGCGATAAATATAGAGTTAAAAATGACTCTATTAATATGGTCTATAGAAAAATTCATGGAACTATAATTGAGATTTTTGTTGCAGAATTCTTAGATACAGGAATAGGCAGCCTTAGTAAAAAATACAGTAGTCAAAGAATTGATCCAAATACACTTGAGGCAAATTCTCAAAAATTGGAATACGAGGATGAATTTGTAAATATAGGTAAAGAGGATTATTGGATATTAAATTCGAGGAAAATAAAATACTTAAATCAAAATCAAGAAGAAGAAACACAAAAGTTTGTTTTTGAGGATCTATGTTTATTAAATTAGTTTTTTTTATTCAACCAGTCTAAATCCTTTATCAAGTAGTTTTTGGTATAGGAGTCTTGCTCTAAAAGCTAAAATTTGTTCTTCATTTTCATTACTAATTACATGAAAATAATTATTATCTAATTTATTCTTGCTAAAGCATACATTTGCTTCTCCTAATCTTAAAGTCCAGTTCTCTTCTTTGGCTAAATTTTGATTAGGTCCGAGATCCCAAGGACATTTTTCAGGATATTTTTCTCTTTTAGAACCCATATGATTAATTTTGAACTACCCAATATTAGTAAAAATTTAAAAGTATGGCTATGAATTATAGTTGGTAACTTTTTAATAGAATTCTTGTCTAGTGTAATAAAATTAATAATTTACTCTTTAGTCGCAATTAAACAATAGAAGGGGTCTTTACTTAAAAAATTAAAGATATTAAGTGCAGGTTCATTAAACTTTTTAATAATTTTGGGTTCATTAAATCCGTTCGTAATTAATACTTTTCTAACATATTTTACTCTCTCTTCTTCAGTAGATTTAGTCCATATATTTGGAGATTTATGCCAAAATGCTCTATTCGAAAAGGAGATTATAAACTTGCCCTGATCACTTAAAATCCTTGCAATCTCTTTAGTTAAATTCTCTGGATATTGTAAATATTGCCATGCTGCGACCATTAAACAATAATCTACAGTTTCACTATCAAGAGGAATTTCTTGATTTAAATTGAAATTTTGTATCCAATAAGTATTAAATATTTTGTTTTTTTCAAGTTCTTGTTTGTTTAATCCATGTCCAATAACCTTTTTATATTTTCTGCCTTCAGGTAAATAACTGTCCCAACTCGACATTAAATCAAGGACAGTTGAATTATCTGTGATTTCATTTTTATAAAGATCTGATAGATATTTTCTGAAGTTTGCATCAAGATGATAAACAAACTTCGGGTCAGAATAAAATTCTGCATCATTACTTTCATCAAGTTTTTTTCTCTGATAATTATTTAAAACTTCCAAAACAATATATTATATGTACCTTAAATTTAATAAATAGATCCACATATTGTGTTCTAGAAATGTATTTGCATTTAATTAAAGATTTTTAAAAAACCTAGACATCTATTTAAAAAAAGTTAAATTATTAATTAATAATTTAATTGAAAATGATTGAATTTAAAAGGAGCAAAAAAAGAAGATCTAGAAATACCCTTTTCAATCCCTATAAAAACGGAATAAGTTCATACGATATGGCTTATCTTTCATCAAAAAAAGTTTTAAAAACTAAAACTTTTTATCTACAAAATGATTTCCAAAAAGATAATTTAGCTGCATAAAAATATGCCTTACATTAATGTTTCTACTTCAGTAAAAATAGATGATAAGAAAAAATTACTTGAAGAAATCTCAACATTGGTTTCATCTTTAACAAATAAATCAAAAAGATTTGTTATGGCTAAATTAAATGATAATTCTGAAATGTATTTCGAAGATGAAAGCCCTTGTTGTTTTTTAGAAATTAAGTCAATAGGCTCTTTAAATCCTTCAGAAATAGCAAAGCCAATATCTAATTTTGTATATGAGAAAATGGGAATTCCAATAGATAAGATTTATATTTCTTTCGAGGATGTGCCCGCTTCAATGTGGGCTTGGAATGGAAAAACCTTTGGTTAATTATTACTTTAGGTATTAATTAAATGGAAATAAATAAGTTAGTCGATTTAAACGTTCTTAGAACTGCTCCTCAATTAAGTAATAGTCAAGTAAAAAAAATATTAGAAGAACTAGAAGCAAATATTTTTAATGCTGATTGGATAACAATAGGAATAATGGCACCTAGTGATACTAAAGCTATTGAAGCATTGCAATCAATTACTGAAAGATATTCCTCAATTAAATTTGTGAATTTAGAATCTCTTCATGCTGATGGAAGTGTTTTTTTAAAAGGTAATCAAAAAACTGGTAATGTTTTCATTAGATCTGAAAATGGTCTTGGTGAAGGAATTTTATTAACTTGTCAGTATGACAATCAATCTAAAGAATCTAGTACTTTTGGACCATTACCACTAGATTTTTTTCATAATTAATTAATTTCTAATTTATGTATTTATTCCGGTTTTAATTATAGCTTTTTACCAGATAATACTTTTCAGAATTTAGAGTTGAAGATATTTTTGTTTTTAAGCTTTGTTATTATATGTAATGGAATTGAGCTAAATTTTTCACTTTTTAAAATTTGATGTTTTTTCAGGATATAATTCAAAATCTAAATAATTTTTGGTCCAAAGAAGGTTGTTTGATTATGCAGCCCTACGATACTGAAAAGGGTGCTGGCACAATGAATCCTCATACCTTTTTGAGGGCTATTGGACCGGAACCTTGGTCGGTTGCATATTCCGAGCCATGCAGAAGACCCACAGACGGAAGATTTGGAGATAATCCTAATCGTGCTCAACATTACTTTCAATATCAAGTAATAATTAAACCTTCACCAGAGGGAATACAAGAAAAATATTTAACATCTTTGAAATCTCTTGGAATTAATCCTAAGAACCATGACATAAGATTCGTAGAAGATAATTGGGAGTCACCAACACTGGGAGCTTGGGGAGTAGGTTGGGAAGTATGGTTGGATGGAATGGAAGTTACTCAATTTACTTATTTCCAACAATGCGGGGGAGTTGATTGTAATCCTATCCCAATTGAAATCACGTATGGATTAGAGAGAATTGCAATGTTTTTACAGGATAAGGAAAGTATCTGGGACTTAAATTGGAATAAAAACTTGAAATATAGTGATATTTGGCTTCAATTTGAAAAAAGTCAATGCAAATATAATTTCACTGAATCTAGTCCTGATAATCTGAGAAAATTATTTGAAATTTATCAAGATGAGGCAAATTCTTTAATAGAAAAGAAATTAACTTACCCTGCGCTTGATTACGTCTTGAAATGTAGTCATACATTTAATCTGCTTGATGCTAGGGGAGTTATTTCAGTCACAGATCGTGCACAATATATTGAGAAGATAAGAAAATTAGCAAGAGAAGTTGCATCAACTTGGAGAGAGGAAAGAGAATTCCTTAAATACCCATTAATAAAAAAATAATCTAGATAATTTCTATTTAAAAAAAATTAATTGTATAAAAAGTTACAGTGCTTTGAAACTTTTAATTCTTTCTTTTATTTTTACTCTCGATACAGTATAGATACCCATTTTTATGGGCATTTTTCGTGTGAGGTAAAATGAAACTCTTCCAACAAATGTTGGTCGCAGGGGCATCTGTGAGTTTATTAGCTCCAATTGCTGCTCAGGCATCCGACGTTGTCAATTTAGAAGAAATGAATAGCTACTCCCGTAGCACTAAGAAAAAATCTTCAAGATTAGACAGCAATACATTCATTAACAAGGTTAGTGAAGATGTTGCAAACCTTGATGGCCTTGAGGCTAGACAAAATGAATTTGAAGCAGGAACTTTCTCTTCTACAACATCCATGGATGGTAAAGCCATCTTTTGGGTTGGTGGTATAGACGGTATTTCTGCTATCGATGATGATGAAGATAATTCTCTCGCCGATGAAGGTAGTGATTCATTCCAGACAGGTTATACCTATACAATGAACTTAAATACAAGTTTCACAGGTGATGATAATCTTTATGTCCGTCTAAAAGCTGGAGAAACTGGTGAAGCTTGGAAATCTAAACCCGCTGGTTACCATATTGACACCAAAGATACAAATGATCAATTTAGGGTTGATAAGATTTGGTATTCATGGCCTATAGGGGATAATATTACTGCTTTTGTTGGTGGAAGGATTGAGAACTACTACATGTACGTTACTCCATCTATTTATAAGCCAGGTGCTTTAAAAGCCTTTAAATTAGGAGGAAATAGTAACTTTGGAGCTAGTACTGACGTAGGTGCTGGCCTAAAATATGAAGCTGATAACGGTTTTGCTGTAGCAACAAACGTTGTTGATAAGAACTCTGATGCCAACGGTATTTTCCAAGCCGATGGAGTCAGCAAATGGGATACTCAAATCGCATATACCCAAGACAGGTATCACTTATCCTTAACTTATTCAAATGCTCAGAACTGGACATCTCAGAGTTATAACGCAACAGCATTAGGTGAAAACACTGCAACTGATTCAAACGGATATGCCGCAAGAGCATATTGGATGCCAGCAGATTCAGGTACAGCTGTTCCAGAAATAACTATTGGTTATGATGTAAAGCATTTTGAAGATGCTGCCAACGGAGCTGTTGATGAGGCAGAAAGCTGGATGGTTGGTTTTACTTGGAAAGATATTGCTCAGGCAGATGACAGAATTGGAATCGCACTTACTCAACCATTGAAGGCTACTTCTCTTGCTGGTGGAAACGTTCCTAATGAAGTTGATGATCCTCTTTTGTGGGAAGTTTATTATTCATGGAAAGTAAACGATTCTATGTCAGTAACTCCTGCGATTTTTGGTGGTCGTGATTCTGTCCAAGAAGGAGAGGACACTACTGGAGCAGTAGTAACAACAGCCTTCAAGTTCTAAAATCAACTTTGAGCTAAACTAAAAAACACCCTAACGGGTGTTTTTTTTTGATTATAATTTTTGGCTAACTTACCAGCAATTTTCTCCTTCCCCAATAGGTATACAAACATCTGACTTTTTTGCCTTATCTGCAATTTCTTGTGCTTTATCATCTAATATGAAATCTGCATTAACATCCATTTCTGTATTCCATTCTTTAAGACCACCCATATCATTCTCCCCACTATTAACTGATGATGATATGGATAATGCGCTTGTGGCAGCAATGAATAATGCTATCGAACTTTTTTTTTGCATTTCAAATTTTAAATTCATGTTTATTTTAAATATTTTTTAAACAATTTTCTACTTAGTGTATAAAATGATTCTTTAATTACCAAGTAGCCTAAGAAGATTCGAATAAGACTTGAAAATAAGATCCAATTCATCTGATCTCCCATTTTTAGCTAGCAATCCTTTTGCCCCTGCATCAAGATCAAATAAATATTCTCTTTCTTCGATTGATTTTACATAACTTTCAATCCAACCTACGCATACTATTCTTTCTCCATTTTTAATCTCTTTAACTGAATGTAAGTAAGTACTAGGATAAATAATTATCTCACCAGAATGTAATTTGAATTCTTTTTCTGAATTCATCTCTTCAATAATGAGCTCTCCCCCGTCATATGAACTTTTATCAGTTAAAGAAATGGTAAAAGACAAATCAGCTCGTCCTGATGACATAAAAGGATTGTCAATATGCCTACCATATTGCATATGATTTAATGATTTCGTAAACATTATTCCATGAATTATTTTTGGTAAGGCAAAGCTTTTTATTAGAGGACTAGAAAGAATTTTCTTTTTGATTAAATGGGAAAGTTTTTTAGATATTTCGGATTCTCTATCTAATTGCAAATTATTTTTTACCATTGAGGCATGACTTCCTGCAGTTCTTTTCCCATCTTCCCAAAGAGTATTTTCTTTCTTTAGACTTTTAATAAATGCTTCAATTTCTTCTTGAATGAGAAGCTGGCTAGTTAAAAAATTCATTTTGATTATAAAAAATGATACAAGGTGGTGTATAGAAAATATCTTTTAGGATTCTTGTGCTTTTAATATATATAAAGTAACCATAGATACTATTTGAAAAAATTGCAAAACCTAAAGAAAATATTTTATTCGGCTTTGACTTGTACCTTTTTATTTAGTTTAAATATAGCTGTAAATTCTACTGAAAAAGAAGTTAAAGTTTATTCAGGGAGACATTACAATACAGATAGAAGTGTTTTTAAAAAATTTGCAGAAGAAACTGGTATAAAAGTCAGACTAATCGAAGCTGCTGGTATCTCTTTAATCGAAAGGTTAAAAAGAGAGGGAAAAAATTCCCAGGCTGATCTAATTTTGCTTGTTGACGCAGCAAGAATTACTAATGCTGCAAAATCAGGATTGCTTCAAAAAATCGACTCTACCACTTTAGAAAATTATGTTCCTATTGGATTAAAAGATCCTAATAAGGAATGGTATGCATTAACGAGAAGAGTTAGAGTTATGGTCGCAAATCCAAAAGTGGTAGATGTAAGCAAGATTAAAGATTACACTGATTTAGCTGATCCTGCTTTAAAAGGAAAAGTATGTTTGAGGAATAGAAAAAGTCCCTATAATCAATCTTTGGTAGCGAATCAAATAATTAATAAGGGGGAAGAAGTCACAAAAAATTGGCTTAATGGGATGATTTCAAATGTATCACAACCATTTTTTCCAGGAGATATTTCTATTGTAAGAGCAGTTTCTAAAAGAAAGTGCGGTGTGGGTATCGTAAATCATTACTATGTTGCAAGAATGTTGGCTGGTGTAAATGGAAGAAGAGATGCTTTATATGCGAAAAAAACAACAGTTCTTACACCTAATCCTGCACATGTAAACATAAGTGCTGGTGGCGTCGCTAAATATGCCACAAACAAAAGTGAAGCTATTGAGCTTCTTGAATATTTGGCATCTCCAAAGGGAAGTAAAGGCCTTGCTGCTCCAACTTTTGAACATCCATTAAAAGAGGTTAATCAAAATCCAATTGTCCAGGAATTTGGAGAATTTATTCCTGATAAGGTAACTGTAGAAGACCTGGGGGTAAATAATTCTATTGCAATAAAATTAATGAAAGATGCAGGTTGGGATTGAAAATTAAGATAATTAAACAGATCTTATTTTATATTCAATTATGTTCATACTAATATGAAAGCGGAGAGGTGGCTGAGTGGTCGAAAGCGAACGACTCGAAATCGTTTAATAGGAAACTATTCGTGGGTTCGAATCCCACCCTCTCCGTTAAATATTTTTTAGCTGAAAATTTTAACTTAGGCATTAGTCATAGACTTGAAGATTTTCTAGAAATTTGGTCTTAACTTTTCAATTTCTTATTTTGTGTTGTGGGATTATTAACTATGAGTTGGTTTAACCTTCCCTATCTTTCCCATATAAGCACATAGGGTCTGAACCCAACTTCTAGACTCTCCGTTTCTATCTTTTTATGGTTGCCCTATTTTATTTTTTCATAGATAATAAATCAGATATAAATTTTTAAATATATTTAATTAATGAGAAATTATTTTTCTATTAAAAAAAATATATTTAATCAAAATGAATCTGGTTTTTCCTTAATAGAAATTATTTTCGTTCTTGCAATTTCAAGTACTCTTCTTGTAATAGCAGTACCAAAACTTGAAATTCCAGTTAGAAAATCGATTGAGAGGATTAAAAATTATTCCAAGGTTGGCTTTGATTCATTAAGAAGGTCCGCAGATGTTTCGAAAGAATTTAGGTTATTGCAAGAAAGATTAAACATCAGGTCATATCTTTATGCAGCTAAAAATCTTTATATGTCTGATTCAATTTATCCAAAGTCAGCAGGAGATTTGCAAAGATTTACAAAGGTATCAGGGTGTTATTTAACGCAAAAACAAATAAAAAATGATAATCTTAGAAACTGTAGAAAATTAGGAAATAATTCAACTGCTACTAGTTGGCGATCTGAAAATCGCAACTATTGGGTAAGGATCTACAGCGAGGATTTAATTTTAAATATACAATCAATTCCTTTTATTGATGATGAGAAAGGTATTTTAGGTTGTTTTAATAGTACAACAGGTATCGTAGACACTAAAATTTTTAAGAAAGAAAAGGCAAAAATAAAAACTTTAAAATGTTGAGTTTAATACTAAAGAGAATTTTCAAAAAATTTAGTTGATGATACATTACAGTAAATCTTTACCAGCCCCTAAACTAATCTTTCTAATAGATAATCTCTTGTTTTATTAAAGAGAACCTTTAAATTTACTGTAATTACTTATTATTTGAACGATTCTAAAAGCATAGTTAAATAATAATATTTGTTGTGTTATTTAGACTATTAGTTGGTTTACCTTACCCTATCTTTCCCATATGGGCACATACGGTATGAACTTAAATTCTAGACTCTCCCTTTATTAATTTAAATAGTGTTATGTCAAAGAAAGAAAAATAATTTAGGAACTGGAATTTAATTAAATTTTTTATTTTAAATAAACAGATAATTTATTCTTCCCAGAACGGGTCCGTAGTGAGAGAAACTTTTAATGGAGATTTTTTTTTACTTTGAATATTGCTAATGCATGCTCTTATAGTTTCTCCATTAACATCTATCTCACATGCTCCACAACTTCCTGTTAAGCAGCCAGTTGGGATTTCTAAACCTACTTTTTCTGCATTAGAGAACCAATCTTCTCCTTCGGAAACATATGTTTCAATATTATTTGGCCAGATAATTTTAATTTTTGAGTTTGTCAATTTAATAATGATGAGATATTTAAATGCTTATTAAATTCATTTGCGAGATTTTCAATTATTGATTCTCTCTTAACTTTATAAGAACTTGTTCTTTTCTTTAATGCGGGCAATCCTTTTCTCTTTCTTATCAAATTTATATATTGATCTCTCCAAATATCATTTTCAAAGATCCCATGAATGTATGTACCTGCAATAGTTCCACCTTCTATATTTTCTTTGTACCAACCTAGATTTAAGTCTTTGAATATATGGTTAATATTTAATGAGTTTTGTGTATTATCTAATTCAGTCTGGCCATTGTGAATTTCAAAACCATTAATTTTGGATTGGCATGGCCATAAGGATTCGGAACTGATTTGACGGGTTAATTTTTTCTCAAAGAAAGTGGTTTTTAATGGTAGTAATCCAATACCTCTAATTTTTTGTTCTGAGAAATTTTCCGAGCCTTCTTTTAAAAAAGGATCTTCAAGAAATGTTCCTAACATTTGTAAACCTCCACAGATCCCAATAATGTTCCCTTTATTATTTGAATATTCTCTTATATCTTGAGATAAACCTGACTTTTCAAGAAATTTTTGATCTTTAATAGTTTGTTTACTCCCCGGAAGAATAATAAAATCATAATTCTTCAAGTTTTGCGATTCTTTGATCCATTCAATGAATATTGATTCTTCATTTTCCAATGGATCAAAATCTGAAAAGTTACTTATAGAAGGTAATTTTATAATTCCAACTTTTATTTCTGGATATGTTAAACGCGATTTTTTTTCTAATAAATCTAGAGAATCTTCTGGAGGAAATGTATCGTTTAACCACGGAATAATCCCAATAACAGGTACCTTCGTTTTACTCTCTATCCATTTTTTACCTTCTTCAAACAATGAAAGGTCTCCCCTGAATCTATTTATAATTATCCCTTTAATAAGTTTTTTTTCTTCAGGTTTCATGAGTTCAAGGGTACCTATTATTTGCGCAAATACCCCCCCCCTCTCAATATCAGTAACCAAAATGCAATTTGCATTTAAATACTTTGCAACTCTTAAATTGGTGAGATCTCTATGAATTAAATTCATTTCTACTGGGCTCCCAGCTCCTTCGACAATTAAACGGCAATTTGGGTTTTTTTTATAAATAGAACCAAGACTTTTTATTATTATTTCCCAACCTGGAATAAACCAATCTTTATAGTAATTTTTGGCAGTTGTTATTCCTATACTTTTCCCAAGGTGAATCACCTCACTCGTCGAATTGCCTTGCGGTTTTAATAAAACGGGATTCATCTCTGAAGAAGGAGTTATACCACAAGCAAAAGCTTGCAGGGCCTGTGAATATGCCATCTCTCCCCCATTCCAATCAACCCAAGCATTGTTACTCATATTTTGCCCTTTAAAAGGTATTGGCTCCTCTCCTAAATTTTTAAGAATCCTGCAAATAGCCGTAACAGTTAATGATTTACCTGCTCCACTGGAAGTGCCCAGGACCATTATCGGTCTCTTTATTGTATGTAATTTAGCTTCTAATTTCATTAGTAATTTATATTAATTTTGAAATTTATTAATTAGTAAATTGAATTATAATTTGAAAAAAAATTTGTGTTAATTCTAGCCTCTGCTTCACAATCTCGAAAGAAATTACTTGAAAACTGTCAAATTGAATTTATTCAAAAATCAAGTAACTTTGATGAAACTGCAATAAAAGAAAAAAATATATTTAATTTAGCTTTGGAATTATCTTTTCAAAAGGCTAATAGTATATCTGAAAATATTCAAAAAAAATTATTGCCTGAAGAATTTAATTTTGGACCTTCGGCAATTCTAGGATGTGATTCAATCTTTGAATTTAAGGGGGAAGCATATGGAAAACCATCTAACAAAGAAGAAGCCATTTACAGATGGAAAAAAATGTCAGGAGAATCTGGGAGTTTGCATACTGGACACACTCTTTTAATTGGAATAATTGATTCGACTTCTAAGATGTTCAAAATCACTGAAACTATAAAACAAACAGTAAGTTCGAGAGTTTATTTTTCGAAGTTGGAGGATTGGGAAATCAAGAGTTATGTAGATACTCTTGAACCTTTATATTGTGCTGGAGGATTTGCGTTGGAGGGTATTGGAGGTAAATATATAGAAAAAATAGAAGGTTGTTTCAGTAATGTAATGGGGTTAAGTTTGCCATGGCTCAGAGAAAATTTACCTAAATAAAAAAAAATTAACAAAAAAAAACCCTATCAAAAGATAGGGCTTTTTTTTATGAAGTAGAAATTAATCTAAATCAGGCATTTCTAGAGCTGGTTCAGTCTTTCTGTCGATTCCTTTTTCGAAACCAGCAGCGGCTGCTCTAGCACGACCAGCATGCCAAAGGTGACCGATGAATGTAAACCATCCTAAGAAGAATTGAGCTGCGGCTAACCATTGTCTTAAATTAACAAAATTAACAGCATTAGGCTCTGTAATAATTCCACCAACAGAGTTGATAGAAGCGTTAGGAGCATGAGTCATATATTCAGCAGCTCTTCTAACTTGCCAAGGCTGAATATCATTTTGGATTTTCTCAAGGCTCAATCCGTTAGGACCTCTTAAAGGCTCTAACCATGGACCTCTGAAATCCCAAAATCTCATTGTTTCACCACCAAATATAATTTCACCTGTAGGAGATCTCATGAGATACTTACCTAGACCTGTTGGTCCCATCGTTGTGCCTACGTTGGCTCCAATTCTTTGATCTCTCACAAGGAAAGTAAAGCTTTGGGCCTGTGAAGCTTCAGCGTTTGTAGGGCCATAAAATTCAGATGGGTAAGCAGTATTGTTAAACCAGATGAATGTAGATGCAATAAAACTTGCTACACAAATTCCACCTAGTGCATAACTTAATAGTCCTTCACCATTCCAGATAAATGCTCTTCTTGCCCATCCAAATGGTTTGGTAAAGATGTGGAATAATCCTCCAATAATTGCAGTTACACCCACATAGACATGTCCACCAACTATATCTTCGATTGAGTTAACACCGATTATTGAACCAGCGCCTCCCCATGGAGATCTAAATAGATAACCAAGAATAACCCTTGGATCTAAAGTTGGATTGACAAGTCTGACTTCTCCACCTCCAGGTGCCCAAGTATCATATGCACCGCCAATAAAACACCAGTTAACTGACCATGCTAATGCACCTACACCTAGAACAATCAAATGATATCCAAGGATATTTGTCATTTGATTCTTATCTCTCCAATCAGTAGAGAAAAATGGGAAATCTTCTTCAAGTTTTTCTGGACCTGCTAATGAATGGTAAATACCACCAAAACCAAGAACAGCAGAGGCTATCAAATGAACCACACCTGCTTGGAAGAAAGGCATGATATCAGTGACTTCACCACCAGGGCCTATTCCGTAACCAAACATAGCTACATGTGGCATACAGATTAAACCTTGCTCCCACATTGGTTTATCAAAAGTAAAATGATTAACCTCAAAGAGCATCATTGCGCCTGCCCAAAAGACTATAAGTCCAGCATGAGCAATGTGAGCTCCTAATAAACGTCCAGATAAATTGATTAGTCTTGCGTTGCCTACATACCAGGCATAACCAGTCTCTTCAATACTTTGGTTTGGAGCTCTTAATAAATTATTAAAGGGCGTTTCCACGTGGAAGAACCTCCTCAGGGAATACAAAATTTTCGTGTGGTTGATCCACAGAAGACATCCATGCTCGCATACCTTCGTTCAAAAGTATATTTTTTGTATAGAAAGTTTCAAATTCAGGATCTTCTGCTGCACGGATCTCTTGGCTTACGAAATCATAAGCTCTTAAGTTTAATGCTAAGCCGACGATACCAATCGAAGATGTCCACATACCCATAACAGGTACAAATAGCATCAAGAAGTGAAGGAAACGCTTGTTTGAGAAAGCAATACCGAAGATTTGACTCCAGAATCTATTCGCTGTGATCATTGAATAAGTTTCTTCTTCTTGTGTTGGGTCAAAAGCTCTAAATGTTGAACTTTGAACCTTACCATCTGAATAAATACTTGTATCTTCATACAAAGTGTTTTGTACTGTAGCTCCATGAATAGCGCAAAGTAGAGCACCACCAAGAATTCCAGCTACACCCATCATGTGGAATGGGTTTAAAGTTATATTGTGAAAACCTTGAATGAACAGGATGTAACGGAAAATCGCCGCAACACCAAATGAAGGTGCGAAGAACCAACTATGCTGTCCTAAAGGGTAAATAAGGAAAATACTTGTGAAAACTGCAATTACGGCTGAGAAAGCTAATGCGTTGTATGGTCTAATTCCAACAAGGCCAGCAATTTCAAACTGACGAAGCATAAAACCAATAAGGCCAAATACTCCATGTAATGCAACAAAGTTCCAAAGACCACCAAGTTGTAGCCATCTAACGAAACTACCTTGGGCCTCAGGACCCCATAAAAATAGAAGACTGTGTCCCATGGCATCTCCAGGGGTACTTACAGCTGCTGTTAAAAAGTTACAACCTTCAAGGTATGAGCTTGCAACTCCGTGTGTGTACCATGAGGTAACAAATGTTGTTCCGACGAACCAACCACCTATAGCAAGATATGCACAAGGAAGTAGAAGTAGTCCGGACCAACCAATAAATACAAAGCGGTCGCGCTTCAACCAATCATCGAGGACATCAAACCATCCTCTTTGTGGGGCGCTACCAACTGCGATCGTCATGAGAAATCGTTTTTAGCTTCGGGATACGGTGTGACTGTAACAAAGATTGAGAGTAATGTGGGGAAAAATTTGTATATCTGAAATGCCTTGTAAAGCTTTCCTGACTTTTTTATTAAAAATTAGGTAAGAATACTCCCTTAGTTTGTTAAATTATCTGAATTAGGATCTAAAAAAAGATAAAAATGAATTCAGACCTCACGTCTTTCGATAAAATCGAACAAAAAATTGGTGGATCAAGAAAAATTTCTAATTATATTATTGGTGGAATGCTGACGATAGGGGGGCTTGGCTTTCTTTTGGCATCTTTATCAAGTTATACAGGAAAGGATCTATTACCTCTGGGGAATCCATCAACTTTATTGTTTATCCCGCAAGGAATCATAATGGGTGCATATGGCGTTTTAGCAAATTTATTAAATTTTTATTTATGGTATTTGGTTTATATTAACTTTGGTTCAGGAACTAATTATTTTGATAAATCATCAAAATCTGTAGAAATAAAAAGAAAAGGTTTATTTAAAGAAATTGAAGTTAAATTAAATTTCGATGAAATTAAATCAGTTAAGTTGGATATAAGTGAGGGATTTAATCCTAGAAGAAGAATTGTATTAGTACTTAAAGGTAGAAAAAAACCTCTCCCTCTAAGCGGAGCAAGTGAACTTAAACCACTTCTTCAAGTGGAAGAAGAAGGAGCTCGGCTGGCTAAATTTTTGAATGTTAATTTGGAGGGTTTAAAATAAAAAAAAATTTTTTATTTAAATCATTATCTTTCATCCAGGGTTTGTTTTTTGTGACAGCTTGTAGTGTTAAAAATGAGATTGATTCAAATTATTACTGTCAAAAACTTAATTTTAAATGTACAAAAGATAATAAAATAGCCTACTTTAAAACTTCAAAAGGTGATTTTGAGGTTAAATTATTTGGAAAAGATAACCCTGTTACCGTATCCAACTTCCTAGAAAATATAGATAATAATATTTATAAAAATAAAAAATTTTATAAGATAATTAATTATCCCCAACTAAAATTTATACATGGAGGTGTAAATCCAGAAAATAAATTTAATATTGAACAAAATCAAACCCTTTATAAGACAAGTCCCTCAATACCTTTAGAAATAAAGTTTAAAGAAGAAATTAAACCAAGATACAATTATCAAATAAAAAACCCTTATGAAAATCAAAATTTAGTTAATACTTTTGAGAGTGGTTCAATCGCTATGGTTAAGAGAGGGGAAAATAACTCTTCCTCTACTGAATTTTTTTTTGTAACTAATAAGATTCCAGAACTAGACGGAAGATATTCCGTTTTTGGAAAAATTATTAAAGGATTAGATGTACTTGAAAAAATCAATAAAGAAGACTATATCAAGGAAGTCAAGATATCTAATTAAATTTCTAGAGAATATTTATTAATTTTCAACATTTCTGTATTAACTCCTGAAGAGCGCTTAAGAGCTACTTTGCCAGTTCTTGCGATTTCAAGTATTCCATAGGGTTCGAGTAATTTCTCTAAAGCAACTAACTTCCCAGGATCTCCAACCACTTCAAGCGTTAAGGCTATATCTGAAACGTCTACAACTTTTGCACGGAATATTTGAACTATATCTAAGATATTACTTCTGGTATCTTCTTTTGATGAAACTTTTAGTAACATCAATTCCCTTTCGACGGCTGCGAGATTGGTAAAGTCTACAACTCCCAAAACATTAAATAACTTATTAAGTTGCTTAGTCATTTGTTGAAGAGTTTCATCGTCACCTTCTACAACCATTGTTAATCTTGAAATCCCTTTGGATTCAGCAGGGCCTACTGCAAGGCTATCTATGTTGAATCCCCTTCTAGCAAAGAGACCTGAGATCCTGCTCAAAGCTCCAGATTCGTCTTCTACAAGAACTGATAATGTATGTTTCATATTTTAAAAGGTTTTTAAATCTTTAATCCACTCATAAGAGATGCTATTGAATACTGAAGGATCTTCATCATGGATACAATGCCCTGAATTGGATACTATTTTTAATTTTACCCATCTATGGAAATTTGCAATCTTTTTACCAAGAAACAAAGGTATGAAATTATCTTTATCTCCCCAAATTAATAAAAAAGGAACTTTTTTTGAGGTGCTAAGTTTTCTTAAAAGGTAAGAGGCTTGAAATTCTTCATCTCTTGAAGACATTCCAATACACATTGCTCTTAATGATCTGGCTGCAGTTCTCTTTAAAACCGGCTTTGTTATTAAATCTATTAGTTCACAATCAATATTATCTTTTTTGAAATAGGCAGAATTTAGCCCCAGTTTTATGATTCCTAATTTAATTATTAAAAATAAAATAATCTCTAAAGGGAAAAATATAAAAAATATTCTTATGAATCTATCTTTAAATTTTTTGAATAATGGTTTATTTGTTATATTTTTTTTGTTTCCCTGAATTTGATCTGGTAGGGGCGATGCAATAACTGTTGCGATTTCATCCTCTAATGAAACAGCACATGTTAAGGCCACTAGTGAGCCTAGGGAATTGCCAATAAGAATGACTTTTTCAGAATTTCTTGGTCTTATAACCTGTGCAATAAAGTCTTTCACTTGATTACACCAAATCTCATTATTTAATTTTCCAATTTGTCTTATTCCAGGTTGATCTGAATCTCCAAATCCTATTAAATCCAAAGAATAAGAGGCACAATTCCTTTTTGCAAAATATTCTAAATTTTTTCTCCAATGTTTTCGACTAGCACCAAATCCGTGGAGAAATATAATTGGAATTTTATTATCTTCTCCTTTAACACTCCAACAAATTTTAAAACCATTCCAATTCCAGTAATTAGGATAGTTAATATTTTTTTCTTTAAAGTGGGGAAACATATATTCAAAAATTTTCAAGATATTTGCATTATCTACTTTTTTAACAAATAAATGTATATTGAATGTAAATTATATTAATGATTTTATTTTACTATGGCTAAAGAAATTTTTAGTATTGCAGCAGTTTTTTGGATACTGATACCAATAGGATTGGTTGGTGGTGCATTATTATTAAAGTTTCAGGGAGATTGATTCTCACGAATACATAACAAAGTGAGTTATGGTCTACAGGTTAAGTAAATCTTAAATATGAAGATTCTTTTAGTAGGAGCGACAGGGACTCTTGGAAGGCAAATAGCAAAGCAAGCTATAGAAGATGGACATGAAGTAAGATGCTTTGTTAGAAACCCAAAAAAAGCTTCTTTTCTTCAGGAGTGGGGTTGTGAACTAACAAGAGGAAATTTATTAATTTCTTCAGATATTGAGTATGCATTGCAAGATATTGAAGTCGTTATTGATGCCGCAACTAGTAGACCTGATGATCCTAAAAGTATTTACGAAATAGATTGGGATGGAAAACTTAACTTATTCAATGCATGTGAATCATTAAATGTAAAAAGGGTAATATTTCTTTCAATACTACTTACTGAGAAATTTAGGAATGTTCCATTAATGGACATTAAATATTGTACTGAAAGACTTCTTGAGAATTCAGATCTAGATTATACAATCTTCAAATGTGCTGCATTTATGCAGGGACTTATAGGTCAATTTGCAATTCCAGTCCTAGATAGTCAGGCAGTATGGATGAGTGGTACTCCAACGAAAGTTGCTTATATGAATACTCAAGATATGGCGAAATTTATAGTTGCAGCAGTAAATAATCCAAAAACTCAAAGAACTTCATTGCCATTAGTTGGTCCCAAAGCATGGGATTCAAACGAAGTTATATCTCTATGTGAAAAATTTAGCGAAAAAAAGGCTAAAATTTTTAGAGTTTCCCCTTTCATTATTAATGTTACTCAAAAAGTAGTTTCTTTTTTTCAAGATTCTTTAAATGTTGCTGAAAGGCTGGCTTTTGCTGAAGTAACAAGTAGTGGAGAATCTTTAGATGCTGATATGAGCAAAACCTACGAAATATTTGATCTAAAAAAAGAAGATATGACATCTTTAGAGAGTTATATTAAAGAGTACTACCAACAAATTCTTAAAAGATTAAGGGAAATGGAAGCCGATCTAAATATTGAAGAAAAAAAGAGATTGCCTTTTTAATATTGCAATCCAAGACTAATATAGTATATTTGTACTATCCTTTATTAGTTATTATGTCTGTCTCTAAATCTAAAAATCTTGAACGAAAGCTAGAAAATTTTGCAAAAGAAGCAAAAAATGAATTGAATAATGTTTGCGGATCTTCATTATGGGAAACCCTTGGCTTTGTTTTTTTTGATCAATTAGAAGATTCTGAAAAAATTGCGAAAGCAAATTTTTACTATGGTCAACTTCAAATAATTAATGAAATTAAATTTTCAATTTAATTTGAATTATATATTTTTTAGTTGGTAATTTTTCTTAAATCAATTTTGGCCAATCTTTTTCTGATAATATAAATTTAGTACATAATTATTTAATGATTGAAACTTCAGGAGTAATAGAAAAAGAGCAGGGGAATGGATTTTATTTGGTTACTTTAGAACAACCTGAAGGGCATCAATGTTTGTGTAGAGCTGCAGGGAAATTGACTAAATTTAGAATTAAATTATTAGCTGGAGATAAAGTATTAGTTGAAATTAGCCCCTATGATCTTTCTAGAGGTAGGATAACTTATCGAGAGAGAAATACAGGCGCTAAACCTTCAACTAATAAAAATAATCCTAAGAGGAATAATAAATAAGCAATTACTTTAGATAATATTTTTTATAGCGTCTTTAAACTCACTTCTTTGTTTAACACCTTGCCATTGTTGTTTTAATAATTTTTCTTTAAAAAGTTGAACTGTTGGTGTGCCGTTAATACCTGCTTGTTTTGCAATATCTTGATCTTTATCAATATCTATTTCTACGCCGAGCACTGCACCATCTAGTTCTTTGATTACTCTTTTTAACTGAGGTTTCAAAACATGACATGGGCCGCAGCTTGGGGAACTAAAAATAACCAAGATAGGTTTCTTACTCTCATGATAAAGTTTTCTTAATGCATAACTACCTTTCTGCCATTCAGAGTTTGAATCGAAAGTCTCTTCATTAACTTCCTCTTCATTAAAATCTGAAGAATTTAGTTTTTTTTCTGGTTCGGGTGTTTCTCTAATTATTGTTTTTGCTAAGTTTTTCTCGGCAAGCCACCTTTCAGTAGCTAATGCCGCCATACATCCTGTTCCTGCAGCAGTAACTCCTTGCCTCCACTCTGAATCAACAACGTCACCTGCCGCGAAAATACCTTCAATAGACGTCTCTGGCCTGCCTGATTTACAAGCTATATATCCTTTATTATCAAGATCAATTTTGTTATCCAAAAATTTTGTATTTGGTGTGTGCCCTATCGCATAAAAAAGTCCCTTTATATTAATTTCCCCTTTCCCTTCATCAGAGTGATAAGTTTCTATTTTCTCAAGCCATTCAGAACCATTAGCCTTCTCAACTTTTGTGTTCCAGTGGATTTCTATCTTTGGATTCGCTTTTACTCTATCAACCATTGCTGCACTAGCTCTTAATTTTTCTGATCTAACAATCAAATGCACTTTGCTTCCATATTTTGTTAGGTATGCGGCTTCTTCACATGCAGAGTCTCCTCCTCCTATAACCGCTAATTCTTCATCTCTAAATTGTGGTGTCGCTCCATCACAAATTGCACAAGCACTTATTCCTTTACTCCAGAATTTATCTTCATTTATAACGCCTAGTCTATTTGCACTTGCTCCAGTAGCAATAATAATTGAGTTAGCTTTTAAATTCCCGTCCAAAGTTTTTAATTCAAAAGGATGTAAATCAGTATTGATTGAGACAACATCACTTTCGTATAAATTTGTACCCCATCGTTCAGCTTGAGCCTTCATTAGGTCCATTAATTCAGGGCCAAGTACTCCATCAGGGAATCCTGGATAATTTTCAACAAAGGTCGTAGTCATTAATTGACCACCAGGAATTCCACCGGAATTAAATCCCGTTACAAGCATAGGTTGAAGATTTGCTCTTGCTGCGTATATTGCGGCTGTATAACCTGCAGGGCCTGAGCCAATAATTACAACATTTTCTACGTTTGAATTTTTCTCTTTATTTTCCATTTATTTACTAATTTCACTAATAATAATAAATAAACCCAAATAATGAAGTTCGGGTTTCACAGGAAGGATTTATTATTTAATCATTTATTTTTTGGTCTAATAAGTCCTTTAATTCCTTTGGGAAGTTTAAAATAGAATCACTTAAGTTTTCATTCTTTTCTCCAATATGTAATATCCACTCTCTGAATTCTTCTGCTATTGCATAACTGTCTTCATATCTTTCTAAAGTATCCATTGCAGAAATTCTATTGGTAGCCCAACAGGTAGCAATATCAATTCTTTTTCTAATGAAACTTTCCATTGAAACTTAAAATTTGTATATAGATAAGCACATGGAATAATATATATATTGTCTAATAAGTTACAACTTTGTACTTCCCAACAATAATTTAATTTTTTATTTATATTTGGAGCTGTTTTTGCGGAAATTATAAAGAAAATATAAAGAATTAGAGTTAAACTGCCTCGCTATGATTTGCAAGTAGCCTTTCGACTTCTTCAAAACCCTCTTTGGCTGAATTTATTGCAAGTTCCTCGCTAACTTTTTCTTCTGATACTAATTTCGTGGATATTTTTTTCAAAAGATTTTCTTTTTTTTCTCTTAGTGAACTAACAATTTCTTCTTCAATGATAGATTTTATTGCTTTAGAAATTATTTTTTTGTCATTTGCTTCTTCAAATGTGCCCTGGACTAATTCCTGAATAAATAATCGATGAACCTCACTACTTCTTAAAAAGCTTTCTGTGGCATTGATAATTCCTTCAACAAGAGCTTCATCAGGTTCAGAATCATTTTCTGCTAGCTTGAATTCCCAATCTAAATGTCTTCTTTGCCAACCTGCAGAGTGTAAACTTGGCATGACTGTCTGTGAATAAGTATCAACTGACATTTCATAAATTCTTTCTGCTAATTTCTCGCACCAGTCTTTACCATGCTTTTCTAAATTTTTCTGCATAGCTTGCCTGGGAACAGCATGACCTCCATGATGGCTGTGACAAACTCCATCAGGACATTCGATTGCTTTTATACTCATTTGTTTTTAGTACCTATATTCTAGATAGCTATTTTTTGTAAAAAAGAAAATATATTATTAACAAAAATCCAAGACTTTTGACTTTCTTCAATTTATATTTATTATGTTAAAAAAATAAATAAATTGACAAAGATACTTATTCCTTCCGAAACAAGCTCTGGTGAAAGGAGAGTTTCAGCGACGCCAGAAGCAGTAAAGAAATTAAAAAGCCTTGGATGTGATGTTTATATTGAAAGTTCAGCAGGAAAATTATCAGGATTTAGTGACCTATTATATGAAAAGTCGGGCGGCACAATAATCAGGGAATTAGATCAAAACATTTGGGGTGAAGCTGACTTAGTATTTTGTGTCCAAACTCCATCTGAAGATAATTTAACTAAATTAAAGAAAGGTGCTATTCTTATTGGTCTTCTTAACCCATATGGTAATAAAGAACTTCTTAGGATAATAAATAGTAATAAGGTTTCAGCTTTATCACTAGAGTTGCTTCCGAGAATTAGTAGGGCTCAATCTTCTGATGTTCTCTCTTCACAGGCCAATATAGCTGGATACAAAGCAGTTCTTTTAGCTGCAAGTGAATTAGATAGATATTTCCCCATGCTTATGACTGCAGCAGGCACCGTCCAACCTGCCAAAGTTGTTGTTCTAGGTGGAGGAGTCGCAGGATTGCAGGCAGTTGCTACAGCAAAAAGACTTGGTGCAATAGTTTTTGTATCCGATATAAGACCCGCTGTTAAAGAACAAGTAGAGTCCCTTGGGGCAAGATTTATAGAACTTCCTGAAGTTGACGAGAAACCAGGCGAGGCAGGTGGTTATGCAAAGGCCGTTACTCCTGAATTTCTCTCAAAACAGAAGGCTACTTTAACTAAATATTTATCTGAAGCTGATGTTGCTATTTGTACTGCCCAAGTTCTAGGCAAAAAGGCTCCTGTTTTAATAGACTCTCTAATGATTGAAAAAATGAGGCCTGGGGCAGTAGTGATTGATTTGGCAGTTTCCCAAGGAGGTAACTGTGAAGGAACAAAATCAAATGAAACCATTATTAAAGATGGTGTAAAGCTTATAGGTGCTGGTGAATTACCATCATCAGTTCCTTACGATGCGAGTTCACTTTATGCTAAGAACTTAACATCTTTGATTACACCATTTATAAAAGATGGTCTAATTAAATTAGATAAAGAGGATGAAATTATTTCTGGATGTCTATTAAGTGATGAAGGAGTTGTCCTTCAAAATAAAGTTTTTGAAAATTGAGGTTTTAAAATTATGTCTTTTATCAGTCTTCTTTGGGTCCTTTTACTTGGTAGTTTGTTGGGTCTGGAGTTGATAGGAAAAGTTCCTCCAACGCTTCACACTCCTTTAATGAGTGGAGCAAATGCAATCTCAGGAATTACAATGCTGGCAGCATTAACTTTAATTGTAAAAGCAGATGGTAACGTACCGCTTTTAATTATTGGTTCAGTTTCTCTTGGATTCGCTCTTTTCAATGTTGTAGGTGGTTTCTTCGTGACTGATCGAATGCTCGCAATGTTTAGTCGTAAACCCTCAAATAGGAAGTAATTATTAGTATGAATCTACCTGTAATCATTAAATTCGTTATTGACCTACTAGCTGTACTTTTGTTGGCTTTGGGAATAAAAGGATTGTCAAAAGTAAAATCAGCAAGAGATGCCAATAGATTAGCTGCATTTGCAATGTCGTTATCAGTAATAGGATTATTATCTTATTATTTGGGTACTTCTGGAATTGCTATTCAGTCTTGGATTTGGATCATAATTGGATCAAGCATAGGTAGTTTGTTCGGAGCAATACTTGCAAAAAAAGTACCGATGACCTCCATGCCCGAAACAGTTGCATTGTTTAATGGTTGTGGTGGTATGTCATCACTTTTAGTGGCACTAGGGGTAGCTATTTTTCCAATTTCTAATAGTTTAGAAAATCTTGATTTTTTCAAGTCACTGATTAACGAAGTTTCTATATCTGTTTCTATATTTGTAGGTGCCATAACTTTCACTGGTTCGATTGTGGCAATGGCAAAGTTGCAGGGTTGGTTGTCAACTCCAGGATGGACTCAGAGCAAATTTAGACATTTTGTAAACATTGTTTTTGCAGTTGCTTCCTTGATAGCCTTTTTTGATTTGATAAACGGGAATACAAGTTCTATTTGGCTTTTAGTTATAGTTTCTTCTTTATTAGGAATCGGAGTTACTTTGCCAATTGGTGGAGCAGATATGCCAGTTGTTATATCTTTATTAAATAGCTATTCAGGGATTGCAGCAGCAGCAGCAGGTTTCGTTGTAGATAGTCAGCTATTGATAGTAGCAGGCGCAATGGTTGGAGCTGCAGGACTAATACTTACTCAAGTAATGTGTAAGGGCATGAATAGATCATTGGTCTCAGTCCTTTTTGGAGGATCTTTATCTGCGCAAAGTACAGTATCTGCTGGATCAGGAGAGTATACAAATATAACTTCTTGCAGTGTTGAAGAATGTGCATTGACTTTAGAGGCCGCAAACAAGGTAATAATTGTTCCTGGTTATGGTCTCGCAGTAGCTCAAGCTCAACATACTTTAAGGGAAGTTACAAAAAAACTAGAACAAAATGGTATTGAAGTTGTCTATGCAATACATCCTGTAGCAGGGAGGATGCCTGGACATATGAATGTACTTTTAGCAGAAGCAGATGTTCCTTATGAACAACTTAAAGAGATGGATGTTGTAAATCCTGATTTTCCAGCAACGGATGTTGTTTTAGTTTTAGGAGCAAATGATGTAGTTAATCCTCAGGCTAAAAATGATAGTTCATCTCCTTTATATGGCATGCCAGTTCTTGATGTGCAGGAAGCAAGAACGGTATTTGTAATTAAACGAGGTATGAGTGCAGGTTACTCCGGAATAAAAAATGATTTATTTGATCTACCAAATACTTCTATGGTCTTTGGTGATGCAAAGAAAGTATTAAATGATCTAATTGGAGAATTAAAGGATCTTGGAGTTGGGGAGAAATAATAGTGTATCTTCTGGTTTTTCAGAGTACTTGAAAAATAAGCCATTTCGAGAAGTCTTACCTTGGATAGGTGGTGACTTACAAACTTTAAGAGATACTTTTGTTATTGATTTTGGTAAATCAAAAAAAAATAAAAAAATATTCTTTCCGATTAATAAAATTCGTTTTGACAAATTTGAAAGTGATTATCTTCTGGGATTTTTAGAATTACCTGAAGACTTAAATTCTCTAAGAGGTTTTGTTATCGTTACACATGGATTAGGTGGCTCAACTAAACGCTTTGGGTTAAGAAGAATCTCTAGGAAATTAGCAAAAAATGGTTACTGTGTTCTTAAATTAAATCTAAGAGGATCTGGGTCTGCGAGATATTTGGCTAAGGGAAATTATTGTGCCAGATGCTCCAGTGATGTTATTTCAGCAATTAAATATTTTAAAAAATTAATTAATTTAGAGTTTAAAGATCTCATTAAGATGAATAATCTTCCAATTTACGGAGTTGGATTATCTTTAGGGGGAACAATTCTTTTAAATGCCTGCTTAGATTACGATGAAAACAAAGGAGAAAAACTTTTAGATGGCCTGGCCTGCGTGAGTAGCCCTTTAGATTTATCATCATGTAGTCTCTGTATTGAAAAATCTAGAAATTATATCTACCAAAAATGGTTACTTCACCGCTTAAAAAATCAGTTATGGGAGGGATTTAATGATGAAGGAAAACTTCTTAATAACGAAAAATTAAGAAAAAAAATTAGAAGTTTAAAAAGTATAAGGGAATTTGATCAGAAATTTACAGCTCCTAGTTGGGGATTTAATTCTTTAGAAGATTATTATATTAAAGCTTCTCCAATATTTAGAGTCCAAAACTCAATAAAAAAATTACCTAAAATGCTTTTTATTCATGCCAAGGATGATCCTTGGGTTCCATATAAGGATACTTTGAATTTAAGAAAAGAACTTATTGATAAATTTACTATTCTTATAACTGAAAAAGGAGGTCATAATGGTTTTCACTCGATTAATGGCTGCTGGTCAGACGAAGTCGTAAAGAACTGGTTTATAAGTATCTAGGACTATTTAAAAATGGTGTTTTTTTAAAAATCCATTTTTCTATTGGCTTGTCGTTAATAATATGTGAGGTAAAAATTTCTGAAATTTTTTCCGGAGAAACTTTCTCGTACCAAATACCATCTGGCCAAACAAGAAGAATTGGGCCGTTCTTACATATCCTTAAACAGTCAGCTTTTGATCTTAATATATGAACGTTTTTTGTAGAGGGATCATTCTCAAATTTTTTTAAAGTCTTTTTCAAACATTCCCATGTTTTTTGACCTTCATTGCCTTTAAAGCATTTCTGTTTTGTGGGTGTTGCGCATAGTAGAAGATGCTTTTTAATATTCACTTTTATCCAATACTTACGTATTTTTTCCCTTTTTTAATTTCTTGCTCAACAAAAAGTCTGGCCCAATTGTCTACTTCAAGAATATCCTCCAATTCGGGACTCAAATTCAAATTCTCCATATGTGATTCACAAGCTTTACTTATAAATGTTGGAATTTCTTGAAAAGAAATTTTTTCTTTAAGGAATTGTTCAACAGCCATTTCATTAGCAGCATTTAAGACTGCAGGCATAGTCCCAGAAGATTTTCCTGCGGCATAGGCAAGTCCCATGCATGGATATTTAAACTCGTCTGGCTCTTTAAAAGTTAATTTTCCAATTTCACTTAGGTTTAATCTTTTCCAATTTGTTTTGAATCTTTCAGGCCAACTCATCGCATATAAAATAGGTAGTTTCATATCTGGCCAACCTAATTGAGCTAATACTGAAGAATCTTCCATCTCAATCATTGAATGAATAATACTTTGAGGGTGGATAACTATTTCTATATTTTCGTAAGAGGTCCCAAATAAATAATGAGCTTCTATAACTTCTAATCCTTTATTCATAAGAGTTGCAGAATCTACAGTTATTTTTTTTCCCATATCCCAATTAGGATGTGAAGTTGCATCTTCCACTGTGACGTGCTTTAAATCCTCAACGGCCCAATCTCTGAAAGCACCACCAGAAGCTGTTAAATGTATGGCTTTTAAACCTTTAGGTATTTCTCCTGTTGAAAAATCTGCATTTTCATAATTGGGTAATCCTTGTAAACATTGGAAGATAGCAGAGTGTTCTGAATCAGCAGGTAAAAGCCTACTATTATTTTTCTTTAATGCAGGAATAACAATTGGCCCTGCTGCAATTAAAGTTTCTTTATTAGCAAGTGCAATATTTTTTCCCGCATTAATTGCTGACATTGTTGGAATTAAGCCTGCACAGCCTACTATCCCTGTAACCACAGTATCTGCCTTATCCCATGCTGCAACTGCGTTAATCCCCTCCTTTCCACTCAAAATCAAGGGAGCATTATCCAAATCTAAGTTATTAATATTTTCTTTTAAATTTTCTACAAGATTTTCATCCTCAATCGCAACTACTTCTGGGTTATGTGCTTTAACTTGTTCGGTTAATAAATTAATATTTCTTCCTGCCGAAAGAGCTACGGCTTTAAACTTATCAGGCTGCTCACTAGCTATTTCGAGAGTTTGAGTCCCAATTGAACCAGTAGAACCGAGCACAGTAATGTATTTCAATTTTCTCTGATATTTCTAATATCTTCCCATTTAAAGGTGTATTTAAAAAACAAAAATTTCAAATTGGTTTTTTTCTTAAAATTTAGACTCTTATCCATGTTGTTATTTCCTTTGATTGATCAATAAGTTCAATACCTTTTTCTTTTAACAAATTCCTAATTTCATCGGCCTTAGTATAATTCTTTTCCTTTTTTGCTTTCAATCTTTCATTAATAAGTGTTGATATTTCTTCTTCTGTTATTTTACTTTTTTTTACTAAAACCTCTTTTTTAAGACCAAGTACCTCAGTCAACTTTTCAAGAGTTTTAAAATTCTCAAGTAGAAAGAATTTTTCATTTAGGTCTATTTTAAAACCTTCGACCCTTTGAAATTGGTTTAAAAAGTTTTTTAATGGTTTTGCTAAATCGTAAATAATTGCAATAGCACCTGCTGTATTAAGGTCATTTCCAAGAGCCTCTGAAAATTTAAGTTTTTTTTGAGATAATTCAAAGCTTATTTTCTCTTTATATTCTTCTTCGATAGATTCATTTTTATCAATAGATCTAAAAGCACCTTTTGTAAGGTCCATAAAAGAAAGGGCTACATTTATGTTTCTCCAAGCTTCTAAAGCACTCCTTAAAGCTTCTTCAGTAAAATCAAGTGGTTTTCTATAATTCACAGTCATAACAAAATATCGCAAAGTCATAGGGCTTATACCTGACTTAATTAGCTCTCTGATAGTTTTAAAATTTTTCAGGGATTTACTCATCTTTTGTCCATTTACATTGACCATCCCATTGTGTAACCAATAGTTCGCTAGCTTTTTGCCATTGGCTGCTTCTGATTGGGCGATTTCATTCTCATGATGTGGAAAAATCAAATCAGAACCACCTAAATGGATATCAATAGTATCTCCTAATTCATCTTTAACCATCGCCGAACATTCAATATGCCATCCTGGCCTACCTTTACCCCATGGCGAATCAAAAAATGGTTCATCATCTTTGGCTTTTTTCCATAGTGCAAAATCTTGCGGATTAAGTTTTTTACTATTTTCATCATTAGCCATTCTTCCTTGCTGATTGATATTTTGTTCTTGTATATTTTGATTACTTAGCTTTCCATAATTTTTATTTTTAAAAACAGAATAATAAACATCTCCATCACTAGAGTATGCATAACCTTTGTCCTCAAGGATTGTTATGAAGGAGCAGATATTGCATATATGATTCGTTGCTCTTGGCATACTATCCGGACGCATTATTCCTAAAGAATCCATATCTTTATGAAATTCAATAATATTTTTTTCAGATACTTCCTTCATTGAACTGCTTTCTTCTTTAGCTCTTTTTAAGATCTTGTCATCAATATCTGTAAAATTTTGAACATACTTCACTTTGAAATTACTGTAAATTAAAAATCTTCTCAATACATCCCAAGCTATATAACTTCTGGCATGACCAAGATGACATAAATCATAAACAGTTACTCCACAACAATAAATTTTTACCACATCATCAATAGGCTTAAAAACCTCAACTCTCTTGCTTAAAGTATTAAAAAGTTTGATCATTTTAAATTAAGTATTTCATAAGGTTTATTTTGTCTCCATCCAATTGTCTCCAATACCAATATCAACTAAAAGAGGCACATTTAATTTTACACAATCTTCCATAGTCTTTTTTACTAATTTCGTAGTAAATTCCAAAGAATCTGGTTCAACTTCAAACAATAATTCATCATGTACTTGTAAAAGCATTTTTGCGGGAACATTCATTTCTATGAATTTCTTATTTAGTTTAACCATTGCAATTTTAATAATGTCTGCACTTGAACCCTGAATTGGTGCATTAGCTGCGGCTCTTAATGACTGTGCTTCCATGCCAGCCCTTCTTGCAGATTGCAGGTCAATTTCGTAAGGATCTTTCCCTATTAATCTTCCGAGTCCATTTTTATCAAACTTAAATTCTCTTTTTCGACCAAAAATTGTTTTAACATAACCTTTTGATAAGGCAAGCCTTTCTTGGAGTTCAAGAAATTTGAAAATTTTTGAATATCTTTCTTTGTATTTTATTAGGAATTCTTTTGCCTCTGCAGTACTTACTCCTGTTGAACGGGCAAACTTTTTTATCCCCATACCATAGATAACTCCAAAATTTATTGTTTTTCCAACTCTCCTTTCGTCGGATGATATTTCTTCTTTCTCGAAAATTAATCTTGCAGTCAAAGAATGGATGTCATTATTTTTATGAAACGCGTTAATTAGTATTTCTTCATCCGCTAAGTGAGCAAGTATTCTTAATTCGATCTGAGAATAATCAGCTGATAAAAGTTTCCAATTTTTTTCAGGCAAGAATGCTTTTCTGATTCTCCTACTAAATTCAGTCCTAACAGGGATATTTTGAAGATTAGGATTGCTACTACTTAGTCTCCCAGTCGCTGTAGCAGCTTGATTAAAGTTTGTATGAACTCTTCCTGTCTTTTCGTTTATAAGATTTGGAATAGCATCAATATAGGTGCTAAGTAATTTGCTAAGAGTTCTGTGTTTTATTAAATATTGGATTATTTCATGTTCGTCGACTAATCTTTCAAGAACTACTGCATCTGTACTCCATCCTGTTTTCGTTTTCCGTGATTTTTTCTTATCCAAATTTAATTTTTCAAACAAGATCTCACCAAGTTGTTTTGGTGAAGATAGATTAAAAGTCTCCTCTGCTAATTCATAAACTTTACTTTCAATATCTTCTAAGGTACTTTTTAGTTCTTTTGAGAGTTTATCTAAATAAGGGATGTCGATGGTTATTCCATTCATTTCCATTTGAGACAATACCGGTTCTAAGGGCAGCTCGATTTCTTCGAATAATTTGATTAATTCATTTTTTTCTGTTGAAAATTTTTCTTTAAAAATTTTGACAATCTTAAAAGTTAGAAATACATCATAACCACAGTAAATACTAGCTTCATTAATATCAACAAATGAAAAGTCTTTATTTTTCCCAACTGTTTCCTTAAATGAAGGAGGCTTAAATCCAAATAATCTAAAACTAATTTCACTCAACCCATGCTTCTCCTGATTATTTAGAAGATAGTCTGCTAACAACGTGTCAAAGGTTACGCCTTTAAGATCAAGTCCGTGATTAAAAAATATTTGCCTGTCAAATTTAGAATTTTGGAGTGCCTTTTCTTTTTTTGGATCTTCTATCCAAGTTCTTAGTTTTGAGAAAACATCTTCAATCGATAATTGATTGGGGGTCTCTTTTTTTGTTTGATGACCAAGAGGTACATAAAATAAATCATCAGTTTCTTCTCCAAGACATAGTCCTATCCCAACAAGTTCCGCATCGATTGGATTTAAACTATTAGTCTCTGTATCTAAAGAAACTATCTCATTGGTCTTTTCTAATCTTTGAATTAATTTATCAAGTAATTCAAAATCATTTACAACAGTTACTTTGATTTTAGGGATTTTATTTTCACTATTTTCTAATTCACTTTTACTAGAGGCCTTTGGATCTTTCTCCTTCTCTTGCGCCACGTTATTTTTGTCAAAACCACCTTTACTAAAAGTTGAATTGAAAATATCAATTTGCCGAAGTAGTGTTGATAATTCTAGTTTTTGCAGTGACTCTGAGAGAAGTTCTTGATTTATATTTTTTAATTCATAACCATCACTTAATATCAAAGGCACTTCAGTATTTATTTTTGCTAAATCCCTGGAAAGAAAAGCATTATGCTTATCGTTTCTGAGCTTTTCTATAACCGAACCTTTGATGAATCCTTTATATTTCTTATCGTTGTTCTGCTGAATCTTGTCCAAAGCCTGATAGATTCCATCAAGAGTGTCGTTCTCTTTTAGTAGATTAATTGCAGTTTTTGGACCTACTCCTTTAATACCCGGAATATTATCAGAACTATCACCAGTTAGGGCTTTAAGATCTACTACTCTTTCTGGCGCAACACCTAATTTTTCTTTTACTCCATTTTCATTAATAAGGGTTGGATTACCACTTTTTGCATATGGACCACCACCCATATAAAGTACATAAATATCTTTTTGATCATCTACTAATTGAAATAAGTCCCTATCTCCAGAAAGAATATTCACGCACCATCCTTTAGAAGAAGCATCATTTGCAATTGTTCCTAGTAGATCATCTGCTTCGTATCCTGGAGATTTAAAAATTGGTAAATTAAGGCTTTCTTCTAAAATGATTTCTAGTTGTTCAATATCCTGAAAAAAAACATCTGGCGCCACATCTCTATTGGCCTTATAATTCGGATCTAATTCATGTCTGAAAGTTGGTTTTTCGGTATCAAACGTAATACAAACACCCTCAGGACTAATATTTTTGCAATTATCCAGAAGACTTTTTAGAAATCCATAAGTGACACTTGTTGGAAATCCCTCTTTAGTGGTTAAACCTCCATCAATCCCTTTGCTAAATGCATAGAAGCTTCTAAAAGCAAGTGAGTGGCCATCGACTAAAAGTAAAATTGGTTTTTTAGAGTTTTCAGATTTTAAACTCATTTTCTCTTCTTAGCCCAAGGTGGAATATCAATAAAGATTTGCTCTCCAGGTTCTAAGCCATCAATGACTGAAGTTTTATTTCCACTACTAATACCAATTTCGATTTTTTCAAATTTGGGAGAATTGTTTTTATCAACTTTCAAAATTCCTTTTTCACCTTTTTCTGTGACAATAGAAACTGTTGGCACTAGGATTTTTTCTTCATTACCTTCGACTCTAAATTCAAGATCTGCAGTCATTCCAATTTTAATTTCTTCAAAAATATCTTTAAAATTTAAAGTTACTTCGAATGAGGTTACATTATTATCTTTTACAGCTCTTGTAGCTATTTTTTTAACTATGGCACTATATTTTTTTGAGGGATAAGCCTCAATTCTTACTGAGGCTTCTTGACCTGTTTTTATTCTGCCAATGTCACTCTCAGGAACTTTTGCAACAATTTCTAGACCCTCTGATAGTTCAAAAATAAAGTTTTTGGTTTTAGGGTCTGAACTTAAGTTTGTACTTGGTGTGACATAAGATCCTATCTCCGCATATTTTGCAGTTATCTTTCCTCCATAAGGAGCTTTAATGAGATAGAAATTTTTTTCAGCTTTTGCATCATTAAGCTTGGCGCTACTAATGTTGTAGTTGTTTTTATAACTTTCGTAATCTTCTTTGCTTACTGCACCTTCTTGATATAAATATTCTCTTCTTAAAAATTCAGATTTTTGTTTTTCTACATTTAATTCAAGTTCTTCAATTTTATAGATAAAGTCTTCATCATCAAGTGAAGCTAAAACCTGATCTTTTTTTACAAGATCGCCCTCATCTACTTTGATTTCTTTTATTACACCTTGCTTCCGAGGTCCAATATTGCTTGTCCTGATTGCTTTTACTTCACCACTTGTATTAATTGAATCTGAGAGGATTCCTTTTTTAACTTGAACTACAAAATCAGAAATGTCTTTTGATTTATTTTTCTTGAAGGAATTGGTTATGAAAACGAAAAATATAGTTAAAGAAAGTAATATAATTCCACTCCTTAGATTTATATTTTTTTTTATTAAATCAAGCATTTCTTTTGAAAAACAGTAATTGAGAATATTTGGGAACTAAATAAATAATCAAGTCGATTATAATTAACTTATCCAAGATTGGTTAAGTAAATACTATATTACTAGAAGATGTTTTCTGAATAATTTTTCCATAAATTTTTTCAAATGTTAAAAGCCGGTATTATTGGATTACCAAATGTTGGAAAATCAACTTTATTTAATGCACTTGTCGAAAATGCTAAAGCTCAAGCGGCTAATTTTCCCTTTTGTACTATAGAACCTAATAAAGGTATAGTTTCCGTCCCAGATCAAAGGTTACAAGAGTTAGGTGATTTAAGTTCTAGCCAAAATATTATCCCAACAAAAATTGAATTTGTAGATATCGCAGGACTAGTAAAAGGAGCCAGCAAAGGTGAGGGTTTGGGAAATAAATTTTTATCAAATATTAGGGAGGTTGATGCAATAGTTCATGTTGTGAGGTGCTTTGAAGATAGTGATGTAATTCATGTTTCAGGTAAGGTAGATCCCTTGGATGACATTGAGATAATTAATCTGGAATTGAATTTAGCTGATTTATCCCAACTCCAAAAAAGAAGAGAAAGAATTAAAAAACAGGTTAGAACTAGTAAAGAGGCAGCAAAAGAAGATAATTTACTAGAAAAAATTGAAGAAGAGCTACAGAAAGGACTTTCAGTTAGATCAATATCTTTGAGTGAAGAAGAAAATTTAACAATTAAGCAACTAGGCTTCCTTACTGCTAAACCAATTATTTACGCAACAAATTTGAATGAAAATGATTTAGCTGAAGGTAATGATTTCTCATCAAAAGTTCAGAGTTTTGCAAGCAATGAAAATACAGAATGTATAAAAATATCGGCGCAAGTCGAATCTGAATTAATAGAGTTAGAACCAGAAGATAAAAAAGACTACCTTATTGGTTTAGGCGTAGAAGAAGGGGGATTAAGTTCTTTAATTAGATCAACATATAAATTATTGGGTTTAAAAACTTATTTCACAACCGGAGAAAAGGAGACAAAAGCATGGACCATAAAAGATGGGATGACTGCGCCACAGGCAGCAGGAGTAATTCATACTGATTTTGAAAAAGGATTTATTAGAGCTCAAACCATTTCATATCAAAACTTAATAGATTCAGGTTCAATTGCAAATGCAAAAACTAAAGGTTTACTAAGAAGTGAAGGTAAGGAATATGTTGTTAATGAAGGAGATGTAATGGAGTTTTTATTCAACGTTTAGAAAAAGATGAAAAATATTCAATCAGAACTACCTATTTTCTATGAAACGGCACATGCTGAGCTTGCTTCCGCCCTAGAAATGCTTGCAGCGTGTAAAGGAACTGATACCCCAAAGCAAGCATTAGGTTATTTTATGCACGCCAAAGATGAATATATGCATGCGAAATGTTTTTTTAAAATGCTTTCTCAAAGAGGAATTAAGGTATCTTTAGAAAAGGCTAGAGAATTTAGATTTACCCCTCCTTCATTAATTATCAAAGGCTACATCTCTAATAAGGGTTTTCTAATTGATACTATGAAATTAAAAGACTTCATAGCTTTTGTTTATACAAACGAACTTTTAGCTAAATCATCTTTTGAAAATATATTAAATTTAGTTGGTTCAGATACTGATGAAGGTAAGATAATTTCTAGCATTATGATGGATGAATTGCGACATCATGGGATGGCTAAAAAATATTTCTTGAAAAACTACCCTGCTTTACAACCTTGGCAACTGGTTATGTATCGCTTTAGAGAGACTCTTCAAAACAAAGGACGAAAATTATATGATGCAAATTTAAAGTTTTTAGACAAAATTCTAACTCCTTTATATAAAGGAATGGCTTTTGTCGCTGGAAATATGGCGAGAAAATTAAATTTAAATGAATTTAAAAGAGAAGGGAAAAATCTTATGGAAATTTCATCTAAATCTATCCTTTAAAGTATCTAGCAATTTTAAGATGTTTATTGGTGTTTCCGGATATAATCATGAATCTGCTGCTGCATTAGTCGATAAAAATGGAGTCCTCATTGATTATTACAGAGAAGAGTCTTTAAGCAGAATCAAAGGTGATAAATCATTCCCACGGAGAGCAATAAGTAAATTACTAAAATCTAACAACCTCCAAATAAAGGATATAGAGAGAGTTGCATTTTATGAAAGACCATTAAGCGCTTTTCTTCACATTGTTAAAGAAGCCTCTCTAAATATGCCAAGAAGTTTATCTCTTCTTGTACATCAGTTTCGTAATTTTAATCGCTCATCTGTTTCTTGTTACCTAGATTTTGCAAAAGAATTTAAAGGACTAGAAACAAAATTAATCTATTCTGATCATCATTTGTCACATTCACTTACAGCTCTTTCGTATTCAAATTCTAAGAAAGATGTTTGCTCTGTAGTTGTTGATGGATTTGGAGACAGAAGTACAGCTTCAATTAGTCAAATAGTTAATCCATCAGAGATTAATGAGTTATGGGAATGTCCATATCCTGTATCTTTGGGCCTTTTCTATTCAAGTATTACTGATTACTTAGGATTTTCAATTAATGAAGGTGAATATAAAGTTATGGGATTAGCTTCTTTTGGAGATTCCAAAAGTAAGTCAGCAAAGTTAGTTAGGGGGCTAATGGATTGGGATTCCACCTCTAATAAAATAATTTCTGATATGAGCTATTTTGATTATCATCTATCAACATCTAACTCATTTAATAGTAAATTGGAGGATTTATTAGGTCCTGCTCGTAATCCTTTTGTACAACTTATACCGGGAGAAAGTGATTTTCAAAGATGCGCCGACATAGCAAGGGGAGCCCAAGATTTAACAATTTATCTACTTCAAAAAATTTTTACGCATGCCCATAAAATAACTAGATCTAGAAGATTTCTTTTCTCGGGGGGAGTTTCTATGAACTCAGCATCAATTGATAGTCTTGCTCAATTACCTTTTATAGATGAAATAATTATTCCACCAAGCCCTGGAGACGCTGGTTGTGCTATTGGAGCAGCTTTTTATAGCTACATAAAATCTAATTCGTACATTGATTTAAAAATTTCTAAGCCCTCTTTATTCCCTTCTTTAAAAGAAATAAGAAATGATGAATTTCTCACAGAGCAAATTATTTTTAATCAATTTTCTATTTTAGAGAAAGATGAAGATGATGCTTTTTTGAAGGCTGCTGAACTTATAAGTGCAGGAGAAGTAATTGGAACAGTATTATCGCGTAGTGAAACAGGTCCAAGAGCACTAGGTAACAGATCTCTACTATGTGATGGAAAAAATAAAGATGCAGTAAAAAAATTAAATACGGTAATAAAGAATAGAAGTCCCTTTAGGCCAACTGCACCAGCTATGAGATATAAAATTGCGAAAAAATATTATAGATTAAGGCCTGAAATTTATGATTGCTATCAATCTATGAGTGCAACATGCCAATGTCTTAAAGATAATGTTTCTTTAAAATTCCCAACAACCCATGTTGATGGAACAGCACGTATTCAAATTGTTGAAAATAATTCTTCCTTAGACAAGTTATTATCTATTCTGGAACCTATGGGAGTCGAAATATTAGCTAACTCTTCATTAAATGTTAGTGGAGATCCTAATTCTTTTGACTTGGTTGATGGACTTATGGTTTGTTCGAGAACAAAATTACGTTATCTTTTAACTGATTTAGGATTGCTAAAAAGAAAAACTTAAAATTTAAAATGTTTAGTTTTCTTCGATTTTTAAAACACATCACTTTATCTGCTTGGAAGAATGCAACACCTATTCAGGCTGCTTTGATAACCGCAATTTTGTTGGTAATCATTATAATTTTAATAATAAGCGTAGTACAAGTTATTGTTCCATTTACTTACATAGCGATTTAGTTCTTATTAATAAGACCTTAAAGATTTTGAATTGTTAGATTTAATATTTATTTTTAAAATATATTTGTAAGTAATATACATTTTTCAATGAGGAGTAAAAGTGGAATTATAAAATTTATCCTTTATACAAGTATATTTATTCCAATAATAATTTTTATTTTAGAATTATCCTTCTTATTTATAAATAAATCAAATTCAAAAATTACTAATGGAACAAAATTTGATTCCCTGACTGGTTGGAGAGAAAATTGCGAAAATAAGCATATTAATCCCGAAAATTACAAATTTTTAATTTGTGATCGCAATGGTTTTATAAAGACACCTTTTGAGCATGAAAATAAAAAAATAGATACATATGGAATTTTGCTTCTTGGTAATAGTGTGGCTATGGGAGAAGGTCTTTATGGATTTGATAATAAGAAAACTTTTGCTAGTCAGTTAGAAAAAAACTTAAGAAATATTAATCCTAAAATTGATCTTGTAAATGCTGCATATTCTGGTTTTAATACATGGCAAGAACATGTTGAGACTTTTAGATATTTAAATTCCGAACCATTTAACGATTACTTGCCACCTCTAGAACTAATAGTAAGTTTTGGAGGTATCCAAGATTTCTGGAATTTTATGAGGCTTTTATCTGAAAATGATGAAAAGAGAAATGAATATAGTTTTGCTAATGGCATGATGATTAATACAAATAATATTGAGTACGTAAATTTTTTAACTAGTAGCTCATTAGGAAATATAAGTAGTGGGGTTATTACATTTTTAAATTCGATAAAAAAAAGAAGCTATTTTCTTTCTTATGTAGATGATTTGAGATCTATAAATAAAGTGAGTCCAGGAACTTATGAAAAGAAACAGTTAACTATAAATTTAGAAGAAAATAAAAAGAATAAGAATCTTAAAGAGATACTAGAACAGAGACTGAATTTAGATTTTGCAGAATATGAGAAGATAAAAAATTATTCAATACAATCTACATTAAGGAATATAAGTTCTACTGCAAATCTTTATTTGGATAACAAATATATTTATGTATATGCGCCTAATTACTTTAGTTCTTTATCAAAGGAGCAATTAAATGGGCAAAATTATAAATATTTGATTGGTATAAAACATCTAGTTGGAAATCCTGTTTTTGCACCTAAAATTTTAGAAAGGGAGATGTACTTGATTGAGAAGGATTACAGGGAAACCTTTTCTAAAGAAATAGAAAAAAATAAAAAAATAATTTATCTTGATTATTCGCTAGAGGCTGAATCGACTAGTTGGTTTTTGGACTACAGTCATTTTATTGAATTTGCAGCTAGTAAACTAAGTTCAAAACTCGCTGAAGATATATTTGAGTTGGTTAATAGATAAATTTTATACATCAAAAATTGTGAAATATTAAATATTATGTTCGCCCTTCCTGTTTCTGAATATGAAAGCATAGAATCTAAAAAATTTAATTATTAAATGAAGTTAAACAAATCTTTAAAACTTTCCCTAGGAGCATTAATTGCATTCCCATTGAGTTTCTTTGTTGGTAATGAACTACTTGCAAATCATCTTACAGAGAAGTTTGATAATCAAATAAATAACGATAATCTTATTGCCTGTGGCGGCGGCGGCGGCTCAACTCCTGCAGCAAAGGCCGCTAAAAAGGCGAAGCAAGCTAAGGCAAAACTAAGTTTCAAGAAAAGAGCATTATCTAAAGCTGCTGCGGCAGGTGAAGATACTTCTAAGCTGGAGGCTGAAATAGCTGAACTTGAGGCAACTATTGCAAAATAGAAAGAAATTTATTATTACTTACTTTAAAAAATTTTTTTTAAAAACATATTTTTGAATATTCTGACTTGAATATTTCTTTACCAAGCTTGTTTGATTTTTTTAAATCAATACAAGCTTTTTTAAATTCTTTTAATTCAAAATGAGTTAGGGATTTATTATAAAAAGTATTGTAATTATTGGGATTTAGTTTCAGAGATTTTTTGAAATCTTGTAGGGCGTTTCTGTACTTTTTTAATTTAAATTTACTAACTCCCATATTATTCAGTGCAACATATGATTTTGCATTGATTTCTAGAGACTTTTCATAGTCTTTTATAGAACCTATATAATCACCGATTTTGAATTTTGCATTTCCTCTATTTAAATAGGCATTTTCTTCATCCTGATCGTACTTAATAGATTTGCTGTAATTTTCAATTGCCTTTTCATATTCAAGGAGAATGAATTGAGAATTGGCGATGCTATAAAAAACTTGATCCTGAAAAATATTTCTTGATATAAATTTCTCGTAATCTTTAATTGCTCCATTGTAATCTCCATAAGCATATTTGGAATTCGCTCTATTAAAAATGGCTTTTGAATTTGGATTGAGTCTTAATGAATCATTAAAATCTTTAATTGCCCCAATATAATCTCCATAAGCATGTTTTGCTTTCCCTCTCTCTAAATAAAATAAAAAATTATCTGCATTTTTTGATATTGCCTTAGAGAAATTATTTATAATTTCTTTGTTGAGGTTATTATTTTGTTTTTTTGTATGATCTTTATTTTCATAAAAAAAAGAGCAACTACTAACCAAAAATAAAAACATTATTGAGATTAATGTTTTTATTCGAATATTAAAAATTTGTTTTTTGAAGCCTAAAATAATTTCGGGAAATATTTATTCATTATTATATCTTCTATTTAAAACGAGTTAGGCTATTATTTTTCAACAGAATTTTCAATATCCTCTAATAAATGTTTAGTTGATCTACTAAAACCATTAGTTTTTAAATAGTTTTGAGCCTCTCTAAATTTTTCAGATACTCTTTTTGCATAAGGAGTATTCATGGAATTTTGAGTCATTTTAAAAATGCGACTCATTTTATAATCTGATTTGAGTATACCCTTGAAAAGTATTCAAAAATACAAGAATATAAAAATAGGATTTTTTACTTACTTAGAAATTTATTGGGAAAGTTCTTGATTCTCCAAAATAAAGTTTTTTCAAATCAGAAAAATTGACAATGACAAAAATATTATTAATTCTTTTTTTTGTACTTTTATTTTTATTATTTTTTTATTCAAGACGAAATAAAAGGTCAGCCCAAAAAACAAAAATTATTCCAAATTATGTACCTTTCTTAAAAGAACTAGAATTTAATCCTGATATAAGTACAGATAATTGGGATATACACAAACTTAGATTAGAAAAGTTTAGAAGATCACAATATAAGGGATTAACTTTTTTTGTAAGTTCAGAAAATAGAATTTACTATCTTTCTAAAGAAGGAGATAAAGTTTATTGCTAACAAGAGAAATTAATTTTATAAATAGGAAAAGCCGATAGAAATTAATAATTTTAATGAAGTATTTATTTTTATTATCAGAAAAGTTCTACGGGTTTATCGAATGGGAATGGAATACCTTAAAAAGGTTAAGAAGACTAAAAAGAAAGAATTTTTTTCTAAGAGGATCATTTGCTTTATTTAGTTTATTCTCTATTCTTTTTTTAATATTTTCACCTCCTATTGCTTTTGGAATGTTATTCGGAGAGGGATTAAAATTTAGTATTTTTTTTATTTGGATATGGATTTTAAATTTAAAGTTTTTTTGATAATGAATAATAAATTTCCTGAGATAATTTAAAATTATTAATATAAAAACTTGACTTATGCCAAAAATATTCAAACAAAATAAGTTCGCTTTGTTGGGAGCCAATATATTAATAATTTTACTCTGGGTAACTACATCTACTTTTTTGATAAATTTATTTCAAAGTGAAAATGCCCCATTTTATATTTATAAAATTAACTTTTTAATCAGATTTCTCCCTCCTATTTGGGTTACATGGTTTCTATGGATAAAAAGAGGCGGTTTAAAAAGGTAAATATCAAAAGCATTTTTACGTATTTACTATAAAAAAAAATCAGTTATAATTTGTGAGCTTACTTGAAATTTTCATGTAAGAATTAGGTAATTGAGAGATTGTTTTTAGCTAAGAAACAATCTCTTTTTTTTACATTTAATTTTCTCATTAAAAAAAGTGCTTGTCAGTATCCCTATTGACAAACACTCATGACGATCTGATTTTTAATAGTTAAACATTCAATCTATTATCAATTTCCACAACTCCAGAGTCCATAAGACGGCCGATTTTAATAACTAAAGCCATATCTAATCTTGAAAATTCAGATTGATGGTTTGTGACCCAATCAAGTTCTGAAATAGTTATTACCCCTGTAATATTTACTTTAAGAAAAAGTAAGCCTAAGTTCATTTTAAAAGATTCCTGGTATTATCCAGCCGAATAAGCCATAATTTACAACTAATGCAAATAAGCCCATCATTGCCATTCTCCCATTAGTTCTCTCGGCATTTTGCCAATAAGTTGATTTTGAATTTTCCATTTTTATTTAAATGATTTTTTAGTAAAGTTTTAAACGAAACCAGGAATTATTTGACCTGTTGTTAGATATGCTCCAATAGCAGCTATTAGTCCAAGCATTGCGAATCTGCCGTTGAGAGTTTCAGCAACAATTTTTTCTTTTTCGATTATTTTAGATTTTGTGTTTGTTTTTTTCATTGGATTTGTAGATAAATAGTTTGAATTTTCATTTTGAAATTGCTTAGTTAGATAAGCAATGAGGATGGCTGTAAATAATACCATTACAGCTAAAAAACCATAAAGAGGAGTCATTAAAAAATGCCAGGAATAATTTGTCCTGTTGAAACATAAGCACCTACTAATGCAACAAGCCCGATCATTGCCCAACGACCATTAACTTTTTCTGCATTTTGAGGGTAACTGCCGTATGAAACAGACTCATCTATGTAAGGACGTGTCTCAGTAGGAAACATGTTTTGTCTGCCTCCTGATTCAGTCGTAACGTTTGAATTAGCCATTGAAGTTGTGTAATTGTTAACTAATGTAACACTAGTATTAACGAATGTAAAGTAATAGGCCGAAATTAAGTTATTTTCAAGATATATGCTACATATATGTAACAATATCATTACATATTAAGTTAAATAGTTGGTTTTTTGAGTATTTTCTTAACGGGGAACCCTCATCCGTAATGGTAATAGACCTCCGTCCAGCCTTTTTGGTGAAGCTCGTGCCACTTCTCCCAAGCTGCATCTATGTTTAGTTTCTCTGAGGATTTGTACCCTCCAGGTTCTCCAAGGTGATTTGCGTAAAAAAGATGAGTATGAATTTTTAGATTAGGTTTAGGGGAATTTTTGCATTCTTCGAAAAAGATCATTCTGCTGCCTTCAGGATTTAGTAGGCATCCGTTTGGTTTGCTAGTGCTGCATCCGAATGAGTACTTAGGCTCCATGTTTTTCCATTAAAGGCTGGCTGATTTTTAATACATTTGTACTATAAATTATATTCTTATTGTTTCGCTGTCAATCCTTTTAAGGTTAAGTACTTATTTACTATTAATTATTTTGTTTTTTAATAGAAAAGATAATTTCTCTAAGCTCATGAATTACAGGGAAGATTTAGAAATCAAACTACAAAAAGTAACACTTGCAATGCAGGAAGTTGTAGAGGATATCTATAAAACTGATAATGAGAAACAAAGAATAATTTCCAAACTTATTGAATTTAAAGAAGCAATCATTTTAAAGGGTATTGAACTTAATATTGAATTAGAAGCAGCCTAGAAATATTAAATATCTCAGGAATGTTTAACAACTTTTAGAATAGTGTTACTAACAAAGAAGGGTTATCTATCAAATGCAGCCTGGTACTTTTGAATTATTGATTCTTGTATTTATCTTTTTAGGTCTTCAAGCTTGGTGGATTATCCCAATAGTTATTAAGAATAATAAATTAAATAAGAGAGGTAAGGATTTAAGAGAGGAAATAAAGCAATTAGAAAAGTTATATAAAAAATAAATTAGTTTATTATTTTTGCAAACTGCCTATTATTAGTGAAACTTAAATATCTAATGAAATTAAAAAAATTTATTCCATTATGTTTCCTTTTTATTGGGACTTTAGCTTTACCATACCCATCTCTTTCTGAAGAAAAGATTGAGGTAATTCCTCTTATTCAAACTTCAAAAGGATTAAGTGGCAAAAACTTTAATTATCCAGAAGGTAAGCCTGAATTAAGACTTTTAAAAGTGAAGATTCCAGCAGGGATAGAAACCCCAATTCATACCCACCCTGCCCCAATGTTGATTCATGTCACAAGAGGGAGAATAAGGCACTTTAGGGGGAAAGAAATTAATTTCTTTAAAGCAGGCGATGCATTTGTGGAGAGTAATAATGGGGGTGCCCACTATGTGAAAAATATTGGAAAGAAGCCGGCTATACTTCATGTGGGAGTTGTATCAGTAGTTGGAATGCCTACGACCATAAATAAATAATATTTTTCTGTAATTTGTTCAATCTGCATTTTTAGGATTCACCTTTTATGAAGAACAACTGTAATGAGATACTCCTCCATAGTTAAAATACTGGCTTGGCTTTAGTCGATTATATTTTTGATCTATTTCTGGGGGTTGTTCTACATATGGATTGCTAAAGACATCCTGTAACTCTTTTATTTTTTTGTAATTCCCCTTTTCAGCTTCTTCATATGCGGGAACGACCATCCATTCGCGCCAAGTATAGACTGGATTAAGGGATTTCATTGATGCCGATTTTGCTTTAATATTTCCCTCTTTCTTTAAGACTGATTGCCAGTTTTCAAGCCATAATTCCCACCTATTATTGAGCTCGTCATTAATTGGTAAATAGAAACAGTCTTTTAAAGAATCTAAGTTATAAGGGATTTCAGAGAGTTTACGGAACAAAATTGTATAGTCTGCTTTTGAAATGACCATGAGATTAAAAAATTCATTTATTAGAGTTTCGTTGTAATGTTCTAAACCAAGCTTGTTTGCCCACATTTTCATCAATTCCTTATTCATTAATTCAAAAAAGTCTTTTTCGATTTGATCTAACTTTTCTTGATCTTGTTTGCTTTCTGAGAGTAAAGGACTAAGAGATGAACAGAATGTTTTAAAGTTGATTGCCGCTGCAGAAGGCTGGTTAAAAAATGAGAAATGTTCACCTCCACCTGTCCATGGTTGAAATCTTGGATCAAATAATTCACAGAATCCAAAGGGGCCATAATCCAAGGTATAACCTCCAGCAGCACAATTATCACTATTGAAATTACCCTGGCAATAACCAACTCTCATCCAGTTGGCTATAAGTGATATAAGTCTTGATCTGAATAAAGAAGCCAGTTTTATTACTTTACTTTCAATTGAAATCTCATATCCAATTTCATCTTTATAATTTCTATCAATTAGATGTTGAACTATCATCTTTAGTTCATTGAGGGCCTCATCATGCGCATTATTACGAACTCGTCTTGCAAAAAGTTCAATCTGGCCTACACGTAAAAAAGATGGAGCGACTCTCGTAGTAATTGCCGCTTGATTATCAATCATGATATCAGGTTCAAAATATCTGGACCCTTTGGAATACCACGGTCTTCTAACTATTTCTGAACGTGAGACATAAAGTGTTAAAGATCTTGAGGTAGGGATTCCCAAGGCATCCATTAATTCCTGTGCGAGAAATTCTCGTACGCTAGACCTTAAGACAGCTCTGCCATCTGCTCCACGACAGTAGGGAGTTGGACCTCCTCCTTTAAGTTGCATTTCCATTCTTTTCCCATTGAATAAACCTTCAAAAACAGAAATTGCTCTGCCATCACCATAACCATTGCCAGTGCCAAAGGGACATTGTTGGGTATATTCAGTTCCGTAAATTGATAATGCATAACCTGTTGCCCAACCAACAGGACTCATTGGATAACTAGCAACAGAAATATCACCTGAGAAAAAACGACAAAAATTCTTGTCTTTAGTAAGATCTGAGCTTAGCCTTAGTTCTTTAAAAAGTTTGTTGCTATGGGAAATATATTCTGGTTCTGGAATAGCAGTTGGAACAACTGGTACATAATGACCTGAATATACTGAACGCGGCTTATGATCATTTCCATCTTTTGTTGATTGAGGATCTGCTTTAAGAGAATTCATAAAAGAATAGTTAGATAGTTGAGAAAATTCAGAAAAATTTTCTGTAAGCTTTCCTTTTAATGAATCAGATTTGGTTGACATCAAAGTTGTTATCTATTCTTTTAGGCGCTCTATTTCTTTTAAATTAAACACCTAAATGTATCTTATATAGATTCTATTGGGTATGGTTTTTGGCGATACGTTTGAGATTAAATTTAAGTTAAAAGTTAATACTTAATTAAAAAAGGATCCGCGGTAAGACATTTTTTTGGAAAAAAATTTTTTGGCTTTTAAAAAATAAAAAAGAACTTCTCCAATATATTAATTTTTAAGCAATAACCACTGCAAATACTTATACATTGAAGATTTTTTTTAGATTGTTTTAAAATAATTTGAAAAAAGTTTCACAATTTAATTTGTTGATCCGCTTATACCACCCCCCTTATTTCCGAAGTATATTACTTGTAAAAATTTTCTAACTTACCCAGCCTTTCAGCAAATCAAAGACACTAATAAATAGTCCAAAACCAATAATTGGGGGCGCAACCCATCTTGTCATGAATTTCAAATAACGTGTCGTTTTGATTCCAACTTTTGAATCACTAAGTTCTTCATTAAATTTTCCAGGGACTACCCATCCCATAAAGAAAGTAACCAAGAATCCACCAAAGATAAGTAATACCCCTCCAAAAATCGAATCAATAGTTCCAAGAATGTTTAAGTTCAATGCAGAAGGAATGCCTGCTAAGAAAAGGAAAAGAGTTATCAGCCAAACAGATTTTTCTCTTTTAAAACCAAATTTATCCATTAAAGAAGAAACTGGAACTTCCAATAATGAAACAGAGGAAGTTATTGCTGCAATATAAGCCAGTGCAAAAAATGCAACAGCTACAATTCTTCCAACCGCTCCATATGAACCTAAGCCCGTGGGAATTGATATAAATAATGCACCAACGGTTGATTCAGAAATAGCGTCACTTAAACCGAATGTTAAAACTATTGGGAAAGTTATAAATCCAGCCATTAGTCCAACCAAAGTATCTAATGATGCGACTCCAACACTTAGTTTTGGGAGATTGCTTTTTTTATTTAGATATGAGGCGTAAGTAACCATAATTCCAATCCCTAAACTTAATGAAAAGAATGCTTGTGTAAAAGCGTTTCTTATTGTTTGAGGATTTCTTAATTCATTAAAATCAAACTTAAGTAAAAATGTTTTATATCCTTCCCATGCCCCTGAAAGTGAAGTAGCCCAAATAGCAAGAATCACGATAATTATGAAAAGGATTGGCATGAAATATCTAGTAACCTTTTCTATACCTTTTTTTATGCCTGATGAAACTATTATGGCTGTAAGTACAAGACTTAATAGGTGCCCCAATAAAACACTGCTTCCACTACTAATCGAGCCAAAGAAGGTTTCTGCTTCAGTTAAATTCTTTGGTAATCCAAAAAATAAAGAATGGAACAAGGTATCTGCAGTCCATCCCATTATCACTGAATAATATGATGCTATACCTAGAGGAGCTATGAAGAAAAGAATTCCTAATGGATACCAATTCTTTCCAGCCAGCTTAACAGGAGCAAGTAATGTGCTTGCCATTGCGTTTCTCCCTAGAGCCATTTCAGCAACAAATACTGGAAGACATACAATTAAAACGATCAATATATATAAAAGTACAAACGCCGCACCTCCACCTTGAGATGCTCTGTAAGCAAAACCCCAAAGGTTGCCTAGACCTACTGCACTTCCAGCAGCTGCGAGAATGAATCCTAGCTTACTAGTCCATTGTTCTCTCTGAGAAATTTTTGAGTCCAAAATTAAAATCGTTTTTTATAGTTGATTTATAACTCATAAATGAAAATTAGTTAACACTTTGCTTAATAAAAACTAATTTTTTTAGATTAATTTTTTTGATAAAGATTTAGACTTAAAAAAGCTTAATTATTCTTATGACTATTGAAACGACTATTTTAGATTTTCAACTAAGTAATACTTTTGAACAGTATGAATCATATATGAATGCAAAAGAACAGCAGACTATGTTTAAAGAAATGGGAGTCAAAACATTTTATATTGGGAAATCATTAGATGATCCTCAAAGGGCGACTGTAATTTTTCAAGGACCAGAAAATGTTTTATATGATATTTTTATGAATCCTGAAACAAAACCTATAGTTGAAGCTTCAGGACATATGTACGCGGGGACAAAAATCACTCGCTGGATTTCTTAAGAAAATAATTCTTTTATGAATTACCAACTTTTAATTGAATCATATTCTTTTGGGTCATCCCTTTCTGAGCAAGAAATAGAACTCTTAAGTCTGGAACTTGAAACTCAAATCATCAACATTAATATATCAACAGAATTTGGATGTTTTAAATCTGCTCCCTCTCATATTTGCGAAGGTCTTAATTTAAAAAAAGATACTTATTGGATAATGTGCCTTGCTGAAATATTAGATTTACATAAGCCCCCACAATTTGGGAAAACGAAAAGTGTGGAGGTTTTCGATTTACTTCTTGAAAGAGGACTTGTTATTGGCTAATTAATTATTTATTTGATTATTAAAAATGAATTCTTTTTTCTTGATGCTTATATGATTGATTTTAGGTCAGCAAAAAAATGGATGATTCTTGGCGATTGATATTGGGAAATCTTATTAAGATAACTAGATCAAGTGAAAATAAATTTAAACGAGGAAATTTTAAAGGTGCTTTAGACGACAAAATTAAGGCTAATGCAATATTGAATTCTAAATCTTGTGATGAAAAAATGATTCAAGAATATAGAAAAGAATTATCTAGTTTGTATTGCTCAAAATTTGATCTTATTTTTGATCATAAACTGAAAATTAATGAAATAAAGATAAATGAAATAGTGAAAATTTTGGAACGTAAAAGTCAGGAAAAATTAAAAAATCTTGATTATAGATGAGCAATAAAAGCATTAAGAAGGGCAGAAAAATATATATCAAATTAAAAACAATTCAAACTACGTTGAGTTTTAAGAAGTTTTGCTTATTGTGTTTTTTTTAGCTCATTTTAAAGTTGAAATACTTAAATAATAATTTATGCAAAAACAAAATAAAAAGAAAATAAAAAGTTTTGATAAAAAGGAATTAGATGTTTTAGATAGGTTTTTGAGGATCTTATGGAGAAAAGAGGTTGAATACAAAATAAATATCTGATAAAAGCATATTTGAAGGAGATATCTTATGAAAGTTAGAATAGGATTCCTAATTATTCTTTTTATTTTCCACTCATTATCTGATTTTGCGTTTAAAAAAAGAGTATTAAAAAATAAGTTTAGAAGGGCTCAAAAATTAAATTAAATTATTTGATTAAAGACATGAATTTAACAAAAGGCATACAAAAAAGTTTAGGTCCAGGAATTTTGCTAGCTGGGGCGGCTATTGGGGGCTCTCATTTATTGTCATCAACTACTGCTGGTGCAAGGTTTGGATTTTCATTAGTTGGCCTAATCCTTCTTACTAATCTTTTAAAATATCCATTCTTGTTGGTTGGGACTAGATTTACAGCATCTACTGGTAAATCATTATTAGAAGGTTTCAAAGAGCGGAATTCTTTATATCTTCCTTCATTTCTAATAGTTAGTCTAATTACAGGTACTTTCACAATAGCTGCTGTAAGTTTTGTCTCTGGTGTCCTTTTAACTAATATTCCCTTTTTCTCAGCTTTTCCAGCCATGGATTTGTCAATAGGAATTCTGATTGTTTCTGGAATGATATTAATTCTTGGTAAATATAAAGCACTTGATAGGATTTCAAAATTTTTAGTATCTCTCCTAACTTTTTTAACATTATTTGCAGTTTTATCGCTTTTATTCAAAGGTTCAATAAATGAGTCTCTAAATATGAGTTTTTTTGAACCAGAAACCAGCCCATGGAAGTTAACAAACTTAGCTTTTTTGATCCCTCTAATGGGATGGATGCCATGCCCAGTAGAGTTATGTGTTTGGCCTTCTTTATGGATGTTTTCTCGAGCAAAAGATTCAAATTATAAACCAAATATTGGTGAAGCAGAATTTGATTTTAATCTCGGTTACGTAATAACTGTTGTTACTGCTATTTTCTTCCTTACTCTTGGAGCAATAACAATGTATGGTACCGGCGATGGAATGCTTTCCGGAAGTGGAGTCTCCTTTGCTCAAAAATTAATACTCCTTTACACTAAATCAATTGGCAGTTGGGCTAAATGGATCATTATACCTGCAGCATTTGCCGCAATGTTTAGTACTACAATTACTTGTCTAGATGCATATCCAAGAAGTATTTCTGCTATTCAAGGTTTATTGAGAGGAACTGATTTTGGACATATGGATTCCAAGTCAGAGCGAAATAGATTTCAACTGTGGATGATTGTACATATCTTTGCATCATTAATAGCTTTGCTAATTGCAAGGTCTGGAGGTATAGGGGTAAAAGATTTTGTATTTGCTGCAATGACGGGAAGTTTCCTTACGGCACCTTTATTTGCATGGATGGCAATGGATACTATAAATAGCAAATTAGTGCCAATTGAAAATAGATATGGATTTTTTCTAAAAACTATATGTTGGATAGGATTGATTTTCTTAACTTTATTTAGTTTATTGTTTATTGCAAATTCATTTTTTGGGATTGGAATTGGTTAATTGTTAATGATTAAAAAAACTTTTTTTCTAAGAGATTTTATAAGATTAATTAAATTTATTAATTTGAAAATAAAAAATAATTAAAGGGTTGATTTTTCTTCAGAATTCGTTTCTCTAGAAATATATTATTTTTTGGACTAATTATGGTTATGCCCCAATCTACCTTGGAAAGCTTATTATTTTTTTTGATACTTTCTATTGTCGCGATATACATTGTAAATTTAAAATATTCTTCAAATTTAAAAACACAAAAGTAGGTTTTTAATATTTATTTTTTTCCTGAATAAGATTTATTTACTTTGCTCACTAAAAGTCTCTTGATATAATGAATTTAAAAAAAGTAAGAGTAAGTATTTTACCAAATGCATAAGTTATTCCTAATAATTGGTAATAAATATTGCCAATATTTGTCTAAATAATAAAGATTATTAACCCTGTAATAATCAAATTCTCAATAGTCAAATGGTTTAAATTTACAGAATTTATCAATTGATTATTTTTATAATAAATTAAATAAATTATAAAACCAAAAAGTAACTTATTCATTCATATTGAAATATCATCTAAGATATGAATATTTTTAGAATTGCCAAGGTAATTGTAGTTTTATCATCATTATCTTATTTGAGTGTTATTTTTTTAAGAAATTATAATTCTCCAGAAAATATACAAAAAAGATGTACTCTTAAATTTGAAAAAGATTTTAAAAATCCTTTGGAAACATCTCGTGAAGAATGGGATCAAATTTTAGATTTAGCTGATAATAATTATTTAAAATGTATGGGAATAACTCAATATTAAATATGGGAGAAGCAAAGAGAAGAAAAAATTTAGGTATTTCGCCTAGAGAAACAACTGAAGATATAAAGTTACCTCAACTTGATAAAAAAGCTATACAACAAAAAGTTAGGTCCACATTATATAAATATCCAATAATACCTTTTCTTTTTTATGGAGGTGCAATATTGATCCTAATTGGAGGATTATTTCTTGCTTTTAAATTCTTTAATATTGCCTAATTATTAGTATTGCTAATTTTAAAAATAATTTCTCGATAGTTTTTATATTTATGATTGTTTGGCATCATCAATTAAAAATACTTTTAATGATAATAAAATGAGCAATCATTATTGCTTAATAAATGATCAAATAAATAATATAAGATTTATTTACTATTGACTCCATCTTATGGTGTTGTAATTTTGAATTAAATTACAAATTTTTATGAAAAAAATAAATAAAAAATATGTTGAAATAATGCTTCAAGCTGATAATGCAGTTGGAAGAAAAGAAGTAGTCAGTTTATTAAAAAAAGCCGCAATGATAATGTCAAAATCTGAGGAAAACTTAGCTGCTTAAATTAAAAAAAAATATTTTATTAGAATCAATAAAACACCATAAAGAATAATTGATGAGCATGCAGCCATAAAAACAAATGGTAATATTATTCAAGAATTCAACCATCTTAAAAATCTAATTTCTTTGTTAAATACTCTTGTGATTTTTTTTCGATGATCTTATTCGCAACTTAACAAGTTAATAAAAGGTGTAAATGATTAATTCATCTTTTTAAATTTGAGTCTTTAGATTTTTTGAAAATTATATATTTTTAGGTAATTAATACCTTGTATTCTCGAAATTTTTAAAGCAAGATTTAGAAATATTAGATTACTCAATAATGATTAAAAATTTCGAAGAGAGCTCTCAAGAATTTAGAGATTATGATTCCGAATTGTTACTTAAGATTCTAAATAAGACATCCATAGAAACAATAAATAGTGAGGGTAAAGAACTATTTGTAGATGAAAATTGGAAAATTAATTCAAAAAAAAATATGAATAATAAAATTAACTCCGATAATTCTAATTTGAAAAGAATATTATCAGAAATTTTTCCAGAAAAAAAAATATTGATTCATGATAATAATGATGGTTCTCAGACTATTTTGTTATCCTAGTTAACCCAATATTAAAATATTATCTTTCAAATTGATTGATTATTTATTGTTTACAAAATAACTAGTAAAAATTAATCTCGCGTAAATTTTTTCAAGGTGTTATTCATCATGAACGTTTATCTAAGTTTATATCTATGGACTCATTACATTGTAATAGGTAATGGGATTCTCATTAACTGAAGAAGACAATGCATAATCTCTTACTAATAAAAGAAAAATTCAACAGAGCCAATAGGCTTTATTAAGCCCGACTTTTGGAAAGTAAAATGTAGAAGTTACCCCATATAGACGATCATTCTTCGAAGAAAGAATAAGGCAAACACAAAAAAGAATGAAAGTGAAAGAGTCAAAACATTAAATTCTTATTTTTAACTGATCAAAAAAAAAAGTTTCAAACCCCTTTTTTTAATTACAAATAATGTAATTTTTAATTAATTTATTTTTCCGTTTCTGGATTATTAAAAGAACATAATTTTGATGCTTTTACTATTGCGTTCAAGTACATAAATGGCAAATTTAATATAGGAATCAAGAGGTAAATAAAGATGTTCAAAAAGAAATATAAACAATTTAATGACATACCTAACAAATCAAAGTTAGATCAAGTTTTATGGTTCATAGAAAATTATTTGCCACAGAAGAAAGACCGAGGTATTCAAAAAAAATTGTATATGGATAATCTAGAAGCAGAGACTATTAAGCAATTCTCTAAATTAGCCTCTCTGCGTTCTAAATCATTATTACCAACAACAAAAAACACGACAATCTCTTTTACTTTTGGTAATTGGGCCTTGCCTTATCTAAAATTGCTTAAGAAAATAGGAATAGCAAAGTAAAAAAATTGTGATGGAATAAGACAAGATTTATCCTGAAAATAGACTTAAATAAAGACGATAAAGTCTCACTAAGTTCTTTTTGAAATTTAAGGAATAATACTTACTTTACATAATATATACAATTGCTAAGTTAAGAATAAGAGATCTATTCATTATGTTTCTAAATTATCTTCCTAGTGAGATGGTTGAGGTTGTTGGTTTAACAATGATTTTTTCATTTTTAGTTGGAACTATATTAATTTTGTTATTTACATCAGATCAGGCAAATACAAAGAATCTATATTTAAAGAAGGCTAAATAAATTTTAAATAATTTATTCATATAAAAAGGACTATTTTTAAAATAAAATTAATTCTCGAGAATATCACTTAGTTTTTATTATTGATATATAAATTAAATTTAAAAATTATGGGGGAAGCTAAAAGAATGTTTTTAGCTAGTCGAATGTTTGGTGAAAATAAGATCTCATTCGAATTCTTTATTTAGGTCTATAACTTCCCTTAAATATATATCTTTTAGCTCGTAATTCTAGCCATTTTATTTCATCAATTTCTCTAATTCCATAGCTCTTTCCCTTTCATTAAGCAGCTTTGGATATGTTGTTTTTCATATCTTCAATTTTGTTGATTAATTCATCCAACCATTCTGTATTATTTTTGGATCTTTTCTGAAAATATGAGATTTTTGGTTGATTGATTTCTAATGTCTCATAATCTCCACTCATAAATCCCCCTTAAATTTATATTCTGCCTAATTTATCTAGATAAATTATCCTCATCAATAGGCGCTAATACTTATTTGCAATTTACTATTGGTAATAAGTTCCCTAATTATGAAAGATGGCTTTGAACTATCTTCAAAAGGTTCAAATACTTTAATCCTCGATTTGTTTTTATTTATTAAAGTAAATTTTTCATAAAAAAGGGCGTTAGATTCGCCCAAATAAAAAAAGCTGGAAATTCCCATCACCCAACCTTTTTTCAGGTCCTAGCACTACATATGGTGCTTCTTATTAATGAAAATTACCTATTGGTGGGGTTGTTTGTTCTTATTTAATTTGTCATTATAGGAGTCCCCATCACCTAGACTCTTAAGAGTCTTTTTTTTTTGTTATTTTCGCTATTTAGGCTTATTAATATTTTAATTAGTGTTTAAAGATTTTTTATTTAATTTTTAAATTAAATAATTAATATTAAAAAAAAATTAGAATTTTATTTATGCAATCATACATAGTACACTGGCAATTTCCAGATCAAGAAAGTCATATGCAAGGGGCAGAAGCTTTCGCGGGCTTTGTAGAAGGAGGATGCGAAGGTGATCAATTTGATGGGTTTAAAGTTGTTAATCGAGTAGTAAATCCTGAAGGGGCTAATGGTTGGGCAATAGTTGAATCTTCAAACCATCAGAACATTTGGAAATGGAGTAATATCTGGGTAGATAATTTTGGAGTGGAAATTGAAGTCACTCCAGTTTTAACAGATCAAGAATTTCTCTCCGTCCATAAAGAAATCGCAGCAGCATCAAATTAGTAATTAATCTTTTTTGATTGATAGTGGATCTAATATTGAGGGATAAAACCCTCTTTTTTTAATGGGAAAATTCTCTTCTCAAGAAATTGAAAGCCAATACAATTTGATAAAAATGCTTTTAGCTGAACCTGAAAAGTATTAAGAAGCCATTGATGCAATTAAGAAAGATATTGCTTATGTGCCCAAAGAGCTTAGAAATAAAATTAAGGGCGAAAATATTACCTTATGAATAAGAAGCTAAATCCATAAGCAATTTTCGTTGATTTATAATTATCTTGCTATAAATGTATTGAGGCCAAACCTCATGAGTATGCTCTACGTTTACTCCAAGACATAGATTGACTTTATATAGTACAAGTCGGTTTAATAACCCTTTCAGTAGTTGGAATTTCTGGAGGGGTTTCTTGTTAGCCTAGTATAGAAAAAAAATGATGTGCTGAAATTTAAGTTTTGAAAAATAAAAATAAGGTGATCAATTAATAAAACTGAATCAGTAAATTAATCTTTACTAAATTATGAGCAAAATTTTGGTTTTCAAATCAATAAATGTTTGCTTAATTAAAATTCTATCTAGCATAAATACATCTTTAGATTAAATTGTATCTCTCTTATATTCATCCTCAAAATCTTTATAAGATTAAATTTCTGATTGAACGCTTCTCTTATAAATTCCCTTGGTAAAATTAATTTCTTTTCTTTCTTTATTTAGGATTGAAAATGGTGATTTTTAAAAATTCATAACTAGCTATATATTCAAAAATTAACCAAGAGAATCTAGATCTCTCCTATGGTGGACTGTATTTGAGTCTTTCTGTTCTCTCATTAAATCTGCAATAGTTGGATAATCTTTTGCATTTTCAAGGTCTCTTTTGTTTTTATCTTGAATTGCGAATGGTGATCTTTTAAAATTCATGATTAATTACCTCAAAATTTTTGTGGGGTTCTCATTACAGAACCTGGATGGGCATGCACGTAAGAATTAAATTCTCTCGCAACCATCAAGCAACCGTATGCATCCCGTGCATAGAGGCCAAATCGATTAATATTGTTAGATGAAACTTTGTAACTCAAAACATATTTCTTGCAAGATTTCATCGGTGTTGACAACATTTAACTTGTGTGTGATTCTTCTTAGTTATAACTAGCCACCCTAAGCAACCGGCTTACAAAGATGTACGGTTTGAAGTACAAATATATACGGATAGAGGACCAGCAATTAGATTTTAAAATTAATATTATATTTAGGTTAAAATAGGATGAATAGAAATTTTATTTATAATAATATCCCAGTAGTTTTGAAAACTTCTTCCTTAGAATAGGAGCTTTTCAAGGAGAGTAACCTTTATTAATAATCGCAATAGCTTTAAAAACTTTTCAACTATTTAGCGAAATTAGTGTAATTGAGATTATAAATATATCTTTCTCCGTCATCATCACCATCGTCATCATCATGGAAAGAAGAGATTAATACATAAACTCCGCCAAGTCCAAGTAACATTGATAAATAGAGGATAGGATCTGTCATCTTTTTTATTGTGAAGCATTTAAATTAAATTTGAGGAAGGTTTGCAATATCTACAAGTTCTTTTAATCATTTAATAAAAGAATTTTTTTGAGAAATATTAATTATTTTTTATTTGATAACATTGACATTCGATATAAAATAAGAAAAATTGACTCGTTTTTTTAAGTGAGCTATAAAAAGATTTATTAAAATCAATGTGTGGAAGATTTGAGCTGAAAACAAAGTTTAAAAAGTTACCAAAGGTTTTAAAACAAGACTATCCAAGTGGACTTCATTCTAAATACGAGACTCAAAATTTAATAAGACCCACTGATCCTGTTCTTGTAATTAAAAATGAAGGCAGAATTAAAACTACTTTTATGACATGGGGTTTTATTTCACCTTGGGCTAAAGACCCTTTTGATAAAAAAAAACCAAGACCATTTAATGCAAGATCAGAAACCGTAGAAGAAAAAAAATTATTTAGTGGAAGTTGGAAACACAAAAGATGCTTAATACCAGCAAGTGGTTTTTTTGAAAAAAAATATCGTATACGAAAAGAGAATTATGAAACTTTTTGGTTAGGAGGAATCTGGAGCAAGTGGACTTCACCTGATGGCGCTGAACTCGAAAGTTGCTGCGTTTTAACAACTGAACCAAATCAACTAATTAAACCTTTACATCACCGAATGCCTGTAATTATCCCTAATGGATATGAGGAACAATGGACAGAGCAAGTTAAAGATACTAATGAATTAAAAGGTTTACTTCCAATAATGTTTAATTGGTCAACTGATGGTTGGATAGTAGAAGATATAAATAAAAAAGAAACAGATCAAATGAGTTTGTTTTAAATAAACGCTTACTAATGCCAGCAATAGTATTGATAGGAATATTTATGGCTTTAGATTATTTTGACTAATTTGGAATTACTGTTGAATTAAATTCAATTACTAAAATTCTAAAAAGTGGAGCTAAAATTTTAATATTGGAAGTATATTAATTATTCTTTATGAAAAATAAAAGTTAATAATTTCTAAACTTTTTGATTTAAAGATTTATTGATTTAGGATTTGCAAAATTTCAATGAATAATATGAAGCTTTACACCAAAAATTTAACCAACATGCAATGCCAAGAAATTTAAATCCTTCCTCAATTAATTGAGTTAAATCATAACTTTGATTGAATATCTGTTGAATTACCCCATCAAAAAAAATAGATAAACCAAGGAACAAAATTGAAATTACCAAGTTAAAAAGTCCAATTCTTTTTAATATCTTTCGAAATCTAACGAATAAAAAAATAGAAATTGATAGGTATGTTAAATTCAGAAAATCCGGCCCTAAATAACGATCATGAAGTAGAAAGAAATCATCAATACAAAGTAAGCCTGAGAATACCCCTCCAAGTAAAAGTAATTTAGATGAATCACTATTAATTTCCTGCGAGAATGTTGTAAATAAACAAATAGATGCAGCTGCTCCCCATAACAAAATCCCAATATTTGAAATCATCCCAACTCCAATTGGATATCCACAGGTTTGAGCAAGGTCTCGAACTACGAGACTAAGTTTGATATTGTAAATATTAGATATATATAACGTTACTATATATAAAATTGCAGAGGGCAATATAGAAATATAAAACAATTTAATTGGGAATTTAATCATATTATTTTTGTTTAATAATCACTATCTTAATTTCTGAATGAATCTATCGACTAATCTTTGATAATTTCTCATCTTAAATTATTAATATTTAAAATAAAGTTTCTTTTCAGAAAATCCACTTTTCTTAAAAAAACTTATAAAAAAATGAATTTTCCTAAGAGACAAAAAATTACCTCATTGATTATTGTTTTCCGTTTTAGTTTCTTAAATAGTGACATAATTAAAAATTGTAGATTTTAATGAAATAAATGATTTTGTGAATTATGGAATTATTTTGGATTTTTAGCTTAAATTCCTGACAAAATTGTCCGTCATTTGTCCATAAGTTGTCCTCATATTTAAAATATAAAAAGGTAACTTTGACAAAATGGCTACCAGAATAAATAAATATTTAAGTGAAGTAGGTTTCTGTTCTAGAAGAAGAGCAGATAGACTTATTGAACAAGGAAAAGTAACCATTAATGGAAAAATTCCTGAAATAGGTACAAAGGTAGAGGATGATGATCAAGTAGAAATTGAAGGTAAAAGAATAGAAAAATCAAAGAAACAAAAAAACATATATTTAGCCTTTAACAAACCTGTCGGAATAGTTTGCACCACTGATATAGGAGTAGAACCCGATAATATAATAGATTTCATTAAATATCCTAAAAGAATCTTTCCTATTGGAAGATTGGATAAGTCCAGTGAAGGATTGATTTTTTTAACTAACGATGGGGATATTGTAAACAAAATACTCAGAGCAAGAAATAATCATGAAAAAGAATACATCGTAAGCGTTAATCGTCAAATTAATAGAGAATTTATTCAAACCATGAGTAGTGGAGTCGAAATATTAGAAACTACAACTAAAAATTGTTTCGTCAAACAATTGGGGCCAAAAAAATTTAAAATTATACTTACTCAAGGACTTAACCGTCAGATTAGGAGAATGTGTGAGTGCTTAGGATACAGAGTACAATCACTGAAGCGGGTAAGAATTATGAATATTAAGTTAGACGTTCCGACAGGAAAATATCGCGAATTTACTAAAAAAGAACTCTCAGAATTAAATAAATCACTCGAAAACTCTTCAAAAACATTTAATTAATCAAAAATTCACTTTTATTTGTCGTGATAAGATTATTTTCCACATAATTTGTAAAAAAATAACAAATTCAATAAATACAGGCCTGGAAACTTTCTATAAATTGGAATTTTAGACACGAGGCGACAGCATTCTAACCTGAGACCTAGTGCACCCAAAGCACTCGACCTATTAAATAAGAAAACTCATATATTTTCTTACTAAAAATAGGTTATGGCTAAACGAGTGAAGCGAGTTAGAGTCTTAATAGAGTTCAAATTACATACCTATATATACAAGATATATAGTCTCAGCCCCCCCTTTTGCGACTTAGTGCCTCTTACTTAAGGAGGACTATCAAATAATGTTTCTCAATCTAGTCTATAAACTTAAATTTAGGAACAAAAATGATGAAATCTTTGATCATCAACGTCCGCCATTAAATCATATTCTTTTAATTTCTTTGTAATTCTTTTGTATTCAATATCATTTAATACATTAGCTAAATATTTTTCTAAAAAATTTATATTGACTTTTAGGTTCATTTATATCCTTTATTTATTAATAGCAATCTATTCTCTTTTTGACTTTTTGGTGATTGACAGTCGATATAAACTTAGTTGAATAAAAACCTATTTTTACTTATGTTGAGAAAAAAAGAAAAACAAACTTTAACAAGACTCTTCCTTTTAGGTGTTGGCGCACCAATTGGGCTTGATCGCTTCTACGAAGGCGATTTGACAGGGGGATTCTTAGCTATTTTGGGATTCCTTCTCGCGTTGATAACAATTGTGGGTTTGTTGATATGGATCATACCTTTTATTTCAAAAACTTTTCGTTTGCTAAGAGAATTTGAAGATGCAGAAGATTAAATGAAAGTTCTTGAAAATATAGCAGCGGATTTAGAACAAAGAATTTCTAATGCTTCAGTTGGTAATTCTTCTAGACCAACTATTGTGTTTTGTGGCTGCGATCCTCGACTTAAAAAAGATATGCATAAACGTGCAAAACGCATTGGCTTTACGCCCTCTTACTCAATGAAACATCCCACTATTAAAGTTGAATTGAAGAATTTTTGTGATAGAAGAATAGAAACAGATATTTTTAAGACAATAACTATGGACTACGAGAACTTTGAATTTATTTGCAGGTATTTAGAGAGTTAAGCCTTTTTCTAAATCTCTATTGTTGTTCATATCTTATTGTTAACTAATCTCAGCTAAAAATAAGAATAAGCAATATTGACCTGCTAAAGAATTTTTGAAAAAGAATCACACCTGCAATAGTCAAATAATTTCTGATAATTAAGTTGCTTTGATCTATCCAATATAGAAAATGCAAAGAATGTCAATCACTTATTAATCCTGTGTATATGATACTAAACAAACAAACTAATGAAATGACTAAACAAAAAACATACTAATTTAATAAGTAAGGAGCAATAAGCGATTGGAAGAAAAGAAGCCGTTGGATTAATCCATAAAGAAGATAAAAAATAAATTTGATCAATACGAAATGATGTAATCTAATTTAAATACCTAGATAAATAAATGGATAAAAAAGGAGCTAAAGGTTATTGGATATCAACGGCAAAAATAATTGATCAAGACTTATTTGATGAATATGTAAATAAAGTTGGTCCATGGCTGAAAGAGGTTGGAGGTCAAGTATTTGCAAAAGATACAGAGCCTCAAGGGAAGGAGAGGACTGAGGATGCCAATTTAGCAGTTATTTGTGAATTTCCATCAATGAGAGCAGCTGTTGAAGCTTATGAATCTGAGGAATATAAAGAGCTTTCAAAGCTAAGAAAAGAAGCAACTGAAAATTCCACATTTACAGTTATGGAAGGTTTAGATGAGGCTGCAAAGCTTAGAAGAGCAATGGGCATGTAAAAAATCTAAGTTTTCTACTAGTTGATATAGCCAATAAAGAGTTAGAGTAAGAACAATGGAAGCATTTGATTGGAGATAACTTCACTAGTCCAAAGCAACTATTTATACCTTCACAAAAAAAATTAAAGAAATGACTATTTTTATTGGAAATTTATCTTGGGAAACTGAGGTTGAAGATCTTGAACAACTTTTTAGTAATTATGGAGTAGTAAAGAAATGTTATTTACCTCTTGATAGAGAAACAGGAAGAAAAAGAGGTTTTGCTTTTATAGATTTAAATGATCATAATTCAGAAAAAAAAGCTATTGATGATCTTCAAGATGTTGAATGGATGGGAAGAGAGATAAGGGTTAATGTGGCTGAGAAAAGAAATGGACCTAATAATAAAAAACACAATAATTTCAATAGAAACAATTAGTACTTATTACTTGGCGATTTTGCACCGCTTTATTAAATACGATTGCTATTCGATCTAAAATTTTAGGCAATTAGCTCTTCTTTTAGGCCTGTTTTTTTAGATACTGTTTTAAAACTTGCATTATAAATCGTCTTGAATTCTCTTAAATTCGATAAAAGTATCTTTATTTTTCTTCATCTCTCAATATTTGAATGTATATATTTGTGACTAGATGCTAGTTATGGCAAGCTATTTAGTATTTCTGCTTATTGATATCTATAGATTCTAAACAATATAATCAAAAATAAACTTTAAATATGGGATTTCCACATTGCCCTATATGTGTCGCTTTAGCATTTCTAACCGCTTGTATAACTGTTACTAGAGGTTATTTTTTCTACTTTCTTTACAAGGAGGCTGAAAAGAAAAGAGCGTTTCAATTCGTTCCCGTTGGAAATTGGTCTCTCTAAAAGTATATCTTTACAACTTCTATGATTAATTTTCCTTTACTTGTAGAAGGTTTATTACTTCCTTTTTTAGGCTTAGGAGTATTTGTTGTTTATAAGAGATCAAAAAGAAAGAAACGAAATTTAAATTCACCATCTACACCAACCACATATCAATTTCCTGGTTAATGGCTTAATAAAAGGATTATAAAAATTAAATTTATGCTTAAATATCTCAATTCTTTTAACTCATAAATGGCTTATTCAGAAACTAGAATAGTGATTGGCGGTCTAGCTCATATTCCGGTTCTTATTTTTATAACCAATTTTATTAAAGGTAGGTTTGGAGTTAAAAGAAAAGAAGTAAAAGATACTGTAGTTAAAGAAGAGCCAGTTAAAATTATTGAGTTAAAAGATACTGTAGTTAAAGAAGAGCCAGTTAAAATTCTTGAGGTAAAAGATACGGTAGTTAAAGAAAAAAAAGCTGAAGCTATAATGGAAATCTCAAATAAGTTGGATAATATTGAACAAAAGGCGGATGATATTTATGAAAAGGTAAAAAAGAAAAAGAAAGTTAAGAAGAAGAAAAAGAAAGATATGAAAAGGGATTAACTGGATTACGTTCTCAGGTATGGAAGAAAACAAGTATCTTAAGGAGCTTTCCTGATGTACCATCTACAGTAAAAGTTAAAGGTTTATTCCAATTTAGAGGAGAACTTTTCAATCCTTCAGAATATGCAAGACCAAGTTATTCTCAAAGACAGGCGGGTGGTTATCTTAGGGCTGCTGATAGCAAAAGCGATAATCTTAGCTTTTGTTCTTTCGAGATAATTAATGGTTTATGAATTACCTTTTTAACCTATTTAGCCTTTTTATTATTTATGATACTTTAAGTTAAAATTTCTAATAAAATGAGTAAATTTAAAGATAATTTTTCAAGCAAAAGCTTTTACCCAGATAGTAATTATTATCTTGAACAGGAGAATACTCCTAAAGAGACTCCAGTTTCAGAAGATCAAATATCCAATATTGGGAAAAATTTTGAATGGCCAAATAGCTATTGGTTTATTGCAGAAAGAACAAATGGAAGGCTTGCAATGATTGGCTTCATGGCGGTCATTATTAACTACACCTTATTTGGATGGATAGCATATCCACTCCTTTAAATGAGTAATTCTAATTTTGATAAAAATGGTGTAGATAAGTCTGGAACTCATTGGCTTCAATATGCTGCGTTTGTTTTAACTGCATTTGCAATCTATTTTGGTTGGGCATTTTTCAATGATGCTAATTTTCATTACTTTGCTGTAAAAATATTTAAGTTTTGGAATTGCAATGGATATAACCCTCTAAGTTATTGCGTTATGCGCTGGAAAGTGGGCTTTTATCCTTAAAAATAACTTCTAAAAATACTGGTTTTCATCCAATCTTCTTCTAGTAGCTGTTTATATTCTTTTCTTGCATTTTTAATATTCTCTACTCTGCTACATTCCATATCTGGTTTACTTTATCTCTCATAAACGCAACCATAAGAAATCATGATTGCAACAATAGATGGGGAAGGCTTGGAGACATCTTCGAATAGTTCAAAGACTTTTATTCTTGATCTGTCTTTATTTATTAATGTAAATTTCTCTATTTTTACAATAAAAAAAATTATAGAAAAATTATTTATTTTTTCGAATTAGAACTAGGGGCAATTATTACAAACTTGGCAGTTTTAAATGAAATTTGGTTCTATAAGTAAAAGGTTATTTTTATGAAAATCTCATTTTTTGCAAAAATAGTTTTATTTTTAACTCTCTATTTTATTTCTAATTTATCAATAAAAAATAAAATTTTGAGAATAGTAATGAATAGAGCTAATAGAGCAAAAAAAATTTAGACTTCCCAATTTATGTCGTAATCGTCATCAATATCTTTTTCCCAAACCCTAGCAAGTTCTCTTAGTAGAGTTTTTACTTCCATATCTGTAGCTCCAGTTTCGTCTTGGGATTTAGATCAAATTGATTTAAGTTCGTCATAAGTCTGCTCTAGAAATATTGTTTTTTGATCTGGATTAGTCATTTAATTTTTATCTACTACTTCTCCTCCATACTCCCTAGCTATTACATCTAAACACCTAAGAATTTCTTTATTTTTTAATAGGTCTGTTTGCTCCAAATAATTAAGAAGAGTTCTTATTTGTTCAATAGTATTTTCTTCTAATTCCTTCATTAGTACTTTATTGCCATCTACAAGTAAGGATAGCAATTATTCTTTGGCCCATTGATGAGGAACTAAACCATAAAGAGCAGCTTTATTTCTATAGGTAAGCTTTGCATTAAGTGACATTACTTTGATATCAATTATTAATTTATCGTTATTTCGTAATTTAAAAATTTAACAGTAATTATTTAAAAAGGTCTTGCAAAATATCTAATAATTTGCTCTTTTGAATTTATTGCGGCTTGAAGTATATGATTTTTGTCGGAATTTCTTGAGCGTTTTACATCTTTCCACTTTGAGCTACCACCATAAATTGTATTAGGAAAGAGTAAAAATTTGTAATCTTGATAGTCATCTTTTTCTAACCAATAATATGGATAGGGCTTATTTGCTCCATATTGACGGCTGTTTTGGATAATTCTAAGTTTTTTTTTGTAATAATTTAATGCCAGATATGACAGAGATTATTGAGGAAATACCAAGAAATATTGAATAAAAGGGCTGTAAATTAAAAAATCCAAAATTACCTGTATGCCATTTGATTAACCAAAAAGCATCTACTCCCAATGGCTGAAGAATACTATAAGCAGTTCCAGATATAAGAGTAATTAGTAAAGGGATTGCAGAAAGTGCAGCTACTTTTCTATGTATTTTTCTTTTGTTAATTTTCGTTTTTTGCATTTATTTTCTTAGGTATCTATGTAATTCTTTTTCGTTCTCACAAGGAAGCCATTTATCTTGATTTTTATGTATTCCTTCGCAACCAAGTTCTAATGATTTTTTTTCAGCTTCTTTTTCGGTAGAAAATGTACCCTTCACATGTGCATTAGAAGAAAGATTGAAATTTAGAAATAAGAAAAAGAAAAAAGTGAGAGTTTTTATTTTCTTAAAAACAAAAGTCATAATTCAATTGATCAATATTTTTTTAGGGTGAAATTTGGTCGAATATTTTTGTATTGCCATTATTACTATATGAAACTACTTTATAAGTTTCATAATTATGAGAATGTGATTCATGAGAATGTGTTTCCATTCCAGGAGATCCATGCGGCATACCAGGAACGGCTATACCAGAGATACTTGGTTTCTCTTTAAAAAGTTTGTTAATTGATTCAATCGGAACATGGCCTTCAATCGTGTAGTTGCCTATTTTTGCAGAGTGGCAGGATCTTAAATTATTGGGAACATTATATTGTTGTTTAATTTCTGAGATATTTTCAACAATGTTATCAACAACTTCAAATCCATTATCTCGTAAATGATTTACCCATTTCTTACAACAACTGCATGATTCTGATCTATAAGAAAGGACTTTAGGGATATTTATATTTTCTTGATTTTTAGCAGCGCTTTCTTGAGCATTAAATGTATTTACGAAGAGAATACCAGAAAATAAAAGAGAGTTAAGCAAACTCCTTTTAATAATAAATTTATTAGATTCCATTTTTTTCAGAAATTATGATTTTAAAAATAAATTAATTCATTTTTTATAAATTTGCTATCGAAGTAGAATTAAACAACTCATGATTGCCATTAAAAGATTTTCAATAAAACTAATAATTCCTAAAGGGGTTTTTGCATATCCACCTACGCATGCACAATTTAATTTTAATTTATCTAAGTAAACTGCCTTGAATACTGATGCCATTCCAATAATGCCTAGAATAAAAGCAATTAAAATGACCGAAGAGGGTGGTGCAGAAAGTAAAAAACTAATACCAATTAATAATTCGCAAAAAGGATAAATATAAATCCACTGGTTAAACCGAGAAGAAATTAAATCATATTTTTTAAAACTTATACCAAAAGCTTCAATATCCATAATCTTCAGCATCGCTAAAAGACATATTGATATACCCATAAAAACTTGGAAGTTTTTAATCAAGGTAATAGTTATAATTAATGATGTACCAAAAACTACAATCAATGGTTTAAGAGACTTTAATTGCATTTTTTTAACTTTTAAGAATAGAGTCACAAATACTAGAGGGATTTGCTTGCTTAACTATTTTTAGTCTTTTGATTAGTGTTTCTCGGTCTACTTGATGTTTTAAATATTTAATACAAAGATTTTTCTCTTGATAGACCTCTGCTATTGGGGAGAGCTTTAAAGCTATAGCAAATGTGCCAATTACTAAAAGTATGTTTATGGTTAATCGAATGTTTGGGCGAAAATTAGATCTCATTATTATTTTTAAACTTTATCTAAAGCTCTATTTAATATAAATCTTCTAGTTAGATATTGTAGTTTTTTCGTTTGAAGATCACTTCTATATACATAATCTACAAGGAAAAAGTAAATTAATAGTCTCAAAACTACTGGATTGACGGCAATTTGACGGCTCTTGCTGCCGTCAGATTTTTCAACAAAAAAGAGAGTCTCCCAAACTCTCTAGTATGACTTGGATTATAAGAGTCGGGGCGACAGGATTCGAACCTGCGACCTAGTGCTCCCAAAGCACTAGATATAAAAAAAGAGCTCTAGGTCTTTATTTATCGCAATCTTTTTGCTTAATGTGAATATTATATTTAGCATTAGATTAGATAGATTTGACCGCAATTTGACCGCAAGATTAGTCAGAAAATATTTAAATAGAAATCAAGAGGGATTCACTCTTGTTGAATTAATAGTTGTTGTTGTAATTATTGGAATATTGTCTGCAATTGCAATCCCTAGTTTCCAAAATGCATCTGATAAAGCGAAACAAAAAGAGCCAACAGTTCTCATCGCTGGTTATTTAAAAGCAGCTCAGGCTTATTACATTGAATACGGAATTTTACCAGTATATACAAGTCATTTAGGACAGTACGTTAGTGTTGTATCTTGCAGAAGAAATTACCCTGCTTATTGCAAAAATAATCTTCCTAGGGACTACACAACTATAAATTCAATGAGTTGGACTACACCTGATGGGTATTTTGATATTTACATGAGAATAAGGAGTAATAAACTTACCTTCAGAGCAATGCCAGTACCGGTATATCAGAATAATGGATATGGAGTTTCTGGTTGTTATAACCCTCAAACAGGAGCTACAAAGGTTGTTGAACAAACAAGAAGAATGGGAAGATCTATCCCATATGTTGATTGTTGATTTGACCGCAATTTGACCGCAAACAGCTGCGGTCATTATTAAGCAATATCTGACTTCTATTTCTATGACTGATTGGGGCGACAGGATTCGAACCTGCGACCTAGTGCTCCCAAAGCAACTGGTCAAATTAAGCTATATTTTAACTTTTTAGTCATAACAACAGTAGTAGCAATATACTAGTGTTTTATATTGTTCGTAAATGTTCACTAGAGGTTGACTTTTTCCCACGTTTTTCCCAGTTAAAAGTTTCTAATGTTAAATCAAGGCTAAAATAGTTGAAAATTCATACCTAAAATTAAGTAAATATATGTATGAAGAAGCCTTCAAAAATATAGATGACGTTTTTTGGAAAGATGCTGGTTGCAGCAGTGAACTTGATTATATAGAGCAAACTAGTTGGATTCTATTTCTCAAATATCTAGATGATTATGAAGAGGAGAAAGAAACAGCAGCAATTTTAAATGGAGAAACTTACGAAAGAATTATTGACAAAGAATTTAGATGGAATGAGTGGGCTTATCCAAAGACTTATGATGGGAAACTTAATTACGATATTGCATTAACTGGGGATGACTTACTTGAGTTTGTTAATAAAGAGCTTTTCCCACATCTTGCTGGATTTAAACAAAGCGCAGAGAATCCAAATAGTATCGATTACAAAATTGGCGAAATATTTTCTGAGTTAAGAAATAAATTACAAAGCGGTTATTCCCTTAGAGATGTAATCAATAAAGTAAATGATCTGAAATTCCTTAGCAATAAGGAAAAGCTTGAGTTGAGCAGTTTGTATGAAGATAAGATCAAAAACATGGGGAATGCAGGGCGAAATGGTGGTGAGTATTACACGCCTCGACCTCTTATCAAAAGCATAGTAAAAGTTATCAATCCTCAAATTGGTGAGACTGTTTATGACGGTGCCGCTGGAAGTGCAGGGTTTCTATGTGAAGCGTTTGATTGGATGAGTAAAAGTAAAGAATTAAATGCAGCCGAATTTCAACAACTACAAAACAGCACTTTCTATGGAAAAGAGAAGAAAAGTCTTGCTTATGTAATTGGAATTATGAATATGATTCTTCATGGAGTTGAAGCTCCAAATATTATTCATACAAATACACTTGCTGAGAATCTTGCAGATGTTCAGCAAAAAGATAGGGTAGATGTAATACTTGCTAATCCTCCTTTCGGGGGAAAGGAACGTTCAGAAATACAGCAGAATTTTCCGATTAAAACCTCTGAAACAGCTTATTTATTTTTGCAGCACTTTATAAAAATGATGAAGTCTGGAGGAAGGTGTGGGGTCGTAATAAAAAATACTTTTCTAAGTAATGTTGATAATGCAAGCATTGCACTACGTAAGCAACTACTTGAAGACTGTAATCTTTTTGCTGTTCTCGATTTACCTCAAGGATCTTTTATCGGGACAGGAGTAAAAACAGTTGTCCTATTTTTTGAGAAAGGTAAATCTACAGAACAAATTTGGTATTACCAACTTGATGTTGGGAGAAGTATGGGCAAAACTAATCCGATGAATGAAAATGATTTAAAGGATTTTTTTGAAACTTATAAGACAAAACAATCAAGCAAAAATAGTTGGTTATTAGATATTGGATCAGTCAATAAAGATACTTGGGACCTGACAGCAAAGAATCCAAACACTATTGAAAAGATAGATAATCGAACACCTCGAGAAATTATTGATGAGATTGAACAGTTAGATTTACAATCAGCTGAATGTTTAGAGAGAATTAAAGGTGTACTGCAGTAATGAGTTTAGTTAAACTATCAGATGTCGCTAATGTTATTGCAGGTCAATCTCCTAAAAGTGAAAACTACAATAAGGAAAAAGAAGGTTTACCTTTCTACCAAGGCAAGAAGGATTTTGGAGAGAAGTTTTTAAAACCACCTTCAATTTGGACAAGAGAAGTTACTAAGATTGCTAAAGCTGGTGATTTACTTTTTTCTGTAAGAGCTCCAGTTGGTGCAATAAATTTAGCAACTGAAGAAGTTTGCATTGGGCGTGGCTTAGCTGCTATTAGGGTAAAAAGTAATATTGATAAAAATTATCTCTTTTATGTCTTATCTAGCATTTCTAAAAATCTTGACGTTACTTCAGGCGCAATATTTAATTCTATAAGTAAAAAGCAAATTGAAAGTATTACATTCTTATTGCCCCCATTAGCAGAACAAGTGTGCATTATAGAGATGCTTGATTTTACTTTTGATGAGATTCATAAATTAAAAAACATATCAAGAAAGGCTGTATTGATTTATTCTCAATTATTAAATCAAATTATTATTCAATTTCTTAGAAACAAAAACTTTAATTGGAAAAATAAATATCTTGATGAGATTTCTACCAATCTAGACTCAAACAGAAAACCAATAACTAAATCAAAAAGAATAAATGGATTAACCCCATATTATGGAGCCAGTGGGATTGTTGATTATGTTCAAGGGTATATATTTGACGATGATTTACTTTTGATTTCTGAGGACGGTGCGAACTTAATATCAAGGAGTTATCCTATTGCATTTTCAATTAGTGGAAGATCTTGGGTTAATAATCACGCACATGTTTTGAAGTTTAATTCAGAAGATATACAATCATGGGTTGAGATCTATTTGAATTTTAAAAATATTGATGATTTTATTTCTGGGATGGCTCAACCAAAGCTAAACAAAGCAAAATTGAATCAAATACCCATTCCGATTCCAGAAGAGAGCAAATTGAAAGAGATACTTGAAACCATAGTAAATGCTAAGGAACTAATAAAGAAGGTAGATATTAATTTAATTAAGAAGTCAGAATTGTTCGATAATCTTAAAAGTTCAATCTTAAAGAAAACACTTAATATTAACTTATGAACGAAGCAGATACTCGAGCTGAACTTATTGATCCCCAGTTATCAAAAGCCGGTTGGGAAACAGATATCTCTTTGGGTATACGTGTTCGTCGTGAATATCCAATTAATGATGGAGAAATAAGAGCAGGTGGTATTCGAACAGGTAAATTAAAAGCTGATTATGTACTTGAATACAAAAATATCAAACTTGCTGTGGTAGAAGCAAAAAGTGATGAGCTAGATGTTGGAGAAGGAGTCGCTCAAGCAAAGATTTATGCACAAAAATTAAGACTCAAGAATAGCTTCGCAACTAATGGAAAAGAAATTTATGGAATAAATCATGATTCAAAGACTGAAGGAATAATTAATTCTTTCCCTTCACCTGAAGAACTTTGGAAACGAACCTTTAAAGAAACTAATGAATGGAGTGATCGATTCAATGCAATACCTTTTGAAGATTTTAACGGCGCAATGCAAGCTCGCTATTATCAAGAGCTTGCTGTTAATCGTGTAGTTCATTCGATTGCAAATAATAAAGATCGCGTTTTACTAACCCTCGCTACTGGAACTGGAAAAACATTTATTGCTTTTCAGATTGCATGGAAATTATTTAAAAGTAGATGGACTGTACAAAGGAATGCCAAGAGACAACCTCGTATACTTTTTCTGGCTGATAGAAACATTCTTGCTAATCAAGCATTCTTAGATTTTGGGGCTTTTGAAGAAGATGCATTAGTACGGATAAATCCAAAAGATATTGCAAAGAATAAAGAGGTCCCAAAAAACGGAAGTATTTTCTTCACTATCTTTCAGACCTTCATGAGTGGAGAAAAAGATGAACCTTATTTTGGTCAATATGAAAAAGATTTCTTTGATTTAGTAATTATTGATGAGTGTCATCGTGGCGGTGCTAATGATGAAAGTAGTTGGAGAGATATTTTAAATCATTTTTCGAGTGCAGTTCATTTAGGTCTTACTGCTACTCCAAAGAGAAATAATAATGCAGATACTTATAAATATTTTGGTGATCCTGTATTTGTTTATAGTCTTAAAGAAGGTATTAAAGATGGATTTTTAACTCCCTTCAAAGTTAAAAGAATACAAACCACTATCGATGAATATCAATATACAAATGATGATGAAATTCTTGAAGGAGAAGTAGAGGAGGATCGCATATATGAAGAGCAAGATTTTAATCGTTCAATCGTAATTGAAGAACGAGAAAGAAAGCGAGTACAAGAATTACTTTCTGTGATAAATCACGACGAAAAAACACTAGTTTTCTGTGCGACTCAACTGCATGCTGGATTGATTAGAAATCTTATAAATCAGGAATCTAAAAATAAGCCAGTTGAGTACTGTGTTCGTGTTACGGCTAAAGATTCAGCTATTGGAGAAACATATTTAAAACAATTTCAAGATAATGAAAAATTAATTCCTACTATTCTCACAACTAGTAGAAAACTCAGTACTGGAGTAAATGCAAGAAATGTAAGGAATGTAGTTTTGCTTCGTCCAGTAAATAATATGATTGAGTTTAAACAAATAATTGGAAGAGGAACAAGGTTATTTGAAGGAAAATATTATTTCACAATCATCGACTTTGTTAATGCATATAAGTTGTTTAATGATCCAGAATGGGATGGTGATCCAATAGAACCAGAAAGTCCTATCAAGCCAATTATTGAAGGAGGAAATAACATTGGAGAAAATGGAAGTAATAACGGCGGAAATAATGAGGGAGGCGATGATGGAGAGACTCCAAAAAAAATTCGCATAAAGTTGAGTGATGGTAAATTTAGAGAAATTCAAAGCATGAAAAGCACCTACTTTTATCTAGATGGAAAACCTGTTAGTCCAGAAGAATTTCTTAAACGTTTATTTGAAAAATTAAAACTTCCAGACCTATTCAAAAGTGAATTTGAATTACGTACTTTATGGGCAAATCCACTCACTAGAAAAGAGTTGTTGGAAAAGCTTGAAAAGGAAGGTTGTCATATTGATGATTTAAAGAAACTACAAGAACTAATTAATGCAAAAAATAGTGATATTTTTGATGTTCTCGAATACATTGCTTATTCCAAAAAACCAGTCCCTAGAAGATTAAGGGTAGAAACTAATAAATCTAAGATAGTGAATTTTTTGAATCAGAATGAAAAAGACTTCATTGAATATGTTTTACGAAATTATATTGATATTGGTGAAGATGAAATCGATGTCAGTAATTTAAGTACAGTAATAAGGGCAAAATATGGAAGTATAAGCGCCGCTCAGGAAAAGCTAGGAACTGCTCAAAATATTCAAAAAACTTTCATTGATTTCCAGAAATATCTTTATCAAGAAATTAGGGTATAAATAATTTTGACTTATAACAAATAAGAACAAACACTTTCCCAATCTGGGAATTTGTCTGATCCAAAATGAATATGTTCTCCTTTAAATAAATTTACACCATTTGCTAAACGATCATCTATTAAATAATCTCCATAATTAAGGTTTTTATAATGGCTCAAAATTAATCTTTTATATGCAACATCTCCTAAATACTTTTTAACCCATTTGTTTTAATCACTCCATCCGCTTGAGTTTTTCTATGGAGCAGTTGAAAGGATATATGTATCAAATTTTTGTGAAAGTCTTTTATATGAATTAATTGCTCCTTTAAGAGGATTCATCAAAGAAAATATTCCTGGAACTTCATCTAATCTATCTTCATATTCAGACTGTAATTCAAGAGAGATTCTTGATATACCAGAAGGAAAGTCAACAAGAACATTATCCATGTCTACATATAAGATTCTTTTCATTAAATTAACTATTTAAATATCTATTTTTCAGTTTATATTTTTTTGTCTTTTAAAGATTATATGAATACCTAATTGATTACCATGGCTCGAAAAAATCCTCTTTCAAATTCAGAAAAAGAACCTTGTGATAAGAAAGTTTTGTTCACTTAAGTCCGTTCTGAGCCATTTCTTTTCCCACATTTTTCCCACGAGCAATATTAGCAATCTTTGTAATCCCAATCGGGGCGACAGGATTCGAACCTGCGACCTAGTGATCCCAAAAGCATACTCACGATTGAGAAGAAAATGCTTTACATTTTGTAACAGTTAATGTAATTTTTCTTAACATCTGGACTTAACTCCTCAAGTTGGTCTTTCTATCGGCGATTTATCTAGTTATGAAGAACTTAATCAAAAAGTGCTCTAGGCCTGTTATTGCAGTGACAATGGCCTCCAGTAGACAGGGTTCTTCAGTTGTAAGGCATTTGTCCCAAAGTGGTGCTTATCAGATTCGAGCAATTACTCGCTCTCCTAATAGTAAGCGGGCAAAGGTTTTGGCTAACTTGCCAAATGTAGAAATTGTTCGAGGGGATCTCCTTGAACCAGAAAGCTTAAAAAGAGTTTTTTCAGGGGTTTATGGAATATTTGGTAATACGACACCCACAAAAGGATGGGTATTGGGCCGTGGAAGTATGGTTCGTGAATATGAAATAGAGCAAGGGAGAAACTTAGTAGACGTTGTAAAGCAACTTGCTGACTTAGGTACATTAAAGCACTTTGTTTTTAGTTCGGTTTGCAAACCCAAGGATCCTCTAAAGAATGAGCCAGCACCAGGACATTTCACAAGCAAGTGGAATATTGAGGAATACATCCTGATTAATGGTTTGAAAAAGATTTCAACAATTCTTCGACCTGTTAGCTACTTCGAGAACTTCGATAGTGATCTTCCCGGTGTGAAGATTTCTGAATCAATTTTCCCGGGAATTGTCGATAAAGACAAAGTTTGGCAAACCATTGCAGTTGATGATGTTGGACTATGGACAAGGGCTGTTTTTGAACATCCCAAAAGGTTTTGGGGAGAATCAATGAATGTTGCTGGAGAAGAGATGACAGGGCAGGAAATGGCAGCTCTATGGCAAAAAATAAACTCTAAGGAATCTCCTTCAGTCCGCTATTCAATGGTCCCACGTAAACTTATGAATTTCATTGAGCACGATATTGCACTAATGGCTAGTTGGATAGAGAGAGCAGGTTATGGAGCAGACTTGAAAGCACTAAAAGTCCTTGCGAATGAGCTAGATATAACTATGACCCCTCTATCTTTCTGGCTCAAGGGAAAGGCATCAGTCAATGCAGAAAAAAGATTGCCTAACATTGATTTACAAAGAAGATATTTAATTAGAGAATAATTACTCTATATATTTGATTAGATAACAATTACTCTAAATATATAAGGAGTAATCTTTTGTGGAATTTTTAGAGGAGCTTTGGCTTAATCATCATGACCCATACCATGCAGCTCTTGGTATAGGTGGAGTAATAGTATTGTTGGTAATTTATAATCGATTACTCAATAAATATCAGTAATAACGGGCGAGCTAACCTCCAAAGCTATCCAAAGGTATATAAATCCTCGCCCGTAGAGATTTTAAGACAAATGAGAAATAAAAAAAAGCGAGTTGTGAGACTCGCTAGTATGAATTTGATTTGATTGAGTCGGGGCGACAGGATTCGAACCTGCGAACTAGTGCTACCAAAGCACCATGTATTGACTTTGCAACAAGAGCTAAAACAAACAAGTGAGGCTTTAGCTTCTTAGTCAAGAAAGCTTTATTTAAGATTAGTCTCAAGGTTGAGTTGTCTTACTGCAAAGATGAGTATAGATATGCAATTAATCGCTAAGTACAGACTGGGTTCCAAATAAGTGTTTTTTAGAAGCAAATAGAAATGGCTGAATGTGGTTTTCATAGCTCTCTTGCTTGATTAATAAAATAATCTTTCTAAAAAAGAGAATAGATTGAATAGAAGTAATCTATCTATTCAATTACTTCAAAGGAGACACTGAACGGACCAGAATCAAATTCAATCTCATTATTAGCCTGATCTAGAATTACTGATGCACCATTATTAGTAACAACAAAAGTAGCCTTCAAACCTGTAGTAGCTGCAGTTATATTTACTGTACTATTCATATTCATAACACCTAATAATTTTTCAACCCCTGAGCATGTTGTGACACCTGCACTTGAATCATCAGTAATAACTGTGCCCGCAGAATTAAGTAAATAAGCATAGATTTTTCCTCCAATCACATTAGCATCTGTAGTAGCCTCACAGGATGAACCTGGATCAAAAGAGTCAAGCGGAGCCGTACTTGCAGCCCAAGTACTTGGTGGAGTGCCATCAGTTGATGTTGCTGATTCTTGAAAAGTTGAAGTTGTATAGTAAGTCGTTCTTGTGCCCCCTACAGGTCCTATTGGTCCATATTTAGCTTTTATTCTAAATTCATTATCAATAACAATCACAGCGTAGTCATAAGAACCGACTGCAGGTTTGGTAGCATAAGTATCAGAAAGATTAAATGTTGCTCCCGCTCCAAAGGACGCTGCTTCTCCACTTGTGTTCTCGTAAGTCCAAGTACAATTGCTGTAATTAGGAGCAGATCCAGATGCCGGATTTCCAGGATCAGAAGTGCAAAACCCCATTTTGTAAACAGTTACACCGTACGAATCAGGTGTACCCTCACAAAAGCCTCCATCTCCAGGTTCATTGTCTTCAGTAACTTGAAAGAAGCTGGTAGCATCACCACCGGTAGCAAGACTAGTAAGAGTTGTAGTTGATGGATCTGGGCAAGCTGCTGCAGACACTTTCTCGGAAGGAAAAAGTACTGTAGAGCCAAAAACAGTTAGCCCAGTAATTAGTGTATTTGAGAGTAATTTTGAGAATTTCATTTGTAAAATTGTTTTAGAAAATAATTATTTGAGTTCGTTTTTAGGATCCACCAACCCTATTACTAAATCCACCTGTGTTACGTTCAAGAAGTACATCATATTTACGTTTTACTGGTTGAGTCATTTGAGTAATCATGTTTTTCTTGTAGTTGGCTTTTTCAAACTTGACTGGATTACCTGTGATATTCATCCTTAGACCAAAGAAAGTTTCATCTGTTCCTGGTAGGTCATTATTAGCTGTTGTTGATGCTGCTGAGATTTCATTCGATACATAAGCTTCTAAACCAACGTGCGGAGTAGCTTGCCAACTCACTGCTCCTTCTAATCCAGAATTGTCTTGTGTATATTTGTAATCCCAGTTAAATCCTCTAACAAAAAAGGCAAGTTCTGGATTATTAGGGAGTCTGTAACCTACTTCTACATCCCAT
>NZ_JNAM01000010.1 GCF_000759975.1 Prochlorococcus marinus str. MIT 9302 | reverse complement strand
ACCCAAATTCCAAAGATAATCAAGAAAATATTAATAATAAAATCCTAAATGATCCTAAGACTAAAGATAATCAAGAAAATACTAATAATAAAATCTTAAATGATTCTAAGACTAAAGATAATCAAGAAAATACTAATAATAAAATCTTAAATGATTCTAAGACTAAAGATAATCAAGAAAATACTAATAATAAAATCTTAAATGATCCTAAGACTGAAAATCAAAATAAAAAGACCAAAAATATTAAAGAATTAAACTTTAAATTTAAAAAAATTGATAAGAATAATTCCTCTTATCTTAAAAATATTCAACCTTGCTCCACACTAATAAAAGATTCTGATATATGTCTTGATAATTTTGTAGACTAGATTTTCAGAAAAATAATGATATTAATATTATTTATTTTTGGACTTGCTTTTGGAAGTTTTTCAAATGTAATTATTTATAGAGTTCCAAGAAATATCTCCATCATAAAACCAAATAGTTTTTGTACTAAATGTAATAGAGAAATAAAATGGATTCACAAAATACCTATTATTTCATGGATAGTATTAAAAGGAAAATGCAGTTATTGTCAATCAAAAATATCTTATTTATACCCTTTAAACGAATTCTTGGTTTCTTTAATCTTTATAATAAATGGTTTAAGCTTAGGTTTAAATGAAAATATAAATATTGGAAATAACTTAATTAGTTTATCTATTTTTTCATTACTAATTTATATCATCGCAATAATTGATATTCAGAACTTAATAATCCCTAACAGGGTTATAGTTCTTGGAATTTGTTTCGCTTTTTTAAACTCGATATCAATATCAATTTTAAACAATGATTATTATTATTTACTAAATAGATTATTTTCTGGGATAGTAGGGTTTTTATCCCTAGAGATTATTATTTTTATAATATTTTTAATAACTAGCAAATATGCTTTTGGATCTGGAGATTCAAAGTTTTATGGTTTAGTTGGATTCTGGTTGGGTTTCAATAACTTGTTTGCTGTATTTGTTCTTTCAATCTATTTAGGAGGTATTTTTAGCTTAGTTGGAATTTTATTAAACAAATTAAATCGGAAAGATAAGATACCATTTGCTCCATTCATATCCTTATCTGCTTATTTTGTGGCTTTATTTGGTAGCGAAAATATTTGGAATTTATTTTCAAGATTGTATATTTCTTCTTAAATAGTTATCTTGTGTAAAGTAGGCCAAAAGGAAAATTACAATGACAACTTTTTTTAAAAATAAATTTTCTATAAGCTTTATTATAAATTATGCCTTTTTAAGTTTTCTATTCCCTAATACTCTTTATTCACAACTAATTTGCAATAGTGAAGTTAAGTTAGATAGATTAGATAAACAGTATAAAAAATATACGTATTGCGAAGAGTCAAATTCTATAGAGGATGCATTCGATCAAGCCCTATACAAAAATTCTTACAATCAAGTACAAAGTCAAAAGATCTCTAGTCAGCTTGATGACTTTTTTGGAGCTAAATATTTGTTTAGCGAAAAAAAAAGCACTATAGGATTTCCTGAAAATCGTATCGTCAGAGATTCTGAACAGGTTTGGGAAACTTACAATATATTCTTAGATAAGCAATTAAATCCAATCTCAAAAAATACTAATGATATTTATAACGGCTTTAATTCAAGCATAGGAAATTGAAAAAAATAAATTTTCAATTTTCACAAAGAAATTATCATTCAACTAATGCTTTCACTATTGTTGAGTTATTAATAGTGTCAGCATTAATTGGTTTTATAGCCTCAATTTCCATACCCTCTTCTCTTAGGTGGGTTTACCAAATTAATCAAGATTCTTATCTAAATGAATTGGCCAGTTTTTTTAGGTTAATAAGAAGAGAAACAAGGAGATGGGGAGGTACTTGCTCAGTTAAATTAACCACCATTTCACCTGGAAGCGAGGGCAAAGGATTCTCAGTTAATTGCATTGGATTAAACAATACATCTAGGAATAATGTAATTACAGCAATACCAAACATAAACAAAACTGTTTTTCAGGAAGTAAGCACTGAATTTGATATAACTCCAAAAGGACAAATTTCATTAAATAATAACCAAAACGCTTTTGTAGTAATTGTTGGTGGTAGGCATAATCAATACACAGCTTCCCAACAACCAAAATGTCTTGTAATTCAATCTCCTGCAGGAACTGTTAGAACAGGTATATACAGTAATAGGATTAATTATTATTCCAATAAAGTTGGAAGTAAATTTAATTACAGTCTTAGAGAAAACATTTGCATTTCTAATTAATTAGTGATTTATTGACTTTAAATCTGTTCACTTTTAATAAAGTATTTCTTGATACAATAATGAGTCTATAACATTAAACTTTAGGTATATTACTTGTCTATTTTTTTCTTTTTTATTATAATTTTCTATATATAAATCTAATATTAAATGACGGCTCTAAAACTCAAACTTATAAAGTATTTAGCAACAAAAAATAATCAATCTAATTCTGCATTTACCTTGGTTGAATTAATAGTTGTTGTCGTTATTATCGGAATTCTTTCATCAATTGCAATTCCTAGTTTCCAAAATGCTAGCGACAAAGCAAAGCAGAAAGAGCCTGCCACACTATTAGCTTCTTATACTAAAGCAGCTCAAGCTTATTTCACGGAATATAGTATGAATGCAAGGTCCAGCCAAGATTTAGGACAATATATTAGTGTTACTGGTTGTAGAAATAACAACCCTAGCTACTGCAAAACTAATACAGCCTATGATCACACAAGTAGAAGTTCCACTAGTTGGTTTTCTCCAAGTGGATATTTTCAAGTTTATATGCAACAAAGTGGTACAAGAACTCTTTTCAGAGCTCTTCCCACAGGACAATATTCTAACGCTGGCTACGGGGTATCAGCATGCTACAACTCCTCAACAGGCGCTACAAAAGTTGTAGAAAGAACAGTTAAGGGAAGGGGAGTTCCAAACATAAATTGTTAACTCAAGATAGTATAGATTCTTGAAAAAATTTTTTATAAGACTTTTTAAGAAAAAATCTTCAATAAAATTTAAGTATTATTTTAATAAAGATAAAGAATTAGGATTTGTTTTACCTCAAATACTAATTCTTTCTATTGGTATTGCTTTAGGAATTACAGGGCTAATTGCAGTTTCTATTAATCGATTATCTACCAACAGAGTTGCTTTGCTTGAGTCACAGTCTAGGAACTCAGCAGAATCTGGAGTGGCTACAGTTCAATCACTTTTAAACAATAGTAAAAGTGGAGTTCTCTATTATTATTGGCTGGCTAAAACATGTTCATTGGACGCTCAAAATTCTGATTGTTATACCCCATTAAAAGGTTCCAATCCAAATATATGGCCAGGTATTCCAGTAAAGGGATATTTCCCAGACTTATCAAATATGTATTGGACTGATACTGGAGGGCTTTGGTGTAACGGAAGAAAGAATTGTTTAGGTCGACAAATTGCCCCAAAATGCACTTACCTTGGTTCAGTTAATTCCGGTTCAATTCCATGGTTTAGTTATTCAAGTGGATTAACAAATCTTCTTGATAGAAACAAAGATAAAGTTGGCTTTGATGTCAAAGGGACTAAATCAAATTATCAGCAAAGCTTCTCACTAAAAGCTACTGATTTTGTAGGTAGTGAGGCCTCTGGATCTACGGCCTTAGTAATTGAAGGTTTTTCTCAGCCTATAAATTCGCCAAATACTAATATTTCATCAAACAAATTGAGGGCCGATATATCAATTACAAAGATAGTAACGCCTCAAGCTTTTGGAGTAATAAGTGCTGGTGAGAATGAGGCGGATGGAGATTTTAATCTCGGTCAATCTCTATATATGGGTAACTTTAGAGTTTCTGGGGATAAAGTTGGATCAATAATCTGGCGAAAAAATATATATTTTAATTCTGATTGTGCAAAAATAGGTTCAAAAATTGGAGCTATTAGAAATCACTTGCCTGACAATGCAAAAGGTTCTGGAGGGATTTGGATGCAGCCAATAAGTTTCCCACCTAAACCTTCATTTAAGTCAAACAAAGGTATTATTAACTTAGATTCAATTGTTTGTCACAAAAAAAATCAATCAAACTGTGAAATACTCTCTAGTTCTATAAACACTTTTCCAAGCACTGAAAGGATAGTGACGATCGATGATCTTTTTGTATATGGAAAAGATGGGGTTTTTGAGATAACAACTTCAAATCAATCTAGAATTAAATTATTAGTAAGAGGATCAATACATGTCGCTAATAAAGGACATATTTGTCATAAAAAAAAGGGCAGTACTCAATGCGGATCAGGAGATCCTGAGAATCTCACAATAATGTTTGAACAACCTGGTCAGAACTCTTTACCTTCTATAGGAACATTGCAAGGAAAATCTGAATTAGCTTGTTCATCTAATGGAGGAATTACACTTAGAGAAAACAAAGAGATTCCTTTTAATACTTTTATTGTCAGCAACACAACTGGAAAAAGGACATCTGATAAATTCAGCGCATTTGTTTATGGACCTAAGACTACATTCTCAACTACAAAATCTTTGGCTCCTTACTATCAAAAACCTGTAACTGGAATGAGAAATATCGTAATTTCTAGAGGTGTATATGGTTTTATTGATAATCCTGATGGCCCAAAGCATGATAGATCTCCAAGATTAATAAAAAGCCCTAATGGAAAGCTCATTCCATTCCAAAATAAAACTAGTCGTTATTGGGATTCTTATATGAATAATTTAGAAATAATAGCAACTGGAAGAAAGATTTCTAATCCAGGTTCCACACATTATGACAACGTTGCTTTAGTTTGGGATAAAAAAAATAGATTTTATAGCCTAAGAGGAATGAATATAACTTCAAATTTCCAATCAGGAGGAAATAATATTTCTACCGAAGGACAACTAGTTCCTATAAACGTAAATGGTGGTTATGTTCCACTGGGGAATACTCCTTTTACACTTGCTCCTAATGGACAATCTTGGATTAGTTATTATGGAATTGAATTAGAAAAAAATGAACAAAAAGTTGATAAGAATTTCAAATCAATAGTATGGATGAAAAATGTATGTTTTGATGATTCGGGTTTTATAAATTGGGATTTTGATCTTGACCTTAGTACAAAATTAGTTGAAAGATTTGGAAATATAGATTTTAATTATGGTGTTCCTTATTACAGAGGCCAATCCGTAAGAGTGTGGGATACATTAAGAAATTTTGATTAGAATGTTTAATTTATTGCGAAAATATAAAAGAAAATCTATCTCAAACAATAGTGGCTTTGGTTTAACTGAAAGTATAATCAGTATCGTTTTATTATCTTTATTAATTTCTTATTCAATAATTTTTATTTCTAAGAGGCAAGAAACTTTATACAGAGCAAATTTAACTTCGGCAATTAATAATGAAATAAATAGAGATATTGAAACTATAAAAAACAATTTATTTGTGCAACATTTCAAGCCTAAGCAAGGAAATACTGCCGCTAAGTATGATATTTCTAGAAAATATTGTGATGATTTAATTAATACATTTAGGTCTTTCACCACAGATGATTTCTCCTGGAAACCAGGCTCAAGTCAAAATAGTTATGTAGGTCAAAGCAGAGTCAAGGTTTTTCGTGGACAACCCGTTATAATAACAAGAAAAGTTATAAGTTCTAGACCTCTTGGACTGGGAAATGATTTAACTATGGACAGAAGCATCGCTAAAATTGTCTACATTGTTAATTTGAACAATCAAAATATTCATTGGAGTAGTCTTGATCTAACCAGTGAAGCTCATAGTTGGTGTACTAAGGGTTAAAAATGTTTAATTATTTTAGAAAAAGATTCTCAAGAAGAAGCAAGCAGAAAGGAATAAATGGATTCACATTAGCCGAGCTTTTAGTTGCTTCTACTATTTCTGCTGTAGTATTAGGTATCGCCTACTCATTAGTTAATGTAATTTTAACTTCTAATAAAAACGACAATACTAATATTGCATTAAGTACAAAAATAGAAAATGCACTTGATTTTGTTGTAGATGAAGTTAAGAGTAGTAAAAATGTTATTTCAAGTTGGAGCGGTATACCTTCAAGGTGTGTCCCACAAAATAAGGGAGAATTTGTTCTGGGTTTAACACTGCCAGATCAAGCATTAACAAACGATAGTTATAAAAACAAAAATAATGTGAATTGGAAAAAGGTAGATTGTCCTATTGTTTATACTCTTCAACAAGATACTAATTATAAAGGAAGGGGAGGATCTTATAAGCTTTTTAGAGACGGTCCTCAATTAGACCAAAAAGGGTTTTATATCCCAACAAAGATTTCTCGAACAATCATTTCAGACAGAATAAAATATCAACCAGATGATGTTATGCCATGCGATAACATAAGAGGCTGGACTCAAAGAAAAGTTAAAGGAATTATTATATGTACCGCTCCATTCAATAAAGCTGCTGAGATAGGTATCTCTGCAGAAACAGTTTTGCAAGGCAATAAATATTCAACGATTACTAAATCATCAGGTGGGTATGCAAAAATCCAAGATGAGAACTTAATTGGAGATATAGGAAGTTCATTTTTTAATTTAAGTAATAAACAACAACCTTGTTCTACCCCTCCTTGTTGTGTATTTGGAACATGTAGTACTACTAACGAACAAACTTACTATATAGATGTTTCGGGATCCATGAGAGGGTGTAGGGCAAAAGGTAAGAATTGTTTGGAAGCGGCTAAAGAAGAGGTTATGAAAAATATTAATAAATTAAATCCAGGAGTCATGTTACAAGTTGTCAAATTTAATTCATATAGTACTTTTCTGTGGCCAGGAGGTTCAAAAGCTATCAATCCTGATACAAAAGCACAAGCTATCAACTTTGTCAGGCACTTAAGGCCAGGGGGAGGTACAAATCCTTGGAGTGGACTTATGAAATCAATACAGGATCAAAATGTTTCTCAAATAATTCTGATATCTGATGGATATACAAGTTCTTACGGTGGTTGTAATGGAAGATATCAAAAATATGCAGACTGTTTTTCACAATACAACAAGCAAAGAGAAGCTGCTGGATGGGATCCCGTAAAAGTTGATTCAATATCCATAGGTCTTGATTTTTGTAGGTCAGGAGGATGGATGGGTGAAATCTCAAACAAGACTAATGGTAAATGTAGCGTAATTAGATAATTTTAATTTTTTTGCTATTGCAAATCATCTTTATAAGAAGATGTAAATGTATTAATATTTTCAAATTCACCATCAGAACCATCTAACAATCTTGGGGTGACCATAATAACCAGTTCTCGTTGATCCTTAGCCGAAACCCTGTTTCTAAAGAAATGACCAATAATTGGAAGATCCCCAAAAAATGGGAACTTGGTAATAGTCTCTTTGTCATTAGAATTTAAAACCCCCGTAAGGATGAGTGTATGGCCATCCTTCACTCTTATTGATCCACTATCAAGTCTTCTTACTGATAAAAGGTCGATAATTCCACATCCGTTAATCTCTCTAGTAGAAGATGATGCACTTACTGATGGAGAGATGGCAAAAGTAACGTATCCATTATCATCAATTCTTAAAACCCTAGCGCCAAAAGTTAGACCTGCTATCCCATATTCAAATGAAGCAGTATCTCCTTCAGCAGTACAGTTAATAGGGAGTTGATTACCTACGATAACAAATCCTTCATTTCCATAAGATCTTCCAATAGATCCAGATGATAACGCTTCTGATACATCTGTGAATGTGACAGCTTCTCCTCCTGATTTTCCAGGGAATTCATTCAAAATTAGAGTTGGACTAGCCAAAATTTTAGTATTTTTGGAAACTATTTGAGCCCTTAGAAACGTAATAAAATTTTGATTCGTATACATATTTACGGGATTAAGCCTTCTAACTTGGGTTAATGTAGTGACGATAGGAGGAGTTCCCGAAGAATCACTTGCTATATTTTCAACGTTATCGCTACTTCCATCACCTTGACCTCTAGGATCAGCAAAATCATTCGATTCGTTGGGAGGTAAATATTTACCAAAAGCAGTAATTAGTTTTCCAGAATCATTAACTATGAAATTATTATTTTGTTTCATCGCCCAACTATTGGATAAACTTGTACCATCATCAAGTTGGACATCTAATATCTTCACAGACAAAGCAACTTGCCTTTGTCTTAAGTCAAGTTTTTTGAGATATTCCTCAGCTACACTCACAACATCTGCTGCTCCAATCATAGTGACTGTTTGAAGACGATCATCTGTTGTAGCTATTAAACCTAATAATGGACCTATATCAGAACCATAAACTTCTACTGAAGTTGAGGAACCTGATTGTGTAGTGGATGAATTTGCCGCACCAGAAACAGAGCTAGATGCTGAAACTCCTTGAGTTACGGCTGTCTCGATAGTAGTAGTTCTGGTTACTCTAGCTCCTAAATTAGCAAGGTAAGATGCAGCAGCATTAGCTGTTGTTTGGTTCAATCTATAAACTCTGGAGATTCGGCTATTAAAAACAGATTCTCGAACATTTGGGCCCACATAAACTATCCCATTTTCTAATTTAGCTTGCATACCACTTGCCATTAAGACAGCGTTAAAAGCATTATTAAAAGGAACATCCTTTAAGGTTAGAGTAATATATCTATGACTATCAGCATTTTTTTCAGCAGAGTCTGGAGTTTGAGAGTTTGATAATCCCATCGAACTTCCATCCATACTTTGAGTTGCTAAATTTGTTCCTTCATTTGATATGGTTTGAGTTGAAGAAGAGGAATTACCATCTGGGTTATAGGAAGGATCTTTCTGAACCCAAACAAAGCCATAATTAGCCTTCGATAATAAAAATTCAAGAGCCTTTTTGGATTGAGTCTGCTTAAAAACAAGCGAAACTTTTGGACCTTTTAAATTAAGTAAATTTGGATTAGGTATTATTGTGGTGCCAATGGCTATATCGCCTAAGGGAGGAGCTATTGCCCCTTTTTGTTTAATATTAATTTTTTTTGATTTAGGCTGTGCAATTATCTTCATATTTTTTTCATAAGCTTCTTCTCTAGTGAGAGTAAGTTTTTCAAAACTCAACACGACATCAGCGCCTAATGTAGTTATTTGGACATCTTCTTTTAAAATTCGATCATCAAGTTTTAAATCTAATTTATAATTTTTTTCCTTTCCATGAAGTCTTGCTTGAACTATCCCTTGAGATGGTATTTCTATAATTTGTTCATTTTTCTCAATAGACCTTTTATTGATGGTTGTAATTTCAAAATTAATAATATCTTCTTTATATTTAGTAAATACTTTTGAATTAAATCCAACATCCTTAATTATCAACTTTAAGAAATTTTGATCTTTAGCAATTTCTAATGATATTGTTTTCTTTTCTTCAGGAATATTTCCTATTGAAATTGAATCTAGAAACTTAGCATTTTGTTTATATCTTTTCGTTTCCAACTCAAAGTTATGATCTGAATATACAGGAATATCCAAAAATATAAAAGTTGCTAAAGAAACAACAAATATACCAACTAAATTATTTCTTTTCCTTTTCACAAGGCAATAAAATTAACTTTATTTTAATTCACATTAGCAGTGATTTTATTTTGGTCCATATATAGTCATGAGGTTATTTAGAAATAATAATAAATCGAATTATTTCGTTGGAATATTTAAAATTATCTTTGTTTTTACTTCTCCATTAGGAGACAAAACTTGGTTAAATTCATTATTATTTTGATTTGAAACTATCATTGGAGCGAAACAATAGGGAATAATAAATAGTTCGTATTCTTGAATAGATTTAAGAAACTTTAAAATATTTATGTAATCTGCTGTGACAATGATTTCATAAAAATTTGATTTATATCCTGCCTCAATATCATTTTTAAAGCCATCTAAGGGGCTATCAATATTTTCAATTATTTTGGAATAATTAAGTAGGCTTTCTATCTCTTCAACTGACTTTTGATTTGATAATTCCATATCTCCATTTTCTAAATCATCGAAGCCAGCTTCCTCATCAAAGTTTTGATCGTCCATGGACATTGGGATATCATTATTAGCAAAAGAAGATTGTAAGTCTGCTGCTCTTTCTTCCTCAGATAAAGATGAACAAGCTTGTAGTTCTTGTTCATTAATTGGTCTAAATTGAGAAATAGTTATCGCAGATCTAATTGCAGATTCATCAATTATTTTTGTTAAATATACTAAAGATTCATCTGTAATAACTAAGTTTGATACTTCTGGGATAGTGGTATTTAGTCTTTCTAAAGCCTTTCTAATATTAAATAATTTAGTATTTAGTAATTCCAACTTATTTGCTTCATAAGAATATCTTTTTGATTTATCTATAGTACTTTTCATCGACTTGTACGAGGGTATAGTGGTGAAAATTGTAAATAAAGATGCGAATAAAAATCCAGATATTGGATAAAAATACTTACTATCTTTTATTTTAGATAGATCAGAAAATTTTATATTTCTAAAATCTTCTATTTTTACAGTTTTTGCTTTTTCTAAGAGATTTGCTACATCAATATTTTTTAGTTGACCAATGAAATCTTGAATACTATTACTCATAATTAACTAATTAATGATGCCTGATTCTTTTGAATTGATGTACCTTTCAATTTTATTTATCTGACCATAGTTAAATGAATCGCGAAAAATTGGTAACCTTTTTGAAATTCCTATTAAATTATTTTTTCCTGAAATTTCAACTAAAAAAAGATCATTATTAGAAGAAGGATCTGTTTGATTGCTGTTTCCTGACTTTATAACATTTCTTACAGTAATAGAATCTGATTTTACTATTGACCATTCAAGAATTGAATTTATAAAATCATTTATTGTTTTAATAGAATAAGCTTGAGCATAAATATCAAATCCATCTTTATCAATTAGGTATTCAGTAATTTGTAAATCTTCAGGAATATTTTTTTGAAGAAAATATGAAAAAATATATGCCGGGGCTCCTGCAACATATAATTGATAATAGTTATCTAGATCTTTATTTTTATTTTCTAAGTTTTCATTAAAAGTAGTTAACTCTTCAACATTAAAAGTAAATTCTTGATGTTTATTTTCTAACCTGAGGGTATTTAGATAGGGCAAAAATCCAACCAAATTAAAAATAAAAGCAATTCCTAATGTAGATAAAGTTGGTACATAAAAAATCTTATTTTGAATTAAAAATGCTCTTGAAATTAAAAGAATTTCTTTGAAATCATTTTTTAAAAAAGGTTTATTAGAAGGAGATTTATCTAATCCTTTTTCCCAAATTTTAATTCCTTCGTAATTAGATAAAAAGTTATATTTAATCATTTATTTATAATTTCGGTTACGGAAGTCATTTTAATAAGATTTGACTTATTTTCTAGAACTATAGAATTATCAATATTTTTATTAACTTTATAATTCATAAAAATATCTTCAGGAAATTTTTTAAATCTTTGATCTAAATTTAGTTTATCTATCTCAAGCTTATCAATACCTTCACCAATTAAAAATATATCATTATTGATTGGGTGTCCTAATTTTTCAATTATTAAGGAGATAGAATTTTGAAGCCTTTCAAAAAATTGTTCAGATATTTTTTTATCTGTAGAAATATAATTAGAGGCTCCAAAGGGGAGTTTAAATGTATTTAATTCACAATTTTCCTTTTCTATATATATGTATGTAGCACCCATATCTACATCACATAAAATAGATAACTTTTTAAATTTTTTAGTAATTGCTTCAATTAAGTGAATACAAGAACAGGTAACTCCAGCAAGAGGTTGTCCTAAATCAGAAAGGACCTCTATCCATGAATCCATAACTTTCTTATTGGCATATACCACCCTGTGATAAGAAGTTAATTTATTACCAGTGGATCTAGAATATTGAATTAATGTATCGTCAGGTAGATATGGGCTCTTGGATAAAAGTTGAGGATTATCTTCAGAAAAAGATACCAACTCTGAGTCATCAAAACTTTTTATTGTAAAGAATGAGGATCCTAAAAGAAGCATTACCGGTTTGCTTGAGACGTCAAAAAGAGAAAATATATCTCTTAAAATATTTAAAAGATCAGATTTATTTTCAACTTTAAAATCTCCTAAAATCGCAGTTGGAATATTCATACTTATAAGATCTTCGACGTTAAATACTTTCGTATCAGATAATATTTTCGATATAGAGAGCTTATGCTCCGAATAGTGAATAACTACAAAGAAGTTAGTAGATTTATTATTTTTATTTTCAGCTTTTGGAAAATACTTTAAAACTAATTCCTTTAAATCATTATTAAATCTAGTCTTCGATATTGGAAGTTGAAATTTCTTTTTAAAATTATCGAATTGATCATTTGTTTGTTTTAATTTTAGAGAAAATAAATTTTTTAGATTTATTTTTTTTTGATTTCTATTTATCTTTTTTTGATTTCTATTTATCTTGTTTGATTTTTTACTATTAAGAAGATTAGAAATCTTTAATCTCTTTATTTTCTTTTGATATTTTGAAAATGATTCCTTGTCAGTCAACATATTAAATTTATCTTTAATTTTAAAAAAAATTAAAGATTGATCTTTAGGCAAAATATTACTTTTTAAGTTTGCAAAAGTATTTTTAAAAGGTATCTCTAATTTAAAATTTCCCTTATTAATTAATTTTCTTAAATTGACGATATTTATTAATTTTTTTTTATTTGAAATTTCTTTTATAAATAATTTAATCTTTTCTCTTTTCTTCATATTATTAATCTTGTTCAAGTTTAACTAATTTAGTATTGAAACCATTAGAAAGAGTAATTTCTGCCTTTTCAGAATCTATAGTCATTATTTTGTAACCTTGTGCAACCTCTTGACCTGAATAAAGAACGTCTAAACCTCTATTAGAAGAAATAAAAACTCCTTCTTTATTTCCAACTTTCAAAATACCAGTAAATTTCAAATCGCTTGGCAACTGATTATAAGAGCTTTCAACTGTTCCTAACTTCTCAAATGGGTTATTGTTAATGGCGCTCAGAGGAGACTTTCTTTCATAGGAATTATCAGGAATAAAAGGTCTTAATTGAAATTTATTTATCGAGGAGGATTCTTCATTGCTTCTTTGATTTTCCATATCACTTGGAATGTCCATTTCCACAGAAATATAATCTATATTATTTTTTTTGAAAAAAAATAAAATAAAAAAAGTTGATAGTGATAGAGGAATTATATATTTTAAAAATTTTGAAAAATTTTCAATTTTCATTCAATATTTATATTCAAAATTTTTTTGATTATAAACGATACTTAAATGTGTGCAACTTCTTTCTAAATAAACACAAACTTAAAAATTTATGATTAAATTTAATAAATATAGTAATAATTCTCAGGATGGTTTCATCTAAACCTAAAAGTGGCTCATTACCAATCAATAGAGAAGAAATAGAAGAGATTCTGACAAAACAAATTTGTGAATCTATTGGAGCCATATTAGTCTCTTTTAATGAGTCAACGATAACTCTTGGGGCAATGAATCCAGTTTACTCAGAAGTAAAGAAAATTTCAGGTCTATTAAAAAATAAATTTAATCGAACAATTGAAGTAAATACAATTTCTGCAGAAGAATTTGAAAAATGGTTTAATGTAGACTCTAATAAAAAAAGTTTTGTAGAAAAAGATACTTTAAATAAAATAAATAACTCAGTAATTGAAAAAAAAGATTTAAATGATACTCAAACTCAATTAAAGGAAAAAAGTGACAACAAAATCGAAAACAAAAAGCCTGATGAATTAACTCCCTTAAAAAGCGAACAAAAACCTAAAACAATATTAAATGAATTAATTGAAAAATCTAAACTTGAAACTAATGATGTTTTTGAGTTTGATTTTTTCGAAGATGAGGATGAGGATGAGGAAGAAGAGAATTCAGAAATTATCGAAGATAGTGAATTATTAGCTACCAATGACCCTGTGGTTGCAGCAGTTGGTTCAATTTTATCTGCATGTGGAAGATTAAAGGCTTCTGATATACATGTAGAACCTATGGAAGATAAAATGCGTATTAGATATCGAATAGATGGTGTTTTAAAGGAGATTTATTCATTACCTAAAGGAAAATCAAAGGCTATATCAAGCAGATTAAAAGTTATGAGTAAACTAGATATTGCAGAAAAAAGACTCCCTCAAGATGGCAGAATCAGATGTTCTATTAATAAAGAAATTTCTGATTTTAGGGTAAGTACTCTTCCAGGTAAATGGGGAGAAAAGATTGTATTAAGATCCTTGCAGTCAGATACTTCAATGCTAGATCTTCAGAAATTAATCACTTATTCAAATGAACTAAATCAAGTTAGAGAAATGGGGGCTTCACCTTATGGAATTTTTATTGTAGTTGGGCCTACTGGAAGTGGAAAATCTACAACTTTATTTTCTATCTTAAACGAGAGAAATACTCCTGATGTAAATATTAGTACTGTAGAAGATCCTGTTGAATACACATTGAACGGAGTTCATCAAGTTCAAGTTATAAGAGAGAAAGGTCTCGATTTTTCTAGAGCCCTAAGATCTTTAATGAGGCAAGATCCCGATATTATACTTGTTGGAGAAACAAGAGATAAAGAAACAGCGCAAACAGCTATGGAAGCTGCACTAACAGGGCATATGGTTTTCACAACACTACATGCTAATGATACTGCGACTGCAATAACGAGATTAGCAGAAATGGGATGCCCCCCTTATCTTGTTGGTTCATCAGTTATTGGGGTAATGGCCCAAAGATTAATTAGAAAAGTATGCGTAAATTGTTGCGAGACAGTTAAAGCTGATCCAGATAAACACCAATCATATATAAATTATGGAATAAATGAATTTCGTGTAGCAAAAGTTATAGACCTAAAAGATAATGACTACAATTCTCAAAATACATGCAATGTCTGTAATGGCACAGGCTATAAAGGAAGATTAGGCATTTACGAAGTAATGAAGGTAAATGATTCCATAAGAGAATTAATAATGAAATCAAGCACTGCTGATGTTATAAGAGAACATTCTTATAAAAATGGAGTAAAAAGTTTATTAATGTATGGAATGGACTTAGTGAGAGATAAATTGACTACAATTGATGAAGTAGAAAGAGTTTGTCTTTTAGAGGAAGAAACAGATGACAACTAAATTAAAAGAATTAATGACCAACTTGGTTAGTAGGAATGGTTCTGATTTACATTTAACTGGAGGTACTACACCTTACTTCAGAATTCAAGGTCAGATTTTACCTGCTTCTTCCGAAATTTATGAAGAAACTCAGCTTAGGAGAGATCTCGAAGAAATTCTTACTGCTGAGAAATTGAAAGTTTTTGATAAAGAAAAAGAATTAGATTGCAGTTATGGTCTAAAGGGAGTTGCTAGATTCAGATTAAATATTTTTATGGATAGAGGGAAATTATCCTGTGTAATGAGAGCATTAAATACAGATATTCCAGATTTCTCAAAGATTGGATTACCTGATAGTGTTCAACAATTGTTAAATAGACCAAGAGGGTTAATGCTTGTTACTGGGCCTACAGGTTCAGGCAAAACAACTACTCTCGCGAGCTCTATTGATTGGATTAATAATAATCACTCTCATCATATTCTTACAATTGAAGATCCCATTGAGTTTGTATTTGATAATAAGAATTGTTTAGTTAGGCAGAGGGAGGTTGGAGAAGATACACTTTCATTCTCTAAAGCGTTAAGGTCAGCTTTAAGAGAAGATCCTGATATAATTTTAGTTGGTGAAATGAGAGATTTAGAGACAATAAGTTTGGCAATTACTGCCGCTGAGACAGGCCATTTGGTAATGGGAACATTACATACTTCTTCTGCTTCCCAAACTATTGATAGAATTATAGATGTATTTCCTACTTCTCAACAGCAACAAGTAAGAGTGCAGCTATCAGCTTCTCTAATTGGGGTTATTTCTCAAACTCTTTGCAAAACGAAAGACAACAAAAGAACACTAGCTGCTGAAATTCTTGTAAACAATAATGCAATAGGAAATTTAATAAGAGAAGCTAAAGCTTCGCAAGTTTATTCTCAAATACAAGTTGGGGCAAAATATGGGATGCAAACTTTAGAACAAGCACTTTTTGAGCATATTAATCAAGGTAAGATTACAAAAGAAGAGGCTTTTTTCAAATGCAACAGGCCAAATGTATTAACAAGTTTGCTCGAATTAGATAATTCCTAATTTTGTATTTATGAATTATTCATTTATTGAAGACCCCAAAATAAGGGGGGCGCTAGAAAGAAAAAGGGAGGAATCAAATTCAATTAAATCCGACAAAAAATTAAATACAGAAATTAATAACAAAGAAGTCTCTAATTCAACCAAAATCAAGGTAAAAAAAAATAAAAAGTTTGAAAGCCTTAAAGCAAAAAAAAAGTTAGATCCCAAGAAAAAACTAAAGACTCCTTCAACTAAAGCATTAGCTATTGCAACTAAACAGTTATCTTCAATGATAAGAACTGGACTTCCATTATTAGAAGCTTTAAATATATTAGCGGAAAGTAATGAAAATAAAACTTTAAAATATATTTTTAGAGATGCTTCAATGGGAATAAGTAGAGGATCTACATTTGTTTCTATGCTCGAGAAATATCCAGAAGTTTTTAATGAAATGTACTTAGCACTAGTTTCGGCTGGAGAAACTGCGGGACTCTTACCTGATGTCCTAGATAGGGAAGCAGGTTTGTTGGAAAGCCTAGCAAAAATAAAGGGTCAAATTAGTAGTGCTCTTGCTTATCCTATTGCTATCTTCACTCTGACAATTGCAGTAATTATAATAATGCTTGTTTTTGTAATACCTATATTTGTTGATATGTATGCTTCTTCAGGAGCTGATTTACCTGGATTAACCCAGATTTTAGTTGACGCCTCAAATGCTATAAAGGATCCGTCTTTTTTAATTAAAGTTATACCAGTTTTGGTCATATTAATTTTCTTCTTAAAAAGACAATCTAAAACTTCATCCTTTATAAATTGGAGAGATAAAACTTTACTAAAATTACCTATAACTAAAGATTTAGTTACTAAATCTTGTCTTGCGAACTTCTCAAGAACTTTATCTGCTTTAAACTCAGCAGGTGTTCCTATTTTAGAGTCATTAACAATTTCAAAAAGAACACTAGGTAATAAGGTTTTTCAACGAATTGCCGATAAAATGAATACCGAAATTCAGGCAGGGCAACCGATATACAAGGTTTTAGCTACTGAAGAACCTATCCCTATTATGTTTACATCAATGTTTAGGATTGGGGAAGAAACCGGTGAACTAAGCGAGATGGTCAATAAACTAGCTGATTTTTATGAAGATGAAGTATCAACCTCTGTTAAATCTTTAACTTCCATTCTGGAACCATTAATGATTGTATTTGTAGCGGGTGTTGTTGCATTTATTTTAGTAGCTATGTATTTGCCTATGTTTAATATGATGAGTACTGTAAGTTAAATAGTTATCACGTAACTTCTTTAACTACTGAACGAATAAATTTTTTAAGTGCATTATCGTCTATTTCATCATTCATAAAATGACCTATTAAATCCTCTTTCAACCTTTCTAGTTTTTCCTTGGTATTGCCACTATTTAAATTAGCCGTAATTATTTTACCGTTCTCATCTCTAGTTTGAGAATTTGCTTCCCATAAAATTAATAGAGCTTGCCTGCCAGGGGTTAAATTTTTAATCCCTTTAACTGGATACTTACTACAAGCTTTTTTAAAAACAGCCCAAAAAGGAAATGCATCTAAATCTCTATCGGTTCTATCAAGGTGCAAAAGAAATTCACTCTCTTTCATTAATTTGTGAGATCTAAATCTATTGAATAATAGAATAAAGTTTCAATAATTTCCTAATATATTTTATTTTCAGCAATAAATTCTTGGAACAGGTGAGCCTAAACTAGTAACCTCCAAAACCTTTATAGCGCAAATTGAGAGGTTAAACGATTTAGTCTTTAAAGCTAGATTAATTTGTTGTTTTGGCAATGCCTTTCATACTCTAATTGGATATGCGTTTACAATCTATTTCAGGAAAAATCAACCACCTTTTGTTATAATTAAAAATCTAAAAATTTAATATTTTTGCCTGGAGGGGTGGTCGAGTGGTTTAAGGCTCTAGTCTTGAAATCTAAAGTTGACCTCAGTATTTGCAAGCGATTAGAGATAATTTTAAAAATGTGAACTATGTGGCGTGAACTATTTTTTTAATTTATGGCTATAGTTTACAAAACTAGCGTTTTTACTAATAACTGTTTGTTGTCTTATATCGTTTTTGCTCTAAAAAATTTATATCTAATGCAACATTTATGGCTTGAAGTTTCCTACCTTAGAACTTTTTACTTGAAAACAATTTGAATAATTTGTCTCTAATCATCTTTTAAGAAAATTAGTGAAAATTGGAAAAAATGTAAATCTTCTGATGAACAAGATACAGGGACTCTGCAAAGGATAAACGAGAATTGGTTATTATGGTCACCCATGATTATTAGATGGTTCTTATAGTGAATTTGAAAATATAAATAATTTTAATTCTTCTTAAAAAGATGATTTGCAAGAGAAGAAAAATTAAGATTACATAATTATGTCACATTTGCCATTAGTTTTGTTTGAGATTTCACCCATCCATCCTCCTTTTTTACAAAAATCGAGACCAAGGGATATTGAATCAATTTTTACTGGATCCCACCCCTTACCTTCTCTTTGCTTGTTGAATTGAGCAAAACAATCTGCATATTTTTGATTTTTTCCATTACAACTTCCGCTAGAATTTGTATATCCATCAGATATTAAAATTATTTGAGAAACATTTTGATCCTGCATTGATTTCATAAGTCCATTCCAAGGATTAGTCCCTCCACCTGGTCGTAAGCTCCTTACAAAGTTGATAGCTTGTGCTTTTGTCTCAGGATTGACAGCTTTTGAAGCAGGCCACAGAAAAGTACTATATCCATTAAATTTGACGACTTGTAACATGACTCCATTTTTCAATTTTGCAATAACTCCTATAACCTCTTCTTTGGCAGCTTCTAAACAATTCTTACCTTTTGCACTACACCAACTCATGGATAATGAAACATCTATATAGTAAGTTTGTTCGTTAGTAGTACTACATCTTCCAAATACACAACAAGGAGGGGAAGAACAAGGTTGTTCATTATTATCTAAGTTAAAAAATGAACTTCCTATATCTCCAATTAAATTCTCATCTTGGATTTTTGCATAACCACCTGATGATTTAGTAACAGTTGAATATTTATTAGCTTGCAAAACTGTTTCTGCAGAAATACCTATCTCAGCTGCTTTATTGAATGGAGAGGTGCATATAATAATTCCTCTAACTTTTCTTTGGGTCCACCCTTCTGCTGTGTTGCATGGCATAACATCATCTGGTTGATATTTAATTCGGTCAGATATTAGAGTTTCTGAAACCTTTGTTGGAATATAAAATCCTTTCTGGTCTAATTGAGGACCGCTTCTAAAAAGCTTGAAAGATCCACCCCTTCCTTTATAACTAGTATCTTGTTTAAGACTATAAACAATAGGACAATCTACCTTTTTCCAGTTGACGTTTGTTTTGTTTTTATAACTATCATTTGTTAATGCTTGATCTGGCAGTGTTAAACCCAGAACAAATTCTCCCTTATTTTGTGGTATACACCTTGTAGGTAAATCGCTCCAACTTGAAATAACATTTTTACTACTCTTAACTTCATCTACAACAAAACCAAGTGCATTTTCTATTTTTGTACTTAATGCAATATTAGTATTGTCGTTTTTATTAGAAGTTAAAATTACATTAACTAATGAGTAAGCGATACTTAAAACTACAGCAGAAATGGCTGAAGCAACTAAAAGCTCTGCTAATGTGAATCCATTTATTACTTTCTGCTTGCTTCTTCTTGAGAATCTTTTTTTTAAATAATTAAACAATTTTAACCTGTGCATTAGAGCTACCTTGCGTGCACTACCTTGCGTGGACTAAATATAACAAATATCTACAAATTAATACAAGTTGACCCATTTTCTGTCAACCAAAAAATGTTTTCATTTTATAACTCCTAAGAACCCTTGCAATTAGGTGACTTACTTGCCTACGACTAGCTTCTTATGATATATATTAGTGGTTCGGATACAACTGAATAACCCGTTGGAGGGGTGGTCGAGTGGTTTAAGGCTCTAGTCTTGAAAACTAAAACAGCCTATTGTATTTGCAAGTAAAGTGGGATAATTTTAAAAAAAGGGACTATATAAGGAGGACTATCATTACAATTATTTGGCTCTAGTTTACATAACAAGCGGATTACTAATATTTACCAGTTGATTTATATAAAAATGGAAGTAAAATTTTAAATAACTGATGAAGCACTACGGGAGACTCTGATCTTCAAATAGGTTTCTAATAATTACTTGTATAAACCCTTAAGCAAGGTGGATAGACGAGGTCAGGGTTGCTGTTACTTCTAACAACAATTCTCCAGAATTAATATGGCTAAAAGTCGCTTTAATAGAAAATACAACATCTCCGTAAGGAAGCGTTCCAATGATGATGCAAGATCAACTGCGGATTTTATTGAAGTTGCTGACCATATAAATGAAGGCTCTGATTTATCCACGGCTACGCCAATGTTGAAGCATGGGTTTGAGAATCGTTTTAAGAAGGACAGCGACAGCTAAGCAATATATCTTTTTAAACAAATGAATACTTTTAGTCGAGAGGAACTTGCGTCTAAAAAAGACGTCAAAGAACTTAGAGAAACAGTACAGGAGTTAATCCAAAGTTTTTCTTTTACAAGAGAAACTGTTGACCAATTAAGAATGGATTTTGATCTGGCAAGAGAAGGGAATCCATTTAATGTGAATGTCTGGTTAAAGCCATCTGAACTTGCTGTAATTTTAAAAGTTAGTAATTCAACAGTTACTAAATGGAGAAACGAGGGTTTATTTAAAAAGACTTCTGTCAAAGAAGTAGTAAGAGGTAAAAGAACTGATTTCTACTATCACAGAATAAATGCAGTTAAAGACGTATCAAAAATAAAACCAATACAAATATCTAATAAAAAAATTATTAATTCATTTTCATGAAAAAACCCGCTTATAGCGGGCCTTATCTTTACGACTCTATTCTAATGACTTATAGAAGCATTGGGATTAAATCTTCCCAGCTTCACCCCAAGTTCAAACAAAAGATAATCGCTCGCGTAATTGCAAGGATTTGGTATATCCGTTTGCAAAAAGCTAAGCAACATAAACTTGCTTATTTCTGTGAAACTACCATTCAAAAAATGGAATTGGTTTATAAGGAATGGAGGTTAAAAAGTGGCTTCTAAAAATGGGTTTGAAAGTAGTAAAAAAGGAATAGGTAAATTAAAACCTATTCCTCTTTCTCAATTAATGGATCAATGGAAACCTAGAGAGTGGATTGTGGATTTATTTGGTGCAAAAGGTTCTTGTGTTTTATTAGCTGCTGATAAAGGATCAGGTAAAACTACTTTTATTTATCGAATGGCAGAAGCCCTTGAATATCAAAAGATGTTCATGGGTGAATTAAAAACAAAAAAATCAAAAGTTTTTGTATGGCAAGCTGATGAATCAAGAAATAATGCTTTGGATAAATTCAAATTAATGGACTTACAAAAAGAGAATATAAGTTTTCTTTTTAATGATGATGAAGGTGGGTATGAATTAGATATTGATGAACTAAGAATTTTAGTAAAGATTCAAAATATAGATGTTGTTTTTATAGATAGTATTACTGGATTAATAATGGGGAATGGAATATCTATTAAAGATTCAGAATTTTGTATTCCTCTATATGCATTAAATAATTTAGCAAGTGAATTAAAAATCCTTATTGTCATAACAGCCCATTTAAGAAAAGAAGAAAGAACAGAAGTGGATATGAATGATATCCTAGGCGCTGGTACACAATCAGGTGCAGTAAGTGATGTATGGAGTATGTGGACTGACGAAAAAGATGATGAGATTTTTTATTTAAAATGCTTAGGTAAAAGAAATTGTGAGAAAGGTACTAAATGGAAATTGCAGGGTAATAAAGAAGATTACTCTTTTAAATTAATTGATGCCGATTGTGGTGATCTTCTACCAACAAAGAAAAATGAATTAAGTGATAAATTTTTAAAGTTTTTGACTAAAGAAAAGCATGAATATACATATAAGGAATTGTCGGCAAAATTTAAATGTAATTTTGAACATGCAAGAAGGATATGTATAAAACTATTTACTGAAGGAAAAATTGAAAGGACAAAAATCGTTGAAAAGGTTGGGAGACCTTACTTTAAATATTGGAAATAATATTCCTACTTTTGGAGGTATAGGCTAAGTACATTTTATACCTAACCTATATCCTCACATGTAGGAAAATATATTGACAGAAAGTATAGAATAACAAAACTAATAAGTTTTTAAAATGAGTAAATTTTCCTCTCAAGAAATAGAAAGTCAATACAACTTGATAAAAACCCTTTTATCTGATCCTGAAAAGTATAATGATGCTTTAGATGCAATTAAAAAAGATATTACTTATATGCCACTAGAACTAAAGAAAAAACTTGAAGAAGAAAATATTACTTTATAAATAATATTTTGGAAGACTTAGAAATATTTACTAAATAAAGCATCAAAGGAACTTCTACTAGTACCCCAACTATGGTAGCCAAAGCAGCTCCTGAATTAACACCAAAAAGAGTTATCGATACAGCTACTGCGAGTTCAAAAAAGTTTGAAGCGGCTATCATCGAGCCTGGACAGGAAATAGAATACTTTTGCCCAAAAAACTTCATTGAAAAAGCAGTTAAATAAAAAATAAAAAGAGTCTGTATTATTAATGGAATTGAAATTAAGATTATATGAATAGGATTTTGTAATATAGATTTTGATTGAACAAAGAATAATAAAAAGACTGTAAGAATTAAAAAAAATAACGAATAACTTTTACTTTTATTCAAAATACTTTTTATTTTTTTTTCGCTATAGATTTTATTTTTTAAAAATATTGCTAGAAAAAGTGGTACCAGAATAAAGATTATTACAGAACCGAAAACAGTATCTAACGGGATATCTATACTGTTAAATCCTAAAAGAATTTTTGACAATAATGGAAAGGCTAAAATTAATATTAGATCATTAATAGCTACTTGTATTAAAGTAAATAAAGGATCGCCTTTAGCAAGATTACTCCAGACAAAAACCATTGCTGTACATGGCGCTATTCCTAATAGAATCATTCCAGAAACATATTCTTTAGCAAGTACAGGATCTATCAAATTACCATATAAAAAATATAAAAAAGAGGCTGCAATGATTGCCATTGAAACTGGTTTTATTAACCAATTAATAAAAAGGACAATAGAAAATCCTTTAATCTTATATTTCAAATTTATTATTGACTTGAAATCTATTGATAACATCATTGGGAAAATCATTCCCCAGATAAGAATTGCTATTGGAAGATTTATTCTTGAGAGTTCTAATCCGCCTATAAATTGAGATAAATTAGGAAATAAATAACCGGATAAAGATCCAATACACATTGCTAAGAAAACCCAAATACTTAGATATCTATCGGAAAATTGCATTTAAAATTTTTTAATCAATTATTAAATTTAGCAAAATTTTTTGGCCTTAATCTTAACTTAATTTACCTATAATAAGCTCTTAATAATAGCTATTTTTATATGTCAATTAAGGCGAAATATTTAGGTGAATTTGAGAGTGAAATTATCTTTGAAAATCAATTAAAAATAAAAACAAATTCGAACAGAAATTTACATGATTCTTGCGAACAAACTAAACCCTCAAATCTTTTGTCTGCATCTTTAGCTTGTTGTATTTCAACAACTCTCGGAATAATTCTAGAAAAGAATAACATTGAATCAAAAAGTTTTTATGTTGATATTATCTCTAAAAGTGATGTTCAAAATAATAAAATTTCAACCTTGCATTGTAAAATATGCCTTCCACTTATTAAGAAATTAAAAATAAAGAACTTTATAAAAGAAAAAATTGAATCATCATTCATAAGCAATTCTCTTAAAGAATCTATAAATATAAGCTATGAATATATTTTTAATAGATAGCTAATCTTTCGGCAACAATCATTTTTTTATAAGTATCTAATTCTTCAACTTCTTTTAGAGAAACCTTTCCTCTATCATCCCATTTTCTTAATCGAACTGCATCTTTGAAGTATTTATTATTTTCTAGTTCATTAATCTCTTCTTTATTTAAAGCACCACCTTGTACCTGAAAACTATTTTTAGATGCTTTAGATAAACTTTCATAATAAGAATTATCGATTGAGCATAAATATCTTTTTGCTACAACGTGTAAGCGAATACTTTCTGTAATTTCTTCAGAGAAAAAATCTTTTAAAAAATTTGAAGCAATATTTTCATGGTTAAGATCTTTTTTTAAGAAATCATTTTTTGAGTCATTTTCATCGATTAGAAGATGACCTATATCGTGTAATAAAGAAGCAATTACTATATGCCTTCTGCCATCTTCAATTCGGGCAAGTGATGCTGTTTGGAGACTATGTTGTAATTGAGTGACTGATTCATCATAATTAGTTTTTCCTTCCTCCTTAATAAAATCAAATAATAAATCTACAAATTCATTGTTATCAGAATTTTGTAATTTGTTTTTGAAGTTTTTAATAGTTTTGTATTTCATTTAATTGCTTCTCCTTCAAAGTGACCTATTAAACTTACATATCCATCTTTAAGAGAGTTCTTTTTAAAGTCATAATAATCTTTTCTCAAATCGCCTTCAGTTTTAGCATTATAAGTAACATAAAGCGCTCTTCTTGGACGACTAGATTTATTTGTTGAACTTCTGTGAGGAACAAAAGAATCGAAAAATACTGCGCCTCCCTTTTTAAGAGGTATCTTCTCCCAAACAAATTTTTCTGCGGTTAGTGAATCTATACATCCTTTGTCATCAATATTTATTATGCCCTCATTATTTCTACCTCTTGCAAATTCCAAACATCCATTACTTATATCAGAATCATCTATAGCTAATAGCATTGTTATGTGCTTTTTCCCAAAAGGATAAGCAGGGGCATCTTGATGAGGTGCATATCCAGCTCCCCCTGGGTATTTATAATTTATTTTTTCTTTGAATAATATTGGTTCATCATCAAATAGCATAGTTAAATAATCTTTTATTGATGAACTTAAAAGAAATTCCCTAAAAGATGTATGCGAGCTTACAAAGTTTTCTGTTCTTGAGAGCACTTTACCATTAACTGTTTTTTCATAATGATGGTTAACCTCTTTAGAGTCGTTAAGTTCACTAATCCATTTTTCAATGGCCTCTAAATCATTTTGATTTATTAGGTTTTCATTAACTATAAATCCGTCATTATCGAATTTTAATTTTATATTGTTCAAAACTGATTCAACCTTAATACAAGTCTTAACAAGATTTTAAACATTTATGATTAAGATAAATTTAAGAAGAAAAGATAATTAAGAATGCCAATTTCAATTAGAAAAATATATTCTAATCAAACTGTTGATATAAGGCATGAAGCTATTTGGCCAGATAAAAAAAAAGAATTTTGTATTCTTGAAGATGATAAAAATGGTACACATTTTGGTTTATATAAACAAGAGGAATTAATATCAATAATTTCACTTTTCGTGAGAGAAAATAAAGCAAGAATCAGAAAAATGGCCACAAAACCTGCTTATCAAAACAAAGGATTTGGGTCTAAATTAATTTGTCATTCAATTTCTTACTTAGAGTTAAGAAACGTAAATTATATTTACTTATTTTCTAGAAAAAAAGCTCAAATGTTTTATGAAAAATTCGGTTTTTTATCTGAAGGTGATTATTTCAAAAAAGAAAATATCTCTTATATAAAAATGTATAAAACTATTAATGATATAAAAAGTTGATAATATTTTGAGCAGCTTCTAATTCAATAAAAAGTCTAACTTCATCAACTGCTGAGCCAAGATGAGGAGTAAAAAAAGTCTTATCTTTTAAATTTAATAATTCCTGATTAATTTTTTTTGGTCGATCTTTTATCGATAAATCTTCAAATTCAAAGACATCTGAAGCATATCCTCCTATGTGCCCAGAATTAATTGCTTGTGCAATTGCACTCTCATCTACTACAGAACCTCTTGAAGTATTAATAAGTAAACAATTTTTTTTTATTTTTAAAATATTTTCAAAGTTAATAAAATGGTAAGTATCGTTTTTTAAAGGTAAAAGAATAACCAAATAATCAGCCTTCTCAAAAAGATCATTTAATTCCAGATATTTGGTGTTTAGTTGTTGTTCATCTATTGAATCTAATTTTTGTAAATCATGATAAAAAAGTTTTACATTAAAACCTTTAATCTTCCTAGCCACTTCAACCCCTAATTTACCCATACCTAGAAGACAAACATTTTTTCCTTCAATTCCATTTGAGAAGAATTTTGGTTCCCAACCTTTAAACTTTTCAGATCTAACATATTCATCACCTATTAGTAGATTTCTTGATAAACCAATAAGAAGTCCCAATGTTAATTCTGCTGTTGGGGAAGCAAGTAAATCTGGGATCATTGTAAATTTTATATTTCTTTTTATGCACTCTTCCAAATCAATATTGTCAAATCCTCTTAGTGCTCCAGAGATGATCTCTAAATTTTTTGAATTATCTAAAAAGTTCTTATCAATTCTATCTGGCATGAATACCATCACACCATGTGCATCTTTACATAAGAACTTTAATTTTTCATAAGTTAGAGGTTTATCATTTTGGTTACTAATTACTTCAAAATTTTTTTCTAATAACTCAATAACTTCAGTATGAACTTTATTGGAAATAACAACCTTCTTCATTTAATGAGAATTATTCAGATACTGATTTCCTGAGATAGTTACTCATGCTATCTAATACAGTTACTACGACTAAAACTACTATTAATAAAGCTGATACTTGAGCATAATCCATTATCCTCAAAGCACTTATGATCTCTAAACCTATACCACCAGCCCCTACCGCACCCACAACCATTGAAGCTCTAAAGTTGTATTCCCATCTATAAAAAGTAACATCAGCCATAGCAGGAAAAACTTGAGGAAGAATGCTATGCACAATAACTTGTAGATCACTTGCGCCAGAAGCTCTAGCTGCTTCTATAGGTTCCTTGTCACAAAGCTCAATAGCTTCAGCATAGAATTTACCTAACATTCCAACAGAATGAAGACCTAATGCCAATGTCCCCGGTAGAGCACCAAAGCCAATCATTGCAACTAGAATAATACCCAAAATTAATTCAGGAACAGCTCTTGTAACGTTTAAAATTAGTGTTGCTAAGTTGTAAAATATTGGATTTATCGTTGTATTTCTTGCAGCAAAAAAACATAGAAGTAAAGATAAAAAAACAGAAATCGAAGTTCCTGCGATACTCATTGCCAAAGAGTCTATTAAAGGTTTAAACCAAGTTCCAGCTCTTGAGAAATCAGGAGGGAACATTTCCGGCAGTAATTTTAAAACTGCCGGAATGCCTGTACTTATCCTTTCAAAATCGAAAAGACCTACAACTGCTAAAGAAGAAAATACAAATATCAAAATTATGAGAACCCTGAAAAATTGTTTTTTCCAAGTCCTCCTTTCGACTTCTAAAATTCTTTTAAATTTATCCATTTAATAATTTTTTATTTGTATTTTTAATGTGATTTTTTACTTAACAAACTTAGAAAGATCAAGACCTAGAAGTTTGCCTGCTTTTCTAATACCGTCGTAATCACTATCAGTTATAGATGCAAAACCATCAGCGTTAAATGGTTTCAGGACTTTGTCACTTTCTAGTTCTAAGAAAGTAACTCTTATGTTTTCTTTTAATTCAGGAGATAAAGTTGAACGCATTGTCCATGGATATTGAGGAATAGGAGAAGATTCAGCAATAGTAGTTACTTTAGAAGGGTCAATAACACCTTTCTTCTTTAGGGATTTAAGAATCGGACATGCCATTCCTCCTGCTTGAGCATTTCCATTTTGAACTGCCAAGGCAACAGCATCATGTGATCCTAGAAAAACTCCTTGAAAATCCTTGCCTTTAGTAAGTCCATTTTCAGCAAGAGTTAACTCAGGGAATAATCTACTAGAGGTTGAAGCTGGATCTCCAAGAGCAAAAGTAGTACCTTTGATATCATCAAAACTAGTAACACCTTTTTTAGTGTTTCCAATTATGCAGGAATTATAAGTCTTAGTTCCTCCTTTAATCCTTGCTGCAAAAGGTTCAATATCACTTACTGCTTTAGCTAAAACATAAGATAAAGGTCCAAAGTAAGCTAAATCCAACCTATCGTTTCTAGCTGCTTCAATCATTGAAGAATAATCAGTAGTAACAACTAACTCTATTTCCTTATCAAAGGCTTCAGTTAAGTAATCTTTTAGACCTTGATTATCTTGGATAACGGTTGCAGCATTTTCATCAGGAATTAATGCAACAATTAACTTATCAGGATCAGCACTTGGTCCAGCATTTTTCGTAGAGCATGCCGAAGTAAGCGCCACAATAGAAATAGTAAAAACGCTTAAAAGAGATTTAAGTTTCATTTTTTTTGTCTAAGTTTTTTTAATGAAGTGGTTTTAAACCATTACCACTTCATTTGAGGTAAAATTTGCTTCTTCTGTTATTGGTGAAGATGAATAAATATTTTTTAAAATCTCGTCTGAAAGTTGATCTGATTTACCATTAAAAACTATTTTCCCATGACTTAAGCCAATAATTCTATCTCCATATTCTTTAGCAAAATCAACTTGGTGAAGACTAGTTAATGCGGATATATTATCTTTCTTACAAATATCTTTCAGCATCGATAAAACTTGATGGGAAGTTTTTGGGTCAAGACTAGCTATGGGTTCATCTGCCAAAATCAACGAAGGATTTTGAGCTAAAGCTCTAGCAATTCCTACTCTTTGTTGTTGTCCTCCGCTTAATTCTTTTACTTTTACAAGCGCTTTGTCTAAGAGGCTAACTCTATCTATGCAATCGAGAGCAAGTTCTTGATCAAATTTTGGAAGAGGTAAAATGCTTCTAAATAGTGAATGAAATCCAAGTCGACCAGTTAAAACATTTTGGAAAACAGTATTTCTCTCAATCAACTGATGTTGTTGAAATATCATCCCAGTTTTTTTTCTTAAATTCTGAAGATCTTTTTTATTTCTTATTTTTCCTAAATCAAAAAAATCTAACTCTCCTGAAGTTAATGGATTCAATTGATTGATTGTTCTTAGCAAAGTTGATTTACCTGCCCCAGAAGACCCAAGAAGGACTACAAATTCACCTTTATAAATATCTAAGTTTATGGATTTTAAAGCTAGGCTCTCTCCATATTTGACATTAATATTTTTTAAGGAGAGCTTATTATTCACTAAGATTTAATCAATTAAACCTATTTAATACTGATTTGATTATCTTTTTTTTAACTTTAAATTAATAAAAGGTTAAGCGAAATAAAGGTTGATTTAAATTGTAAAAACTATTACTTTTTCTTTTTTTTGAAATGAGTCAGATATAAATTTGTAAAATTTGCTATGACTAATAAGATAAGTAAGAAAGTATTTAGCTCCATATTTTTGTAAGTTTTATTAAATTGATAGCATTGACACTTACTCTTTTCAATAGGAATGTTTATTTAAGAATGTTAAAAATATTAGAAAAAAGGTTGGCTTAAATTTGAAAAAACATCTGTTTTAATTCCATTTAAAGATAATTAACTAAACCTTAATTAAACAGACTTATTTTATTTAAACAAACAATATCTTTATTATGTCTTGTTCCATAACCTCAGTTTTTACTTTTAAAATTGAAAGCACTTTCGATGAATGGGCCGCGATATTTGACAGTGCGGAAGCTGAAAAAAGACATTCTGAATTTCTCATTAAGCCACTTTTTAGAGGAGTAAGTAAGGAAGATCCTCAAAAAGTTATTGTCATTCATCAAGCTCCAGAAGGAAATGTTCAAAAGTTTGTGGAAGCCAATGGTGACTGGATGGCAACTCATAGAGTTGACTTATCAACAATGGAGGAAACATCTTGGACTGCTTCAACAAAAACGGAAAGTTGTTGTGATTAACAAATGAAAAGACTACTATTCCCACTACTAGCTCTCTCAACTATTTTTCTTGCGAGTTGTACTAGTAACTCAAACAAAATAGGCACTCAAAAGGTTTCTGAAACCCAAAGGCAGAGAGAAGTTTGTCTAGATTGGTATGGCTACAGAATTGATACCAAGAAAGCAATTAATGATTTAAATCTAAAAATTGAAACCGAATCAGAATTAATGGCTTACTGCGATTTCTTCAAGAATGTAGCTGATACAAAATAGATTTTTACAAAAGAATTTATTTTTTGGTGTCTTGCGATCTCATTTCTTTTTGTGCTTCCCTAATTCTTTCTTCAAAGACTGATCTTCTATATGGAGTAACTTCTCCATTTTTAGTTGCCAAGATTTGGGCTTCATAAAGCCTCTTGGCTCTTGTAATTTTTTCTCTTATTTGAGAGAGCTCATTCATGATCTTATGCAGTTAATGAGAATCCCGTTCCCTATTCTCATTTCATGCGTCCAAATAAATTGGATGAACGTAGAAGTAAGCTAACATTAAAAAAAGAAGGTCGGATTTAAGATCTATTTAAAAAATCTTTAAAAGTAGTTTTTAATAAAATTTTAAATAGAAATTTTATCTAGAGGTAAAATATTCTGAGCCTTAATTGAGTCCAAATGAATTTCATTCTCTGTATCTTTATACAATCTTCTTGATTGTGGTGATTTAAGGGCGTTATTGTAATTTTCAATAAATTCCGAATCATCCAAAATAGATTTATTTTCTCTTTTAAAACTTTCTTTATAAGAATATTTGATATGCCCTATTTCTTGGGCTTGATTTGAGTTTTTGGGAGAAGGTGAATTTTTTATAATCATTTATTATTTTTTTATATGATTGTCTTCAATATTCAAGGCGTAAAAATATAGAAGACTTATATAACTTAAGATTATTGGATTAAGAAGTTATTAAGTAAAAAATAAATTTGTTTAAAAAATTTCTAAATTTTGAAATTAAATATTTTTTCTAATAGTCAAAAGTTTATTTAATAAGTACTTAATTAAAAGTTAACAATAGAGACCTAAAAGATAAACATGAACAAAAATCAACTTGTTAATTTCATTACTTTTTCAATTCTTGAAAGTAAAAGAGTTGAAGACAGATTATTTAGAAAAGAAATTTATAGCTATCTTACCCAACTAAATAAAAAACAATTAAAAGCAATTACAAGTGAATTTATCCTCTAAAAAAACTATGAAAAAGCTATTAATTCTTACTATCCTTTTAATTTCTTCTTGTAGTACAAAAGATGAACTATCCATTACTGATGAAAATAAATTATTTTCTGTAACTAAAGAAACTGCAGTTCTTGTTTGTGGAGGTAAATCCAGAATAATTGAAAGTGAAAATGAAGAAATCATCAAAATAGAAGTCAAAGATTTTTCAAATGTTGAAAAAGAAAAATTTGTTCAATTTACTCTCGTTGAGACAGATAGAAAAGGTGGTAAATATAGAATTGTTAATTGTTATCCAAATAAAGATCCTAAAAAATCGGTAATTAAAACAATCAAGACTAATTACAAGTTAAATTAGTCTTAGGTCAACTAGATAAAATGAAAATATTTAAATTTCCATTTGTAATTCCTGTAATAACTTTAATAATTATTTTTCAAACCTCTTTGCATAATAGATATCTAATGGCTTCTGAAATTAGAGATGGAGAAACAATTTTTAGAAATGTTTGTGCAGGCTGCCATGTAAGAGGTGGATCAGTCGTTCTTAAAGGATCCAAATCATTAAAACTTTCCGACCTTGAAAAAAGAGGAATAGCAGATGAGATTTCAATAGCAAAAATTGCCAATGACGGGATTGGTTTTATGAAGGGTTATAAAAATAAATTAAAGGATGGAGAGGATAAGGTTCTTGCACAATGGATTATTCAAAATGCAGAAAAGGGTTGGGAGTAAATGAAAAGTGTACTTCTTGCATCGTTTTTATTTCTATTAGCTGAATTCTCTTTTGCTGAGGAATTAACTAATTACACAATTACATCTGATTCTCAAGTTAATACTTTAGAAGGAGATTTAGAGGCTAAGGGAAATGTAGTCATTAAGAGTAATAGTGGTAATTTTGAGGCTTATTCTGACAAGCTTTCTTTTGACAAGGATGATAAATCTCTAAAACTTATTGGTAATGTATATGTTAAAAATTTAGAGTCTGAAGGAATTTCAATTGAAGAAACATCTGGAGATGAGTTGACCATATTTACTGATACAGGAATTTTTGAATTCAAATCCCAAAATAAAAACAGAGTAACAACAAAAATTAAATTTTAAATAAAGGATTGCTTTTGAAATAAAAAAAAATTTATATTTTTTTTTATTTGTTTGGAACTTTTAAATGGATTTTAAATATAAGTTAAACTTAATTTCCTAAAAGACATAGTAGAAGTAATTTTTATTATGCATCCAAGCAAAGTAATAACTGATCCAAGAATTAATGACACTTATTATGATCCAGATTTAGATAAGCTTTATCAATACGTTAAACTTGGGGATTATCCTCCAGAATGGATTGATACAACTCCATATGAAGAGGATGATTTTTTTGCTTCATTCGGATACTAAAGCAATTGTATATCAATTTAAATTTTAGTTAGTTTATTTATTAGTTTTACTAAGGGGAAAATAAGAAAAAATTAATTTATGGTTAATATGAACTAAGACAAATTAAATATTATTTATAAAAATATCGGAAACACTTAATTTACCTAATGCTACCCACCAGTACAGAAACGAACCGCATCAGCTGTTGGCGAACCAGTCGCTTTCATTTCTTCAACACATTCATTAAAGAACTTTGATTCTTTTTTTAATGAGCAAAAGCTTAGTGCAATAGCTACTAAGGCAACAGCTGATACAACTGCTGATCCTAGTTGTATCACTCCGTAAGCAAGCATAGCTTTATTCTTTTTAAAATCTTTTTTTGTATCTTTCTTTTTATCAGACATTTTTTTTTAAATTCTTAGCTTATTATATTCAACTAAATAACTAGACTCCAGATAAAGAAAAGGTAAGTTATAAAGTTAAATGTTAAATGTATATTGTTATTCCCATAACCAAATTCTGAAGAGGAAAAGCTCAAACTAAAAAGCAGAAAAAGTGATGAGAAAATTAATTAAAAATTTATTTGAAATTAATTATTTTGTGATTGGTTTTTGAAAATAATTTAGTTTCTTAAAGATAACGTTTTCTTAAATTATTTTTAAATTTCATATGACATAAATATAGATAATTGAATAATCTTAATGCATATTGATGATGCAGTGTTTTTAGAAGATTTATGCCCTAAGCTCAAATTAAGATTTTGGCGAAAGTCTATTCATACGTTTACGAGCAAAAGATGCATATATTGCGGAAAACCTTCAGAATCTATTGATCATATATTGCCACGAAGTAAAGGAGGTTTAAACATAACAGAAAATTGTGTTCCAGCTTGTCTTTCATGCAATGGAGACAAATCAGATGAGAATGTTTTTGATTGGTATAGAAAGAAAAAATTTTATGATCCTAGAAGAGCTATGGCTATTAGAGCATGGTTAGAGAGAGACTTAATATTATCTATAAGATTATTACAATGGGCTAATCAAGAAGTTAAGGAAAATAAAGCAAATTTTAAACAAGAAGAATCAAATCTTGAAGCTGCTTAACTATCAAAGATAATTAAGTTAATGGAATATATTAAATATAAATAAGGTAAAAAACAGAAAAAACTTTTTGGAAAGCTTTGTAGTTTTTGACTAGAATAATCAATTACTTCTGTTATTTCCGAATCAGAGAGATAAAACAATAAAGGAATGCACTAACTTTGCAATGAAATTATAAAAAGGAAAAATCATCATTTGTTTATATTTTGAGGAACCAATAACTAAATTTAAACTTGATATCTTATGAAATTTTTTATGCGTAAAATTACAAAATTCATTTTCATCTGAATAGTTAATTAAATCAACTGCATTAATATTTGAATCAAACCACAGGTCATATTCTATGTAATTTGGCTCTGCAAAATAAGTCATACCAAATTTATTTCAGAAAGAAAAAGCTTCTCTATTTCATGTGAGGAGAATATAGAAGCTAATTTCAGCTTAAAAGATTTAATGAAGTCTTCTTTAAGAATTAAATAAGATACGAATAAGAAAAAATAAAATATTATTTTAATTAAAAAAAAATGATTAATTTATTTTTTGCATACTATAAAAAATTGCATCCAAGACCACTGCTTTGCTTTAAAAGAATTGAATGCATTATTAGAGTCACATTTTAAAGTTATAAGCAAGTTATGAATTGTTTAAAAGAAAAAAAAGAAACAAAAAGAAAGTGATTTTTGCAAGTTATATTTTTAATAAAAAGTAATTATCTAATTTGTGTTTTTGCTTCTAAACCAACTAATTTCATAAGAACTTTTGCATTACTAGCAACTGCTTGCATGACAGTACACCCTCTAATTAATGAGACTGGCCAACCTATTCCCAATGATTTTAGAGTCTTAGACTGAGACCAGGTTTTAGAAAATAAACAATATTTCGTCCAACAATTTGAAAAGCTATGTCCAAGACCGATGAGACATACTAAAACTTACAGTTGCCGTGATAATGTTTGTTAGCTTTTTTTTCGGCAGCTTCTATTGTTATTCGGTGCATTAAATTTAAACTTCCAATTGCTGCACTTAATTGGTTAGATTCCAGAGCTTTTAAATATACCAGTTCAGTCTGTGTAATAAGCCATGCCATTAGGTCTTTACGTTCATACTTATCTAAGTTCTTTACTATTTGAGCACTAGCCCAATTAATATCCAGATTCGCACTTCTGCGAGTAATTCCGTAGTCCCTCACAAGAGTTCTGCTCACTTCAGACACTCCCATTCCAGAGTTTAATCTTTCGAGAGCGACACATCTGCGTCTTTTCCTTTCAGCTCTACTGACTAAAGCCATAAATAAGTATGGATAGTTTTATTTCTTAGAATGTAATTGATTAGTTTTAACTATATTTTCAGTTAACTTTTATCTACTAATATGTACTAATAAACTTATACAAATATAACTAAGGTGTTAAGCCATGATTTAAATAATTTTGGTGCAAGTAGTAAGCGTTTCATTTATTCCCAAGTTTTCATATCAGTAGTTCCTTGTGATCTTTGCATCCAGGCATATTTCCATGTACCGTTTTCATTTTTAAAAATGCAAGTGTAAGTTGAAAGATCTTTATTTTGATTTCCTTTATAACTGAAGATTTCATTCAAAGTGAAAACGGCGTATGCTATCTCACCGTAAATTTCAATTTTGTGGGTTTTGATTAGTTCTGAGGATTCTGCAACTAAGTCTTTACTATCAAACATTCCAACTAATCCCTGCGCAGAGATTGGATTTCCACTTGGCCTTACAGCCAAAAAATCTTCAGTCGCATTCGGTATTAGAAAAGAGGAGTCTTCACTGGTTGCATAACCATTAATTAAATTTTCTATGGCTTGAGTACTTGACATTAAAAAAGGAGCTAATTGCCCCTTATTTTAGATCGACTGTCAATCGTATTAAATATAGCGGTGCAAAGTAGTAAGGTTTCAATTTTTATTGTTAACTAATCCATAAATACATAAAAGAGGATTCACTATTAAAACAATCCAAAAAGGAGGAGGAGGTCCTCCATCAACAATTGTCCCAGCATTAAAAGTATTAAATAGAGCTACTACTAAAAAACAAAACATCAAAGCTAATTCACCTGATAAAACTTTTCTTATAGAGGCTTTATCTTTTATGGAACTACAAATAATCAATAAACAACCAATTCCCAAATTACTAGCTGCTACAACATCAGCAGTACCTCTAACAAGAAGCAATGTTTCACTTGAAGCATCGCCTGCAATAGTTTTCACTGAAAAAATGAGTAGGAAAATAATTAACAATCCCAACAGGATATGAAGCGCTCCAGTAGTTTTTAAAATATTTTTTAACTTCATAAAAAAGGAGCTAATTGACCTTATTTTAGATCGACTGTCAATTACTAACTATTATTGTTGGTCTAATAAATTTAACGTCTGCAAAACATCTTGTTTGTCATATCCCTTTTGATAAGCTGCGGTATGAACAGCTTCACTATGACCCATAAATTTTGATGCTGATGCTGTATTGATATTCATGTTTGCAGTGCGATAACCATAAGCGTGTCTAAGGTCATATGCCTGAAATGATTGATTGGTTTTTTTAGCAAGCCATTTGGTATATCTTCTATTTAATGACTTTAAAAATGCAGAATCATAATCTTCAGTTTTATCAATACTAAATTCCTTATATATATTCAAAATATCTAAAGTTCTTGCCCATTCCTGTTTTAATGCTGGAGTGATTCTCCATTCTGATGGTTCTTCACTCTTGGGAACTGTCAAAACTTCAGCCATAATCTTTCCAGATTCTTCAAATGGTTTGATGCTCCATATTTCAGAAGTCCTAGTACCGAATACAAATTGAGCAGCTAATGCCCAACCCCAAACTGGGTCTTCTCTCAACAAACGAACATGATATAAATATTCCTCATCTTTCAATCTTTTTCTGGATCTTTTCTTGGCATCATCCTTATAAGCCTTTTGAGTAGCTGTTGACCACTCCTGGAGTTTTTTCAGATTTGGTATTTCTGCAAACTTAGCTAATCGCAGAAAATGCTTTGCAGTATCCGCCTTCTTCTTTGATCCGGCTGGTGCTTTATTGGCAAGTTCAACAATATTTTCATAATTAAGAATTTTATGTTTTTCCATTTTCAATAAATAACCTTCAATCTGTTTCCACCCAGCCATGTTTTGGTTATTGTTTTTGTCCTTATCTTCAGCACTCCAGAAATCCTTTTCAAATCTTTTGATAATATCTCCTACTTTTCTACTTTCTTTGATTAACTCAACAGGCTCTTCATTCTTTTTCTCCCAATCACTCCATTTAAATAATCCAGCCCTTTTTTCCTCCCCTAATTTTTCAGATAACCTTACTGCCTCTTTGATATTTTTTTGGTCAGCCTTTAATCCAATGGATACCCATTGTTGAATATTCTGATTAGATTGACCATCTTTTGAAGGTAATGATGCCCTTAAAGCAAAAGCATCTTTCTTTATATATATAGTTACCCCAACTTTTTTTCTTTTTAATACATCATTGGTTGCTGAAACTTTTGCCTTTAAAAGTTCAAACGGATTAGCCATTGTTCGGATGGTTTTTATTGGAGGACTAACCTCGGTGGACTAATACTAACTATTATGTACTAATCCGTGCAAGTACACCTATATTCTGTCAACCAAAAAATGTTTTCATTTTATAACTCCTGAGAACCCATGCAATAAGGTAAATTACTTGACTATGACTGACTTCTTATGATATATATTAATGGTTCGGATACAACTGAATAACCCGTTGGAGGGGTGGTCGAGTGGTTTAAGGCTCTAGTCTTGAAAACTAGCGTGTCTGCAAGGGCACCGTGGGTTCGAATCCCACCCCCTCCGTCTTTTGATTAATTTCTAAAATCTTAAATCGAATTTAAGAACTATTCATAATTTATGAATCAATTCAAATTTGACGAATATTCCCTGAGCTTTTAACAAAAAATGTCAAATCAAGCCGAGGTAATTACAAAAAATAGAATTGGATTTCAAAAATCAAATATAGCATTAGGTTTTCTTTACAAAGAATGGTATGAACTTATTTCGAAATTTCTTTCTGAAATAGATGGGATTAATATTGAATTAGGATGCGGTGCAAGCTTTATAGATCAGATAAATAAAAGCATTAAAAAAACAGATGTTTTTTTAAATTCAAATACTGATTTCAAACTTAATGCAATGGATATAGGGGAAAAATTTGAAAACAAAATCTCCAATTTAATCTTGGTTAATGTTTTTCATCACATAAGCGACCCAGAATTATTTTTGAAATCAGCAGAAAATTCTCTTTTGTCGGGAGGAAGAATAATAATGGTTGAACCATGTAATAATTACTGGAGTAGATTGGTCTATAAATTTATAGGTCATGAACCCTTTGACACAAACCAAATTGAATGGAAATTTCAATCCAAAGATCCCTTATTAGACTCTAATCAGGCACTCTCATGGATAATTTTTGAAAGGGATTATGAAAAATTCAAAAATTTATTCCCCATGTTTTCTATAATTAAAAAAAAGAATATGATGCCATTTTCTTATTTATTAAGCGGAGGCCATTCTTTCAATACGAGGATAGGTAAGTTGATTAGAATATCAAGAAAATTTGAGAGGTTCTTCTTTGATAAATATTTGGGGATGTTTAATTTAATATGTCTAGAAAAAATTTAAATTTGAAACCAACAATATTTAAGATTTTTATTTTTTATATGGCCATTTATTTATTTGCTCTTTTTCTTAGATATAGCAATGGCTTTGAGAATTTAATAATAGATATTGAATATAAATATTTGGTACTAATAAATATTATTTCTATATTTTTAGGGTTACCAATATCCATCTTAATTGACTTTATATTGATAAAGTTTTTCGGTTTCAATTATATTATTTTTTTTGCACCAATTCTAACTACTTTAGGGGTTATACAAATCATATTATTTAGAAAAACAAATTTCATTTTTTCAAAAAATATCCCTTTAATAAAAAAAATTAAAAATAATCGAATGAAACATATTTTTGAAAATATTACTTTTAAACCAATTTTCATATTAATAATACGTACTTTCCCAATTTTGCCATTTTCTTTAGGAAGCTACTTTATTGCATCATCGGAGATAAATAAGAGATTAATAATATTTTATTCAATTGTTGGAGCGTATTTTTACTACTTTTCGCTTTTCTTCATTATCCAAAGTGCATAGTTAAAAAAACAATTTTTTTATTAACTATTTTTTTGTTTAGAGAGATATTTTGTTATTTCCCATTTCAGAGTTGTTATAGAATATTTAAATAAAAATATTAATTAAATTTTGAAATTAATTAAAACCCCCTGGGGTAACATCTCTCCGGAAGTTAATCTATTCCCCATTTATTACCTTCTTTTTATTTATGGATTTGTTTATATTCTTCCTTACGGGGAAATTATTATTGGTTTAACATGGTTTGATTTATTAAAAATTGAAGATGGTCCTTTGGAGTGGATTCAGTTTTCTGAATACTTAATTTCATCAATATTTGGTATTGTTATTTATTTCAAAAGTAAAAATAAAAATACAATAAATTCATTTATTTGGTTAATTCTAAGTGCGTTTTGCTTCTTCGTTGCTGCTGAGGAAATAAGTTGGGGAGAGAGATTAACAGGATTTTCACTTAATTCCTTAACTGAAATCAGTATTCAAAGTGAAACTAATTTACATAATCTTCCGTTTTTTCATGATTTTTTTCTTGATCCTATCTTAATTGCAATTTGTATTTTATTTGGTTGGATAGGTTGGAGAAAATGGCCATATTTGAATTCAATCCCCAACAAAAAATTAAGCTTATTTTTCTTGATAACAGCTTTATATATTTTCTATTACGAGATCTCATGGGCTTCTACAGTTGAACACATAAGAAATGATTTAGAAATTTATGAATTTTTACTTTCAACTGGAATATTTTTACATTTTTGGAACAACTTAAAACTATTTTTTAAAGGAAATTCTCAATAATTTCAATTAAAATTACTTGGTTTAATCCAAAATTACTTCGATAAAAACAAAACTTCGAATAAACTATCCAGTCAAAAATAATTGCAAGTATTAATTCCCCAAGTATAAAAAATTTATCAGCAATTTTTACACTCTTATTTTTTATTCTTGTTATTATTAAATTTTAATAAAAGATGATGAGTAAGGGATTTGCAGATAAAACCTCTAAGTCCTTAAAAACAAAAAAATTGACTTCTTCTAATGAACCTTATGGAAGATTAATATCTTGGTCTCCTTGGCCACCTGCTAATTTTCAATCAAAATATCCAGCTTTTCCTTTTGTTCTTACAGTATTGATTATAGCAGTGGGCCAATGGTATTTTTCTCTCCTAGGATGACTTTGAACTAGCTTTTTATTTAAATTTTAGCTTTTAATCCTTCACCCATTATTCGGTATTATTTTTACAACATTCTTTGGAACAAATCTCTCAATTAGTGGTGATCAATTTTGGTATATTTTTATAAGTCCATTAGTAACAATAAGCGTTCTTGTCTTTTATTTAGTATTAAAAAGATCAGGCAAAAGCATTATTTAAGATTCTCATGAAAATATTTATATTTACAAGTTTTATAGTGTGTTTAATCACAATCATCTCTCCAATTCAAATTTTTGCTGATACTACTCTTGACGTGTATATGAATGATTTTTACTCTAAATCGAATGAAGCTAGCCAGATTCTTAAAGAAATTGAAGATAATCTAAAAGAGGGCTCAAGAAAAAAAGTATGTTCTAGGCAAAGAGAAGCAGCAAGACTAGGATTACTAGCAAATAAATCGCTGATTAAAGCCTTTGAAATAGAGGGAACTCAACCACCAATGAAAGCAATAAAAGCAAGTCAAAAAAGATGGGAATCTATTCAGAATGAGTGCTAAAAAGTCACTAAATCTATAAATCTTTTTAAATTTGCATTCTTACAGATTTACTAATTAAGGGTATTTCAGGTTCGACTCCATAAACACATTGAGAAATAGAATAAATAAAAATACATAGTGTAAATATAAAAATAATCGAGCCTAATTCAACTATAGGGATTATCCTCATAAGATATGAAATTATTATCAAAGCAATATCAATAAGTAATACTTGGCATGCGTTATACCTAACGAAATAGGGCACTTTGGGATTTCTTACTAATCCTGCAAACAAAATTATAAATAATAAAAAGCTACCAAAAGGCAATGATTTTTCAATAATTGCTATTGGAAAAGTTAGTAATAATAGTATTTTCAAAAAAGAATATTTATAGAACAAATAATATCCAAAAGGTATCGAAGCCTTTAAGGGCAGGGTATACAAAAATACTGATGAGAGTCTTTGGAGTATCTGATTCAATATATTGCTGAAATTCAGTACTAATATCTTAACCTAATTTTTCAGAATGTAATTGATGACTTAGCCTCGCAAATATCAACTTTGGCAGATGGATATTAAATATTAGATAATTGATTAAGCTTCATAATTCAAAATGCGTATTCTACATACAATGTTAAGAGTAGGAGATTTAGATAAATCCATTGATTTCTACGTCAATAGATTAGGAATGAATTTGTTAAGAAAAAAGGATTACCCTCATGGGAAATTCACTTTGGCATTTGTTGGCTATGGCTCAGAAAAAGAAAACGCCGTAATTGAATTAACTTATAACTGGGGGAAAAAGTCGGAAGAATATGAGCTTGGAGATAAATATGGTCATATAGCAATTGGAGTAAAAGATATTCATCTTATTTGCCAAGGATTAGAAAATAATGGCTGTAAATTAACAACCAAACCTAAAACAATGAAAAACAGTAAGACTGTAATACACCCCTTTTGTCATAAGTAAAAACCTGTGCCATACTAGCTTTAAGTTGAAATCTAGTAATGGCTCAAAGCCTTGTAAAACCTTCTGTTTCAAAGAGTAAAGCGATAAAAGTTGCTGTTAAATATTCCCTGTCTTATGTTCGTGTAAGTACTAAAGATCAGTTAGATGGTTCTGGCATAAAAAGACAAGAAAAAGCATATCAAGATTGGCTGAAAAAAAATAACGATTATGAGAATTTAGATGAATTTAAAGATTTAGGACTATCTGGTAGAGGCAAAAACAGTAAAGCAGGGGCATTAAACAAAATTATTGAAAAAGCAGAAAAAGGAGAAATTCCGTTTGGAACTTGTTTAGTTGTTGAATCCATGTCGAGGCTATCAAGAGAAATTCCTAAAAATTCTTTAGAACTACTACTTAGAATTTTTAATTCTGGTTTAACTATTGCTTTTACTGAATACGGAGGAAAAGTATTTGATGGTAAAGGAAATGACCCTGCATGGTTTCAACTTTTAGGAGGAATGATGCAAGCCTCTATCGAATGGCAAACAAAACAAGAAAGAATAGTAGGTTCTTTTGATGCTGTTCAAGAAAATCTAGAAAATGGCAAACTAGATCATTTTAAAGGTAGAGAAAAAGGGACAAAACATGGTCTTTACCCTTTTTGGCTTAATTTTGATGAGAAAAGAAAACAATTTATTGTCTTAGAAGAAGAAGCAGAAATAGTGAGAAAAATATTTACTATGGCTGAAACTATGGGAGTAAAAAAGATTGAACGAACTTTAAAAGATCAAGGCATTAAGAATCCGATTGGATTTAAAACTGAATGGTTTACTAGAAATGTTATTAGACATTGCATTTTAGAAAATAGAGTTGTTTTAGGAGAAAAAGTATTTAGAGGTAAAACTTATTTTGGTATTTATCCAGCAATTATTACTCCAGAGCAATTTAATTTAGTTCAAAAAGCCAAGCAAGCTAGGGTTACTAATACTGTTCCTCAATCTGCTCATCATAAAGTAGTTAATTTATTTCAAGGCTCTATTTTTTGCGGACATTGCGGAGGTCGTATAGAAGTTGTTGGTGTTAAAAGATTAGTCTGCAAAGAATTTAATGTTAAAAATAGCCCAAAAATAGAAGTTGAATATTTTAGTTTGCATTGTTCTGTCGGAAGAAATCAAACTTCTAATATTTGTTCAGTTACTAATGCTGCTACTTATAAACAATTACACAATGGCATAGATAATGAACTAGCTATTCTTGAAAAAATCCAGAATTTTAGATGGGCTGAGTTTTTTACAGATGAAAAGCATGAAAATGACATACAAGTTGAAAAAGATAAAAGAACAAGATATTTAAACGAAAGAAATAAAGTATCTAATCAGATTGAAAAATATAAAACAGCCGAAGAACAATATTTTGAACAAGGAGAAATATTACCTCAAAATCTTAGAGAAAAGAAAAATCAGGCTATAGAAAAATATGATGAATTAACTGAAAAATATAATAGAGCTAACTTAGATATACAAAATTTAAAAAGAAAAAAAACTGGTAAAAGTTTAGAAGATGATATTAAAAAAAGAGTTAAAAACTTTATTAATAAAGGTAGGTTTGATGTTCAAGAAAGATTTAAATTTAATTCTTGGCTTAAAGAAATGGGAATGGCAATACAAGTAGATATTTATAAGCAAAAACAAACTAGAAAAACACCTCATAAAAATTATGCGTTTCATGTTGGAATTGGAATGTTTGATTTTATAACTGGCAAATATAGAGGATTAGATCAAAGTATTGAAGATTTAGTTGCTCTTGGTGTTGATAAAAAACAAGTACTTGAATCAGAGGAAAAGCGTTTAGAAGATTATAAAAAAATGAGCCTAGAAGAAGGATATGACGTTAGATTTCCCAGAGGTAAAAAATGAGCAGTTATTTAGAAGAAAGAGTTAAATGGTATGACGAAAATTATCGGTCAGGCAATGCCCTGATTACTGATAAACAATTCGACCAGTTAGAACGGAACTTATTACGAATAGACCCTAATTGCGATTACTTTGCAAACAAAAAAGCATTGCCTTTGCCAAGTTTGCCGAAGGACAATATTGAAGAATTTTTAGAAGGTTTATTGCCTGATACAAGGTTAATTATTGAGCCTAAAATTGACGGCTGTGCAATCGCTTTGCAATATCAAAATGGCAACTTAGAAAAATGTATAACTCGAAAAGGTTTAGATGTAACTTCAAAAATTAAAGCTATTCCAGATGTACCATCTACAGTAAAAGTTCAAGGTTTATTTCAAGTTAGAGGAGAACTCTTTAACCCATCAGAATATGAACGACCAACTTATTCGCAACGACAGGCTGGCGGTTATTTGCGGAGTCGTGATAGTAAAAGCGATCATCTTAGCTTTTGTTCTTTCCAGATAATTAATGGCAAGTTAAATCAACACGATTCGCTTAAATATTTAAAAAAATTAGGCTTTACGATTCCAGAATATAAGAGCTGCAATTTTACGAGTCAGGTGCAAATTTACAGGCAACAATGGGCTAATAAAAAACTATTTAATAACTATCCAACAGACGGAATAGTGGTAAAAATAAATTCTAGAAAATTACAGTTAATTAGAGAAAAATCTTACGGAACATATCCCTTTTGGCAGACAGCCATAAAATTTTAGATAATTAATTTAGGTTCATAATTTAAAATGCGGATTCTTCACACAATGTTGAGGGTAGGAGATTTAGATAAATCAATAGATTTTTATGTAAATAGATTAGGAATGAATTTAATTAGAAAAAAAGATTATCCGCATGGAGAATTTACTTTAGCTTTTGTTGGTTATGGTTCTGAGAAAGAAAATGCAGTAATTGAGCTAACTCATAATTGGGGCAAAAAATCAGAAGATTATGAGCTTGGAGATAAGTACGGACATATTGCTATAGGTGTAAAAGATATTCATGGCATTTGTCAGGGGCTAGAAGATAACGGCTGTAAAGTTACAACAAAGCCAAAAACTATGAAGAACAGTACGACAGTTTTAGCGTTTGTTGAAGATCCTGACGGCTATAAAATTGAGCTAATAGAAAGAGACTAGGTTCTTTTTTTACTTATATTTGTGGGTCATCCAAAGGCTGGAAAGTTGTTTAGCGTCAACTTCGCATATAGTAGACAGTTAACTTTTTAGGTGTACGCAATCTGATCTCCATTTAATTATTGCTGGTAAATAATCTTTTAATTTTCTACGACCGACAGGGTGCATTTCTAAGAACTTTCTGCCCTTTTCATCTACCCAAAGATAGTTATTTAAATACCCTTTTTTTATCAGGTTATAAAGCTGTGATCTGGAGCTGTAACCAAGCTCCCTAGCAGCCTCAGAAATTGTAAGTTTTACATTAACTGGTTTCATTTTTACACCGATTTAGAGATAAATGAGAAAGTAGTTGCTAACTGGATTTATGCGGTATAATATGCCCTTATTTTTGCTTATTTTGCCTTATTGAGAATTGTAAGTGTCCACTATATATGGAGGCTCTGCCTAGAAAAAATTTGGGGTGCGAAATTACCCACGAACACACAGAGAAAAAGAACCTATTTGCCATATATAGGGTGTCAAAATATGGCAGATAAATCCTTATTGAGAATGGGTTATTAGAGGCAGAAAAGCTCGTTCTACTATGCCCGAACTATGGAAGAAGGTGCGAAGAAACAAAACACCCAAAACTTAACTGCCTCTAAAAAATTATGTTGTAATGTCTAAGATTGCACCGAAGGATTCTGGGTGACGAACTTTAACATCAACACCTTGTAAAGCTCTTATGCCAACACCTCCAGATTGGAATTGAGTGTAGGGGTCTACTAAGAGTTCCAAAGTTCCGAAAAGACCTATAAGCAAGTCTGAGAAGTTACCATAAATGGCTGCTGAACATACACCGCTTGAACTACCTTTTGTAAGGTTGGAAGGCACGTTGTTTGAGATCATCAAACTTCTTCCAGCAAATTGTTGTTGTCCAATTTCTGTTCCGTATGGGTTTAATAAATATGCGGAATTTCCATCTTTTAATTTGCTTAAAGCGTTCTCAACTTTTGTATTAGTTAGAAAGCCAGCAGTTGGAATGTCTGCATTATCTACTGCAACTGTTTGCTTAAGATCGAGCATTTTGTCTAAAGTGATCGCACCGCCATTTGACCCGATAACCACGCTGCCAATTCCAGAAGTTTGAAGGATGCCACTTGGCTCGTTACTGCCTCCGCCATTGATTGCAACTTGATCTAATTTTTGAGCTAATAAAGCAACAAAATCTTGTCTAATTAATTCTTCAATTTCTGGAGTCGCTTGAAGCTGCATTAAATAAGAAAACTGACTAAATGCACCCATAACTTTTGGACTCATTGAAATGCTATCGAACGTGCCTGTCGATTCAGTAACATTGCTCCCTTCAGCTACAAAATAAGCTGTTCCTCCAGCCGTTCTTCTAGGAATTGAAACGTCAGAAACAAGTCCAGGCAAAAATGTTGCACCCATTTCGGCAGTTACTAATCTTGCTCTTAAAACATCTATAAATCTGTCGGCAAGATGGTCAACACCTACTAATTTTTGTCCTTGTGTAGATGACCCTTTTGTATAGTCTCTAGTTGCCCAACCATTATCTGGTACAAAGATTCCTTGTGATTCTCTACCATTTGCACGAGATAATTCTTGCTGTACTTCTCTTTCTAATCCAGCGTTAGACCAGTTACCGCTAACACTTGCCTGTAAAGCACGAACGATAGAAAAATTCCTAGATTCTCTTTCGTACTCAGACCAACCATCATTAATAGTTGAAATTGCTTGAGTCATTTTTTTAACCTCCTTTTTTGGTGTTTTTTTAGTTTCTTGTTGAACGATCGACCGACCAATACCAATCGAGTGATCGGCTGGAATAGTCACAACGCTTAGTTCATAGGGTGTCCAACTTGTAGCCCTAACAACTCCATACTTTTCTTCGGTGTCAGCTTCTTCTATTCGATAACCGACCGAAATTGATTTAAGGATTCCGTTCTCGACATCCCTGCGAATTTCCTCCGCTAGTTGGGAAGTTCCCCACTTAATTCGTGCATAACCTTTGCGATTATCTAACCAAGCTCTTTGTACAACACCAATAGGTTTGTCTGGATTGTGGTTAAAAAGTAAAGGCGCACCCGCATTAAGTCGGGTCATGTCTACGCTGTCTTCGCTATGGTCTAAGACTTCATCAAAGGCATAACGACTTACAGGCTTTTCACTAGAAAAAGAAAATTTTAAAGTGTCTGCCTGATCTTCCTCTGTCTCATCAACTAGAGACAAATAACGTCTTTGCAGCGTTATTTCTTCTACTGTTTCCATAGTTAGTCTCGATAATGTCCGAGTTCGACTTCTAATTGCTCACGCAAATAGCGTCTATATTGTGCAGATTGCAAAGCATCTTCTGACCTAATAGGTGCATCTGGAGCTTTGTTACCTGTCTTATGCGGTCTACGCATAATGTTTATGTAACTTATACAATTCTGAGCTAAAAAACTGTCTATTTGTTTATATTTAGTTGGTGTAATTAGCGTCTTGTCTATATTTGTTTTTAATTAGTTTCTAATAACATTAAATGTCCTCTAAAAAGCTCTAAATTGCACTAATTACAGTCTATTTGCCTCTAATTAAATATTACAATTTCGTAACATAATCTTATTTACTAATTATTAATTAATGAGGTTTGTGAGGTTTGTGAGTTTAGTTAGATTAAATGAGGTTAGTGTACCCATGTAGTTTGTGAGGTTTGTGAGGTTAGATATATAACTGCCCTCACTAAACACACAAAACGCATGACCTCACAGACCTCAAAGAAGTGGTTTGATTTTAAAAGTTAAAACTGAGCCTCTAGATTCTGGAGTAGTGGATTTGTTTTGTATTAAAAATCCCTTTTTAGTTAATGCCTGTAAAATTCTTATGCCAGATTTTGAGGCAATGTTTAACTGGTTTTGTATATCAGAAGCAGTAACCTCCATACCATTAGCTGCTTGTACAACTTCAAATACATCAGCCTGTGAATCAGTTAATTTTTCTAATTTTTTATTAAATTCGTCTTTTTTTAGTTCGTCAGCTACATTTCCTTCCAACATCCATCCAGAGTTATCTTGACTAATTAAAAGCTGTACATCTTCTGCCCTACCTTGTGTCCTCATTAATATTCTTTTGTCTTGTCTATCCTCCTCCCTTTTAAACCAGCTCAAGCTAATTATTTGTGATACTGCTGCGGTTAGTGCTGTACTTCCTCGACTAGCTAATACTGGACTGTCTTCTTTAGTTTTTCCTGAGTGATGAATAATTATAGAAGTACATTTATAAGGTGCTAAGACTTCCTGTAAATCTGCCAAAGGATGAGCTATATCCTCAGAAGATTCTTTTAAACCTAGAGGAGCAACTAACTTGGCAAAACTATCAAATAAAAATAAAGCTCCTTTATTGTTTCTAGCTATTTCAGCAATTCTTTCTAATCCTTCTTGCGTAAGGTGTAGAGGATTATTTGCTGCAAATAATTGTACGATCGGCTCGAAAAACTGCATCTTGTCTCCTACTTTTTCAGCTAATCCAAAACGCTGTAATAGTGGAAGCCAACGGCTTAACGTCATATCTGTTCCGACTATTACGACAGGAGGGCATTTGCCAATTAGTTTGTGTCCTAAATATTCGTCATTACCTCTAGACCAAGTAGCGATCAGATCAACAATTAATGTAGTTTTTCCGCATTTTGGAAGACTTATGAGCAAGTTTGCATCAGCACTCATTATTACTCCTTCCCAAGCCCAAGTTTCTTCTGGAACATCTAGTAGTTGGTTAGGTTTATAACTTTCTACAGCTCCTTCCATTAACCGCCTACCCTGCCAAATCTTTTGTCTTATCTCAGTATCAGTTAGTTTTAAGCCTTCTTTTAAACAAAAATCTCTCATAACTAAGATTCTGTCTAAAGGTTTTATCTTGCACTCTGGTTGAAATAGCTTAAAAATTTCAATTTCTAATTTATCTAATTTTTGCTCCATAGTTACAGGCTGCAAAACTTCCTTGTTTAATACCCTTAAAACTTTTGCTTGTCCTTCTGGAGGCAAGTCATAATCTAGGTGCTTCATTGTCATTCGATTTCTCCTAAGTGTTCCCAGCAAAAGCTGTCAGCATTTTTCTTTAAATAGTTAATTTCTTTATTGCGTTGATCTATTAGCTCTAAATAGTCTGAGTATCTTCTATCATTTCGCTGCATCTGGAGCATTACTGTTTTAAGCTCTTTACCTTCTTCAACTGCACGTTCAATTAACTTTTTAGCTTTTCGTAGTTCTTCAAGAGTACATTCTTGAAAGTTACCAGCATCTAAAGCTGCTTTACTTACCTTTAAAAAATCTTCAAAGGCTTGTATGGCAATTCTAAAAAGTTCGTCTTTTTTAGTTTTTTGCTCCTTATATATATGAGGAGAATAATTAAAAGTATTTTCTAATTGCCTGTGAGGTTTAAATACAAAAGCCCTTCCAGAGTGACCAGCATCAGTTTTTACTAAAGCCCACTCCATACCATTAACAATTAAAGTTTCTCCAACTTTTAAATGTTGAGGAGGTGCAAAACTACTTCCGCAATGGCAAAACATGACCTCATCATTCCAACGGCAATCGCTGTCCTTGTTTCTTCCGCATACTGGGCAAGGATTCCTTTTGGATGAATATTGCATAACCTCACATACCTTTATGGAAATAAGCCTCTAACTTCTCAAGCCGTTTACTTATTTGTGCAGTTCTAACCTTTTCGGCAGACTCTTTTTCTTGTTCTAACTTCTCTTTTTCGGCAATTATTTTCTTTAATTGATCTTGCCTTACAAAAATGGCTTGTTGTAGTTGAGCCAGAATCGTAGTGTGAACACAAACATCTTCAACTAAGGAGGCCATTGCCTTATCTGGCTCTTTTTCAAACAAATTACAATAGTCATCAACTAGCTTTTTAGAATCTGATCTGATTGCATCCGAAGTTATAATTGGTATAGCGGAAAAGTCTTGATGAAAGTCAGGGCTTTTTTCTTTTGGCATTAGATAACCTCCTTATGTCTTTTAAGGCCGTCATCAATTAATGCTCTTAGTAATTCAGCATTAGAACAGTTGTAATGTTCAGCTAACTTACTAAATTGTTTAAAAATTTCTTCAGTTACACGACATTGAATAGTGGGAGTAGCATCCACTTTGCGTGTTCTTTCCTTAACATCAAGCAACATAAAATAAGATTTAAATAAACTACTTTTATATTTTTACTTGCTTGAAATGTATTGCAAATACTACAGTTTAAGGGAATAGCTCCCTTTATGTAAAGCGGTGTCAGATCGGAGACTGTCTTTGCTTTTGTTGAGGATCCTGATGGATATAAAATTGAACTTATAGAAAGAGATTAAAAGCTTGGAAGTTTTTAATTTAATAAACAAATAACAAAAAAAATAAAGATTAAATTATCAAATAAATCGTTTGCTATTAACGGAAAAAAATACCTATTAAATCTTACTGGATAAACTCTAAAGTTTTAATTGCCATATAATATTATTTCTAACATAAGGAATCCTAAATAAAAAATTTTTTAAACTTTATATACTCTATATTAAATCTATATAGAATTTGTAGACAATCTATTTAGAATTATTTATTATATAATTAACGCATAAAGCTTATGCCTAGTAATTGGTCAAAATTAAGAGATGAATGGCTTGATAGAACGGCCATTGCAAAAGATGATGCTAAATGGGCATTAGAAGCTTTAATTAATTCTGAAGAAGAGTTATTTGAAATAGAACAAAAACTCAAGAATAAAGAGGACGCTATAAGCCAAGTAAAAATTTTGAAGAAAAAGGTTAAAGAAACTATTTCCTCAAAAGAAATTAGTCTTGATGATATTGCATTAAATACTTCAAATTCAAACAAAGTACAGATCTCAGTACCATCAAATCTTACTTATCTTTTAAAAGTATGGGCCGCAGCAGAGGGTCGGGATCTATCGAGTGTTGCTTTTCAGTGTTTAGAAACTGGTCTAAGGGAAATAAAAAGCAAAGGTTCAATACCTTCAGTAGCAGTAAATAGATATGACTCGGCCTGTCAAAAAAGGATTGCACTAGCTGAAGTAAACAATCTATTGGAGAAATATGAACTAGCTCAGAATGAAATCAAATAATTATGAATAACAGAAAAATCATCAAAGGATCCAAAACATTAATATCATCAAGTTTTAATGTAGATACTTCTACAGATAAATTCAAAGATGGAATAATTTATACGCTTTATTCTGATGAATTTAATTCACTTAAAGTTGGTTTTGCTGAAAATGATAAGGTTCTAGAAAAAAAATTATCAAGTGAGGCATTAATTTTATTGGATATGAAAAAAGGCAACAAAAAAGATCTATTTTTATTAATAACCACTCTAAAAGAACTTGGGATCAAATATTCAGAAAATTTTTATTTTAAATACTCAAGTTCTTTAATGAGACATTTATCTACTTTAGGTTGGCCTATTGGAAGATCACTTTATAAACAAAGAAAGATTAAGAAAGAACTTATATTTGCATAAATTTAAATGTAATCACACTCTAAAGTTTCTCTAGTCTCTCTATTTGTGAATGGATTAGTTCCAGAAGCACTTTCACAAAATCTCCTGACAACATCTTTAGGCAAGAAAACATTTGTGAAGTCTGCGCCTTGAATTTTTACATTTTCAAACTGTGTACTATATGCAAAAGAATCCTCTAAATTAGTATTTGATAAATCAGTTCCATCTAAAACAGCTGAGTCTAAAGTTACTTCTCTTAAATTAGAGTTACTTAAATTAGTATCTTTCAATTTTGCTCCATATAGAGTCGCATTTTGAAGATCACAATCTGATAAATTTGCATCTTGTAGATCAGTTAAATAGAAAGTTGCTCCCTTTAAATCTGATCCAGAAAAATCTCCCCCTACTAGGGATTGTTTACCATAATCTAAAGCTGCAAAGCTTATAGCTGGAAAGGTTAAAACAATCATCAAAAAAGCCAAAGTTAGAAATCTCATCTATTTTGGGAAATAATTCTATAAAATTCTAACTTCTTAAGCTGAAATCTAGAAATTAATTATTTACTGAATGCTATATTTATTGAAATGATAAATAATTAATTAGATTTTGGATATAAATCCTTATGATGCAATTGTTGTTGGTTCAGGAGCTACAGGGGGAATAGCTGCACTTACATTGGCAGAACAGGGTATTAAAGTTTTAGTAATAGAAGCTGGACCAAAAATCAAAAGGCTTGAAGCTAGCAATTATGAGCCCGAAAGTACCTTAAAAAGATTATCAGGAGTTTTAACAAAAAAACATATCAAGCAATCTCAACATCCTGGTTATTGGAAAAATAATCCTGATTTGTATTCAAATGAATCAAAGCATCCTTATGACTTTCCCAAAAAAAAGCCCTTTCTTTGGACCCAAGGTAATCAATATGGGGGGAGATCATTAACTTGGGGAGGTATAACATTAAGATTTTCCTCAGGAGATTTTCATCCAGCAAAAAAAGACGGATTTGGGCCAAACTGGCCTATTTCATACGATGAACTATCACCTCACTATGATTTCATTGAAAATTTCTGTGGAATTTATGGACGAAAAGATAATATTAAAGAACTCCCAAACGGTAAATATATTGGTGAAATTCCTCTTACGGAAAACGAAAATATTTTTGGCAGAAAAATTAAATCCAAATTAAACTATCCATTTATCCAATCAAGAGGATTTGACCGCAATTCATCAGTAAAAGAAGAAAAATGGCCAAAGTCTTCTAGTTTAGGAAGTACTTTTAAAAAAGCTTTAGAGACTGGGAATGTACAAATAATCTCTAATCACTTAGTAGAGTCTTTTGAAATTAACAAGATAACGGAGCTTGCATCAAAACTGACGATCGTAAACCTAGAAAATGGAAGCAAAGAAGTATTAAATTGTGATTTAATTCTCCTTTGCGCATCAACAATTTCAACACTGAGAATACTATTGAACTCAGAATATAAATCAAATACCTCAGGGTTTAAAGATAATTCTGGGAAATTAGGTAAATACCTCATGGATCACATATCTGTATGTAGATTCTTTTCAATTCCAAAAACAAAAAACTCAGAAGAACTATCACACAATTATCCCGTTCTTTCTGGAGCAGGCAGCTTCTTCATTCCATTTGGTACGAATTTACCCACAATTGACAATATAAATTTCCATAGAGGCTATGGAATCTGGGGAGCAATTGATAGATTAGGGATTCCTAAATTTTTACAAAAAGACCAAAATACATCTATTGGCTTTCTTATTGCACATGGTGAAGTCCTCCCTAGGAAGAGTAATTCAGTTTCTCTCTCAAAAAAAACCGATGAATGGGGGATCCCAATCCCCCACATCGAATTCGAATGGAGTGAAAATGAGTTAAATATGTCTAAACATATGGTAAAAACAATCCAAAAAGCAATAGAAGCTGCGGATGGAGAAATAAAAAATATTGATGAACTAATAAATATCCCATTTGGGAGTTTATTTACAAAAAATTTAATAGCACTTTCAGATAGTCCTCCTCCTCCGGGATATTACATTCATGAAGTAGGGGGAGCACCAATGGGAATTAATGAAGAAAATAGCGTAGTTGATAAATTCAATAGATTATGGAGATGTAAGAATGTACTTGTACTAGATGGATCATGCTGGCCAACATCTTCTTGGCAGAGTCCCACACTTACAATGATGGCCTTGAGTAGAAGAGCTTGTTTAAATATTAAAAAGACTTAGAAGGTGTAAATAATTGATTTAAATAAATCTCTGAGACAGAATTATCAGTACATCCGTTTTGAACAAGAAACGTAGCCAATGCTGAATTTATAAGCTTATATTGATCCCAAGTTGGGTTACTTAATACGAAATCTTTCATAGTGTTATAAAGAGTTTCTGAAAGCTCTGTCTCTAAAGAGACTTTTTTTGAAGAGCATTCTTCAATTTTCATATCAGTTAGATTTGATTGTCTGATTTGATCCATAAATTTATTTTTTTCAACATAAACATAATTATATTTTTTTCTTTAAAAGTCAAAAAAACTTATTAACAAAATATTTGGATTATCAAATGAGACTCATGTTATAAATTATATTTTTAAAAATATACTTTTAAAATTAAGGAAATTGATAAGGGCCAATAAAAAAGTCAAGAATAATGTTGAAGTCCTGTTTTTTGTAAAAAATACTGGCACGTCTAATCCAATGTGGATTTGGACGTGGAAAACGATCAGTAAATTGTGGAAAATCCAGTTCAATATATTTTTAAGATTTTATATTAAGAATACTTATATATACTGAGTCTATTAAGACTTAACTGAGAAAGAGACGGATGATTCAGTCATTTTCAATGGATTTTCTTAAGATTTGATCTTCATTCGGCAAGCGAAGTGTAACAGGGCCTAAAGGGTGTTTTGAATTTGGATAACTACTATGGTGGTGGTGATGGTGTTCATGTTGATGAGTCTCCAAATTTTCATGTAATAAGTATCTACCTTCTGGTAAATTTGAGTTTTCTTGGTTATGAGTTGGAATATGATTTTGTATTTCACAAGCACCATTACATTCAGGATCACATAAATCACAGCTGATACCCAAACCCTCTACATGGTCATGATGACTTTCTTGTACCATTCCAACTTCTTTTTCAAAGCCAAATAAATTTGATCTATATTTACAAGTGGAGCAATTCATAAAATTCTTACCCTCGTTATTAAGAATCTCTTCAATCCTTTCTACAAAGGTGTCGACCACATAAGACTGTGATGAAAGATATTTTGCATGTATAAATGAAATATGTGGATTATTAATCGCAACTAAATCACTGTGCCTTTTTATTCTGGTAACAAGCACACCTGAGAAAAGGAAATAAGGGAAAATAATTATATTTTTATAACCAAGTCTCACAACATTTTTCAAGCCAGGTTCAACAAGTGGGAAAGTTACTCCAGAAAAAACTGTTTCTCCCCACCCTAAACCAATACCCTCTACTATCATTCTCGTAATTTTTGAAACATTGGAATTCGCATCTGGGTCAGAAGAGCCTCTACCAACAACTAATAATAATGATTCTTCAGGTTTGAGAGTATTATTTTGTTTAAATACATCTTTTACTCTTTCACAAGCTGCACTAATCATTAAATTATTAATACCTAATTCTCTTCCATAAATTATTTCAATACCTTGTTTACTTGAATAATTCATAAGCAAACTAGGTATATCATTTTTTACATGGCCAGCAGCGAAAAGCATTGCGGGTATCGCAATTACTTTTTTTATAGAATGATCTTTTAACTTGTTTAGAGCATCAACAAGTGAAGGTTTAGCAAATTCCAAGAACCCATATTCAACTAAAATGGTTGGATATCTTTTTTTAATGAGATTAGTTAATTCTTGAAATTCAGTAATGGCTAGTTTATTTCTACTCCCGTGTCCACAGATAAGGATCGCGACTTGATTATTTAACTTCGAATCTAAATTATCCAAAATTAAGTTATAACTAATACCATAATAGTAAAGAACAATATTATTTAGTGAAAAAATATAATAACCTGCTTGAAATTCCAAATATTAACTCAAAGGACGCAAAGTTAAAGAAATTAATATATGACGTGGATGATTCCTTATTTAATGAGGAAAATTATTCTAAGGAAAAATTTGAGCACCTTTGCGTATGTAGTGGAGGGACAACCTCTAGCTGTGCAAAAAATGGTTTTACAACTCTTGATCTAAGAAAAAATCACAGCAAAATTAACCTAGATAGAGAAAGTAATTTAGTAACAATTGGAGGTGGAGTAATAATGGGGGATCTAGTAAATCATTTACAAAAACATAATCGAAGTTTTCCAATCGGACTTTCTAAACTTCCTGGAGCAGGCTATATACTTACTGGGGGAGTAAGCCCACTTAGTAGAGCCTACGGATTAGCCATTGATAATATTGAATCAATAAAAGGTTTCTTGGGTAATGGCACATTTATCTCTTTAAGAAAAAATCAACTAAACCCAGAAAAACAATTGATTTGGGAAGCAATTAAAGGGGCAGCACCCTTCTTCTCAATAATTACCGAAATAGAACTTAAGACTATCCAATCTAATCCAATTAAGGTTATTGAAGGATTTGTAAATCTAAATGAACTTTCAGAAATAATACAACTATCAGAGGAATTTCCGGAAAATATTAGCCTTCAATGGATTTATGCTCAAAAAATTTACATATATGTTTTTGCTGAACTCAAAAATAATTTAGAGGATAAAAGAACAGAAGAATACTTAATCCTTCTAGACAAATTTCCTGCTCTAGAAAAACAATTTTATGAGAACTTTAACAAAATAAATTTCTTCCCAAAGGAATTGAATTTATATGAGCTGAATGCAAATAACCATTCTGAGGTAATTAGTCTTCTTGGAGAAGATTTAAAAAATGATATCCCAATTTTTATAAAATGTTTGAATGAGATAATGGATAATAAGCCTAATAATTCCTGTTATGTTGCTTCTCAGCAACTAGGTTGCAAAACTAAAAAGTTAAATCATGGCTCAAGCTTTTTTGTTCATAGAAAAAGTACTTGGAAACCATGGATATATGCATCATGGAAAAAAAATGATCTTCAAGAAAAAGAAGTCGCTTTGGACTGGATGTATAAATCGTGGAGTACCCTAAAAAGGTTTTATCCAAATATTCATTTGGCCCAATTGCATAATCATTTAAATTCTCATGAGGAAGAACTTACATTAGCTTTTGGCAATAGAATGAATGAATTAAAAACTTTAAAGAATATTTTTGACCCGCAAGGCATTTTGCCTCCTTTATGAGGTAACTTCTTAATTATAAAGAAACTTACAATGTCAAATTTCTCAAGATATTTATCTAAAAATTGGTTAGATGATCCAAAGTCAAATATTCTCTCTGGCTTAGTTGTTGCTTTTGCAATGATCCCAGAAGCAATTGCTTTTTCAGGGATAGCTGGAGTAGATCCTAAAGTTGGCCTTTTTGGTGCATTTTGCTTATCCATTACAATTGCGATTGTTGGAGGAAGAAGGGGGATGATAACTTCAGCCACAGGTTCAACAGCTCTTTTGATGACTGGACTGGTTGCTTATGGAGAATCAAAAGCTCCTGGATTAGGAGTCCCATATCTTATTGCAGCAGGAATATTAACTGGAATTTTCCAAATTCTTTGGGGATATTTAAGACTGGCTTACCAAATGAGATTCGTGCCAACAGGAGTATTAAGTGGATTTGTAAATGCACTGGCACTTTTAATATTTCAAGCACAACTACCTCAGTTAGGAATAGGTATTAAAGAATCAAAAGGATTAGTTGAACAAACTTTAAGTCAATATCCAGTTAACTCCCAGATTCCAGTAGTTTGGATCCTTGTAATCCTAGGATTAGTAATTATTTATGGGCTCCCAAAAATCACAAAAGTAGTCCCATCTCAACTTATCGCAATAATAGTAATTACTATTATAAGCATATTCTTTAATCTAGATGTCCCAACAGTGAGCGATTTGGGTAAATTACCTGATGGATTACCAAGTATTTCTCTGCCTTTTGGATCAATAGAAAATGGAAAAGTACCTTTTAGTCTTGAAACATTAGGGATAATTTTACCGACCTCACTAGCAATATCTCTTGTGGGTTTAATGGAAACCTTTTTAACTCAAGATATTTTAGACGATGTAACTGATACAAGTTCTAATAAAAATAAAGAAGCAAGAGGACAGGGAATTGCAAATATTGTGGCATCCTTATTTGGTGGAATGGCCGGATGTGCCTTAGTTGGACAATCAGTAATGAATACTGAAAATGGTGGCAAATCTAGATTATCAACCCTCTCCTCAGGTATGTCTCTCCTAATTATGATCATTCTCTTGAAGTCTTGGATTGGAGCCATACCAATGGCTGCTTTAGTAGCAATCATGATAACGATCGCAATAAGTACGGCAGATATAAATGGATTAAAAAATATTAGAAAGATACCCAAAAGCGATACTGCAGTCATGATTATGACTTTTGCAGTTACTATGCTTACTAAACCTCATAATCTTGCACTTGGAGTTATTGCAGGAGTTGCATTAGCTGCAATTCTTTTCAGCAGAAAAGTCGCAAAAGTTATAACTGTCTCAAGAGCGAAAGAAGATAATTTTACTTCTTACAAAATAAAAGGACAATTATTTTTTGTAAGTAAAATTTATTTTTTACAAGGATTTGATATTTATGAACATCCAGAAAATATTGTAATTGATATGTCTTTAGCTCATATTTGGGATCAAAGTGGCGTTGTTGCTCTTGAGCAAATTATTAGAAAATTCCAGAATGGTGGTTCAAAAGTTGAAGTTGTAGGATTAAATAAAGAAAGTCTTAACTTATTTGAGAGACTAGGTGGTATAGAAAACGCTCATTAAAAAAAGTTAATTAAGACTAACTTGTTGATAACAAAACCAAAGCCATTGCTGAAAAAGCAAATTCCTATGAGATCTCCAAGCGGTTTTTGAACTATTTAGATCAAAATTTTCAGGAGGAGGTACATCTCCCTTTTCTTTGTCTCTTTCAATTTCACTAATAATTCTATGCACAGTATATTCAGGATGGCCTAAATGCATAAGTTGCTTTTGATCATTAGATTCAAATATTGTATATCCGACGTTTTCTCCATAAGCCAACAAATTCAATTTCCCTTCTTTTTGGGCCTTCTCCATCTCCAAATCTGGTAATCCTGCAAATCTACTTTGAGGACAAATAAATTCATCATCTTGTGTACCCATCAAAGGATGTCCAGGAACAAGACTTTTTAAAGGGAATACCCCAAATAATTTCCTTTCAAAAACTTTCTTATCAACCCCTGCCAAATAAGCCAGCGCAAAGCCAGCCCAACATAATCCAAGAGTACTTGCACAAGAATTTCTGGCTTCATTTACAATTTTCACAAATTCATCCCAATACTTAACATCCTCAAAGGCTAGGTGCTCAATAGGGGCTCCAGTAATAATGATTCCATCTAACGGTTCTGGATTATTTGCTTCTTCCCAAGTTATGTATAGATTATTTAGATGACTAATATCCCATGTTTTATAAGAGTGAGTTTTAAGCTTTATCCAAACTGGCTCAATTTGAAGAGGAGATAAACCAAGTGGATGTAGCAAGTTAAATTCATACTGCTTGCCAAGAGGCATGATATTCAAAATGCCAATTCTAAGAGGACGTATATCCTGTCTTTTTGCCAATTCTGGTTCGATCCAAGATATATGATTTTTCTCAACATCACTAATCTTGTGATAGTTACTAGGAATTATTAAAGCCAATAAATCTCGTTTCCTATGTGATTTGTGAAAGTGCTTGTTCGAAATCTGCTTTTATATCATCAATATGCTCAATTCCTACAGAAACTCTTACCATCGTGGGAGTAACACCTGCAGATAATTGTTCTTCTTCAGATAATTGCTGATGAGTTGTTGAAGCCGGATGAATTACTAAAGTTTTTGAATCACCAACGTTAGCAAGGTGACTCGCTAATTTTAAGGAATCAATAAATTTCACTGCATTTTCATAACCTCCATTAAGAGAGAACATAAGCATGCAACCCATTCCCCTTCCAGTAGTATATTTTTTGGCACTTGAGTAATATGGATCGGATTCTAGGCCAGGATAATTAACACTACTTACATTAGAGTTAGAATCTAACCATTTTGCTAATTCAAGAGCATTAGAAGTTTGTCTTTCTATCCTTAAACTTAGTGTTTCCAAACCCTGCAATAACAAGAACGAATTAAAAGGACTTTGAGCTGATCCCCAGTCTCTCAGGCATTCAAGTCTTGCTCTTAACGCAAAAGCTATATTTCTATTATCAGGAACTCCCAAAGATTTGCAGATATCACTACCGAAACCAAAAGCGTCCCAATGAACGAGCCCATGATAAGCAGCGCTTGGCTCACTCATTAGTGGGAATTTACCATTTCCCCAATCAAAGGTTCCGGCATCAACAATAACCCCTCCGATACTTGTTCCATGTCCACCGATCCATTTTGTTGCACTTTCCACAACAACATCGGCTCCAAAATCAATTGGTCTTATTAAGGCACCACCAGCACCAAGGGTATTATCCACTATTAAAGGAATTCCATTTTCCTTAGCTAAAGCAGAGAGTCCCTCAAAATCTGGAATGTTGAACCTAGGATTTCCCATTGATTCGACATATATTGCTTTGGTTTTATCATCAATTTTATTTCTAAAACTATCGATACTATCACCATCAGCAAATTTAACTTCTATTCCTAATCTTGGAAATTGTACTTTAAATTGATTGTAGGTCCCACCATATAGAAAAGATGTAGAGACAAAATTATCCCCTGCTGTCATGCAGTTCACGATTGCTAAGAATTGAGCAGCTTGACCTGAGGATGTTGCAAGTGCTGCCATACCTCCCTCCAAAGCTGCCATCCTTTTTTCGAAGACATCTGTGGTGGGGTTCATAAGTCGAGTATAAATATTTCCAAATTCTTTTAAACCAAAAAGATTAGCTCCATGCTCGGCATTATCAAAGACATAGGAACTAGTTTGATAAATGGGTACTGCTCTAGAATTTGTAGTTGGATCAGGAACTTGGCCCGCATGTAACTGAAGAGTCTCGAACTTTTGGTTGCTCAAAATTTTTTAAATAATCCTATTATCTATTTAACTTAAAAAAGTCCAAAAAAAAAACAAAAAAAAGATAAATATTTATAAATCCTTTTTTAATGAAGGGTAATTATCTTTCATATATAAACTCAAATCGTCTTTTATCGCAGATCTGAGTTTCTCAATATTTGCAGAATCAATTATTGGAAAAGTTTTATTAGCTTCAGGATCTTTTTCAGTAATTGATTTCCAATTCTTACCAACATCTTTTTTAGAGTTGTTTAGAACCTCATCAAAATTGAAAACTTTATCGTTTTTTTTAGCGTCAAATTCGCTAAAAGCTTTATTTATGAGCTCTTTTCTATTTTCAAATAGATTCTTGGCTTTTAAAGTATCTGGAAGACCCATAACTGGTTGTAATTCCTTAAGAAGTTTTATTTCCTCTTCAATTAAGAGTGTCCAAACACCATGTTTATTTTTTGGAAGATTAAAATTACTAAAAATATTAATTTCATCGAGGTAAAATTTTAACCATAAATAATATGATTTTTCTTCGATAGTTTTTTTAACGGATATCTTTTTATTTTGGATCTTTGGGAGTAACTTTTCTGCTTTCTTTAAAAACTGTCTGTCTTCTCTTTCTAAATTGATTAACCCCCATCTTTGACAGTAGTCCCATAAATCTTCATATCTTGTTAAGTCTTCTTGATTCCAACCAAGAGCTTTCAGTTCATGAGAACGATGCGATAATTCCTTTTTCAAAAAAAACCTTTTAAAACCATAATAATTCTAACCCCGCAATCAAGATTAGTAAATAAATGAAGAACTTAGCTTCTTAGTAAATTAAACAAATAATCAATTATTAAAATAATTATTAATAATTTTCAATACATTGATATAACTTGGATTTTTTTTAGAAATTTGATTACTATATTTATTTTTTTTAAGATCATTTTCCTCTTTGTCAATAAACAATTTCTTGTAAAGGTTTTCAATATCATTTAAAAGATAATCTCCTTTTAATTTTTGATTTAGTTCTAAAGATAATTCAGATTTCACAGATTCTTGGCAAAAATTAGTAATTTCTTCTGAACTAATTAAAACCTTATAAATTTCTTTTTTTTCTTCTAAATTGGCATTAAAGCATAAATAAATCAGATTAATCATTGAACAATTATTGTTTTTGATTTTGAACTCTTTATAAATATCTGGCCAAAACTTTAAAGATTTTAGACCTTCTAAACCTCCTTGACTAAGAGAGTATTTATTACACCAATTTACGAATTCTGAGATATCTTTTGGACATCTATTGAGTTGCAAAAGCATATCTGATAAAACTTGTCCTGCTTGAAAATTCCGTGTTGGTTTTCCTTCAGTTGGTAAAGTCATACTCCCTAAGACATCAGCCTTAACCGCATTTAATTGAGAAAAAGTATAATCTCCTTTTTCACAAAATTTATCATTAATTATTTCCTTTGCACTAATTATTTCTTCACCATAACCAAGTTCTTTTAATGAAAGATATTTATTTTCTAATTTATTTTCTTTTCTAACTTGTAATGATACTGATGCGGCCTGATCTAAACATTGCGATAACAAAATCGTATTAATGGTAGGTAGCATTCCTGGCTTATCTGAATGAAAGTTATTTACAAAACCTGCAAATATGGATGAGATATTTTTTATTGATTTTATATATTGACATTCAACATTATGAACTCCAGGAGAAACTTGAATTTTTGGTGACAATTGATTCAAAATGCGAGCTCCTATTAAAGCAGTTAGGGCATCAGGATGGCAGAAATTTGCAGTAAAACTATCATTAGGATTTCGTAAAGCTCCGTGACGATGAAATCCTGTAAAAAAAGCTAAATTTGGATATTTATTGCAGATAATAAAAGGTTTTTTATTTTTATTATCAATGCAAAAAGAACCGACTAGACAGCCAAGAACCACATTTTCTCTTTTTAAAGTTTTTCTGAGTTCTAAAGCATGTTTAACATCATATTGTATGTGATTACTGTTTGAAGCAATAATAACTATCTCACATTTCAAGAGAAGATCTTTTAGATCAAAAGACTTTCTTTTTCCTTCTGAAGAATAATGTCCCATTCTCTTAATTTTTTCAATGATTTCATTATCCATATCAGAAAGAACATCATTTGAGAAAGCACCTAACAAATCTCTATCTTCCCTAGGAGCTAAGAGGATATTATTTGATTTTCCATGCATAGCACAGTTGTATGCTAATGATGCAGGATATAAACCAACACTGTAGAATCCAACTTTGCTGTTCTCTATATCTTCAATCAATGAATAAAAATATTTTTCATCATTTATCTTTTCTGTGAAATTATTCTTCATTTTTGGAAATTCTTGATAATTTTTTTAATTTCATACCCATACCAACATTTTTCTACATTAAAACAATTTTTGATCATAGCAAATTATTTATTGAAAATATTGAATTTTTTAATTTATAATTTCTATAAAAATGGAAACTAAGTTAAAAGAAAAATCGTTATAAATATGGAATATATGGCAAGTAATTTAAAGGTACAAAAAAAATTAATTTCTTCTAAAAATATCTTATTTATTCAAGACATTGACGGAGTTTGTATCCCTTTAGTTAAAGATCCAATGACTAGAGAATTAGACTCAAAATATATCTATGCAGTAAAAGAATTTGCAGAGGAATTCTTTGTATTAACTTGCGGTGAACATGAAGGTACAAGAGGAGTTAACAGAATAATAGAGAGGAGTTTAAGGAGTACTACTGTGCCTAAAAACAAAGAACTATATTTAAGAGGTTTAGCTGCCTGTGGAGTAGAGTATCAAGACAACAATGGTGAAATAAGTTTTGAAGGAGTCTCAGAAAAAGAACTGAATTTTTTATCTAAAGTACCTAGTTTAATAAGACCAAAATTTAATTTTATAGTTAAGAATATTTTCCCTGAACTTAGCCAAGAAGATATCAATTCTCACGCAGTAAAATCAATATGTGAAACACGCTTCTCGCCAACGATTAATTTCAATAGTCTATTTGACTTAACAAACAAAGATTCTGATAAAAGAAAGGTTATTCAAATTAGTTTTGAAAAAATGATGAATGAAATCATCTTAAAAGCTGAATCAGAAGGCCTCAAAAACTCATTTTTCCTTCATATTTCACCAAATTTAGGTAATAAAAATGGTAGAGAAACAATTAAACTTTCTTCTAAAGATGATATTGGATCAACAGACATACAATTACTTATTAAAGGAGCAGTTAAAGATTATGGAGTTTTATTTCTTTTAAATAAATTTATTAAGATTAAAACTGGCAAAGCTCCTTTTGGAAGTAATTTCAATTTTAAAAATTCGCCTAAATCTGTCAGAGAAAAAATTGATTTATGCAAAAGATCTATTCACATAGATGATATGCCTTTAATAATAGGAGTTGGGGACACAGTAACATCAAAAAAATGTAATGATGAGAAAATTTATTTAAGAGGAGGAAGTGATAGGTCTTTTCTAGAATTTATACAAATATTAGGTAATGAATTTGGTATCAATAATAAAATAATTTTTGTGGATAGTAGTTCTGGAGAAGTTGAAAGACCTTCTACAAAGAAAACTGGTTTAATAGGAATCAGTGATTTTTATGACAATTTAAAGTTCGATATTGTTTTTAAAAATGGTCCCAAAGAATATATAAGTTGGTTCATTGAACTTGCTAATAAGAGATCAAACTTTAGAAAAAATAGTTGACTTTTTAATTTTCGAATGACAAGTTATAAATAATATATTTATGAAAGAAAAATTCCCCTCAATATATAAAGAACCTATAGAAACATTGCAAATTAATATAGGTTATAAATGCAACCAGGCTTGTAATCATTGTCATGTCAATTCAAGTCCCCTAAGGACTGAAAAGATGTCAAATGAAATCGTATCTCTTATTCCAAAAATAATCGAAAAATACAAAATCAAGACTTTAGATATTACAGGAGGCGCACCAGAACTTCATCCAGAGTTTAAAAAACTAATAACCAGTTTGAGCACAAAAGCAGTTGATATTATTGACAGGTGCAATTTGACAATATTCTTTGAAGAAGGTTATGAAAATCTTCCTCAATTTCTTGCAAAGAATAAAGTAATAATTACTGCTTCACTTCCATGTTACGAAAAAAATAATGTTAATTTTCAAAGGGGTCTTGGGGTTTTTGAAAAAAGTATTAATGCTATAAAAATACTTAATGATTTAGGCTATGGAAAGAAAGAAAATGGATTGCAATTAAATCTTGTTTACAATCCTGTAAGCCCAATTCTCCCTCCTTCTCAGAAAATATTGGAACAGGATTATAAAAAAATACTATACGAAAAATATAATATCGTTTTTAATAACTTATACACAATAACTAATATGCCAATAAATAGATATGAAGAATTTCTAAGAAGAGAAGGAAAACTAAATACTTATTACAAATTACTAAAAGAAAATTTTAATGAAAATAATTTAGAAAATCTTATGTGCAAAAAAACCATTAGTGTAAATTGGCTTGGAGAAATTTATGATTGTGACTTTAACCAACAGATAAATTTCCGAGAGAATAAAGGACCAAAGACACTTTTTGATCTATTGGATGAATCATTTACTTTTGACTACAGGGTGGCTGTTAAAGAACATTGTTTTGCTTGCACTGCAGGTGCAGGATCTAGTTGCGGAGGGACTTTAAGTTAAAATATGCTAAATGCAATTAGGACATATAGCTCTTACGTTTAAAGAGGATTCAATTAGTTTAAACCCATTAATTTTTGCTGCAACTTTGCCTGCTTCTAAAACTTCGTCATTTTCGAATTCTTCTGTTCTTCCACACCTAATACAAATTAAATGATGATGATCAGGAGTTTCGTTACTAAGCAACTCATATCTGTGTCCTCCCTCACTGAGTTCTAATTCATGAAGCAAGCCCATTTGAACTAAAAGTCTTAAAGTTCTATAAATTGTTGCAAGTGAAACCTTGGAACTTGATTTAACTAACTTTTCATGAACCTCTTCAGCACTAAGATGCTTCCCAGAACCAATATTTTCAAATAAATTAAGAACCTTAAGCCTCTGAGGAGTCAACCTCTTCCCATCTTTATGTAAACCATCACCAAGAGGCGATGAAATGACATTGTATTGAGAGGATAATGACAACAATTAACCCATGGCTATTCTCAATAATAACTCTAGATGAGATTAAAACAACTTTTTGATTTAAAATGTTTACTAAATTTCTTCAAAATATTATGTTGAATATATCTTTAAATAGAAATGATGAAAGATCATGAAAAATCTTCTGATAAGCTATCACCAAAAGTGAATGCTTTACTAATCATAGATGTTCAAGAAAAAATTATAAAAGCCGTATTTAATAAGGATTCAATAACCAAAAACATCAAAAAGCTAATAGAAGCCTACCAAATTTTAGAAGAAAACATTTTTGTATCTGAACAGAACCCATTCAAATTGGGTGCAACAATCCCTGAATTATTGCCCAAAGTGGCATTTAAAAAAATTGAAAAAATGGAATTTAGCTTAGCTAACATACAAGAATTTTTGAAAGAACTTAAAAATAAGAAAATTACAAATTTGATAGTTTGTGGTATCGAAACGCATATTTGTATTCAACAAACAGTCTTAGATTGTTTAAAAAAAGGATTTGAAGTTATTCTCATATCAGATGCTATGAGCAGTCGAAATAGGGTAGATCATGAAATAGCATTACAGAGAATGATTCAGAGGGGAGCGATCTTAACAACTACTGAATCAATAATTTTTGAATTATGCAAAACCGCGGATAGAAAAGAATTTAAAGAAATTAGAAATATAATAATGAGTTGAAGAAAAAATTAAGACTGGTTTGTTGTTTAGAGATAATTTAGAATTTTATTAGAGATAAATTTATAGGGTTTATTTAAATATGAAATTAGTTACTGAAAACTTCCTTCTAGCAATATCTATTTTTTTTATTGGAATTTTATCGTCGATAATAATTTCTAAACTTTCAAAAATATTTTTTAAAAAGATCTCCAAAAGGACAAAAACAAATTTCGATGATTTTATTTTTGAAGTAATCTCTGGAATTATAAAACCTATAGGTTTCATCCTCTCATTTTATTTTTCAATTGATTATTTTTTTGCTGATGAAATAACTTTTATTTCTGTTTTATTGAATATTCAAAAATTATTTATATTGATAATCACTATAAAAGCTCTCAACAAAGTTTTAATTAGATCTTTAACAGAATCCACATCAAAAATTAATGATTCCTCAATCAGTTCAATGATATCATCACTAACTCCTTTGATAAAAGCATTAACATGGACTATTGGTTCAATATTTTTCTTACAAAATATAGGTGTTCAAATGACTGCTATTTGGGCTTTACTAAGTGCAGGTGGAATTGGAGCAGGATTAGCTTTGAAAGATCCAGTTCAGGAGTTCTTTGAATATATAACAATTTTGCTTGATAAACCTTTTCAAAAAGGTGAGTTTATAAAATCTGATGGAGTCCTGGGAATGGTTGAGAGAGTAGGAGTAAGATCATCAAGGATAAGAAGTATTAATGGAGAAGTAATAGTAATGAGCAACAGCGCCCTTACAAATGGAATAATTTCAAATTACGCACAGATGGAAAAAAGAAGGTTAGTGCATAAATTAGGAGTAGTTTATGAAACCTCTCCAAAACTTATGAAATTGATCCCAGCAATAATTCAAAAAATAGTTGAAGAGACAAAAGATGCATCTTTTGATAGATGTCATTTCACAGATTTTGGCGACTTCAGTCTTAATTTTGAACTTGTTTATTACATACCAACGAATAATTATCTTGCTGCAATGGAAGCTCAACAATCTATAAATTTAAAAATAATTGAGGAATTCGCATCTAATAATATAGATTTTGCATTCCCAACACAAACCTTAAATATTGAAAGTAACAAAGCCAAATGATTTGCAAATCTCGTCACTTAAAATCCAGAGTTTTGAAGCTAACTCAGAACTATTTGCTTCATCACTAACCTTACTTTCAACTAATTTATGTTTTTTAAAAGATATAAGTTTATTACTTAAATGTATGTATGCAATATTATTAAAATTTGAATCAAAAACAATCTCAGAAAGAATTTTTCCAGCATTTTCAACACTTTCAGAAATTCCTAAAATATTTTTTGCAAATTTAGAAAAAATAAAATATCCAAAGAGGTTAAAAGATTTACTATATCTAAAAAAACCTGAATCATCATCTGGGATTACAAGACCAGGAGCCCAAGTAATTACAGAAATCTTACTAGAAGAAATTTTTAATTTGTTTGCAAGTTCTTTTGCAAACAAAATATTACATAACTTACTATTTTTATAAGATTCATCAGCATTAAAATTTAAAAATCGTCCAGTAACTTTTTTTCTAAAATCAACCAAATTATTAAGTCCTGCTTTCTTTCCTATATTTCCTCCTGAGCTTTTGGGGTCGTGAACATCTGATGATGTAATAATAATTCTGGATCCTTCTTTATCTCTAACAAAATCTTTTAAAAGATTTACCAAGTAAAAATGTGCAAGATGATTAACTGCGAAAGTTAGTTCTATTCCTTGTTTTGATACTTTAGGATAGAATGAACCTGTATACTGCAAACCTGCATTTAAGATAACTACATCTAAAAATATATTTTTACTAATTAGATAATCTTTAATTTTTTTTATATTATCTAAATCAGAAAGATCACAATTTTCAATAATATTTAAATATTTACTAAGGTAATTTTTATCAAAATGTTTCTCAATACTTCTTAAAAAATCATTCTTTCTTAATTCAGATTTTATTACAATGTATAAATTATTTTTAGTTTTTAGTAAATTTATAATTGCAAAGAAACCAATCCCTGAATTACCTCCAGTAATTAAAATATTTTTATTTTTAATCATTAAAACTTGATATATATTTATATAATAAAAAAATAATTCTAAGTTTCTTTTTTTGTAATCTTATAAATTATTGTTAAAACACTGAAAACTTATTCACTAGTATTTAAGTATTTTTATTAATATAAATCTACATTCTTATTAAAAGTATTGAATGAATAATAAAAAACTAGTAGCAGAAGTTATATTTTGTTTCACAAATTCCTTTAATAATAATATTTATATTTAATGTCAAAACAAAGCTTACCAGATGTTCTTGTTTTGGGTGCAGGACCTGCGGGGATGGCAATTGCATCAGCTTTAGGCAAGGAGAAATTAGATGTTGAAGTCCTTTCTCCAAAGGGACCAGATGAACCTTGGCCAAATACTTATGGTATTTGGGGGGAAGAAGTTGATCAACTTGGTCTTCAGGATTTACTCGAATATAGATGGAAGAATACTGTAAGTTTTTTTGGGCATGGTGCTTTAGAAGAACAGCACGATGAGAATAAAGCTACTGAACATTCATTAGATTACGGACTATTTGATAAGAAGAAACTCCATAATTTTTGGCTTAATGAATGCAACAAGTCTTTTATTAAATGGCATCAAGGCTATGCAGATAAAATACATTTTGAAAAATATAAAAGTACTGTCACTACAAATGATGGCAAGACTTATTCTGCAAGATTAGTAGTAGATGCAACAGGATATGATCCTGTTTTTCTTAAATTAAAATCATGTGGTCCTTTGGCAGTCCAAACTTGTTATGGGATAGTGGGGAATTTTAGTAAACCCCCGCTTAAAAAGGGGCAGTTTGTATTAATGGATTATAGAAATGACCATCTTAATGAAGAGCAAAAAAAAGAACCACCCACTTTTCTTTATGCAATGGATATGGGAAACGGTAAATATTTTCTTGAAGAGACATCTCTTGGTTTAGTAAATCCTTTAACAATGGAAAATTTAAAAGAAAGATTGGAGAAAAGGCTATCTTATCGAAATATATCTATAACAAGTATGCAACACGAAGAACTTGGTTTGTTTCTACCGATGAATATGCCAATACCAGATTTCAAACAACAAATACTTGGATATGGTGGGGCTGCTTCAATGGTGCATCCTGCCTCTGGATACTTAATTGGTAATCTTTTAAGAAGAGCTCCACTTGTCGCAAAAGCAGTATCAGAAGCAATAAAAAACAAAAACCTTAGTACCTATCATATTGCTAGAAGGGGTTGGGAGACTTTATGGTCAAAAGAATTAATTAGAAAGAAATCACTTTATCAATTTGGATTGGAAAAACTCATGAGGTTTGACGAAAAACTCCTGAGAGAATTTTTTGGCAGTTTTTTCAAACTACCAAAAAATCAATGGTATGGTTTCCTAACAGATACTTTATCCTTAAGAGAGATTGTATATGCGATGTGCATAATGTTTATAAAGGCTCCATGGAGTGTAAAGAAAGGTCTAATGATTATGCATGGTAGAGAGTTTAAAATGTTGCTTAGGATAATATTTCCAAATATATAGTTCAAAATGAGAACCATCCTAATAAGTGGAGCTAATAGGGGTATTGGACTAAATATTGCATATAAAGAATTAAAAGAAGGCAACAGAATTAGTGTTGGTATTAGAGACTTAGAATCATTAAAAGGAAGCTTCATTGATCCAAATAAATGGCCAAAGGGGAGAATTTTAGTTAACGAATATGATGCATTAAAAAAAAAATCAGCCGAAAATTGGATAAAAAATACCCTAGATGAATTTGGGGGATTTGATTCAGTAATAAATTGTTCTGGAGTATTATCAAAAGTTCCTTTCTTATTTAAAAATGGCGATGAAGAAGAAATTTTAAATACACTAAATATCAACTTTTTAGCAATTTGGAATTTATGTAGGCTTTCTTGGGAACATTTATGCGCTTCAGACAGAGGTAGAATAATAGTCTTAGTTTCAATGAGTGGCAAAAGATCCAAAGGGGATTTAGCCGCTTATTCTTCTTCAAAATTTGCTTTGATGGGATTATGTCAAACAATGAAAAATAAAGGTTGGGATAAAAATATAAGAATTTCAGCCATTTGCCCAAGTTGGGTAAATACAGAAATGGCCCAAAACATCTCATCCCTAGACAAATCAAGGATGACGCAACCAGAGGATATTGCCGAGATATGCTCAACTATTCTGAAGCTGCCAACACAATCAGTGCCATTTGAAATCGCCTTAAATTGTAATTATGAAATTTAGGCTAAATTAAAAATTAAGTAAGCCATTGTTAGCATTGCAATTGCTATAAATAAGCCTTTTATTCGATTAGTTAACAATGAAAAAAGAGATAAATCTTCAGAAAAATATCCCCCAAAACTACCTGTAATAAATAACACAACCATTGGTAGAGATGCCGCTCCAAAAGCATAAGATATGGATTTTATAAATCCAAAATCTAAATAATTTAGAATCAAGTCGCTTAATGAAAACAATAAAAAAGAGGCGAACAGAGTAATGGAAACTTCAGCATCTAAAGTGTGAGGTAAGCTTCCCTTTAATTCAAATTGCTTTTTACATTCTCTAATCTGTCTTTTAGAAAGCTTTAAATAACCGGTTTCCGGAATTCTTTGGGCCTTATATTTTCTTAGTAACCTTGCTTCAAGAGTTTCTGGCTCCTTTGTCATAATTGATGTTAATAATTCATCTGGTTTTAATTTATTAATTTTCTTTTCAAGATTATCCGTTTTGCCAATTCTATAAAGATCTCCTACTCTTATGAGGTAAACATATCCCGACATTTGCGTTGTAAAATTAAATCTATTCCTATTTAAATAATACTAAAAGAATTTAGGAAATTAAAAGTTTTTACAAAATGACAAACGATATTTTATATTCATTTAGAAGATGTCCATACGCAATTCGTGCTAGATGGGCCCTATTAATTTGCGAAATCAACATAGAAATAAGAGAAATTGATTTAAAAAATAAACCTCTTGATTTTCTAAATAAATCAAAGACAAAAACCGTCCCAATACTAATTAAAAAAAATAGTGAAGTTATTGAAGAAAGCTTAGAAATCATCCTATGGGCACTATCAGAGTCAAAAAAGAAAAACATTAAAGTTATGTATTTTCCTGACAATAAGAAGGAGGATATTCTTGAAATAATTAATGAAAACGATAATGAATTCAAATATCATTTGGATCGATTTAAATATTCCACGAGATATCAGACTAGTAATGAAGAATTTCATTTCACAAAAGCAATTCAAGTTATTAAGAGATGGAACCAACTTCTCGCAGAAAATAAATATTTTTTTGGAGATAACCCCACAATCGCTGATTGGTCTATTTGGCCTTTTGTAAGACAATTTAAAATCGCTTGTGAAAGTCAAAAAAGAACAAATTATTTAGAGCCCCCAATAAAAAACTGGTTAGATTCCTTTGAAAAAGATAGAAAATTTAAATCCTTAATGTATAAGTACGCATTATGGGAACCAAATTGCAGAAAGAATTATTTCCCTTCTAATTAGCTTTCTAACAAATTCCTTTTCTCAATTATCCTTGCTAACTCCAAAAAATATCCTGCAGTCCTAAATTTACCAATATTCTTTTCCTTAAAATCAAGGTCGCTTCTGATTTCTGCAGTCTCGGCCATAAGCAAATCCAATTCATTTGAAGCAAGGCTATACAATTCACCAAGTTCGATTTCCCTGCCAAGTAAATGACTCCTAAACCACTTCCCTTTATTTTCTTGAGGTGGAATATCGTATGGAGTAAATGACATTAAAATAAAAATAAACTTAAATCCATTCTAGGGTTTTTATTGAAAGTTTTTCATCTCTACTTTATTAAAAATCAATGCAACAAAAAGAATTGCGAATGTAATTACAGCACAAATTTCTGTCCAATAATCTAATCCAATTTTAGAAATCATTAATGGTGCCAAAACTGTGAATAGTCCCCCTGAAAGAATTAACTGAGCGAATAGTTGTTTTGATGTAAAAATTGGTAAAGTCTTAGAAATATTTTTAGGATCTGCAAGCCTTAAAAGAAGTAATCCAGAAGCTACCACACCTGTAGAATTTCCAAACTCTATCAAACTTTTTTCAAACCAGTAATCATCAAAAATAAAGTATGCAAAATAAGCAATACAGATTAAATTCCAAAATAAACCGAAAATAGTAAATACTAAAATTAGTATCCAGTTATCAAAAACAACAGCAATATCTAAACTTGCCATAGCTGTAAAAATCAATAGGTCTGTAGATAAAATGCCAATCTCCCTTTGCAGAATATTTGAAATGAATTCAGTATTTTTAGTTTTTTCTAAAATATATCTTATAAGAAGTGAACCTATAAGGATAAAAGGGAATACCGGGAGTGAAAAGATAATTTCTCTAGAAAAATCACCAAATGAACTTGAAATATACCTTAAAAATTTGAGTAGCAAAACACCAAAAGAAATTGCCAAGCCTGAGAACCCAAGATTTATTATCAAAATTCTTAAATCTGCAAAAATTCCTATCTTATTGTTTGCCTTTAGATTATCTTTTTTTTCGAGAATTTCCTCTGTATCTGAGATACGTAAAGTTCTTCCAAGAAAAATAAATATGCTGCCCAATATTGAAGATGATAAAAGACCCATTGTTGCCATAGCCAGACCAAGATCTAAACCATTTGAAAAACCTAGTCTATTAAAACTCTCACCGATGATAGATGCAGCTCCATGGCCTCCTTGAAAACCAACCTCGATCAAACACCCCATTAGAGGATTAGTATCCATAGATGGGGGCAAAAAATATTTAACAACTAGACCGCCAACAAAAAATTGTCCGAAACCTAGGGAAAGAGCAAGCAAAAACTGATTAAAGATTGGTTTAACTAAACCATTTATATTTGGAATGGGTCTTCCCATCATTAAAGTTGCGAATACCAATGATAAAAGAGGGGTAGGAAAATTACTCCAAACATTTATAGTTTCTTTTGGCAAAAAGTGTATCGCTCCAAATGGACCTATAAATATACCTAAAATCCCTGATATAACTGCTATTGGCAATCCAAATCTCTCAAGTTGAACAGCAAGTTTTAATCTCCTCCCAAAAATCAAGAAGAAAAATATAATTAAAAATCCAAAAAAACTTATTAATAAAGAATTTGAAAAAATATCCTTATTCTGTAAATAAAAAATATTCAAAGACTTCAAAAACATATCAATATAAATCTAAATTAATAATCAGATTTTTTCAAATAAAAAAGGCCTCATAAAATGAGGCCTTTAAAACTAAATATTAATTAGATTTAGTCTTTTAGCGTAACAGTAGCATTATCAATGTTACCAATTGCATTTGTAACTCTCTTAAAGTCAAAACCTAGCGCTCTTAGAGCATGCCAAAGATGACCTTGGATAAAGAAGAATCCAAAATAGTAGTGAACATTTGCCAACCATGCTCTGTTTGTGTACTCACCTTGTGGAAGATCAGCAGTATCAATCCAATATGGAGAAATACTAAATTTCAATTGAAGTGGCTCACCAAAGAATTCAGTTGGATAAACTGTTGTATTAGTAGCGCTCCAGAAAGCAGCAATAATTGCCATCCAACCAATTCCTGCTAGAGACCATGAAAGAACAGCCTCAGCGGAAAGAAGTCCTTTACCTTTGAATTTGGTGTATTCTCCAACTTGCTTTGTAGCAATATGGAAAGCACCACCAGTGATTTCAACAAAGGCTAAGAAAGCATGACCACCTAAAACATCTTCAAGACTATCGATAGTTAAGAAATCAACCTGATGATTCCATATATGTGACAAATTCAAATCATATTCAACTTGTCTAACTGCACCAAGAGCAGGGTCATAAATACCATGCCATTTAGCCCATTCTACGAACCAAATACAGGCAACACCAAAGAAAATTAAATGATGTCCAAGTATAAATGTTAATTTATCTGGATCATCCCAACTAAGGCTGAATTTTCTTGCTTTTTCTAAATCAGCTTCTTGTAAATCTCCTGGCAATAGTACTGAATGTAAAAGTCCTCCACCGGCATAAACCATTGATAAAATTAAGTGGACGATAGCAATTACTACTACAGGTTTAGTATCTCCCATTGCAACCCCATTAGCGTCAAACCCTATTCCAAGGGCTGCTAAATGAGGAAGGGCGATAAGAGGTTGATGACCCATAGGGATAGAGGGGTCAAATCGTGAAAGTTCAAAAAGGGTGAAAGCACCAGCCCAGAAAGCGATTAATCCAGTATGCGCAATATGCGCAGCAATGAATTTTCCTGTGCGATTCGTTACACCTGAATTACCAGCCCACCATCCGTAGGTGACATCTGGATTTCCATAGGTTTGCATTTAGGAATTTATTAAGCTTAAACGTTTCGAGAATACTTGAAATTTCAACAAACAGTTGGATTCACAACAAAATTGTAAAGGTTATTAATTCTAGTAATAAATAACTAAGATGATTTTCTTAAAAATCTAACCCCAAAGAAGTTAGATTTAAGCAGTAAAATTATAGTCATATTGAGAATTCCAAATAAAAAAATAAGTATTATTCGATTCAAATTTTTTTGATAAATTTCTTTTTGCTGACAAAAAATGATGTTTTGTTTCATTAAACCATCCTGTTTATTGCCTCATTCTCAAACAATTATTAAATAAGAAATAAGACATCTATTATTATGACTACTTCTCAAGAGTCTTCTAGAAAAATTTCACTAGAAATGAAATCAGAAGTTCATTACAAAAAAGCTGCTAAATCCTACAGAAAATCACAACAATATATAAAAATGATTAACTTATATCCAACTTTGCAAACCACTCTAATTGAATGTAAGGATGAAAATCTAATCGAATAAAGATTTTATATATTTTCTAATAAATTTTCAAAAAATATTTAGGCTGCAATATTAACGTTATCTTCAAAATAAAATTTATTAATAATTTTTCTGCACAGATTTATATTATAAAGTGCTTTTGGCTTCCAAGGTTTTTTCTGACCGAGAGGAGAGCTTTTCCAATGAATTCCAGGCTTGAGTATTCCATTTTCACGCAAAAAAGAAAGTTTAATTTCAGTTATTCCTAATTTTTCTGCGGTCAACTCAGATGAGCTCCATATATCCCCTACTAACATTGGATTAAGAAATATTATTAATCCTTGATAACGTTAAATTTATTTTTTTGAAAGGGGTAAAACTTTTTAATTAATTATTAATTAATAAAAACCTTTTATTTACAGATAAAAATGATTTAAAAGGTTTATGTCAAATTAAGAAATATTAAATAACGAATCATCATTAACAAATACCTCATCGATACCTTCAGGGTTATTGCTGGATTTATAACTACCATATTCTTCAGTAATTGATTCAAACTTAGGAAGATTGATCCAACCCTTGACCCAATTTCCACTATTTATTAATTCTTGGTAAGTAATTTTTAAATTAATTTCAGAATCAATGACAGAAACCATCAAAAGAATCATATTTCCTTTTTCTTTTATAACATTGACCAAGATAAAATGTCTTAATCCATTTATGGGTTTGTTAGAAGTCCAGAAATTTTCCATTATTTTTTTTCTTTAATATTCTCTTCAGAATTTTCGCTAGATATTTTTTTATATTCTTTTCTAATTTTATCTAATAAAATTTTTCTTTTGTTTAGATAGTTACCTGATTCTTGATTTGATAATTTATATCTTTCTTTTTTAGTTAAATTCATCCAATTATTTAGATTCTTCTTATTAAAAGTTGTTAACTTTTTAGCTTTAAAAACTTTTTTTTTTATTTTTAATTTAAGAAAATTTCTTAAATTAAAGAAAATAAATGTAAAAAGAAAAATTATCATAAACTTGAAGAACATCACTTTTCAAGCAAGTTAATATTTAGCCACTTTTCTAATTTAATATCATTCTCAAAAGATATAACCTCTTCTTTATTTTCAAAACTTTCTTTATCAAACAGCCTTATAATAAATTCTTTATTAGTTGCCTCATCATCACCAATAATAATAATACTTTTGGATTTTAGTTTATTTGCCTTTTTAAATTGTTTAGAGAAAGAGGCTCCACTTAAATCTAATTCAACTAATAAATCATAATTTCTTAATTTTCTAGATAGATCCATAGCAAATGATTCAGCAATTAATCCTTGATTAATAATATAAATATCAGTATTTCTTGGGACTTCAAGCTCTTTCCCAGCTAGTAATATTAATCTTTCTAAACCAACAGCAAATCCAATTGCAGGGGTGTTGGGCCCTCCCATTTGTTTTATTAAATCGTCATATCTACCTCCTCCGCAAACTGTAGCTTGGGAGCCTAGAGCCCCACTAGTAATCTCAAAGGCTGTATGGGTGTAATAATCCAAACCTCTTACTAGATTAAAGTTTTCCACGAAGGGTATGTGTAAAACCTTCAATTGTTTTTTTAAGTCTGAATATCTTTTATGACTTTTTTCAGACAAAAAATTAAATAATCTTGGAGCATTTTCAAGGGTTTTTTTTGTCTGAATATTCTTCGAGTCTAAAATCCTTAAAGGATTTTTATTAATTCTATTCTGAGAATCTAAATCTAAAGAGTCTTTATTTATTTCTAGCCACTTCAAAAAAGATTTTTGAAAATTTAATCTATCATTAAGATCACCCAAGGTATTTATTTCAAGATTAAGTTCTTTTATTCCTAATTTTCCTAAGATATCCCAAGCTAAAGCAATAATTTCAACATCACTCCTCACTGATTCGTATCCTATAAACTCAACCCCTAACTGATGAAACTGTCTTTGCCTACCTGCTTGAGGTCTTTCATATCTAAACATGGGGCCCATGTACCACAGTTTCTGAAGAGGATTAGAGGCAATTCCATTTTGTATTAAAGCTCTTGCGACGGAGGCCGTTCCTTCAGGCCTTAGAGTGCAAGATCTCTCCCCTCTATCCAAAAATGTGTACATTTCCTTACTAACAACATCTGTTTCTTGACCAATTCCTCTTATAAATAATTCAGTCATCTCCAATATAGGTGTTCTTATTTCTTTGATAGATGATCTTGAAAGCTGCTCCAATACAATCTTCTCAACATTTTGCCACTTTATTAATTGATCAGGTAAGAGGTCTACCGTTCCTCTAAGATTTTTTAAGTTATTCAAAGTTCTAGAAAATAATTCAAAATTTTTAATTTAGATAGAAATTAAATTTTGATTGGTTGTTCTGTGAGACAACTTTAATTTACCATTTAGAAAAACTATTGGAAATTAATAAAAATAAAGAGAGTCAACATTGTGGTACAAAACCAAAAAAAATTGCTTTTGGAATAGCACCTCTTGGTATTATTTCAATAGGAATAGTACCAATGGGAGTTATAAGTATCGGTATAGTTCCAATGGGTGTTTTTTCTTTTGGAGCTGTAGCAATGGGAATAGTCAATTTATCAGTAGTTGGCATGGGAATTATCTCCGCCGGTATTACTACTATGGGAGTACTCGCCTAATTCTCAAAACCATGATCATAATTATTCTAAACAGATTTCTAATACAAATAAGGAAAATATAATATCAGATCTATTTAACACCAAAGAAGAAGCTGAGAAGGCCGCCTCAAAATTCGGATGTATTGGAGCACATAAAATGGGAAGTAAATGGATGCCCTGTAAAATGCACTAAAAAGTTTCTTAGTCAAAAATTAATTAAATATTAATTTAAAATCTCTACCCTAAAATCAAGATTTTTTGCCTCATCAGTAGTTAATTTTCTTGACCAAGCTCCTTTCACAGGACTATTCCATCTAAAACCTGCATTTTTAGCTAAACTCCTATCTTCATAACTAACTAATGCCTTGTATAAAAACCTTGGTTCAGTAGCTTTAAGTAGCAGTTCCTCTAAATTATCGCATTTTTTAAAAACCTCAGATATGTAAAAACAGTCAGATAAGGCTCTATGTAAATTCCAAACTGGTATTGAAAAAGATAAAGCCAAATCAGTTACTGAAGGTCTATTTTTTAGAGATTTTTGAGAAGACCAATTTATATCCTCTAAGCTGCATATCCATTTCTTATTAAGTTGAGGTAATCTTCCTTTACCAAACCATTTTTTATCAAACTCTACATTATGCGCGACAATAAAATCAGCACAATCTACAAGTTTTAAAAAGAAATTCAATCCATCTTCCCATGGTTGAGAAATATTAGTTACTTCTGCAGAGATACCATTTATATGTTCAGCTTCATTATTTTTAACTGGGAATAAGAATGAGACTTGTGAAAGTACACATTTAAAAGAAACGTCAAACAAAATACAACCTATCTCTATCACTTTATCTTTATTTTCATCTAAACCTGTTGTTTCAGTATCAAGAATTAAAATTTTTCCTATATTTTTATTTTGATTAGTAACACTTTTTTTAGAGGGATTAATGTTAATTTGATCTTGAAGAAAATTAAATTGACTTAATTCTTTTTTGTTAAATAGTTCCAATTAGCTGAAAACACTCTCATTTATCTTGACGCATTTATTAAAAATTTCTTTTAAATTAATATTAATTAAACAATTTTGAATAGAAAATAATCTTTGAGACTTTCTGTAATTTAAAAATAAATTTTTAAAAATGACTTTTAAAAAATATCAATTTAACAATTTTTGTTATTGGCCTTCAAATCCAAAAAAAATTGTTGAATTTATCGGAGGAAGTTACCTAGCTTCTAAACCAGATTTAACCTATAGAAGATTTATAGAGAGCTTAATAAATAAAAACTATGCAGTTCATGCATACAAGTACACTCCACAATTTGATCACCAACAACTTGCTATTAATGCATGGAGGGATTTCAAGAATTGCCGACAATACTTATCAGAAAGAATAGGAGCATCAATTCCTTCAATAAGAATTGGTCATAGCCTTGGCTGTAAACTTCATTTACTTTCTCCAGATGGAGGAAGAAATTGCGAAAAGTTCATATCAATTAGTTTCAATAACTTCAGTGCTAACGAATCAATTCCATTATTAAAACAGCTGGCTCAAAAATTAGAATTCAAGAGTGAATTCAGCCCCAGCCCAGAAAGAACTTTACGCATAATTGAAAAAACTTATAATCAAAAAAATAATTTTCTAATAAAATTCAACTCAGACGAATTAGATCAAACAGATAAACTATTTTCTTGTCTTAAAGCAAGAAAAGAAGATAACTCTAAGGGAATAATGTTAAAGGGTACACACACTATTATTGCTAGTGCAGGACTAAGAGAAAACTTTTTAGGAGATTGGGCAGATGATGATTTCAAAAGAAACACTATAAAAAAAATTTCCTGTTTAATTGATGAATCCTATTAGGATATTCCTTTCAACTTTTCCAAAACAGAACTGTCTTCAAGAGTACTTATATCACCACTAATTTTTTCTCCAGAAGCTAAAGATCTCAAAATTCTCCTCATAATTTTTCCACTTCGTGTTTTTGGGAGAGAATCAGAAATTATTATTTTTTCGGGCTTGGCTATAATTCCAATTTCATTAACAACATGTTTCTTTAAATCCTCCACTAATTCTGAAGAACTATTCACATTTTTCTCTAAAGATACAAAAGCAACTATAACTTCACCTTTCAAATCGTCTCTTCTTCCAACGACAGCCGCTTCTGCAACTGATTTATGGCTTACCAAAGCAGATTCTATTTCCATCGTTCCTAACCTATGACCCGAAACACTTATCACATCATCAACTCTACCCATAATCCAGATATATCCATCTTCATCAATGCGTGCTCCATCTCCAGCGAAATAAACATTCTTTTCTCCTTTAAAGGAAATATATTCCCAATAATTCTCCAAATACCTCTTCGAGTTTCCATGAATTGTTCTCATCATTCCTGGCCAAGGCTTCTTAATAATTAAATAACCTCCTTCATTCTCCATTACCTTATCTCCATTCTTATCAACGACTTCAACTTCAATTCCAGGCAAGGGGTAAGTAGCTGAACCTGGCTTTGTGGCAACAACTCCAGGCAAAGGACTTATCATCACACCACCAGTTTCAGTTTGCCACCAAGTATCAACTATAGGACATTTATTTTTACCAATAACATCTTTGTACCACATCCATGCTTCAGGATTAATTGGTTCTCCAACTGTGCCCAAAAGTCTAAGACTCTCTAGATTATATTTATCAGGAATTTCACGTCCAGACTTCATAAATGCTCTTATTGCTGTTGGAGCAGTATAAAAAATCGAGACCTTATATTTCTCAACAATTTCCCAAAAAGCTCCTAGATTAGAAGGCCTTGGTACTCCCTCAAACATTAACGTTGTAGTGCCATTGGATAAAGGCCCATAAACTATATAACTATGACCTGTGATCCAACCAACATCAGCAGTGCACCAGTAAATATCATTATCTTTTACATCAAAAATCCATTTAAATGTCAAATGGGACCAAAGATTATAACCACCCGTAGTATGAACTACACCTTTTGGTTTTCCAGTAGATCCCGAAGTATAAAGAACAAAAAGTCTATCTTCGCTATTCATGATTTCGGGTTCACACCATTCTTTTTGATCTTTTAATAATTCGTGCCACCAAAAATCTCTATCATCAACCATGGAAATATTTTTTTTAGTTCTTTGAACAACAACTACTTTTTCAACAACTTTATCTGCACCACTATTAATTGCAGAATCAACTGCTTGCTTAAGCTCAATTACCTTATCTTTTCTAAATCCCCCATCTGCAGTTATGACAAATTTGGCATTTCCATCAATTAATCTATCCTTTAAAGCTTCTGATGAAAATCCCCCAAAAACAACTGAATGTGGCGCTCCAATTCTTGCACAAGCTAACATCGCAAACATTGCCTCAGGAATCATTGGCATATAAATACATACCAACTCTCCTTTTTTTACTCCAATAGCTTTTAATGCATTAGCTGCTTTGCATACCTCTTTTAGAAGTTGTTCATAAGTATATTTTCTGCTATCTCCTGGTTCACCTTCCCATATCAGTGCAGTTTTCTCTCCAAGCCCCCTCTGAATATGTCTATCTAAGCAGTTATATGTAATATTAAGTTTCCCTTCTTTAAACCACTTAAAAAAGGGTGCATTATCGCTATCTAATACAGTTTGAAATGGCTCGAACCAATCCAATTCAGAATTTGCAAAAGATTTCCAAAATTGAATTGGATTATCTAATGCGTCTTTTTTGAGACTAAGTAATTCTTTTTGAGATCTAATATTTGAGTTTTCTGCAAATTCTTTTGAAGGAGGGAAAATTCTCTTTTCTTCGAGGATGTTATTGATTGAATTTTTTTTATCTAATGTCATTAAATAATTATATTATTAATAAATTTAGTCGAAGAATTTATGTATTTCAAAAATTTTAATATTAATTTAGCTGGAAAGATTTATTTTTATTAGATCTAATAGATACGACTGAGAACAAATTCTGGAAGAGCCAACAAAGCTCTCTTGTATTCTGAATCAGGAAGCCAAACTATGGCTTCTTTAGAAAGCATCGCAAAATCCTCAGCTAGTTTTCTGGAACTTTGGATGGCTTTAGAATTCATAATAATATTGAGAGCATCATCTAAATCATCTTTTTCAGCAAGTTCTCTGTTTATAAGAACAGATAATTTCTTATTTTCTTCTAATGCATATAAAACTGGTGCAGTAAGATACCCACTAGCAAGATCACTTACAGCAGGTTTTCCAAGCTGTTTATCGTTTCCGGTAAAGTCAAGTATGTCATCTACTACTTGGAAAGCTAAACCAATATTTTTGCCAAAATTGTACAACGAGGTTAACTCTTGATCATTAAGATTACTCAAAACTCCAGCTGCTTTACAACTATTTGCTATTAATGATGCAGTTTTGCAGTAGCTTTTATTGATATATTTGGAAAAAGATTGAGCTGAATCAAATCTATTTAAATTTTGTTTAATTTCACCTTCTGCTAAATCCATTATTACTCTACTAAGTAATTTAACTACATTTACATTATCTAGATTTGCTAAGTGCCAACTTGCTTGAGCAAATAAAAAGTCACCTGCTAAAACAGCAACTCTTGTATTGAATCTGCTGTGAACTGTGTCTACCCCCCTTCTTGTAGAGGCCTCATCAACAACATCATCGTGAACTAATGAGGCTGTATGAATCATTTCTGTTATTTCGGCAAGCCTTTTATGTTTACTTGTTAAACAAAATTCAGGGGATATTGCTTTTGAAATTAATAAAACGATGCCTGGTCTCAGCCTTTTACCACCAGCACTGAATAAATGCTCTGCTGCGGCTTGAAGAATTGGATGACCAGCTCCTATTAGTTTTTTCAGTTCAAGAATAAGATCATCAAGATCATTTTCAACTGGCTGTAGTAGTTCTGTTACTGTATTCATGATTGACCTCTTGTATATATTAAGTAATCAAACATTGCTTCGGAGGTTAACAACCCTAATTTCTTTATTAATTGCAAGCCAAAGTTTTACTTTTTTTGAAAATTCATCTTTATCTGAAGTAACAAAGAATTTTATACTTTCGTAAGAAAGACTTTCATAGCGGTCAGTTTTTGGAATAGCAAAAGATTCATTAAATTTTTTTATTAACGCTTCTGATGGATCAATAATTTTTATATTAGAGTCTATTTTTTTTCTTAAAAGGTCATAAATTAATGGATAATGACTACATCCAAGTATTAATTCTTGAATATTTTCATTTAATAGTGGTCTTAAATACAAATCCGAAAGATAATTTAATTTAATAAAATTCAGCTTTTCTTTCTCAATTTCTGATACAAATTCTGGACATTCTTGCTGAAATATTTTCAAATTCTCTTTTTTAGAACTTAAAGCATTTTTGTAATATGATGATTTAACTGTTGTTTGTGTTGCCAAGACACCAATTATTTGTTTATTAACTATTTCTGAAACTGAGTTTATAAGATCAAAACAAGGGATTCTTAATTTATTTTCTAGAATATCAAGTGCGCATGCATTTGTAGTATTACAAGCGATTAAAAGCGCATCCAAATTTTTATCTTCAAAAAAGGTGCAAATTTCTTTTGCAATGGTTCTTATCTCATTAAAATTTTTATTTCCAAAAGGGATTCTTTTTGTGTCAGCCAAATAAAAAACTTCCACGTCTTTACGTTTTTTTAGTAAAGAAATAAGGATAGTAAAACCACCTATACCACTGTCAAATATACCTATTTTAAGTTTCACCCTACTTTAGAAAGATATTCAAGGATACCTTTTGCAATTGCATACGCTATTCTCTTACGATGTAACTTTTTATCTAATCTTCTTGCATCTAATCTGCCTGTTAAGAATCCAATCTCTACAAGAACTGCAGGCATCCTAGTATTTTTTATTACGTAAAATCTACCTTGTTTAACTCCTCTATCAGGACTACCGGGGGAAACTCTTAGAATTTGTTTTTGAATTCCTTTAGCTAGTAACCTACCTCTCCACCCTCTATAGTAAAAAGTTTCCAACCCATTAATATCCCTTCTTTTACCTCTTGAAGCGTTTGCATGAATACTTATAAAGATATCCGCATTGATTTTATTTGCAAAGGAAACTCTTGGAGGTAAATCCAAATTAACTTCATTTTCTCTTGTTAACCTTACTTTGACACCATTCTCAGATAGTAACTTTTCAACTATTTTAGAAACCTCGAGTACAACATCTGTTTCTCTTATTCCTCCAATACCTATTGCTCCTGGATCTGTCCCTCCATGCCCAGGATCTAGAACAACCGAAAATTTGTTTTGTTTTACTTTTGGAAATTTCCAATAATCATTACCCTTTTTCTTCACATAACTTGAGTTTTGATTTGATTGAATATTTCCTTTTTTATTTTCAACTAAACCTTCACCAATCTTCTTAAACGAATATTTTGGTGTAAAAAGTTTTATTCTCCACATATTTTGATTTAAGCCAACCATCCTCCAGGTCAAAGGGGTCAATCTAGTTTTTTCCTTAAATTCGATAACTAGTCTTGTTTTACCATTATTTGGTTTACCTAATCTAATCTCTTTTATTGGACCATTACCTTTTATTGTTCTAGGATTTTTTAATTCCCCAGGGAAATCTACCCAGAATCGATCACCATATATTTGGTTAGCCTTCTGAAAGTATGCTTTTAAATTTGTATTTGATTTAGTTCTTAATTCTAAAACCCCATTAGTTTTTAACTCCCATGCGGCTAGAGCACTTAAAGAATTCACTGGGAGGATCGAAGAATTTAAAAATAAACAAACAGATAAATAACGGAAAAGTTTATTATTTAAAAACTTTGACATTAGTTTGAAAACAATTTGTTTTTTCTATGTCTAAGACTTGGCATCTGCTCCCTAATTTTCTTTACTCTTTGTTTATCAGCCGGAGCTATGGCAGCTCCCTGAGTTTTTCCAGCATCAGATAAGACAGTGCCCCATGGGTCAATTACCATTGCATGGCCATGACTTTGCCTTCTTCCGTAATGAATCCCAGTTTGAGCTGGGGCAACTACATATGTTGTATTCTCAATCGCCCTTGCTTGTAATAGAATTTGCCAGTGATCTTTCCCAGTAAATGCGGTAAAAGCTGCGGGAATCATAATTAGTTCGGCACCATTCGAAGACAAATATCTATAAAGTTCAGGGAATCTAACATCGTAGCAAATCGATAATCCAACTTTGCATAAACCTGGAACATCTACAACCGGTGGATATTCCTCTCCAGACAAAATAGTAGAAGATTCCTTATATAAATTTCCGTCTGGCAAATCAACATCAAACAAATGGATTTTGTCATATTTTGCCAAAACCTGTCCATCTCTTCCAAAAAGTGCTGATCTATTTAAAGTATGTCTATCATCACCGGCAGGAACAGGATGTCCTCCTCCCAAAAGAAAAACTTGATATCGCTGTGACATAGTTTTTAGGAAGTTTGTACACTTCGTTGACAATTCAGAAGCCAATCTAAGTTTTTCGTCATCTTCTCCTAAAAAAGCAAAATTCTCAGGCAATCCGATTAACTCAGCACCCCTTCGAGCTGCTAGTTCAATCTGTTCTTCCGCTTGAACAAAATTTGCTTCAACATTAGAAGTGCTTGTAATTTGCAATGCAGCTACCAAAAAATCAGTCAAAAAATTACTCCTAGTAAACCAATTCGTAAATCATGAGGCACGAATTACACCTCTTTCAACTTGCGCAGGAACGATATCTAAGCAATCAAGTTCAGAGCAACATTTAAAATCATCCTCATAATCTCCAAGACTTGTCAATCTTTTGCCATGAGTTGCTGTTTTTAAACATTTCAAAATATCATTTTTCCAAAAATCCCAAAGTGCTAGAGCCGATTGTAATTCGTCATTCATAATATTAATTTCAAAATTACAGTTCTGTTTTAGATATGAAGCCAAAGCACCAGCAGCTAACGAATCCTCAAGTGAATAAGAGCCTTCCCAACCACTACCAAGTATTAAAAGATTTTCTGTTTCTAATGAAATGATTTTTTCGGCAACTGCATTCCTATTTGGGAGACCCATAGCAAATAAATGCTTAGCATTTTGAACTTTTTGCAATGATTTAGTCCCATTAGTCGTACTCATAAATAGTCTTTTACCATTAACAAGTTCTTTTGTAACTGATAAAGGAGAATTTCCTAAATCAAAGCCCTCAATCTTCTTTCCGCCTCTCTCTCCAAGCATTAGTCTTTTTTCAACTTGCCACTTTATTGCAGATTCTTTCAATAAATCTAAATCTGCAAAAACTTGTATTGAATCAGCTCCATTTTTTAAAGCCCAAGAAATTGTGGTTGTAGCTCTTAAAACATCAATGACTACTGCAATGTCTGGATTTGTTTCCGGAACATCCTTTGCAACGTGATAATAAGTAAGATTAATAATCAAATCCTTCTCTTCTCTTATTATAGAAAACAGTTACTTAATTTGATTATTTTTTTTTTAAAACAAACTTATTGATAATATATAACTAATTTGTTTTTACAGAAATCTTATCAAGTATTTAATTTGAAAATGAATAATATCCGCACTATAAAAGGTGGAGTTAATTTAAGAGGAAATGTAAAAGTACCCGGAGATAAATCTATTTCTCATAGAGCTCTTATAATAGGCAGTATTGCTAAGGGTGAGACGACTATTGAGGGGTTTTTATATTCTGAAGATCCACTTTCAACTGCTGATTGTCTTAGGAAATTAGGTGTAAAAATACCAGAAATAAAAAAAAATGAGCCTTTTACGATTTCAGGATTAGGTCTTGATGGATTAAAAGAGCCCAAAGAGATTCTAAATTGTGGGAATTCGGGAACCACCATGAGATTATTAATGGGGTTACTTGCTGGTCAAGAAGGCAAGAATTTTATCTTAACAGGGGATATTTCTCTCAATGAAAGGCCAATGGGGAGAGTGGGTAAACCATTATCGTTGATGGGTGGCAAAATTTTTGGGAGAGAAAAAGGAAACAAAGCTCCAATCTCAATTGATGGGAATCAACTAAAAGGATGTGTTATTGGAACCCCTGTAGCGAGCGCTCAAGTAAAATCGGCAATCTTATTAGCAGGCCTCAAAGCTTCTGGAACAACCTCTGTTATTGAACCAGCATCTTCAAGAGATCATACTGAAAGAATGTTAAAAGCATTTGGAGCAGACATCAGTATCAGAGGAGAATTAGGAAGAAATGTAGTTATCAAGTCAGGGAGCAACTTAATTGGCCAGAGAATATTGATTCCAGGGGACATAAGCTCTGCTTCTTTTTGGATGATTGCTGCATCTATTGTTCCAAATTCAGAGGTTTTAATTCAGAATGTCGGATTAAATCCGACTAGAACAGGGATTTTAAATGTAATGGATTCAATGGGTTGCAATTATGAGATTTTAGATAAATCGACTATTGCAGGTGAACCTATTGGATCTATTAAAGTAAAGACGTCAAATAACTTAAGATCATTCACTATTGAAGGAGATATTCTCCCAAAACTTATAGATGAAATTCCTATCCTTACTGTGGCTGCCTGTTTTTGTGATGGAGTTTCTGAAATTAAAGATGCACAAGAATTAAGAGTTAAGGAGACAGATCGATTAAAAGTCATGGCACGACAGTTACAAAAATTCGGTGCTGAAATAACAGAAAAAGAGGATGGGTTAATTATTAATGGACAATCAAAATTTCATTCTGCGGAGGTAGACAGTGAGACAGATCATCGAGTAGCGATGAGTCTTGCTATTGCTTCACTTCTTGCTAAAGGCACCTCAAAAATAATGAGGGCAGATGCAGCTAGCGTCTCGTATCCCACTTTTTGGGAAGAGCTGGCCAAACTAACTAATTAACTAAATTAAAAAGTTTTTGTCTCAATTAATAGAAGTTTTAACTAAAGATGGCAGTTACTCTTTAAGAAGTGCGTTTTTTCAAGAGAACTTCCATAGTTTATTTGGCGCATTGGAGGAAACAAAGTCAAAGTTTACAGCTACTTCTAATTTGCAAAGATTTAAGGGTAAATCTCTAAATGTTTTGGATATATGTTTTGGTTTAGGATACAATTCCGCTTCTTTATTAGATGAATTAATTAAACAAAAATCATATTTAAATTTGTATGCGTTGGAGATTGATAAAAAGCCTCTTGAATATTCGCTTAGAAATGAATCTTTCCTTAAATTATGGGCTCCAAAAGTCAGAACAATATTTGAATCATTGTATCGTAAAGATTACTTTGAAGATCAATTTTTTAAATGCAGTGTTTTGTGGGGTGATGCTAGAGAAAAAATCAAAATTATTCCTTCATCTATTAAATTCGATCTGATTTATTTAGATGGTTTTTCACCTCAAAAATGCCCAGAATTATGGACAATTGAATTTTTATCTAAAGTCACAGAAAATCTTAATTCTCAGGGTTATTTAATAACTTATTCTTCTTCAGCGGCAGTAAGAAAAACTTTAAGAAATCTTGGATTAGAAATTTTTACTATTAAGCCAAGTTTTAAAAACAGAACTTTTTGGAGTCAGGGAACTGTCGCAATATCAAAATTTGATAAGAATGAATTGAAATCTAATTTCAATTTTGAAAAGTTATCTTTAATGGAAGAGGAACATCTCTTCACTAAGGCGGGTATTCCATATAGAGATCAAAATTTAAACTCAAGTAAAGACGATATTATTAAGCAAAGATTGAAGGAGCAATCATTATCTAATTTAGAACCTACAAAAAAATGGAGAGAGAAGTGGAAAATGACGAAGTTATCCGTTAAGAGTTAGATTTAAATAAGGATTTTAAATAAACATGTTAAGTGTTGCGATATTAGCTGCAGGCAAGGGCACCAGGATGGAAAGCTCATTGCCTAAAGTTTTACATAAAATTTCTGGCAAAAGTCTTCTACAAAGAGTAATTGATTCATGTGTCGAATTAAAACCTGATCAAATTTTCGTAATTACTGGACACAAATCAAAAGAAGTACAAAATTCGATCCCAAAAGATAAAAAAATCCACGTTGTTATTCAAGAACCTCAATCAGGAACGGGTCATGCTATCCAGGTCCTTTGTAGAGAAGTAAAAAAACATGAAGGAAAACTTTTGGTACTAAACGGTGATGTGCCACTCATTAGGCCTAGTACTCTAAAAAGACTTTTGTATTTACACGATTCAAAAGATACTGATGTTTCTTTAATTACCACAAAGAAAACAAATCCTCATGGATATGGCAGAGTTTTTTTGAAGGGGAGTTTTATAGAGAGAATTGTTGAAGAAAAAGATTGCAATGATCTGGAAAGAGAAAATCCATTAATCAATGCAGGTGTTTACTGTTTTAACTGGGGTAACTTATCAGAAATAATTAATACCTTGCAAAGCAATAATAATCAAAAAGAGATTTACTTAACAGATACAATATCTCTGCTAAAAAATTCCTCAAGTCTCGAGGTAGAGGATAATGGAGAGCTTCAAGGAATTAATAACAGAATTCAACTATCAGAGTGCGAGGAATGTATTCAGAATTCAATTAAAGAAAAACATATGCTTAATGGTGTAACTTTTATAAATAAAGCAAGTTGTTCAATTAGTGAAGAAGCTGAAATTGGTAAGGATGTAATCATAGAGGCTAATACACATATAAGAGGAAATACGAAAATAAATAGTCATTGCATTATTGGTCCAAATACTTTTATTGAGAATTCTAATGTGGGATTAAATTGTGAAATTTCAAACTCTACTGTTTATGATTCTCAGATAATGGATCATATAAAAATTGGCCCTTATAGTCATATAAGACCTAATTCCAAAATATCTTCCCATAGCAAAATAGGTAATTTTGTTGAGATCAAAAATAGTCAACTAGAGGAAGAATCTAAAGTAAACCATCTAAGTTATATTGGTGATTCTATTATTGGAGGATCTACAAATATTGGAGCAGGCACTATTACTGCAAATTTTGATGGCCAGAAAAAACATCAAACAAAAATAGGCAAAAATTCCAGTATTGGAGCAAACACAGTTTTTGTGGCACCAATAAATCTAGGGGAATCAGTAACAACAGGTGCTGGTTCAGTTATCACAGAAGATGCTAAAGATAATTCATTAGCAATCTCAAGAACTAAGCAAATAAATGTAGATAATTGGAAAACAAAGATGTCATGATTAAATTAATTAATTAATTTAATAATTTTTTCAAGCTCCCAAAATCTGCTACCTTTTATAAGGATAGAATCACCTTTTTTTGTGAATTTATTTATTTCTTTAGGTACATCCTCAATATTGTTTAAAACTAAAAATTTCTCCTCATCTTTTAAAAAATTATAATAAAAAATTTCTTTTTCTTTATCACAAATAAATAAACATTTTTCTATGTCTGAATTATTTATTAAGTTGAATATTTCTCTATGATATTTTTCAGACTCTTTTCCCAATTCTTGCATACTTCCAAAGATAAAAAAATGATTTCTTGGTTTTTCTAAAAGGTTCTCTATACATGCTTTTACTGATTCTGGAGAGGCATTATATGATTCATCATATATCGTTGTTTTAACTGATTTAAGGATTTTATTCCTTCCTTCTAAACTTGCGAAATTGAACTTATTAAAACTAGCAAAACTAATATTATGCTCCTTTGCAACTGCATAAGCAAATAAGAAATTTGAAGCATTGTGCAATCCGCTAAGTGAGATTTCAAAGGTATTTTCTTCTATCAGAATTGTTTTCTTCGATGGATTATAAAATCCTCTCAATTTATCATCTTTATTAAAACGCTTCTTCTGATTTTCTACATTTAACAACTCTACTTTTATAAGTCTACCTTTCCAGACTTTTTTTAAAGTTTCCTCAAGGAAAGGATCGTTTCCTGGTATTATCACAACTCCATTTGGATTTAAAAACTTAGTAATTTCACACTTTGCAAAAGTAATATTCTTTTTTGAGCCCAACAATCCAATATGTGCTGTCCCAATATTAGTAATTACTGCAATATCAGGTTCACTATATCTAGATAAATTTTCGATCTGTCCAAGACCTCTCATACCCATCTCGAGGACCAAAACTTTATCTTCTATATCTGCTTCAAGGATAGTAAGACCAACCCCAATCTCATTATTGAAATTTGCATTAGATATTTTGATTTTTCCAAGTTTCTTTAAAACTTCACCAATCATTTCTTTTGTTGTTGTTTTACCCACTGAACCAGTTATTGCAATAACTGGGATATTTAATTTTTTTCTTTTGAGCAATGTTAATTTTTGAAATGCCTCTAAAGTGTCACTAACAACCCAATAAGGGAAATCATCAGGAAGGAATTTCTGCATACCTTCTTTAATGACTACTGATTCAACTCCTTTCTTTAAAACCTCTGAAAGAAAGCTGTGTCCGTCAAAATTTTTACCTTCGATAGCTATAAAAAGATCATCTTTTAATAGAGTTCTACTATCTATACTTATATTTTTAAAATTTAAAGAATCGTATTTTTTCTTGCCTATATTTTTAATATGACCCAAAACATCATTTAATTCAGATAAAGAAAGGTCCATTAAAATATTAAACTCATACTTTTTTTAAAGATGGATCAGCTGATTGTCCGTAAGAGAACTTTTTAACTTCATCAATATCTGGTGATGGTTCCTTTATTCCACAAACATCTTTATACATAATTTCGTATTCAAGAGCTGATCTTTGCCAACTAAACTCTTGGCTCATAGCTCTTTTTTGTAGTAATTCCCAACTATCTTTATGCCTGAAGGCTTCCCAAGACCTTACTAAAGAAGTGTAGAAATCTATTGGTTCAAAGCGATCAAAGCAAAAACCTGTGCCACTATTATTTTCTGGGTCATGAGGTAAAACTGTGTCAACCAAACCTCCAACTCGCCTAACTATTGGAATAGATCCATACCTCATAGCAAGTAATTGACTAATCCCACAAGGTTCAAATCTGCTGGGCATTAAGAAAGCATCAGAGCCACCATAGATCAGTCTTGATAGAGAATCATCATAGGTAAGGAATACTGAAAATCTGCCCGGGTAATCCAAGGCTAGTTGCCATAATCCAGATTCTAAATATCTATCTCCAGTCCCTAAAACAGCTATTTGAGAATCTGTATATGCTAAAAGTCTTCTTGAAACTTGTAAAAGTAAGTCAACTCCTTTCTGATCAACCAACCTACTAACCATACCTAAAAGATATTTTTTAGAATTCACCTCAAGACCCATTTCTCTTTGAAGAATTTTCTTATTTTCTAGCCTATTTTCTAAATTCTTAAGACTAAATTTTGCGGGCAAAACAGGATCTTTGGCTGGATTCCATTCATCTAAATCTATGCCATTAAGAATGCCCCGTAATTTACCTGATATGTAATTAAGTAATCCTTCAAGACTTTCTCCATATTCATGGGTTTTAATTTCATCCGCATAAGTTGGAGAAACAGCATTTACTCTATCTGCGTACAACATTGCAGCAGCCATTGTGTGGTCTCCATGCATATACCAAGGACACCAAGTCATTTTTTCTAGTTTCCATCTCCAAGGTCCTTGATATTTTAAATTATGAATTGTGAAAACAGTGCTAATTTCAGGGTCCTGATGCATCCATACAGGAATCATTCCAGTGTGCCAATCATGGCAATGAAGAACTTGAGGTTTCCAACAATTCCAAGCGAATTCTGCAGTAGCACTGGCAAAAAATGTAAAGCGCCAATCCTCATTCTCCCCTCCATATATTTGGTCAGAGTCAAATGCTGGATGACCAACTAGGTAAATCACATAATTATGTATTGGATGTTTTGCTTCATACACAGCAAAATCAGTTCCCATAGTATTTGCTCTGAGGACTGGTTCATTCGATACCTCTAAAAGACTCCACAATTTTCCATAGCCTGGAATTATTACCCTTACATCGTGACCAAGTTTGATCAAAGATGGAGGCAACGAACCAACCACATCTCCCATACCTCCAACTTTGATCATTGGAGCACATTCGGCAGCAGCAAGAAGAATTCTCATTGATAGTTATTAAAAAAGTTCTTTTTAAAAAGTCCCTAGGGAGTCCACTTATAGTCAGAAAAATCAGGTGGACGTTTTTCAAGAAAGGCATCTCTACCTTCTTGAGCTTCTTTAGTCGAATAAAATAATTGAGTTGTGTATCCAGATAATTCTTGAATACCCGCAATTCCATCATTCTCGGCATTGAATGAAGCTTTAAGAATACGAATAGCTGTTGGACTATTTCGTAAAATCTCTCTTGCCCAGATTACACCCTCAGCTTCTAATTCTTCAATCTTTGTAATTGCATTTATCAAGCCCATCTCAAGAGCCTCCTTGGAATTATATTTTCTACATAAAAACCAAATTTCTTTCGCTTTTCTTTGACCAACAACTCTAGCCAAATAACTAGATCCAAATCCCCCGTCAAAGCTGCCAACTTTTGGACCTGTTTGACCAAATATTGCATTTTCTGAGGCGATACTGAGATCACAAATCAAATGAAGTACCTGGCCTCCTCCAATTGCAAAACCAGGAACTAAGGCGATAACCACTTTAGGCAAACTTCTTATTAATCTTTGAAGTTCAAGTACATTTAATCTCTGTTTCCCATCATCATTTTCATATCCATTATCACCTCTAACACTCTGGTCACCTCCAGAACAAAAAGAATAAATACCTTTCTTATCAGGTCCTGCACCTGTAAAAAGAACTACTCCAATATTTTCATCATTTCTCACGATATTAAATGCACTAATAAGTTCATCTACAGTTTGAGGTCTAAATGCATTTCTTTTTTCAGGCCGATTAATTGCGATTCTCGCAATTCCCTCATCTGATTTATGCAACAATATATCCTCATAAGAATTACATTGTGACCAATTTAAAGTTGTTTTCCCAGGTAAGACTTTCATGAATCCTAATTATTCCAAAATAGAAATTTAAAAAAAATTTAACTGCCAATTATTTTTTCTAGAAGGGCATTTTTTTCACTAATTTCATTCTCCGGATCAATATCAACTTTAATTATTACAGATTTCCGGATAGAAATGCTCCATTCGAATGCCTCTCGTAATTTTTTAAAATTTGTCACGCTTTTAAACTTTACTTGATATCCATCTGCTAGTTTTGCCCAGTTTATTTCTTTAGGCATAAGAAATAGTTTTTTTAATTCATCATCTTTTAGATTATTTTTATAAATACGATTAAATATATTTCCACCATTATTATTTATTAAAAGGATTGTTAAATTCAAGTCGACTGAATTTTCAACAAGCCAGCCATTTATATCATGAACAAAAGCCAAATCTCCAGTCACAAGAAGAAGAGGATTCTTAATTCTAGAAATTCCTAATGCAAGAGATAAAGTACCGTCTATTCCAGATGCCCCCCTAAAACTGAAACAATTTCTTGTTAAAGTACTATTCTCAGAAAATGTAAGCCAATCTCTAATTGGGCTACTTGCAGAGAGCATAATAGGATTTTTAGCTGGCCATATTTTTGGTACAAGATTTGCAATCTTATACTCAGTAATTTGATTATTACTATTAATTTTCTCTTTTAAAATCTCCTTAATTTGCTCTCCTGCCACTATTAGATGAAGAGCTAAAGGACTTAGAGACTTATTATTTTTCTTGTTAATTGATAATTCTCCTAAAAATCTATCAACAAAATCTTTCAACCCAAACTCATATTCAAATGATTTTTTTATAGGGTCCAATTTTCTATGGTTTTTTTCCTTGATAAGAATTTGTACCCCTTCGAAGGTTGTTAAAAACTTCTCCAAATCAATTGAGGATGACATGGGTCCAAGCCTCAAAAGTTGATGACAATTGATTAAATTCTTATTTTTTCTTAAGACTAATTCCCAATTCATAACTAACCCTCTCAAATCAGAATAAACACCTGAAATAGGATCAGCAAATACTGGCCAACCAGTAATTTCTTGTAATTTTTCTAAAGATTTATTGAAAGAAGATAAGTCATTTATAGAACCTTGATAGGGACCTACCAAAATAATGCCTGATTCATCTAAATTTAGACTTTTTGAAATTTCTAAGAATTTGTTTTCATGAGACTTTATTTCAACTTCATGAAAAACATATTTTTTCTTTAAATAAATCTTCTTAAAAATCTCTAAAACATTTTTTTTATTTAAAAAAGAAATATCTAGAGGCTTATCGATAGGAATGTTTACATGGAAAGGACCAGGGAAGATCGATATTTGTTCCTCAATAATTCGCACTAAATTTAGAATCTCATTATCTTCTGTTTCATGGAGCCCATTGAGATTTGTACTTAAAACTCTTCTGCAGACTGAACTCAAAAATTCTTCTTGATTTACTGTTTGATTAGCCCCACAATCTTTTAACCTTAAAGGTCTATCAGCTGTAATAAATATAAGACCTTTACAAGATCGGTCAGCCTCAACTGCCGCTGGCAATAAATTACTTACTGCAGTTCCAGAAGTTGTAATAACCAAAGAAAGATTGCCAGATGCAGCAGAAATCCCAAGAGAGTGAAATCCTGCAGATCTCTCATCTATTGAATTAAAAATATTTACCAGTCCTAATTTACTTAATTCTCCTGCAGCTATGGCTAAAGGTGCTGATCTACTACCTGGACATATTATTAAATTTTGAACTCCAATTTTTACAAGAAGGTTTAAAAGTTGTAGACTTTTTAAAAAATTTTTGCATTCAATGGATGATGTCATAATTTATATAAATGCTTTGGGATTTTTCCTTATAACTGAATTAAATAAAAAATGTCCCCAACTGAAGAAAAAAGAAATTCAATAATTAAGGATTTAAAAAATCTTTTAATTTGGATATCTATTGCTTTGATTATACGATGGCAGGTTATAGAGCCAAGATGGATTCCATCCGGTTCAATGCTTCCCACTCTTCAAATACAAGATAAAATTCTTGTTGAGAAAGTAACCCCAAAAATCACATCCAAATCAAATCTTTCAAAATTAAAAAATAAAATAGTTGTTTTTAAGGTTCCAGACCAATTAATTATTGCTGGTTATGAAGCAGATACTGCATTAATAAAAAGAGTAATTGGGATACCTGGAGACAAGGTAGAAGTAAGAGATGGTAACCTTTACTTAAATGATATCCCTCAAGAAAATTACGCTTTTGACAAAAATATTAATTATTCTATAGGCCCTTTTATTGTTCCAAAAGAGTCATTATGGGTGATGGGTGATAATAGAAACAATAGTATGGACTCACATATTTGGGGATTTTTACCCTATGAAAAGATTATTGGTAAAGCTATTTTTAGATATTGGCCGTTCAATAAAATTGGACCTATTCGGTTCCCTGCCCTTAATAATTTAGTTTAATGGGTACTTGATGTTGTAGGGTTTGTATATCTTGAAGTTTAAGAAATGTTTAATCCAGAATTTCTTGCTACTGAAAATAATGATCCAAATGATGAGAATGATTTAATCCAATATTTACAAAAACAATCCCCTGAAGTTTTGCAAAGAGTAGCAAAATCAGCCAGTGAAGATATTCAAGAAATTATTAGACATAATGTTCAAGGTCTTCTTGGCATGCTCCCTTCAGATCAATTTGATGTAAAAATAACATCTTCAAAAGACAACATTGCCAATTTATTATCTTCTGCAATGATGACAGGATATTTCTTAAGACAAATGGAGCAAAGAAAAGAGCTAGAACAAACTCTTAAAAATGATGAAAACATGTCTATTGACGAATAATACATTTTAAAGATTAACTTCTTCAGGAATTATTCCTAGTTCAAACAACTTTTTATATAATCCAATCAGAAATTTATTATCCTCTGGTGCTTTATCCCATTTTTGGGAATTAATTTCATTAATTAATTTTTGACAGTCCTCTGTTGTAAATTTTATAGGTGCCGTAAAATGAGCTGGAATTAAATATTCCATATCTTTAAAAGTCTTGATATTTTCTAACCATTTAATTAACACCTCTTTTGAACGTGGAAAAATTAATTTTTGTAAAACTGGTGCAATTTGAATCTTAGGAATATCTTTACCCATAATTTCAACAAGCGAGGATTCCCAATCTTCGTCCCATAAAAAGGGATAAATACCGAAATGAGATCTCCAATTTCTAAGATCTTTTTTGAATGAATACTTAAAAATTTCTTTTAAAGGTGGAATATTTAATTTACCTGGTTTCAAAAAAGATGAAAATAAGATTAACCTTTTCCACCCTTTCTTTCTTTGTTCAATAGTGTCAATCAAAGGTTCATCTCCTCTCTCTCTAGAATGGAAAAGAAGTGGAGTTGGATCAAAATTAAATATCTCAGGTGGAGTGGAGTCTATTCCAACTATTGCGTCTGTTACATGAAGAGTTTTCGTAGAATAATGAAAACAGCTTATCTCCTGATATCTTCCAAGTCCTAAATTAAGCGGGCCTAATGAAGACCATTTAAAGGAATCTGTATGTGGAGTACCTTCCTCAAAAAGTATTCTTGTTTTTTTTGATGGAATTCCTAAAAAATCTAGTGGTAGATTTATAGGAAAGCTCCATTGTCCAGGACAAAGCCAAATTTCTGCATCTCTAAATATTCTTGAAAGCGCTGGAAGTCCTATTTTATGTTCTAGTCCAGAGGCACTTGGGAGAATTATTGTTTTTACCTTGCCATGAATCGCAATTAATTTTTTTAAATCATTTATTAATTCTTTTGTGGGAGGTAGTGGATTTATTAGCATCAATCCATTATCAACCTTTATCACCGTCATTCTTATTGGAACGGCAACGTAATAAAGGCCCTGTATTTGTTCCAAAGACCATATTTGATTAGGAATTAATTCTCTTAAAATTGTTTTCTTTTTTCCATATGGATATAAAGGAAATAATGGCCACCAATACCACTTTTTATTTAAGATGTCTTCTTCCATTATCGTTTATACCCAGCAAATAATTTTTTAAACTTGAATATTCCATATCTAGGAGCGAACAAAAAAGCAAATAAAAATATAAAAGTTTGGGCTAAGACTATAGAACCTCCGGTTTCAAGATCGAACCAAAAACTACAATAAATACCTATTAAACTTGAGATAATGGCGCTTAATACTGAAATAATGGTCATATTATCAAATTGATCAGTAAGTAAGTATGCAGTAGCGCCTGGAGTTATCAACATTGCAACTACCAATATTATTCCAACCGTTTGCAAACCAACAACGGCCGCTAAAGATAAGCATGTAAGAAGTAAATAATGTAAGAAATGGACATTAATTCCCACAGTTTTTGCATGTCTAGGATCAAAACAGTAAAGCATTAAATCTTTCCTAAAAACTGATAAAAGTATTACTACCAACAAAGAAATCAATACCGTTTGCTTCACATCAGATAGTGATATGCCTAATGGACTTCCAAAAAGAATAGAGTGGAGATCAATATTACTTTTGATCTTAGAAACTAAAACTATTCCAAGAGCAAAAAAGCCTGTAAAGACTAACCCAATAACAGTATCTTCCTTAACTCTCGATTTTTGTTTAACAAATCCTATAAGCGCTACAGAACCTACTCCGAATATAAATGCACCCAATGAGAAAGGGAGTCCCAAAGCATAAGCTACAACAACTCCAGGCATTACTGAATGTGATACGGCATCGCCCATTAAAGCCCAACCTTTGAGAGTTAAATAACTAGATAAAAACCCACAAACAGCCGCAACTAAAGAGCTCATAAATAAAGCTTTTCTCATGAAATCATGAGTTAAAGGATCTGTTAAGAATGTATTTATACTAGAGAATAAAAAGAACTCCATAAATAATTATTTTTTATGACTCAGGCCCAAACAAAACATCAGGAGAGATCCCACCAAAGGTACTTGTTATATTTTCAGGTGTAAATACTTCAGAGGTCTCCCCATATGCAACAACTGTTTTGTTTATTAAAAGGACCAAATCACAAACTTCGCGAACATGAATCATATCATGAGTAGATAATAAAATTGTTTTACCCTCATTTTTAAACTGAATAAATAATTCCGAAATTAGTTTCTCAGTTCTTATATCAACTCCCGTAAAGGGTTCATCCAGCAATAATATTGATGCTCTTTGTGCAATTGCTCTGGCTAAAAAAGTTCTTTTCCTTTGACCTCCAGACAAATTACCAATTGGTGTAGATAAAAAATCGGTCAGGTCAACCCTTTCAATAGCATCTTTAACAGCCTGAACATCAGATTCTCTTGGACACCTGAGAACATTCATCGAACCATATCTTCCCATCATTACAACATCCCAAACATTTACAGGGAATTGACTATCAATACCTTCACTTTGAGGAACATAAGCTATTGTCTGATCTTTCTGAGCAGACCTTAAAGACTCTCCATTTATTCTTATTTTCCCCTTAGAAATGTTAACAAAGCCAGTCAATGCATTAAAAAAGGTTGTTTTACCTGCACCATTCATTCCTACCAATCCACAAATTTGACCAGGTTTTAATCTTAAATTGGCATCATATAATGCAACTTTGCCGTTATAGTCTACGCATATATTTTCTGCATAAATCCTATAGTTTTGATAATGAAGTTTTTCCATATTTTATTCAAGACCTCTTTTAATAATTTCCAAATTATGTTTCAGCATTTCTAAGTAAGAATTAGCTGGGCCACTATCAACTGACAACGAATCAACATAAAGATTTCCTCCAAATTTAGTTCCAGTTTCATTGACAACAACCATTTGAGATTCATTACTTACAGTACTTTCACAAAATACAGCTGGGACATTTTTTTCCTTAACTAAGGATATTGTTCTTGCCATCCTTTTGGGAGTAATTTGACTCTCGGCATTAACGGGCCATAAGTAAACTTCATTTAATCCATAATCATTAGCGAGATAAGAAAATGCTCCTTCACAACTTACTAGATACCTTTTATCTTTTTCTAAGTTATTAATAAAAAGTGAAAAATCTTGATCAATTTTAGAGAGTTCATTTTTATAAGTTTCACCATTTTTTTCGAATAATTCTCTTTTGGAGGGCCTCAATTCTGATAAAGATTCCACGATAATATCTACATAAAGAATTCCTCTTTTTGGGGAAATCCAAGCATGGGGATTTGGTTTCCCTTTGTAAGTATCTTCACTTATAAAAATGGGTCCCAGATCATCTGCAATAGTTATTTTTTTAACTTGCAAATTAGAAACAAATTTTTCTGACCATATTTCAAACCCAAATCCATTATCCACAAAAACAAATGCTTCGGAGGCATTTATTAGATCGCTTGGAGTGGGTTTATAACCATGAACTTCTATTCCAGGTTTAGTGATTGATCTAACCACGAAGTCATCATTTTTAGCAATATTTTCAATTATATCTGCCAAAACGGTGAAGCTTGCTAAAACCAATTCTTTTTTAGTTTCATTCTTAGTTGAGATTCTCTTACATGCGGTAGTTGAAAAAAGACATATCAAATATACAAGAATTAAAAGTAAAAACTTTTTACGCATTTTTTAATACTGCAAGAGATTATCAACTATATCTAAGTCTAATTAAAGGATTTTTTAATTCAGATAACAAAGATTGCCAATTTATTTTCTCTTTTTCGAAAGCTTTTTCAACAATTTTCTCAGAATTTTCTTTTATAAATTCCAAGTCAGGCTCAGATACCCCTTTTGTTATAGCCATGAAATCCGCCAAGGAACTAGATACGACTCTTGTTAAATATGCTGCACTTATTGCTTGATAAGTTCCTGAAAACAACCAATTTGGGCCATGCAATTTTGTTAATCCAATTAAAGTTTGACCACTCCATTCAATTACTCCCTGAGCTATTGCAGTCTTTATAATTTGTTTTGATACTTTATCCAAAATTTCTGGAGACCAATTACATCCCCATATTGATTTTATCTCTTTAATCATTAGAGAATTTAAAACTGTCATAGACAATACATCTATTGAAGGAAGTGGTGACAAGAAAACAGTAGTGGCAACAAGAATTTGATTCTTCCTCTGTAAAACTTTCAATTGTGTTCTTCTTATCCCCTCAATCTCAGACTGCCATTTAGTATGCAATTGCTTCAAAAGCCTTTTCTTGGTATTCTCAATATTTTTACTTGAACTTAGAAAAAACTTCCTTAAAGAAAAAGGTATGTGAGTTAATTGATTTTTATTTGTATCAACTCTAATTATTCTATTTATAAATTCTCCTGATAATTGATCCTTCAATTCATCTATTTCATTTTGAGATTCAAATCCATTTGAAGATTGGGCTACTAACCAAATAGACATATCCTTAGGAAGCTTTTCTAACCATAAGAAGTCATTTGCAGATAAAGGTAAACTTAGAAAATATAAAAGAGCATCTGTATTTATTACGTTATCAGGAACAATCTCAGAAGAATTATATTTTGGCATTTTTTCAATAAAATTAAAATCAAACTTATCTTCTTTGAAGAAATCTCTAAATAAAGATTGAGTTGAGTCATAATCTTTCTTCCCTATTAAACAAATTTTCTCTTTTGCAAATCTATTAATTATCGAGTCAAGGGATAGTTGTCTTTGAAAATTTTGTTTTTCTAAATTATTTTTCTCCTCAATTTCCTCATAAAATTTTAAATCTTCATTACAAAGATTTACCCAGCCATCTAAATCCTTTGGCTCATTAAATTTTGGTCGGTCATTCTTAAGGAAAAAATATCCTCCAAAGCATAAAACAAAAAATCCTATTGACCCACCTGTTAAATGTATTAAATCACTTGCAAACCATTCTCCAAAGCCTAGTAAAAGTACAATAATAAGGATATTTTTCTTAGGAGACTTGATAAAATCCTTTAAAAGGTTGTCTTTACTAATATCAAACACGATAGTTTATATTCTAATTTTATTTTAATGCAAGTTGTGAATGAGAAAAGCAAATTACATAAGTCGTTAATCAAAAGATAAAATTTTAAGGCTTTTAAAAAGACTTATTGCATAACTAGATGCTAAGTTAATAAACTATTTAAATAACTTAAGAAACATCAAGATGTCTAATTCAAATTTCAGCAATAATCCTGGACAAGAAAATTACAGAGGTCGTTCTAATAATGAAAGATCTAATTTCAGAGATAGATCTGGAGGCAGAAGAGATGGAGGAGGATTCCGCATAAGATTGAGTGATAATGAAATGAAAGCCGTTAAATCAATACAAGAGACCTTTCAACTAAGGTCTACCGTTGCAGTTCTGGGTTTCTCTGTTAGAACACTTAGCGAAATGATCAAAGACGAAAAATTGATTGAATCAATAAAAGAATATGCAAAAAACAACAAAAACTCTTCTCCTAATAGACAATCACAAAATCCTTATGAAGAAAAGACGAAAGCAGCTCCTGACCCCTTTGCAAGACCTGTAAAAAGTACATCAACTGAAGAAATCCAATCTAGCGAAGTAGAAGAGGATGGCAAATAATAAAAGAATTCTTTCGGGAGTTCAACCAACTGGTGATTTACATATTGGGAATTGGCTTGGGGCTATAAATAATTGGGTTACGCTTCAAGAGCAATATGAAACATTTCTATGTGTAGTTGATTTGCACGCAATCACAGCTGCATATAATCCTAAAGAATTATCCAGAAATACTCTTTCTACTGCGGCTTTATATGTTGCTTGTGGAATAGATCCAAAGATATGCTCAATTTTTGTCCAAAGTCAAATTTCTGCACATTCAGAACTTTGTTGGATATTAAATTGCATGACCCCAATAAATTGGATGGAAAGAATGATTCAATTCAAAGAAAAATCCATACAACAAGGGAATAATGTATCTATTGGATTATTTGACTATCCAATCCTGATGGCTGCAGATATACTTCTTTACGACGCTGACTACGTACCAGTAGGCGAAGATCAAAAACAACATCTCGAACTTGCCAGAGATATTGCACAACAAAGAATTAATGCCAAATTTAGTAAAGATAAAAATATTCTGAAAATACCTCAGCCAATAATTATGAAGAATGGATCAAAAATAATGAGCTTAATTGATGGTTCAAAAAAGATGAGTAAAAGTGATCCTAACGAAGGTAGTAGGATCAATTTGTTAGATACCCCTGAAATAATCACAAAGAAAATAAAAAGAGCAAAAAGTGATAACTCATTTGGAATAGAATTTAATAATCCTGAGAGAGCGGAATCTAAAAATCTTCTAATGATTTATTCAATATTATCTGGCAAAGAAATTTCTCAATGTGAAAATGAATTTTCCGAGACTGGATGGGGGACATTTAAAAAATTAATTACGGAACAACTTATAGAATCTCTAGAACCTATTCAGGAAAAATATAAGGTCTTAATTAATGATCCATATCAATTAAACAATATTCTCAAAGAAGGGAAAGAAAAGGCTGAAGATTTAGCAAATAAAACTCTAAAAAGAGTTAAATCTAAACTTGGATTCTTTGAGATGGAGAAATAAATTATGCCAATAATTACCTTACCTGATGGTTCAAAAAAGGTTTTCGAAAAATCTGTAACTATTATAGAAATTGCCAAAAGTATAGGCTCTGGATTAGCTAAAGCAACAATTGCTGGAAAAGTAGATGATGTTCTTCTTGATGCAACTCTTCCTATAAATAAAGATTCCAAAGTTGTAATCATCACATCTAAAGATAAAGAAGGAATTGAAATAATAAGGCATTCTTTTGCTCATTTAATTGGTCATGCAGTTAAACAAATTTACCCTAATATTAAAATGGCAATTGGGCCTGTAATTGAAGATGGTTTTTATTACGATATTTTTTCTGAATACAGATTTACCCCTGAAGATTTAATAAAAATTGAAGATAGGATTAATAAATTAATAAAAACAAATTATGACGTTGAAATCTTACAAGTTTCCAAAGAAGAAGCAATTAAAACTTTTAAAGAAAGAGATGAGACTTTTAAACTACGAATAATTGAAGAAATTACTGAAGAAGGTCTAATCAATTTATACAAGCACGAAGAATATATTGACATGTGTAGAGGGCCTCACGTACCTAACACAAGACATTTGAGACACTTTAAGTTACTTAAATTATCAGGTTCATACTGGAGAGGGAATAGTGAAAATGAATCATTACAGAGAATCTATGGAACTGCATGGGCTAAAGAAAAAGAACTCAATGACTACCTAACAAGAATTGAAGAGGCGGAAAAAAGGGATCATAGAAAACTTGGAAAAAAACATTCACTATTTCATATACAAGAAGAATCTCCAGGTATGATTTTTTGGCATCCAAATGGATGGACAATCTACCAAGTGCTGGAAAAATACATAAGAGAAATACTTAAAAAAAATGATTATTTAGAAATTAAAACCCCACAAGCTGTTGATAAATCTCTTTGGGAAAAATCGGGGCATTGGGAAAAGTTTAGAGATGATATGTTCACTACCGCATCAGAGAATAGAACTTATGCAATTAAACCAATGAATTGTCCATGCCATATTCAAGTATTTAATCAAGGTTTAAAAAGTTATAAGGATTTACCTATTCGTCTTGCTGAATTTGGATCTTGTCATAGAAATGAGCCCTCTGGTGCACTTCATGGCTTAATGAGAGTAAGAAACTTTACTCAAGATGATGCACACATATTCTGCACAGAAGAGCAAATTCAAGAAGAGGTATCTAATTTTATCGATCTTGTTTTCGAGGTTTATAAAACTTTTGGCTTTGATGAAATCATTATCAAATTATCAACTCGTCCTGAAAAAAGGGTAGGTAGTGAAAAGATTTGGGATAAATCAGAAGAGGCTCTTTCCAAAGCTCTAGATAATAAGAATCTAAAATGGGAACTCCAACCTGGAGAAGGTGCTTTTTATGGTCCAAAAATAGAGTTCTCATTAAAAGATTGTCTTAATAGAGTATGGCAATGCGGAACTATTCAGGTTGATTTTTCAATGCCTATTAGATTGGATGCAACTTATGTAGATATTGATAATGAAAAAAGAAATCCAGTTATGCTTCATAGAGCAATTTTAGGATCCTTTGAAAGATTTATTGGAATCTTAATTGAACAATATGAGGCAAAATTCCCAATTTGGCTTGCTCCCTACCAAATAATTTTATTGAGCATTACCGATAGAAATATTGAAAAGTGTTTAAAGTTTAATGAATTAATAAATAATAATGGTTATCGATCAAAAGTTGATATTAGGAATGAAAAAATAGGATATAAAATAAGGGAGGCAACTCTGGGGAGAGTTCCTTTAATTGCAGTTATTGGAGATAAAGAAGAAGAAATTGATTCAGTTGCATTAAGAGCTTTGGATGGAACAAATTTAGGAATTTTCAATTTACCTAATCTATACAAATTGATGGATGAATTAATAGAAAAAAAAGGGAGAACAGAATAATTTCAAATATATGAATTTTCTTGCTTGTGATTTAGGAGGTACGAAGGTTTTATTGGGAATTTACAAAAAAAATATAAATGATGATTCTCCAGAATTAATATTAAAAAAGAAATATATATCTTCCGAATGGGAATCTTTTGAGTTAATTCTAGAAGATTTTCTCAAAAATGAATGCCGAAACTTTAATCATCCTTCCTCTGCTTGTTTAGCTGTAGCTGGTCCTATATCTGATAACAACGCAAAGATTATAAATTTGTCATGGAATATTTCTGGAAAAGCTTTAAAAAACAAATTCAATTTTAAAAGTTGCGAGCTAATTAATGATTTTGCAGTGCAAATTTATGGAATACCTTTCTTAAAAAAAAATCAATATTCCACAATCCAAAATGGAGCAACCTCTCAAGGTTCTAACAAAGATTTGCATGCCATTGTTGGTGCTGGGACTGGTTTGGGCATTGCAAGAGGAATAATATCAGGAAGTGAAGTAAAAGTTTTAGCTAGCGAAGGTGGCCATATTGAATACTCGCCAAAGTCAAAATTAGAATGGGATCTAAAGATTTGGCTCAAAAATTCTCTAAATACTGAAAGGATATCTTGTGAGAGAATTGTTAGCGGTCCTGGTTTATCAAGAATAGCCGAATGGAGACTTAGCAAATCTGATGCCAAAAACCATCCTCTACAAAAACATATCAAAGAAATTAAAGTTTCTGATGCTTTGAGAAAAGAACTACCAGAAAAAATTTGCACTCTTTCGAATGAGGGGGATCAGCTAATGATTGAAGTAGAGAGGATATGGTTAGGTGCTTATGCCTCTTTATTGGGAGATGTCGCTCTTCAAGAATTACCCTTTGGAGGGTTATGGATTTCTGGAGGGACTGCACCAAAACATTTCAAAAACTTTAAATCAAATTTATTTATGAAACAATTTTTTGATAAAGGAAGATTAAAAGATATTCTTAAAACAATACCTCTAAAAGTAATTTTAGATGAAGAGTTTGGACTTTTTAGTGCAGCCTGCAGAGCAAAAATGATTTTAAAAACAAATTAACAAGAAATGTCTATTCCTGAAGTAGGTAAAAAAATAAGAGTAACAGTACCTTCTACAACTGCAAACTTGGGGCCTGGATTCGACTGCCTTGGTGCAGCATTAGATCTATATAATGAATTTATTTTTTCAAGAATTGAAGGTGGTGGAGATAGATTTGATCTAATAATGGAAAGTACAGATGGTAATCATTTGAGAGGGGGACCTGAAAACTTAGTTTTTAGAGCGGCTCAGAAAGTATGGGAAAGTGCAAATATGGCCCCTTTTGCACTTGAAGCAAGAGTCAAGTTGGCTGTACCACCTGCACGTGGACTTGGTAGTAGTGCTACAGCAATAGTTGCTGGACTAATAGGAGCAAATGCAATAATGAACTCCCCACTTTCCAAAGAAAAACTTTTAGAACTTGCTATTGATATTGAAGGTCATCCTGATAATGTAGTTCCCTCTCTTTTAGGGGGTCTTTGTTTGACGGCCCGCTCTTCTTCTCAAAGATGGAGAATAATAAGATGTGATTGGCACGATTCTATTAAAGCTGTTGTAGCAATACCTGCGATTCGTTTAAGCACAAGTGAAGCAAGGAAAGTAATGCCTAAGAATGTTCCCATATCTGATGCGGTTACAAATATGGGGGCACTTACCTTATTGCTAAATGGATTAAAAGCAGGAAATGATGAATTAATAAAAGAGGGAATGTTTGATACTTTACATGAACCATACCGATGGAAACTTATTAAAGGTGGGCTGGAAGTCAAAGATGCCGCATTACAGGCAGGTGCCTTAGGATGCGCAATCAGCGGGGCTGGGCCAAGTATATTAGCTTTGTGTAAAAAGGAAAATGGTAAAAACGTTAGTCAAGCCATGGTAAAAGCATGGGAGAAGTCAGGTGTAGCAAGTAGAGCACCATTTTTAAACTTACAAACGATAGGTAGTCAATTCAGTACTATCTCTAGTAAGTAGTTTTACTTAGGCATTTTTAATGTTATAGTCTCAAGCTAGTGCAACTTCAACTAGAATAAAAATTATTCATTATAAAATGAATTTAGTATCTTTCCCTTGGCTATCCTCTATTGTTTTACTCCCTTTAATTGGGGCATTAATAATGCCATTTTTAAGTTCGAAAGAAGGAGAAGATAATACACTCCCAAGAAATATCTCATTAAGTTTTTTATTTATAGATTTTTTACTGATAATTGGAGTACTTTTACAAAAATTTAATACTGCGGATAGCTCACTGCAACTTATAGAAAGAACTGCGTGGTTACCATCAATAGGCTTAGAGTGGTCTCTTGGTGTGGATGGGTTGTCTGCTCCTTTAGTAGCCTTAAGTGGGTTAATTACATTTTTATCAGCTGCTGCAAGTTGGAAAATAAAGAAAAAATCTAATTTATATTTTGCCCTTTTATTAGTTCAAGCATCAGCTCAGGCACTTGTTTTCCTCTCTCAAGATTTCTTACTATTTTTCTTGGCTTGGGAACTTGAGTTAGTGCCTGTATATCTTCTTATTGCTATTTGGGGAGGGAAAAAGAAATTATATGCCGCCACAAAATTCATCCTTTATACAGCTTTAGCTTCCTTATTAATACTTATAAGCGGATTAGCTCTTGCCTTGAGTGGGGATACTTTTACTCTGAATATTACCGACTTAACCAATAAACACGTAACTGGCAGCTTAGCATTATTATCCTATTTAGGATTTTTAATTGGTTTTGGAGTAAAACTACCCATCTTTCCATTACATACCTGGTTACCCGATGCGCATGGAGAAGCTAATGCACCAGTATCAATGTTACTTGCCGGAATACTTTTAAAAATGGGAGGCTACGCTCTCTTAAGATTCAACGTTCAAATATTACCTGAAGTACATCTACAAATTGCACCTGCACTAATTATTCTTGGAATTATTAATATAATTTACGGAGCATTAAATGCATTCGCACAAGATAACGTTAAAAGGAGAATTGCATGTAGCTCAGTAAGTCATATGGGTTTCGTTCTCTTGGGAATTGGAGCAGTGGATGCTTTAGGTATAAGTGGAGCGATGCTTCAAATGATCAGTCACGGACTTATTGCAGCAGCAATGTTTTTTGTTACTGGTTCATTCTATGAGAGAACAAATACGCTTTCGATTCCAAATATGGGCGGTTTAGCAAAAGTTTTACCAATAACTTTTGCTTTTTTCTTGGCAAGCTCTCTAGCTTCTTTAGCATTGCCTGGAATGAGCGGTTTTATTAGCGAAATTACTGTATTTCTAGGTATAACTAGTCAAGAAGGCTTCAGCTCTCTTTTTAGATCAATCACAATACTTATAGCAGCTATTGGTCTAGTTCTAACGCCAATATATCTACTTTCAATGTGTAGAAGAGTATTTTTTGGGCCTAGAATTCCCGCACTAGCAACAGTTAAAGAAATGAGTGGTAGAGAATTAATAATTGGTTTCAGTTTGTTATTGCCTACTTTAGTAATAGGTTTTTGGCCAAAAATTGCCATAAATTTATATGAATCTTCCACAAATGCTCTCAGTCAGCAACTAACTTTAGCTAAGTTAGTAGGGTTAATTTCAAACATTAGTTAAGTTTAAATTACTTGAATAAATGGAAACCTCGATTTTTAAATTTGAAGAATTACCAGAATTTAAAAAATTTACTCCAGAAAGTATTGGAAAGCAATTTCCAATTGTACTAGAAAAGATAACCAAAGATTTTAAAAACATAGAGAAAAATTTATCTTTTTATTTGAGTCAAAATGATTTGAATTGGGATAAAGTAATAAATCCTTTAAATGAAGTCAATGAAGTTCTTAGATGGAGTTGGGGAGTAATAAGCCACTTAAATGCAGTAAATAACTCTGAAAGTCTTAGAGAAATTTATTCAAAATTTCTTCCCGAGATTATTAGCTTGAGTAACAAATTTGGACAAAGTAAAATAATTTACAACTCTTTAGTCAAACTTAAAGAAACAAATAACTTTGATCAGATCAAAAACAGAATTTTAGAAAAAGAAATTCTTGAGATGCAACATAGAGGCATTTCACTACAAAAAAATGATCAAGAGGTTTTCAATAACATTGCAGAAAAGCTTGGCAAGCTATCAACAGATTTCAGCAACAATGTTCTTGACGCAACTAATAAATGGTTCTTAATTTTAAATAAAAAATCTGAAGTTGATGGTCTCCCTGAGCGAGTACTGGAATTAATGGCAATTTCAGCTCATAATCTCCTAAAGAAGGATGGCGAAGTTAACATTAAAAATGGTCCTTGGAAATTAAGTCTAGATATTCCAACTTATACATCTTTTATGACATACGCCACTGACCGTAAACTTAGAGAAAAACTTTATAAGTCGTTCGTGAGTAGAGCCTCTCAAGGAGAAAAAAATAATTCTCAAATTATTGAAGAGATACTAACTCTAAGAACTAAACAGGCTAATCTTCTTGGGTATAAAAGTTGGGCAGAACTAAGTTTGTCAACGAAAATGGCCAAAGAAATTAAAAATGTTGAAACTCTTTTAGAGGAATTGAGAGAACCAGCCTTTAAAACAGCAAAATTCGAATTAGAAACACTCGATAAATTTTCAAGGAATAATGGGTTTCCTCAATCCGAGAATGTTGAGCCATGGGATATTAGTTATTGGTCTGAACTTCTTAGAAAGGAAAAGTTCGATTTAGATCAAGAGTCTTTGAGACCTTGGTTCCCTCTAAATGATGTATTAAAGGGATTATTTAAACTAAGCGAAAATCTATTTGAAATTAAAGTCGTCGAAGCAACTAATGAAGCACCTTTGTGGAATGATGACGTTTTGTTTTTTAATATCCTCGATAAAGAAGATAAAAAAATAGCATCTTTTTACCTAGATCCATATTCTCGACCAGAAACTAAAAGAGGAGGAGCATGGATGGATGAATGTTTGAATAAAAATAATGTTGGAAAGAATACGCTCCCTGTAGCTTATCTTGTTTGTAATCAGACTCCACCATCAAAAGATAAACCTAGTTTGATGAGTTTTGAAGAAGTTCAAACACTTTTCCATGAATTTGGTCACGGTCTGCAACATATGCTTACTACTGTAAATCTCCCACAAGCTGCTGGCATAAATAATGTTGAATGGGATGCGGTTGAACTTCCAAGTCAATTTATGGAGAACTGGTGTTTCCATAAAAATACACTCTTGAATATTGCTAAACACTATAAAACAGGAGAAAAATTATCCGATGAAAACTTTGTTAAACTTTTAAAGAATAGGACTTTTAATTGTGGTATGGCCACACTTAGACAAATTCATTTTGCGATTACAGATCTAAGATTACACAGTAATATAGACAAAAATAAAGGTAAAACTGCAGATCAAATCAGAAGAGAAATCGCAGAAAAAACTACTGTAATTACTCCAATCCAAGAAGATCAATTTCTTTGTTGTTTTAGTCATATATTTGCAGGAGGATATTCTGCGGGATACTACTCGTATAAGTGGGCTGAGGTTTTGAGTGCTGATGCTTTTTCTATGTTCGAAGAGGCTGATCTAGAAAACACTGAAGATTTGAAGAAAATAGGAAAGAAATTTAAAGACACAATACTCAGCTTAGGAGGAAGCTTATCTCCGTTAGAGATATTCAAATTATTCAGGGGCAGAGAGCCTCAAACAGATTCCTTAATAAGACACTTGGGTTTGTCTGGGGCTACATAATAATTCTCTCAATTATTTTCTCAACAGAAAAGTTATTTCTTACCAAATTTCTATGTTTATATACTTTTACAGGTATTTTTTCTCCTATATTTAAATTAGTCCACCAGCTAGGGAAAACCATTAGATCCCAGTAAGTAAAAAAACTTATACACTCGATTCCATCAAGAAAACAATCATTCTTTGCAAGTTCTTTCAAAAACTGACTATTTATTTTCATTTCTGATATTCCTCTAAACGGGAATTTAGGTACTAGTTGAGCCATCAATGTTCCTTTATGCGGGGAACCAATGGATATTAATCTTCTTGTTCTTGTATTACCATTAAATTTTTGAAGCCAATATCTAGCAATTATTCCTCCCATAGAGAATCCTAAAATATCTATTTCTTTTTCTAAACCATATTTCTCTAAAATTAATTCGTTTAATATATTAGTTAAATCAATAATTGAAGTCATTCCGAGTGAATGATTAAGAGTTGGGGCAAAATATTCAATTCCAATATCATCAAGTTTTGAGGTAATGAAAGAAAAAATACTTGAAGTATTCCAAAGACCATGAATCAATATTATAGGATTTCTTTTTTCCAAAACTTTTAATTATTTTCAAGAATTCTTACTATTGATACCTTCCCATCAAAACCAATAATTGGAGGATTGCACTTTGTCAAAATAATTTTAATTTTAGAAAGCTGAAATTCCTTATCAATAATTTCTAAAATTGCATTTGAGTATTTTTCGATTGTGAAAAAATATATTTTCTTTGATTGACCTTTTAAAAGGTGAACTAATTTTGAATAATCAACTGTTTTTTTAATATCATCATTTAAAGTAGACTTTTCAAAATCAGTCCACAAAAATATATCCAAACGAAATAGTTGTCCTAATTGCCTCTCTTCATCAAGCACACCCACTCTAGCCCAAAGTTTAATATTCTCAATTTTTAAAAATGTTTCCATCTTCAAAAGTTTTAAAGATCTTTATGAGTGTATATTGCCTTTCCAGATGAAAAATCATCAACTATATCTCCATCTCCTTTCAGGAAATATTTATATGTAACTAAACCCTCTAGGCCTACAGGTCCTCTTGGGGGAAGAGTTTGAGTCGATATCCCAACTTCAGCTCCGAATCCATACCTAAACCCATCTGCAAACCTAGTAGAGCAATTATGAAAAACACCTGCACTATCAACCATATTCATAAATTTATTAGCAGTACTTAAATTTTCAGTGATTATTCCATCAGTATGTTTTGAACTAAATTTTTGAATATGCGTGATTGCCTCATCAAGATCGTCAACAATTTTTATAGATAAAATTAAATCTAAATATTCCGTTTGCCAATCTTCTAGGCTAGCCTCATACTTTAACCCTAATTCAACTGATCTTTTATCTCCAATTAACTTAACATTATTAGAATTAAACAATGGTATAGCCTTTTCTAAAAAAACTGGTGCAATATCTTTATGCACTAATAAAGTTTCAATAGCATTACATGCTGCAGGATATTGAATTTTGCTATCCAAAGAGACTGACAAAGCCATCTCTAGATTTACCTCATTATCTATAAACAAATGACAAATCCCATCAGCATGGCCCAACACAGGAATTCTTGTATTTTCCTGAATAAATTTAACTAATTCATTACTTCCTCTTGGAATTATTAAATTAATATATTTCTCAAGATTCAACATCGACATACTATCTTTTCTGCTTGTAAGTAAGCATATTGCATTTTCATCAAGACCTGATTCATGCAAACCCTTTTGTAATGCTCTGACTATTGCAATGTTGGTTAAATTAGCTTCACTACCACCCTTAAGCATTACTCCATTACCTGATCTTATTGCTAGAGAACTAATCTGCATAACAGCATCTGGTCTTGATTCAAAAATAACCCCAAGGACTCCTATAGGCACAGTTTTTCTTTCTAAGATCAATCCCTTGGAAAGCTCTCTTTTGATTTGGAATTGATTTACAGGATCAGCCAAGTCTCCAACTTTTCTTACCCCCTCAATTCCTGAAATTAATTTTTCTTTTGATAACTTTAATCTAGAAAGTAAGGCCTTTGAAATTCCCTTCTTTTCTGCTTTTGTATAGTCCTCATTATTAGCCTCTAAAATTTCTTTAGTATTTTTTTCTAGATAATCAGCCATAAAATTTAATGCTTTAATTCTATTATGATTTTCAGCTTGACTTATTTTTATTGATGCCAAACGAACTTGATCAGCTTTTTCAAGAAGCTCATTTCCTAGTTGAGGAACTTCAAAGATATTGGCCATATATTTTTTTAAAATTAATTTAATAATAATTCAAATCAAGGATTCTTTAAACTAACTTTTTTGTGAATTAATATCTAAAAAATAATTGAACTTGACTTTTCCAATCCCCATTAGAATCATAGGAGCCTAATAATTCTAGGTTTGGACTAGCCTGAAAAGTAAAAATTCCTGTAGGTGGAAGATCATCTCTACCTGGAACAGTTTGAAATGCGAAATTCACTGCATCCGTAACATCAAATCCTAGTTCTGCTATCCAAGCTTGAGAAGAAAATTCCTCATTAGAAGATGATTGTCCATTATTTTCTATATCTAAATTTTCATTAGAAAAAATGTTATTTAAAGAATCATTATTTTCTATCAAAGCTGGATATAAAGACAACTGGAATTTTTCACTAAAAGCATCCGCATTATTAAGTTGAGAAATAAATGCTCTATTTATTAAATTTGCAGAGTTACCCCCAATTAAACCAATTATTTGCGACCTGTTATAACTTGGAGTACTCCTTAATTGGATTCTTTTATTTTCATCTTCAAATGATAATTGATCTAAAAATCCTTCGTAAGAAGCTTCAATCTTAATAAGTCTGGTATTGCCAATACCAAAAGAACCAAAACCACTTGAAGTATTATCTTTATCAATATCACTTGAGATATTTGAATCCTGATTATTTTCACTTATTGGAATTATAGAATCCGGAACTTTACTCACCAGAGAAAAATTAATGTATGGAACTACACCACTTCTTGGTGCAAATACAATATAGTTATCTTTATATTTATCCAGTTTAAATGGCGTAGTATATAGATTAGCCCTACCTTTTGTTATATCAATAAGACCTCTAGCATTTAAATCTTTTCCTACTCCACCATTGATATTAAGGTCTACAACAGTTTCTAAATAAGCTTTAACTATCTCTGAATATTGAAGTTTAAATTCTGGTCCAAGTTTTAATTTAAGGTTATCAAAAAACAAATTTTCCAAATAATTAGGCAAAGTTTCTCCTAAAAGAACTTTATTCAAAATCGTTTCATTTGAAATTATTTCAATGCTCTTATTGTTATTCCAATATAGTTCTGGCCAATATTTTTTATTGTCTTTTAGTTTAGTATTATTATCTTTTTTATTAGGTTTTTTGGTGCTATTAAAATTTACAAATCCATTATTTAGAGATAGATTCCCTCCTAAAACAGGATTTTCAAATGACCCACTTAAATCTATATCTGAATCTACTAAAAAATTAAAATTATCTGACTTTAAAGTAAATTTATTAGTTATCAAATTAATCTCTGCTTTTCCATAATCATTCTGACTATAAAAAGGCAAAGAACCTCTTATAAAAATATTTCCAGTATTTTCTGAATTTGCTTTTAGATTTTTGATTTCTAAAGAATCAAAATCAAAAATTATTAAGCCATTAATATCTTTAATTATATTGTTGTAAAAATCTATTTCAGAATCTTTTATTACCACAAATCCATTTAATATTGGTTTATCAATAGTACCTTTTATTATCATTCTAAGATTCGCTTCACCTTCATTAAAGTTAAAGTATTCATCCGCAAAAATATCAATTAAATCAATAAATTTGCCATTCCCAATAAATCTCAGATCCAAATCAGAAGAAGTGTTTATGGGTATTTTGCCTTTAATTTTAATTGGGATTTCTGAGTCATTTATAAGCAAGGAAAAATCAATATCAAAAATAGAGTTATTAAATTCAATAAGTCCTTTATCAAATAATATTTTATTATTTTTAATTGATGAATTATTGGAAGAAATTTCACTCGAGAAAGATTTTTTATCAAGATCATAAAATAAATTCATATCCAAACTTCCAAGAAAATCTCTTGGCTTGTTTAAAAAGATATTTGCAGCACTTAATGGTAATTTTTTAATTCTTAAAGAACCATCACCTTTTAATAAGCCTCCTTCCAAATCAATAGAAAATTCCTCTTTGTTATTTTTGTTATCCTCTCTAAATACATTAAGATAACCATTTATTTTTGCATTTAATTTGTAGTTGCTTGGCCTATCGCCCTTAATTGTTAGCTTTGCACTATATCTACTGCTAAATTTATTTAAATATTTTTGCAAGTTAAATTTATCCCTTAACGCATTATTATTTTCTTTAAAGTTATTTATAAAATCTATTCTCTCTTTAAAAGAATTATTATCTTTATTTATTTCCAAATCATCCAAGATATTAGACTTACTTGTTGGAATAACTTTTTTATTGTCAAAATTAAAAATATCAACTGCAGTAAGGATAGTCCAGCTAGTACTTATATTTTTAAAGTCTAAATTAATTAAATTATTTTTATTTGAGTCATATTCGACTTCAATTATTCCTCCATCGATTGGATATAATGAAGAGTTGACATTAAAAGAATTATTTTTGAAGCTAAAATCGAATAATGAATTTGCTAACTTTATATTTCTATATTGACCTAAACTCCAAGCCATTCGCCCATCAAGAATGGACTGGTCTAAAGATATTGAGCCCGCACCATTAATGATTCCTTTAATTCTATCGAATTGATTTTTGCTTATAGATAATTCAAGTTCATCAAGAGGGAAATTATCAGCTCTCCAACTATAACGATCATCTTCTTTGAATATCTCTATACGCCCTTTATTTGAGTTAAAAACTCTTATAAAATTTATTTTGTCTAGTTTAAGTTCAGAATCAAAGTTAACTGAGAGAAATGAAGGTATTGGTGAATATCTATTTTTCATATTTAACAGAAATTCATTATTATCATTTTTAAAATCTCCCTCCCATATTTCCCTAATACGAATACCTTTATAGTGAGGATAATCAACATTAAATTTAATAAAAATATCAGGATCACTAATTTTTCCTTTTAATTCTCCTTTAGCAGTAACGAAACCCCTTATATCATTATTTCGGAAAATATTTAAATTAGATAATTGAGTTCTATTTATCCTGAAACTAGAATCGATATTCCCAAAATTAATACCTCTTTTGTCAACCCAATAAGGAATATTTCCCAATAATTTAATATCTGGATTCAGACTATCAACATATCCAATACTTCCTTTTAAATAAATATTATTTAAACTTTTGCTTAATGGAACATTAAGATTAAAATTTGAAGTTAAAGTCCCATAATTTAAGTTTTCTGAATTTCCTATTAAATTATTTTCTTTACAAAAAAAACTAGTTAAATCTGAATTTATATTCTCCGAGAAAGCTTCGGGTTTTATTTTTAAATTAGTAAAAGAAAATCTTCCTTTGCAAAATGTTTGGTTTGATGATTTATTAAATTTAAAGTTAGTTTTAAAATTTCCTTTTTTAAAGGTAATTTTTCTGCTACCAAAAATATATTCAGAATTCTCAAGATCTAATCCCCCAGAGAATAACTCCATCCTTAAAAAGTCTTGATTTAACTTCGTATTAAATTTAAATTTTATAAAACCTTTTCCATCAAATTTAGATTTTACATTTGCAATGATTTGTTTATTACTAGACTTAAAAATAACATTACCTTTTACTTTTGTTTTTAATCCTGTATTTTTAAAATTAAAAATTGAATATTTATTTAAGTTAAAATTTAGTTCATAGTTTAATTTTGATTTTTTTGTAATTCGAGCTTTTTTATAAGATTCATCACTTTTAAAAAAATCTCTATCTACATTTATTTCAGTTTGGTCAGGTCTTATTTTTAATATCCATTTTTGTTTTAAAAAAGATCTAAAAGGCATAATCCCTACATATACATTTTTAGCTTTAATTTCAGAATCAATATTTTTTTTATTAATTATTTTTGAATTTCCCAAAGAAAAACCTAAAAATCTAATTCCGGAATAATCACCCAAAGAAACCTTTTTATTTAAAAATTTCTCCAGACTGTCTTCAAGTCCTGATTTCCTAGAATTATAGTTATCTCTTAAAAAATTATTTAATAAAAAGGTGCCGAAAAATCCTAAGGACAAAATAATCCCTGACAATAGAATTTTTGTATTTAAATTTAGAGATCTAATTTTTTTCAAGTTAGAACCCAAAAATAGAGTAGGCTTACAAAATATAAGAAATTAATTAGGTCAAAGCCACTAAATGTCTTTTTTTGAACTATTAGAGAACACGCCAAGAATTTTTGGATTTTTGGGAATATTTCTTTTTATTTGCACTCTAGCAGCTTTTTTATTTAATTTTGGTTTTAAATTTCGAATAATAGGAGCAACCATTTTCTCTTTATTACTTTCTTTAAGCAGTTGGGCATTTATACAAAGTTATACAGAAAAAGTAGTAATAGAAGATGCCAAATATGTCCCAATTGTCTATGACAATGGGTTTGATTTGATAATTGCTAAAGCAGAGGATGACTTCCCAGAAGAGTCTATTGAACCAACATTAAAACAACTTTCAGAAAACCTGAGAAAAGGTAGCAGGTCGGGGGCGAACGTAAAAATAAAGATAAGGAAACTTAAAAAAATTTCAGATGGCGTAAGTAAACCAGTGGTAATAGGTGAAGTTCAGAAAAATGTAAAAATGAATTAGTTCCAAAAAAATAATGGAAAGCAAAACCTTTTTAGATTTTTTGCCAAGTAACTTTAGACATGAGAAATCTTTTTTTATTCAAAATAATCTAACTGACTTTGAAAAACTAAGTAATCTTTCAGATTTAGACATAAATGAGATTCAAGTAAAATCATCACTATGTACATTAAATAATCTAAAGAAAATTAGAGCTATAGCTATTTTTAAAAAAGAAATTGGAATTTCCCCACCAGAAGCATATCTACTTTTACATTGCGGTATATGTTCTATTAAATCATTATCATTATCTACTCCTTATGAATTAGAACGCAAAATTGGTAGATTAGAAAGAAGTCTTAGAGTGAAAACTGAGACAGATATAACTTTTACTCTTTTAAAAAAATGGATTAAAAGAGCTAGTCAAATCTACAAATCTATTTGAAATCTTTGTTAAAAAAATTTTTTCATGTAGAATTCATAAAAAGTTAGTAATTAATGAAATCTTTTTTATTTTTATTATTTTTGTTTTCCAACTCTTTATACCCTGTTTTTAGTCAATCTAATTTATTAGAAAGTGTAAAAAAGAATCCAAACGAAGCTAGAAATATATGTAATAAGTTTAGAGAGTTTAATTCAAAAGGTATTTCAGCTAGTTCAGACAAAGCTATAGAGTATATTTCAAAAAGAAATAAGTTAACTCCCGTTAACGCTGAGATCTTTTCTATTTACGTTATTGGACTGCACTGTCCAGATATTATCTAAAGCTTAAATGCATGCTTCAAGATGGTTTGACAAGTCTCTAGTACTAAGAGATGGAGTCAGGCTCACATCAAGGATTTGGCTACCTAATAGCAATGGGGCATGGCCTGCATTATTAATGAGACAACCATATGGCAGGGAAATAGCTTCAACAATTACCTATTCTCACCCTGAATGGTGGGTTTCCAAAGGGTATATGGTAATAATTCAGGATGTTAGAGGGATGGGCTCTTCCGAAGGAGTTTTTAATGGTTTCAAACAAGAAGCTAGCGATACTTCAGAAACACATGAATGGGTAAGGTCTCTCAAAGAATGCAATGGAAAACTTGGCTTATATGGATTTTCATATCAAGGATTTACTCAACTAACCGGTGAATCAAATTCAAAGCCCCCCGATTGTTTATCTCCAGCAATGACTGGGGTGAGTGTTAAAGATCATTGGTGCTCAGATGGAGGAGCATATTGGTGGCATAACAATATTGCATGGGGACTGCAAATCGCGGCACTGAAAATGAAAAGAGAAAATAATTTATTTAATTGGGGAAAGATAAGATTAGCCTTAGAAAATAAAAGTTATCTAATGGAAGGAATTGATATTTTAAAAAAATATGATCCAAATAGCTTTGTTTTGCAATGGTTAAAAAATTTCGAGTATGGTTACCCCTTTGAGGAATTTAAGCCAATTTCAACATGGATTAAACAACCCATGTTAATAATTGGAGGACTTTGGGACCCACATTTAAAAGGTGCATTTGATCTTTATAAAAAATCTAAAGAAGCTGGAGGCAGTCCGGAGATACTTATTGGGAATGCAACTCATCTAAATTGGTGGGAGGGATCACAAGAATCTTTATTAAAATTTTTTGATAAACATCTTAAATTAGATAAAAAATTTAATTTTAAGGACACTAAAAGAGAAAAAAAAATATGGAATATTTCATTAAATAAATGGGACGAATTAGATAATAAACCTTGCCCTGAATTTATTTTTGGGCTCAAAAGCGATGGCACCGCAAATGTAGATATTAAAGATGGAAGTCTTACCATAAATTCAAAAGGATCAGGATGGTTCACAATTGTTAATGACCCATGGAGACCTACTCCATCTGACGGTGGTCATTTAGGTCCAAATCCAGGAAAGTTTAATAGAAATATTATTGACAAACGTCTAGATGTAGGCGTTTTTCAAACCAATTCTTTTAAAGAAGATCAATATTTAAAAGGAGTCCCCACATTAGAAATCCCTGTAAAAAGTGATCAGCCCAACTTCGATATCTGCCTTGCTTTATCTCTAGTTGAAGAAGAGAATGAGAAAGTGAATCAATTCTCAACTGGATTCTTAAGGGTTAAAAACCCCAAAATAAGTGAAGAATGCATTTATAAAATCACAATGCAGCCAACAAATATTTGTTTAATTAAAGGTAGTAAGCTTCGATTATCTATATCAGCAGCAGCTTATCCTGCTATTGGAGTTAATCCTGGATATGGGGAGGGAAACATTGGAGCGCCTTCATTAAATCATAGAATTATCACTCTAAGTTTTCTCCTTAATAAAACATTTATGAAAATGACCCCTTTTTTTTGATAAATAATTATTTTTTGGTTAATCATTTGATATTATTAATCCTTAACATCAACCAGTCATGATAGAGACAAATCAAACAGACTGGATTAAATCAGAAGCTATCAACCTAGAAAATTGTTGCAATGATAATCCATTAAAAATACTAGGACCTCATTTTCATGAAGAGCAATGGGTAATAAGGGTATGGATGCCTGACGCAGATGAAGTTACAATAAATTTTAAAAATAAAACCTATAAGGCAGAAACCATAAATCATAAATGGCTTTTTGAAGCAAACCTGCCTGAAAATCCAAATTCTAATTACAAAATAAATATTTCAAGAGGAGGGATCGCTCATACACAACATGACCCCTGGTCTTATAGAGAAGAGTGGATGGGAGAAGTTGATAGGCATCTTTTTGCAGAAGGTAATCATCATCATATTTGGGAAAAAATGGGAGCACATCTCATTGAAAATAAGAATCAAAAGGGGGTCATGTTTTGCATTTGGGCTCCAAATGCAAAATCAATCTCAATAATTGGAGATATAAATTCTTGGGATGGAAGACATCATCCAATGCAAAAAAGATTAGGGGGGATTTGGGAACTATTCATGCCAATAATGAAAGAGGGAGACACATATAAATATGAAATAAGAACACAACAGGGTCATATCTATGAAAAAGCTGATCCATATGGTTTCTTTCATGAAATCAGGCCTCAAAATGGTTCAATAGTTTCACAATTGAAAAACTTTAATTGGAGTGATAGTTCTTGGATTACAAATAGAGATTCCTCTAGTCAAATTAACAAGCCAATTTCAGTTTATGAGATGCATTTAGGAAGTTGGCTCCATGAATCAATAGATAATAAATATCTTGAAGACAATGGGAATCCAAGAAAACCAGTACCTGCTGCAGATTTAAAACCTGGAACAAGATTATTAACTTATCCAGAATTAACCAAAAAACTCATCCCTTATGTAAAAGAGAGAGGGTTTACTCATATTGAACTAATGCCAATATCTGAACATCCTTTCGATGGTTCATGGGGATACCAGGTCACAGGTTGGTATGCACCCACAAGTAGATTTGGCACTCCTAATGAATTTAGAGAGTTTGTAAATAAATGTCATGAAGAGGGTATTGGTGTAATTCTTGATTGGGTACCTGGTCATTTCCCAAAAGACAAGCATGGCTTAGCATTTTTTGATGGTTGTCATCTTTATGAACATGGGGATTCACGCATAGGTGAACACAAAGAATGGGGAACTTTAATCTTTAATTACAGCAGAAACGAAGTAAGAAATTTCCTAGTAGCAAACCTCATTTATTGGTTTGAAGAATTTCATATTGATGGCATACGAGTAGATGCGGTAGCTTCAATGCTATATAGAGACTATCTACGCCCAGATGGAGAATGGATACCTAATGAGAATGGTGGGAATGAAAATATAGAAGCCGTTAAATTTCTTCAACAGGCTAATCATGTACTCTTCCAACATTTCCCTGGTGCACTTTCTATTGCTGAAGAATCAACAACTTGGCCAATGGTAACCAAACCAACAGATATGGGGGGATTAGGGTTCAATTTAAAATGGAATATGGGTTGGATGCACGATATGCTCGATTATTTTGAGATAGATCCTTGGTTCAGACAATTCCATCAAAACAGTGTAACTTTCTCAATAACATATAACTATACAGAGAACTTTATGCTTGCTCTTAGCCATGATGAGGTAGTCCATGGGAAAAGTAATCTTTTACATAAAATGCCGGGCGATGACTGGAAGAAATATGCAAATACTCGAGCTTTACTAACTTATATGTGGACTCATCCAGGTAAAAAAACAATATTTATGGGAATGGAATTTGGACAAAGACAAGAATGGAATGTTTGGGATGATCTTCAATGGGATTTACTAGAATTTGAACCTCATAAAGGGATCAGAAACTTGGTTGATGATCTAAATGCACTTTATAAAAGTGAACCTGCGTTATGGAAAAATGACTTTGATCCTTATGGATTCCAATGGATTGACTGTAATGATAAGTCTAATTCAGTAATAAGTTTTATGAGAAGAGAAAACGACACCAATGAGTGGCTTGTTATTGTTGCGAACTTTACACCTAATACTCATGATTCATATAAAGTAGGTGTTCCTGTAGAAGGATTCTATAAAGAGATATTTAATTCAGATGGATCTAGATACGGAGGCAGTAATAAAGGAAATATGGGTGGTAAAGAAACTATAAATTACAATATTCATGATTATCAAAATGCTTTAGAACTTGCTTTGCCCCCATTAAGCGTGAGTATCTTCAAACATCAATCAAAAAATTAAGAAGGCTCATTTAACTTAGTGCTTCATATAAATGTTCATATAACGCTTTTGATCTGCTTTGCATTGTAAGATTTTTAAGTTGGAATTTTAATTTTTTTTAAAAAACATATCGTATTGAAAAATGGGTGAAAATTTACCACTACTACTTTCTGCCGCATTAGGTAAAAAAGTAAATAGGCCTCCAGTATGGATGATGAGGCAAGCAGGAAGATATATGAAAATCTATAGAGATTTAAGGGAGCGTTACCCAAGCTTTAGAGAGAGGTCTGAGAATCCAGAACTATCATATGAGATATCAATGCAGCCTTTTCATGCTTTCAAACCTGATGGTGTGATCCTCTTCTCAGATATTCTCACACCTCTTCCAGGAATGGGTATAAATTTTGAGATCATAGAAAGCAAAGGTCCAATAATTGAGAACCCAATAAGAAATCTTAGCCAGATAGAAAGTTTAAAAGAATTAATTCCAAGTGAGAGTTTAAGTTTTGTTGGACAAGTTCTATCTTCACTAAAAAAAGATGTGAATAATGAGGCAACAGTTTTAGGTTTTGTTGGCGCACCATGGACTCTGGCTGCATATGTAGTTGAAGGTAAAAGTAGTAAAAATTATTCTTTAATAAAATCAATGGCTTTTAAAGAACCAGATTTACTTCACAAACTTCTTGATCATTTTGCAAAATCTATTGGTGAATACCTTAAATTTCAAATAAAATCTGGAGCGCAAGTAGTACAAATTTTTGATTCATGGGCAGGACAACTAAGCCCACAAGATTATGATATCTTTGCTGGGCCTTATCAAAAAAAAGTTGTTGACATTGTAAAAGGGGAGTACCCTGACACGCCTGTTATTCTCTATATTTCGGGAAGTGCAGGCGTTATAGAAAGAATGGCAAAAACTGGAGTAGATATAATTTCATTAGACTGGACAGTAGATATTGAAGAGGCTTGTAAAAGAATCCCTAGTGAGATAGGAATCCAAGGTAATGTTGACCCTGGCATTTTATTTGGAAATAAACAATCAATAAAAGAAAGGATCGATGATACTTTTAATAAAATTAAAGATAGGAAATATATTCTTAATTTAGGTCATGGAATTTTACCTGGCACTCCAGAAGAAAATGCTCAAACATTTTTTGAACATGGGAAAAAACTAACTTACTAGTAAAAACTTGGCATATAAAAACTTATTAATAACAGGTGCGAATGGATGTGTTGGCCAATATTTAGTTGATTGGTTTTTGAAAAATACAAAATTCAGGCTTTATCTCATGGTAAGAGATAAAAGTAAGTTACCAATTTCTATTCAAGAAAATAAAAAAGTCAAGTTGATAGTTTGCGATATCAGAGAATCAAATAGATATAAAAAGGAAATTAGTCAAATTAATTATTTAATACATACTGCTACGGCTTGGGGAGATCCAAGAAGAGCCTATGAGGTAAATATTAAAGCTTTTGAAGAATTACTTGAAATGCTTGATATTAAAAAGATAGAAAAAATTATTTATTTTTCAACAGCAAGCATTCTTGATACAAAAACAGAATTAATGAGGGAATCATTATTTTATGGAACAGAATACATACAAACAAAATATGAATGCTTCCAGAGACTTAGAGAAAGCTCATTCGCAGAAAAAACATTTGCTGTTTTCCCTACCTTGGTTTTTGGAGGAAATCTTGGCAAAAAAAGTAAATATCCTATTAGCTATTTAACTAGTGGATTGAAAGAAATTGGGAAATGGCTTTGGTTAGCAAGATTTTTAAAACTTGATTCCAAATTTCACTTTATACACGCAAATGATATCGCTCAAATTTGTGGGTTTCTAATTAAAAATCATAAAGAAGAGCAATACAAAGGTTTTAGAAAATTTGTGCTAGGTCAAAAATTTATTTCAATTGACGAGGCCATAATTACACTTTTAAAAAGGAATAAGATGAAGAGATATTTTGCGATACCCCTTACAAAAAAAATTCTAAAAATATTATTAAGAATTCTTCCTATCAAAACCACACCATGGGATGGCTTCAGTATCAAAAAATATGACTTTAATCATGTCCCCATCACTAATCCTGAGACTTTCAAACTTAAAAGTCATGCTAAAACACTGAATGATATTTTAAGGCTATCAAAGTTACCAAGCTGTAATAACAATTAAAACTCTCACAGTTAGGTTACCTAAGCCTTGTAATATATATATAAAAGTAAATTTTAATTATGTTACGTTCAATCTTTGCAGGGTTATTCGCAATAGTTTTAACTCTAGGCCTAGGTATTTCATCAGTTTCAGCTAAGACTGTTGAAGTTAAACTTGGTACGGATGCAGGAATGCTTGCTTTTGAACCAAGTACAGTAAACATTAGTGCTGGTGACACAGTTAAATTCGTCAATAATAAACTTGCCCCTCACAATGCTGTTTTTGATGGGCATGAGGAATTAAGTCATGCAGACCTAGCTTTTGCTCCAGGAGAGTCTTGGGAAGAAACATTTGATACTGCAGGAACTTATGATTACTATTGCGAGCCACACAGAGGAGCTGGAATGGTAGGTAAAGTTATTGTTCAATAAACCTTCTCAGACTTAAGTACTCTTTTTTACTTAATATTTATTAAAGTTATACATATATTTTGATTAATGAAAATAGTTCCAAGCGAATTTTCAAATTCTGCTTGGAACTGTTTTATTTTTGCTAAAGAAATTGCTTATAAAAATCATCAACAAGACGTAGAATCTGACAATTTATTATTAGCTCTTTTAAAACAAGAAAACCTTACAATAAAGATCTTAAAAAAAAATAATGTAAATATAAAAGAGCTTGAGAAAGAAATAATGTCTTCATTAAATTCGAAGGCAAAAATGAAAAATAAACAAGATAATTTATATATTGGTGATACTCTTTACAAAATATTTTTAAAAGCGAATGATATTAAAAATACTTTAGATGATGTAGTGATATCAACAGAACACTTAGTTTACGGTTTCACTTATGATAATAAATATGGATTTCAAATTTTAAATCAAAAAGGTATTCCAGAATTTCTTGAAACTATAAAGAAAATGAAGTCAGATCCAGCAGTAAAAAATGACTTTGAGACTTCTAATGAGTCTTTAGATAAATATGGTATTGATCTAACCCAATCAGCAATAGATGGGATCTTAGATCCAGTTATTGGTAGGGATGAAGAAATTAGAAGAACAATTCAAATATTGAGTAGAAGAACAAAAAATAATCCAGTTCTTATTGGAGAACCTGGGGTTGGCAAAACAGCCATAGTTGAAGGGTTGGCTCAAAGAATTATTAATGGCGATGTGCCTTCTGCACTACAAAATAGGCAACTAATTTCATTAGATATGGGTTCACTTTTAGCGGGAGCAAAATATCGTGGAGAATTTGAAGAAAGAATAAAAAATGTCCTAAAGAAAGTCAAGGAATCAGACGGTAAGATCATTCTTTTTATTGATGAAATTCATACAGTAGTTGGTGCAGGCGCCAATGGAGGTTCTTTAGATGCAAGCAACCTATTAAAACCAATGCTTGCAAGAGGAGAACTTAGATGTATTGGTGCTACAACTATTAATGAACACAAACAAAATATAGAAAAAGATCCTGCTCTTGAAAGAAGATTTCAGAAAATAAAAATTGATGCTCCATCAATAGATGATACTGTATCAATATTAAGAGGATTGAGAGAAAGATACGAAGTTCATCATAGTGTGAGAATTTCTGATAATGCTTTAGTTGCAGCTGCCACCCTTAGCGAAAGATATATTAACGATAGATTTCTTCCTGACAAAGCCATAGATCTAATCGATGAGGCAGCATCAAGATTAAATATGGTCATTACTTCCAAACCTGAAGAAATTGATGAAATTGATAGAAAAGTTCTACAGTTTGAGATGGAAAAATTATCTTTAAAAAGAGAAATAGATGATTTTTCTATAGAAAGATTAAAAAAAATTAATAATGAACTTATATCACTTAAAGATAGACAGACAGAATTAGGCGATCAATGGAAAAAAGAAAAAGATCAAATTAATGAGATTAGCACCATAAAAGAAGAAATTGAATCCGTTCAATTACAAATAGATCAAGCGAAAAGGAGTTTTGACCTAAACAAAGCTGCAGAATTGGAATTTGGAACTTTAAATTCTTTACAAAAAAAATTGAAAGAAAAAAGTGAGTCCCTAGTTAATTCTCACAAGAACGGAGAGACGAGTCTTTTAAGACAAGAGGTAACTTTTGATGATATTGCAGAAGTTGTCTCAAAGTGGACCACTATTCCAGTACAGAACTTAAACCAGTCAGAAAAAGATAAGCTTTTAAGCCTCGAGTCGATACTTAAAGAAAAAATCATTGGTCAAGATAGTGCAATTAGGGCAGTTGCTGATTCCATCAAGAGATCAAGGACTGGTCTAAATGATCCAAGCAAGCCATTAGCCAGTTTCCTCTTTTTAGGTCCCACTGGTGTTGGAAAAACAGAGCTGAGTAAAGTAACCGCAAAAATTATATTCGATTCAAATTCTTCAATTACAAGACTGGATATGTCTGAATATATGGAAAAGCATTCAGTTAGCAAAATCATAGGTGCGCCTCCTGGATATTTAGGTTTCGAATCAGGAGGTCAACTAACTGAAGCTGTACGCAAAAATCCTTATTCATTAATACTTCTAGATGAAATAGAGAAAGCTCACAAAGACATCTTAGATATTCTCTTACAGGTTCTTGATGATGGAATCATTACGGATGGTCAAGGTCGTACAATCAATTTCAAAAATTCAATCATTGTTCTCACAAGTAACTTAGGAAGTCAATCAATAAATGATTTATCAGTTAGAAAAGAAGACACATATGAAATTAAAAAAGTTGTAAATTCTGAACTTAAAAAATTTTTCAAGCCTGAGTTTTTAAACCGACTTGATGAAATAGTTATTTTTAATAATTTAGAATTAAATGACATAAAAGAAATTGCAAAAATCCAGCTTCAAAATTTAGAAAACAGACTTAACAAAAAAAACTTAAAATTCAAAATTACCGATGAGGCAATTAACCAACTGGTCCAAAATAGTTTTGATAATGCCTATGGTGCAAGGCCATTAAAAAGAATTATTCAAAAACAAATTGAGACAAAAATTTCAAACAATATATTGAATAATAATTACCTTAATAAAGACGAGGTTAATATTTATCTGTTTAATGGAGAGATAATTGTTGATTAAAGATCTAAATTAAAGGATTTTATATTAATTGAAATTTAACAATTTCAATTTAACATTGGAACCACTCAGGAATCTTCTCATAACTTGCTTTATTCGATTTATTTTCTTTTGATTCTGTTTTCCAACAACATGTTCTGCCCTTATCCTTATCCTGTAAGTATTCATTAGCCCATCTCCAAATCAATTCAGAAGTGAACTCCATTCCAACATTATCCATAATTCTCAGATCTAAAGCATCTAAGTCATGTAATTTTTCCCAGTAATTCAATAAAGGATCATCTTTATTTATCAAAAAAGTATGATCAAATTGCTGCTTTAGTTTATTTTCAAGGGGCTTTAAACTTGAAAAATCAACGACAAAACCATTTAAGTCTAATTTTTTTGCAGTAAACCAAAAGGTGAATGATCTTGAATATCCATGAACAAATCTGCAGTGGCCTTCATGACGCCATTGCCTATGAGAACAGGGAAAATCCTCGTAACTTTTACTGCATGAAAATTTCAGAGAATGAATATACATCAATTAACTGTTAGGATAATTTTTAATAAAACATAATGAGTAGGATTTAACATAACGAACATAATGGATTATTCAACTAATTTTTCGATAGAAGATCTACGCTTTGATAATTATGGATTAATCCCTGCAATAGCACAAGATTGGCTTGACGGATCAATTCTTATGCTTGCTTGGATGAACAAAGAATCATTGACAATGACTCTTGAAACCAAAAACGTTCATTATTGGAGTAGATCAAGATCCGAAATCTGGAGAAAAGGAGCTACAAGTGGAAGTACTCAAATACTTAAGGATATAAGATTTGACTGCGATAATGATTCACTAATCATTTTGATTGAACAAAATGGTTCAGGAGCATGTCACACTGGAGAAAAAAGTTGTTTTTTCAATGAAATTCAAATTAATCAAAATGATAAAAAAGAGAAAAAAACAACTCCCTTCTCAAATATTTGTTCTGAATTATTCAATACCATTAACGAAAGATCAATAAATCCTTCAGACAAAAGTTATACAAATCATTTATTAACAAAAGGTAGTAATACTATTTTAAAAAAAATAGGAGAGGAATCCGCTGAATTTATAATGGCTTGCAAAGATAATAATAAAGATTCAATCTCAAATGAAGCTGCTGATTTAATTTATCATCTGCAAGTAGCCCTTATGCACAAAGGTGTTGAGTGGAGAGATGTACTTGCTGTTCTAGAATCAAGAAGAAAAAATTAAATAATTAAAAATTTAGAATTTATTATTATTTAATCTAAAAATTTGAGAAAAAAATATTAACTAACAAATCAATAATTATTAATTAATTATTAATTAATTATTACATGTATGGCTTATTACCGAATTGACTATAAGTTAAATATATCAACAATGAGGTAAATCGTGAGTTCATTAAGCGATTTTCTTGGTGAAATAGGGCGTCATCAACTTTTGACTCCCGAAAGAGAACTCACTATGGGCAGAAAAGTCCAAGAAATGGTTGTGCTTGTTAATAGATGTCAAGAGGCAGGTGGCAAAGGGCCTGCTTGTGAATATTCAGAAGCTGAAAGAAAAAAGATAAAAATTGGTGAGAAAGCTAAAAATGAGATGATAACAGCCAACCTAAGATTAGTTGTAAACCTTGCTAAGAGATACCAAGGAAAAGGACTAGAATTACTTGACTTAATTCAGGAGGGGACATTAGGTCTAACAAGGGCTGTCGAAAAATATGATCCATCTAGGGGGCACAGATTTTCCACCTATGCTTATTGGTGGATCAGGCAAGGCTTAAATAGAGCATTATCAACTCAAAGTAGGACTATAAGGATACCAGTTAATATCAATGAAAAGCTCACGAAATTAAGATCGGCAAAATCCAAGCTTATGCAGCTTAAAGGTATTCCACCCAATAGTAATGAGCTAGCTGAAGAAATGAAAATATCTAGGGAGGAAATTGATGAACTTCTCTCTTGCGAGTTGAGAAGTATTACTGTTAGTTTGCAAGGTACTGTTAAATCAAAGTCAGATCCCTCTGAGTTGGTTGATATTCTTCCAAGTGATCAAACTCCTCCAATGGAGTTAGCTGAATTAGCCGAAAGGACAGACTCTGCTTGGAAGTTATTAGATAAAGCAAATTTAACTGAAAAAGAAAGAAAGATAGTAAGCCTTAGATTTGGTTTAGACGGTTCTAATGAGTGGAGAACTTTAGCTGAAGTCGCAAGACATATGAGTTGTAGTAGGGAATATTGCCGACAAGTCGTTCAACGTGCCTTAAGAAAGCTAAGAAAGGCGGGAATACAAAATGGATTGGTTGATAGTATTAGCTAAAATTTTACAGCCTAAACATTTCAAATTTCGTTTATCGAGATGAAAGAGAATTACAGCAACCAAGAAAAAATATATGATGCTGAAGTTTTAGAAAGTTCAACATTAGATGAGAATATTATTATAAAAATTCTTATAAAAGCAGGAAGAACAATTGCCAAGCCTGCCTTAGAAGTTTTGGAGATGGCTATAGATCCTTATACTCCAGCACAAGTAAGAGTTTCTTTGATGGCTGCACTAGCATATTTAATTATGCCATTTGACCTTTTCCCTGACTTTATGCCATTAGTTGGTTTTAGTGATGATTTTGTGGCCCTTACAGCAGTACTTAGCATATGGAGTAAATATATGACTCCTTCAATTCGTGCTAGAGCAGAAAATAAACTTAATAAGCTATTCCCCTTTTTTAAATGAGTAAATTATCTCAACAAGAAGAAAAAGAACTAATCTCCTTCATTAAGGATTGGTTGAAATCTCATGGACTAACTCAAAAAGATTTAGCCTACGAATTAAATATTAAGTCGAGTAGAACATCTGAGATTATTCTAAAAATCAAAGAATTATATAAAAAAGGAGGTATTTTCAACATTGCAAAAAATCTCATAAAAATCGAACAAAATTGGTTAAACAATATCAAAAATGATTATCAAGAGACTAAACAAGCACCACCATATAATCAATTAGATATAGACTCTTTAGTAAAACAGATAAATCAAGACACTAGTAAATAAATGTTTTCAGAACATTATATTTTTACTAGAAATAATCTTCAAACTTAATAAAGAGATTTAAAATTAATATATCACTCTTAAAAAGCTAACCTATTAATTAATAAATATCGCAATAATTTTTATACATAATCATAAATTAAATTATTTATCAAAATATTTTTAAGTATTTTCTTTTAAATAAATATTACCTTAATAAATAATATAAATTACTAAAAAATATTATGAATTCTATTTAAAAAGCCTGCACCCAAGGATAAATATCATAATTAATCCATATACCTTTTTCCCAATATATATCTTCCTCAATCAAATCTCTTAATTGATTTTCATTTTCAGCATTAAAAACTCCAAACAAATATTTATTACATTTTGTTGGTCCTAAAGTAACTAGAATATTGCGATCTTTTAAGTTTTTAAGTCTATTAAGATGTTGTTCACGAAATGGTCCCCTTTTTATAATTGCATCTTCACAGTACTTTCCAAAAACTACGAACTTTTCCATTTTTAAAGATAAATAATAGAATAAATACATACTAAATAATTGCATATATTACACACAAATTGCTATCTTATTTAAGAAGAACTTTCTTTTAATTAATTATGCTCACTGGTAGTGATCTTCTGGCAAAATTCAAAGAAGTTGAAGGGCTGAGCGATTCAGAGCAATGTCGTGCTTGTGGATACGTTTCCACAAAAAAAAATGGGGAGCCTCGCTTAAATTATACTGCTTACTATAAAGCACTTCTTGAAGCTAAAGGGATGAAAATGGGTGGGAATAGTGTTGTTGGTAAAGGCGGAAGAAAATTAAGTTACGTAGCTACGGTTCAAGGTAACGGTAATCTTTTGATTGGGAAAGCCTATACTGCTCTTTTAGATTTAAAACCTGGAGATGAGTACAACATAAAGTTATCAAAAAAACAAATCAGATTAACACCAACTGAAGATTCTTAGATATTCATCAATAGATTAAAGATAATATTTTAAACCCTCAATTCAAAAATTTTTACATAAAACCCAATATTTAGAGTTTAAATTTATATTTATTTATCAGCTGAGATACGCATTTCTTTACAAAATTCAGAAACAAGATCAACAACATCTTTCTCATTTGAACTGGAAATTCGTTTTACAAATGCGCTGCCAATAATTACTCCATCTGCTCCCCACTCACGAACTTTATTGACATGTTCAGGGGTGGATATCCCAAAACCTACAGCAATTGGATTATTATTTATTTCTTTTAATTTACCAATAAGATTTTCTACTCTATTTTCCATCTTGTTTCTTTCACCAGTGACACCTGTAACGCTTACTAAATAAGTAAAGCCTTTTGTATGATTTGATATTTGTTTCATTCTCTCAAAAGGAGTAGTTGGAGCAACCAATAAAATCAAGTCCATAGAATGATTACTAACTATTTTAGAAAATTTATAAGCTTCCTCTAAAGGGAGATCAGGAATTATTAGTCCTGATACTCCAGCATTAGATGCCATCTCACAAAAATGTTCAAAGCCAAAACATAGTAAAGGATTTAAGTAAGAAAAAAGTATGATGGGAATATTTAATTTTTCTTTTAAAGACTCTAAAAGTGTAATTACTTTTCTTGGGGTAGTACCTGACTTCAAGGCGCGAGATGCCGCCACTTGTATGACAGGTCCATCTGCAAGTGGATCACTATATGGGATACCTAATTCAATAAGATCAGCGCCATTTTCTTGTAACTTCAATAAGATCTCAGAGGTTATTTCAATATTGGGATCCCCAGCCATTATGAAAGGCATCAAAGCTAATTTTTTTTTATTTTTTAACTCATCAAACTTCTCATCTACCTTTGATGAAGATTCATTTTTAGTAATTTGCATTTTGTTATCTCGCATGAATTTAAGATTCTTTCCTATGAAAAACTTATGGATTTTTTTCCAAATCTTCCATTAGTTTTTCCTGCTCTTCCTTTGACAATGAATTGAATTTAGTTTCTAGTTTATCATTAACAACTTTTTCGTACTCTTTTCTATAACGTTTCCTTTGTTCCATAAATGTCATTTTCCCATTTACAACTCGATAAACATAAGATGTTACCCAAGTAATAACAATCAGAATTAAGATGCAACTTGAGATGGTTGAGGCTGTAAAATTATCAATACCAAATTGCGGTGCAAATTTATAACTAATTAATCCTATTAATGAGACAAATATACCTATTTGTATAACTTTACCTTTAGTCAATTATTTACCCTTTACCACTTCCTTTTAATCTAAGATTTAAAAATGGGGAAAATAAAATTAAACCTGGGAAGAACAGAAATACAAGTCCATAAATTCCTAATCTTTCAAATTTGCCCATAACATTCCATCTATTATTCATCCAGTAAAATAATAATAATGGAATAACCAATAAATATATGGAAATAACAGCAATATAAGCAATTAAAGTAGCGAATGAATTATTGAAAAAACTTTCCATTTTGATTTATGGTTGCTTAGTTAAAACATAACAATTATTGAAAGTCATCGTCAGAACTAAAAATAATTAATTAAATAATGGGAGTGGGGGGACTTGAACCCCCACGAGCTAAATCGCTCGACGGATTTTAAGTCCGGCGCGTCTACCAATTCCGCCACACTCCCAAAGGAATTTGCGCTTTCTAATCGTAGCTGAAAGTAACCCATTTAACCAAAAAATATCCCAATATTTACACTTTTGTGGATTTAATGGACGCGCTAGATTATCAAGTTATTTCTAATCAAATTGAAAGATCTATTTTATTAGTTATAAAATTCCTATCAATTAGTTAAAACGTTTTACTTAGGAATTACTTTTAAGTCTTTTAAATAATCAAAGACAACCAAACTTAATAATATTATTATTTTAAAAAAGTAAAAGTTTCAAGAATGAATAATCTGTTTTATAAATCTCTAGCAACAATAAGTACCATAGGGATACTAGCCTTATCAACTACTCAAATATTAAATACAACTAAGAAAAGCAATAATTCTGAAATTGAAATTTCAAAAACTTTAATTGAATTAAAAAAAGTAAGAAAAGAGTCTCTTAATGAAATTAAAACTGCTAAGGAAGAAATATTAAGTGAATTAAATAAGTTGAAAAGTTCTTCGCTTCAAGATTATAGAAATCAAACTAACTTTGCTTTAAATCAATTAGAAAAATCAAAGTCTGAAAGTCTAAAAGTTTTAAAAGAGGCTGGTGGTATAAGTCAGGGTAGTGCTCATATGATTCTCACTGGCTATGTAAATGGATCTTCATCATCAGTTATTCCGATGAAAGATCTTGATCAATGTGAAGAACAAGGAGTTCTTTGGATGTCGAGTCAGAGAGCAAGATTTCACTTAAAATACAAAGGGTTTGAATGTTTGGAGAGTAGGTAAAAAATTGAAAAAATATATAAAGATATTATTTTTATCCTTCTTAATTTCTTGTTTTTATGAAGTGAAGGCAGATTTTGGAGATGCTGATTTTCCTATTGGGACATTTCAAAACAGTCCAAAAAGTTACCACGATGGTTGGTGCAGATCAATGAAGAATAAATGTCGAATACGTTTCCAAGGACCTGCAATGTGGGTTGAAGGTCAAGGTGGAATTGAATCTTCACAATACATCCGTTATCGATACGATAATGATGGAGATCCTTTTAAATTCCTTAATAGTTCCGTTGATCACTATAGTTATTTAACTTATAAATCTCTGAATGGAGAAATAAGAGAGGCTTTATTTATTTTTACGAATGAGAAGGCTCATAGAGATTTTGCAAAAGCATTAATCAGGTGGAAAAAGCAGATTGCTCTTCCTGTTCCAAATTATCGATACCCAAATAGCCAGGGTCCACAGGATACTCACGGTAGAGATAAAGGGTTAAATCCATATGAAAATCCACCAATAAAAGATTGGTCTATAAAAACAACCGGAAAAGGAATGAAAGGCAATATCAATTGTAATTCTCCCGTCTGGAAGAACCGTAAAGTATGCCAATAAAACGCGCTAGATATAAGTTGGATAAATTTACGAATGTGGACAGGTTATAAATTAAGTAAGGGACTGGGTTTTTACCCAATCCCTAAAAGTACTGTACGCTAGTGTATTTAATTATCGGTTAGATTTTAAGTCCGGCGCGTCTACCAATTCCGCCACACTCCCATAAGGAATTTGCGCTATTTAATCGTAGCCGAAAGCAACCCATTTAACCAAGAAAAATTGGAATATTTACACTTTTAATTGTCAGATTAAATCTAATTTTTTAATTTACTATCCCTTCTACTTGCCATTGTAAAGTTTCACCTGCATGAAATGGTTTTATTTGTCCGACAATATTTTTTTCCTCAACAACATCAATATATTCTTTAATTTTATTAGGTCTAGAAACTAATTTTAATTTTTCTTTATTTGGGGGGACATTATAAAAATTAGGGCCATTCAAACTTGCAAACTTTTCAAAATTATCTAGAGCATCCTCCTCTTCGAAAACTGTTAAATAGCTTTCTATTGCTACTGGCGAATTAAAAATGCCTGCACATCCACAAAAAGCCTTCCACTTCCTAAGGTGTGGAGCTGAGTCAGTCCCCAAGAAAAAACATTTTTCCCCACTTGTTGCCGCTCTCCTTAAAGCGAGTCTATTATTTTCCCTCTTAGCAACTGGTAAGCAGTAAAAATCACTATTCAAGCCTCCAAAAAACATTGCATTTCTATTTATATGCAAATGATGCGGAGTGATAGTAGCCCCAATATTATTTTCTTGAACAAAATCCACTGCATAAGAGGTGGTTATATGTTCTAGAACGATTTTTAATTTTGGAAATCTTTTGGTTATTTGAGAAAGTTCTTTATCTATAAAAACTTCTTCTCTATCGAATACATCTACTTCAGAATCAGTCACTTCCCCATGAATTAAAAGAGGCATTCCAGAATCTTGCATTAATTCAAAGATCTTATATAGATTTTCTATTTTCCTAATTCCATGACTGGAATTTGTTGTGGCATTAGCAGGATATAATTTTGCTGCAAAAAAAACATTATTTTTAAAACCATTAATTAGTTGCCCTTTATCAGTCTCATCTGTAAGATAAATTGTCATTAATGGTTCAAAATTAGAACTTTCAGGTAATGCTTCAACAATAGATTTCCTATAAGAAATAGCGCTATTGATTGATGTTATGGGACTTTTAGTATTTGGCATGACAATGGCTCTTCCAAAATATTCCGAAGTAAACTGAATGATATTTTTTAATACAAGACCTTCTCTTAAATGTAAATGCCAATCATCAGGTTTTATTATGGTTAAAGTCTTCAAAATTTTTTCTATTTAATCAATTTTAACAGCAAATTAAAATTGACAATAAATTATAGATATTCGAGGATAGTTATTAACCAATTATGAAAATTTTTATTATCTAAATAAAAGCCTAAATATGAGTGATTTTTTATTTCCAATAATAGAAATAGTTTTAGGCGTAGTTCTACTTTTTGCTGGAGGAGAGTTCTTTATTCAAGGAGCCATATTTTTATCTTTAATTTTAGGAATACCTCAAATAGTAATTGGTTTGACAGTTGTTTCTCTTGGAACAAGCTCTCCTGAGTTGTTGGTAAGTTTGAGTTCAATTTTAAAAGGCAGTGATTCACTTGCGGCTAGCAATGTAATTGGAAGCAATATTTTTAATGTTCTTGTTGTTTTGGGCATAAGCTCATTGATAACACCTCTTAAGGTAAAAAGCAGAATAGTCAAAAGAGATGTGCCTCTTTTAATGGCAATTTCTTGTGCAGTTTGGGCCATGTCATCAACAGGCTTATTAACATTGCAAGCAGGGGTATTTCTAATATTTTGTTTAATCTTAAATACAATATGGGAAATCAATACCATCAATGAGAAAGGAGAGGAGACAAAAGATGCTGAACCAGAGATAGAAGAATTAAAAGATAACTATAAAGGGAAGATGAATATTTTACTAAAGTTAATATTGGGAATAGTTCTTTTAAGCTTTGGTTCAAATATTTTAGTAAATGGTTCTCAAACGCTTGCCACCCTTTTGGGTGTTAATGAAATTGTTATTGGTTTAACTATCGTAGCCACTGGAACATCCTTACCAGAATTAGTAACTTCAATAATTGCAGCATTTAAAGGCAAAACGGATCTTGCGATTGGCAATGTAATAGGAAGTAATTTGCTAAATCAACTTCTAATACTTGGAAGTTGTAGTATTTTTTCAGGATTTAAAGGTTTAGTAATTGAACAAAGTCTTATAAAAGTTGACTTACCTTTTATGGTTTTAACTACCTTTGCATGCTTACCAATTTTCTGGAGCAAAGGGAAAATCACTAGAATTGAAGGATTCATTTTGATTAATCTTTATATTTTTTACATTCTCGATAAAATACTCTTTTTGAATGGATTTAATTATCTCTATGAATTAAGGATAGGTTTATTTATTTACTTTTCACTCCTTGTAGTAATTCTATTTGCTCAAGAAAAATTTAAATTTTCTAATTCATCATTTTAGCCATACATAGTCACAAATTCTTCTGAGATAGTTGGGTGTAAAGCCATAGTAATATCAAAGTCTTTTTTTGTTATCCCTGCATTTAATGAAATTGATACCATTTGAATAATCTCAGATGATGTTTCTCCAAACATATGACATCCCAGGACTTTGTCGGTTAGCTTATGAACTACAATCTTCAACATACATTTTGATTTATTCTCTTTAAAAGTACTAGACATAGGGGTAAATTTGCATTTGAAAATTTTTATATTTTCTTCAGAGTAAATCTCTTTAGCTCTTTTCTCACTTAAGCCAACTGTTGAAATTTCTGGAATAGTAAAAACGGCCTTAGGGATATTTTCATAATTTACTTTTCTTTTTTGGTCATTAAAAAAATTATCTGAAAAAACTCTCCCTTGTTCTATTGCTACTGGAGTTAAGTTTGGTTTATTTATGATATCGCCAACTGCAAAAATATTTGCGTTGCTTGTTTGATTAAGTTCATCAACATCTAAATATTGGCCATCCATCTTTAGATTTAAAAAATCTAAATTTAAAGGCAAAAGATTTGGTTCTCTTCCTGTAGCAATAAGGATATTATTAGTAAGCAGTTTATCTCCCGAGTCTAGGGTAGATTCCAGATTTCCATATACTCTTTTTATAGACTTTAATTGAGTATTGGAGATTATATTGATTTCAGTAAAAGTAGGTGATTCCTCTAGGCATGAAGAAAGATCCTCATCAAAACCATTAAGTAAATGTTGACCTCTAATTAATTGAGTTACTTCAGTACCTAAATTTCTGAAAATAGAAGCAAATTCACAAGCAATATATCCTCCTCCTACTATTAATATTGATTTGGGAAACTTTTCTAATTCAAAAATATCATCACTAGTCCATGCCAAATCTACCCCAGGAATATTTAATTTCTTTGGTTTACCTCCAACTGAAATAAGAATTTTTTTTGAACTTATTTTATTTTTGATTTTCTTCGTTTTTGGACAACTAATTTCTAATTGATTTTGAGTAGTAAATCTTCCTAAACCCTCAAAAACAGTTATATTCAATTTTTTTAAAGAATTTCTATGTAAATTACTTAATCTAGAAACCTCCTCTCTAACATTCTTCAATAAAATATTTGATTCAAAATTAATACCTTCATTTTTTAATCCATATCCTTCAGAAGAATCCATATTTTTCTTACTTTTAGCTGCATAAACCATCAATTTCTTAGGAACACATCCCCTTATCACACAAGTTCCTCCTATTTGATTTACTTCTATGATTGCGACTTTTGCTCCATAACTAGCCGCACGTTTAGCCGCCGCGAGTCCTCCAGATCCAGCGCCAACAACAATTAAATCAAATTCAAATTCCAAGACTTTTTTTAATCAATTATTATAACGTTAGTTTATAGCTTTAATTCAAATAATGAATGGAATTTTGACATGGGCTGATTTAAATAAATTTGAAGTTAAAGATCTTGATAGAGTTCATGGTATAAATAATTCCTACGCAAATTTAAGATTATTTGGGCATAGTGAAAATGATGTATTAGTTACCCTCTATAGGGATAGACATTCTTGGTGTCCTTACTGTCAGAAGATATGGTTATGGCTTGAGTTTAAGAGAATTCCATACAGAGTCAAAAAAATAAATATGTTTTGCTACGGTCAAAAAGAAAGTTGGTTCCTTGAAAAAGTCAGATCGGGGAAATTACCTGCAATTGAATTTAAAGGGCAAGTTATAACTGAAAGCGACGATATCATAGCTTTTTTAGAAAATAAATTTGGAGCACTTGGATCTTTTATTACATCTAGTCACCTTATCAAAATTCGAGAATTAGAAAGAGAAATTTTCAGATCCTGGTGTAATTGGCTCTGCCGAGAAAGCTTTAATTTTATAGATAACTCTTTTAGAAAAAAAAGATTTAAAGAATCCATTTCTAAACTCGATGAAATCTTAAGTAGGTCAAAATCAGGGTATATTGATCCATCAGCAACTAATACGGGTGATATAGAGCCAGGTGTTGGAGATATAATTTTTATTCCCTATATGGAGAGAATGAATGCATCACTGATTTATTTTAAAGGGTTTAATTTAAGATCTAATTACCGTCATATAGATAACTGGCTTACCCTTTTTGAAGGGACAAGTGCTTATAGAGGCACTCAAGGAGATTTTCATACTCATTCTCATGATTTACCCCCACAAATGGGAGGATGTTATAAAGAATGCAATGAACAACAGATTACTTTCTCTAAGCTAATTGATACTGGAGAGGGTCTAGGTAATTATGAATTAAATAAAAATTATGATTCAAAATATTTCGCAAAAATTGCTCTTAAAAGAGTGATAAAGCATAAAGACAATTTACTAAAAGTAAACCCATACAATAAAGAATCCTTTGAGGAATCATTGAGATCAGCTTTGACTCATATGATCACAGGTGAAGTATTAATTCCTAAAAAAATTTCAGGAATCTCTTTAAAATACTTAAAAAATAGAATCTCAGTTCCTAGAGATATGCCAATCATTTCAGCGAGGTTATTAAGGCAATCATTAAATAAAATTGAGTCACTCAGTGATATCAATGAAATCGATAAGATACCTTTCAGGCATAGATATGATCAAGATCCTATAAATTTCATTTCTAGTTAATAGTAAAACTATAAATTTTTTCTTGAATCTATTTGAAGTAAATCTCTTATTTTTTGAACTTGACTTGCAATATTAGGATCAGTAGACAATTTCCTTTCAACTTGTTCAATAGCATACATAACCGTTGTATGGTCTTTCCCCCCAAATTCATCTCCAATTCTTGGTAGGCTTAAATCTGTTCCATGTCTCATAAGATACATGCCTATTTGTCTAGCTTGACTTACTGGTTTTCTTCTACTTGAACTAATCAATTCATCAATAGAAACTTTAAAGAAATCGGACACTTTGTTAATAACTTGTTTTGGAGTTACCACTACTCCAACACTAGTAGGATCAAGCATTGGAGCGATTGATTGGACTGTCATTGGCAAGCCTGTTATTGAAGCAAATGCAACAGCTCTAGTAAATGCTCCTTCTAATTCTCGAATATTCGAAGTGAATCTTCCTGCTATAAATTGAATTAAATCTCTTGGAAGACTCATCCTCTCTTGTTCTGCCTTTTTTTGAAGGATAGCCGTCCTCGTCTCAAGGTCAGGCGGTTGAATATCAGCCGTCATGCCCATTGAGAACCTAGAAATTAATCTCTCTTGAATTCCCGACAATTGATTTGGAGGCCTATCACTTGCAATAACTATTTGACTTCCTGATTCATGAAGAGCGTTAAAAGTATGAAAAAATTCTTCCTGTGTATACTCTTTACCTTCTAAGAACTGTATATCGTCTATTAAAATCAGATCTACATTCCTATATTTATCTCTAATAGCAGTCATTCCATCCCTTCTGATTCCACTTATAACGTCGTTAGTGAAAGTCTCTGTAGATACATATTTGACTTTTGCTTCTGGATCTATTTCAACTCGATAATGACCTATTGCTTGCATTAAATGAGTTTTACCTAGACCTACTCCACCACAAATAAATAGTGGATTGAATTCTCTCCCAGGAGATTCGGCTACTGCTAAAGCCGCAGCATGGGCCAATCTACTATTTGGACCTACAACAAATCTTTTAAAGACGTAGCGTAAATTTAGACCATTAGGATTTTTAGAGCGATTTTTTGAAGAATTATCTTGGCTATTTTTAGAAAAAGATTTAGTTTTATGATAAACCTTCTGTTCATTAATGTTCTCTTTATTTGTTATATCGTTGCTTATATTTGTTTCGGACTTAAAAACAACTTTTACATTATGGCCACAAATTTCTTTTGCAGCTTTTTCAATAGTTTCGCAATAATTCTTTCTTAACCAATCGCTGGAAAATGTATTTGGAGCGATTAAGGTCAATAAGCCATTCTCAAAGCAATTAAATTTAGCAGGCCTTATCCATGTCTCAAATGAAGGTTTACTTAAAGTTTTTTGGAGTAATTGTTGAACTTCCGCCCAAATAGGATTAGTTGCTTGCAAAATTTTATTCTCTAGATTATTAATCTAGTTGGAATTTAATAATTGGCCATTATCTAATCACAAGATCACGACAAATTTAAAATTACTTAACAAAGAATAGTCTAAATTTATAAGAATAAATTTTATATTTTTTTTATAGGCATATAATTATTATAAATCTTGCTGAAGTATTGGATAAAGCATTACTTATTATTATGGCAAAATGGCATGGTTTTGGAAGATGCAAAACAAGATTAGCAAAAGATATTGGAAAAATTAATTCTGCAAAAGTGCAAAGTTTGATGACCAACCACACTATTTCTGTAGCCAAATCTCTCCAAAAAATCAAACAAATAGATATTTCTTTAGCCATATCTGGTTTAGGAGGGGGAAATTGTAAAAGATGGTGTAAAGAATTAGGTGTTAAAAAGTTTAATTTACAGGGTAGAGGCTGCCTGGGAGAAAAAATGAAAAGACAAATAATTATCAATAAAAAATTTTGTACTCGAAATAAAATAAAAAATATTATTTTTGTTGGAACTGACCTACCAGATTTATGTCATTTAGATTTATTAAATACTATCAGACAGCTAAAACAAAATGATCTTGTTCTAGGGCCATCTAATGATGGAGGTTATTGGCTGATTGGTTTATCAGCAGAAATAATATCAAAACATCAATATTTACCTTTTATCAATATTAGTTGGAGCAAAGAAAATGTTCTTCAAAATACAATTAATAATTTTGCTCATACAAAATTGAAATATAAGTTGTTAGATAAAAAAATAGATATAGATACGATAATTGATATTGAAAATAGAAGTAATCAATTTGTCTAAAATTTCAATTATCATTCCAACTATCAATGAAGCCAATAATTTGCCATTGTTGCTTTCAGACTTGTCAATTATTCAGGAAGAGGGAGAAATTCTTATTGTGGACTGTGGTAGTGAAGATAAAACTATTGATGTAGCAAATATTTATGGAGCAAAAGTATATAAATCCCAAGAAAGAAATCGAGGTTTACAGTTAGATATTGGTGCTAAAAATTCAAAAGGAGAATGGCTAATATTTTTACATGCTGACACTAGATTAACTCATGATTGGTTTACAAAAATAAAATCAGTTTTTAAGGGAGACAAAAATTTTATTTACTATTTTAAATTTAAAATTAGTAATAAAAAAATAATTTACAGAGTCCTAGAGATTCTTGTTAATTTTAGAAGCAAATATTTTAAACAACCTTATGGAGACCAAGGTTTAATAATTCATAAATCAATTTATCTTAAGAATAATGGTTTTAGAAATATTCCTTTAATGGAGGACTTAGATTTTTTTATGAGATTAAACAGTAAAAAATATTTAAAGCAATTAAATTTACCTATTTTTACGAGTCCAAGGAAATGGGAAAGAACTAATATTTTTCTCCAAACAATCAAGAATTGGAACTTTAGAAGAAGGTGGTTAAATGGCGAATCTTTAAAATCTATATATTCTGATTATTATAAAAAATAATTAATTTGAATACCAAAAGGCGCATTTAGAGCCTCTTGGTTCTAATATCCAACCTTGTCTTTTGTAAAAGGAAACCACTTCCGCATCAGCAAAAAGGGTAACTTTTGAAATGCCAATGTTTTTTAATTCTTTTAGGATATATTTCATTAATTCTTTCCCCAATCCAAGTCCTTGATAGATAGGATTAATCGCTACATCCCACACTGTCGCCTCTAGAATTCCATCGCCAGTGCATCTTGCAAAGCCTACTAGCCTAGGAAATTTATCATCATGACGCCATAAACCAACCACCAAAATACTAAAATCCAAAGCTCTTTTAACTCTTCTTATTGGTCGTCTGCTCCAACCAACAGTTTGCAAAAGTTGATCTAGGTCTATTAGATCTAACTCTTTACTTTTACTACATACAAAAATTTCTTCTTTATTTTTTTGAGTGAATTCATAAGAATTTAAACCATAAATATCCAAAAGTTTATCTCCAGATATACTGTTCGATTTTTTTATTGATGAACCTTGGTTTCTAAAAATCATTAAAAATTCGCAAATCCTTTTTGCTGAAGCTCAGAGAGCTGAAAATATAAGCCCTTTTTCATTCTTAATTGATTATGCGTTCCCTCTTCAACTAATGATCCCCCTTTTAAGACTAAAATCTTATCAGAACTTTCAATCGTTGCTAGTCTATGAGCTATTACTAATGCTGTTCTTTTTGTCAGAATCCTTTCAAGATCTTTCTGCAAAGTAGCTTCTGTAGATGGATCCATAAACGCTGTTGCTTCATCCATTATCAAAACAACAGGATTTCTAATTGCTACTCGAGCTACTGAAAGCAGTTGTCTTTCTCCAGAAGAGAGATTCCCACCTCTTTCTCTAAGAAAAGTGTTCAAACCTTCTGGTAATTTTTTTAATAAACTATTTAATCCTAATTCATTACAAAGATTTTCTAATTCAAGATTGTCTATATTCGTATTTAGTTTCAAATTATCTGCAACATTTCCACTAAAGATAAAAGTATCTTGTAGAACTACTCCCAACATATTTCTAAGGGTTGCTATAGGAATATCTTTTATATCAATATCATCAATTAAAATTTTGCCTGATTGAGGTTCATACAATCTACATAACAATCTAATTATGGTCGTTTTACCTGAACCAGTTGGGCCTACGAAAGCCACATGCTCTCCTGGATTGATCAAGAAAGATAGGTCCTTTAGGATATGCTCTCCTTCATTGTAGAAGAAATTAACATTCTTGAATTCAATTTTACCCTTAAATTCCTTATTTACATTTTGAGCATCTTCTGAAAAATCTTTTGAGGAAACAGAGTCTTTAATCTGAATTTCTTCATCCAATAATTCATTTATTCTCTCAACAGCTGTAAGACCTCCTTGAATCTGAGTAAATCTTTCTGCAAGCTGTCTTAAGGGTTCAAAGAGTCTTTGGGAATATAAAATGAAAGTTGTTAATGTCCCTAAACCAATATTTCCAGAGGTAACAAGATAACCTCCAACTGCTAAAACCAAGGAAACTGCAGCAAGCGAAATCCACTCTATAAATGCCGAAATGCTACTGTCATAAAATATTGTTCCATTTACTGCTTTCTTATAAGCAACTCCAGTATTTGAAAATTTCTTGCTATTGAAAGCCTCTCTTCTGAACATCTGAACGACTTCTAGACCTTGAAGATTTTCTTGAAAATCAGAGTTGAGTTGAGATAATTCTTCTCTTACTTGATAATTGGCCTTTCTATAGCGTTTTTGAAGCCATATAATAAAATATGAAACCGGTATTTGAGTTAAGAGTAATAAAATAGCAAGTCCTCGATCAATTGAAAGCATTGTCAAAGAAATTACTATCAAACTTACAAAGTCAGCAATAACACCAACTGCCCCACTCCCAAAAACCTCGGCTAAAGCATCAACATCATTTGTTAATCTCGTTAACAATTTTCCTACAGGCATCTTATCGTGATACTTAAGAGATAAAGATATTGAATGATCAAAAAGTTCTCTTCTTATCCTTGCTGTCAAACGTTGACCCACTGCTTGGATATTGTATGTTTGATATCCTTGCAAAACCAACCTAAAAAGAACAGTTACAAATAAAGTTAAGATTATGGCATTTATTGACTGTCCAAAGAAAGTTTTACTTAGCCAAACATCAGTACTTTCTTTTTTAAGAATAGTAATTGCTTGACCTACCAATAGTGGTTGAATAGCGCCAGAGAAAGACACGGGTAACAAAACTATTAAGATTAAATAGATTGATTTTTTATCTTTAGTTAAATATTTACCTAACTTTTTAATCCTTCTAAAATCATTGAAAAACATTTAGCTAATCTTCTATAAACCATTAGTTGATTCTATTGATAAAATCGTATCTTTGAGATAATTATCATCTAACCTCATAGATAAAGGATTTCCAATTAGTCTTGCAGTTGAGTAAAAAAGGTCATCAATTTTAATTAAACCATTTTCTTTAAGAGTCTTTCCTGTTGCCACCAAATCAACTATTGCCTCTGCCATACCTGTTATGGGGCCAAGCTCTACAGATCCTGTTAAATGAACTATTTCTACAGGTATATTTAATTCATCAAAATAAGATCTTGCTGTTTTTGTAAATTTACTTGCTACTTTACAATTGGCAGGCAGATCAGTTGGTTTTAAATAATTGCTATTTTTCTTAACCGCCAATGACATATGACAACCCCCAAATCCTAAATCTAGTAACTTTGCGACTTTTAATTCAGATTCTCTTAAAACGTCATATCCAACAATACCTAAATCAGCCTGTCCATAACTTACATAAACAGGAACATCTCCATTTCTTACCAATAAAGCTTTAGCCCGTTTGCAATTTGATTCAAATGTTAATGATCTATTATTATCATTTAAAGCATCAGAAAAATCTAACCCTGCCCTTTTAAAAATTGAAATTGAATCTTCTAACAGAGCTCCTTTTGGTAAAGCTATAGTAATCATAGATTAATTTCTTACAAGAATTCTTCATTCTAAGTTAACAATGGAATTTAATAAAGCTCAAAATATAATTGGACTCAGAGTTTTAAGTGATAATGTCATTTGGTTATGGGAGAAAGATTCATCAGTAGTAGTTGTAGATCCATCTGTACACGAACCAGTGATTAGATATATAGAAGAAAACAATTTCAAGTTAAAAGCTATTTTGCAAACTCATCATCATTCAGATCATATTGGAGGAACAAAAGATCTTATTAAAAGATGGCCAAATGTTAAGGTGATTGCTTCTTCCAAAGAAAAAAAGCGAATACCTTTTCAAAATATATCTGTAGAGGATGGAGAAAATTTGAATATTTTAGGTGAAGAAGTAAAAATAATTGAAGTATTAGGGCATACAAGCTCACATATCGCCTTCTTTTTGAATGGTAAAAATCCTGTTCTTTTTATTGGTGATACATTATTTTCAGGAGGTTGTGGAAGAATTTTTGAAGGAACTTATCAACAAATGTACTCTTCTCTAGAAAGAATAAAGTCTTTACCAAAAAATACCTTAATATATTGTGCTCATGAATATACCAAGGCAAATCTATTGTGGGCATTGAATCTAAAACCTAAAGATCAAGATATAAAAAATAAACTTTTGCAAGTTGAAAAAAAACTTTCTATTAACGAATTAACAATTCCATTTTTACTAGATGAAGAAATAAAAATAAACCTTTTCTTAAGAGCAAAAAATTTAAAAGAATTTACTTTTTTAAGAGAAAATAAAGATTTATGGGTTTAAATAGATAGGTATCATCTTAAACAAATGTCCTCTAAGCAAGTAATTAAAACATCTAATGCTCCAGATCCAGTCGGACCTTATAATCAAGCAATAAAAGCTGCGGGTTTTATTTATTGTTCTGGTCAAATTGCTATAGATCCAGCTACAAATGAAATAACATGTTTGGGTGATATAGAGAAGGAAACTATTCAAGTTTTAAAAAATCTCTCAGCAGTTCTTAAAGCTGGTGGAGCAAATATAGAGGATGTAGTGAAAACAACTATTTATTTAACCGACTTAAGTAATTTTCAAATTGTCAATAAGATATATAGCGACTTTTTCAACGTAGAAAATCCTCCCGCAAGGGCCTGTGTAGAAGTTTCATCTTTACCCAAAGGGGTTTTAGTTGAAATAGATTGCGTTGCATTTCTAGATTAATTTCTAATTATTGAGAAATTTGAAATATGATCCAATTCTGCACCATATTTGTATAGATTATTAATTGGTTATTTCTTATTGGTCTATGTCGGCAGCAAAGCTTAATATAGATGAATTAGAAGCAGGTTATCCTTTATTTTGTAAAGCTCTTAGATTATTAATTTTAAAAGGTAACTCAGTTAAAGATATAGAAAAGACAGTTTGTTGGGGGCATCTCGAAACTTTAAATAGATGTTTGCCAGGAAGATATAAAGCACCTACATATTTAATGGCTTTAATTAAAAGAGATATTGCCAAACCTAATAATTATTAAAAGGGATTAATCTTCTAAATAAAAATTATCTATATACTTTGAAAAATCTTTTTCATTATCAGATATTTTTTTATTATCTAAAAAAATTGTAAGACTAACAAAATTCTTACCAAAGCTAATATTTGGATAAATATCCTTTTCTTTACATAATTCCTCAATTTTCTTGATAAATTTACTGATTTTTGAGTATTCCTCAAATTCAAATCTTTTTTCAATCCTCAAAGGTGATTCTCTTTCATTCCACATTAAATTCTTTATTCAAGACTAATTACACTATACAGTGAGCAAAGTTTCTCAATAAACTTTTTTAAGTTAAAAATTTTAATCACTCTCCCAATAATCAATAATACCTCCAATTGTTAAATCAGTTTGAACTTCTGGATTAGGACAAGCAAATCTCGCAGCCGAGCCACTAGCAGTAAAAACCCAGTTACCTTCTCTAGCACCAACAGGATCAACAGCAACTAATTTCTTTCCCTTATTATTTTCCAAAATTCTTAAATTCATATGACCCAAGCCAGCGACTCTTTGAGTACATACCATCCTTCCTAATACCTTCATTATTTCCACGATTTCTGTCCTCCTAATTTTTTGAGTTATCAGGATCCCAATGATCTATTATTCCAACAATCGTTAAGTCACTTGGATAAGATTTGCTTCCTGCAGCTTCTCTAGCAGCAGAACTTCCGACACAAATAACCCAATCTCCTGGCTTACAGCCAACAGCATCTACTGCAACCTTACTTGAGGATCCATCCAAAACAACCTGTAGATGTTTATGTTCAAAACCAGGAATCCTATTGGTAGATACAAGTGGTTTCACAACCTTGCAAATCAACATAACTAGTGAGCCTCCTCTGTTTTTTTATCTAAAGACATTCCAATAATTTGGGCGGAATGAATGTTGTCCCTATCTCTAATAGTAGAGCAAGTATGTAACAAACCTTGATCAACTAAATTTTTATATCTAATTGATATCGCATTATTAACTCTTTCACAATCTTTTATTGCTCTCTCTTTTGCACCAGGTACTTTGCCAGAGTAATCAAATCTTATAACTACTGGAATAGGTAGATCTTTTGAAACATTTAATCCAGTAAAAATCTTCACTCCTACATCTAAATCTGGCGCCCCTTCTTCGACAGTATCTAAATGAGAAAAATAAGTTAAATTCCTGAGATGTACTTCTTTGAAACCTATACCAACACCAATAAATCTCTCAGCATGACCAATATCATTATAAGAGCCATTATGAAAATTTTTCACATAATCAATTTGAGAAATATTATTAATAACTAATTTATAGATAAACTTTTCTATTCCTTGGAGTTTATCTTTTGAAGATTGTTGAGAAATTATCTGACATATTTCTCTCTCAGAATCATCTTTAGAAAAGTTTATTGTTGAGTTATAAATTTCTAAAGTAGAAATAGTTTTTTCTAAATCTATATTCCCATCATTAGTTGTCAAATGTATTTTTAGTGAATCAGTGTCTGTATCAAGTCCAATTAACATTAACTCCACAGATGCTCCGCAGCAAAAGCTATTCTCTACAGCCTCTTTGAAAGCATAGAGTTTATTTCTACCTTCTTCTGCAGCTAACTTGTCATTACTCCCATGAGCTGCACATCCCTGATGCAAAGGATCTACAGAACTGAAATGATAAGTTACAACTTTTAAGTATCTGGTATCTTTATGAGCTTCATTAGGGATATTCTCTCTATATCTTTTATGTTCAGTTTTTACCCATCTATTTACTGTATTTTCAATATCAAAAAGTGCCCCAGCGTGGGATCTTCTTCTTACTGAACTAAAAGGTATTCTCATAACATATGCCACTGAATGAGCTAATCGCCCATCTGAACAAGGAGTTATATCAAGTAAATGTATTCCACAATCTAAAAGAAGTTTTTCAAAGTCTTGGGCACTATTACTACCAGAAGCACCTTCAAGAGGATCATTTTTAAAAAAATTGTCACTTAGTTTCTCATGTTGTTTAAAAGCACACCATGCATATAGAGCTCTCATATCAAGAGGTTTAACCCAAGATTTATCTAATATATGAAGGGGTAAATCTATTCCTAAATTTTTTCTTGATATTTTCTGAGCCATATTTATAAAATCTTTATGATGTTGTATTCGAGCAATTTCCTTTAGAGTTGGAACAATTTCGTCAAAATCACTTTTTATTTTGCTTTCATACCTATATAAATTTTCATTTTGAATATTATTAGTTAATTCATGAGACTTTCCAGGATTTTTTATATCATTTGATTTTTTAGTGTGTATATGAATATTTTCAGTAAAAGTTTTCATTGGAGCTGTTGGCCCCAATGTGAAGTTCTTGGCTTTAGCCAGTCCTCTTAAAGGCATTATTTACTTAACCTCTGGCACCACCTGAAAAGGTAACAAGTTGTCCATCACGAGTATTACCACTAGATCCAGTTATCAAGAAATCTGGTTTTTCTGTTTCCTCATTTCTTTTAACTTCTAAAGGGGGCATTGCACTCATATTTCCTGCTCTTGATGGATTTCTCTTTCTAGAAGAAGCTCCCTCTGTTCCTGTTACCTTATCACCGCGATCCCAATCATCGCCAGTTACGTTTCCCACAGATTGTCCCTCACCAGTAATCCTAGATGCAACTCTTTTTTCTGGTGTCTTTGCAGCACGATCTGCCTCTTCAATTTGCATTTTTTGTTTATAAGTAATATTTTTATTCGGTTCGAATCTAAATTTTTCAGTTCCAGTGACTTTATCTACAGCCATATCAAAAGGTCCTGTTATCTTTGAACCATTTTCATATTCATTACCGGTAACGCCTTGAGTATTTTTTTCGGAATATTTTTCTCTCGATGGTGACTTAACAGAAAATTCGTTCCAAGAATTACCTGCTGACTTTTCCGGATTCGCATACTCATTATCATCTGGAGGATTATCACAAGTTTTCGAGAACTGATCTCCTCCAATATAAGGAGTTCCTGTCAGATTCTTACAAGCACCTTTCTTCGCCCCTGTCATTACTCCGCCAATTCCTGGTTGCTGGCCTGTAAGTCTGGCATTGGAATTATTTCCAGAATTAACTGTTGCTCGGGATTTCACATCTTCAGAAGTTTCAGTACTACAATTCTCATTAATCTGATCTAAGCCTGCGTATGGTGTTCCTGTTAACACTTTGCAAGAGCCTGGTTCATCTCCAGTTACTGTTTTTGATCTTCCTGTCATAGTCCCACTTATCAAATTAGACTTTGAAGAAAGACTTAAACCAACTTTCCTAGCTTCTGGTTTGGGTTTTGAACCGCAAAACTTCTCATATTGCTGAGATCCTATGTACTCATCACCAGTTACATTTTTACAACTCCCATGTTCATTACCTGTCATAAGGTCTGATCTTCCTACCCCTGTACCAGTTACATTATTGCCATTAAGAGTGTTGTAAATGCCTACTTTTTCAAATGCTTTACCTTTTGGATTTGGCTCAGAGCCAAGATATTGATCTCCAGTTAATTGATGTCCAGAACCTGATTCATCTCCAGTAACTAGGGTTGATCTACCAGGAAGAGATCCAGAAACTTTTAATCCATCAGTTGTAGTACTATGTTTAACCTTTGAAGGATTTTTTGGAACTTCACCACAATACTTCTGCGATTGATTAGCAGATACATATTCTGTACCTGTTAGGTTTTTACAAGTTCCTGGCTCATCCCCTGTGACCCTCTCAGATCTACCAACTTCATTCCCAGTTACTTTATTACCTGATGTTGTTGAGGTAACAGTAGATCTTAGTGGTTGTTTATAACTTGGTCTATCTTGACAAAATTGATCAATCACATCTGCTCCCATATATTGGGTACCAGTAACTGTTCTACATGTACTTGCTTCATTACCTGTAGTTTTTATAGATCTATTGGCTTGTGTTCCAGTAACTATTTGACCTGAATCAGTTTCACTTTTGCCAACTTTCCAACTTGCATCAGCAATATTTTGTTTGGCTCCATTTTTATTTGGACCACATGGTCTACATTTACCATTACCTTTATTACTACCTGTAGCACCGGTTTTACTTCTTAATTCTCTTACTCTCTGAGAAATTTCTCTACTACTTAAATCTGGATCTCCCCTTCTAGCTAGAGAAGCTGCACTAGTATTTTGTTTAGATGCTGATTTACCATGCTTAGATTGAGCTTCTCTTCTGGCTAAAACAATATCTCTACTTGTATTAGCGATAGGCTTTCTCTTTTGATTAATTCTTCTTTTAACGTTTGGTTTTAGTGTTTTAGTTTCTGTATTATTTGAGTTTTTCATTTCTTGATTTTCAACAACAGTTGGTTTGACTTCGTTTACAGAAATTTCTTTTTTAAAATCAGTACGAGTTCTATCAGATGAAGCTATAGCTGATTTACCATGAGTAGACATTGCTTTTCTTCTCTCTATAACTAACTCTTTAGCAGATAAAGTTGTTGAAGAAGACTTTCTATTTACCTTAGTTTTTGGAATATGTTTTGTAGCGGGTTTAATAATATTTTGATTATTAGAAGAAGACTGAGTACCAGAAATCTGTATGTCTTGAGAAGATCGAACTCTATCTTGAGTAGTCGAAGAATAAGCAGCAGCTTTTTTACCGCTATCACTCATCGCCTTTCTTCTTTCTAGTGCAATCTCTCTACTGGTTTTTTTTGACATAATCTTCAAATTTAAAACTCTTTAAAAAACTCTTTTAAAAAAACTTTCTCCAATTTTTTTTGGAGAAAGGTATTTACTACATTAAGTAGATTTAGCGTCCTTGGAAAACGACAAAAGCTGTTCCTTGGCTTTGAGTATAAGCATCGTAGCCGATGATTCTCACGTGATGATCAGGGTATGCTCTATGACATGCCTCTAATTCACTTACAACCAAGTTAAGATCTTTTTCCCCAAAGAATGGGAGTTTCCAATAAGACCAATAAGTTTGCATACTTCCACTAGGGTGAACATGCTCAATAACAGGACTCCAACCTTGAGCAATTATGTATGCAATTTGATCATATATTTCTTCCTGGGTCATCGGTGGTAAGAAACCGAATGTTTCCAGGGTTGCAACTGTTTGATAGTCGCCTACTGTGCTCTGGAAAGGCATAATTAATCTAAATGTGAATGAAAATTACTCGAAATAGTACGAGATTTATAGAAGTTTGAGGAGAAAAAGAATCTCCTCAATTTTGAAATTTGGTTTAACCTTGAACGTCAAGCTTGTCGACGGTATCAAACTCAAACTTGATTTCCTTCCAAGTTTCAAGAGCAATAGCTAATTCAGGACTATGCTTAGCAGCTTCCATAAGAATGTCTCTACTCTCTTTTTCAATTTCGCGACCTGCATTACGTGCTTTAACACAAGCTTCTAAAGCGACTCTGTTAGCTGCAGCTCCAGCAGCTGAACCCCATGGATGACCATGTGTTCCTCCACCAAACTGAAGACAAGAATCATCTCCAAAAATCGCTAAAAGTGCAGGCATATGCCAAACGTGAATACCACCTGATGCGACGGCAAACACTCCAGGCATTGAACCCCAATCTTGATCAAAGAAGTTACCTCTTGACCTATCTTCAGGAACAAATGACTCTCTTAAGTTATCGATGTAACCAAGAGTTGTTTGACGATCACCTTCTAGTTTTCCAACAACAGTTCCAGTATGTAATTGATCTCCTCCGGAGAGTCTCAAACATTTTGCTAGAACTCTGAAGTGGATACCATGCTTTGGATGTCTATCTATAACAGCATGCATAGCTCTATGAATATGCAGAAGCATGCCATTTTTACGACACCAGTTTGCTAATCCAGTATTTGCAGTAAAACCACCAGTTATGTAATCATGCATGATGATTGGCATATCTAGTTCTTTTGCAAATTCGGCTCTTTCATAGAGTTCTTCAGGAGTGTTAGCAGTACAGTTTAAATAGTGACCTTTAACTTCTCCAGTTTCTTGCTGAGCAAGCTTAACCGCCTCTGCAACAAACTCAAATCTTTCTCTCCAACGCTGGAATGGTTGAGAATTAATATTCTCATCATCCTTCGTTAAATCAAGACCGCCTCTAAGACACTCATATACAACTCGACCATAGTTTTTACCAGATAATCCTAATTTAGGTTTAATGGTACAACCAAGAAGAGGTCTTCCGTATTTGTTTAAACGATCTCTCTCAACTACGATTCCATTTGGTGGACCACCGCAAGTCTTAATGAAAGCGATTGGGAATCTTATATCTTCTAGACGTAAATGTCTTAAAGCTTTAAATCCAAAAACGTTTCCAACTAGAGATGTTAATACGTTTGTGATAGAACCTTCTTCAAAAAGATCTAAAGGATATGCAATAAAAGCATAAAAAGCTTCAGGATCTCCAGGAACGTCTTCTATTCGATAACAACGTCCTTTATAAAATTCTAAGTCTGTAAGTAACTCGGACCAAACTGTTGACCAAGTACCTGTTGAAGATTCAGCCGCAACAGCCGCTGCAACTTCTTCTCTTGGAACACCTTCTTGGCCTGTACATTTGAAACAGGCTAGTAAATCGGTGTCTAGGGGTACATACTCAGGAGTCCAGTAGGTATCTCTGTACTCCTTTACCCCTGCATCATACTTCTTACTCATAAGGATAAATTTAGGTCTGTGTAGGGAAAATAATTATTGTGCAAAATTCATAAATCTTGCTTTACTTAATTAGTCCTTTTGACCAAGAAATTCACCATTACCAAGAGCAGGTTCAACTTCTCTATGAGGACGAGCAATAATGTGAGCTGCGACTAAACCGTCACCAACTCTTTCACAAGCATCAGCACCAGCTCTTACAGCTGCGTTAACTGCGCCTGTTTCGCCTCTAACTAATACTGTGACATAACCGCCACCAACGAATTCACGACCAATAAGGCGAACTTCTGCTGCCTTGGTCATTGCGTCTGCTGCTTCAATTGCAGGTACAAGTCCGCGTGTCTCGATCATGCCGAGAGCGATACCCATTGTTTCTGTAGCCATTGCCTACTAAATTACTAAATGTGGAATGTTCAATCCGAAGAATGCTTCATTTAGTAGTTATAAGTCAAGCATTTTCGATAAAATCTCCATTAATGTTTTTTCTATCATTCATAAGATAAACTTATGACCCTTGGTACTATTGATATATCAATACTTATAGAAATTAGTTAGTACATCAAAACATACTGTTGTGTTAATAAAAAATTTACATTATGTTATTTCCGTACGAGACGGGCCCTGTCTACACAGGTGTGGAATGTTCAACCTTTCCTGTCTCCGTATCAACCTTTGAAGTAAGATAATATTCACAATAAATTTATTCTGTTTTGAACCTTCCAGTTCTCACCATTGCAAGTGGCAACCAAAAAAAGGTTTCTGAAATTTCGGAAATGCTAGACGTCCTGTCTTTAAAGGTAAATAAGCAACCAGAATATTTAAATGTCGAAGAGACTGGAAACACATATTTTGAGAATGCACTACTAAAAGCCAAGGCAGCTTCCTTAGAGACAAAAACTTGGGCATTAGCTGATGACTCTGGTCTTGAAGTAGATATTTTAGATGGTCGACCAGGGATATATTCTGCTAGGTATGCCAAAAACAACGCTGAAAAAATTAAAAAATTGATTAAGGAACTTTCCGATAGTCCTTATAGAAGCGCAAGATTTATAAGTTGTATGGTTTTGTGCGATCCCTCAGGAAACTTAGTTAAGGATACAACTGGAATATGCTGGGGAGAAATTCTTAAAAATCCAAAATACCCAAATGGGGAATTCGAATCTATTTTTTGGGTTAAAGAAGCTAACTGTGTTTATGGAGATCTTTCACAATCACAACTAAGTAAATTAGGTAGTAGGGGTAAAGCTGCAAAAATGATGTCGCCTTTTTTAAAAAAAGAAATTGGTTTAAATTAAAAAATTTTCAATAATTTGAAATTTCTTCAATTGCTCTTATAGCAGCAGCTGCGGCTTCTTCTACATCCCCTTCTTTCCCAGCAAGAGTTAACCTACCAAAAGCTCCAACTGCTTTAACATCAACAACGGTTATATTAGATGCTTTTTCAGCTTCATTTGCTGCTTTTAAAACATAACCAGCTGGTTCGGTTTCTAATATGAACATGCTCATTCCAGATTGAATCATTGATCCACTTCTGTTTTGTCTATTTATTAAAACGGCATGATCTGGAGTAATAGCTCGAATAACTTCAGTCCAACTTGTTGAAGGTTTTGTTCTTTTTCGAACTTCACTTCCAATAGCATCTAGAACAACATCTCCAGAATGTAAAACTGTACTTTGATCTTTATGGTAAAGAGCAAGAGATCCAAATGCTCTTTCAACAATCATCTGACCAAGTCTTACATTACTTGCTTTTAATGCAATATCAGTGACTCTATGAACTGCCATCCCAGGAGAAACTTCCATCCAAAGACATGAATCACCTGGAATAGGTAAAAAACCTCTACTAACAGTTCCCATGTATGCAGCTAATTGAGGTTGCAGAGAATCTAAAAAAACATATGTTCTTAACTCGATTTGCTCAACTTGACTTGCTTGTCTGGATACCAAAGACTTTTCTGAATCAGTAGTAATAAAACAGCTCGCGCCACTGGCCTGAGATTGCACCTCAGATCCTGTGACAAGAGAACTCGATCTTTTCCGTTCCCCTCTGTTAAAGCTAGAAGTTGGTTCCATTCACGCGACTATAACGGATAATGGTTCATTTTTTCTATTAAATTTACTTGCATGCTTCCCACAAAACGATAACTTCAAGTAAAAGATATGCATTTTTATGGGAACATCTCAAAAAAAAGAACCAAATATTTCTGGTATTGAAAAAGAATTAACTCCTGATCAAACTCTTGGATTAGTAAGTTTAAGCTTGATGCAAAAACTATCTCAGAAAGACCCATCTTTTAGTTGGTTAGAAGAAGATAAAATAGAGAAAGTAAATCTTAAGAACCTTAGGGATAGATTGGAATTAACGCAATTAGCTATTGATACCGGAGCACCCTTATCGACTTCAGAAGTTACAGCTTTAATTGGAGCAAAGCCCGGGAAATCTAAGTTAGAAAGAGCAGGATTATTAGCTACAAAAATAGCTAGAAATGTATGGAGGATTTCAAAAACAAGTCAAGGGAATTCCTTCTACAGAAATTAACAACACTTGTAAAAAATCTATTTAATAATTCTCATTTAAGTATTTAAACATTCATATAAGTTTTTTAAATGTGTGCATTTTGTAAGAGAACTTATTAATTACTTTCTTAAATTAAAAAGTTTATGCAAGCTTAAAGGATAAGCTCTAAATATTTTTAATGAGTAAAGTAGAATTTAATAAAGAAACAGGGCCAAGGGAAGTCTTTTGTGGACTAACTTCAATAGTTTGGTTACACCGAAGAATGCCAGACGCATTTTTTCTGGTTGTTGGATCAAGAACATGCGCACATTTAATCCAGAGTGCTGCTGGGGTAATGATTTTTGCTGAACCAAGATTTGGTACAGCTATTCTTGAAGAAAAAGATCTTGCGGGTCTTGCCGATGCTCACGAAGAACTCGATAGAGTAGTAAATGATCTTATTTCTAGGAGACCTGAAATAAAGACTCTTTTCCTAGTTGGTTCTTGCCCTAGCGAAGTTATTAAGCTTGATCTTGCAACTGTTGCTGAGAAATTAAACAAACGATTTTTAGGTCAAGTAAGGTTTGTGAACTACTCAGGTAGTGGAATCGAAACTACATTTACACAAGGAGAAGATGGCGCATTAAAAGCTCTTGTCCCCTTAATGGAATCTACAGATGATGAAAAATTATTATTAGTCGGCACATTAGCTAATAATGTCGAAGATAGATTCAAGAAGATCTTCAATCAAATTGGGATAACTAATGTTGAAAGTTTTCCTCCCAGACAATCAACTGAATTACCAAAAATTGGGAAGAACACAAAGGTTCTATTAACTCAACCATATTTAAGTGATACGGTCAGGGACCTTAAGCATCGTGGTTGTGAGATAATTTATGCTCCGTTTCCATTAGGTGTAGAGGGCAGCACAAAATGGTTTTTATCTGCGGCAGAGGCTTTTAAAATTCATGAACTAAAAGTTCATGAGGTAATTGCTCCTTTAGCTAATAGAGCTAGGCAGGCACTAGAAAAACATACTGAAATATTAAGAGGAAAAAAATTATTCCTTTTACCTGAATCACAACTTGAGATTTCATTAGCAAGATTTTTACATAACGAATGTGGAATGGAGCTAATTGAAGTTGGAACTCCCTATTTAAATAAAGATTTGATGGATGAGGAGCTTAATTTATTACCGGATGATACAAAAATAGTTGAAGGTCAGCATGTAGAGAAACAACTTGATCGTGTTAGAGCTTCTAGTCCTGACTTGGTAGTTTGTGGAATGGGTTTAGCCAACCCACTGGAAGCAGAGGGTATTAGTACAAAATGGTCCATAGAAATGGTATTTAGCCCAATCCACGGAATTGATCAAGCAGCTGACTTAGCTGGACTTTTCTCAAGACCTTTAAAAAGGAATCAAATACTTACATCCAAAACATTAGCGACTCATTAAATTATGGAATTAACTCTTTGGACATATGAAGGCCCTCCTCATGTAGGTGCAATGAGAGTGGCTTCATCAATGAAAGACATTCATTACGTACTTCATGCTCCTCAAGGAGATACTTATGCAGATCTCCTTTTTACAATGATTGAGAGAAGAGGTCAGAGACCTCCTGTAACTTATACAACGTTTCAAGCTAGAGATTTAGGAGGAGATACCGCCGAATTAGTTAAAAGGAATATTACTGAGGCAGTTGAAAGATTTAAACCAAAAACCCTTTTAGTAGGAGAAAGTTGTACTGCTGAACTAATACAAGATCAGCCAGGTGCTCTTGCTAAGGGTATGGGTTTTGATATTCCAATTGTTAACCTTGAACTTCCTGCCTACAGCAAAAAAGAAAACTGGGGAGCTTCAGAAACCTTTTATCAAATAATTAGAACTCTATTAAAAGATAAGGTAAATGAAATTGATAAAATCAACCCTCAAAGATGGAAGTCTTTAGGTCGAAGACCTAAAGTTAATATATTAGGCCCTACATTATTAGGATTTAGATGCAGAGATGATGTAATCGAGATTCAACGTATACTTTCAGAGCAAGGTATTGATACTAATGTTGTTGCACCACTCGGTTCAAGCCCAGAAGATATTGAGAGATTAACTGATGCTGATATTAATGTTTGCCTATATCATGAGATTGCTGAGATTTCTTGTGAATGGCTTAAGCGTAATTGCGGAATGGAATATACCACTACTATTCCAATTGGTATAAAAAATACAATTAATTTTATTCATGAAGTACATGAAAAGCTTGACCTCCCTTTAACGAATAAAGAAGAACTAGAGCACAAGTCAAAGCTCCCATGGTATTCAAAGTCAGTTGATTCAAATTATTTGACGGGGAAAAGGGTTTTTATATTTGGTGACGGTACTCATGCAATCGCAGCTGCCAAAATTGCCAAAGATGAATTAGGCTTTGAAGTTGTAGGCCTAGGAACCTACAGTAGAGAAATGGCAAGACAAGTAAGAGCTGCAGCTAAGGATTTAAATATAGAAGCACTAATAACTAATAGCTACCTAGAAGTTGAAGATGCCATGAAAAAAGCATCCCCTGAATTGGTTTTAGGTACTCAAATGGAAAGGCATAGCGCAAAAAGACTTGGTATTCCATGTGCAGTGATAAGTACCCCAATGCATGTCCAGGATGTCCCAGCTAGATATAGTCCTCAAATGGGATGGGAAGGAGCAAATGTGATTTTTGACGATTGGGTTCATCCTCTAATGATGGGATTAGAAGAGCATCTTATTGATATGTTCAAACATGATTTTGAGTTTGTTGACGGTCATCAAAGTCATCTAGGACATACTGCGACTAATGCTCCTGATAATAAAGAAACTAAGCACGATCAAAGTAATATAAGTATTCAAGAAGAAAAAAGTATTCTTTGGACAGAATCTGGAAAAGCAGAACTTACAAAAGTACCATTTTTTGTGAGAGGTAAAGTTAAATCAAATACAGAAAAATATGCTCTATCAAAAGGTCTTCCTGAAATTAATGATGAGACCCTCTACGACGCAAAAGCTTTTTTTGGTTGATTCTTACAAATAAAATGTTATTTAGGCATGAGTATTTTCACTCAGGAAACAAATAAAAAAGTCTAGAATATTTAGTTATAAACATATATCTTGTATCTTTAATCTTAATAAATAACTATTTGTTGAGAAATGCATTCTAGGAGGCATATACCTGCAAGAATATAAGTATTAACGTGTAAATTCCAGCTTTAAATGACAAGTACTATAAATAAACCTCTTGATGGGGAAGGGAGTGTTCAAGTAAAGCAAGATCCAAAAATAAATATTGAAGAAGGGGCTTTAGTTATTGCCGTATACGGAAAGGGCGGTATCGGGAAATCAACTACATCATCAAACCTTTCTGCAGCATTCTCAAAATTGGGTAAAAAGGTTTTACAAATTGGATGCGATCCAAAACACGATAGCACTTTCACTTTGACACACAAAATGGTACCTACAGTTATCGATATTCTCGAAGAAGTAGATTTTCATAGTGAGGAATTGAGGCCAAACGATTTCATGTTTGAAGGTTTTAATGGCGTAATGTGCGTGGAAAGTGGAGGCCCTCCTGCTGGTACAGGATGCGGTGGATATGTAACTGGTCAGACAGTTAAGCTATTAAAAGAACATCATTTATTAGAAGATACTGACGTTGTTATTTTTGATGTCCTTGGAGACGTCGTTTGCGGGGGATTTGCAGCTCCATTGCAACATGCAAATTACTGTCTAATTGTTACTGCTAATGACTTCGATTCAATATTCGCTATGAATAGAATAGTCTCAGCAATTAAAGCAAAAGCAAAAAATTACAAAGTCAGATTAGGTGGGGTAGTAGCAAATAGATCAAAAGATACTGACCAAATTGATAAATTTAATGAAAGAACAGGTTTAAAAACTATGGCTCATTTTAAAGATGTAGATGCTATTAGAAGATCAAGACTAAAAAAATGTACCATCTTTGAAATGGAACCAACTGAAGACGTCATTGAAGTTCAAAATGAATATTTATCTCTTGCCAAAAATATGCTTGAAAACGTAGAACCTTTAGAAGGAAATCCCCTTAAAGATAGAGAAATTTTTGATTTATTAGGATTTGATTAGTTTTAATTAATCTAATCCAACCAATTTTCTTGTTAGATCATAAGTTTGTTTAGAGGTCTGCTTATCAATTATTCTTTTTGACAACTTTTGAGAAAAAGCTTTTCTGCCAGTTTTTTGACGATTTCCCCAGCTCCAATGTACTGATGGTTTAGCAAATTCTTTATAGGTTGCAATTTGAGCGACCCTCTCTCCTGCCAATCTTTGAGACACATATCCTCTTGTTATGAATTTTTGAAATATAGGGAAAAGAAATCTAAATATCCAAGGTGTGTCTCTAAAAAGTTTAGTGTCAGCAACACATCCAGGATATAAAGAATTAATGATGATTTTCTCTGCAGGATATCTTTTTGATAATTCCTGAACAGTCACCATATTGCAAAGTTTACTATCCTTATAAGCCTTACCAGGTTTGAATTTCTTTCCATTCGCCATACTTATTGGAGATAAAAAACCATTTTTAAATCCAGATAAATCTCCTAGATCCGCTGGAGCAGGGATTGGTATTCTCCCTCCCAGTTCTGAATAATTAGCTGTAACAGTTCCTAATACTGTTATTCTTGGCTTAAATAAAGTAGATTTACCATTTAAGAAAATTTCTCTTTCTGAAGATAAAATATTGTCCATAAGCAGGTTTATCATAAGAAAGTGTCCAAAATGATTAACTGCCATAGAATTTTCAAAACCTTGAGGAGATCTTTCAGGTCTCTTTAATCTCGGCTTATAAACTGCCGCATTACAAATAAGGGAATTTATTGGATTTTTAAATCTTCCCAATATTTCATCGCAACCTTTTCTTATATCATCCAAGTTAGAAAGATCTATTTCTATAAAGTGAACATTTTTAATTTCGTCTTTTGTCAAAAATTCCTCAGCTATTGCAATCGCTCTTTTATTTGATCGATTGACGGCTATAACTTCCCATCCAAATCTCAATAGAGGTTTTAGAGTATTTAATCCAACTCCTGAAGTTGTTCCTGTTATTAGGACTAAACCCTTAATGTTCTTACTCACTAGCAAAAAAGTTAATAGAAAAATGATAAGTAAGATGATTCTAGGTCATCCTTATCAACGCCATATTACTCTGATAATGCCTCTAGAAATCATTTGATCCTGATCCTTCATAAATCTTTGCTCACCTTCAGAAGAAAATAAATCATCAAACCTACTTGTCAAAACATTGAATCGATTTTTTTCGTATAAAAATGAGTCTTGAATTTCCCTTAATCTGATTAACCTAACTTTGGAACTATAGCCAAGTTTAATCAAGCTTATTATCGCCAAAAGGGAAAAGCACATTTTTAAACTTAAAAAAAACAAAGATACAAAATGCTCCTGCTTCTGGTGCTTAATTTTAAATGCTGAGCCTAGATATTTTTTGTAAAAAATTCTATTTTTATAAAAAGATTTTGACAAATTCAGTGCTTGGTAATTGTACTGAATAAGTCAATTCAGTCTTGTTATATTATTACCTTAAAAATATATATTTTCTAATAAATTTTAGTTTCTACCTAAACTAATTCCTAGCCTTAGTGCTAAAACTCCTGCATGCATAACTACTATGAGGCTTAATGCAATTAAATTTATTGTTTGAGTTGGCTCCATGTTTAAAAATAATATTTCCTATATTCTCCACCTAAAAGAGGTGATTTGACACACTATTACAAAATGATGTTACGAAATTAATAAATTGAAAGAAAAAATTTATTGGAAATTATCATAAATAAACCTACAAAGTTAATTTTGGGAATTAAAAATCAAGCTTTAATTTTTTCGACAAATAGTTTACCTGGATTTGATCAAATGGCTTTAGATTTAAATTCTTTAGATCAGACAATTTCAAATTCTGAAATAATTCTCACATTGAGGTTCTACTATTGGTCTGGAGATTGGCTTTCAATTGGCTATCACCAAAAAGAAATGCCTCCGCATTGGGAACAATTATTATTTAATGGGGAAATTAATGTTATAAGACGTCCCTCTGGCGGGGGAGCTGTTTTACATTCAGGTGGCATAACATATGCATTAACTTTTAAAAAAAGTCATTACAAAACCCTAAGTTATAGGATGGTTAACGATTGGTTAATTAAAAGTTTCAAAGAATTAGGTCTAAACTTGCAGAATGGTAATTTACAAAAATCACCCATAAAAACTAATTGTTTTGGGACTTCATTAATTTCTGATTTGATTGATCAAGATGGGTTCAAGAGAATAGGAAGTGCACAATATCGCAAAAAAGATGGATTTCTTCTACATGGAGAAATACAAACAAATCCTTCAAAAGATTTGTGGTTCAAATTATTTAAAGAAGAAGCTCCACCCAAAGTAAATCTAGACCTCACAAATGATGAAATAGTTGAACATTTAAGAAATTCATTCCTAAAGAATAAATCAAATATAAGGTTCAAAAATGTTGTCATAGATAATAAAAACATTGAAAATTTTTCATGATAAGAATTCTTAAAGATCTCCTTTCTGCTTCATTGATTTAATTATTCTAGGCAATTCAATTCCCAAAGGATACTGATTTTTATAATTAAATTTATTGACAATCTGTGAAGGTAAATTAAAACCTAATTTATTCAACACAAAGTTTCCAATTTTAGACCTATCAATTATCCCCAAAGGGATATCTGAAGCGTTGAGTACCAATATAAAACCTTCACTAGTTTTTTCAAGTCTTTCTATAGTTTCCCATAATTTGTTATTACTATATACAGTCACAAAACTATTAATTGGTTTCTTGAAATCTCCAACAAAGCTCCGTTCCCATTTTTTTATGGAGACAGTTTTCAAAATATTTTCATCAACAACACCAGTCCATCTACCATTATTCGCAACAAAAAAATATTTATCTGCTGTATCCTTTTTGTTTTTTATTAATTTATTAAATTCTGAGAAATTAGAATCGAATTCAATTTTTCTCAAAGGCTTTAATTTAAGCTCAGAAACTTTACTAAATTTAAGTATGTTTTCAATTTTAAAAAATTGACTTTCTGATTTTGAAGAATTCACTCCAAACAAACCTAAAAAAGAAAGAATAAAACCATAGTAAAAGTTAAATCTAAATAAACAAATTATCCCAAATATTAGAACTAAAAAAGATAAAGATAAATTTACTTTATTGAGTAAATTTCTTCCTTTGTTTTTACTCCCTGAAAAATGCCAAATAATACTTTTTAATAAATTTCCTCCATCTAAAGAACTAATTGGAATCAAATTTAAGAAGCCTAAAAATAAATTTAATATACCTACTCTAGAAATTATATTGATGGCCATTAGTTCTTTAGAGGAACCGGAATTACTAATTAAAAGTAGAATAGATGCTGTAGAAAAACATAATAGAGGTCTAACAACTGCAATTTTTATATTACCTAAAGCAGTTTGACAATACTTTTCTATTTGTAAAATTGCTCCTAGAAAATAAAAAGTAACTTTTTTTATTTTTACACCCTGAGTAAGGGAAACAAAAGTATGTAAAACCTCATGAGAAATAATTGAAGATAATAAGAAAAAAGAAGTTAAAAATCCTATAATCCAAGACTCTTTAGTATTATAGATATCACCTAAGGTTAAATTAACCTGATTACTAATACTCCATGAGAATAAAAAAAGAAACGCAAACCAATAAAGATGAATTTTGAAGGGAATTCCCCATATTTTAAAAATTTGCCAACTTCTCAAAAATAATCTCCGCTATATTTATCAATAATATTAATTTTACATACAGGATAATCATATGCCCAAGACTAAAACTTTAGTAAAAATTTGTGGACTAACGTCCGAAGAACAAGCTCTTCAAGTCGCTAAATTAGGAGCCCATGCAATAGGCATTATTTCTGTTGAAGAATCACCAAGGTATATACCAGCTGAACTTAAGAAACAAATTTTCAAAACCTTAGAAAGTTTGTATCCAAAAATCGAGAGAGTATCTGTTGTAAAAAATTGTCCTATAGATTTAATTATTAAAAATTTCTTAGGCAATCCAAGTGAAACTATCATTCAATTACATGGAGATGAAGATATTGATTACTGCAAAAGAATAAGGGGAGAAATTCCAAATATTGGCCTATGGAAGGCTTTCAGAATAAAAACGAAAAATGACTTTGATAAAATAAAACCTTTTGAAGATTTTGTAGATGCGATTCTACTTGATTCTTGGAATAAAGAAACTTATGGGGGTTCAGGGAAAAAAATAAATCCTATTTATCTAAAGAATCTGAAATTCAGCAAACCTTGGTGGTTAGCAGGTGGAATATCAATTGAATGGATTGATGAAATTTTAACAGACATCAAACCATATGGCCTAGACATTTCAAGCAGTATTGAAATATCTCCAGGATTAAAAGATCTAGAAAAAACAAGAGATCTAATTAAGTTTTTAAAAAAGAATTAATAATTATTGGTTGCAGATTGCTGTTTTACAAGCTCAAAAAATTCTTGTTTTAAACTTAAATCATGTCTAAAATCCCCTCTTACTATAGAATTAATCATACTTGTATTTGGCTCTTTAACTCCCCTCCATTTCATACAATAATGTTGAGCCTTCACAATAATGCCTAAACCTTTAGGTTCACACAATTTTTCAATTTCATCTGCAAGTATCATTACAGCTTCTTCTTGAATATGAGGTCTTGAAAAAACCCAATCGGCAACTCTGGCAAATTTTGAGAGTCCTATAACCTTATTTCCAGGTTTAATACCTATCCAACATTCGCCTAAAATTGGGACTAAATGATGTGAACATGCAGATCTTACAGAAATAGGGCCAACAGTATAAATCTCATCAAGATTCTTATCATTTGGGAAACTAGTAACTTTAGGTTGTTCATGATATCTCCCCTTAAAAACTTCATTTAAATACATCTTGGAGACTCTTTCTGCAGTCTCTTGAGTATTATGGTCATTTTCAACATCAATTACTAAGGACTTAAGTAAGTCTTTAACTCTTGAAGCAACTTCTTTTTCTAGAATTTCTAATTCGCCATGATTTATAAAATCTGCAATGTTATCATTTGCACTGAATCTTATCCCGGCATTTTTAATTCTGTCTCTGATGATTTCAGAGATTAGTTTATTAGTAATCTGGTCATCAAAGTTTTTAATATTATCGTTGGGTAATGTAGAGGTCATAAAATTTTAAACAGAAAATTGTATGCAACTTAATTTACTGTATCTTCTAAAGGCTTAATTGCTTATACACTATATCACATTCTATTGTTAAATCGGGTTCAAATAGTCCTGAAAAAATCACCTTTTAAAGAACAAAAAGAGAAACAGAATTTTTAAAAAGCCCCTCCAGAAGGCATCAAAGTTAAGTCCTCAATCAATTGCGATTCGGGTTGTTGTGCCATATAAAGTATAGTATCTGATACCTTATTTGAGCAGAGCATAGAAGTTCTATCAAAATCAGACTTAATTGATTTGGAGTCCCAAAGAGGAGTATTTACTGAACCTAAAGTTATTGTGCATGCTCGAATTGAATTAGATCTCTCCTCTTCCCTCAAGCATTTAGTAAACATAGTGAGTGCAGATTTTGAAATACAATATGCTCCCCATTGAGGGAAAGCATTATAAGACGCATGACTACTGACATTAATAACTAAACCACCATTTTTTCTCATTTGAGGGATTATTGAGCTACAAATTTGAAAAACACTTGTGAGGTTTGTTTGAATAGTTTGTTCCCATTGCTCAAAATCCATTTCAACTAAAGAACCATTAAATGCGCAACCGGCATTATTTATCAAGACTGAAGGGCACCCATATTTATCAATTGCTTCTCTAACACAATTCTCTATTCCAAGAGGATTAGATAAATCACATTTAACTAGGTTAATTTTTGATTTAGTAGTCAATAATTCACTCTTTAGTTTCTCCAATAAATCCATGTTTCTAGAAAGTAAAATTAAATCCCAGCCAGCATTAGCAAAAGTAATTGCGGTAGATCTACCAATACCTTTCGTAGCACCTGTTATAAAAGCTAGTTTCAATTTATTCAGTTTTTTGGGGAATTTCACTATAAATTTCTTCAATATTATTTGCTTCAATAAATTTACCTAAAACCCTAAACTTTTTATATCTTTCCTCAATGAGTTCATCTTTAGTCATTTGAAGTAAAGCATTAAGGTGTTTTTCAATAGCCTCCTTTAGTGTATTACCAGCATCTAAAGGAGCCCAATTGTTTCCACCCGAAGGCTCTGGCAATACTTCATCTATTATTCCCAATTTAAGTAAATCTTTACCCGTAATTTTAAGTGCTGATGCAGCTTCAGGAGCTTTTGCTGCATCTCTCCACAAAATTGATGCACATGCTTCTGGACTCGCAACTGTATAAACACTGTGTTCAAACATTAGTAACCTATCAGCAACACCTATTCCAAGTGCGCCACCAGAACCACCTTCTCCAATAACAGTAGCCACTATAGGGACTGTCAAACCAAACATCTCCCTCAAGTTTCTTGCTATCGCTTCCCCTTGCCCCTGTTCTTCAGCGGTTAAACCTGCATAGGCTCCAGGAGTATCAATAAATGTAAGAATTGGCAAAGAAAATCTATTAGCATGCTGCATTAATCTAAGCGCTTTTCTATAACCTCCTGGCTTTGCCATTCCAAAGTTTCTAATAACATTTTCTTTTGTATCTCTTCCTTTTTGATGCCCCAACATCAACACCGGTCGATTATTTATAGAGCCTATCCCTCCAATAAGGGCCATATCATCCCCTCCATTTCTATCTCCATGTAATTCAATCCAGTCATCACAAAACATTTGAACAAAGTCCAAAGTGCTAGGTCTTTGAGGATGTCTAGCCACCTGAATCTTTTGTGCAGGCGTGAGTGATTTAAATATTTCTTCTCTTCTCCTTGCAGCTAAGGTTTCAAGCTGCAGGAGCTGTTGACTAACATCTACTTCTGAATCTCGAGCTAATTCTTTAATTTGCTCTATCTGTTTCTCAAGCTCAACAAGAGGCTTTTCAAAATCTAGGAGGTAACGTTTAGCCATAATTTAGACAGTTAATACTTTAGGCTGTTTATCAAGTCCAATCGCAGAAAAACCATGTTTCAAAGAAGCTGCTCCAATAAACTCCATTTTTTCAAGAGAAATATTATTTCTTCCCCAACTAAAGTTGGTATGACACTTTTCAAATTCTAAAATCATAGCTTCTGCAAAGCAAGCAAACATCTCTCTCTGAGGGTTTTGCATTTCCGCAAGTTCCATCATGTTCCAGCCAATATCATTGAAAAACTCTACTATACCGCCTTTTAAAACATGAATATTTTCACCCTGAAATTTCTCATCAAGATTTTTAGGGTATCCACCGTCAATCATTAAACATGGTTTTTTTAAGTTATCAACTTCAATTTCAATAGTTTTAGGCATACTTGCAACCCATACAACAATATCCGCTTGAGGCAATGCTTCATCTAAACTTTTTATAGTGCCACCATCTAATTCTTTTTGTAATAGAGTTAACGGTTGTTGTTGTCTAGCCACCATAAGAAGTTCTGAAATCCCAGTTTTATTGATAAGCCATCTACAAACAGCGCTACCAATATCCCCTGTAGCACCAATTACAGCAACAGTTGCTTTTTTCAGGTCTATCCCGATGCGAGGAGCATTTATTTCTAATTGCTTACAAATAACCCATGCTGTATGAGTATTACCAGTAGTAAACCTTTCCCACTCTAATGAAGTATTTCTGATTTGTTTATGCTGAAGAAGATTAAAATTCTCAAAAATAATAGAAGTAAATCCCCCTAAAGCCGTAATGTTAATCCCTTTTTTCTGAGCTAGTTCCATAGCATTTAATACTTTTCTTCTAGCCGTTTTAAACCTAGAAAGCATTTCAGGAACAAAGCAAGAATCTATGTAAGAACCTTCAATAGATATTCCAGTAGCACTCTTAACTTCTACATTCTCAACCAATTGAGGAGGAGCTGTACACCAAACATCCAGGTCGCCATCTGCAATATGATCAAATCCTAGTAAAGAAGCTTTTCTTTTTGCATCTTCAAAACTAGTTGAGTGGCCTATTAACCCAAACATTTAAAATTTATAAATGGTTTCTATACGATGTAATGAAGAATAGCACAGAGGTAACTACTTAAATAGAAAGATTAATTATTAAAATGCTTAATTAAGTAGAAGTATAATTAAACGATGGCTGCCATAGCCATTCTTGCAATTTCTCTATTATCTAGACCTATTTCCATAAGAGTATCTTGGTAAGCAATCATAAATTCTTCCATTAATTCTTCTCTGTCCATAGCTAAAACTGATGCATCATCTGCTACTTCATCTAACATCTTTTTAATTAAAGGAAGGTTAACCTTATTAGCTTCCATTAATTCCTCTTTACATGTAGACAGGTTCTCTTTAAGCCACTCTTGACCATAATTTAAATGAAGATATTCATCTTTAACCACTCCCTCTGTTATTTTTTTTGCAAAAGGATCTGCAACTCGTATGTAGACGTTATAAGCAGAGATTGCAAATGCTTCGATTAAAATAGCTTGAATTAAAAGACATGTTGTTATGTTTCCTTTTTCTAGAGCAATTTGAAAATTACCATGTAATTTAGAAAAGAATTTTTTAGCAAATTCCATATCAGCTTCAACTCCTAAATTTCTCCCACATGCAGTAAAGCCTTTTTTATGTTTCATTTCCATTCTCGCCAATTTAGTTAACTCTTCTAACTCATTTGGTAATAAAGTTGCTATGGAAATGTAATTATCATGAGCCTCTTGCTCTCCCTCTATAACAATTGCATTTATTCTGCTATATGCATCCTTATAAGAATCTGTAGTAAAGTCCGGCAAATTTAAAGAAATCGTATTAGTGGTTTCTTCAGTAGTTTTTTTATTTGATTCTAGAGTTTGCATGTCAGTAATCTTTAGCTCATTATGCATGAATATTACATGATTATAGTGAGTTTATTTAAATATCATGAAAATAGTTTCAATTGTTAAGTGCCATTTTTACTTAAATATATTTAAGAATTGTTTGGCCAATCTGATTGCATCAGATTCATTATCAATTTAAACCAATGATTAATCAATAATTCCTTTAAATTTTTTCCTAAAGACTCATTTGCTCCTCTGCTATCCCCTATAACGCCTGATTTACTGAAGTCGTCAGTAAGCCAAGCAGTAGGCGCATTACCCTCTAGACTCCAACCTTCTGGGATCTGTCCTTTAATAACCTCATTAGGACGTTCATCACCTACTAATTCTGGCTTTAAAGCGAGCATCAAACTTGTTTCAGCTAAAGAAGCATGAAGCCCATCCTCCATCTCAGTTTTTGTTAACAATTCACTTAATCCATTAACACCACTCCATAAGAAACAAGGGAATACAGCTATCCCAGGTGCAAAACTTCTTAGCTCTCTTGCAGCTGTATTTAGTAGTGAGATTTGTCCTCCATGTCCATTAATCAATATCAATCTTTTAAAACCCATTTCAGATAATTGTCCTCCGACTTCCTTAATCATTGAGGTTATTAAATTTGAGGAAAGTGAAATTGTCCCAGCAAAACCCTTATGTTCTGGAGAAAACCCAATATATTGTGTTGGAAGTTTTTTTAATGGAATATCGGAAGAGAATAATTTAAAAACTTCGCTAATGATTTCATCAACAAAAATACTATCTGTAGCAAGGGGCAAATGTGGCCCATGTTGCTCAACAGCGCCGAATGGCCAAATCACTGTTGATCTTTTGTCTTTTGCAATACTCTCAATTTCTTGCCAATTTAAATATTCAAATTTATTAGGTATTGGTTTAAAGTTCATTAATTTTAATTTTGAGTACTAACATTTAGAGTATGTTATTAATTAATTATTCTTATTTTACCTACGATGGGAGTCAGTAATAAAAATGCCCAAGATAATATCCAACCAAAGGGCATTAAAAAAGATTTTAAAAAACCTCTTCAGGTACTTCACATAAGCAAGAAGGATACTCAAAAAAAATCTCAAGAAATACAGAATGAGCGAAACGATTCGCAAGAAGAAATTAAAAAAGAAAATATCGCAATCAAACCTCAAATAATTAAAGGTGAATCAGTAAAAGAAATTGAGGACAGTAATAAAAACACTAAAGCTTTTGAGAGTTCTCAACAAGACTTAAATAGACCCCTTAATTTTTCTGAGCAAAACACAGATTTTCAATTAGAAAGAACAGTTGATGAATTCGATTTTGATGAAAGTGCTTTTTTGGAGGCTTTAAATGAAAATGAGCCAATTGGGGCTACAGGAGAAACAATTTCAGGGAAGGTCATAGCAATCGAAAGTGATGGGCTATATGTTGATATTGGTGGGAAAGCACCTGGTTATATGCCAAAAAAAGAATGTGGGTTGGGCGTTATAACTAACTTTAAAGAAAAATTCTCCATAGGCCTTGAAATGGAAGTTTTGGTTATAAAAGAACAAAATGCTGATGGGATGGTAACAGTGAGCGCTAGGGCATTAATTCTCAGGCAAAGTTGGGAGAAAGTTTCAAATTCCGCTAAAAATGGAGAATTAATTGAAGTTTTAATTAATGGATTTAACAGAGGCGGACTTACGTGTGATGTAGATGGATTGAGAGGATTCATCCCAAGATCCCAGCTTGAAGATGGTCAAGATTATCAATCTTTTGTTGGCAAAACTCTAAAAGTAGCGTTTCTTGAGGTGAATCCAGAATCCAGAAAATTAGTTCTCTCTGAAAAGAAAGCATCATTAGTCTCTAAACTTACAAGTCTAGAATTAGGTCAATTAATTGAAGGAGAAGTTTTAGCAGTAAAACCATATGGCTTCTTTATTGATTTAGGTGGAGCTAGTGGACTTCTTCATCAATCATCACTAACAAACGGATCGATTCGTTCTTTAAGAGAAATTTTTAGAGAAGGGGAAATTATAAAAGCTTTAATATCTGAAATTGATCTTAAAAAAGGGCGAATTGGTCTTAATACAGCACTCTTAGAGAACTCAGCGGGAGAATTAATAATTGATAAACAAAAAGTTATGCAAGAAGCCAATGAGAGAGCACTAAAAACTAAAGCACTCTTCGATAAAAAAGAACAAGACAAATGAACATAAATAAAAAAACAGAACAAAGTCTTGAATTTAAAATTTCAGATTGGGAATTAGACTTTTACTCAAGACCAATTATTGAATCAAATGGAAAAAAAAGGTGGGAGTTAATTATTTGCTCCAAAAGAAGTTATAAGACTGAAGATATTTTTCTTTGGAATAAAAAATGCCCTGCCAATGAAGTTAATTCGGTATGGCTTACAAAGGCACTAAATGAAGCAATTAATGATGCAAAAAAAGAAGGGTGGGCAAAGCCCTCAATAGTTAGATTCTGGAGGACGTCAATGAAATCCATCATTAAGAAATCTCTGGAGGCCGCCAGTATTGAGGCTCTCGTTAGTAGAAGAACTTACGATTTGTTCGATAGAATCGAATTTCTTGAAAAAGAGATTTATCCAAATGAAAATGGCTATGTAAGAGGTGTGCTAGCGCCAACTTTCACTTCTACAATGGAAACCTCACCTAAACCTTTACCAGAAGCAGTGAGGGGGGATGCTTTAACTATCGCTGAAATATCAATTGAAGAATTAAAATCAGCAGAAAATTGGCCTATGGAATTTGGAGATATTTTCCCAATTCACCAAAAATTGAATACTAATAATTTAGTACCTGGATTAAGACTTTTTAGCAAAGATAGATCATTAGCACTTTCTGCATGGTTCAGTTGTTTAGAACCTATTAAACTAAATATAAATAAGAACCAACTCATTCTTGAAGCTTCGGAAGACGATAAGTGGCTAGTAACAGATTTGCCAGAAAAAGATGCAAAAATTTTAAGTACAAAGTTTTTAGAGAATAAAAAAAATTCTTTTGGCTATCAATTTATTTCCATACAGTCAACGCCATACATTGAAAAATTTGCAGGGTTCTGGATCTTGAGAGATATTGAATTAATTTCATAATTTTAAGTTAGGAGGGAGCTATTCCTTACAAAGAAGTATATTTCTCAAAAACTAAAATTTTTATTCAAAACAAAAATTTTGAGTACTATTCATCACCAATTCTTAGTCAATATAATTTTCAACATGCATACTTTACAAAGTCTAGCTCTGAGAAATTTCTTCAATTATTAGGAAATCACTTTAATGAAAATTCCGTAAATTGTTTATCTAATCAAATTCACAGTAATATATTGACTTTTGGATCAAATTCGCAAAAAGGGAGTAAGACTGATGCAGATGGTCTTATTGGTAATAAATGCAATCAAAACTTATGGGTTTACACAGCTGATTGCATGCCAATATTTTTTGCAGATAAAAGAACAAGAAATGTAGCCGCCTTGCATTGTGGGAGAAAAGGCTTAGAAAAAAAAATAATAAAAAATCTAGTTAAAATCTTCGATAATTTTGGGACTTCCAGAGATGACTTGCTTGTAGCAATAGGGCCAGCGATATCGAAGGAACATTATCTAGTTGATAAAAAGACATTGAAAGAATTTTATAAAAAGGCCGAAAATAAAAAATTAACAGTCAATTTGAGTGAAACTAAAAAAAATTTTTATTTTAATGATTCAAATAACTTAAAAGAGCAAAACTTAAATCAACTTGATCTTAGGAGGTTTGCTTATAGACAACTTTTGAATGAAAATATTCCTAATACAAATATCGATATCTCAAATATATGCACATACGAATCAAAAAATGAATTTAATTCCTGGAGAAGGAACAAGACAATCTCGAGACAATGGAATTTTATTCATTCATAGAGATATTTAATTTGGACAATTTTTTCTTGTTAAGTCTTTAGCAACTAATAATTCGGCCATCTCCTTAGTACCTTTAATATTGAAAACTTTTGCTAACAAAACATTCTCTTTAAAACCAAAAGGTTTTATTTTCACTTTACTTCCCCTTGGAAATTCACTTTTAAGTAAATTCATTGCTTCAAGCTCATCATTTTTATCTACATCTACACAAAATAATCCAATTGTTAAATTCCTATTTTGATCTCCTACCAAAATAGTATTTGAACTTTTAATTTGAAGTATTTCAGCCGAGTCTACTACTAGAGGATTAATAATAATCAAGAAGATTATTATTAAATATTTTGATAATTTTTTCAATTCAGAAAAATTTAACTTTTTGATTCATATTAATAGTTAATTTTTTAAATAAGGTACTTAAATAATTAGTCTTCACAATTAACATATCCAACCATTTGAGCGTTACTTTTCCCAGGAGGAACCATTGGATAGCAATTTTCACCTCTTCTGACAAGAATATTAATCAAGGCAGGTCCGTCATGATCAAGCGCATTTTTAAATTCATTATGTAGTTGTTTTCTATCAGAAATTAAGTATCCTTTAACTCCAAAAGACTCAGCAAGTTTTACAAAGTCAGGTTCACCACAACTCATATCAGATGAGGAATACCTTTCATCATAGAAACTTTCCTGCCATTGTCTTACCATCCCTTGCCAGCGATTATTTATAATGATCAATTTCACCTTCAAACCATATTGAGATAAAGTCCCTAATTCTTGAATATTCATTAAGACACTTGCATCTCCAGCAATACAAATTACATCTGAATGAGGTAAGGCTGCTTTCACTCCAATTGCGGCTGGTAATCCAAAACCCATAGTTCCTAAGCCTGCACTACTAATCCATTTTCTTGGAGAATTCCTAAGATATTGAGCAGCCCACATCTGATGTTGTCCTACATCTGTAGTTACATAAGATTCAGGTGAAAGTTCCCTAACTTTTAAAAGAACTTCCTGAGGATAAATTTCGCCTTCTTTAGGCGGGTCATATAAAGGGTGTTTATTTTTCCAAAAATCAATTTTTTCTAACCAGCTCTTCGTATGACAAGTAAATTTGTTATTAAGATATTTTTCATTAATTTTGAGAACAGCTTTTGAAACGTCAGAGACAATTGCCACATCTACTCGTCTATTTTTATTAACTTCTGCTGGGTCAATATCTATATGAATTACCTTTGCATTAGGTGCAAAAGTATCTAATTTCCCCGTAACCCTATCATCGAATCTAGCTCCAATAGCAATTAAAAGATCACATTCTGTAACTGCAAAGTTTGCGTAAGCAGTTCCGTGCATTCCTAACATCCCAACTGATAAATTGTCTTTTTCATCAAAAGCACCTTTGCCCATTAAGGTTGTTGTAACTGGTATTTGATAATTCTTTGCCAAAGTTCTTATTTCATCATGAGCCCCTGAAGATATTGCCCCACCTCCAACATATAGAAGAGGTCTTTCAGAATCTTCTATTAATTTAATTGCTTTTTTGATATCGCAGTCATTAATATCTCCATTCCTCTTAAATCCTTTTGGAATAATCTCACCAGGCAAAACTCTTTTGTAATTAAAGAATTCTTGACCTACATCTTTTGGTATATCAATTAAAACAGGGCCAGGTCTTCCAGAAGAGGCTATAAAAAAAGCTTCAGAAACTACTTTCGCGATATCTGAAGGATCTCTTATTACCCATGAATGTTTAACTATTGGAAGAGTTATGCCAAAAATATCAGTTTCTTGAAAAGCATCTGTCCCTATAGCAGGTCTTGGAACTTGACCTGTAACTACTACTAAAGGAACAGAATCCATTTGAGCAGTGGCAATTCCAGTCACTAAATTTGTTGCACCTGGACCTGAGGTTCCAAAACATACCCCTACTTCACCAGTAGATCTAGCATATCCATCAGCCGCATGAGAACCTCCTTGTTCATGTCTTACCATGTAGTGCTTTAGCCAACCATCATGTTCTGCTTTATGAACAGCATCATATATTGGTAGTATGGCGCCTCCAGGATAACCAAATATTACCTTTACCCCATGAATTTTTAAAGAATCCATTAGTGCATCTGCACCAGTTATCCAAACGGGATTTTCATTTTTTGAACTACCCTTTGACAAGGATCTCGAAGTAAGAGTCACTAAAGAAATTCAATATTTACTATAAATTTTAAACTTAATTAAATACTTTTGCCTCATTTAGAAATGTAATGTCAGAATACTATTCAAAAAATTAATTAATAAATTTAAATTTTATAAGTAAATTCAAATTGATCTTTATAGAATTCCTAGCCTATGTAATGGTCCAGAACCTGAAATAAGTTCAATAAAAAGTACCAAAAAAACAATCATAGCAACCCTTCCATTCCAAACCTCTGAACTATTATTCCAACCCCATTGCCATTTCTCTTGGGGGTAAAGTTTAACTTTTTCAGGCAACTGAGAAGCTTCCTCTATATCAATTAAAGGTCCTTCCAAGCAAGAAACTACTAGATCACTAAGACCCTTAATAAAAGTAGGATGAGTATTTAGAGCCTTTACTCTTCGAAAGTTTTTGATACCAGCTTTTTCGGCAATTTCTTTATACTCAATGTCAATTTCTTGCAATGTTTCAATATGCTCTCCAACAAAACTTATGGGAACGACAATGAGATCATTAACATTTGACCTCCCAAGATCAGCTAAAACTTCTTCTGTATAAGGCTTCAACCATTCAACTGGACCAACTCTACTTTGATAAGAGAGTGTATGCGGATTACTATGCCCTAAATATTTTTCTAACTCATTTATTATCAATAATGAACAATCTTCAATTTGTTGTTTATAAGGGTCTCCAGCTTCCTCTACATAACTCTTAGGAACTCCATGCGCAGTAAAAAATATATGCGCATTTGAAGGTGATTCACAAAGTGAGACTTGTTCGGAAATTAATTCAACCATTGAATTTAAATATCCTGATTGACTGAACCAACTTCTTACACATCTCATTGGGATTTTCTTAAAGTCATTATCTGAATCTCGCAATTTTTTTAATTCCCTAAAGCTTGAACCACTTGTACTTATTGAAAAATGAGGATACAAAGGTAATACAACAATTTGATCTACATCATCTGCTTTCATATCTGCAATTGCTGATTCGGTAAAAGGATGCCAATACCTCATAGCTATATAAGTAGTAGCATTTACACCATTATCCCTTAATTTAGATTGCAATTCTCTTGCTTGTTGTTCAGTTATCCTTCTGATGGGTGATCCTCCACCTATAGAAAGATAAGCCTGCTGTGAAGTAGTACTCCTAAGCGTACTAATTAACCAAGCTAAAGGTTTTTGAAAAGCAGGAAAAGGTGTCCTGATTATTTCTGGATCAGAAAAAAGATTATATAAGAATGGGCCAACATCTGTAATGCGTTCAGGCCCTCCTAAATTCATTAGTAAGACGCCTATTTTATCCATTTAAAATTTATGGAGATTGAAAAAAAACATTAAAAACGTCATTATATGTACAATTATAGAAGTAAATGAACGTAATTCAGGAAATTAATAATGTGAATGATAAATTTGCTACTCAAGGAAGCAAGCTTAGAATTGAAAAAAGGGGAGAAAAATTAAATATTAGAGGTTCACTTCCCACGAAAGAAGATAAAAACAACTTTAAAATTCAAAGAATATCTCTCGGTATAAAGGCTGATATTTATGGATTAGAGGAGGCTAAAAAAAAATTACAATTAATCAATTTGCAACTGGAATTAAATCAATTTGACTGGATTAATTGGATAAGTAACCCTAATAAAAAGGAAATAAAAAATGATTTTGCATTTCCAAATAGATTAAATCAATTTGAGGAATTTTTTTTTAAAGAAAGAAAAAATGATTATTTAAGCAGCACTAGAAAAACTACTTGGAGAAGTTCTTACAAGCCCTATCTCAAAAGAATTCTTCATTTTTATAATGATTATGACAATAAGGAATTGGAATACATATTTAAAAAAACTCTTGAAAGTTACAAGGAGGGGAGTAGGAGTAGAAAACAATGCGCCACCTCACTAAGTGTTTTAGCTAAGTTTCTGAATATTAAACTTCCAGAAGACTGGAAATTAAATTCTAAGGGATATGGTCTAAATAAAGCAGGGTTTAGAGACCTCCCCACAGACGAGTTAATAGAAAAACTTTGGGAGAAGATACCAAACAAATCTTGGAAATTTGTTTTTGGTCTGATGGCTACATATGGCTTAAGAAATCATGAAGTGTTTTTTTGTGATTTAAGCTCCTTAACAAATTTTGGAGACAAAATCATTAGAGTTTTACCAACAACGAAAACAGGGGAACATCAAGTTTGGCCATTCCATCCTGAATGGGTAGAAAAGTTCGAATTATTAAAACTTGGTGAAGACCCCGAACTTCTTCCAAATATTAATAGAGACCTTAAAATTACAACCTTACAAAATATTGGCAAGAAAACTACAGACCAGTTTAAGCGTTATTCTTTACATATAAAACCTTATGATCTACGTCATGCTTGGGCAGTAAGAACAATTTTTTATGATTTACCTGATACTGTGGCTGCCAGAATGATGGGACATTCAGTTAGCCTACATACTCAAACTTATCACCACTGGATTACTAAAAGAGATCAACAAAAGGCAGTTAATAATGCACTTTTAAAAATTAAGAGAGATAAAAGTATTTAAAGATTTATAATCACTAAATGAAATTAGAGTTACATGAAAGAAGAAACTTTATCTTCCGAGAAAATATTCAACCTAGATAATCAAGCCAAAGAACTTGGTATGGGAGGCAAAATATCGCCAGATAGCGATGAGAGCTCATATAAAAAAAGAATGCAGCAAAGAAAAAATATTCAAGCTGAAAGACTACAAATTAGAAAAACAAAAAAAGGATTATTGATTGTTTTTACTGGGAATGGTAAGGGTAAAACAACAGCATCTTTAGGGATGGCCTTAAGGACCATAGGGCACGGTTATAAAGTAGCAATCATTCAATTTATTAAAGGGGGCTGGGCAACTGGAGAAGAAAAAGCACTTAAAAATTTGTCTTCAAAAATATCTTGGCATTCACTAGGAGAGGGTTTTACTTGGGAAACACAAGATAGAATTAGGGACGAAAAATTAGTTCGAGAAGCATGGCAACTTGCAAAAAAATATATTAAGAATGAATCCTACAAACTTATAATCCTTGATGAAATTAATATAGCTACAAAACTTGGCTATCTTGCTTCAGAAGAAATAATCACCTTTTTAAAAAGTTTAAATAATAGAAAAAATCATGTTGTTTTAACTGGAAGGGGAGCATCTGATTCTATTATCAATTACGCTGATCTAGTTACAGAAATGAAGCTAATAAGACATCCTTTCAAAGAACAAGGAATAAAAGCACAAAAGTGCATTGAATTCTAGTTAAAACAAATTTATATTATATTTTCTCTAGACAAGTTTAGAAATGTTTAAAGACGCAAGCAATATCAAAACAAAAAATAAATTCGGTACATTTACTTGCTAAGGTCTTAAAAGTATGATTGTTGAATGACTTACAAAAGAGTTCTCTTAAAACTTAGTGGTGAAGCACTAATGGGTGAAAAACCTTATGGGATTGATCCTGCTATAGTTCAGTCAATTGCAGAAGACGTTTCAAAAGTAGTCGAAAATAATGTACAACTTGCAATAGTTGTTGGCGGCGGGAACATTTTTAGGGGGCTTAAAGGGTCTGCAGATGGTATGGATAGAGCTACTGCTGATTATGTAGGGATGCTAGCAACAGTAATGAATGCGATTTCACTTCAAGATGGCTTGGAAAGAGTAGGAGTAGCAACCAGAGTTCAAACCGCAATAGAAATGCAGGAAATTGCAGAGCCTTATATTAGAAGAAGAGCTATGAGACACCTAGAAAAAGGTAGAGTTGTTGTTTTCGGAGGTGGATGTGGAAATCCATTTTTCACAACTGACACTACAGCTGCTCTTAGAGCAGCCGAGATAAACGCTGAAGTTGTTATGAAGGCTACCAAAGTCGATGGAGTATATAATTGTGATCCTAATAAATTTAAAGACGCAAAAAAATATTCTACACTCAATTATCAACAAGTTCTTAGTGATGAAATAGCAGTAATGGACAGTACTGCGATTGCGCTTTGCAAAGACAATAATATCCCTATTATGGTATTTGATATATTCAAAAAAGGGAACATATCTAAAGCTGTTGCTGGTGAGCCTATAGGTTCATTAATTAGTTAAAGCTTATTTAATTTTTTTTATTATGAAAGAAAAAGAAATTCAAGAAAATATGAATAAAAGTATTGAAGCCACGCAAAGAAACTTCAATACTATAAGAACTGGTAGAGCTAATGCTTCATTGTTAGACAGAATAAGTGTTGAGTACTACGGTGCAGAAACACCAATCAAATCACTTGCCACGATAAGTACTGTTGATTCACAAACAATTTCAATACAACCCTTCGATATTTCATGTTTACAAGCCATAGAAAAATCCATTTCGATGAGTGATTTAGGTATTACTCCAAATAATGATGGGAAAGTAATAAGAATAAATGTTCCTCCTTTAACAGAGGAAAGAAGAAAGGAATTTTGTAAATTAGCCTCTAAATATGCAGAAGAAGGAAAAGTAGCTTTGAGGAATATTAGAAGAGATGCTGTTGATAAAGAAAAAAAAGAGGAAAAAGATGGTCTTATTTCTATTGACGAATCGAGAGATAATCAATCTGAAATTCAAAAAATTACTGATAAATTTATTAATTTAATAGAAACTAAATTGTCTGAGAAAGAGAAGGAAATTCTAAAAGTTTGAAAGGATTTGACGTCATAATAATTGGTGGAGGTTTATCTGGATCCTCCACAGCTCTTAACCTATCAAAAAAAGGATATTCAGTTCTAATTATTGAAAAAGAAAAATTCCAAGATTACATACCATGTGCGGGGGGGATGGCATCCTCAATGCAAAAATTTCTCTCTTTAGACATAAAAGATTCCATAGAATCAAAAATTAAGAATGTTGAATTCAGATGGAAGGCTTCAGATAATGTTATCGCTGATCTAACTGGTGAATCGCCTTTTTGGGTTATTAAAAGAGAGAAACTTGATCAATTATTACAAGAAGAATCCTTGAGAAATGGAGTTCAAATAATAAGACCAGCATTAGTAGAAAAAATCACAAAAAAAAATGATAAATGGGAAATTACATGTAATAACAAAAGAATATATATATCTGAATTTCTTGTTATTGCAGACGGTTCCCAATCCAAATGGGCGGGATATTTCAAATTAGGGCCAAGAAAACCTAAATTCGCAAACACAATCTCACTAAGATTGAAAGGTTTAGGTGAAATTCCTAGAAATTCAGTTAGATTTGAGTTTGGATTTATAAAATATGGATTTGCATGGGCATTCCCATTAAAAGAGAGCCTAAATATTGGTTTAGGTACTTTTATAAATAATGGTCTTCTGGAAAATCAGACTATAAATAATGAAGTTATTAGAAGCTTCGGATTTGATGATTTTTCTTACAAAACAATCAATAAAAAACTGAGAATATGGAATGGCATCCACCCAATTAATAGTGATAAAGTTTTAGCGGTTGGAGATGCAGCCTCTCTATGCGATCCATTCTTAGCTGAAGGAATTAGACCTTCTTTAATTAGCAGTTTTTATGCTGCAGAATCCATTGATCAATGCCTATCAGGTAAAGCAGATGATTTAAATCTTTACACAAAAAAAATTAACCACAATTGGGGTAAATCAATGGCTTGGGGGAGGAGAATTGCACAGGTATTTTATAGATTTCCGAGAACTGGGTATCAATTGGGTGTTAAAAGAAAAACGGCACCTAAACGTATCGCTCAGATATTATCAGGGGAAATGAGTTATGAAGACATCGCAAAAAGAGTTATCAGAAGACTTTTAACAAAAAGTGAAATTTAATTTTTTTTAATTAAAGCTTAAATTTAGTTGGCAGAAATTAATTTATGATTTTTAATTTCTGAGAATCTCTCTAATAAGAGCTCTTCTAATTCTTCTATAGCCTTACTGAATCCTGTTATCCCTTCACTAAGCTTCTCGCTCGCCATTTGATCTTCTAACATACTTAATCTAAAATCTTTTTCTTCAAATTTGTAGTCTATAGAATTATTTATTAGGGTACTGGTGGCATCTAATTTTTTAATTAAAACTCCTTTTTCTTTTTTTAGTTCCTCTAGAAATTTTGGTGCAATTGTTAGAAGATCGCAACCTGCTAATTCTTTTATTTCATCAAGATTTCTAAAACTCGCTCCCATTACTTCTGTCTTGAATCCTTTTTCTTTAAAGTAGTTATAAATTTGTGTAACCGAAATAACACCAGGGTCTTCAGCACCTATAAAACTAGTTTTACCAGTTTTTGCTTTATGCCAATCCAATATACGACCAACGAACGGAGAGATTAAGGTTATCTTTGAATTTGCACAAGTTACCGCTTGGCAGAAGTTAAAAAGTAAAGTTAAGTTGCATTTAATACCCTCTTTTTCCAAAATTTCAGCTGCTTTAATTCCTTCCCAAGTAGCGGCAATCTTAATTAAGATTCTTTCCTTTTCTATTCCAAAGTTTTTATAAAGATTGATTAATTTTCTTGCTTTTTTTACCGTAGCTTCAGTGTCAAAGCTTAGTCTTGCGTCAACTTCTGTAGATACACGCCCTGAAATAATTTTCAATATTTCTTTTCCAAAAAATACTGAAACTTGGTCAATAGTTTCTTTAATTAATTCAACTTCAGAAAATCCCTGGGGCAATGCATTTTCTGAACTTTCTAAAGCTTTATCAATTAATTTCACATAATCAGGATTCTTAGCCGCAGCTAGTATTAATGATGGATTGGTAGTAGCGTCCCTTGGTTGAAATTTCTTTATCGAATCTAAATCTCCAGTATCCGCCACAACAACAGTCATTGAGGACAATTGTTCTAAAATTGATTTCATATCCAAATAATCATATATATATATAAAATAGCTTTTATTCCTTATGAAATCATCAAATAATGAACTAAATATTTATAAAGTTGGAAAATTTTAGGGTTTTTTAACAATCATTCTGTGATCTTTAATCGCAGGAGGAATTTTTTCAATTACTATTAAGCTCTCGATAATTTCTTTAGCAACGGGTACTGCAACAGTTGAACCATATGCATATGGTTTAGATGGCTCATCAACGACCACAAGGACAACATATTTCGGATCATTAACTGGTAATGTCGCTACAAAACTACAAACTTTTTTACTTGTATACGAACCATTTAAAGCTTTTTGAGAAGTACCCGTTTTACCAGCTATTCTATAACCCTCAATTTTGACTCCAGATCCACTACCTTTATCAACTACGCTCTCCATCCATTCAAGAACTGTTTTAGAGACACTATGTGAAAAAAATTGTTTTTTTGGATTTTCATTAACTCTTGCTTTAAAAGTTGAGGTTACATGAGGAGTTACTTCAAAACCGCCATTTGCAAGAGCCGCATGCAGTTGAACCAATTTAAGTGGCGAGATTGAGAACCCTTTACCAAAAGAAGTCACTGCTGGCTCAATTGATTGATTTACAAATAAATCTTTTCTCTTTATTTGGCCTGCAGTTGATTCATATAAGTCAGTCTCTAAATTTTTATTTAAACCTAAATTTTTCAGCCAATCCCAATAAATTGTGGGGTCTAAATTCTGCATTATTTTTACCATCCCAACATTACTTGAAACCTGCAATACTTTTGGATAATCTATGTATCCATTACCTTTTTTATCCCAATTAGAAAGTGTCCATCCTCCAACATTAATCTTTCCATTATCTTCAACTAAACCATCTTTCTGAATTACTTTTTCTTCTAAAGCTAAAGCAAGATTAATAGGTTTAAAAGTTGATCCAGGCTCAAATAAATCTTGGGAATACCAACCTCTAAAGAGTTCAGAATCATACTGCCAAAATTTATTCGGATCATATGAAGGAACTGTAACCAGGGAAAGAATCTGTCCATTATTAACATCCATAACTATTGCAAATCCCTTTTTTGCTTTCCATTTGTTTACTTGATTTGATAATGCATTGAATGACGCGTACTGTAATTTTGAATCAATAGTTAGGCCTAAACTCTTGTAATCTGAAATAAAATCACCTGGGGCTGAATTATCAGGTAAAGGTGTTCCATCTCCTCCTATTTTTATCAAGTTACTTTTATTAAAAACTTTAATTTGATTATCTAAATGAAGCTCTAAACCTGCTGACCCTTTATTCTCATCATTAACAAAACCGACAAGATTAGAGTAAAGCTCCCCTTGTGGATAATATCTTTGCGAATATTTAAACAAATCGAGTCCACTTATTTGAAGGTTTTTAATCTTTTCTGCCTTATCTTTAGAAATTTTATCCAAAAGCTTGATGCCGCTATTTTTGTTATTAAATTTTTCCAAGAGTATTTCATCTTTTATATCCAAGATAGGTGACAATTTTTTGGCAACTTCTCCAATACTGCGAACTTTGTTATTTGAATCCCCAGGAAAATTAAAATATTTTGGATGAGCCCATAATTTATAAAGTGTTTTATCGTAAGCAATTAGTCTATTATTTCTATCGACAATTGATCTCCTTTTTTCTAAGGAGTTAATTTTAGAAGATTGTATTAATCTAGCTTTCCTTCGCAGATCAGAGGCGTTAAAGACTTGCAATTTAACTAACCTACCAAACAAACAAAATATTAATAGCAAGCTAAAAATATAGAGAAATTTAAATCTCCCTTTATCAAGGGGTATTAGACGAGAAATTCTTTTGTATTTTTTCATCAATATCCCCTTTGATATTTGCTATCACTAAAACCTTCAATGAAACTACTAAAAGATTTCTTAAATAAACTTTCTTTTTTTTCTGCAATTTTATCTAGATAGATTAAATCTTCAGGTTTAGTTTTTCTATATGTATTGAGAGACTCAAGTTCGCTAATATAAATTTCTTCTGTTTTAGAAATATAGTCAATGAGATTATTATTGATAGATCTTGTTTTAGATAAAGCTTTATATGTATTAGACCATTTCCTTTGGCTATCAAATGATAAGAAAAATAATGTAAAGATTAATACCAAAAGAGAGATATTAATTGTGTCAAATATTTGATGTATTAATTTGATATGAACTAGGGAAATTTTTTCAGATTTTTTTTGACTTTGGTATGAAAAATTTTTTTTTAAATTAAATTGATTCCCATAAGATTTCATCTATGATGTATTTTTTAAATGAAAGGAGTGTTATTAATTAAATAAACATCTTTTAGTTTGATTCGCAAGTAATAAATTTAAATTATTTATGTTCTTAATAAGAATAAATTTAAGAAGGTCAATCCATTCCATAAAGAATGCATAATCACTGAAGACAGCAAACTACCTGAAGCAATTCTTGTAATTCCTAGTCCTATTCCAAGAACAAATAATGGGAGCATTTCTCCTAAACTTAAATGAGCTAAAGCAAAGATAAAGGCTGAAACTATGATACCCAAAATTATTCCAAAATCTCTTGAAAGAGTTGGGAGTAAAATACCGCGAAATATAATCTCTTCAAATAAAGGAGCTAAAAGAGTTGTTGTTATGAATAAAAGAATAAATGATAAGAAATTATTATTATTGAGAACAATTTCCAGCAAAGGGTTACTACCATTCTGATTATCGATCAAACTGTTCATAATTAAAGAAACTAATAAGACAAAAGGGACTATAGTTAACCAACCATTAATTCCTTGAATTATTGCATCTTTTATTGGCAAGAAATTGAACTGCAAATAATCTTTCTTAAAAGTAAATTCACCATTCAAAGATTTTATTTGATAAAAAACTATCAGTAATGGTGGGAAAGCCATAAAAAGATATCCAAAAAATATTTTCAAAGCTTGAGACAACTCTGTCGAGATATTTTTAGAAAAAAGTTCAACTAAACTTATTGAGAATAAAGGGGACACTACTTCTCCTAAAACAACAAATCCACCTGCAATTAATAAAACCATATCTATCAATTCTAAGTCTAAGGGTTTAATTTCTTTCCACCCAAAGCTCTTCAAAGATATAGCTCTCCATAATGTTTTTAAAGCCAACATCGAGCCAAGAAGTATTGTTAAAAGTGGTATTAATCTTATGGCTAATATTTTTAAAAACATTTTGCTTGAAAATGATTTTGTTATTAATAAACTATCGTCAAAATCAAATTTCTGGCTTAATAGGTGATATAAAAATCTATCTCCTTTAAAAAAATCAAATTTATCAGAATTTGGTTTATATGAATTATTATTGGATTTTTTTTCTATCTCATCAATCAGTAATTTAAAGTTTTTATTTTCAAAATCTTTGGATATATTTTTATAGATTATAGGATCATCTGATTCTGAAGAAATTATTCTAATTAATTTATTTCTTTCTGTTAGTTCATCAAATGAGACCTCAGCTAGTGATTTATTTATTTGATCAACAGGATCATTTATGATAAAAAATTTTTTAAGATTTACAGGTATTGATTGGACAGATAATTCAGCAATTTCTTGCTCTTTTTGACTTATATCAAATGAAACAGATGGTCTATTTAAACTATCTCTTAAGCCTTGCTGCCATACAAAAAAAGTTATGACTATAGAAATAAAAGCTAAAGAGAGTTTTGACTTAGAAATATTTTTAAAGATCATAACTTATTATATTGTTGAAAACCATACTTAGTTATCATTGAAGTTCCTAATATTTATATATCTATTTTAATCACGCCATGAGATGATTAAATTATCTTAATTTTCAAATTTATATAATGACTATACGATTAGTTTTAGTTAGGCATGGACTAAGCAGTTTCAATGCAAAAGGATTAATTCAAGGAAGAACAGATGATTCATTATTAACTGATGAAGGATACGAACAAGCCCGAAAAGCAGGAAAAGCATTATCAAAAATAAACTTCGATAAAATCTATTCCTCCCCACTTGTGAGAGCGGCAGAGACTGCAAAAACAATTAAAAAGACCTTTGATAAAGAACAAAATATTTTATTTGATGATAATTTGCTAGAGGTAGATCTTAGTGAATGGTCTGGTCTAAAAATTGATGATATAAAAAAGAAATTTCCAGAAATTTACCCTATATGGAAAAATGATCCAGAAAATCTAATCTTAAAAAGAAATGATAATAAAACTTATAAACCAATTCAAGAGTTATTTTTTCAAGCAACAAATTTTGTAGAAGATATTTTGAAAACTTATCTAGACAAAGATGATGTAAATATTTTAGTTGTAGGACATAATGCGATTCTCAGATGTTTAATCCTCTTGTTATTAGGAAAGCCTAAGCAAGGTTTCAGGAAAATAAGATTAGAAAATGCTTCTTTATCTATACTCAATATTTCAAAGAAAGATAACACTTTTAAGACCCAAATTGAATGCTTAAATCAAACTTCCCATCTGAATAAAAATATTCCAAATCAAATTGGAGATTCCAGAATATTTCTAATAAGGCATGGTGAAACTAACTGGAACAAAGAAGGTAGATTCCAAGGCCAAATTGATATACCTTTAAATGAAAACGGAAAGGATCAAGCTAAAAAGACTTCTGAATATTTGAGAAATATTTCTTTCAATAAGGCATTCTCAAGTTCAATGCATAGGCCTTATGAGACTGCACAAATAATCCTTAAAAATAGCAAAGATTTAAAAATAGAAAGAATAGATGCACTTGTAGAAATTAGTCACGGATTATGGGAGGGTAAACTGGAAGCAGAAATCAGAGAACAGTGGCCTGCTTTATTAAAAAATTGGCATGATAAACCTGAAGAAGTAATAATGCCCGAAGGAGAATCTATAAAAGATGTATCAGAAAGGTCCCTAGAAGCTTTTGACAAAATTTGTTTATCTCAAAAGGATAATGATCTAAGCCTTCTGGTTGCTCATGATGCAGTTAATAAAACTCTAATTTGCAATATCCTTGGGATTAATTATTCAAATATTTGGATGATAAAACAAGGTAATGGCGGCATAACTATAATAGATCTTTTTAAAGATCCCAATAAGCCCCCTGTGATTAGCGCTCTAAACATTACAACACATCTAGGAGGAATAATTGATTCAACTGCTTCCGGAGCACTTTAAATTAAAACCATTTTTAAAAATTTATTTTGATGAAGTCAGATTCAGAAGAAAGGCTTTATTTATTGAAAAAGCCAACTTGACTAAGAGGCCAAAATCTTAAATAAGCCTTTCCAATAATCTCCTTTTTGTTAAGAAATTTACTTCCAGGCCAATATCTTCCATCCCAGCTATTTGACCTATTATCGCCTAAAACTAAAAAATGATCTTTAGGTACTTTTATATTCTCAAATTCACCACATCTATTAAAAGGGGATAATGAGCAGTTATAAGATACATAAGGTTCAGGAATTAATTTATTGTTTATTCTTACTTCACCTTTATGATTAACACTAACAATTTCTCCAGGAAGTGCGACTACTCTCTTAATATAGGCATCGCAAGCTTGATCTCTCAAGCCAGGAATAAAAGACATTGGAGGAAAACTCATTAAAAAACAATATCTTTTATTTGGTAAAGGATTAGATCTCGATGAAATTAGTTGTTCATCAAATGAGTAAGGAGAATTAAAAACTACAATATCTCCTCTTTTTGGTAAGGAGTTCCTCAGGGAGAACTTTTCAATAATTAACCTATCGTTTATTTGTAATTCTGGGAGCATTGATCCGGAGGGGATATAACGAGGTTCTGCTAAAAAAGATCTACAAGAAGATACAAAAAAGGTTAATAGAATTAGGAGACCCCATTCTTTTAAAAAACTTTTAATAGAAGCAGGCATAAAATTAATAAAGTCTTGATTTTTTAAACTTATATAAATTGTTTAGCATATTCAATTTCGTTAAACCCTAAGATTACTCTTTTACCTTCATAAACCAAAAATGGTCTTTTTATTAATTTTCCATCACTTAAAAGAAGTTGGATAATTTCCTCTCTCGATAAAGAGTAAATATCAAGATTAATCGATTTAAAGGCTTTTCCTCTCGTATTAAAAATCTTTTTTTTTTCTGCAGAATATTGTTCTAAAGCTAGGCTTAAATAATCTAATAATGGTGGTTCATTTACAATATCAATTAATTGGTATTCGAAATCTTTTTTATCAAGCCATTTTGCCGCTTTTCGGCAAGTAGAGCATTTTAAATAACTATAGAAAATTATTTTTTTCAATTTACTTTACTAATGATTGATTTCTTAAGCACTTTAAAGTTTTTCTTTTTTAGAGGAGTGCAATTTTTCAATAGATTTTCCACTACATCAAAATCCCTCCAACCATCAATTTGAACTTTTCTTCCATCAAGTCCTTTACTAGTTCTAAAAAATTCAGCAACATCCTCGAGCTGATTCGGAGCAATTTGATTAATACTTACTATATTGGCTTGTCTAGGATTAGCCATAGGCACACATAAAAGTTTTCCGTCATATGCACCACAATCATGCATATCTAAAACTCCAATAGGTCTAGCTTTTATTAGACACCCAGCGAAAGTAGGCTCATCCATTATCACCATTGCGTCAAGAGGAGCACCATCATCTGCAAGGGTATTGGGAATGAAACCATAATCAAAAGGGTACCTCACTGAAGAGTGCAGTACTCTATCTAATGCCATTATCCCTGCATCAGAACAATATTCGTACTTATTCCTACTACCTGCAGGTATTTCAACAACTATATTTACTATTCCCTTCATTGGAGATGGAGGTATTGAACTAAGATCCATCTTTTTTAAAATCGTGATTAAAAATTACCTCGTTTCCTTGAGAGAAAGGTCTTCCAATTAAAATACTGATTGAAGGTAATAAAAATGTCAAAAAGGCAAAAATAATACCTAAAGATGTTATGGATAAACTCCTTATGCTTAAGGGGTCATCATCATCTTTTTCAAAATCACTTTGAGAGGAATCAAGAGAAGATTCTTCTCTTAATTTACTTTTTATAAAGTGCTTTGATTTCGTATAACTCAAGAAATCTTAATTGGTAAAGGATTAAGAAAGTAATTGAACATCATTATCCTACATACTAAATGTCAATAAATCAAAACATTATATATTAACTTTTTAATTATTCTTTTTCTAGTAACGTCCTTATAGATTTTAATTCGTCTAAAATCTGTAGTAGTACGTTTTGAGTAGCAGAGGAAGGTGTATTAAATACCTCTACAGTCACTTCCTTAATTCTTAAAATGTCTTTTGCAAATCTTGCTACTTCATTAGGGTGGAATTTCAAAGGATCTTTTTGATCAGTTCTAAATTCGGGATTTAATTTTCTTGGGTTAAAGCTAGGGTTTAGATTTCTTAAATCAGTATTAGTATATCTATAAACAGAAGCCCTTGATCTATTTAGGAATTTTTGAACTTCATCAATACCTACTAATTCTTCTTCGCTAGAAATATTGGAATCTATATGTTCCATAACTTTAAGAAAATGTTTTTAGAAATAATGAACTTTGTTAAATATTTAGAATTCATTACTGAAAAAGCTAGCAAAAAGAATATATCTAGACTATTCGCGTTGAGGGACTCAAGACACTTTAAATTTTTTTTTTATCATAATTGATAAAATTAAATATTATTAAGGATTTTTTTGTATGCGCGTGACCACCTCATTTCCTCTGGGGACACTTCGTGACACACCTTCTGAAGCTGAGATTATCTCACATCAATTACTTTTAAAAGCTGGTTATATTCGAAGAGTTAACAGTGGTATTTATGCATACATGCCAATAATGCTAAGAGTTATTGAAAAAATATCCGCAGTAATAGAAAAAGAACTTAATTCTATTGGCTGCACTAAGTTACTATTACCTCAACTTCATCCGGCAGACTTATGGAAAAAAAGTGAAAGGTGGGAAGGATATACTGCAGGGGAAGGAATAATGTTTAACCTCAAAGACAGACAAGGGAAAGAATTCGGTTTAGCTCCAACTCACGAAGAAGTTATCACAAGTATTGCATCAGAGATCATTAACTCCTATAAACAATTACCTCAATGTTTTTACCAAATTCAGACAAAATTTAGAGATGAAATAAGGCCAAGGTTTGGATTAATGAGAAGTAGAGAATTTATAATGAAAGATGGTTATTCTTTTCATTCTTCAGAAAACGATCTGGCTTCTTTCTATGAAAAGGTGGGAAATGCTTATGAAAATATTTTTAAGTCTTGTGGACTTCAGACAGTAGGGGTTGAAGCTGATAGTGGAGCAATTGGCGGTGCCTCCTCTAAAGAATTCATGGTCACTGCTGATGCTGGGGAAGATTCCATTTTATTTACTCAAAGTGGTTCTTATGCTGCAAATATTGAAAAAGCTGTTTCTCTACCCTCTCAAGCTATTCCACTAAAAGATAACATTACAGAGTGGTTGGAAACACCTCAACAAAAAACAATCCTCGAAGTTTGCGATAATAATAATTTAGACCCTAGTCAAATTATTAAAGTAGTAGTATTCCTTGCACAGTTCGAAGGTAAATTTGAGGTCCCAATTCTTGCCTGCATAAGAGGCGATCAACACATTAATGAAGTAAAGCTTTTTAACTTAATAAATAAACTTCATAATTTTAATCTCCTTAATCTTAAAAAGATTGAAGATAAAAATACTATCGAAAAAAATTTAGTTAATTTTCCCTTAGGTTTTATCGGGCCAGATTTAGATAATAAAACTATTAAAGCTAGTTCTAATTGGGATAAAAAATGGACCAGAATAATTGACCATTCTGCAAGTAGCCTCTCAAAGTTTATAAGTGGTGGGAATAAAATTAATTTCCATAAGGTTTTCCAAGAATTTTCTTTTGCTTCGAAAGATTATCAAGTTGGGGATATCAGGAATGCCAAAAAAGGAGATAAAATAAGTATTGATGATAATGAAGAACTTAAAGAAAAAAAAGGTATCGAGATTGGACATATTTTCCAACTAGGTCAAAAATATAGCGAAAAATTAAATGCAAAGTTCTCTGATAAGGATGGTCAGTTAAAAAATTTATGGATGGGCTGTTATGGAATTGGAGTTACAAGAATAGCTCAAGCTGCTATCGAACAGAATCATGATCAAAAGGGAATTTGTTGGCCTATCCAGATTTCTCCTTTTGAAGTTATTATTATTCCAACAAATCTAAAAGATCCTATTCAAAGTGACCTTACTGAGCAAATCTATAACAACTTTTTAATTAATAAAATTGATGTCCTTCTTGATGATAGAAACGATAGAGCTGGAGTGAAATTTAAAGATGCGGAATTAATTGGTATTCCTTTTCAGATAATTATTGGCAGAGATTCTGTTAACAAAGAAGTAGAACTTTTATGCAGAACAAATAATAATAAGTTTAAAATTAGTACTGATAAATTGTTGGAAACATTTATTTCCGAATCAGAAATAATGTACAATAAAAAGTCTTAAGGCTTATTTTTTTGGGAGCTAAGTTATGTTACTGAAATGGACATCAAAATTATTTTTTAAAAATTTTACCAAAGGTATATCTTTTTCAATATCCTTAATTGTTGTTTTTACAATATTTATTTCTCCCTCCATAGCTGCAAAAACCTCTATGACAGGTGATTATACAAAAGATACAATTTCAGTTGTTAAAACATTACAGACAGCTGTTGATACTCCAAAAGATTCTCCAAATAAAGATGAAGTAAGAAGTGAGTCTCTTACACTTATAACTGACTATATTTCCAGATATAGGAATAGAGGGATGGTGAATAAAACTCAATCATTTACCACCATGCAAACAGCATTAAATGCTATGGCAGGTCATTACAAAAACTTTGCAAGTAGACCTTTACCAGATAAACTTAAGGAGCGTTTAACCAAAGAATTTTCTCTTGCTGAAAAAATGGTTCTAAGAGAAAGTTGATACAATTCATTTACTTTTTAAAAGTAAACCAAGATTTTTGAATATATTAAATATTCGAACAAAAATAATGCTCTTCTAAAATTGGCTAATGTTGTTGTAATCGGAGCCCAATGGGGTGACGAAGGAAAAGGTAAAATAACTGATTTACTTAGTCGTTCGGCAGATGTTGTCGTACGCTACCAAGGGGGAGTAAATGCAGGACATACTATAGTTGTAGATGATAAAGTCTTAAAATTACATTTAATCCCCTCAGGGATACTTTATAAAAATACTTCTTGTCTAATTGGGTCGGGAACTGTTGTAGATCCAAAAATCTTGCTAAAAGAAATTGACATGTTAATTGATAATGGAATTGATATCTCAGGATTAAAAATTTCATCAACATCACATGTAACAATGCCCTACCATCGAATTTTAGATGAAGCGATGGAGGCTGATAGAGGTTCAAACAAAATAGGGACAACAGGTCGTGGGATTGGTCCAACTTATGCGGATAAGTCACAAAGAAATGGCATTAGAATAAGAGATTTGCTCAATAAGGAAAGGCTAAGTGACGTGATTGAAATTCCATTAAGAGAAAAAAACGGTCTACTAGAAAAAATCTATGGCATTAAACCACTTAAATTAGAAGATATTGTTGAAGAATATCTTGACTATGGGGAAAGATTATCAAAGCATGTTGTTGACTGTACGAGGACTATCCATACAGCCTCAAAAAACAAGAAGAATATTCTATTCGAAGGTGCTCAAGGTACTCTACTTGACTTAGATCATGGGACTTATCCTTTTGTCACCTCATCAAACCCTATATCAGGAGGGGCATGTATTGGAGCTGGAGTGGGTCCCACATTAATTGATAGAGTTATTGGTGTCGCAAAAGCCTATACCACAAGAGTAGGTGAGGGGCCATTCCCAACGGAATTACAAGGGAGTATTAATGATCAACTCTGTGATAGAGGCAGTGAATTTGGAACCACTACTGGGAGAAGGAGAAGATGTGGGTGGTTTGATGGAGTTATTGGTAAATATGCTGTATCTGTAAATGGTCTTGATTGTTTAGCAGTTACGAAACTAGATGTATTAGATGAATTAGATGAGATTCAAGTTTGCATTGCATATGATCTAGATGGAGAGGAAATAGACTACTTTCCTACAAATTCAGATGACTTAAAAAAATGTAAGCCAATCTTCAAAAAATTAAAAGGTTGGCAATGCTCAACTGCAGATTGTAGAAAACTATCTGATCTCCCGGAGAATGCTATGAATTATCTCAGATTTTTAGCTGAATTAATGGAGGTTCCAATTGCCATTGTCTCGTTGGGGGCAAATAGAGATCAAACCATAGTAATTGAAGACCCAATTCATGGGCCTAAAAGAGCACTTCTAAGGTAATTTATTTCCAAATTAATGAAAGAATCCTTTAGACATTTTAAAAATAATAAAAAGGTTGATCTCATTGGTCTAGGCAACGCAATAGTAGATATTATTGTAAATATTGAGGATGAATTTCTTGAGATAAATAATCTGGATAAAGGATCAATGAATCTCATTAATTCTGATGAATCTCAGAGATTGTTAGAAAATTGCAAAGTGATCAAACAAATATCAGGGGGATCCTCAGCAAATACTGTTGTATGTTTAGCAGAATTAGGTAATGATGTGCAGTTTATTGGAAGGGTGAAAAATGATCAATTTGGGAATTTCTTTTCTTCTGATATAAAAAAAAGTAAAACTATATTTAATACTCCACCCACTAATGAAGGTGCCGCAACAGCTCATTCAATTATTTTTATTACACCTGATGCTCAAAGAACTATGTGCACTTACCTAGGAGCATCTATAGAATTTGAACCAAAAGACATTGATTTTAGTTTACTCAAGGAAAGTAAATACTTATATCTAGAAGGGTATTTATGGGACAGCGAATTAGCTAAAAATGCTTTTCTTAAAGCCGCCCAAATAGCAAAACAATCTAATACAAAAATAATCCTTTCATTGTCTGATTCATTTTGTGTAGATAGACATCGAGAGAGTTTCTTGGACTTAATTGATGAATATGTAGATATTGTTTTTTGTAATGAATCCGAGGTGTTAAGTTTATTTAAAAAGGATAAATTAGAAACCTGCAAAGGACAGCTCTCTTCCCTTTGTGAATTAGTTGTAGTAACTCAAGGTAGCAATGGTTCTCTTATAATTAACAAAAATGATATTGAAGTAATCAAGTCAACGAATAAGGGGAAAGTTATTGATACTACAGGAGCTGGAGATATTTATGCAGGAGGATTTATTCATGGATTAATAAATAATTATTCCCTAAAAAAATGCGGAGAGATAGGTTCAATTTGTGCTGGGCATATAATTACACAATTAGGATCTAGATCTAATATGGTTCTTAAAGAGTTATTAAGAGAAATTTAATCAAATAGTCTTATTTATCCAATCATAATATTTCATCTCAGAATAGTATTTTTTGTAAATAATTTGTGGAACATTATATGTGGAAATTTTATTTAAGAAATCAATTAAGTCATCTTTAAATTCAGGTTTACTTTTTATTGTAATTTCAAACTCTTTAGTTTCTTCAATATCATTATCCCACTCATAAATTGAAAAGATTTGCTTTATCGAAACACAAGCTGCAAGTTTATTTTGGATTAGTAATTTAGCCATTCGCAAAGCATTTGTTTTACTTGACTCAGTTGTGATCATAACTAGTACTTCCATAATGAATTAAACATCAATATTTGTTTTATTTATCTGATTTATCAAATTCTGGTATTGATTGAAAGAGTGAGAATAATCATTTTTAACTTTTGGCCTTTTAACCAAAAATAACTTCATTTTACTTCCAGAAACTATACTCTCCCAGTTCTTCTGAGAATAACTTCCAGATTCTCTGCATAGAACATAATCTATCTCCCAAAAATCACAAAGTTTTTTTTCTAAAATGCTTTCATTATTTTTACTCGGTTCAAGTATCGCTATATTTGAATTTTTAATACATGATCCAAAAGCTTTAGTTATACTCTCATACGTTGGGAGAACCCTTGTAAATACATTTGCTTTACAATTGATATAATAATTAGCTGTATCGTTAAGAAATCTTGATCCTATTGCCAGAAGAATGTTCTTATTTTCTAGATCAACTTTATTTATACCCTTTAAATCATCAATATAAAAAAAATTCTTAGTGTTATTTATTAGAGATTTTCTTTCAAATAGTAAGAGAGGTGTATGAATCTCTTTACATGCATTATTCAGATTTTTAGAAATTATAACAGCAAACGGATGAGTAGCATCGACAACGCATTTGATTTTATTTTTTTTTATGAAATTAATTATTTCATCTTTGTTATTTAATTTACCCGTAATGATATGTAACTTTGGATCTTCAATATAAGCTTGCCCTGCTTTATAAGTTAAAACACTTGCAAAAACTGAATAATTAAGTTCAAGAAGCCTATTAGCTATTACAGGTCCATCAGAGGTTCCTGATAGGATCCAAACATTTTTATAGCAATTTCCTTGATTCTGCATCAGTATGTCTTTAATTAAATAGAAAGTAATGAATCATTGTTTAATTCAGGCGGTAATTAATAGCACTCCCCAAATGAGGTATACCAAAGAAAACCAAACTCCAATTGCAGAAATGATTGTTAATTTTAAAGGATTACGTACTGAAGATCCAACCAGAGATCTCAAGATCATAGGATGGGGAAATATTGCCCAAGAAATGGTAGATGAACTAAAGGAGGGGCAAAATATTGTTATTGAGGGACGTCTCAAGATGAATTCTGTTACTAGAAAAGACGGAACAAAAGAAAAGCAACCAGAACTTACAGCTTCAAAGATTCATCAAATATTGCCAGTTGATGTTAACAAGTCTGATCAAAAAGAAAATAATGGGTCAATTGATAAAAAAGATATCACTAAAAGTACCAGTTGGGATAGCTCACCTTTGGTTCCCGAAGTTGACGAAATACCTTTTTAAATCAAATATCAACATTATTTTCTTGAACAATTATAATAAATTTGCTTATTTTTCTTTCAAGAGCAGCAAGTTCACTTCTGATTTCTGGCCATTTACCCTTATCAAGATTTTCTAATAGCCATGCTCTATCTTGATCAAGTTTAAAAATTAAATCTCCTTGATTTGCAGTATTAGGATCTTGCATAATACTCTTGTTAGTCCATTTAAAACTCATTCTACTAAATCAAAATGAAGAAATACTTATCGCCTGGAAACTTAATCGTAACCGCTGGGGGTATATTAGCTTTTGTTGGAATGACTGCTTACTTTACAGACTCAGTAAATTTAAGTGTACCTACTTTTTTTTATGGAGTACCTATTTTTCTAATAGGATTAGGTTTAAAGACTTCCGAAATTCCTCCTGTAGAGTTGTTTGACAAAACAATTTTTGCGTCAAATAGATTTAACAGACCAAAAGAATTAACAGCACTTGTTAAAGATGTTACGAGATGGAGGTATGGGATAAAAGCTCATCTTGAATCGTCATTAGAATCTTTAAATTTGTGGGACGAGGATAATCCCCCTCAACTCAGAGAAATAGAAGAAATTACAAAGGACGAAAAAAATGGTCTCAGAATGCGTTTCGAATTAAATGCTGTTCCTCTAGAAAAATGGATTGAGAAGCAAGAAAGATTAAACAGGTTTTTCGTAAAAGGCCTTGAATCAGAATTTATTATCGACGATAATAAAAAAGAATTTGATCTTATTCTCTTTTATTAAATATAGGGATATATTTGTAAAAACCTAATTTCTTAATTCAATAAAGTTTTAATAATTTTCAATAATGAATGATTCTCAAAGAGTATCAATATTAAGCGAAGCACTTCCATATATACAAAGTTTCTCAGGTAGAAAAATTGTTATCAAATATGGTGGTTCTGTCATGGAGGAGGATGATTTAAAAAAGGCTTTTTTTAGAGATATAGCTCTTTTATCAAGCGTAGGAGTTTGCCCAATAGTAATTCATGGAGGAGGGCCCGAGATTAATAATTGGTTAAAGAAATTAGAAATATCTCCTAAATTTGAAAATGGATTAAGAATTACTGATCAAAAAACAATGGATATTGTCGAGATGGTTCTAATGGGTAGGGTCAATAAACAAATTGTTAGAGGCATTAATAAAACTGGATCCCTAGCTGTGGGAATATCAGGTCTTGATGGGAACTTAATTCAATCCAGAGAATTAGGGGATGGGAGCCATGGGCTAGTCGGAGAGGTCACAAAAATAAACCCTGAAATTTTAGATCCTCTTATTACTAAAGGGTATATCCCTATTATTTCTAGTATAGGATCAACCATGGAGGGTATCTCGCATAATATTAATGCAGATTTTGTAGCTGGGGAAATTGCTGCCTCAATAAATGCAGAAAAACTTATACTTCTTACTGATACTCAAGGTATTTTAAAAGAAAAAGATAACAAAAATAGTCTTGTTGAAAAAATGAATCTTAAAGAGGCAAGAGATTTTATTGATAAAAAAATTGTCACTGAAGGTATGATTCCAAAAACAGAATGTTGCATAAGAGCTTTAGCACAAGGAGTCAAAGCAGCTCACATAATCGATGGACGAATAGAACATTCATTACTTCTTGAGATTTTTACAAATTCTGGGATAGGTACAATGATAGTTGCCTAAATTATGAAAACTTATGAGCAAGTTTTAGAGACCGTGGAACTTGCTTTAGCTAAAGGTGAGTATCATTATTGCATTGAATTTCTTTTACCGATAATAGAATCATTTCCTTTATCAAGTAAAGAGGGAGTAAATTTAAGAACCATTTTAATTACTGCTCTTTGTGGTATCAATAAAAAGGAGGAGGCAAAAAGATTTTGTAAAGAGCTTCTAAAATCCTACGATAATAAGACTAGAGAAAATGCAAAATATTTGATGGAAGTTATAGATTCTCCTGAAATTAAAAAACCAGAAAATTGGAACGTTCAGTTTGAAAGCGACCCATCACTAAATAAAAAATCTCTTAACTCACTGGGCAAAAAAAAAGTAGTAGTTGAGAAAAAGAAATTTATCAATGTTACTGATACCCCAACTGGTGAAACAAAACCCTTTAAGAAGGGCTTTTCACTGATCATTTTTTTAATATTATTATTATTAATTCCACTCTTGAGTGGCTGCGTTAAAATTGAGAATACTCTAGATATTAGTGAACTTGATTCAATAACTAATAATTTAGTGATAGAGAGTAAATACATTAAAAAATTACCTTGGCAGATAAAATTTGAAGAGAAAATTAAAGATATTTTTCCTGATGCAGAAATTGCTCAAGATGCATCTACTTTTTCTCTGAAAAATAAAAATCTTAATCTAGAAAATACAAATCAAGTTCTTAAAATAATCCAAAATACTGCAGGAGAGTTAGCGGGAGGACCAACAAATATAGAAATAATTACTACTCAAAAAAACTTCATTTTTTTTAAAAAATACTTTTACAGAATGGATTTAGATCTCAGCTCTATTCAAAATGTTGATGATTTAGAATTCATTTTGAAAATCATTCACCCAAATAAAGCTTCCCTTACTCTTAAAAATAATTCAAACTTAGAAATCACAAAAAATCTAATAATTTGGAATTTAAATCTGGGTCAGATGAATAGTCTAGAATTTTCTTTTTGGAGCTGGAACAAATTGTTGATTGGCATAACTATTATTTTAATAATAATAATATTGGCTTATTTATTAAGATTCTATAGATTTAAGTTAGGTACGGATTTACCTCAACTTCCTTCTAAGTAATTACAACTCTACTGGATTAACGTCAATTGTTAAAAAAACATTTTTTGGAATAAGTTTCCATAATAATGACCTATCTGGCAAAGGGATCTTTGAGCCTTCAGGACCATGGATTAATATCTGCCACCTAAATTTTTTCCCAACTTTCGCAATTAAACTTGGAGCAGGACCAATTAATTTCCAATTCCTTTTCTCACAAAGATTTAGTAGATATTTTGCTAATTTTATTGCAATTGATTCAGTTAATTCATAGTTTTCACCTGATAATTTAAGAAGGCAAATTTTGCAAAATGGGAACAAATTTGCATCTTTTCTCAATTTCGAATTTTCAATTAAAAATCTTTCGTAATCTCTATTTTGAAGATATGAAATTACAGGATGGCTTGGTTTATATGTTTGAAAAATGACTTTTCCTTTTTTTTGAGCCCTGCCTGCCCTGCCAGCTAATTGTAAAAACAATTGTAATGATTTTTCTTCTGCCGAAATATCGGGACGATGAAGCAATCCATCTGCTGCTAAAACTACTGAAAGAGTGATATTGGGGATGTCAATACCTTTTGCTAACATTTGAGTCCCTACAAGAATATCGGCATCACCTCTAGAAAACTTTGAAAGAATATCTCTATGACCATCCTTTCCTGAGGTTGTATCTCGATCAAAGCGAAGTACTCTTAAGTCTGGAAATTCTTCATTTAAAAACTCAATAACTCTTTGAGTCCCTATTCCAAAAGGTTTGAAGGCATTTGAATTACAATCTGGGCAACGATTGATCAGTCTTGATTTATGCTCACACCAGTGACATCTTAACCATTTTGTTCCTTGTGAACCGAGATGAACCGATAAAGGAACGTCACAATTGGGACAATTTATTAAATATCCGCAATTTCTACAACTTAAAAACCCACTATGCCCCCTTCTAGGGATCAAAATTATTGCCTGCTCATTCTTAAATCGTAGTTGAGGTAGCAATTGTAATAATTCATCGGATAAGATTTTCATATTTCCCTTCTTAAATTCATCACGCATATCAATAATTCTTATTTCAGGCACCTCTTTACTTGATATCCTTTGAATCATTCTTACCAACTTAAAATCCTTTTCAAAAAAACACTTTTTCCAAGTCTTCATTGATGGAGTTGCACTCCCAAAGATAAGCTTTGCAGAGTTCCTTTTTACAATTTCAATAGCAATCTCTCTTGCGTCATAACAAGGCATAGGGCTATCTTGCTTATATGAAACATCATGTTCTTCATCCATTATTATTAATCCTAGATTTTTAATTGGGAGAAAAACTGCAGACCTTGTTCCTATAACTATTAGAGGCTCATTAGCATTAATAATTTTCTTCCAAACTAACGTTCTATGACCAGAAGAACAATTACTATGATATTCGTAAACAACATTATTAAATCGCCGACTAAATCTATCAACAAGTTGCGGAATTAGGCCAATTTCTGGGGCAAGTATCAAACAACTTTTTTTCTTAAATAATTGATATTCAGAAATTCTCATATAAACTTCTGTTTTCCCTGAACCCGTCTCACCCCATAAAAGTAAAGCATCTCCAGGTTTCATTGTTTGAAATTCTTGAAATGCAATTTTTTGCTCATATGTAAGATTTGGTTTTTTTGTTGCAATATGATCATTTAAAAAGGAATTTAATTTAGTAATTATTGTCTTTTTTCTTTTAGATTTAACCAGGTAATTTTTACTTACCATTGAGTTAATGAGAGTGTAATTAAAACCAGACTTTATTAATTCACTTTGCCAATCACCTTTTTCGGGCAAAGTATTTATTAATAAAAATTCTTTATTGGTCAATTCATTTTTTTTTATATCAAATCCTTTTTTGGTTTCAATCCATATTTGAGTTTTCATTCCTTGTGAATTTTTTTTATATTTACCAATCCAACCTGGAGGAAATGCTGTTTTAAACATTTTTAAATTACTAACCATATAAAAAGAAGCTAGAGACTCTATCCATTCTCTCCAACAATTATCAATTATTCTTTTCTGCAAAATTCCTTCAACAAACAAATATCTTATACTTCTTCCTGCAGTAATATTTGCTTCATCTTGATTAATTTTCGAAAAGTTCTCTTTGGAGATCACCAACCCATTCAATAATCTCCCTCTTAGTTTCACAATTACAATATCCCCAACTTCTACCCCAAGATTATTTCCATCTAAATAGTAAAAGCTATTATTACTACTACCTATATCAAGCAATATTTCTAATTTATAGGAGATATTTAATAATTGATTACTTGCCGGCTTCAAAACTTTTTCTTAGTATTGGATTGTTGAACATTCCACAAAGTGTTTTTTTCACATTGTAAGTATCCTGCTCTTAAGGGAGACATGAAGCTTTGATCATTGAGTGAAAATTCAAAACCTGATCTGCCTGTCTGAGAAATCCCAAGACTTTTTACTTTAGGTAATCTATAGCACTATTTAAATTTTTCAACAATTTAAAAAACTTTTTTTTTTAACATTCCTGAAAAAGTTCTTTTACAAATTAAGGGGTACTTTACTACTAAATGTACAAATTAGCCCTAAATAAAATTTTATCTAGTTAAATTCACCGTAGAAAGGAGTAAATCATGTGTCCAGTAGCAGCAGAATCGAAGAATTCCAAGCCTAGTTCAAAAAAAAAGATTAACAAAAAAATTAATACTAATTTAGAAACAGTAGCTGAAGAAGATAGTAATATTAATAGTCAAAATTTACAGGGATCTTCTGATTCAAACGAAAGCAGCTTAGAAACCAATAATGAGTTTAGTGATTCTGAAGACGAAGACAAAGGTCTTGGGAACATAAAGCTTGGACCAAAAGGCATATACACTGAAGATTCAATCAGAGTTTACCTGCAAGAAATTGGAAGAATTAGACTTTTAAGACCAGATGAAGAAATTGAACTCGCAAGAAAAATTGCTGATTTACTCCAATTAGAAGAACTGGCAACTCAATATGAGTCAGAAAAAGGCCATTTCCCTTCTGTTAGAGAATGGGCCGAATTAATAGATATGCCTCTTTCCAAATTCAGAAGAAGACTGCTTTTAGGAAGAAGAGCTAAAGAAAAAATGGTGCAATCAAATTTAAGATTAGTTGTCTCTATTGCTAAAAAATATATGAATAGAGGTTTATCATTTCAAGATTTAATACAAGAAGGAAGTTTGGGTCTAATAAGGGCAGCAGAAAAATTTGACCATGAAAAAGGTTATAAATTCTCTACTTATGCTACTTGGTGGATTCGCCAAGCCATTACTAGAGCAATCGCAGATCAAAGTAGGACTATTAGATTGCCAGTTCATTTATACGAGACAATATCCAGAATCAAAAAAACCACAAAAGTTCTCAGCCAAGAATTTGGGAGAAAACCAAGTGAAGAAGAGATAGCTGAGAGTATGGAAATGACAATTGAAAAATTAAGATTTATAGCTAAAAGTGCTCAGCTGCCTATTTCTTTAGAAACTCCAATAGGTAAAGAAGAAGACTCAAGACTTGGAGACTTTATAGAAGCTGATATAGAAAATCCAGAGCAGGATGTTTCTAAAACCTTATTAAGAGAAGATTTAGAAGGAGTTTTAGCGACTCTCAGTCCAAGAGAAAGAGATGTGCTTAGGTTGAGATATGGAATTGATGACGGACGAATGAAAACTCTTGAAGAAATCGGACAGATTTTTGATGTAACAAGAGAAAGAATCAGGCAAATAGAAGCAAAAGCTCTTAGAAAGCTTAGACATCCAAATCGAAATGGAGTTTTAAAAGAATATATAAAATAAAAAAAGTTAAATATAATTTTCAGCTTTAGAAACTTGCAAAAGAATAGCTTAAAATAAATTCGACTTAATTTTTAATTCAAACTCAAAATAATATTTAATGACTAATTTTAAGCTGAAAATAGCTAGTAGAAGAAGTAAACTAGCAATGGTTCAAACTTTATGGGTTAAAGATCAACTAGAAAGGAATATTCCCAATTTAGAGGTATCCGTTGAGGCTATGGCAACTCAAGGTGACAAAATCCTTGATGTAGCTTTAGCAAAAATCGGTGACAAAGGTTTATTTACAAAAGAACTTGAAGCACAAATGCTTGTAGGCCAGGCAGATATAGCAGTACATTCTCTAAAAGATTTACCAACTAATTTACCTAGTGGCCTTAAATTAGGATGCATAACAAAAAGAGAAGATCCTGCTGATGCTTTAGTTGTAAACAAAAAAAATGATTGTTATAAATTAGAAACTTTACCAGCAGGTTCAATTGTGGGGACAAGCTCTCTGAGAAGACTTGCACAATTAAGAAATAAGTATCCTCATCTTGTATTTAAAGATATCAGGGGAAATGTAATTACAAGAATAGAAAAATTAGATGCCGGTGAATTTGATTGCATAATTCTTGCTGCAGCTGGTTTAAAGAGATTGGGATTTGAATCAAGAATTCACCAGATTATTCCAAATGAAATTTCCCTTCATGCTGTTGGTCAAGGAGCACTAGGTATTGAATGTAAATCTGATGATAAAAAGGTTTTAGAAATTATAAATGTCTTAGAACATAAACCCTCTAGTCAAAGATGTCTAGCAGAGAGGGCTTTTTTAAGAGAACTTGAAGGGGGATGCCAAGTGCCAATAGGTGTGAATAGTAAAATTCAGAATGATCAACTTTGTCTTACTGGTATGGTTGCATCTCTCGATGGAGAAAGACTAATTAAAGATCAATATATTGGCAATATTAATGATCCTGAAGAAGTAGGCAAAGAACTCGCTAAAAAACTAAAGCTCCAAGGTGCAGACGAAATACTGAGCGAAATATTTGAACAATTTAGAGAAAAATAGAATTAGTTAATTTACTAATTTAGGATCAATTTCTTTTTTATATCTATCTTCACAATCTTTAATTACTTCAACAGCTTCTTCTATCCCAAAAAAACCATTCACAGTACATGTTCCTGGTTTTTTTAGATCTTTGTAGTGTTCCCAATAATACTTCGTTTCTTTTAGCCAATGCTCTCCAAGGTCTTTAAAACTTGAGATATGTCCCATTCTTTTATCATCAGCCAGAACTGCTATTACCTTATCATCTACCTCTCCACCATCATCAAATTTCATTACACCAATAATCCTAGCCTCGACAATAGAACCAGGAATCAATGGCTCAGCAACTCCAACAATTTCTATATCAAGTGGATCACCATCTTCATCCCAAGTCCTTGGTATACAACCATAAGCAAAGGGATAAGCAAGTGAAGAATAACCCACCCTATCAAGTTTAAGATGACCCGTTTCTGTAATTAATTCATATTTATTTATCGTATTAGAATTCAATTCAACAATAGTGTTAACTATTGAATTTGAGCTATCAGTGAAAGCATTTAGTATATGTAATAGATTTGGTGTAACCCTACTTGGGGGTTGATTAAGATTAGCCATCAAGAAATTATTTTTGTTTATATTACATCCTCACACCCAACCAAATTCTTTAAAAGTAATGTTTCAGCAAAAATCATCTAGTTTAGACCTTAAATGATTAATAAAATAGTTTGGCGATAATTCTTCATTAGTTACAGCTCTTACCAACTCCATAGAATTAACGGATCTGCCATATTTGTGTATATTATTTTTTAACCAAACGATGATCTTTTGATATTCACCATTTTCAATTAAGTTATCAATCAAACCAATGTCTCTTTCCATTTGATTTGAAATTTGTGCACTTATAAGATGTCCTAACAAATATGAGGGGAAATAGCCAAACGCACCTTCGCTCCAATGAACATCTTGAAGACAACCTTCTGAATCATTAGATGGTTTTATTCCTAGAAGTTCATCATATCTTTTATTCCATTCTGTTGGAATATCTTCAGCAGGTAACCCTCTTTCAATTAAATCTATTTCGAGTTCGGTTCTTATTAATATGTGTAAGCCATAAGTCAATTCATCTGCTTCAACCCTATTTAAGCCTGCTTCCAAATGATTAATAGATTTCCAGAGTTCTAAATAATTATTTAGCGAACATCCAGCCGAAACAAATTTTTTGAAAAATCTTTTTGAAAAAGATTGGGATTTAACTATTCTATTTTCCCAAAATAAAGATTGACTTTCATGAATCCCCATAGAAGTTGCTTGACCTAAAGGCCAAGCAAACCATTGATGACTTTGAGATGGCAAACCCTGCTCATAAATTGAATGTCCCCACTCATGCGCAGTTGCTAGGAAACTTGATAATGGTTCACCTTCAACAATCCTTGTAGTAATCCTATAATCATTAGGTCCTAATGTAATCGAGAAAGGATGAGGAGATTTACCAACAACAACGAGATCTTTATCTCTCCCAAACTCATCAAGTAATTTAGAACATAAATTTTGTTGAGATTCTGGACTTAAATCCCAATGATTTTTTTTTGATTTATTAATTCCTTTAATCAAGGCTGGGATAGTTTCTTTTAATGGTTGAAACATTTTTTTCAACCATTTCAAAGTTAATTCTGGTTCAAAGGGTTGGGCTAATGTCTCCCAAGGTGAATATTGATCAGATATTTGTTTTGCCTCTTCAATCCGCAATTTGAGTAATTCTTTAAATAATGGAAGAAAAATTTTAAAATCTGATTTTTTCTTAGCTTCTTGCCAGCTTTCATACCCTTTAGATTTTGCCTTTGCCAAAGACTCAACTAATTTAGGATCTAAATTTCTTTCTCTATTAAATTCCTTCAATAAAAGATTAATATTTCTTTCTTTATCTTTGATAAAAAGTTGATTATCGGAATTTCTATCAATATCTAATAGTTCATTTTTAGCAGATTGTATTAAATTAGAAAATTCTTCTGAAGAATTTCTTTTATGCAATACTTTTGCAATATAAGTAAGTTGTTCAGACCTCCAAGAAGCTCCTTTCTTTGGCATCCCAGTATTCTGATCCCAATAAAGTGTATTTTGGATTGAACCTAATATTTGAGTTTCTTTAAGATAAGCACCCAGCTTATTCCATTGAGTTTCGGCCAAAAATTTAAATTTTAAATAAATTTATTTTAAGATAAAAATTATAATGTCTGCATAAAAACATAAATATTTATCCATAATAGAATATTGATTAATTAAGTTTTTTAATTTATATGGAACAAATATTTTCAAAATTAAAATACATAACCAATGGAGAGGGTTTTATTGACATCACATATGATTTAAATTTATATATTGAAAAAAATAATTTTCATTCCGGAATTTTTAATTTAACTTCACTTCATACCAGTTGCAGCTTAACTATTAATGAGAACGCAGATCCAAATGTACTAAGAGACCTAAAAAAATATATGCAATCTATAGTTCCCTATGATTCCTACTTAACCTTATCAAAAGATAGAAAAGAAATATCATATAAACATTATCAAGAAGGAGCTGACGATATGCCAGCACATATTAAAACATCCTTAACAAACACTTGTTTATCTTTGAGTTTTCAAGACGGGAAAATCATGCTTGGCACATGGCAAGCAGTTTATTTATGGGAACATAGATTTGATCAAAAGGAAAGAATTATAAATGTACATATAATTGGTGAGAAAAATTAAAATTATTTATAATGGAATCAAGTCAGATTAGTTTTTTAATGGAACCATACCTTTTGCAAGAAGGAGAATTGAATGAATTATTTGTCAAAATACCAGGATGGGAAATTAAATCTAAACAAATCCAAAAAGAATTTAACTTCGCAAATTTTATTGAAGCCTTCGCTTTTATGACTAAGGTTGCTTTGATCTGTGAAAAATATAACCATCATCCAAACTGGGAGAATGTTTATGCAAAAGTAATAATTAAATTAAATACACATGATTTGGGAGGCATTACAAATCTGGATCAAACATTAGCTTCGGAAATCAACAAAATTTTCGATCAATAAAATACAAATTTTTTTAAAATAATCAAAATGTCTAAAAAGTTATTGCCAGTTACGATTATCAGTGGATTTTTAGGTTCTGGCAAAACCACACTTTTAAATCATATTTTAGAAAATCAAGTTGGCATTAGAACAGCTGTTTTAGTTAACGAATTTGGAGAGATCGGAATAGATAATGACTTAATAATAGAAGGTTCAGAAGATATGATTGAATTAAATAATGGATGTATATGTTGCTCTATCAATGGCGAATTATTAAATACAGTCTCCAAAGTTTTAGAAAAAGCTGAAAAAATAGACTATTTAATTGTTGAGACAACTGGGCTAGCAGATCCATTACCAGTAGCTATGACTTTTGCGGCTGGTGATCTTAGAGAAAAAGTAAGGTTAGATTCGATCATCACTGTTATTGATGGAGAAAATTTTGATTTTGAAATTAATAATACAAGTGTCGCTTATTCTCAAATTTTATACGGAGATATCCTCCTTCTAAATAAATGTGATTTAGTGAATGAAGAACAATTAAAGAAAGTAGAAAATTTTATAAATAATATAAAAAAAGAACCCAGAATCTTGAGATCAATAAATAGTGAAGTTGGTTTACAAACTATAATGAGCGTTGGTCTTTTTGAGACAGATACTTTTCAATTCGAGAAAAAAAAGAAAAATGTAGAAGACAATTCACACGATCACTCTTCTCATTCACACGATCACTCTTCTCATTCACACGATCACTCTTCTCATTCACACGATCACTCTTCTCATTCACACGATTTGATTAATAATATCGAAGGGTTTACATCAGTTTCTTATGAGACATTTGAACCATTTTCCTTAAGGAAGTTTCAATATTTTTTAGACAATCAAATATCACAAAATATATTTAGAGCAAAAGGAATCTTATGGTTTATGGAAAGTGGGCGAAAACACATTTTTCACCTATCTGGGAAACGGTTTTCTCTAGATGACCAAGAATGGACGAAGGAAAAATCTAACAAGATAGTAATAATTGGGAAAAACTTAGATCATCAAACTATTAAGAATCAACTTTCATCATGTAGATTTAATTCAAATTAGAGTACATAATAGGGCTTGATTGATTTTTGACAATAATTATTAAGGGATTAAAAAAAGCATTAAGCGAATTAAAACCTTTTTATATCGCTTCAATTATTGTTGCATTTTTTGTAATCATTCCCATTTCTAATTTTCTTCTTGAAGGAGTTGTATATGTTTTTGGTGGGAATTTTTCATTAGGAATTGCAGGAGGAGAAGAGGTACTAGGAACTTTAAAACTTTTAGCAATGACAAGTTTATTTGGAGGGGGATTAGGAACCTTGAATGGCTGGCTACTTTCAAACTGTGATTTTAAGTTCAGAAAAGTTCTCCGTATTTGTCAGCTAGTCCCTCTAGCTGCCCCAGCATATCTAATAACAGCTATTTTGCAGGATTTAGGAAGTGTTTTTGGGTATCAAGTAACTGGTTTTTGGTGGGGGGTTTTAATACTTTCAATTTCTACTTATCCATATGTATTCATTCTTGCTAACGAAAGTTTTAATAAATTTGGAATCAATCAAATCAATGCCAGTAGAGGATTAGGAGTCGGCCCATGGAGTAGCTTCTTTAAAATCGCTTTACCAATGGCGTTACCTGCACTAATAACAGGAATAAGTTTAATGTGTATGGAAGTAATGAATGAGTTAGGTACATTTGCATTATTAAACATTCCAAGTATTTCTACCGGAATAGCCGAAAATTGGATAATTGAGGGTAATCCAAAAAGTGCTATTGGATTATCTTTGGTAGCCTTGTTAATAATTTTCACTTTAATTATTTTTGAAAAATTCTCAAGAAGAAAATCAAAGAGGTGGAGTGAAAATCCTGCATCACAAGATTCTCAAGGATGGGAATTAAAAAAAACTAGAGCTCTTTTGGCAATAACCATATCCTTATTTCCTCCGATTTTCTCTTTTGGAATTCCATGTTTTTGGGTTCTGCTAAATATCGATCAAATTCAAAAAGGGTTATCTATAGAATTACTTACCCTATCACTAAGGACTATTAGTTTAGGAATTTTTACTGCATTAATAACGATGCTATTCTCCTTAATAATTTCCTTAGCTAGACGAACAAACAAAAGCTTATTATTAGGACTAATAACAAACCTTGCTGGAATAGGTTACGCAATCCCAGGGACGGTATTAGCTTTATCTTTAATAAGCATTTCTTCTTCAAAATTCAATTTCATTGCTATTTGCTTACTAATCTGGGGTTATCTTGTCCGATTTCTAACTATTTCTAAGGGTTCTATTGATTCAAGCCTTGAGAGAATTTCTCCTAGTCTTGATGAAGCTGCACTTGGACTAGGAGAGAATAAGTTTGGAATCATCAAAAGAATTCATCTACCTCTACTCCAAGGACCAATATTTGTAGGATCACTTTTAGTTTTTGTAGACACTATAAAAGAATTACCCATAACATTTATTTTAAGACCATTCGATTTCGATACATTATCTGTAAGAATATATCAATATGCTGGAGATGAAAGAATCTTAGAGGCAATATTACCAGCTATTCTTATTATGACTTTAGGGCTTATTGCATCAATTACATTGATACCAAGTTTAGAGAAAAAAAACTAAATTCTTTTAAACAGTTTTCTAATTAAAAGAGGAAAGCTTAAAAACAAATCTGCCGAGGTAGACATAACCCTAAAATAAATTAAACTGACAAGAATTGTATTTTGTGGAATATTTCTACCAATAAGAAAAAGGAAGCAGGCTTCAAAAACCCCAACCCCTCCTGGAGCTGCTGGGACTGCCAAACCTAAAGACCATGACAAAGAAAAGATTACTAATAAAAATAAGATGTTGAGAGTATTACTTGTATAAAAAGTATTTAGGATAATATAAAATCCAATAAATTTAGATAAAACAAAACCAATTTCAAGTAATAACGCTCTGGTAGGGAAAAAAGAAATTATATTTATTCTCTTTTCAAATTTATTCTTTGAATTTGCAAGTCTCAAAACCTCAAATATTTTCCCCTTAAGAGACCCTAATCGTTTTAATACAAGATAAATTAATTTCCTATTTAAAAATACTAAAGGCAAAGTTAAAAAAAAGTAAATTGGTGAAAAAATTACTCCCAGCGATGCCAATAGAAAAGATCCACTCAACATAAAGTAAGGTTCTATAACTGTCGAATACAAGGCAATCTGAGGATTACTTATTTCTTTTATAAAATTAAATCTTTCAACAAAATGCCAAATCCCTCCTGGAACATATTTAAGAATATTGGTTAAAACATAAAAAGAAACTAGATTATTACTTTTAAATTCTTCACCAAACCATTTAACAATATTTTTCCATGCATAAGCGTTAAGGTAAATACTCAAAACACAAAATGAAAACGATAATATTAGATTAATACCATTTTTTTCTAAATTTATATCAAAAGACATTTTATCGATATTTTTAAAAAAATAGATGCAAAAATATAACAAGCTTGAAATAAAAAAAATACTCTTTAAACCACCAAAATTAATTTTTTTAAGCAATTTCCAATATGGTTTATTAAGTATATTAAATGTCATTTCCAGTTTTCAAATGCATTAAAGTTTCTACTTGACTCTTTTATTATTTTTCTTATTTCATAAGTTGAAATTTTATACTCTAGTTTTAATCTCAAAACTTCGTCATTTTCTGGTTTCATAGTTATTGATCCATCAGGTTTCAAAGTCTGTTTAACTTTTATATTTCCAAAAGTCGTTGAACATTCGCCTCTCCTTCTAAGCAATATCCACCTAGATTGGGTCTTTTCACGAACTCCAATAGTATTAGAATAATCAAACCATAATCGTCTAAAAAATTCTCTTTTTTCTATTGGCAAGATTGCTTGAATAGAAAATCCAATTCTATTTTTTTTCATATTGATAGCTTGATAAGAAACGTCGTAGGCCCCCTCAATTCTCAGTTTCTCTACAAAATTAGATACATCTTCAGGTGTTTGGTCGTCAATCCATGCTTCTTGAACAGATATCTCTTCACACTTCGGATTAATTTGTTCATTAATAGAAGAATCCTCAAATGAGATAATTTTATAAACTCTTACCAAATTAGGGAATGAAAATTTTAGGTTACCAATGCCTACTCCATAAGAGTTAATAGAATATTTTGGAGGAGGTTCAAGATAATCTGCCAAATTAGAAAGTAAGGCAATACCAGTTGGCGTAGATAGTTCACCCTCTATTGAATCAAAGCCTGATAAAACCTTAATATTTTTTTGTCTTATTAGCTCTATTACAGCAGGAGCTGGAACAGATAATTTTCCATGTTCAGTTTGAACAAAACCTGTCCCCAACATCGGTTCATTACAATAAACCTTCTTTGGGTTTAAGTAATTCAATGAGGCACATACTCCTATGATATCCACTAATGAATCAATCGCTCCAATTTCATGAAAATGAACATCCTCAGATTTGATGCCATGAACTATTCCTTCTGCAATTGCTAAAGATTCAAATACTTCATAAATTATTTGCTTTAATTTATCTTCTAAGTGCCCATTTGAAATAAGTTCTTTAATACTTCTCCAAGTTCTTTTGATAGGACTGCAATAAATATTATCAACCTTTGCCTTGACCCCTCTAATCGAACAACTTTTTGATTCTTGAAACTCTAGATGATATTGATCGTTTAATCCAAGATCAATAAGTGGTTGTTCAATAACTTTTTTAGGCACACCTAAATCATAAAAAGCTCCTAACAACATATCTCCAGAGATCCCAGGAGAACATTCAATTAAAATATCTTCCATAAATCTAAGATTTCTTGATTGGTAAAATTGCGATGAGAATCAACCTTTCATTCTAGTTATTTCCAGAAAGATCTTTTTCAATAACTTCGTACCTAATTAATTTCAAAGCATTTCCATCTCTGTTAATATCTAAACTTACAAAACTATTGAGAAGTTCAAGAGAAAGCTCGCCTTTTATAACTAATTTAAAATTTTTATTTTTTAAATTCTTTAACTTTGAAGCAGAGCTGATTTTAATAACAATTTCTTTTTTTTGAGTATTGACAAAAACTAATTCTCCTCTAACAGAAAAGTAATTATCTTTTAAATCTAATTCTTCTAGCAATTTAGAGAAGTTATTTTTTGAAGAATCATTTGGGAAATCATTCAATTGATAAGGATCCCAGATACCTGCAACCTGTAAATGCAAGTTTTGAGTATTTTTATTCTTTGGATAAACAACCCAATAATAACTTTTATTTAAATCAATATGCTTTTTTAAAAGTGATAATGCTTTACCTAGTATTACTGTTTCAATTTTTTCGCCTTTATTATCAATTAAAAAGCCTCTATTTAATTGCTCAATATCATGGGGAATAAATTTACCATTAATAATACCGATTGCTCTGAACTGTAATTTATTAGTAACTTGTGGAATAGGGTTTTTTAACATTTTAAAAATTAGAAATTACAATTTATCGAATTAAATTTCTTATTTCTCCTCCAAACTATTAAAAGACTTTAACGCATTGTCAATAGCATCAGATGGATTAGTCGCATCATTCATACTATTTTGTCTCCTAATCATCTCCACAAGTTCAAATGGATTAGTTGGCAGAGCTGAATTATTCTCTTCTGTTTTAGTTGATGAGTCGATTTCTAATTCTTCAACTAAATATTCAGCATTTAGTAAATTACCTTTTAAGGAAATTAAGGAAATAAAAAAAATTAATAAAGGTATAGATTTAGGTAGGCTTTTGCAAAAATAATTTTTCATTTTATTTAATTTCAAAATTCTTTAAAGCCAAAATTCTTTGCTAATTTAATTTTACATAATTTGGTAGAAATTTGTTAATAGCAACTTGGAATGTTAACTCTATAAGAACAAGACTTTCACAAATAATTGATTGGATAAATCAAGTCAATCCAGATATTCTATGTTTGCAGGAAACAAAAGTGATGGATGATAGTTTCCCAGCTGACCCTTTTGAAAAATTAGGATACTCAGTGGAGGTCTCCGGACAAAAATCATACAATGGTGTTGCTATTATTTCAAAAATAAAAGCAGAAAATGTTAAAAAAGGATTCTACGGTTGTACCGAATTTGATCAAAATATCGAAATTTTCCAAGATCAAAAAAGATTTATTTCTGCTGATATCAAAGGACTTAAGATTATTAATGTCTATGTGCCAAATGGATCTTCTCTAGAATCTAGTAAGTTCGAATACAAAATTAATTGGTTAAATTGTTTAGCTTCATTTTTAGATGAGCAAGAAAAAAAAGGAGACTTAATTTGTCTTATGGGTGATTTTAATGTTGCTCCATCTAACTTGGATATTCATGATCCAAATAAATATGAAGGAGGAATAATGGCATCAGAAATAGAGAGAAATGCACTAAATAATGTTCTGAAAGAACGATTAATAGATTCTTTCAGGATTTTTGAAAAAAATACTGGCCATTGGAGTTGGTGGGATTACCGTAATAACGCATATGAATTAAATAAAGGTTGGAGAATAGACCATATTTACATCAGCAAAGAACTGTCATCTAAACTTAAAAGTTGTGTCATAGACAGCTCACCTAGAGAGAATTTACGTCCAAGTGATCATGCCCCAGTAATGATAGATCTTAACTTGAACGAAATAAATGTAGATTTTTTTGATGATGAGGAAAATTTTTTCGAAATATAAATAAAATAAATTGATTTTTTTTAATGCCCGAAAACGCTTATTAATAAAGAGTTATTTAGGGTGCTCTTGATTTCTATCATGATTTCCTAAAAATTAATAATTTACAATCCAAACTATCGTAATAAAAATATCATAATGTAGAATTTCAACCTGATTGACAAAATTTTTACTTATTTCTAATTTAGAACATGACAAGATTTTTCTCAAAACATCATTTAGTTAAATTGTGACTGACATATTAAATTACACCAAATCAGAACAGATTTTCTCTGCTGCCCAAGAATTAATGCCCGGAGGAGTTAGTTCTCCAGTAAGAGCTTTTAAGTCTGTCGGAGGGCAGCCAATTGTTTTTGATAGAGTCAAAGGTCCCTTTGCTTGGGATATTGATGGAAATAGATATATTGACTATATAGGAAGTTGGGGGCCAGCTATATGTGGACATGCCCACCCTGAAGTTACCACTGCATTACAGGAAGCAATTGAGAAAGGCACTAGCTTTGGTGCTCCATGCGTTTTAGAGAATAAACTTGCTGAAATGGTAATAGATGCAGTCCCATCTGTAGAAATGGTTAGATTTGTCAATAGTGGGACTGAAGCCTGCATGGCTGTTTTGAGGCTTATGAGGGCATTTACTGGAAGAGATAAAGTTATTAAATTTGACGGTTGCTATCACGGTCATGCAGACATGTTTTTAGTTAAAGCAGGATCAGGGGTAGCAACTCTAGGACTACCAGACTCTCCAGGGGTTCCACGAACAACAACTGCCAACACACTTACTGCCCCCTACAATGATCTTGAAGCAGTAAAAAAATTATTTTCTGAAAATCCTGATGCCATTTCAGGTGTAATTCTTGAGCCTATTGTTGGGAATGCTGGATTTATTACTCCAGAACCTGGATTCTTGGAAGGGTTAAGAGAATTAACCACTGAGAATGGATCCTTATTAGTTTTTGATGAAGTTATGACTGGATTCAGAATAAGTTATGGAGGCGCTCAAGAAAAATTTGGAGTTACTCCTGATTTAACCACACTTGGGAAAGTAATTGGTGGAGGCCTACCTGTTGGAGCCTATGGAGGAAAGAAAGAAATAATGTCTATGGTAGCCCCTTCAGGACCGGTCTACCAGGCAGGTACATTGAGCGGAAACCCACTCGCAATGACTGCTGGAATAAAAACTCTTGAACTACTCAAACAAGAAGGTACATACGAAAAACTAGATTCAACAACTTCTAGATTAATTGAAGGGATAATTCAGTCTGCAGAAAATAATGGTTTAGCTATTAACGGTGGAAGTGTAAGCGCAATGTTTGGATTTTTCTTATGTGATGGACCAGTTAGGAACTTTGATGAAGCAAAAACAAATGATGCTGAACTTTTTGGGAAGTTGCACAGAGAGATGCTTCAACGAGGAATTTACCTAGCGCCAAGTCCTTTTGAAGCTGGTTTTACATCACTAGCTCATAGTGAAGAAGAAATTGATAAAACTATCGAGGCCTTTGATCAATCTTTTAATGCAATAAAAAAATAATCATTTACTTATCTTTGCTTAAAGAAAAAAGTAAATGATTAACTGTTAAAGAAATATTAATTTAAAAAAATTATCTTCTACCACCAACTATTACCGGAGGAGTTCCTCCATTTGAACCTGGAAGGCCTGGAACAACTTGTGTACTACCATCCCATTTGTCAAGAAATAATTTGAAAAGTACTTGATCGTCAAGACTTTTATTTAATGTCTCATATCTGAGTGCTTCTTGTTCAGCAATTTCTACTTCTGTCTTTGCTCTTAGTAATTGCTGACCCGCTATTTGCTTTTGTTCAATAGCAGCTCTGTATTCTTCAGCAATCTCTAATCCAGTAAGATCTAAACTTTTAACATCTACATAATCGAATGAATTCAGTTCTTGAGAAACAGTATCCCCTACTTTTTCAGAAATTACTGCAAATTCAGTAGCGATTGTTTCTAGCTCATATTGAGAAAAGACTGATTTTAGAGCTTTAAGTAAAGATGGCTGAACAATTTTTTGATAAACATCGCTATTTCTACTTGCAATTGTTGCAAAAATTCTTCCTGCCTCGTTGGGTTTCACTGAATACTTAACAGTGGCTGTAGCCCTAATAACCTGAAGATCTTTAGTTAAAGTTTCAAATTTTTCGGGTTGAACTTGAGTTTTAATATCAAATGGATATACAGACTGAATAAATGGAAGTTTAAAGTTTAAACCGGCCCTTCTAGAAGGGCCACTTACTTTCCCTAATGTTGTAACTACTGCAACTTGTCCAGACGGAACAACAAAGAGAGCTTGGGTGAGCAAAAGAAAGCCCGTAAAGGACAATACAATCAATAATGTTGCTGTGCCACCTGGACCTGTAGGTGTGACATTTTTAAAGGATGTTGACATTAAATTTTTTCTTTTAATTAATCATATTTAAATAGACTAATTAGTGCATTAATAACGCATTTAATTAAAATATTTTTTTAATAATTGTAAAAAGAAATATGAATATTATTTACTCTATGTTTAATTTAAATTCTTGCAAAAGTTGTAAATAAAGGTTCTCATCTATCTCCCTAATGTCATATTCAGATGGTAAAACACCATGCTTATACTCATGTACTGCCATCCAACAAAATCTGTCTATTTCCTCTTTTGAAAAACGTGGATATTCTTTTACTTTCTTAACCAATGATGAAATGAGAGATTCTGAATAATCTGCCATATTTTATAAAATATCCTTACTAAAGATTTTATCTAAAGTTATTAGCTTTTAGAGGAATATTCAAAGAATCTTCCAACTCACTAACAAGCTTAATTGCTAATTGAAGATCATTTTTGCTCTTACTAGAAACTCTTAGTGTTTCTCCATTGATGCTGACATTAATTTTTTTTATTTGATCTCTAATATTTTTACTGATTTTTTTTGCTATTTCTTGTTTAATTCCTTGTTTTAATAAAATTGTTTGTTTCACTCTATTACCACTAACTATTTCAATTTCACCATAGTCAAAAATTTTTAAAGATAAGTTTCTTTTTATTGCCTTTTGTCTAATTATGTCATTGACAGCATTTAAGGTAAGTTCGCTATTAGTGGTTATAAAAATATTTTCTTTATCTAAATCAACTGAAGTATCTGTTCCCTTCAAATCGTAACGCTGAGAAATTTCCCTTTTTACTTGATCTAAAGTGTTTACTAGTTCCTGTCTCTCAAAATCAGACACTACATCAAATGAAAAACTTTCTGCCATCGTGAATTTTTAAACGCTAAATATTTTTAGCATAAATCATCTCTCAATAAGGAGAAATGAATTTTTTTAATCAAAAAACAACAAACTAACCACTTTCCCCATTTCTTCAGCGCATCTACAACTATTAAGTAAAGTTTCACTATCGTGAAAGGCAAAGCATATCAATTGATCACACCTAGAAATAATTTCTTGATTACAAAGACTGCTTGCAAGCGGCAAAGGCAATTCATCATTTTCACTTTTTTCAACCAAATGCATAACCCTTTCAAGTTGATCCTTTATTTCGGGTATTTGTCTGTCAAGGCTTTGTGGTAATAAGACAGTCAATAATGATGGGTTAATATCTAATACAGCTCTAATGACTGCTGCATTGACTCCTTGAGATCCAGAAGTGAGGATATTATGTCCCTCCTCTGCTAACGACCTTGCTATCAACTCAATTAAGTGGATATCAACAACTGGTACGTGCCTACTACCCAAAAAAGCAATCCTCCTTTTCCCATTATCTTGAAGTTTTGCAAGTTCTTGAGCTAAGGCATCAACGCCTTCGGTTGCTGGTAGATCTAAAGAGCGACTCAAAATAATATGGTTCCTATATTTGAAATTAGCATTTATCTGAAAAATTGCAGGGAAAATCTATCTTTTCGAGAATTCTTTTTAGATTTACATGCTCCTGAACTAATTGAACAGCATAAGAAGCTTTAATAGATTCGTGAATTCTGACATGACCAAAAGCTTGTTCAATAATTTCTACGGAAGCAAGCGTATCTAATTCCACTTTTAAAATTGGCACCTCCAATTCCTCAGCTCTATGAATCAATTGAGACAAAGGTTCTCCCAAACCAGTTAAAATTAGGCATTGAGTCGAAGCCTCCAAAGCCGCAAGTTGTATATCAGTTCTATCAGCTCCCGTAACTACAGCCATATTTCGTCTTCTTCTGAAAAATTCCATTGCAGAATTCACCCCCATTGCACCAATACTTAATGTTTCAACAAGTAATTGATCTTTTTCAGTGCAACAAATCACTTGGGCATTTAGTCTTCTTACAAGCTCACCCACGGTGACACTTCTGAGAAGTGGTGATTTAGGCATCACTCCAAATACTTCAATATTTAGATCTTTAAGAGAGGGTATTATTTCATTTTTAACTTTTTCGACTTCTTGAGGTAAAACCCCATTCAATACCACTCCAGCCAAATGCTCTCCTAATTGTCTTTTCGCATCAAGTAATGCATCCACGCTTTTACAATCTTCCCATAAATTCACAATTAAAACTTTCGCATCTAAACTCTCAGCTAGTTGTGGGAGACTTAAACCATAAATCATTCCTTCATGAAGACTTCCAGCTGCCTCTAAAATATTTAGTCCTTCAAAATCATCATTAACCAATCCCTCAATTTGATCAAAACCCTTGCCTGGGAGCAAGTCTTTATTAAAGATTCTTTTTTCAGCTGATATATTATCCAATAATCCAACTGAAGAAATTAAATTCTCCTCTTCGATATTCAATGTAGATCCAATAAACTTAACATCATCATCAATTAAACCTTCATAAGACATTGATGGTAGATTAGTTAGTTCGATACATGTTGCAAGTGGTTTCCCAATCCGTACTTTTTTTTTCTCCTGTAAAAGTCTTTTTGCTATCCCAAGAACCATTGCAGACTTACCACTAAATGGCTCACATGAACCAATTAATAATATATCGCTCATAATTAGTAGAATTATTTATTAATAGGTTCAAGATAATATTTTTTTCACAACTAAACAAATATTTATTTATGAGTTTTAATCAAATAAATAAATAAAGATTTTTTTTTTGGTAAATTTATTTTAATTCTTTGGTATCTCATCAAAATCTAGCACAATGATAAATTCAACCAAAAACGAAAAAACTATTGGGATTACTGGAGCTTCTGGCGCACTAGGGAAAGAATTAACAAAGTTGTTTCGTCAAAAAGGATTTAAAGTGATTGGATTCACTCATAGTAAAACTGATTATGAAATAAATCTTGAATCTCCAAATGAATGGATTAAATGGGAATGTGGGAAAGAATCGTCATTAAAAAAACATTTAGATAAAATAGATATTTTAATTTTGAACCATGGTATCTATGATTTAAGCAGAGAAAATTCCAATTATGAAAACTCAATAGAAATAAATGCATTAAGCAAATTTAAAATTTTAAATTTATTTGAAGATATTGCTATAAAAAATGAGTCATCAATAAAAAAAGAGATTTGGATAAACACATCTGAAGCAGAAATTTTACCAGCCCTAAATCCATCATATGAGATTAGTAAATCCCTTATTGGTCAATTAATTTCTTTCAAAAAAAATCTTCTGGACAAAGATATAAAGAAAAAATTAATTATTAAGAAAATCATCCTAGGGCCTTTTAAATCAGAACTAAATCCTATCGGAATTATGAGTCCTAAATTTGTGTCTAAAAAGATTTATGATTTAGCTAATTCAAAAAGTTTTTTAATAATAATTAGTCCGAACCCTTTAACTTACCTACTGTTCCCATTGAAAGAATTTTTCAACTTATTGTATTGCCAAATTATCTATAAATATAAATCTTAGTATCTAGAAATCTCTATCAGTCAATATTTCAATACCATCTTTTAAAACAACTATTGTATGCTCCCATTGCGCCGATAATTTTCCATCTTTTGTTATTACGGTCCATCCATCATTTAATGTTCTACAAAATTTAGTCCCTTCGTTAACAATAGGTTCTACAGCTAATGTCATTCCTTCACGAAGTACTACGTTCGGCAATTCTTTGGTACGAAAATTAAATACCGATGGTTCTTCATGAAGATTTCTTCCAACTCCATGGCCTGTATAATCTTCAACAATACTAAAGCCATTTTTTATAACAGTATCTTCAATTTCCCCAGCCACATCAAGAAGTGTATTCCCTGCCTTAATTTTTGAAAGCCCCGCATACAATGCTTTATGAGCTACATCACTAAGATTTTGGGCCTTTGAGCTAACTTCTCCCACACAAATTGATATGCAACTATCCCCATGGAATCCATCTAAATATGCTCCTGTATCAATCTTAACCAAGTCACCATTTTTAATAATTTTATTTTTATTTGGTATTCCATGGACAACTTCATTATTAATACTAGAACAAATACTAGATGGGAAACCATGGTAGCCCTTAAAACTTGGCACAGCTCCAAAACTTTTTATCCTCTTTTCAGCAAAATCATCTAAATCTTTTGTGGTCATTCCCGGTTTAATTAAGTCATTAATTTCTCTCAAAACTGTTGCTACTATCCTGCTAGATTTTTTCATCAAATTTATTTCACGTGAAGACTTTATTTCAATTCCTCTTCTCCTCTGAATAAAAGGAACTTGATCATTAGTTTTGGAATTATTTTTATTTAATAATAGATCTGCAAAATGTTTCATTGGAATAAATAATAGTAAAAGGTAAATATCATCAAAATAGCCATGATGGTCTTGGCTATCTTAAATCTATCAATAACAATGGGAAAGAAACAGTAATGAAATTTTTATCTAATTCTAGGCAATTTCATAAGACTTTAGCGCCTTGGGTTTTTCTTCCGTTATTTATATCTTCAATTACCGGTCTTCTCTATAGAGTTTCAAAAGATTTATTGGGTTATTCTAGAGACCAAGTTCATTGGTTAATGTCACTCCATGAGGGCGAATGGCTTGGAGATAATGGAGAATTAATATATGTGATTTTAAATTCCCTTGGAGTTTTATGGATGCTCATAACGGGATTCCAAATGTTTTCAAAAACAATTTCATTTACCAAAAAGGTTACTAAAGGCGAGTCAAAAGGTTAAGATATAAGACTTGTAGGATAAAAAGACAAAAATGGCCAAAGAGAAACAAGAAAATGTATTAGAAACCGGTATTAAAGCTGACGGATCAATTGATGTGGCAGTTGAACAAAAAGAAAAAAACTTGGTTTCTGAAACTAAAAAAATATTAAGCGCTTCCAAGCTTATTGGGGAATTTGAGAATGAACAATTAAAAAAAGAATTACCTGAAATTTATGTTGGGGACACTGTTAAAGTTGGTGTAAAAATTACAGAAGGTAATAAAGAAAGAGTACAACCTTATGAAGGTGTTGTCATAGCAAAAAGGCATGGAGGTATTAACCAAACAATTACAGTTAGAAGAATTTTCCAGGGTATAGGTGTTGAAAGAGTATTTATGCTACATAGTCCACAGGTTGCCTCTCTAAAAGTTGAACGTAGAGGTAAAGTAAGAAGAGCTAAGTTATTCTATCTAAGAGATAGAGTAGGAAAAGCTACTCGCGTAAAACAACGCTTTGATCGATAAAGTTGTAAATTAATCAACTTATTGGTCTCAAAGACGCTTATAATCAATTAGATGCGTCGTTAGTTCAGTTGGTAGAACGCAGGTCTCCAAAACCTGATGTCGGGGGTTCAAGTCCTCCACGACGCGTTTGATCAACATTATGTAAATCATTTTTTCATAAGATGGAGTTAGATCTTCAACCTGGGGACGTAGTTAAAGTCCTCGAATCAGCAGCTTTAGGATGGGTTCGTGCAAGAGTCATCAGAGTTAAGTCTGGTGGAAGAGTCGTCGTACAAAGTGACCAAGGCAGAGAATTTACCGCTAGAGGCAACCAAGTAAGATTGATAGAACCTGCTGGTTTTAGGCCTCAAAAATAACTATTTCAGTAAATCCTCAAATTAATAAATTTTTTTTATTACAACAACATTAATTAAGTATTATGATCTGATAATTTTAAGAATGAAGTTCTAAATAAATCTAGAACAAAACTCTGGGACCGTAGTTCAACTGGTTAGAGCACCGCCCTGTCACGGCGGAAGTTGCGGGTTCGAATCCCGTCGGTCCCGTTTTTTCTAAAAAAAATTTGGAAAAACGTTTAAGATTAGCCCCGAGTCCTACAGGTTTATTTCATATTGGGACAGCTCGAACAGCATTATTCAACTGGTTGTATGCACAGAAAATAGGCGGAAAGTTTCTCATCAGAATAGAAGATACAGATTTTCTTCGATCTAAATCGGAATACACAAAAAATATATTAGAGGGCTTGAAATGGCTTGGACTTGTATGGGATGAAGAACCTATAAAGCAAAGTGGTCGAATTTCGATTCACAAAAAATACATCAAAAGGCTATTAGAAAGTGGAGCTGCATATAGATGCTTCACAACAGAAGAGGAGATTTCTAAATTAAGAGAAGAACAAAAAAATAAAGGATTACCTCCAAAGCATGATAATAGACATAGAAATCTTTCAAAAGAAGAAATAGAAACATTCATATCCCAAGGGAAGACTTCAGTAATAAGGTTTAAGATTGATGAAAAAATACAAATTACATGGGTAGATAAGATAAGAGGTGAAATCAAATGGCAAGGGAAGGACTTGGGTGGTGATTTGGTTTTATCAAGAAGGGCAATGGGATATGAAGTTGGAGATCCTTTGTACAATCTTGCAGTTGTAGTTGATGATAACTTCATGAATATTACTCATGTAGTAAGAGGTGAAGACCATATCTCGAATACTGCAAAACAAATATTGATTTATAAAGCATTAGATTTTAAATTACCAACGTTTTCACATACACCGCTAATACTAAATAGCGAAGGGAAAAAATTATCTAAGAGAGATTGCGTTACTTCAATCGACGAATTTAGAGATATGGGATATTTACCTGAGGCCTTAGCAAACTATATGGCCTTTTTAGGTTGGTCCCCAAAATCTGCCGGCAGTGAAATACTTTCAATAGATGAGATATCTGAAATTTTTGACTTATCAGACATCAATAAAGCTGGAGCTAAATTCAGTTGGGAAAAACTCAACTGGATTAATTCTCAATATATAAAAAAGATGGAATCAATAAAGTTAAGTGAGATCATAAGAGGATACTGGGCTGATATGGGTTGGGTTCCTCCATCTCAAGAGTGGGGTGATAAATTAGCAATGTTGCTTAGAGACTCTATAACCCTTTTAAAAGATTCCATTGATCAATCAAAGCCATTTTTCTTATTACCTCCAATTCAAAAAGAGGGTCAAGATTTTCTCGAAAATAAGGAAAGCAAAGCAGCTCTAAAACTTATCTTAAATTATTTAATTGAGCAAAATTCTTTAAAAATAAACAAAGATAAAGCCAAGGACATAATAAATGAAATTTCAAAATCACATAATGTAAAAAAAGGAATTTTAATGAAATCATTAAGAGTGGCATTCTTTGGTTGTCTTAGTGGGCCAGATTTAATTCAAAGTTGGGAACTCTTTTCAGAGAGTAAAAGTGATATATCACGAATTGAAAGATGTCTTAAAGAAATCTAATTTTTTTTTTGTCCTAATTCAAGCAGATTCGCCAAAGGTTTAGCTGTAAGACCTTGAATTCCTACTGTCATCAATATAGTAAGAAACACTAAACCTTGAAGACGTCCAGCTCCAAGGATACCAGCCTGTTCTAATCTGATAGAAAAAAGAGAGGCTACCGCTGCAGTAACAATACCTCTTGGGGCTAACCAGGCTAAAAATACTTTTTCTTTTAAGGCTAATTCTCTTCCCATTGTGGCTATCCAGATAGAGATGGGACGAATAATTACCATTAACATAAAAACGCAAACAACCCCTCCCCAACCTAGCGGACTTAATTCACCCCAGGAAACATCAGCTGCCAAAAGAGGGAAAAGAACTGTTATCGCTAATTGAGCTAATTCGCCTATTAGATTATCCAATCTCTCCTTATCTATTACTTCTCTTTTGCCAACAATAAAACCTGCCGCGACTGAAGCAGGCAATCCTGATTCTGGCAAAAAATATTCACAAATTCCATACACAAGAAAAATAAATCCAAGAGTAACTTGAAGCTCTATGCCAAATGAGGCTTCATTTTTTATTTTTTTTAAAATTTCTGATAGTAACCATCCTGCGCTTAATCCGATTAAAACTCCACCCCCTAATCTTTGCATTAATGCAATAAATACATCTTTAATCCCATGTAGGTCCCCTAAAGTTAGCTCTAAAAGTAATAATGCTAGTACTGCGCCAATTGGTTCAAGTAACAACCCTTCAGCTTTTAAAACATCCGAAAGAGGGGAAGCTAATTTTATTTGTTCAACTAATGGAGAGACAACCGTTGGTCCAGTAGCTAAAATTATGGCACTATATATTCCTGCAACTTGCCATGAAAGGCCTGCCAGCCAATGAGCAATAAAAATTCCAGCTGATAATGAAATAAAGAGTCTTGTCAATGAAATTTTCAAAACAGTATTTCTTATATTCCCCTCAGGCAGTTTTAAATTTAGTCCCCCTTCAAATAGAACCAAACAGACTAAAAGTCCTACAATAGTTTCAAGCCCTTGTCCGAGATCTAAAGGCTCAACAAGTCCTAAACCTGATCTTCCGATGAATAATCCAGAAAGCAATAAAATAACTACACTGGGGAATCCTGTAAAAGAAGAAAATAATCGAGCACAAGCGCCTGCAAATACAGTTATTCCCCAAAGTAATCCAAGCCTTTCAGGCGTCATATAAAATTATAAATAATAAAGATATTAATTATTTTGATTAAATCAATAATCTTATCGCAAGTCCATTAAATACAATACTTTTTAATTTAATTAATCAGCTGAACAAAACTTAATTATATTAAATCTCTTAAAATTACTTTTAATTGAAGTGAATTTGATTTCTATTAAGAAAATTGGCTTATTAAAGCAATAATAATAAAAATTATTCCTATACCAATAGTTGCCATTCTTCCATTCCATATTTCAGCTTGCGGGGTAAACCCTCTTTTCCATAAATTCAGTTCCTGCTTATCAACAAGGTTTTTTGTTTCTTTAATCTCAATTTTAGGTTGTTTGTTCATTGAAGTTAGAAAGGAGGATTTTCTTCATAAAGGGTATTCGCTTGTTCAATTGATAGTCTTCCAGATACGCCTAATTTAAGGGAACTTAAATGATCCTTAAATTTGACCCTGAACAACGCTGCTGCTCCAATCATCGCGGCATTATCTGTACAAAGATTAAGGGGAGCTAAATGAACTTTAATAGATTTTTTACTAGCTTCATTAATCATCATTTTTCTTAATGTATTATTAGCCGCCACTCCACCAACGACAACAACATTTTCCAAGCTATGATCTATTGCACATCTTATAGTTCTCTCTACCAAGACCTCTGCCACTACTCTCTCAAAACTTGCAGCAATATCAGGAACTGGGACAGTCTTCCCGTCTAAATTTATTTTCTCAACTAGTCTTAATACAGCAGTTTTTAGACCACTAAAAGAGAAATCATATTTAAGAAATCCGCCCCTTTTATCAGAAATCCTACACTTTGGTAAATTAAATTTCATAGGGTCTCCATTTTTAGCAATCTTTTCAATTGCCGGTCCTCCTGGATAACTAAGACCTAATAATCTTCCAACTTTATCAAAGGCTTCTCCAGCGGCATCATCAAAACTTTTTCCAAGTCTTTGCATTCTCCTTCTATCATCAACCTTTATTAATTCTGTATGTCCGCCACTCACAAGTAATGTAAGAAAAGATTTCTTTGGATAGTTTTCTGAAAATAGAATTGAAGATAAATGTCCCTCTAAATGATGAATTCCCAAAAATGGCTTTGAATATAACATGCAAAGTGATCTTGCAGTTATAGATCCCACTCGCAAACATCCAACTAATCCAGGAGCTACAGTTGATGCAATATAATCAACTTCCTCAATTTTGATTTTAGATGCTGTCAAAGCCTTTTCTAAAACAAAAGGTAATAGCTCTAGATGCTTTCTAGCTGCAAGTTCAGGAACAACTCCTCCCCATTTGGAATGATCTTCAATTTGAGATGCAATGATATTTGAATGAATTATGAAATTTTCGCCAATATTAGAAACTATTGAGACAGATGTCTCATCACAACTTGTTTCAATAGCTAAAACTTTACCCATATTTGGTTCAACTTGTTCTATTTTAATATTAATTTCTTAATTAACACACTATTAGGAATTAAAGATTGCAACTTATGAAATTCTTTTTTTCAATCATAACCTCGTTTTTTCTGTTCCTAGGCATTACTCCAATTGCCTTTGCTGCTAATGGCCCTGCCTTAAACGCAGACAGAGCAAGCACAGAATATACTGCATCAGCACTCAATAAATGCTCTGAAAACCCAAAGTTCATTGAGAGAGCAAGTTCTGCTACTACTCAAAAAGACATAGCAAGATTTGAAAGGTATGGCAAAGCATCTTGCGGAGATGATGGCTTACCTCATTTAATTTTGGGAGCCCCATTAGAACCATGGGGAGCGCTTTTAAACAGAGGCCATGAAGGAGACCTTCTTATTCCAGGCACAATATTTATTTATATTGCTGGCATAATTGGTTGGTCAGGAAGAGAGTATCTAATTGAATCTAAAAAGACTAAAAATCCTGCTGACATGGAAATCTTTATAGACTTCGCGCTAGCCCAAAAATGTCTTATAAAAGGAGCCCAGTGGCCCTTACTTGCAAACAAGCAAGGAAGAAGTGGAGAACTTAGAGAATCAGATAAAAACATTACTCTAAATGGTCCACGCTAAACCTCAACTTAAATATTTATCTTAAAAACATGTTCAAACTATTTAGTACAAAATACATGAGATCAGCTCCTGTTGTTGCAGCAGCATGGATTACTATGACCGCAGGAATTATCATTGAATTTAATAGATTTTTTCCAGACTTATTATTCCATCCAATGAGTTGATAAATGAGAGAATAGTTAAGTTTTTATTAACTTGATTATTCTCTTAGCTGTTTCATCAACATTGTGATTTGTTAACTCAAAATCAAATTGATTTGATTCTGAAATCTCATAACTAGCCCTTAAGAGTCTTTTTTTAATTGCCTCTTCTTTTTCTGTACCCCTATTTCTTATTCTTCTCTCTAACTCTGCTTTATCCGGAGGAAGTAAAAATATTGAAAGGGATTCAGGAAACTTTTCCTTTATTTGCTTTGCACCTTCCACTTCAATTTCAAGTAAAACGGTAAATCCCTTTTTGATTTTCTGATTGACCGAAGATAAAGGCGTTCCATAATAGTTTCCAGCAAATTGAGCCCATTCAAGAAAAAGGTTTTGTTCAATCATTTCTTTAAACTTTTCTTGATTCAAAAAGTAATAATTTTCTCCCTCCTTCTCTCCCTCTCTAGGTTCTCTAGTAGTTGCAGATATTGAAAGCGAAATATTTTCATCTTTACCTAATATTTCTTTAACAACAGTTCCTTTACCCACCCCGCTAGGTCCGGTAAGAATAATGAGTTTTTTTTGATTTTTCATATAAAAAAGTTTTACAGTAAAATGAACATCTTATGAATCAAAAAGAAATAATGCAAAAAGGTGTTCCGCAGATAATGGATATTACATCGATTAGATCTGTCTTGCATTATTTAACAAAAAACATTTTACCTACAAAGTTTGAAACTGCCCAACAACCAGAGCCTAATACTATTCAATTATGTTTCAGAGGAGTTGATTCTCAAACTTGGTTAGAAGTTTCATGGAATGGTGACTCTCCCAGAATACTAAAGATAAATAAGCCAGAAAAGATTGGAAGAGAAAGTACACTTTCTAAACAAATAAGATACGGATTAAAATATATGGCTTTAATTTCGATTAATCAAGATGATTTCGAAAGAGTTATAAAATTTGGTTTTGCAAAAAAACCTGGAGATGAAATTAGCAAGTATTTAATTTTTGAGTTAATGGGAAAACATAGTAATATTTTTTATTTGGATAATAAACATAAAATAATCGCAGTAGGTAAGCAAATTAATTCAAGTCAATCTAGTTTTAGAACAATTTCAACAGGATTAATTTATTCTAACCCTCCAGTCAATCTCAAAAAACAACCTAGAGAAGATGAGTCTTTTGAATCATGGAAAGAATCAATTTCAACAGTGCCTGAGTCTTTGAAATACTGTTTAATAAATACCTACCAAGGAGTAAGCCCTATCCTCACAAAACAATTAGAGGTGTTTAGTAACACTAGCTATTCGGAAATAATGGAAAAAAATATTGATTTAATTAGCGATGCGAACTTAAAGGAGATATTTAAAAGTTGGAAGATATGGATAAATAGGTTTAAAAACAATAACTTTAATTTTTCCATATTTAATAAATTTTTTTATTGCGTTTGGTTTTTAGATAAAGAAATTAACTGTGAAAATAATATAGATTTATGCACCGGTATAGAGAATTATTATAATTATCATTTAAAACAAAAAAAACTTGAATTCTTAGTAAATAAAATTGAAGGGTTAATTTTCAAACAAACGAATAATGAGAAAAAGAATTTAAATGTTCAATATGATCTTCTATCAAAGTCAGAAAACTACAATTTATATAAAGAAAAAGCTGATGAGATATTCACAACAAATGAAATCAAAAAACAAGATATTATTAGAGGACAAAAACTATATAAGAAATCAAAAAAGCTAAAAAGATCTAGCGAATTAATAAAAGAAAGACTAAATATTTACAAAACCAATTTGGATAGATTAGATGAATTCACTACACTTCTAGAAAATCTAAATTCTTTAAATCATGAAGATATGATTGTAAAAATTAAACTATTAGAAGAAATTATGGAAGAAATTTGTAACGAGTTTAATATTCATCTAAAGAGGCAACGAGAAGATAAGAAAAGTTCATCTGAGATACAATCTTCACCAATTCAATTTAATACTCCTACAGGATTGAAGCTTCAGGTAGGAAGAAATATGAGGCAAAATGATTTAATAAGCTTTAAGTTTTCAAAAAAGGGCGATCTATGGTTTCATGCACAGGAGTCACCAGGAAGTCATGTGGTTTTAAAGTCTTCATCTCAATCAGCATCTGAACAAGATCTTCAAATTGCTGCAGATCTGGCTGCTTTATTTAGTAAGGCAAAAAGAAACATTAAAGTTCCAATTAATTTAGTAAAGATTAAAGATTTGCAAAAAATAAAAAAAGGAGGACCTGGATGCGTTTCCTTTAAAAATGTAGAAATCATTTGGGGAAATCCTACAAGAGGAGAAGATTACATAAAAAAAAATCTTAAAACAGTAATTTAGTTTATAATAAAAAAAATTTTTAAATCTAAATGTTTGATTTTCTTTTGGGTACTCATGAATTTTTAGGAAATCATAGTTTCCCAGAATTTATTGTTGGATATCTATTTGGCGCTGCATTAATAATTGGAGCTCCTACTGTTTTCTTATTACTTGCCTTCGTTAGTGCTCTAATGAAAACAAATGGGAAAATGGGTGGGTATAGAGAATATGAAACTTATGGCGAATCATCTTTAAATGATGCCCCTCCTTTCTTATTACCAGATCCAACTAATCCGAAATTAAGCAAATAATTAAATTTTTCAAAAAATAAAATTGGACTTTGGCTAAAATAATTTTAAACCTTTTTCTTAAAAGTCTTTATTAAACAATAATGAAAGGTACAGGTCAGAGTGAAAATAAATTTTTAGATACGATGACTTTTAGTGATCATTTAGAAGAGCTTCGTCAAAGAATACTAAACTCAATTTACTCAATACTTATTTCAATATTCATTAGTTTTCTAATTATAAAGCCATTAATATCTTTTTTAGAAATTCCAGCTGGTGATATTCATTTATTACAACTTGCTCCAGGAGAGTTTTTATTTGTCGCTATTAAAGTTGCAGGTTACAGCGGATTAATAGTTTCTATGCCTTATATTTTCTATCAAATAATACTGTTCATTTCACCTGGATTAACAAAACGAGAAAAAAGCCTTATCTTGCCAGCAGTTTTTGGTTCAGGTCTTCTATTTTTTTTGGGATTAATTTTTTCATGGTGGATATTAGTTCCTGCAGCCATAAATTTCTTTATTACTTTCGGTGCTGACATTGTTGAACCAACATGGTCGATAGAGAGATATTTTGATTTCGTTCTCTTATTAATGTCTAGCACTGCATTAGCTTTTCAATTACCAGTATTACAATTTATTCTTGGTTCTCTTGGAATAATTACTACAGAGAAAATGATTTCGAATTGGAAAATAGTTGTAATCTCCTCCGCAATCTTATCTGCAGTTATTACCCCTTCAACAGACCCATTGACAATGTCATTACTTTCTATATCGATTGTGTTTTTATTTTTTGTGGGTACTGGATTGACTTACTTATCAGAAAATCTCAAGTCAAAAACTCTTTCATCTTCTCATTAACATTTAATTGCAAGCTGACAGCTCTACCTAACCTTGGCCTAGCATTGACTTTCTTTAGCCATTCCCTTACCTCCTCTGAGTATCCACCTCTATTTAAAATCTCGATTTTATCAGCTATCGATTTTTTATATTCAACTTCACTTAGAGGAAATGATTCCTGTCCAAGGAATCCCCACATCATTTGAAAATAGACAAATTTTCCTCTTCTAAAGAGTTTAAAGTCATATTTTTTTCCCCAGCGATGAACCAAATAATGAATAACTTCATCTACTAGTAATGGGTTCATTTGAATCAACTAATTAAGACTTCCTAAACTTTTACTTTAAATTATTAAAAGTCCTATCTATTTGCAACAGAAATTAAGCAATTTGATCCATAATAAATATTAAATAACAGAACCAAGTAGCGAATGACTCAATTAAGTTCCAATGATGTCCCTTCAATGGGTCGAAGGCAATTTATGAATCTTCTTACATTTGGTACTGCAACTGGTGTAGCTTTAGGAGCCCTCTACCCCGTAGCTAATTATTTCATGCCTTTAAGAGCAGGAGGTGGCGGTGGTGGAACTTCTGCTAAAGATGAATTAGGGAATCCAGTAACCAAGACAGGTTGGTTGGCTACCCATCAAGCAGGAGACAGAAGCCTAGTGCAGGGTCTAAAAGGAGATCCAACTTATTTAATAGTTAATGAGGGTGGGGAAATAGGAGAATTTGGTTTAAATGCAATTTGTACTCATTTAGGTTGCGTTGTCCCATGGGATAGTGGCGCTAACAAATTTATATGTCCTTGTCATGGCAGTCAATACGATACAAATGGGAAGGTAGTCAGAGGTCCTGCTCCTTTATCTTTAGCTCTAGCTCATGTCGATATTGAAGATGATTCTGTTCTTGTAAAACAATGGTCAGAAACTGACTTTAGAACTAATGAAAATCCTTGGTGGGCATAAAAAAATGAATGATCTTAAAAATCAAATCATGAAAAAAACAACTTTATTCATCTTCACTCTGCTCTTCATTTCGAGCATTGTATTTTATCCTAAGACCACTTTTGCTTATCCATTTTGGGCTCAGCAAAACTACGAATCCCCAAGAGAAGCCACAGGAAAGATAGTCTGTGCTAATTGTCATCTAGCTCAGATGCCCACTATTGCAGAAGTTCCACAATCTGTTGGTGCCGATAGTGTTTTCAAAGCTGTTGTTAAAATACCTTACAAAAATGACTTAAAAGAGATTGGGGCGGATGGTTCTGAAGTTCCATTACAAGTTGGTGCTGTTGTAATGCTGCCTAATGGCTTCAAACTTGCTCCACAAGAAAGATGGACCGAAGAAATTAAAGAGGAAACAGAAGGGGTATATTTCACAAATTACAGTGAAGAGAAAGATAATATCATCATTGTTGGACCGTTGCCTGGCGATACCAATAAAGAAATCGTTTTTCCTGTACTTTCCCCTGATCCATCCACCAATAAAGAATATCACTATGGTAAATACTCATTACATATCGGAGGCAATAGAGGTAGAGGTCAGGTTTACCCAACTGGAGAAAAAAGCAATAACCTAGTATTTACCTCTTCCACCTCAGGAACTATTAATTCAATTGACACAATTGAGGATGGTAGCTATAAGGTCAATATAGAAAACGAGAATGGTGAGATAACAACTGAAGCAGTACCTGTTGGTCCTCAACTTATTGTAAAAGCACAAGACAAAATCAATGCAGGTGACCCTCTTACTAATGATCCAAACGTTGGCGGCTTTGGGCAATTAGATGCTGAAGTTGTACTTCAGAGCCCTTATAGAGTAATTGGATTGATTGCATTCTTTATTGGTGTAGGTCTAACACAAATACTTTTAGTGTTAAAGAAAAAACAAGTAGAAAAAGTGCAGGCAGCAGAGGGTATTTAACTTTCTTTAGATGCTTACATTGCAAGCTTTTATACAATCTCCAGGAGACACTTTTTTAGATTTAGGATTTATAACTATTAGATGGTATGGTTTGCTTATTTCAATTTCAGTCTTAATAGGCCTATTTATCTCTAAAAAACTTGCACAGGCAAGGAATATTAACCCAGACTACATAAGTGAAATACTTCCATTATTAATAATCTTTTCAATAATTGGAGCTAGAGCTTATTACGTAATCTTTGAGTGGCGGCAATATAGTGGAGATAACTTTTTTACTTCTTTAGAACTATTCAATAACACAATTCAAATACCTTCTTTTCTGGCAGTTTGGGAAGGAGGCATAGCAATCCATGGAGGTCTAATTGGAGGATTATTATCTATTATCTATTTCTGCAAGTCGAAAAATATTCATTTAAAAACTTATATAGATGTATTAATACCCTCGATTATTCTTGGACAATCCATAGGAAGGTGGGGCAATTTTTTCAATAATGAAGCCTTTGGGGTTCCGACAAATTTGCCTTGGAAATTATTTATACCTATCCAAAATAGGCCTTTAGAATTTATTAATTACGAATTTTTTCATCCTACTTTTCTCTATGAGTCATTGTGGAATCTTTTGATTTTCATCCTGCTTATTTTTATCTTTAATAAACAGAATAAATCAGATTTTTTTAGGCCTGGCTTTATTAGCTGTCTTTATTTAATAAGTTATAGCTTTGGAAGATTCTGGATTGAAAGTTTAAGAACTGACCCACTATGTATTGGTGGACTTCCCCCTTACTGTAGTGGCGGTATAAGAATGGCTCAATTTATAAGTATTTTTCTATTTTCTTCTGGATTAATTGGAATATTTTTTTTAAAATTAAGAACATATAGTGGTAAAAATAGAAAGAATGGATAAAAAAATATCCTTTATTGGAGTTGGTCCAGGCGATCCAGAGTTATTAACACTAAAAGCTTTAAAAAAGATAAAAATTGCAGATGTCATTATTTGGACAGACTCTCTAATCCCTAAAAAGATTTTAGATTTTTCTAAAGAAGGTTCTGAAAAAATAAAAACTAGTTCGCTTACCTTGGAGCAAATCACGTCAATTATGATAGAAAAATTTCAATCAGGTAAAACTGTTATAAGGTTGCATGATGGAGACCCTTGTCTTTTTGGAGCAATTAGAGAACAAATCGAAATTTTAAAAAAAGAAGAAATTGAAATCGAAGTTGTTCCTGGTGTTAGTGCTTTTCAAGTCGCTGCTGCATATCATGAGGCTGAGTTGACTATACCTGACGTAACGCAAACAATAATTTTAACTAGAGCGGGAGGAAGAACAGGTATGCCCGATAAAGAATCTCTAAAAGATCTTGCGAAACACAATTCCTCTTTGTGTCTTTATCTAAGTGCTAGGCATGTAAAAAGGTCTCAAGAAACTTTACTAGAATTTTATCCTCCAGAGACTAAAGTGATTGTTGGATTCAGAGTATCTTGGGATGATGGTTGGACATCATTAATAGAATTAAAAGATATGGAAAAATTTTCTATTGAAAAAAAATTAATTAGAACAACTATTTATATAATTAGCCCTGCAATTAAGAATTCTCAGAACAGATCTAATCTTTATAATCCATCTTATAGGCATCTCTTTAGAAATAAATAATCTTAAAGTTGATAGAAAAATATTAATCACTATAATTAGTAAAAAATTTACTTGCTTTGAAAGATATTAAATCTGTTTCGAAAGACAATAATAAAAGAGAAAATTCCTCTTTAAAGAGAATTGGAAACTTTATTAAAGAGGCAAGGATTAGTCAAGATCAATCTATAGAAGAATTGGCTTCTGATTTAAAAATCGGAGTCCATCAACTTATAGCCATCGAAGAAGGAAATGAAGAAAAGCTACCTGAAAAAGTATTTGTCAAAGCAATGGTTCGTAGGATTTCACAGAAGCTAAAACTTGATACTAAATTCATAATAGATGAATTCAAGACAGATAAGAAAGAGGTAAAAATTGAAGAAATAGTCGAAGAAGTCTCACAAAAAAATCATAAATCGGAACAATCTAAGAATCAGTATCCAGTAGGGTTCGGAATATTTATTTTAATTTCAGGATTTCTCGGACTAATCGCCTCGTCCTTAATTTTCAATTTATTTTCAGAGCCTTTTCAGAATCAAACTCCAAAACAAGAACTTATCAAAAAAACTAAATAACTTTTAAATCCAAATTCTTTAGATCTTTTATTACATTACCGCATAATCTTAAGTTCCATTTTTCAAGGAGAAGATCATGATTTCTATTTAAAGGTACAAGTTCGAATTTAATAATATTTCCCTGCAATTTTATTTGAACTGAGGAGATAACCTTATCAGGTCTTTGATCAAGCGATGCTGCTAGTCTCAAAATTAACGACATTTCAAGAACTAGTGTTTTATCCTCTTTAGATATTAAATTTTGCCAAGACTCATGCCTTTTCTTGGGTAAAGTCTTTCTATGGTATCTGGCGATAGAAGCAATAATATTTGTTTCTGCCTCAGAATATCCTAACAACTCGCAATTTTTTATTAAGTACCAAGAGTGCTTGTGATAAGAACCAATATTTACGTATTTCCCACAATTATAAAGATTAGAAGCTGCCCACAGAAATTCTTTAGCTTTAGAGTCATTATCAGTATGAAGGATATTTTTAGTTTGATCATAGATTTGAAAGGCAATATCGATAACTTTCTCAGATCTTTTCTTATCAACTCCAAACTTACTGGCCTGATGAACTACAGTTGTTTTTCTAATATTACTTTGAATATTTAATTCGTTTTTTATTATCCCTTTACGAAGCATCCAATCAACAACCAACCCTTCTCTTAATGACCTTTCACTTATAGTTAATTCATTAAAGTTCAACATCTCCATTGAAGTATTTAATATCAATGCCCCTGGAATAATTATTTCTGCTCTTCTCTCACTTAATGAAGGTATTTTCTTGATTTGCGAAACTGGCATTTTAATTAGTTTTCCCAAAACATTCTGTAAATTTTCCCTATTAAATTTATACCCATGCATCTTTTGTTTAGATTCTCCTAAATCATCTAAAATCAGATTTCCTAATGAAGTTGCAGTCCCACTTGTTGCAATCATAGATAAAGGCTTATTTCCATTAGATCTACTTTTTATTTTTCGAACGGATGGTTCTAAAGATCCTTGAATAAAAGTTGTTAGGAAATTCGATCTTTCTATATTTATAGGATCTTTATTTAAAAAATCATTCTTAAGTCTTACCGCACCAACTTTTGCACTTGTAAGAGCTATTGCATCTCTTTTATCTGCAAGTATTAATTCTGTAGATCCTCCTCCTATATCAATGATTACATAAGACTGATCTTCAAAAGCCATACCAGATAGGACCCCAAGATAAATTAACCTGGCTTCCTCTGATCCACTTATCAATTCTATTTTAATATCAGTTTCATCAAGAACTCTTCTAACAAAATCTTGACCATTTGGAGCTTCCCTAACTGCGCTTGTTGCTGCTGTTACTATTTGATTTACTCCATTACTTTTACAATATTCCTTAAATCGCTTAAGAGTAACTAAGGCCCTTTGGATTGATTCTTCAGTAAGATTTCCCTCTTCATCTCTTTCTCCAAGACGAGTAGTTGACTTATCAGTGAATTTTATTGAAAATGATTTTAAATCTTGATTAATTTCTGCCACTAAAAGATGTGTAGAGTTAGTCCCAATATCGATTGAGGCTACTAAAGTTTGCTTTTCTTGAAAATATCTTGAATCTTTTTTCTTTATCATTGATTTCTATAAGATGCACAACATATCTTTAATCCATTAATAAATATACTCAATATTGATTATTAAATAATAGAAATCACTGAATCCTATTAAGATTATTTAAAGTTATGAAATATACAATGGTAATATGCAAAATAAAAATCAAGCAATTAAATTAACCACTTTTTTTGAATTACTAAGGTGGGATAAGCCCACTGGCAGAATGATCTTACTTATTCCTGCTGGATGGAGTTTATATTTAACGCCAGGGGCTAATCCAACATTTTTAATGTTGTTAAGAATAATACTTGGAGGACTATTAGTAAGTGGATTAGGCTGCGTGGTTAATGATATTTGGGATAAAAAAATTGATCAAAAAGTTGTTAGGACTAAACATAGACCTCTAGCTGCAAATAAAATCAGTCTCAAAACGGCTTATGTAATTCTTTTCCTTTTAATTTTATGTAGTTTCTTTTTAACCTTGTCACTACCAGAACCTGGCATGATCCTTTCCATTAAACTTGCTTTTTTAGCTTTGCCAATCATTTTAATTTATCCTTCTGCCAAAAGGTGGTTTAAGTATCCTCAATTAATATTGTCTATATGCTGGGGTTTTGCAGTCTTAATTCCTTGGGCAGCAAATGAAGGGAATTTGAATAGTGTTGTTTTATTATTTTGCTGGCTAGCTACCATTTTCTGGACTTTTGGTTTTGACACGGTTTATGCTTTAGCAGATAAAAAATATGATATCGAAATTGGAATAAATAGTTCAGCTGTTAACTTACAGAACAATACAAAAATAACTATTCAAATTTGTTATTTTTTAACCTCTGTTTTTCTCGCATCATGTGGATTAATTAATCAAATGGATTTTATATTTTGGCCAATTTGGATAATAACTTCAATCTTAATGCAGAAAGATATATTAGGAGTATTTCCTGAGAAAAAGCAATCTATTAAAAACATTGGTAATCACTTCAAAAAACAATCAATTTATGGAGGAGCACTTTTATTGGGAATTATTATTGCCTCATAAATTCTAAATATGGTTATTAGATTAAAAAAAGGAGATCAAGTTGATATTTTGGCTCCAGGCTCCTTTATTGATGATGAAGAAAATCTTAAAAAAGGCATAGAAATCTTAAAAAACTGGGGCTTGAAAATTAATCAAAATAATTCTCTATCAAAAAGATATGGTTATTTTGCAGGAGATGATCTAACTAGATTTAAAGAACTTGAAAAAGCACAAAATAGTAAGCTAATCATTTTTGCAAAAGGAGGCTGGGGTTCATCAAGAATATTAGAAAAAAACCCTTCTTGGGGGAATGGATTAATGCTTGGATTCTCAGATACATGTTCTTTATTACTATCTAAATATTCTCAAGGATTTATTGGTTCTATTCATGGGCCCATGGTTGCAAGTCTTTTCAAAGAGCCAGAGTGGAGTCTTGAGAGATTAAGAAATTTACTTTTTGAAGGATATGTTGAGGATATAAAAGGGACTCCTTTAAGAGGAGGTAAAGCTAAAGGAGAAATTATAGTTTCTAACTTAACTATTGCCACTTTCTTAATTGGTACTAATCACTTTCCAGATTGCATAGGGAAAATAATAATTTTTGAAGATATTAACGAAGATATTTATAAAATCGATCGTATGTTGACTTACCTTAGAATGACTAAAACACTTACTGATATTGCAGGTATTGGATTTGGAAGTTTTTCTAATGATTGCTGCGACTCTGAATGGAAAGATTTACTAAAAAGCTGCATTATTGAAAGACTGAAAGAATTTAATTTTCCCATTATTTTTGACCTCCCCATTGGCCATATATCGGGAAATGCTTGTATTCCTTTAGGTTATGAAGCCACATTAAATGGTGATAATGGCATCCTTAGTGTTGAAATCCCTTTTTGACTAAGAATTCTTAAAAAAAAGTTTTGCTATTTTCAAATCTATAGGGGATGTAATTTTTATGTTTGAATAATCACCCTCAATAATCTTTACTTTCCAATTAAGCATTTCAAATAGTGAGGCATCATCTGTCACTTCCCAGTTTTTATCAATTGCCATAGTATGGGCTTTTTTTAAGCTATCTACTAAAAAGCCCTGAGGAGTTTGAGCTGCCCATAAATAATTTCTATCTGGTGTTTCTTTAATTAAACCTTCATTATCAACAATCTTTATTGTGTCAGTTACCTTAGTAGCCAAAATAACAGCTTCATTTTTATCTAATTGATTGGCGCATTGGTCTATCAATTCAGGATTAATTAGACATCGAGCACCATCATGAATTAAAACTTTTTTAGCATCTTTTGGCAATGCATTTAAACCATTAAAAACTGAAATTTGTCTGGTATCTCCACCATTAATCCAATGAACTTTTTGGGCAAAGTTCTTTGCTGAATTTAATAATAATTCTTTATCTTTCGGTTGCCCAATTATTCCAACCCAGTTTGTTGCGCTTGCAGAAAATACAGCTTTAAGTGTCCAATAAATCAAGGACTCTCCTTCTAAATCAATAAGTAATTTATTTTTTCCAGCTTTCATTCTGCTACCACTGCCTGCAGCTGGTATTAAAAAGTGCACGATAAAAGGTCTTAATATTTTCTAGACAATTATAAATAAAAACAATATCTTTACACAAATAGTACTACGATTGAAAATTATAAAATTTCACAATGTCCAAAACAGATTCATTATCAGGCAAAGTTGCTTTAATCACTGGAGCTAGCAGAGGAATTGGTAAAGAAATTGCTTTAGAACTAAGCCGCTTAGGAGCAGAAGTTTTTATTAATTACTCTTCATCCGATGAAAAAGCTGAAGAAGTCGTAAATTCAATAAAAAATTCGGGAGGTAAAGCTCATAAATTAAAATTTGATGTTTCAAAAGAGGATTCTGTCAGTTCAGCTTTTGAAGAAATCATAAAAATCAATGGTTCCATTGATATCCTCATTAACAATGCCGGCATTACTAGAGATGGACTATTAATGAGAATGAAATCGGAACAATGGGATGACGTACTAAATACAAACTTAAAAGGAGTTTTTCTTTGTACAAAATATGCTTCAAAATTTATGATGAAAAAAAGAAGTGGTAGTATCGTAAATATTTCATCTGTTGTTGGAATAATTGGGAATCCCGGTCAAGCAAATTATTCTGCAGCGAAAGCTGGAGTTATTGGATTCACCAAAACTTGCGCTAAAGAATTTGCTTCAAGAGGTATAAACGTAAATGCAATAGCTCCCGGTTTCATAGAAACAGAGATGACTGAAAAACTTAATACTGAAGAGATTCTTAAAGTTATTCCTTTAGGGAAATTAGGAAGTTGTACTCAAATTGCAACCTTAGTGTCATTCTTAGTTTCAAGTAATGCAGGAAGTTATATTACAGGACAAACAATTAGTATTGACGGGGGTATGAGTATTTAATTATGTACTTTCGTAAGGTTGGCCCAATTCATCTCTTAACCTTCTAATTTTTTGTAATAGTTTTAGTCTTCGACTTCTAGCAGTTAATGTCAAGAAAAATCTTAGAGGAAAGTATATCAGTGTCATAGCAATCGCGAAGATTGCGGTAAGAGTAAAAATAAGATTATTCGTTTCATCCATATATTAAAGATACTCTTATTTGAATTAATTTGTATGTCTTTTTAAAAAGAAATTCGGCTTTCCCCACTTAATTAAATATCCCTTAAAAATGATTCTATGGGAGATTAGAATAAGATAAAAGATCCAGTAAACATGGCAAAACAGTTAAGTTTTTCTAATAAATCAAGAGAAGCGCTAGAAAAAGGTGTAAATTTCGTAGCTAATGCAGTAAAGGTTACTATTGGACCGAAGGCAAAAAACGTTGTAATAGAGAGAAAATTTGGTTCGCCAGATATAGTTAGAGATGGATCTACAGTTGCTAAAGAGATTGAGATTGAAAACCCTATTTCTAATTTAGGTGCGAAGTTAATAGAACAAGTTGCATCCAAGACAAAAGAGAGTGCTGGTGATGGAACAACAACAGCAACCATTTTGACTCAAAAGATGGTTCAGGAAGGATTAAAAAATATTGCTTCTGGTGCCAGTCCTGTGGAGTTAAAAAAAGGTATGGAGGTAGGTTTAGCTTTTGTTTTAGAAAAATTAAGTTCCAAAAGTATTTCATTAAGTGGTTCTGATATCCAAAAAGTTGCAACAGTTAGTGCAGGCGGTGATGAAGAAATAGGATCTATAATTTCAAAGGCCATGGATATCGTTACTTCAGATGGTGTAATAACTGTTGAAGAATCTCAATCATTAGATACAGAATTAGACATAACTGAAGGAATGTCTTTTGATAGAGGATATAGTTCTCCGTATTTTGTAACAGACCAAGAAAGACAAGTTTGTGAACTTGAAAACCCCAAAATATTAATTACTGACCAGAAAATTTCAACGTTAGCCAACTTAGTTCCAATATTAGAAGAAATTCAGAAATCAGGCTCACCTTTTCTAATTCTTGCTGAAGATATAGAAGGAGAAGCATTAACAACTCTTGTATTGAATAAGAATAGTGGGGTTTTGAATGTAGCTTCCGTAAGAGCTCCATTATTTGGTGAGAGAAGAAAAGCTGCCCTTGAAGATATTGCAATTCTTACAGGGGCTAAGTTAATTAGTGAAGATAAATCAATGACACTAGATCAAGTATCGATTAATGATTTAGGTAAATCAAAAAAAATAACTATCACAAAGGATAAAACTACAATTGTTGCCTTCGAAGACACTAAGGATCTAGTTAAAGCGCGAGTAGAGAAATTAAAGAGAGAAGTCGAGATTACAGAATCAGAATATGATCAGGATAAAATCAATGAAAGGATAGCCAAACTTGCAGGAGGTGTGGCTCTTATAAAAGTAGGAGCTGCAACAGAAACAGAGATGAAGTACAAAAAGTTGAGAATAGAAGATTCCCTTAATGCTACAAAAGCTGCTGTTGAAGAAGGTGTTGTTTCTGGAGGAGGACAAACTTTAATAGAAATATCAGATGAACTTTTCAATTTAAGTCAAAAATCATCTGATGATTTGAGAACAGGGATAAATATAGTAAAAGAAGCCCTTTTAGAACCTACTAAACAAATAGCAAAAAATGCGGGTTTTAATGGCGATGTAGTTGTTTCTGAAATTAAAAGGCTTAACAAAGGCTTTAATGCTAATTCAGGGAAATATGAGGATTTAAAAGAGTCAGGGATATTAGATCCAACCAAAGTAATAAGATTAGCTCTTCAAGATTCAGTATCTATTGCAGCTATGCTTCTTACAACAGAAGTTGCGATTGCTGACATTCCAGAACCTGAAGTTGCAGCCCCTGGAGGACCAGGTGGAGATCCTATGGGAGGAATGGGTGGCATGGGTATGCCAGGAATGGGCGGCATGGGTATGCCAGGTATGGGTGGCATGGGTATGCCAGGAATGGGCGGCATGGGCATGCCAGGCATGGGCGGCATGGGTATGCCAGGTATGATGTAAAAATCTAACTAGCTTTTTTATCTTTATTAATCCACTTTCTTAAATTTTTAATATTAGGCAGTGGTAATTTTTGGGTATCAGTAAGTTGTTTTATTTTATTAGAATCTTGATTTTTGCTAAATATTCCATTACTGCTGAAAGTTTCTAAGACATTTGATTTCGACTTTGTTTCTTCTATATTTTTTGACTTTTTTAATAATTCAAGTTTAATTTGTTCTTGATTTTCCTCTTCATGCTGATTTTCCTTTAGTACTGGAGTATGAATTAATAAATCATTTAAAGAATCAATCCCAAATCTATGGACCCACTTAAGAACAATATTTTCTTTAAGCAAAAAATTATTTTCTAAAGAGGCCTTTTTAAAAACTTCTATTAGATGAATTTTTAAAAGCATGAATTATTTAGTTTAACTTTCTATTTAACAGAGGTCTAATAATAATCAAGGAAAAAACTGTTAAAGAAAATAAAATCGAGATACAACTCTTACAAGTTAAATCACCATAAGGGGCATGTAAAGCCACTAATTCTAAATCCATAGTTTGTGTATAGGCAGTCCTAATAGGTTCAATCGCAAAAGTCAATGGATTTAATGAAGCTAACCACCCAAGCCAATTTGGCATGAAAGATATTGGAGCTAAAGCAGTGCTTGCAAAAAGAAGAGGTAAGTTTATTACAAATATAAGAGCGATTAATTCAATATGCCCCGGCAAAACAAACGCTAAACATAAACTGATCGATGTCACAAAAAGAACTAATAGAATGAGAGTTGTAAATACAATTCCTAAACCATATAAGTTGGGCCATCCATAACCCAAAAAGGATGAAACAATCATTATTACAAAACTCTGAACAAAGCTCAGGATTGTTATGTAAAAGAAAGAAGATAAAACTATGGATAATCTACTGGTTAAAGGAGCCACAAGTAATCTATTAAGAAATCCAAACTCTCTATCAAACATTAAAGGAAGACCTGAGTTAAGGGCTCCGCTAAAAGCAGTAAAAACAATAAGTCCTGCTCCTAAAAAATTCCCATAAGAATCAACTCCTGGTAAAAAACCTTCAGGAGCCTTAGAGAATAGTGCTCCAAATAAAAAAAGCCAAATTATGGGTTGTAATATTCCAGCCAAAAGAGTTGATGGTCTTCTTTTTAGTTGGATAAATAATCTCTTTGTTAAGGCAAATGTTTCTTGATATAAAAAAAATAAATTATACTGTTTTAATTCCATAATTAGAAGTCATTAGTGTTCATTATAGTTAGTTAAACAAAAGTTTTTTTATCGCATTGATTGCTTTGATTCTTTTTTAAGGTCTCTTTTCCCTGCCATAGAAATTTCGGCATCCAATAATGTTTTCCCAGTTGCCTGAAGATATACATCATCCAAGCTTGGCTGACTTTGGGTAAGAGAAAAAATTTCAAACTTTGAGAAGGCTAATTCCACTTTGAGCTTAGTAAGTAAATCTTTTTCCTTATCTGCTACAAAATTTATCGAGAAACCTTGAGCTTCATTTATTATAATCTGACTAATTCCATCTATTGAAGACAAAATTTGACATATATTTTTTGCTTCTTCCTGATTACTAAATTCTTTAACTTTTAAAGTTACTCTATCTCCTCCTAATTTATTTTTGAGTTCTGAAGGAGCCCCTTGTGCTATAACTCTTCCATCATCAATTATTACTAATCTGTCTGCCAATTTATCTATTTCATCTAGATAGTGACTGCTTAAAATAATAGTCATTCCATTATTTCTCAAGTCTTTCAAAAGTTGCCATATAATATTTCTACTTTCAATATCTAAACCAACTGTAGGTTCATCCAATATTAATACTTGGGGCAAATGTAAAAGTCCAGCTGCCAGATCTATTCTTCTTTTCATTCCCCCTGAATAAGTTCCGCACTTACGATCAATCCAATCATTCATTTCTAATTGATCTATTAATTTCTTTATCCTTTCAAATTTTTTGTTTTTGTTGATGTGATATAAATCTGATTGAAAATCTAAAAGCTCTCGTCCAGTTAATATTTTATCAAGTGCAATGTCTTGGGCAACATAACCAATTAATTCTCTAATTTTCCTTGAATTTTTCATCAGATTAATATTATTTATAAAAACTTCTCCACTATCAGGCTCTATTAAAGTAGCGAGTATTTTTATTAGTGTTGATTTGCCAGCACCATTTGGACCTAGTATTCCGAATAATGTGCCAGCTTCAATTTCCATAGATAAATTTTTTAATGCCTTGATATCTGAATAAGATTTTGAGAGCCCTTTAACTTTTATATAATTCATCAAACTAACTATTTACTTAAATAACATTTTACAGCTAATTTAATTACTAAGCATTGATACTATAGAGAAAAATATTTGCATTGATTGCTGCTCAAATTCTACGGATAGTTGGGTTCTTGAAATTAATAACAAAAGACAAATACCAAACATATAGAGAATAGACCACCTAAAAAGAGACTTTGCTCTTGAAAGATCATCAGGAGATTTCTTTAATTCATTTATTAGTTGCAAAAGTCTTCCATTAAATGGCAATAACATAATTCCGTATAAGAGCCCCCCTTCAGGCAAAGCAAAAACTCCCATAATACTCATTAAAACTGTTGCCCATCCGTAACGAGAAATCGCTTTAGCAGTAAAAACAGATCCTTTAACAGAAGGGAGCATAGGAATACCAACAGATGCGTAATCATCCTTCAACAAAATTGCAAGTGCCCAGAAATGAGCTGGAGTCCATAACATTACTAAACCAAACAACCACCAACCACTAAGTCCTACATGCCCTGTGGCAGCAGATGCTCCAACTAAAGGTGGTATTGCACCAGCAACTCCTCCGAAAACAATATTTTTTGTTGTACGAGGTTTCAAAATAACTGTATATAAAATTACGTAGCTAAATAAACCGAGAAGTGTAAGTCCCGCAGCTAAATAATTTACACCGCTTATTAAAAGCATCGAAGCTGCCAAAGTACATGATACTGCAGCTAAAAATACAGTCTCAGATGACAACTTACCTGCTGGCAAGGCTCTTTTGCTAGTTCTTGTCATCCTCTTATCTAATTCCATTTCCCACAAGCAATTAAGAGCTCCAGCAGCTGCTGCTGCCAAAGCTCCGCCTCCTAAAGTACAGATAAGTTTCGGTGAAGACAAAGGCCATTCCTCTGTTAAAGCCATTCCTCCCAAAGTTGTTGCTAGTAAAAGTGGGATTAATCTGGGTTTTGCCACTTCAAGCCAAGGCGGCAAAGTTAATCTTTTTCTTGAAGGTACAACTTCATCCCTAATTGAAGATTTATAGTTCAAGTTTTCTAAGTTACTACTGTTCATGAATTGATACCGACCATTTGGGAATTTAGGGAGTGGTTTAGACCTTTTTTGGTAAAAGGATTTCTAAAAATTAATGTTGTTAATATCGCAATAAATAAAGAGGCGTTAAGTTGATGACCGATAATAAAAATGGGTTCATTTAAATTTGTTTTAATACTTAAAACACCCAAAGCAATTTGGGAAAACAAGAGAAAAATAAGTGCTGAGAGATATTTCCAATTTTCAGTAAGCAAACCTCTCTTATAAATTGCAGTGGCAATAATCAATAGAATTGAAAAAACAATTGGAAAAGCAAATAATTTATGAGTATTTAGAATTAGGCATTGTTTATTAAAAGATAAGCAAATATGTGCTGACCAGGTTGATGAAAGCCTTACTCCAATAAAAGATTGAATAAGAGTAAGTAAAAGAGGAACAAACAATAATAATCTCCACCAAATTAATGGCTCTTCTATTTCGTCATTTTCTAAATTTTGATTTATTGAAATTGTTGTGATAAGAAGTAGAAAAGCTATTAAAAGATGTCCAGTGACAGTATATGAATCAAGCAGGTTTATTACTGTTAAAGCTCCAAAAGATCCTTGGACAATAACTAGAAAAAGTAGTAATGAATAAGTTTTAGGTAACCAATTTGGAATTTTATTTTTCCAAATAATTGAAAGGGCAAATTTAAAAAGAATTAATATTCCAACCAGAAAAGCATCTAGACGATGAAACCACTCTAGAAATACTCTTAGGTTCATATGATTAAAAGGCAAAAAAGATCCATAACATAATGGCCAATCTGGACAAGCAAGTCCAGCCTCCATGACTCTCGTAGCCCCTCCAATTACGATTAGTGCGATGAGTGCAAATACACTATGGCTTCCTAATCTTTTAAAAATTGTCAGATATTTTGATTTATATAATTGGGTATTAATCAAATGGATAAACCTAATATATTTTGCATAATAAATTAGATTCAAAAACCAAACATTAATTAAAAATTAATATGTTTAATTTAAAAAATAATTTACTAACTTAATCTTTTTTCCCTGACAATTAACTCTAAAAAGTTATAAATAATACGACTTTTATTTCATAAATCTTAAGAAGTTGTGAATTTAAATAATTTTCTTTTAACAAATGATGCAGGATTAAAAAAATTGAATATGTTGAGGATATATATACAAATTATTATAAATCAATTGTTAAATAAAAACATTTATTTAATACTAATTATTTCCCTCGTTTTTTCTATATCTTTTTGGATTGGTTTTAATGTAAATTTGCTCCCAGAGGAAGCGAGTATTAATGCACCAATTTACGATGAGCTTTTTAAAATTCTTTTCATTATTGGATTAATTATTTTTATAGGAATGACAATAGCTGTTATTTATAGCTTATTTAAGTTTAGGAAAAGAAATGATCAGATAGGCGATGGTATAGCTTTAGAGGGAAATTTAAGCTTAGAAATTGTATGGACAATTATCCCTTCAATAATTGTTTTATTAATAGGTTTATATAGCTACAACATCTATGATCGAATGGGAGGGATGAAAGAACTAAATCATAACCACGAAATGATGAGTTCTAATACTGAAAAAATATGGGCTGGAATAAGTCAAGTTTCTGATAATGAAATAGCAATAAATAATTTATCAATTGAAGTTTCGGCTATGCAATTTGCATTTCTATTCAATTATCCCAAGGGCAATTTTATATCAGGCGAACTACACGTTCCTGTTGATCAAAAAGTATCAATGAAAATGGAATCCAAAGATGTCATTCATGCTTTTTGGGTACCAGAGTTCAGAATTAAACAGGATATTATTCCTGGACAACCCACTATTCTAAATTTCACTCCTACAAAAGTAGGAAAATATCCCATAATTTGCGCAGAATTATGTGGCCCATATCATGGTGGTATGAGAGCTTCCATAATTGTTGAAGAAGAATCTGATTACAACGAATGGTTTAACAAAAATAAAAAACCAGAGGTGAATTTATGACAATATCAATTGATCCACAAAAAACTAATAATGAAAGTCTTCAACCTAAAGGCTGGCTTAGATACTTTAGTTTTAGCCTTGATCATAAAGTAATTGGAATACAATACTTAGTTTGCGGTTTTCTATTCTATTTAATAGGAGGAACCTTAGCGAGTGCTATAAGAATTGAACTAGCCAGTCCAATGTCTGATTTTATGCCGAGAGATGTTTATAACCAAGTTTTAACTTTACACGGAACAATAATGATATTCCTTTGGATAGTGCCTGTAGTTAATGGTGCTTTTGGAAATTATTTAATTCCATTTTATGTAGGTGCGAGAGATATGGCATTCCCAAGATTAAATGCAGTAGCTTTTTGGTTAATTCCTCCTTCAGGTTTGATGCTGGTAGCAAGCTATTTTGTTGAGGGTGCTGCTCAGGCTGGATGGACGGCTTATCCACCTCTGAGCATAACTACTCCTCAATCGGGACAAATTATTTGGATTCTGAGCGTTCTATTACTTGGAGGCAGTTCCATATTTGGTGGAATAAACTTTATCGCGACCATTATCAAATTAAGAAGGCCAGGATTAAAACTTATGCAATTGCCAATGTATTGTTGGGCAATGCTTGGGACAAGTCTATTAGTTGTTTTATCAACTCCTGTTTTAGCAGGCACTTTAATTCTACTTAGCTTCGATATCATCGCTAATACAGGTTTTTTCAATCCTGTTTTAGGTGGTAATGTCGTAGTTTATCAGCATTTATTTTGGTTTTATTCTCATCCAGCTGTATACATTATGGTTCTTCCTGCCTTTGGTTTAGTTAGCGAAATACTTCCTGTACATGCTAGAAAACCACTTTTTGGATATACAACAATGGTTTTTTCAATAATGGGAATAGTAGTTTTAGGTTTAGTTGTTTGGGCCCATCACATGTTTACTAGTGGAACGCCTCCTTGGATGAGATTGTTCTTTACTATCGCGACAGCATTTATTGCAGTTCCAACAGGGATAAAATTTTTCAATTGGGTTGCAACATTATGGGGAGGTAGGATATCCATCAATAGTGCAATGTTATTCTCATGTGGATTTATTATAAATTTTGTTTTTGGAGGTATTACAGGAGTTGCTTTGGCACAGGTACCTTTCGATATTCACGTACATGATACCTATTTCGTTGTAGCCCATTTTCATTACATAGTATATGGAGGGACTGTTTTTATTATTTTCTCTTCAATTTATCATTGGTTCCCCAAAGTAACTGGAAAAATGCTCAATGAAAAATTAGGAATTTTACATTTTATCGTTACCTTTATTGGATTTAACTTGTGCTTTGCTCCTCAACATTGGCTTGGTTTAAATGGAATGCCAAGAAGAGTTGCAGAATATGATCCTCAATTCCAGTTCGTTAATCAAATTAGTAGCCTTGGGGCTCTTTTGATGGCTATAAGTACAATTCCCTTTTTAATTAATATATTCCTTAGTGTGAGAAATGGCAAAGATGCTGGAGATAATCCATGGAATGCTCTTACACCTGAATGGCTGACTTCTTCTCCACCTCCAGTTGAAAATTGGGAAGGAGAAGCTCCATTAGTTGAAGAACCTTATGGTTATGGTAAAGAATTTTCTGAACAAAAATAAAAACATATGACAACTCTAGATAGCTCAAAAGAAATTCAAAAAAATAATTCTGAAGTTAATGAAACACATGAAGACTTCAGAATGTTTGGTCTTATAACTTTCCTAATTGCAGACGGAATGACTTTTGCTGGATTCTTTGCTGCTTATTTAACTTATAAAGCAGTAAATCCATTACCTGATGGTGCTATTTATGAATTAGAACTACCAATACCTACACTCAATACAATTTTGTTACTTGTTAGTAGTGCAACTTTCCATAAAGCAGGCAAAGCACTTTTAAAAGATAAAAAATCTGATTCCCAAAAATGGTTATTTTTTACTGCTTTTCTTGGAATTATATTTTTAATATGTCAATTATTTGAATATTTTCATTTACCTTTTGGATTAACTGATAATTTATTTGCAAGTACTTTTTATGCTCTTACTGGTTTTCATGGATTACATGTCACTTTAGGCACTTTAATGATTTTAATTATTGCTTGGCAATCGAGAATCAATGGCGGAAGATTAAGTAGTAAAAATATGTTCCCATTGGAAGCTGTTGAATTGTACTGGCACTTTGTAGATGGAATATGGGTTATTTTATTTATTATCTTGTATCTTTTATAAAAAACTAAATTAAAAAATTAAATATATTTTTTATTAATTTATATTGCCACAGTTCTCCTTTTTAGTAAGAATATATAATTAGAAATTTGTCAGATAATGCTAGAAGGAAAAGAACTTCTCGAAAAAGCAAAATTATTAAGTAAAAAATCTGAAGATGAGATAGCAAAAGGTTGTGGTTACGTAGGTCCTAGCGGAAGAATCTTAAGAAAAAGTTTTTATAGGGCGCTTATCGAAGCTAAGGGTTACAAAATAGGAAATAGTCGTCAGAGGAAAAATGGTAATAGAGCTTCAAGAGGCAGACATACAGAATTCAAAACTAAAGTTCACGGCAATGGAAATCTATTAATTGGTCATGCCTACACCAAAAAATTAGGTATAGAACCTGGTCAAGAATTTAAAATCGATCTTAAAAAAGAGTCAAAAACAATTAATCTGATTCCATTAAATTAAAAAATATATTTTACCAACCGTTTTCTTTAAGCCACTCCGAAGAAATATTTTTTGAAGATAAATCTTGATTATTATTTTTATTAAATAAAAGTAATTTCTCTACATATTTAATTAGTGCATCCGCCTCAAGGTTTACGCTATCCCCCACATTTAATTTATTCAGATTAGTTTTATGCCAAGTATGAGGAATAATCGCGATAGTAAATATTTCTCCTTCCTGCTCATATTTTGCAATTGTAAGACTTATACCATTTACACAAATACTGCCTTTGTTAACTACATATTTCGAAAAATTATTATTTTTCCACTTTATAGATAAAAGCCAGGATTTTTCTAATTTCTCTATATTCTCAACTGTTCCAAGGCCATCAACATGTCCACTGACTATATGCCCTCCTAGACGGTCAGACAACCTAAGAGCGGGCTCCAAATTAACAATCTGATTCAGGTTCGACTTTACTCCTAAAGTTGTTTTTTTTAATGTTTCTTCACTAACATCAACAGTAAATTTATTTTGAAAAATCTCTTTAACTGTCAAACAAATTCCATCAACAGCTATGCTGTCACCGATTGCCATATCAAATAAATTATCTAGAATTTCAATTTCTAAAATATTTTTTTCTTGTTTTAGTTCCCCAATTGATTGAATTATTCCTGTGAACATAGATTTAAGAAAAATATTTTTGCAAAATTTTGTATTTACTTTAATTTACTTTAAAGCATTTTCAACTATAAATAAATTAAAGAGTAATTAAAAAGAAATTGATCATATTTAGATGATTATTAATTCACAAAAAAGATCATTTGGTAGAGGGGCAAAAGTGAGCTTATTCACTTTAGGGACAATGCGAGCAACTGAAAGTCTCGAAAAAATGTATAGCATAATAAAAAATGCATATTATGCAGGAATTAACCACATAGAAACAGCACCTTCATATGGTGATGCTGAATCACTCATTGGAAATTCAATAAAAAAACTAGCATTAGAAAACAACATCCCCGAAAAAAACTGGGTGATTACTACCAAAGTTTTACCAAAGGGTGATTTTGACACTTTAAAAAATAATTTTAAAAATTCTCTTAAAAATTTAAATCGCAAGAAAATTAATAATCTTGCCATACATGGACTCAATTTAAAACAACATCTAGATTGGGTTCTAAATGGAGAGGGTAAGAAATTCATATCATGGATACTTGAGAAGGAATTAGTTGATCAAGTTGGTTTTAGTTCACACGGAAGTTATTCACTCATAAAAGAAGCAATTAACTGTGAAGTTTTTAGTTTTTGTAGTCTTCATTTACATTATTTAGATCAATCTAAAATTACTTTGGCAGAGCAAGCCATAAAAAAAGGTATGGGAGTATTAGCAATATCGCCTGCTGATAAAGGCGGAAGATTATATTCTCCAAGTGATGTTTTGTTAGAGGCCTCTAAGCCTTTTCATCCATTAGAGTTAGCGTATAGATTTCTGTTAGCAAAAGGCATTACAACTTTATCCTTGGGAGCCACAAACAAAAAAGATTTTGAGTTTGCGAATAAACTTAGAAACTCCTCTCAGAAGCTCACAAATCTTGAAAAAAACGCCCTAAATACAATTGAGAAAGTAGCTAATGAAAGATTAAACTCAAGCAAATGTGAACAATGCAGATGTTGTCTTCCATGCCCAAATGAAATACCTATTCCAGAAATACTTCGTTTAAGAAATATATCTATTGGTTATGGCCAATTAGAATTTTCAAAAGAAAGATACAATCTAATAGGAAAAGCTGGACACTGGTGGGAAGAAAAAAATTCCTCATTTTGTCAAGAGTGTAATGAATGTGTTCCTAAATGTCCTACTAAATTAGATATACCAAATTTATTAAGCCAAACCCATAACTTATTAATTGAAACTCCTAAAAAAAGATTATGGGGTTAAAGACTTATTCCAGAAATTTTTAAGATTAATTCTTTGTTCATTTGTTAGGACAGGGAAAGACCAACTATTTTCCCAACATTTCTCAGAAGGGCCTGAGATGGAAAACATCTCAGATTTATATTTACTTTGTAAATAATCATTATTGAATGGTAGATACCAACCCTGACTTACTAATTTATCTACTATTGATTTATTTTCTAAAGATTTAATCCATTCAATTAATATTGCATTATTTAGATTTGATCGACTAAGTAGAAAATGCCACATCAAAGGTACTCCTTGGCTTGGGAAAACTAAAGAAAGCCTTGTATCTATTTTTAAATATTTTGAGCATAGGCTATAAGGAACTATTGCGACGCAAGCATCAGAATTAATCAACCAATTGAGCATATTTTTATCATCAAATAACATTGCTTGGCTTTTGAGTTTTTTTAAAGAATTAGATGAATTAATTTTTTTAGCAATTGACAATATTATTCTGGGACTTTGTGGGAAAATAATTTTACCCGTTAATTTTTTAGAAAGAAGGAAATCCCAAGAAGTTCTGGCTGAATTTATTAATTCTTTATTATTTTTAATAATAATTGTGTAAGGAACTACGCCAATAGGAAATAATTTACTCCTTTGATTTTCATTAAAACTTCTTAAAAAATCTATCGATCTCTTATCCAGATTTTCGATTAATGGATATTGATTTATTTTTTCGAATTCCGCCAAATTTATACTATTAACCCATCCATCATTTATTAATGTAAAGTCAGAATTCAAAATTGTGTTTCTATTTTTTTGTATCTGGATACTTTCAAAATTAATTTTTTCCTGCTTCCAATCTTTTGGAATCGCATCTTTAAAAGATTGTGGATAAAAAGAATTTTGTAGTGCAATCTTTACTTTATTTGGAAGATTAGTGCAAGAACTTAAGAGAAATAAAAGAGAAAGTTTACCACAATTTAAAAATTCTCTTCTGGTTGAAAATTTTGAAAACATTCAGTAATCCTTCTCTAAAGAAATTTGACCTAGACCTTTCATCATTTCCAGATTTTGTTGACACAATGAAACTATTTCGTCATTTTTAAATCCATTTAAGAAAGCAAGTAATGATATTCCACCAGCACCTACACCTTCTTTTACATGACCCATTTCATAATCCTTCAATTCTTTGCATATTGACGATTTAAAATTTAAAGGGCTTGCTAAACCTAATAAGTTGACATCATATTTCTGATTAATTAAATTTAACAAGTCACTTAGAGAATTATCTTTTAACAGCCAGCCAGTTGTAGCAATAAAAACATCCTCAATAAAGTCATTTTTATTTTTTGTACCTAGGAATTCTAATACAAGCAAAATTACTGCCAACATTTGACTTCCACCAGACAATATGACAGGTTGGTTTGCTAACCTTGAACCAATTAATAAACCCATTGAGAAAGCTTGGAAAGGATCTCCCACTGATGCAACAACATCAAAAGAGTCAAAATCAGTCTTTAGATTTGCATTTAAAAGTCCTTTTTGAACTACTTTTCTTCTAAGTTCTCTTGGAGCTTTAAATAAACTACTGCCTACTAATTTAGACACCCGCAAACCGAAAGCTTCCATTACTGCCTGAGCAGTTGTGGTACCACCTGGTACAGATTCAGAAATTAAGATGGGTTGTTTTGAGGATTTTCCTATCTCAAGACCTCTTTCATAGAGATTTATAACTCTATCTTTGGGCATGGATTTACCAGTAGTAATACAATTTGATGGTCCTAAATCAAGATCTTCTACAACCAAATGATTAAAGTAAGGTTTTGATCCTATTCCCAAAGGAACAATAACTGGACAAACATTTATAAGCTTTGAACAAACGTGACTTATTAGGGACGGAGTTACTCCTGCATTGAGGAGAGGCAATTTATATTTATTATCTTTTGAAGCACCCTTAAGTAAGAATTCGGCATCTGCGAGCGCAGTTATTTTTCTAGATTTTGCATTAATACCTGCAGCCGAAATTCCAGAAATTTGAGATGTATTAGTGCCTGCAATTACAAGAAATATTTTAAAATTATTTATATTCTTTTTCAGTATCTTTATTCTGTTAAGTTGTGTTTTTTTATTGGATTCAATACCGAAAATTTTTATTCCTAATTCTGTACTATACATTCTTATTTTTTATGAATGATCTAAATCAACTAGACTATTTAATAATCTTGGAGGATCTGGGATAGTTAATTTAAATCTTGGAAAAAGAGAATAGGCAACTATATGTACCGTTAAAACATAAACTATTTCTTGAAAAATTATTAATAAAATTGCAACTAATTGGATACTTAAAATTGATGGAGAAAAAGGCAAATTAAATAATCCCAATAATTTTTCTATTAGTCCATAACTTGCCCTCGTAATTAAAACCCAAAGATTATCTCCAACCAACGTAGATAATGCTATTACACGTAAGAAGAAACCGAGGGTTCCAATAACAACTCCTATGGTTAAACTTAGTCTCCAAGTCTTTTCTTTAAACCAACACCAGCCCAACCAAAAAGCCAAAATCCCATAAGGAAATAAAAATAATGTTCCTCTAACAGGACCCATAATTATTAATAGAACTAGAAATTGTATTAAGAGTCCTTCCAATGCAGTTTTAGTTCCTCTTCTTAAGTGCAAGAGTATCATTGGAAGGGGTAAAATCAACCTTAATAAGGCTCCACCAATTGGCAAGTAATATAAGGCGACCCATAATAATGAAGAAAGAGATGCTAGATATGAGGTCTCTACAATATTTAATGCTTCAGTTTTTGTTGTTATTTTCATCTTTTTGGTGAATATTTGTGATTAATTTTTATTAATAGTTTTATTTTTTGAATCTAAAATACGTTCAATCTTTTCTATTTCAAAATTTACCTCAGAATTCCTCAATATGTTAGTTAAATCTTCAGTAGGATCTTTTGGATCTACATCTTTTAAGATGAATATTATTTTGTAAGATTGAAGCTCATCTCTTCTTTTTTTTAAAGAATTCTTAATTTTATTATTTTTTTGTTTTTGCAATTTTTCTAAATTTTTATCTTTTTTATTTTCTAGAACATTTTTTGGCTTTTCTACTTTTTTAATTTTTTTATTTTTTTTATCATCAATTTCTTTGTTTTCTTTTACTAAGTTTATATACTTTTTATTTTCTAGAACATTTTTTGGCTTTTCTACTTTTTTAATTTTTTTATTTTTTTTATCATCAATTTCTTTGTTTTCTTTTACTACAGTTCTTTTATTTAATAAATTCTTTTGTAATTCTTCTTCTTGGCTTATTTTTTCTAAATCTTTAAAACTACTTTCAAGAAAGTTTCCAATCCTCCCTCCAGAGCATGATTGCAATAAAATTAAAAAAATTACTAAAAAAATTTCTTTTTTTTTTAAAATCATATTTTTTTCTAACTTTTCTTTTTCCTTGTAGTTTTTTTATTACTTATTTTTGTTTTTTTTAAAACAGATCCTTTTTTATCTTTTAGTTTTTCTTCTAGAAGAAATACAGCATCATCTATGGAGAATTTTTCTAAGTCAGTATCTTTAGCAATCGAAACATTAGTTTTGCCACATTTTAAATAAATCCCATATCTTCCATTTAATATTTGGATTTTTTCTTTAAATTCTTTCGGTTTTCCAAAGTCTTTAAGTACCTCTTGACCACCTCTACCCATTTTTGGCATCGCAAGAATTTCTAATGCTCGTTTTATATCAACTGTAAAAACATCATCCTCTTTCTTTAATGATCTGTTTTCAGATTCATTTTCATTTTTAATCCATTTAATATAAGGTCCAAATCTTCCTCTATCAGCCTCAACTACACCTCCTTCAGGATGAACTCCTAACAATCTAGGCAAACTTAAAAGTACTAGTGCATCATCTAGAGTTAGATCATCAGTTTTCAACTCTTTAGGTAATGAAGCTCTTCTTGGTTTAGCTTTATCTTGATCATTATTTCCCAATTGTACGTAAGGTCCATAAGGGCCAAATCTTAAAAAGACTTTTTCCCCAGTTTTTGGATCAGTTCCAAGATCTGATGGGCCACTTAAAATTTGATCAACTTGCTTTATGTCTAAATCTCCAGGAGTAATATCCATTGGAAGATTACCTTTCGCCTGAATTTCATTCCCAGATTCATCAATTTTTGTACCCTCTAGCCAAGGACCGTTAGAGCCTATTCTGACTACGCAAGGAAGGTCTTCGAAGTCAACTTGTCTATAAGCTTTACCATCAATATCACCCTCTGTTTTCTGAACTTTCACCTCCAGACCATTTTTACCTTTATAGAAAGTCTCGAGGTATGGTAGCCACTCAAGATTACCTGAAGATATTTCATCCAATGAAGATTCCATTTTTGCAGTAAAAGTAGTATCAACTAGATCAGGGAAATGTTCTTCTAATAGAGCGGTAACAGCAAAAGCTGTGAAAGTTGGAGCTAAAGTATTGGAAGATATATTTGCATAACCTCTATCAACAATTGTCCCAATAATGCTTGCATAGGTAGAAGGTCTTCCAATCCCTTCTTTTTCAAGAACTTTGACTAGTGCAGCCTCTGTATATCTTGCAGGTGGTTTAGTTTCATGAAAAGTAGATTCCTTATTAGTAATTTCAAGACATGTTCCAGTTTTTAAGTTTGGGAGCATAATTTCTTGTTGTTCAAGAGATGAACTTGGGTCATCACTTCCCTCGACATAAGCTCTGAAGAATCCTGCGAAATCAATACTTTTCCCGCTGGATTTAAATAATCCATCCCCCACACTAATTTCAGCATTAATCATTGTTAGCCTAGCTTCCGCCATTTGACTAGCTACAGTTCTTTTCCAAATTAAATCGTAAAGAGATAAGTCTCTACCAGTTAGGTTAGTTTCCTTTGGTGTTTTAAATACCTCACCTGCCGGCCTGATAGCTTCGTGTGCTTCTTGGGCATTTCTTGCAGTTGAATTAAATTGTCTTGGTGATTTAGATAAATATTCTTTTCCATACATGGAACTCACACATTCTCTAGCAGCTCTTATGGCTTGTTCTGAAAGATGAACCGAGTCAGTCCTCATATATGTTATGAAACCTCTCTCATATAGACCTTGTGCACATCTCATAGTTTCTCTTGCAGACAAACGAAGTTTCCTGTTTGATTCTTGTTGCAATGTACTAGTTGTGAATGGAGGAACTGGCTTACGAGTGGATGGTTTTTTTTCTATTTTTGAGACTAACCAATCCTCAGAAGAAAAAGTCTTCAATAAATCATTTACCTTTTCTTCTCCAATTATTAAAGATTTATTTCCTTGTTTTAATTTGCCGGTCTGTTCATCGAAATCGGAACCATTAGAAATTCTTTGACCGTTTAAGCTAAATAATTTAGTTTCGAAAGTAACATTATCTTTTACAAGGGAAGCTTTAATCCCCCAGTAACTAGCTTTTTTAAAGGATCTTCTTTCTCTCTCTCTTCTAACAAGAAGTCTTACAGAAACTGATTGAACACGACCAGCAGATAATCGGGGGGCTACCTTCTTCCAAAGTAAAGGAGATAATTCATATCCAAAAAGCCTGTCCAAAATTCTTCTAGTTTCTTGAGCCTGAACAAGTTCCATATCAAGTTCTCTTGTTTGATCTAAAGCTTTATTAATTGCCTTTTTTGTAATTTCATGAAAAACCATTCTCTTAGTTGGTATTTTAGGCTTAAGAATTTGCAGAAGATGCCAGCTAATACTCTCTCCCTCTCTATCTTCATCAGTTGCCAGTAATAATTGGGTCGCACCTTTCAATGCATCTTTCAACTCTTTAACAACCTTTTTCTTATCTTTTGGAACTATATAAAGTGGTTCAAAATCTTCTGTTGTATTAACTCCTATCCTTGACCATTTTTCCTTTTTAACTGCAGCAGGGATTTCGGCGGCTCCTTTTGGAAGATCTCTTACGTGCCCCATTGAAGCAAGCACTTCATAATTAGAAGGCAAAAACTTTCTTATAGTTTTTGCTTTGGTGGGACTTTCAACAATAACAAGTGTGTGATCCAAGGTTTATTTCAAAAATTGGTGTTTTTGTTCAGTTAGGGCATATTATGATTATTTGAAGGTTTTTCAAGTAATTTCTCTTAAAATTTCAAAAATCATACCCACAAATTATAATCAAATTAAGATTAACTCTTTGACCCTTACAATCAAACATCTAATTTAATCCAATTTAATAAAGTGCCCAACGAAATCTTTACAATTAATTTAAATGCTCAAGCCATTATTCCAGAGGCTTTTATCTTACTTAGTATTGTTGGGACTCTTCTGGTTGATTTAGCAGGTGAAAAAACTGCATCAAAGTGGGCACCAATGATTTGCTATCTTTCAATTGGCAGCTCTCTTTTTAGTCTGGCCTTGCAATGGACTAATCCAGTCAATACAGCATTTCTTGGTTCCTTTAATTCAGATAATTTAGCAATCGCATTTAGAGCAATAATATCATTATCAACTTTAGTTTCTTTACTTATAAGTTGGCGTTATACAGAACAAAGTGGAAGTCCTATTGGCGAATTCGCAGCGATAGTTCTTTCTGCAACTCTTGGAGCAATGCTTTTGTGTGGATCTACTGACCTTATCAGTGTATTCATATCTCTGGAGACTTTATCTGTAGCGAGTTATTTACTCTCTGGTTATCTCAAAAGAGATCCGAGAAGCTCAGAAGCAGCTTTAAAATATTTGCTTGTTGGGTCAGCTGCTGCTGCAGTCTATTTATATGGCTCATCCTTTCTTTATGGATTAAGTGGTTCAACAAACTTAGCAACAATTGGTTTAGAGATTATAAACAAGCCATCATTCATTACTTCTTTAGCTCTTGTATTTGTCTTGTCAACTGTTGCATTTAAAATCGCTGCCGTTCCTTTTCATCAATGGACTCCTGATGTTTATGAGGGATCACCTACACCTGTAGTAGCTTTTTTATCCGTTGGTTCAAAGACAGCAGGGTTTGCATTTGCGATAAGAATATTGAGCACTACTTTTTCTTCTTTCGATGAAGAATGGAAACTTTTATTTACTATATTAGCCATATTGAGCATGGCTCTAGGAAATGTTGTAGCCCTTGCCCAAACCTCAATGAAAAGGATGTTAGCTTACAGTTCTATTGGACAAGCTGGATTTGTAATGATTGGAATAGTATCTGGAACTCAAGATGGTTTATCAGCGGCTGTTTTATATTTAGCTGCATATTTGTTTATGAATTTAGGTGCTTTTTCGTGTGTAATACTTTTCTCTCTAAGAACTGGTTCTGACAGAATTCTTGATTACTCAGGACTTTACCAAAAAGATCCTCTGATTACACTTGGATTAAGTCTTTGTCTTCTTTCTCTTGGAGGTTTACCTCCAATGTTGGGATTTTTTGGAAAGATATATTTATTCTTTGCTGGTTGGGCTAATCATCAATATCTATTAGTAATCGTTGGACTAGTAACTTCAGTTATTTCTATTTATTACTACATTTCAGTGATAAAAATGATGGTAGTTAAAGAACCACAGGAAGCTTCTGAAATAGTCAAATCATATCCTGAAATTAATTGGGGAATTGTAGGATTACCTCCCTTAAGAATTGCACTTTATACTTGCGTGGCGGTAACAGCTCTTGGAGGAATCCTTTCTAACCCTCTTTTTAAATTAGCTAATACAGCAGTTTCAGCAACTCCTTTTTTACAAGATATTATTGCTATAACAAACAATATTTCCTAAAGATTTTTTTAATAAATGTCTAAGAAAGTCGCAACTTTAGAAAAAATATCTAAAACTTACGGGAAAGATGATCTAACTGTTAAAGCCTTAGACAGCATAAACTTAGAAATTTTTAAAGGTGACTATTTGGCTGTAATGGGAGCAAGTGGCTCAGGTAAAAGTACAGCAATGAATATTATTGGATGTCTAGATAGACCATCTGAAGGGGTTTATAAATTAAATGGTACCCCTGTTGAGAAATTATCTGATGATGAGCTAGCGGAGATACGTAACCAAAAATTAGGTTTCGTTTTTCAACAATTTCATCTTCTTTCAGACGCAACAGCACTTGAGAACGTAATTTTACCGATGATTTATGCTGGTATTGAGCCTGAGCAAAGATTAGAGCGAGGTAAGAATGCCTTAAAAAAAGTTGGCCTTTCTGAAAGAATGAATAATCGCCCTAACCAATTATCAGGAGGGCAGCAACAACGAGTGGCAATTGCAAGGGCTATAATCAATAACCCTGCAATATTATTAGCCGACGAACCCACTGGAGCACTAGATTCAAAAACAACTGAAGATGTACTAGATCTTTTTGACAAACTGCATGAATCTGGAATAACTATAGTTTTAGTTACGCATGAAGATGAAGTTGCAAATCGTGCAAAAAAAATAGCCAAATTTAAGGATGGAAGAATAGTTGAATTAAAAGTTAATTAAATTCAGAACCTTCTAATTACTTTCAGTTGAGTTTCATTTGCAATTCTTAAATTCCCATTCGAATCAATATCTTTAATTTCCCATGTATTAGGACAAAAACCACTTGGTAAAAATCTTTTATTGAGGAACTTATTTGCCGATTTGATCACATATTCTCTTTTGTTATTACATTCAACTGAATCATGAAAAGATTTAAGAACTTTAGCTGTCCAATAATGTTGATTAATATTCTTAGTTTGAAGTACTTTTGATAATGAAATACCTTCTGATGGAGTGTAATTTAAAACATTCATGCCAAGACCTATTCTTACATAAATAATTTCCTTGCCTCTAGTTATCACCCTTGGTAAAAATCCAATCAACTTTTTCGAACCAAAGAAAATATCATTTGGCCATTTCAAACAAACATTTATATTCTCTTTTCTAAGCATTTCACATATCTTAATTCCTAAAGACAAATTAAAAATTTGGCTTGTAAATTCTTTTGAAAATATTGGGTAAGCTGCACTTAACCAAATCCCTCCTTTTGGAGAAACCCAAGTTTTTGAGTTTTGGCCAAAACCTGAGAACTGTTCTCTTGCTATTATTGCTACTGGCTGGTTTCTCTTTATTTCAGAATATCCAAGCCAGTTTGTTAATTCATTTTCAGTGCTTTTGCATTTTATTTTGTACTGAAGTCTCCAACTTGGATATTGACCCTGAATTTTTTTTAAATAAAAAACTGTCTTAGCTGCAGATCCAAAAACTTTCACAAATTCTTTATTAAAACAGCAAGCATCTTTTTGAAGATTAGATTAACTTTAGTCTTAATAAGTAAATTTTACAAATTGGATAAAAAGTATTTGCCAATAGTGAATAGAAGGAATCCACTTCCATTAAAAAATTGTCTTGATAATTTCAAAAAATCATGGGGGGACTTAGATCAACTTTCTAAAATCAACGAAAACTGGAAAGAATTAATCGGTTCTGAATTATTTCAAGAATGCAAACCATTAAATATTGAAAAAAAAATACTTACAATTGCAGTAAATAATCCACAGTGGCGCCAAGCACTAATCTATAACAAGCATAAATTAAAAGAGAGAATTGAAAAGATTGGAATAACTTTGAATGAAATAAAAATAATACAAAATTATGAACTTAAAAATAAAAATATTAAAACTACTAATGAAAAGATAGTTTGGGCTAAACATCCAAGTAGAATCAATCAAAATAACATGATAATTTGTAATCTATGTAATTCCCCAACTCCCGAAGGCGAAATCAAACGTTGGGGAAAGTGTTCTTTTTGTTGGAGAAAAAATAAATAAGTAAATTCTTTATTTAGCTAAAATTAATATTCCCATTTGACCAAAAAAAATAGTTCTATATTCAGCTTTTTTAAATCCAACTTCCTTAGCAATTTTTATAAGCTCATTTTTCTTTGGAAAATTTCTAATACTATTTTCAATATATGCGTACTCTTTACTTAAATTAAAAATCCGCGAAATGGTTACTACAATAAGCCTCAAATATATTTTCTGGAAAATATTAGATAAAGAATTTGTTGATGAGTGATTAAAATCTAGGAATCCTGCCCTTCCTTTATCATTCAAAAGATAAAAAACTTTTTTGATTCCTTCTTCAACATTATTCAAGTTTCTTAATCCATATGACATACAAATCCCATCAAAATTTTTTGAACAATCATCAATTTCTAAAACATCTTTCATTTCCCACTTAATAAATTTATTTTTTTTTATCTCTGATTTTTTCTTTGCAATATTTATGATACTCTTTGCACTATCAATCCCAGTAATTGAGCCCCTTGGACTTACTCTCTTAGAAATTAAGAATGCTAAATCTCCAGTGCCACAGCATAAATCAGCCCAATCTTCACCATTTAAAGGTTCTAATAAATTAACTAATTTCCTTTTCCATAATTTGTGTAGTCCAAAACTTAATAGATTATTTAAAAAGTCATATTTATAGGAAATTTTATTAAATATATTTTTGACTTCTATAGTTTTTGTAAATTTCATTTTTAAATTTTAAAATAATTTCTTTTTGGAATAAATTTAAATTTTCATTCATAAGGTCTAATGGGGAGTTTCTTTTCGAGGAGAAAAGTTTTTATTTCTTGTAAAGTAAGTTTCTTATCATGCAGTAATGATGCTAAAAGTGCTGCAGATGCCCTACCTTCTTTGAAAACATCATAGATATCTTCTAGACAGCCTGCTCCTCCAGAAGCAATTACTGGGATGTTAACAACATTCGCAACAGATGCCGTCAAATGCAAATCATATCCATTCTGTGTGCCATCACCATCCATAGAAGTTAGCAAGATTTCCCCTGCCCCTAATTCCTCAACTTTCTTTGCCCAACTCAATACATCTATTCCAGTATTTTCTCTCCCTCCCTTTATATATACCTCCCATTGATCAACTTTATTAAGTTTTCTTCTAGCATCAATTGCTATCACGATGCATTGATTACCAAATTCTTTAGAACTTTTAGAAATTAAATCAGGATTTCTAACAGCAGAAGAATTTAAACTCACTTTATCTGCTCCTGCTCTTAAAAGATCATTAATAGAAGAAACAGAATCTATACCGCCACCTACTGTAAAAGGGATTTTTACTGATTTTGCAGTCCTAGAGACTAGGTCAACTAATGTATTTCTATTTTCCACACTTGCTCTAATATCCAGAAATACTAATTCATCTGCACCTTCATCAGAATACCTACAAGCCAATTCAACAGGATCACCTGAGTCTCTCAAGTTAACAAAATTTACACCTTTTACGACTCTGCCATTGGCGACATCTAAACAAGGAATTAAACGAAGAGCTACCATTTTAGTAAAAATTGTCCAAATACTGTTAATCTTGCATAATAGCTTCCATTTTACCTCTTATGGCTGAAACAAAATTTTTACCCAAAATCGGTAGTAAAATCAAAATTAACATTAACAAAGTAAAAGATAGACTACCAGCGAAATTAATTGATCAAATATCCTCTAATCCTAAAGTCGTAATAACAGGCTATAAAATGGCTGACGGAGGGAGTATTGGAATCACTGCAAAATTTCAGGATGGTCAGCAAAACTGGTTTTTCCCAGAAGAAATTGAGAAGGGTTAAAGAGTAAAGTGAATGATCCAAAACAACTGTTAGGTATTAAGGGTGCCTCTGAAACATCAAGTATATGGAAACTCCGCATACAGTTAATGAAACCCATAACATGGATCCCTTTGATATGGGGAGTTATTTGTGGAGCAGCTGCAAGTGGGAATTTTGAATGGACATTTAGTAATGTTTTAGCTTCACTGGCGTGCATGTTAATGAGTGGGCCACTTCTAGCTGGTTATACCCAAACCATCAATGATTTTTTTGATAAAGAAATTGATGCGATTAATGAGCCAAATAGACCAATTCCTTCTGGAAAAATTTCAATTAAAGAGGTTAAAATACAAATCTGGGTATTACTTATTGCGGGCTTAATCGTTGCTTTTCTATTAGATTTATACGCTAAGCACAACTTTCCTTCCGTCTTCCTCTTAGCATTGGGAGGATCTTTTGTTAGTTATATATATTCTGCTCCACCTCTAAAATTAAAACAAAATGGTTGGCTTGGAAATTATGCATTAGGTGCATCTTATATAGCTTTACCTTGGTGGGCAGGACAAGCTTTATTTGGAAAACTAACTATCATAACTGCATTACTAACACTTGCTTATAGTCTTTCTGGACTTGGTATTGCTGTTATCAATGATTTCAAAAGCGTTGAAGGAGACTCCAAGCTAGGCTTGAATTCTTTACCAGTAGTATTTGGAATTAAAAATGCAAGTAGAATAAGTGCAGGGCTGATTGATATTTTTCAATTAGCAATGGTTATAGTATTAGTCATTATTGGGCAACACTTAGCCTCTGTAATTTTGGTTTTATTGGTAATTCCACAAATCACATTTCAAGATATGTGGTTACTAAGAGATCCTCTAAAGTTTGATGTCAAATATCAAGCAAGTGCCCAACCGTTTCTTATAACTGGAATGTTAGTTACGGCTTTAGCGATAGGACATAGTTTTTTAGTTGCTTAAGGTGCAAAAGATTAAATCCAAATCTTTTGTTTTAATAATTCCAATATTAATTTTTTCTGGAATATCTTTTTATATTTATAGTCTAATATTTACTACATTAAAATTTGACATATCTAAAAATAAAAGGTCTCGTCCAACCAAATATTCTTATATAATTTCATCTTCTGATAATAAGATCCTAAGCAAATTAAGCCGAAAATTTGAAATAGATAATAGTAAAAATAAAATTCCATTTTTTCTGAAACATTCTTTTATATCTTCGGAAGATAAAAGATTTTATAAACATAATGGAATAGATTTAAAAAGTATTTCACGCGCCCTTTTTCAAAACATTAGAAGTGGTTATGTTAAAGAGGGAGGAAGTACGATTACTCAACAAGTTGCTAGATTACTTTTTCTAAATAATGATTTAAGTTTCCAAAGAAAAATCAAAGAAATATTTATATCACTCATACTTGAATTTAGATATGACAAAAATCAAATTTTAAAATTATATTTAAATAATATTTATTTAGGATCAGGAGCATACGGGGTTAACGAGGCTTCTCAAGTTTATTTTGGAAAACTTATAGAAGAATTGACATTATCAGAGATCGCATTAATTGCAGGATTAGCTCCAGCTCCATCAATTTATTCACCTTATCAAAATATAGAACTAGCTATTAAAAATAGAAATCAAGTTCTTGAATCAATGTATATTGATGGATATATTTCTCTTGAAAATAAGAATAAGGCTATTAAAGAGAAAATAAACTTAAATTATCAAAAAGCTGATAATTTTTTAGATGATAAATTACTAATAAATTTTATTCTTGAGGAAACAGATAAAAGAATTGACAATAAAAATGATTATAAGTTTTTAAGGATTAAATCTTCTATCAATAAAGATTGGCAAGAAAAAGCCCAAAAAATTTCAAGATATGTTGGCCCTAAAGAAATTGAGTTTGCTCTGTTATCAATTGAATCAAACACAGGACTAATCAGGGCAATGGTAACCAGCAAAAATCCATCAATTAATGAATATAATAGAGTTATTTCATCTGTAAGACCTTTAGGTTCTACTTTTAAAATAATTCCTTATACTGCTGCATTAATAGAAGGGATAAAATTAAGTGATAAATTTCAAGACTTACCAAGATGCTGGGAAAGTTATTGCCCAAAAAATTTTTCAGAAGAATATAAAGGTTCAGTATCTTTGATTGAATCATTTAAAAGTTCATCCAATATCGTTCCAATATCAATAGCAAAAAAAATAGGCCTAAAAAAAATTATTAATCTAGCAAATGCATTTGGCCTAGGTTATAAACAAGAATTAAAGGAATTTCCATCATTAGCTATTGGCTCTTATGGAGATAATCTTTTAAACATTACAAATGCATATTCTGCAATAAATAATAATGGAGAGATTCAAAGACCCAGTATTTTAGAAAAATTAGAATCATTTAATAATGAATCTATTTGGGAAAACAAATTTATTTCCAAAAGAATCTTAGATTTTAAAGTATCCAAAAAAATAAATAAACTTCTTGAGAAATCAGTAAAAGAGGGTACTTCGAAAGCAGCCTTTATAGAAGGAAAGAAAATTTATGGAAAAACAGGAACATCCGATGGCAATAAAGATCTTTGGTTTATTGGTTCACTTAATAATATTACAACAGGTATTTGGATAGGTTATGACGATAATAAAGAATCTCAATTATCTAGTGGAAATGCAGCTTATTTATGGAAGAAATTTATAGCTGAAATTTATAAAATCTCAATTAAAAAATAAATTTTATTCTTTAATCTTTATAAGAAATTATCGCCGCATAAAATCCATCTCCAGGATAATCAAGGCGAGGTAAAATTTGCTTTTGGCTATCCAATTTTAAACCTTTATTTTTTTCAATAAATCGCTCAATTAAAAGATTATTTTCATTAGGACAGATCGTACATGTTGAATAAACTAAAGTTCCATCTTTTTTCAGAAGAGGAAAAATACTTTCTAATAGTTTTTCCTGCAATAAAGTTAAGCTTTTTATTTTTTCTTTACTTAAAGACCATCTAGAATCTGGATTTCTGGACAAAGTTCCAATCCCAGAACAGGGAGCATCTAACAAAATCTTATCAAAATAAGATATAAACTTAGGATTCAATTCACTCAAACTCGCTGCATCAGCCTTGAGGGTATCTACAGATTGTAAATTTAACCTGTCTAAATTTGATTGAAGTATTTTCAATCTTTTTTCTGATCTATCTACAGCCAGTATTTCAGCACTATCGTTTGCTAATTCTGCTAAGTGAGTAGACTTACTTCCTGGCGCTGCACAAGCATCTAAAATCTTTTCACCTTCTTTTGGATTCAAAAGAGGTGCTACCCACTGAGAAGATCTATCTTGAATTGTCCAAAGTCCATCACTATATCCCGGTAAGTTTTTAATAGATCTTGGATTAGATTTTAAAGTAATTCCATTATTTAACTCTTTGATAGGTTCAGCATTAATTTTATTCTTATAAAGTACTTTCAAAAATTCATCTATATCAGTCTTTAGTTTGTTAATTCTCAAATCAATTGAAGGTTTTTTATTAAATGCCTTAACGATATTTTCAGCATCATTATTTCCTACCCATTTATAGAGATCATTCACAAGCCATAATGGCAAGGATTCAAGATATGAAATTCTTTCTTTTCTATCAGAAGATAATTTTGGAAAAATTTCTTTTTCTAATTTTCTTGATGCATTTCTCAATATGGCATTTACAGTTCCTGCTAAACCCTTTAAATCTGTTTTTTTAGCTACTTCTACAGTAGTAGAAATAGCTGCAGGAAATGGAATTTTATCCATTTTCAATAGTTGATATAAACCTATATGTAAAAGCCATCTTAATTTTGGAGGCTGCTTTTTATGAGTAATTTTTGATGTATGATCCGTCCAAAGATCAAGAAATTTTCTATACCTTATACATCCAAAAGATAATTCTGTAATAAAAGCTATATCAAGAGGATTAAATTGATAATTTCTTAAAACCTTTTCAAGGGCATGATCAGAAAAATCACCATAACTAACTTTTAATAAAATTTCCCAAGCTGCTTTTCTTTGTAGATATCCTATGCTCAAAATATAATTTATTTTTAAAGATAACTTTAATATACAAAAAATTTATGAATTTAAACTACTTTTTCAACTGAATTATTTAACCAAATAAATCCTAATATAGAGATAAGTGTAAGATTAAATCCTAAAAAAAGAAAGATGTTTAAAGAATGAATTCTTTCCCGAAAAAATAATTTTTTCTCTTTTTGATGCTTCATTAATAAAATAAAAAATTAATCAGGAATTCAAACGGCAACCTATGTTAATAGATCCTGCATCAAGCATTCTTCCTAACTTAATAGCTAAAGATTCCTCCAACCTTGTAAAATTAGATTGATGGGAAGTTACCCAATCTAATTCAGAAAAAGTGATGATACCAGTTAAATTACTTTTCAAAAAAAGGATTCCAATATTCATTTTGAATTTATGTTTTTTTAATTTAGCATTAGGATGTAATATTTCGTAATAATATAATATTCTTTTAATTTTTCAAACTTAACTATAGATTTTAAGTCCTAATTTATTGAATATATCTTAAAAATTTATCGGCCGTTTTTAGATGATTATTTAATTTCTCCTCTGACATTTTATCGAGATTTCTCGTTAACATTGCCAGACGATATTGCTTTCTAAAAAAGCTTTCATTATCTTTAATAAATTTCCAAAATAAGCCATCCCATATTTCACACCAGGGTCCACTTTTAAAATTAGACATTTTTTTTACATAATTAGAGCTTGATATATATGGTTTTGTTGAAAAGATACCTCCATCACTAAACTGACTCATTCCGTAAACATTTGGGACCATAACCCAATCATAGGAATCAATAAACATTTCCATAAACCATTTATAAACTTGATTGGGGTGAATTCTACATAGAAGCATGAAGTTACCAATAATCATTAACCTCTCAATATGGTGACAATAACCATATTTAATAATATTTTTTATAACAACGTCTACTGGTTCAATTCCTGTATTTCCTTGATAAAAAGATTCTGGAATTGGCTTATCTTCAAAATTCCAAAAATTACTTTTTCGCATCTTTGTTCCATACTTTTTATAGACGAGGCAAATAAATTCTCTCCATCCAATAATTTGACGAATAAAACCCTCTAAAGAGTTAATAGGAACATTATTATTTTTTGCAAAAAGTAATGCTTTATTTACTACTACATCTGGAGTTAATAAGCCACTATTTAAAAGAGGAGAAAGTAAACTATGCCATAAAAAAGAATTTTCTCTAGAAATAGCATCCTCATAATCTCCAAATAAGAAAAATCTATGTTTAAAAAAATCATTTAACCATTGATCTGCCTCATCAAAATTAGTTGGATATAAAAAGTTATTACTTTCTCCAATAAACTCAATATGATTATTGGCTAATGACCTTTCTGCATTAACTACAAATTTATTTTTTTGCAATTTAGGTGTATCAGGTATGTTTATTTCTTTTGGTAATTTTTTTCTGTTCATTGCATCGAAACTCCATTTTCCACCTTCAGGTGTATCATCAGGATTAACTAATATCTTTTGGCTCTTTCTTTGATTCTCATAAAATCTACCCATAAGAGGTTTTTTTGTATTTGATGCAAATAACTCTTTTATATCTTCACTGCTCATAAACATAGGAGAAGCCAAAATATTTAAAGCTAAATTATTACTTTCAACAAAATTATTAATCCTCTTCATTATTAAAAAATCATGAGGGTCAATGAGATTTATTTTCTGATATTTATCTTTAATAAATTCAGATAAGTGGTCAACTGTAGAAATATTATTCTTGTTTGCAATATATAAAACTTTAAAGCCAGATTTTTCTAAATAATTTTTATAAGCGAGCATAGATGATCTATGAAAAACTAATTTGTTTTTATGGTTAATTAATTTATGAAATTTATCATTTCCAAAAAATAATGAGTCTTCCAAAATCAAAATTTCACAATTTATTTTTAAGATTGGGCTTTCTCTAAAAAGTTGATTCGGGAAAATAATTGATACTTGTTTCATCTTTGCGACTTTCTGTTACTGCATCTTTTTGAACAGTAGATAACATCATCCCAGCAGTTTTTCCATTTTTTACGCCACTCAAACGGCCTATTGCAAACAGGACAAGTTTTAGTAGAAAGATTTTTCAAAATTTATAATTTTCTTTTATGAGTAGATTTAAATCTAGTTGAATCTTTAAGCGCCATATGTTTTGTATTTCTTCCCGAAACTCTCTTTCTCCAGACTTTAAAGGATTTAGGTTTAAGGTTTTGACGCATAATTTTTATAGCATCTTCCTCTTTTAAACCAAATTGATACTCAATTGCTTCAAAGGGTGTTCTATCTTCCCAACACATTTCTATTATTCTATCTATTTCGATACTTTCCATATTTATTGTTCACATTGAGAGGTACAAAGTTTTTCAATCTTGGATCTTCCTGTAATTTGAAGTCTATATTTTGCCCAATATCTGTAAACCAGTCTCAATAATGGAGATAAGAGCTTAATCTTCAAGGGATAATAAACCCAACCTAAACCAACTAATTCATAAGAATATGCAAGTACATCTAGTCCCCTAATAATTTCACCATTTTCCATAATCCCATGCAGGTTTGACATAGCTTCTGAATATGAGATGTCATTAAAAAGACTGGGATCATAATCCTTAATATTAATATCTATAAATGCAATTTGATTTAAGATATCTCTTTTTTTTAGAAAATTTGTTTCTCTCAAACAAAGTGGACAACCACCATCGAATAAAAAGGTTAATTTATTTTTCATAATTGTATTCAAATATAGAAATTAAATAACTTTTTTGTGGAATAAAAAAATTTTTTTAGAGTACAAGCTTTATAAAGCCTTAATAATTGCCAGTTCTAATTTAGTGAAATTATATTATCTTATAAATTAATAAGCCATTGACTAAGGGATACATCAATGGTTTAAAACTATTTATGATTAGTCATCTAGAAGATGAACCCCTTCTCCTACATCAGGAGTAAATTTACAATATTTTTCAAAAATAAGCCCAACACCTCTCATTTTTTCTCCTAATTCATCGTTAAATTTATTCCATTCTTCCGATTCTCGCTCAGGTAAATTCCAGCCTTGTTTTTCTACCATACTTGTTATTACTGTATAATCCCATTCTATGTATGCCATTGAGTTAATTCAAACTACCAAAATATTATAAACCAGGAGATTTAATAGGTAATCAAAATTTTTTGAATATAATTTAAAAGTGTAAAAAAATTATAAATGTCAATTTTGCCAAGAAGATTTGAACGAATCAAAAGTGTTTTAGATTGCAGAATGAAAAACTTGACTGTTTTAGTTGAGGATGTCAATAAACCACATAATTTATCTGCGATATTAAGGACATGTGATGCAGCGGGAGTTTTCGAAGCAAATTTTATTAGCAAAACTAATGCCGTTAAGACTTTTAATAGTACTGCTCAAGGAAGTCAAAAATGGGTAACCCTGAATAATCATGAAAACACTATCACGGCAATATCTGATTTAAAGAATAAGGGTTTTAAATTATATGGAACGACTCTTAATAGTGAATCGGTAGATTATAGAAATTTTGATTATTCTCAAAACACATGTTTTGTTTTAGGAGCAGAAAAATGGGGACTAAGTAATGAACTTATATCAATGGTTGATCAATCAATTTTTATACCTATGAGAGGTATGGTTCAATCTCTGAATGTTTCAGTTGCTGCTTCCATATTATTATTTGAAGCTATTCGCCAAAGAAAAAATAAAGGTATATTGCCAGCTAATGGAGAAGGGTTAAATATAGATGAATATCAAAAAACACTTTTTGAATGGTGTTACCCAGAATTAGCTGCGGTGTATAAAAAATCAGCTAAAGAATATCCAAAGTTGAATGATCAAGGAGAACTTGACCCTATTACAGATAACTAAATTTATTCAGAATTTTGACTATCAAAAATTTCTTCAAGATCCTCTCCTATAAAAGAAAGACCTAAAACTAAAAAAAACATTGCCAAACCAGGGAACAAAGCCGTCCACCATATACCTGTAGGTAAAGCGGCAAGAGCAAGATTTAAATCACTTCCCCACTCTGGGACATCTGCAGGAACACCAAGACCTAAAAATCCTAAACTTCCTAATACCAAGACAGCATCCGCAGCATTTAGGGTAAGCAAAATAGGCAAGGGTGTTATTACATTTGGGAGAATATATTTAAAAATAATTGTTTTAACATCAGCTCCTGAAACTTGAGCTGCCTCCACATAAGTTTCGGATTTAACCAATATTGTCTGATTTCTGATTAATCTAAAATATTGAGGAGAGTAAACAATAGACAATGCCAAAGCTGCGTTAAGGATACCCTTACCCAATACAAAAGCCACAACAACTGAAAGCAAAATTACAGGTATTGAAAAAATAGTATCCATTATTAGTGATAAACATTTATCAAAAAAACCACCAAAATAACCACTTAATAATCCTAATGGCAAACCCAAACTTAATGAAAAAAGAATAGCTAAGAAAACAACTTCTATCGCTAAAGATGATCCTTGCAAAGTTCTTAAGCAAACATCTCTTCCTAATCTGTCTGTACCACAGAAATGATTAAGCGAAGGAGGTGCAAAGATATCATTGCTTAACATTGAAAATGAATAACCAAAAAAATTATTAGCCTGTAAAAATTTCATTATTAAAACAACAAGAAGATAAAAAAGTACAATTAAAAATCCAGCTTTTCTGATATTTGCGCCAACACGATTGATTGAGTTAATATCCAAAATATTTTTTAGAGATATGACTGAAATATACCCAATTCTTAAAAAAAAAATAGTTATTAAATTTAAATTTTAAGAAATTACTGATTTAATTTTAGGACTGCCATAAAAGCTTCTTGAGGGACTTCAACTTTACCCATTGCCTTCATCCTTTTTTTACCTTTAGCTTGTTTCTTTAAAAGTTTCTTTTTCCTAGAAATATCTCCTCCATAACATTTAGATAAAACATCTTTTCGTAAAGCACTTATACTTTCACTTGCAATAATTCTGCTACCGATTGAAGCTTGAATAGGTATTTTAAATTGTTGTTTTGGAATAAGTTCTTTTAATTTCTCAACTAAACTTCTGCCAATTCCATAAGCCTTATCTTTATGAACAATCGAAGTTAATGGATCTGCTCTTTCTGAATTTATTAGAACATCTAATCTAACAAGGTCATTCTTTCTATAGCCGATCAAGTGATATTCCATTGATGCATAACCTTGGGTCCTACTTTTCATTTGATCAAAGAAATCTGTAACTACTTCTGCTAATGGAATTTCATAAATCAAAGTAACTCGATCTGTTGTTAGGTATTTCATATCTATGAATACTCCCCTTCTTTCCTGACATAAACCCATTAATGTTCCATTGAATTCATTGGGTGCATAAATTTCCATTTTCACATAAGGCTCTTCTATTGATTCTCTAAGTTGTGGATCAGGAATTGTAGAAGGATTATCAATAAGGATATGTTCCTGCTGATTTAGATTAACCTTATAAATAACTGATGGTGCCGTTACGATTAGATCCAAGTCATATTCTCTTTCTAATCTTTCTTGAACAATCTCCATATGAAGAAGTCCTAGGAATCCGCACCTAAATCCGAAGCCCATTGCGCTACTGGTTTCGGGCTCATATTTTAAAGCTGCATCAGATAATTGTAATTTTTCAAGTGATACTCTTAAATCTGGGAATTGATCAGCATCAGTAGGGAATAAGCCACAAAAAACCATAGGATTTGCTGTCTTATAACCAGGCAAAGGATCATTGGCAGGTGAATTTAAAAGAGTAATCGTGTCTCCCACTCTCGCATCAGCAACTGATTTTATAGAAGCAGCTAAATAACCAACTTCTCCTGCATGTAATTCATCAACTTGCTGCTGATCAGGCGCCATTATTCCTATCTCATCTAGTTCATAATTTTTTTTACTTGCCATTAATAATATTTTTTCTCTCTTATTAAGAGACCCAGATATCACCCTGAAATAAACAATAACTCCTCTGTACGGATCATAATAAGAATCAAAAATCAGTGCCTTTGTAGGTAATTTAATTTCATCTTGAGGATGAGGAATTCTTCTTACAATTGCTTCCAAAATATCTTTAATACCAACTCCAGTTTTTGCTGAACAATTTATTGCATTAGATGTATCGAGTCCAATAATCTCCTCTATTTCTTGTTTTATTTTTTCAGCATCAGCACCTGGCAAATCAATTTTATTTAAAACAGGAATTATTTCAAGATTATTTTCTAAGGCAAGATAAACATTAGCTAAGGTTTGAGCTTCTACTCCTTGACTTGCATCAACAACGAGTAAAGCGCCTTCACAAGCTTGAAGAGATCTACTAACCTCATAAGAGAAATCAACATGTCCTGGAGTATCTATTAAATTCAAAACATATTCTTGGGAATCGTCAGCTTTATATTTCATCCTAGCGGCCTGTAACTTGATAGTAATTCCTCTCTCTCTTTCAAGATCCATACTGTCCAAAAATTGTTCTTGCATATCCCTTTGCTGCACAGTACCAGTATCTTGAAGCAACCTATCTGCAAGGGTAGATTTACCATGGTCAATATGAGCGATTATGCAGAAATTTCTAATTTTCGAAACCGATATATCAGTCATATAGAAAGAAAAATTCTCCTCTTATTACATCTTGTTTAATACTAGCTAATTAGAATTATGGATGGAAACCAAAAATGGAATTATTTCTTTTTTTAATGTCTTTTATGAAGGTACTGTAATTTTCAGAGACTGATAGTTCTGGATAAATTAAGTCATTTATTTTTTTCTGAAGATTATGCTTATCGTTTAAAAATAAAACAGATTTTTCTAGAACCTCAACCATAATTGAAACCGCAGTACTTGCTCCCGGAGAAGCTCCCAACAAAGCAGATAATGATCCATCAGATGCATTTACAATCTCCGTTCCAAATTTCAAAGAACCACCACCTTCAGTTTTTTTAATTATTTGGACTCTTTGACCAGCATTCTTTAAATACCAATCAGAAGGATTAGCTGATGGCATCATATTCTTTAAATTTTCAACTCTTGAGTTATGGTTCTTTAATGATTGTGATATTAGGTAATTAATTAAATCGTTGTTCTTGAAACCAACGTCTAACATAGAAAAAACATTATTCTTTTTAATTGAACTAAATAAGTCAAAGTATGAACTTTGCTTTAGAAATTTCGTTGTAAATCCAGCAAAAGGTCCATATAAAAGAAGTTTTTTATTATCAATCCATCTGGTATCTAAATGAGGCACAGACATTGGTGGCGACCCAATATCAGCTTTACCATAAACTTTTGAGTTATGTTTTTCTGTTAGATCTTTTTTCTCACAAATAAGCCATTTCCCACTAACAGGAAATCCACCATAACTCTTTGCTTCTGGAATTTTCGATTTTTGCAAATAATTAATTGTTTTTCCACCAGCACCAAGAAAAACATAGCCAGTTCTAATTGAAGTTTTTCTACCCTCTGAACTAATTTCTAGTTCCCATTTTGTTTTATCAATTTTCTTTAAATCTACTAATTCTGTTTTGTATCTAATTTCAACATTTTTATTTAAAGAAACTAATGACAAATACTCTTTTGTGAGAGCCTCAAAATTAATATCTGTTCCTCTACCTATTTTGGTAGCAGCAATTTTAGTAAATGGATTCCTATCTTTTGTTATTAGAGGAGCCCATGATGAAATTTCATCAAAAGATGTAGAAAATTCCATATCAATAAATTCAGAATTTTCGGTCATTTTTTGAAATCTTTTTTTTAAAAAAGAAATATTATCCTGACCAGACACAAAGCTAATGTGAGGAATAAATTTTAAAAAATTTTTAATATCAATTTTCCCTGCTTCATACAAAGAGGCCCATAAAGACATGGATTTTTCAAAGGATCGATTTATTGAGAGCGCTTTATCTACTTTTATATTCCCTTTTTCATCTAAAGGAGTATAGTTTAATTCGCAATTAGCAGCATGTCCTGTACCTGCATTATTAAAAGCGCCAGTACTTTCACTTCCTGGAGCATTTAATTTTTCTACAATAAGAATATTTATATCGGGTAAAACTTCTGAAATCAAGAGGGCTAAAGTACTGCTCATTATCCCTGCTCCTACTAAGACTGCGTCAAAGTAGCTATTATCGTTAGTGGAATTTTGAAATGAAGTCACAACAGAAAATTATCTTTTTTGCAATTAATCAAATTTCTTTCTAGGCTTATTATAAAGTTAATACAAAATTATGAGTACTGAAACACTCTCGCTGACAAACGAAAATGTAGAAAAAGTGCTTGACGAGCTAAGACCTTTTTTAATATCTGATGGAGGTAATGTAGAGATTGCAGAAATAGATGGTCCAATTGTCAAAGTCAGACTTCAAGGGGCATGTGGTAGTTGCCCAAGTAGTACTATGACCCTAAAAATGGGAATTGAGAGAAAGTTAAAAGAAATGATTCCTGAAATAAGTGAAGTTGTACAGGTTTTATAAAAATTTTAAACTGATATATTATTTAGTTTTTAATTCCTTCAACAAAGATGATTCCATATCAAGGCAATCAATTGGAAGTCCTTGACCAATAGCGATTAAAAGAGGTGCAAGAATTCCTAAAGTAAAAACTAAATTTGATTGGCTTACATCATATTTACTCAAAGTAAAAGTTATCAAATAAATGATTGAAAAATATGCATGTAGTGAAAAAAATTCTTTTGGCTTTAGAACTGGCCACCTTAAAGTATTTCCCAAGAAATATAAAAAACCTGTCATAAATAAATAGTTACATGAAGATTAAACCAAATATAAACATAATCCTTTTTAGAGACTATTTATAAAAAAATTTACCTAAGATAATAATTAAAAAAATATTAAATCTTCGTTTCTATTTGTAAAAGCTAGACATCCCTTGGAAAATAAGCTTATAATAATTTGGTAGCAATCGCTACTTTTTCGTTCACCCTCAATTGAGGGCGCAGTTCGAGTCATACCATGGAACGGGGGATGGCCGTGTTGTCACATCGAAACATGACTACTTTAACTTACAGAGGTAAAAACTACGTTCAAAACAAAGAAGCCGCTAAAAAGCAACTTGTTGAACTTACCTACAGAAGAAACGTATACACCAACAGAATGGATGACGCTTCTTCTAGTAATGAAAAAGCAGAATTAAATTACAGAGGTGTTAATTACACTAAATAATTTAATTAAACAAATTAAAAGCCCCTTTTTCAGGGGCTTTTTTTTTTGGCTATATTTATCAAGAGTTCTTTTAAAAATATGTCTGAAAGTTGCTGTAATACAAACTCATCGAATAAAGCACCTAATCAGTTTGATCATAAAGATTCGATTCAAGAAAGATATGGCTCAGCCGCACTTGAAAAAGAAAGTTGTCTTTGTACACCAGTTGGGTTTAATCCCGTTTTACTTGAAGCAATTCCTCAAGAGGTCATAGAGAGAGACTATGGATGTGGTGATCCAACAAAATATGTTAAAAAAAATGATATAGTTTTAGATCTTGGAAGTGGTAGTGGCAAAAATGCTTTTATTTGTGCCCAAATTGTTGGGAAAGAAGGGAAAGTTATTGGAGTTGATCAGAATCCTGAAATGCTTTCTTTATCTAGATCAGCCTCTAAAGAAGTTACAAAAAATATATGCTTCAACAATACAGAATTTCTAGAAGGTTCAATTGAAAAACTTGATGAATTAGATAAAGATTTAAATCCATTAATTGCAGATAAATCAGTTGATATTATTTTAAGTAATTGCGTTTTAAACTTGGTAAGTCCAGAATCTAGAAATAAACTTCTAAATAATATAAAAAGAGTTTTAAACGATAATGGAAGAATTGCCATTAGCGATATCGTCTCTAACAAAAAAGTTCCTTTAAGATTGCAAAATGATCATGATCTATGGACTGGATGTATTAGTGGAGCATGGTACGAGCCAGAGTTTATAAGTGATTTTAAAGAACTAGGATTTAAAAATTTAGAATTTGCAGAAAGGAGTGTTGAACCTTGGAAAGTAATTGAGGATATTGAATTTAGAACAGTAACTTTAGTGGGCAATATTTAAAAAAATTCAAGAGTTAAAAATATAATATAAATTTCCATGAGAAATAATCTAAGAGATCAAATACCAGCATTAAAAAATAAGTATTATTTCAACTATGGCGGTCAAGGACCATTACCAAAATCTTCTCTAGAAGCAATAGTTAAAACTTGGGAAATTATCCAAGATTTAGGACCATTTACCAATGATATGTGGCCTTTTATTTACAAAGAAATATTGACCACAAAAAGAATCATTGCGCAAAAATTAGGTGTCAATTCAAAGAATGTAGCTTTAACCGAAAATATCTCTTCCGGTATGATTTTGCCCTTTTGGGGAATAAAAGTAGAAGAGGGAGAAGAGTTGTTAATAAGTGACTGTGAACATCCTGGAGTAGTGGCTGCAAGTCGAGAATTTTGCAGAAGAAATAAATTAATATTCAAAATTTTGCCAATCCAAAAAATTAAAAATCTAAACGACGAAAATATAATTTTAGAGATTTTGAAAAAGCTAAATAGTAAGACTAAGATCCTAATTATGTCTCATATTTTATGGAACTTTGGATATAAAATACCTTTAAAACAAATTTCTATCGAATTAAAAAATAATCGAGAAAATTCTTATTTACTTGTTGATGGTGCTCAAACCTTTGGGCACATAAATATTGAAAAAGAAGTTTTTTATTCTGATTTATATTCAATAACTTCTCATAAATGGGCATGCGGACCAGAAGGACTTGGAGCCATTTATGTCTCAGATAGATTTATTCATGAAACAGATCCAACAATAATTGGTTGGAAATCATTAAAAAAAGAACAAGGCATTTATGAGCCTTCAGATAATCTTTTTCATGATGATGCAAGGAAATTTGAAATAGCTACCTCTTGTATTCCTTTACTTGCTGGGCTCAGGAATTCATTATATCTTTTGGATAAAGACTGCCATGAAAAAGAAAAAAACAAATATATCAGAAAATTAAGTGGAAAACTTTGGGATGAATTAAATCAATTAAAGGGTGTTGAATTAGTTTTAGAAAAAAAATATTTAAATGGGATTGTTAGTTTGAATATCGAAAATATTAAAGATAAGGATAAATTTGTAAAGAAACTTGGAGAAAAGAAAATTTGGATTAGAGTTTTAGAAGATCCAAAATGGTTTAGAGCATGCGTACATCAAATGACTACAGAAGCTGAGATTAATTTACTTGCTAAAGAAATAAAAAAAATATTGACTTAAAGATCTATTGAAATAAAAAAAATTTTAGTCTACCAAGGTATCTCCGAGTTGTCCCATGCAATAAATTTTCCTGTAGATTCTGGTGATTGATTTTTAATAATATTGATCAAGAATTGGGAGGATTTTTCTTTACTAAATAATTTATGTTCTGGAACAAATTTATGAAAAGGTCTAGATAAATCAGTATCTACTGTTCCTGGATGAAGCAATGTGATAGTAGCCTTTGGGAAACGTCTAGCCCATTCAATACTTAAAGATTTAAAAAACTGATTTTGCGCAGATTTTGCAGCTCTATATGAATACCAACCTCCAGTTTGATTATCTCCAATGCTACCCACTCTTGCACTTATACTTGCAAAATTAAAATCAAAATCTTTTGGTATAAATTCTTCAATCGCTTTAGCTAATAAAATAGGAGAAAAGGCATTTATTGAAAAACTTTCCATCATATTTTTTTTATCAAGATTTTGTAATCTTTTTTCTGGTTGAAGAGAATCACTATGAAGTCTACCTGTAGCATTAACAACTAGCCTTAATTTTGAAGGATGATTTGATATTTTATTTTTCAACTGCAAAAGGGATTGAGAATCCTCTATATCTAATTCCCAAAAAGAATTAAATTCACTTTTTCTTCCACACAAAACAACATCTAAATCTTTTTCACTTTCATGCAGATCTTTAGCTAGTCGTGTTCCAATTCCACCTGCGCCTACAACTAAGGCTAAGCCTTTCATTTTATTAAAAATAACTTCATTGATTCTAAGAAGCTTCTCTTGTGATTTGCGTAAAGAGCTTTCTTATTTAATTAAGAAATTTTATTGAGATTTATTTTTTTCTTTTAATAATTTATGAGCTATTTTTCTATCATCAAAATTTATAACTTTATCTTTGAGAATTTGGTAGTCTTCATGTCCTTTTCCTGCAATTAAAACAATATCTTCTTTATTAGCAAATTTAATAGATTCATTTATTGCTTTAAATCTATCAATCTCAATTGTTATTTTTTCTCTTTTTTTTATACCCATCAAAATATCATTTACTATCTTTTGGGGTTCTTCTGATCTTGGATTATCTGAAGTTATAAAAAGTTGATCAGAAAACTCTTCAGCTATTGATCCCATTAAAGGCCTTTTACTACGGTCTCGATCTCCGCCACAGCCAAAAACAGTTATGAGTTTCCCTTCACAAAGTTTTTTAATTGATTGCAAAACTTTTTTCAATCCATCAGGAGTGTGGGCATAATCAACAATTACTGTTGGAAGTGATCTTAAAACGACGTCATTATCAATTTGTATTTTCTCCATTCTCCCAGGAGCACCAGGGAAAGATTGTATTAACTTTGATAGATCTTTTAAAGAAAAATTAAGTTTATACAAAATTGTTATTGCTTGAATTGCATTCATTAAATTAAATTCACCAACAAGTGGAACAAACAGTTTAATTTTTTCCCTAGGTGTATGAAAAATACAGGTGGAACCACTTTCAGTAAATTTTTTATCTGTTACGAAAAAAAAATCATCATTTTCAAATTCACTTTCAGTAATCTTTGTAGAGACTAATGAAGATCTTTTTTCAAGATCAGATGATAATTTAGATATCCAATGGTCATCATGATTTAATACACAAATTCCAACTTTTTCTTTTAAGTAAGGTGGGAAAAATAATTTTCTTTTTGTTTGAAAATATGATTCCATATCTGAGTGATAATCAAGATGATCTTGAGTTAAATTAGTAAAAATAGCTGCCTCGAATTCGCATCCTGATATCCTGTTTTGAGCAATAGAATGAGAACTTACCTCTAATATTGCGAATTCAGATTCTACCTCAACAGCAGCATTTAATTTCTTTTGAAGTTTATCGGCGAAATCAGTTGTATGAGAAGCCACTTCTGAGAAGCCAGGCCATCTATTGAGCAAGGTCCCAAATAATGCAGTCTTTTTCCCTGATTTTTTTAAAAGATATTCCAATAAAAAAGTAATTGTCGTTTTTCCATTTGTACCCGTAACACCAATAAGTTTAAGTTTTCTTGAAGGCCTATTCCAAAACTCAGCAACTATTTGACCAAAAATATAATCTAAATTATCCTCTATAACCAAAATCCTTTCTCGATCAATAGATCCAATTTTCTCTTTTGCAGCAGACCCAATAATGGCAGCCTCCGCGCCATTTTCAATTGCCTCAATACAATATTTTCCTCCATCAACATTTAAACCAGGCATACCTAAAAATAAAGTTCCTTGTTGAACTTCTTTAGAGTTAAAAGAAATATTATTGATTTCATGATCGGTTAAATCTAATGAAGGAATAATTCCTACCAAATCTAAAAGTTTATGTAATTTTATAGATCTCATATAAAAAAATTATTTCTTTAGAATGGTACTAATATTTTTTTGAAACCAATTCTTTAATTGATCATCTTTTAATCTTGGAGAAATGCGGGGCAATTCTATAATCTCCTCTGACCTAATTCCTTCAACAGCAATAACAGGTACTTCATAATCATATTTTTTATATTTATCTTTATATAAATCGACCCTATCAATATCAATTTCTATGAGCTCCTCTAGATTAGGGAATAACTCATTAAGATTTATTTTTGCCAGTTTGTTTTTTAATGAATCACAAAGGCAACATCCCTCCCTAACAAAAATAAATATTTTCATTCATTTAGTCAGGCACAGGGTCACATCCACAGGGAGTTAAAGGATGACATCTGCTTAATCTTCTTAAAGTTAACGACCCTCCCTTCCAAGGACCATGTCTAGTAATTGCCTCATATCCATAAGAGCTGCAACTTGGAATAAATCTGCATCTTGGTCCAAAAAAAGGAGAAAACCACTTTTGATAAAACGAAATCATAAAAAGAAGTATAGAAGTAATTGATTTATTAATAGTTTTGAACACTTTAATGATGTAAAATAATATTTCCAGTAGTAATTAGTTTAATTGAATTTAATCAATTATCCAAATTTATTGCAAATTTCTATTTAATTTAAAATTATGTCAAGATACCGCGGCCCCAGATTAAGGGTTACGCGTCGCTTGGGAGAACTACCAGGTCTCACCAGGAAAGCTTCAAAGAAGTCTAATCCTCCAGGTCAGCACGGCCAAGCCCGTCGCAAGCGATCAGAATATGCAATTCGTCTAGAAGAAAAGCAGAAACTTAGGTTTAATTATGGAGTTTCTGAAAAACAACTAGTACGTTATGTAAAAAAAGCTAGAGCTCAAGAAGGATCTACAGGAACTAACCTACTAAGACTTTTAGAAAACAGACTTGATAATGTTTGTTTTAGATTAGGTTTTGGAGGTACCATTCCAGGCTCAAGACAATTAGTAAATCATGGCCATGTAACCGTTAATGGAAAGGTTCTTGATATTGCTGGTTATCAATGCAAATCAGGCGATGTAATCGGAATTAAAGAAAACAAAGCAAGCAAAAAACTTGTAGAAGGTAATATAGAATTCCCTGGTTTAGCAAATGTCCCACCTCATCTTGATTTAGACAAACCTAAATTAACGGGAAAAATAAATGGGAAATGCGATAGAGAGTGGGTGGCTCTTGAAATAAACGAACTACTAGTTGTTGAGTATTATTCAAGAAAAGTTTAATACTAATTTTCTTTGGATTATTAAATCTCTCATTTTTTAAAAGAGAGATTTAATTTAATTCTTATTTTTAAAAATAATGGGAAATAAGGAAAATAATATAAAAAAGCCAGGTTTTAAGACCTTATCTATTCACCATGGGGAAACATTTGCAGAACAAACTGGATGCGTTATGCCTCCTATTTTTTCTACATCTACTTTCAAACATGGAAATAAAGATAATTTCGACTACACAAGATCAGGCAATCCAAACTTTAGAATTCTAGAAAGCGTCCTTAAATCAATAGAAGATTCTAAATACTGTACAGTTTTTGGATCTGGAATTAGCGCGGTAACTGCAATTTCATCAACACTAAAATCAGGTGACAAGATACTCTGCGAGTCAAATCTCTATGGTTGTACAGTGAGGATGTTCGAAAAAGTTTTCAAGAAATTTGGACTAGAAGTTTTATACACAGATTTTACAAACGAAAATAATATCAAAAAGATTTCATACTTCGAGCCAACCTTGATATGGCTAGAAAGTCCAACTAATCCACTTTTGAAGATACTTGATATTAAGGCGATTTGTGATGAAGCGAATAAACTACAAATCCCAGTAGTTGTGGACAATACCTTTTCTACGGCACTTATTCAAAAACCATTGGACCTTGGTGCAACACTATCACTCGTAAGCACAACAAAATTCATTAATGGACATAGTGATGCACTTGGTGGAGCAGTACTGACAAATAATGAGGTATGGAATAGTAAGATGCTTTTCTCTCAAAAAGCTCTAGGGCTTCAACCATCTCCTTTTGATAGTTGGCTCATTACGAGAGGAGTAAAAACTCTTCCTTTAAGAATCGAACAACAAACGCAAAGTGCAAAATTAATTTCTGAAGAATTAGAGAATCATAAAATAATTAATAAAGTAATTTATCCTTTTAATCAAAAACATCCGCAATTTAATTTAGCAAAATCGCAAATGAGATCTGGAGGTTCTATGATCACCATAAAATTAAATCTTAAAAAAGAGGATACTTTTAAATTTTGCAAATCTCTCAAATATTTCTCTCTAGCAGAAAGCCTTGGAGGAGTTGAAAGTTTAATTTGTCACCCCGCAACAATGACTCATGCTTCTGTTGATGATGAAACAAAAAATCTTTTAGGGATTAATGATGCTCTTGTCAGATTATCGATTGGATGTGAAGAAACAAACGATTTAATCTCAGACATATTATTTGCTTTAAATAAATTCTGAAAATTGAGAGATTTACTTAAAAACCCTATATGGAAAAATTTAGAGTTGGGATATTCTATTCCTGAAAGTATTCATGCTGTGTCTGTAGCATTACCAACTTGGAATGATGTAATAAATTACGAGGAAAAAAATCAAGAATGCATGAATTTATTAAAGTCCATTTACCCAAGATTCGGGCTAAACCCCATAGTGAAAAGATTATGCGAAAAAATAAAAAAGGAAAATTACTACAACAATACAAGTATCTGGCCATATCCGAATGAAAGCATAGCTTTTAAAGCAAAAAAATACATTGATAGAAATACTTCTGAACAATTCTCATTAATAGAAAAAAGAGATAATATAGCTCTCTTAATAACTGAAAAAGAAGGAAGTATTTATGCAAAATATTTTTGGCAACATACTGGTCTTGGCATATCTTCAAGGGCTGCTGCTATAGAACTTGGTCTTGAAGATTGCCCTCCAAAATCTTACGTAAATGAATGTTCTCAAAGAATAAAAAATAGAATTTCTAAATCTACAAAAATTAACTCTAATGATATTCACTTAACTTCATCTGGAATGTCTGCATTGCATACATCATTAGAAATCATATATAAATTATTTCCAGCTAAACCAACACTCCAAATTGGTTTTCCATATGTAGATGTACTTAAATTACCAATGAATATCTTTCATGGAGCCAAGTTAATTACAGAAGAAAATTGCGTTGATATTGAATTAGAAATCAAAAGAATAAATCCATCAGCATTAATTATTGAACTACCGAGTAATCCAATGCTCAAATGTGTAAACATTAAAAAAATTGCGAAAATAGCAAAAAAGTTAAATATTCCCTTAATTGTTGACGATACAATTGGTTCAAATTTAAATATAAATTCCCCAGAACATGCTGATATAGTTTTTACTTCACTTACAAAAATTTTTTCAGGTAGTGGTGATATTCTTGCAGGATCATTAATACTAAATCCAAAAAGCAAATGGATTGATCAATTTAGAAATGCATTAAACGAGATTAATCTTCCAACACTCTCCGATGGAGATACAGTTTATCTAGAGAAGGTTAGTAGAGATGTAAATCAAAGAGTTTTTGAACAAAATAAAGCATGTTTAGAATTAAAAAAAAGATTAGAGACCCATAGCGAGATTAAAAATATTTTCCATCCTGAAAATTGTCCAAATTTTAATTCTTTGCTCACTTCTGATGGAGGATATGGCTGCTTATTATCGTTTGAATTAAATGGAGGATTGAACAAAGCTAAGAAATTTTATGATTCTCTAAAAGTATCTAAAGGACCTAGTTTAGGTACAAAATTTACTCTAGTTTGTCCTTATGTTTTACTAGCTCATTATGACGAGTTGGATTGGGCTGAAAGTTTTGGTATACCCTCGCACCTTATTAGAGTATCAGTTGGATTAGAAGACCAAGATCAATTATGGAAAAGCTTTTCTGAAGCACTAAATAATTTCTAAATTCCTAGTATTTACCGTATAGAAACTTATATACTCTTTTTCTGAATAATAGTTAATATTAATATATATTTTCTCAATAATATAAATGGCAAAAATTTATGAGGACAACAGTTTTGCTATTGGAAACACTCCATTAGTAAAATTAAAATCAGTTACTAAAAACGCGAAAGCTACAGTACTTGCAAAAATTGAAGGTAGAAACCCTGCTTATAGTGTCAAATGTAGGATTGGCGCAAACATGATCTGGGATGCAGAGAAAAGTGGGAAGCTTACAAAAGACAAAACTATTGTTGAGCCAACTTCTGGAAATACAGGAATTGCTCTAGCTTTTACTGCTTCAGCAAGAGGTTATAAACTCATCCTTACAATGCCAGAATCCATGTCAATTGAAAGAAGAAGGGTTATGGCAGTGTTGGGTGCTGAAATTGTTTTAACAGAGGCCTCTAAAGGTATGCCTGGAGCAATAGCTAAGGCTAAAGAAATTGCAGAAAGTAATCCTTCTCAATACTTCATGCCAGGTCAATTTGATAATCCAGCAAACCCTGAAATTCATTTCAAAACTACTGGACCAGAAATCTGGGATGATTGCGATGGTGAAATTGATGTCCTAGTTGCAGGAGTTGGAACTGGTGGCACAATTACAGGAGTTTCAAGATACATTAAGCAAGAGAAGGGCAAAAATATTACTTCTGTAGCGGTAGAACCATCACATAGTCCTGTTATTACACAGACAATGAATGGAGAAGAGGTTAAATCTGGACCACATAAAATTCAAGGAATTGGAGCAGGATTTATTCCTAAGAACCTTGACTTATCAATTGTTGATAAGGTTGAACAGGTAACAAATGACGAATCAATAGAGATGGCTCTTAGATTAGCTAAAGAGGAAGGTCTATTAGTAGGAATATCTTGTGGAGCTGCTGCTGCTGCTGCTGTTAGATTAGCTGAACAAGATGAATACGCTGGGAAGACAATTGTAGTTGTTCTACCTGATTTAGCAGAGAGGTATTTATCATCAATTATGTTTACTGAAGTTCCAAGCGGAATCATTCAAGAACCAGTCAAAGCCTAAATCTATTTTTTCTCCAGTAATGAATCTGGTGAAATATACATAGCATCGCCATAAGAGAAAAATCTAAATTTTTCTTTTATGGCTTTTTTATACAAATCTAATAATCTTTCTCTACCAATCATTGCACTTACTAATAGTAATAATGAACTTTTAGGAAGATGAAAATTAGTTAATAATCCATCAACTACCTTAAATTTATAACCTGGCTTAATTACTAAATCCACGTACTTCGCTATGGGAATAAAGTCATTAATTTCGTGAGAATAACAACTTTCAAGAGCTCTCACGCTAGTTGTCCCAATAGCAATTATTCTTCTATCTGTTTTCTTTATTTTTTTTATTTCCTCCACTACTTCCTCATTAACACTTACCCATTCTTTATGAAGTTTTAAGTCACTTAGATCTTGTTGATCAATTGGTTTGAATGTTCCATAGCCCACGTGCAAAGTTATCGGTAAAATTATTACTCCTTTTTTTTTAAGACTGGAAATAAGATTTTTGCTTAAGTGTAAACCCGCAGTTGGCGCGGCAACGGCTCCTGGATTAGTTGCATACTCAGTTTGATAACTATTCTCATGAAAAGATTCTTCTTCGGAATTTTTTATATAAGGTGGGAGAGGGATTTCCCCATATTTATCAAGAAGGTCATTCATTGAATTGAGATCAGTTATATTTTCAGGAAATTTAATAAATCTCCCTCCAGTTTCTTCATCAAGCCCATCAACAATCAAATTAATATCTTGTGCAGAAGGAGATTTTAATATTATTTTTCTATTTATTTTTAACTTTTTCGCTGGCTTTGCCAAACATAACCAAACACATTCATGGGATCTTTCTAAGACTAATAATTCGACTAACGTCCTATTTTCTAATTGAACCTTTAATCTTGCCTTCATTACTTTAGTGTTATTTACAACCACAAGATCGCCTTTTCTAAATTCATCTAAAAGATTCTTGGTAAATTTATTAGTTAAGCAATTCTCTTCTAAAGCACTATTTCTAACTATCATCAATCTTGATTCGTGCCTTATTGCAGAAGGTTTACTAGCAATTAATGAAGGATCTAGAAAGTAATCATAAGCTTCAAGCTTATAATCTCTTCCTTCATTATTAATTTGTGAAATCAATTAAGTTTAAGATACAAGTGTCTCTGGCTCATTTTCAATCAGGTAAGCCAAGTCTTTCAAGAATGAAGCACCATCAGCTCCATAAATCACTCTGTGATCAGCTGTAAGATTTACTTGCATTATTTTTTTAACAGCTATTGAACCATCACTATTAGCAACAACAGTTGGTTTCGATGATGCTATCGCTAAGATCGCACCCGTCCCTGGGGGTAGAATTGCGTCAAATCTATCAACACCAAACATACCAAGGTTAGATAAGGTAAATGTTCCCGTTGAGTATTCATCAGGTTCTAATTGTTTTGATCTTGATCTTTTTACGAGATCTTTCCAATCCCTTGATAATTCAAATAAATCAGTATTGCATGGTTCTTTTAATACTGGAGTTATTAGTCCACCATCTTCCATCGCGACAGCAACAGCAATATTTATATTTTCAGGATAAGAAATTCCATTTTCTGAAAAACTTGAGTTAACTTGAGGATGTTTCTTTAATGTCTTTGCAACTGCCTTTACAAGTAAAGCAGTCATAGTCACTCCGTTCTGTTTTACCTTTTTGTAAAAATTATCTAATTTATCTGTGTTAATAGAGTACCCCACCCTAAAACATGGAATATCTAAACTAGATTCCATATTTTTGTTTACCGCTTTTTGAAGAGTATTAAATTGAACTGTTTCTCCAGGATTACCAAAACTATTTCCTGCAGTTTCTGGTTTACTTTCTACTTCCAAATTTGAACCAGAAACACTTGCAGGAGAAGTACCTTCTCCTATCCATGGTATAGAGACAGGTTGGCCATTAGCTTTTAAAATATCATCGGCTTGAATCCTTCCGTGAGGGCCAGATCCATGTACCTTTACCAAATCAACACCCATTTGAGAGGCTAGTTTTTTAGCTCTTGGAGATGCAATTATCCTCGAAGAAACATTACTTGTAGCGGCATTAATTTGATCGCTAGTAAAAGATGGTACTGCCTTTTCACTCTTTAAGATTACTTCTTGTGCTTCTTTTTTGATATTTTCAGTCTGAACTACTGGTTTTTCTTTAGTTTTATTGCTTACCAATTCAAGTTGGTCTGAAGTAGAGACTGCGGGTTGATTTCCTTTATTTTGTTCTTGAACAGAAGCTATCTCATCCTCATTTTCTACGATAAGACCTATAGTTTCCCCTACTGGTGCAGTGCTACCAGCAGGCATTAAAACTGCTGCAAGATATCCATCTTGAAAAGATTCAACATCCATATCTGCCTTATCAGATTCAACAACTAATACAGATTCACCTCTTTCAACCTTATCTCCAGGATTTTTCAACCATTCCACAATCTTGCCCTCTGTCATGGTAGAACTCAAGGCAGGCATGAATATTTCGTGAGACATAAGAAAATTGTTATTGCATAAGTTTTAAAAGATTTCTATCAAACTTTCTGAAGTTTTTATGATTTAAAACCCTTTAAACTCTTGATTTAATTATACGAAATCATGTTCACAGTGGGAACTCTTAAAACTTAAGAAAGTAATAATTTAGATCGATTATAAATTTAATTTTTTTTCATTGAGATTTCTTTTTTTCAAATACGCCGCTTCTTCCTCTAATTATTATCTATAGATTGAATAACTCCATCTTTAACAGTAATCGAGACTTGCATTTTTTCAATAAGATTATCGCCCACAGTGACATCACAGAAACTATCCACTTGCCCTTGATCAACAATTTCGTCCATTTTTAATTCGCGAACTTGACTCTGTTGTTGAAGTAGATTTCTTTTTTGTTCTTCAATTTCGTTTCGTTTTACTGCAACTTGTTGTTGCACCTGACTAACCTGTTCTTGAACCCTTGGATCTAATGGATTTACTGACTGGGATCTAATATTGTTTACTATTTCCTGCCCCTCCTGCTCAAGTTGAGATAATTGCTGGTCAATGTTTGAAATTGCTTTACTTAATTCTCTTTCAGCATCCTCCTTCCAAGTTGGTGTAACTATAGCTTTAATAGCTATGGAGCGTTTTATCGATAATGAGTTTTTTGTTTCCATAAAAAATAAAATTACTTTCTCAATATAATTAGAACAAATCAAATTTTCTTATTTAATTTGTTTTCATACATATTTTCTATTTGATAAGAATAATGTTTTTCTATTTCCTTTCTTTTTTGTTTAAGAGTTTGTGTTAACAACCCATTTTCTAAAGTAAATGCTTCAACAAAGTAACAATCTAAGATTTGTTCTTCTGATCTTGCTCCTAGTCTAGCTTTAAGCAAATTATTAATTTTGGATTTAAAAAATGAACTAATATTCTTATTCAGATTTAATTTTGAAAGGTCCTCCTCCAAGAAGTTACTTTTAACCAATTCAATATTAGGAACAACAAGAGCTGTTAAACATTTTTTGTCTTGCCCAACTAGTTGAACCTGATTAATAAATTCAGAACTAAGAATTTCGATCTCTAGAGGGTTAGGTTCTATATTTTCACCACTGGACAGCACGATTGTATCCTTTGCTCTTCCGGTTATAAAAAGAGAACCATTTGGTATTAAAAAACCTAAATCACCAGTATCAAACCAACCATCTTTTGATAAAACATCTTTTGTAGCTAATTCATTATTAAGATAACCCTTCATTACTTGTGGTCCCTTTACAAGGATCTTTCCCACTTCTCTGAACTTCAAAATCTTTTTTTTATCCTCATTCACTATTTTGATTTCTGTAAATGCTAAAGGCTGACCCGATGATCCTCTAACATTTAATTCTCTTCTTCTACAAGTTAATACTGGACTTGTTTCTGTAAGGCCATATCCTACCAAAACATCTACACCTAAAGATTCAAAAAAGAGATCAACATGTTCTGGCAAAGCACCTCCTCCGTTAATAGGAAATTTCAGTTTTGCTCCGCATAGTTTTCTAAGAATATTCGGCCATAAAAAAAGAGTAGACAACTTATGAAGAGGATATCTACCAAGCACAGAAAGAAGTAAGGGGATTTTTGATATAAAAGTTGTTTGATTGATATCTAAATTTCTAATCTTTCTAAGATTTATTTTAAAAAAAGAACTATTACTTATTAAAAACTTAATAAGTTTTTGCTTCTTAGAGGGCATTTTTTTCAAAGCCTGAAAAAAACCATCATGTATTGCCTCCCATAGTCTTGGAACAGTGGCCATTACTACAGGTTTAATTTGTGTGATATCATCTTTCAGAAATTTTGGAATTGTATAGTATTGAGAACAGCCACATGAAAAAAAGAAGTACTCTGCACTCCTCTCATAAGAATGCCAGATAGGTAAAACGCTTAATACAGAAGTCCCAAGCTCTGGATCAGCAATATAGGCTAAATTAATTATTTGATGTAAAAAATTTGCATGAGTCAAGGGAACACCTTTTGGTTTTCCTGTTGTCCCAGAGGTGTAAAGGATAGTAGCAACGTCATCAATTCTTGGATTAAATTTTTCAATAATATTACTTTGAGAATTTCCTTTTTCTCCTGCTCTTAAAAATTGACTCCAGCTTATTAAACTTTCAAATTTCTCATCTTCTAAATTAATTAGAAATTTAAGTCTTTTTTTTAATTCTTCTTTGTTATTTAACTTTAGCCAAATATCCTTAGATTGAACTATTAATCCTACTGAATTAGAGTGCTCAATAATATAGTCTAATTCTACTGAAGGAGAATGAATACCTCTTACTGCATTTATAGCTCCTAAACGCATTAAGCCTTGATCTGCTATGAGCCATCTTGGAGAATTTTCAGATATTAAAGTCACTACATCACCCTTTACTACCCCATAATTTTCAAAAGCAAAAGAGACTTTAGTTATTAAATCAGCCAGCTCAGAATAAGATAATTTTTCTTTATATTGCCCTCTTAAATCGCAAACAGCTAAAGTATCGCCACATTTGAATTTTAAATTTTCCCAAATCTGATCTATATGATTAAGGTTCTCAATAAAATCTCTATTTTTAGCAAATTTATTGTTTAAAGAAAGAGGTTCGGCTGAAGGCCAATATGCTAAATCACCCATATTAAATTGATTTTGGAATTTTAATTTCTATTTTGATACAAAATCAAAATTAAATTCTTCCTGAATGATTTTTTTAACAATTCTCTTGACTTCTTGAATATTTAAATTTTTGTTGTAATCAATCATATTTGCCATAAGACAATTCTGTATTCCACAAGGAACAATTTTATTAAAATTTTTCAATTCGCAGTCGAAATTAATTGAAAATCCATTTATCGTAATCCATCTTTTACACCCAATTCCAATTGAAGCAATTTTCTTATTTCCCATCCAAACACCAGTAAGACCTTTTCTAGAGTGACAATCTATATTGAAAGTTCCAAGAATTTTTATAATGATTTCTTCAATTTTTCTTAAATACCAATTTAAATCTTTATTAAAATTTTTCAAATCTAAAACCAAGTAAGTTACTAATTGTCCTGGCATATGACAAGTAACCTCACCACCTCTATCAATCTTAAAAACATCATATTTATCATCCTTCAAAGAAAATAGCAAATTATCATAATTAGATCCTCTACCCAGGGTATAACAGAGTTGGTGCTCTCCTATCCAAATAAAATCAGGGTTAGAGCCATCTAAAATTAATGCGTCCTGATATTCTTTTTGTAACTTATAAACTTCATTAAAAAAAGAAATTTTATCAGGTTGTTTAATTATTGCTGTTCTATTAACCATATTTAAGTAGATTTAAAAAGTAAGTAAATATTTTTAGATTTGTTATGAAAATTTTAATCCATGGAAAGAATCTTGAGCTCACTGGAGCCTTAAAAGAATATACCGAGGCAAAGATAGAAAAAGCAACCCATCACTACAAAGATATCGTCAAAGAAGCGGATATACACCTTTCAATAGAAAAGAACCCAAGAGTTTCATTCCAAGCTGCAGAAGTTACTATTTTTGCAAATGGCACTGTAATAAGAGCTGAAGAAAAAACTGAAAATCTCTACTCAAGCATTGATTTAGTTTCAAATAAACTTTGTAGAAAATTACGTAAATATAAAGAAAGAAATAATAAAACATCTCATAATAATCAACATAAAAATAAAGATTCTTTCCAAAGCGAAAGTGAGGAATCAAGTTTCTTAGATAAAGCTTTATTCACAGCAGGAAGAGAAGTAAGTCTGCCTGTACCATCTATTAAAAATAAATACTTTGAAATGAATCCAATTTCATCAGAAGAAGCAAGAAAACAATTAGATCTAATTGATCATGATTTCTATGTTTTTCGCAATAAGAAAAATAATGAACTTCAAGTTATATATAAGAGGAATCATGGAGGTTATGGCCTGATTCAATCTAAATAACTTTTAAATGCCAAATATTGAATATGAATTAAACAAAAAAATTCATGCAATTATTATTAATCCCTACCTAACCTGGGATGATTTCTGCGTAAATTGCGATTTCATAAAAAAATATTACATCAAGAATATTTCTACTTCGCTTAATTATTTACCTGATTTAAAAAACTGTTTGAGTAATTACAGCTCCAACATAAATGCACTCATTTCTTATCCTTTGGCAGATTTACCAGTTTCATTTATTGAAGAATTAGTTTGTTTTGCAAAAGATAAAGGGGCAAACGGAATCGAATATATCCCAAACTTTATCAATTTATCAAAAAGGAATTTAGATACTTTCGCTGCCGAAATTGAGCAAGTTAAGTTATCGGGATTACCAGTGACAATAATCATAAATAAATCAAAGCTAGAAGAAGAAATTTTGTATAATGCTATAGAAATATCTCAAGAATTAGGAATAAAAAATTTTCAATTTGGAGATGGTTTTGGGCCTCCTATTACATCGAATGATGTAGACCAAATATTAAAAATAACAGGCCGCCAAAATCAAATTAAAACTGTAGGTGGTATAAAAAAACTGACACAAGTAATCGATTTGTTTGATGCTGGGATTAATTGCGTAGGAACTTCTAATTTTTGTGAGATTTTCCAAGAATTAAAAGTTATTTAAATGTCTGGTTCCGGTGAGTGCAGATTCAAAGGTCTTTGTATTAAAGCCTCTCCACTAGGTGAGAATGATAGATTAATTACTATCCTTACTGATGAGCAAGGAATTATTAGATTAGCGGCACCTGGTGCTAGACGTCCAAAAAGCAGTCTTGCAGCAGCCACTCCCTTAACATATTTAAGTTTGCAAGTATTTGGCAAAAGAAATCTTAAAACTGTACGTCAAATTAAAATACTGAAAAGCTATGCTGCTCTAGGGAAAAATATTGAATGTCTTGCAGCCGCACAAGCAATAACTGAATTAACATTTTTATTAGTAGGTAATAATGACCAGCAACAAAACTATTTATCTTGTGTTCTTGCTCATTTAGATAGGATTTATTTATATGAAGTTTCTCAACAAGAGGATATTAAAATGCTCTCAATGAGTATTCAATCTTTAATCCATCTATTAGCCATAGGGGGGATTAATTTACCAATTCATCATTGCTGTAAAACGGGAGCGCCTATTGTTCCTCCTTTAGGAAATTGGGAATGGGGTTGTTATTTTTTGCCAAATGAAGGGTTTTCTTCCATCGAAGATCCTCAAAGTAATATAAAAATAAATGCATCTGAAGTTGCCTTATTACAGAGACTTCTTTTCCCCGAATTGCCAATAAAATCTAATGGAGAGTTATTGGGACCTAAAAAGGTTTGGCTTAAATTATTATTTATTATTGAAACTTGGATCTCTACTCAATTAGAAAAAGATCTATCTTCACTAAAAATGTTGAGAGAATTTTATAACTAGCTTTTTCATTCACTATTAATAAATTTAAAAAATATGATCTTGGGTACTTTGACTGTTAACTTAATAAATAGTTGATTATATTAATGTGGTTCATATTGCCTGGTTGGGTAAAAAATCTCCTTTTTGTGGAAATGTAACCTATGGTAATTCAACTACTGAGGAATTGAAGGCCAGAGGTCATAAAATTAGTTTTATTCATTTCGATAATCCCTCTAATTCAAATTCATCAAAACCATTATTTCTAGCAAATGATCCTGAAGTAAGTCTCCCATATTTAATTAAGTCCCAAGTTTATACAATACCCTCCCCAAGAGCAGAAAAAGAGTTAAGGCTATCATTAGAAAGATTAAAACCAGATATTGTACACGCTAGTCTAACTTTATCTCCTTTAGACTTTAGACTCCCAGAGCTTTGTAATCAAATTAATGTTCCACTTATAGGAACATTTCACCCAGCATTTGATGATAAAAATAGAAATTTAACTGCAAGCACTCAACAATTAACGTATCAACTTTATGCTCCCTCTTTGGCAAAGTTCGATAAAATAATCGTTTTTTCTGAACGTCAAAAAAATGTTCTTGAGAAATTAGGAGTACCTAAAGAAAAACAAATAATTATTCCAAACGGAGTTGATGAAAATATTTGGAAACCTTTTTGCGGAAAAAACAAAAAATATTCTCAGGTAAAAAACAAACTAGGAAATGAAAGAATCTTTTTATATATGGGAAGGATTGCCAATGAGAAAAATATTGAAGCACTTTTACGTTCTTGGCGCAAAACAAAAAACAAAAATTGCAAATTAGTTATTGTTGGAGATGGACCAATGAAGCCAATACTTGAGAATAGTTTTTCTAACCTAAGTAAAGAGAAAGTAATTTGGTGGGGTGCCGAATTAGACTTAGAAACTAGAATAGCGATAATGCAAATAGCAGAAGTATTTTTCTTACCAAGCTTAGTAGAGGGTTTGTCGATATCACTTTTAGAGGCAATGTCAACTGCTACTGCATGTGTAGCTACAGATGCTGGGGCAGATGGTGAAGTTTTAGATAACGGGGCAGGAATAGTAATTTCAACTGATAATGTGGGTGCACAACTAAAAACTATAATCCCAATTCTTGTAGAACACCCTTCATTTACAAAGACTCTTGGAGAAAAAGCTAGAGAACGAGTAATCGAAAGATATACAATTCATAAAAATATCAATTTGCTTGAGAAAGTTTATATAAACTTAAAAGATAATTTTAAACACTAACTAAACTCTTTACTTCGATTACTAGCTGAAACTATTGATTCAATTAATGCTGACCTTACGCTCTTTTTTTCTAAAACCCGTAAAGCAGAAATAGTTGTTCCACCGGGAGAGGTTACTAAATTTTTAAGCTCTGAAGTAGTAATTTTGTTTTCTTTTATTAAACTTATGGTCCCTAGCATCATCTCTATTACAAGTTCTTCTGAAAGTATTTTTGGTAATCCACCACTCAACCCACCATCACTTAATGATTCTATAATTAAAGCGATAATTGCAGGCGCTGATGAAGTTAAAGCTAAAAATATATCAAGATAATATTCAGAAAATTCATAAATCTTACTGGTATTTTCAAATAATTTTTTTGTAAATTTTTTTTGATCTTCTGTAAGATTTTCATCCCAAGCAATTCCCGTTAAACCCTTTCCAACAGTTATTGGGATATTTGTAACAGCCCTCACACATTTATGGTTAGGGAACTTTTGAGTAAGCCTATTTATTGAAACTCCTGCAAGAATTGATATTAATAAATTATCCTTATTTTTTATGTTTTCGCCCTCAGTTATATTTTGAAGATGTTGAGGTTTTATCGAAAGAAGTTTAAATTGACAATCCCAAATTATTTTTGAATCTTTCGAACCTGATTTATAAATATTAATATTATATTTATAATTTTTTTTTATATTTTCTAAACTTTTTTCTGAATTTACAATACAATAAACATTCTCTGGCTGTAATAATTTCTTATCTAATAAAGGCGTAATAATAGCTTTTGCAATATTTCCAAAACCAATAATCGCAATTGTATCAGTCACAGATTAATCATGAAAAAGCACTTAATTTAGAATCACCCCATGCTGGTTCTGGAGCAGCATTATTTTCCAAAGTATATTGAGGTGTATTCTTTGTAGACAAATTTGAAGGAGTAGCATCTTCTGGAGAAGTGCTAGTTACATTTACACAACTTGGGGCAAAAAGAAAAATACTTTCACCCACTCTCTCTTGATGTCCATCAATTGCATATGTTCCCCCAGCTACAAAATCTACCGCTCTTTGAGCCTGGTCAGGATCCATCATAGTTAAATTAAGAATTACAGTTTTTCTCTCTCTTAATGCTTGTATAGCTTGAGGCATCTCATCGAAGCTTCTTGGTTCCATTAAGCTTACTTCTGAAGATGAATTTGAGATCCCAGGCATTCCAACTACTTTTGATGATCTGTTGTTATTCATGAAATCAAATGGATTTGAATTTGCAAGGGCATTTGAATTTCTCTGATTTTGTTTAAAGTCACGAATATCATTTAATTCATCCTCTGAGGCATAATCCAACTCATCAAAATCATCATCGAGATACTCATCCCCTGCAACAACTGCCTTTAATCTAGAAATAAGTGACACCTTTTAAATCCTCTTGAAATTGATTACTAAGGTTTAAGAACCTTAAGTAATAGATTCATTTTTAAAATGAATAAACTACCTATACTTAAATAACGTTAGTTGTACTTTACTGCAAGTTTATAAATAAGATTTTTATAAAAAAATTACTAATTAGGATCTATCACCAAAAATTAATGATCCTAACCTTAACCAAGTTGAACCAGCATCAATAGCTTCTTCCCAATCCCCTGACATTCCCATTGAACAATCTGGAAGGTGGAGTGAATCAGCTAGGGAGCGACATTTTTTAAACAATTCTATATTTTCTTTGGAGCTAAGTCCTTTAGGATTAATAGTCATCAAACCTGTTAATGTGATATTTTTCAATTCTTTAATTTCTTTCCATTTCAATATTAAAAGTTCTGGATTAAATCCTCCTTTAGTAGGATCATCACTCAACTTAACCTGCAACATTATCAATGGATTTTTCTTCTCTTGATATGAGATATCTGAAATCTTTTTCAACTTTTCAAATGAATCTACAGAATGAATATATTCAAAATTTTGCACTATCTTTCTTACCTTATTACTTTGTATTCGTCCAATAAAGTGCCATTTTATTTTTTTAAGGTTTTTCAGGATTAATTGCTTCTCAAAAGCCTCTTGAAACTTACTCTCACCAAAATCATTTTGGCCTATATTTTGAATAGTCATGATTTCTTGACTTTCAAATCCTTTGCTTACGGCAAGAATATTTACATTTGATGGGATTTTATTTTTTATTTTTAAATAATTTGAAGGATTCACCTTTTATAAAAAAGTTTGTGTAAATAAATTCTCCCATTTAGGTAGATCTTCAGATCCTGCTCTTCTAGCTCTTTGAAGGTTTAATTCTGCCTGATTACGAGCATCTAAATAAGGTATTACTTCAAAAAAAACTTCTCTCTGTCTAATTTCCACCAAAAAAAACATTTTTTGAGCGTATAAAGTCGCATAGATATCTCTCCCATCGTTGCCCGGAGATACTTGGTACAACATTCCAAATGTTGGATGGTTTAAATAACGCTCGGAACTCAAACTAAAATATTGTGTTATTTATAATGCACCATACAGTTTTCTAAGAAAAATTGCTATGCAAATAAAACAAATCGATAATGTATTAACAATTACATTAAGAGATGTTGAAGGATAAAAAGTTTTAAATCTATTGGTTTTTATATTAATTTTTTTCTTAGAGAGCAATGATTCTGCTCCTTGATCAATTCTCAGAAATATATTCTGAAAAAACCTCTCCACTAAAATTAATAAAACATTAAAGGATTTCTTTAATCCTAAATTTCTAAAATTTATTGATCTAACTGAAACTGATGTAATTATATTTTGAAATTCTTCTTGTACTAAAGGAATAAAACGTAATGCGATCAATAATTGAAAAAGCCACTTACTAATTGGCAACCCAATTTTTCTTAATGGATCAAGAAACCAACTTAATCCCCATACAATGTCTTCTTGTAATGTAGTTAAAAGCATCAAATTAACACTTTGAATGACAGTAAATATCAAAGTAGAGGTTTTAATTCCTAGTTCAAGAGCTTTTCTTGATAAGTTATAAGGACCAAAATTTATAAACCATATGCTCTGGGAAGGAATTTGTAAAATATTCCATTTTTTATAATTTTCCAAGACTACTTGTAACTCGTTGGGATTTCTTAAGTAGCCATCAAGAGAGAGAATATCAGAAGAAGCAAATATTGATATACATCCAATTAATAACGATAAACATGATAGGAAAAATAATGATCGCCACCATATTCTAAATGGCAATAAACTTAAAAAAGTAATTAATAGTAAACAAACCACTAAACTCAATCTCCATATTGGACCTGCCCAAATTGGAGTGATTAAAAATATCATTACTATAATTATTTTTAATCTACTATCTATAATTCTTAGCCAACTTCTATTACCATAAACGTATTGACCAACTGAAAATTTGGTTAATAAATTCATTAATCTTTTTGAATTAACTCAATATTTTCCTTTTCTACTTCTTTATTTAATGCTCTTTGTTGTTTCCCTCTCCATAGTAAAATTAGAGGTGTGCCTTCAAAGCCTAAATTTAATCTAATTTGTTTTTCAATATATCTTCTATAAGTTATTCCAAATAATTTAGGGTCATTTACAAAAAGAGTAAAAGTAGGAGGTTTATTTTTCACTTGAGTACCGTAATAAAGCCTACCTTGCTTGCCGCTTCTTTTAGTTGGAGGACTTTTCCAACTAATAGATTCTTTAAGCACTTCATTAACTACAGATGTTGTAACTCTTCTTCTATGTTGATTCACAGCATTAAGAGCATGCTCAAAAATATTATCAACTCTTTGACCAGTTAGGGCAGATATAAAAATCATTTTTGACCAGTGTAAAAAATAAAGTTTAGATCTAAGTTCTTTTTCTACTTGATAAATTGTTGAACTATTTTTTTCTACAAGATCCCATTTATTAACGACAATTATACAAGCCCTGCCTTGTTCTTCTATTCGCCCTGCCAACTTCTGGTCTTGATCAGTTACTCCATCTATAGCATCTATTACTAACACACAAACATCACTTCTATCAATAGATTTGAAAGCCCTATTAATACCAAAGAATTCTGTGCCGTATTTAACATTTTTCTTTCTTCTAATACCTGCAGTATCAACTATTTTCCATTGATTATCACCTTTCTTAATAAGCATATCTATTGAATCAGTTGTCGTACCACTGATATCACTAACTATTGCTCTTTTTTCTCCAGACATTGAATTTAACAAACTAGATTTACCAACATTTGGCCTACCAATAATTGACATCATTATCTTTTCTTCTTCATTCTGAATATTATTTTCAGGAAGTTCGCCAATAACTAGATCTAAAAGATCGCCAGTTCCTGAACCATGAATAGCCGAAACAGGGTAAGGTTCGCCCAATCCTAATTTCCAGAACTCTGAAGCTAAAGAGATTCCAAGAGTAGTCGATTCACATTTATTAACAGCCACAATTGTTTTACAGCTTGAGCTTCTTAGCCATTTTGCTATTGATAAATCACCATCAGTAACACCTTGGTTTCCATCTACTACAAGTAAAGCGAGTGCAGCCTCTTCTAGAGCTAGGAAAACTTGTGTTCTTATCTCTGGGAGAAATTCACTATCATCATCAAAAACTAAACCTCCAGTATCAACTATTTGAAATTCTTTACCTCCCCATGACGCATTTTGATAAGTTCTATCTCTTGTAACACCAGGTTTATCAAATACTATTGCATCATTACTTTGGCAAAGACGATTCACCAAGGTAGATTTCCCAACGTTAGGTCTTCCGATAATTGCTATTGTGGGGAGAATCAATTCTTCTATCCAAAGAAAGTAGTATCCATTACAACTATACCTTTAATAGAATCATTTACCTTACTCAAAAAAATTTATTTGATTTCTGGATCGCCAAAATGTCCTTTTGCTGGGTTAATCGGCGGTGAACTGGGGCTTGGAATAACATCATTATCATTTGAAAAACAATTATTCTCTATAGCCCAATAAATCAACCAATTTACAGCGGTCGCTCTTCTAGTTCTTCTTGGATAGAGTTCGTTAATCTTATAACCTTTAAAATTAAGAAAATTTTTCAGTCCCTGCTTATGTTCCTTTGGAATGGATCTAGTCAAATGTACTGATGCTATTCGCTCTGAAATGATTTGAGGAGCTTTTACAAATTTTTCTGACCAATAAGTAGGAGTTAATGCACTAGGGACCGAATCATTTACAGGTAGTTCTTTAGTATAAAAAAGTCTTTCCCAAACCAATTCGCAAACAAATAAATCACTAACCTTATCTTCAAGAATAAGAAATAATAGTTTTTTACATATTGGCCATGTAAATTGATTATCAACGAATTTTTCTCTTTTATGCATTAATCGAACCTTATCAAAATCAAAGAAAAATAAGGCATAACGTCCTTATTATATTGGGATGCATATTGAATAATTTGATCAGGCGTACCAACACTCAAAGCAATTAATGATTTTTTGAAAATATCCTCTTTTTTTAAAGTTTCCCTAACTAAATTCCATCGTTTCCCAATTTTCATAATGGCCAAGACCGTTTTATTTTCTCTACTGTCCCTAATTAAGGATGCTAATTCTGAATTGGAAGAGGGGCACTCTTTGATTATTAAAGTCTCACCTTTTTTAACTAAATCAAAATCATTCAAAGCTGCTGTTGCTGATAGAGAAGAAATACCAGGTATGGTTTTGGTAATGATTTCTGGATAATTATGCTTTATTATCCTCAAAATATTAGAAGAACTTGCAAATATTGAGGTATCTCCTAGACAAAGTAAAACAACTGATTCACCATTTTTTATAAATTTCACAATTTTTTCTACTGCGTTAGACCATATTTCATCAGGATCAAAATCCTTCCTAGCCATTGGAAAGATGATAGGTATATTTTTTTTAAATTTGGTGTATTTCTTGACTATTTCTGCAGCGAAACTCTTTTTATTATCATCTGATATTGGAAAAACTATAACTTTCGCTTTTTTTATTGCATCCACAGCAGCAATTGTCAAAAGCGATGGATCTCCAGGGCCAACACCAACGATACTAAATGATGCCGAATCACTTTTGTAATCTTTAAATACTGTCAAAATTTTTTTTATTAACATTCTTAAATTTATTATTTTTAGCTGTGGACCCTTGGCATCATACAAGTCTCAGAAAGAATTTCTGACTCAATTTGAGACAATTCTTCTAGCCTTTTGAAAGTTTTATTTTTAGAGAATTTAGTTTGCGCTAGTTTCCAATAAATTCCAAAGTGCCTTGCCTCACTCTCAAGCAAAGATTCATAAAGAATTTTAAAAGATTCTTCTCTAGAATTAAGAGCAAGTAAGCTTAATCTTTCATGACTTCTTGCTTCAATAAGTCCTGCGATTAAGAAACTATCAAGCATTCTATCTGGCTCTTCCTTTCTTATATTCTTGGACAATTCAGCTCCATATGGAGGCGGTTTTAAGGACTCAAGAGAATGTCCAAGATCCTTTAAAAAATAAAGTATTTTTTCAAAATGCTCTAATTCCTCTCTCGCTATTGGACTTAGAACTTCTGCAAGATTTGGTTCTGATGGATATCTGAACATCAATTGAATAGCCACTCCTGCTGCTTTTCTTTCACAATGAGCATGGTCAATAAGAATATCTATTGGATTAGATAATGCGAGTTTGATCCACTCATCTGAGGTTAATGAGGATAAATATTTAATATGAGAAGAAGGCCTTTTAAAATCGACTAGCATTTAATCTTTACTACTTAAATATCCAATGATTCCTTCAAGAGCTAAGGAATAACTTGATATTCCGAATCCACTGATTATTCCTATAGCTTTATCTGTAAGAAAAGATTCTTTACGAAATTCTTCTCTACTAAAGATATTTGAAATATGTAATTCTACAAATGGAATTTTTGATCCAATTAAAGCATCTCTAATTGAAATAGAGGTATGAGTGAAAGCGCCAGCATTTATAAGAATACCTTGGATACTTTTTACAGACTCCTGAATTTTATCTACTATTTCACCTTCGTGATTACTTTGAAAACATTCAAGATTAATACTCTTTTCGTGGGCAACTTTAGTTAAATCTTTCTCTATATCACTCAATGTTTTATTGCCATATATTTCAGGTTCTCTAGTACCCAAAAGATTTAGATTTGGTCCATTTATTAATAGTATATTCATCATCAATAAAGTCTTTTCTATTAAATGCTATCTAGAAAGAAGCAAAAAAACCAAAACATTTTCACACAAAGTGACCATTAACTGATAAGTTCAAATAGTGGGGGTCGGTGCCCGAGTGGTTAAAGGGGGCGGACTGTAAATCCGCTGGCTCTGCCTACGTTGGTTCAAATCCAACCCGGCCCACTTTAAAATTGCCCTTGTAGCTCAGCGGTAGAGCACTCCCTTGGTAAGGGAGAGGTCTCGGGTTCAAGTCCCGACGAGGGCACTCGCGGGATAGCGTGGTATCAGTGTGATTACCACTATCGCACAAAGAAATTATTCAGAAGTGGATGTCCGATTACGGGTCCACTTTTCTGTTTTAAAGGCAGATATCTGAAGGTGCATCACACAAACGATGACACCAAAATGGCAACAATCAGAAGAAGCGGTAGCGGCTGGCAGGTCCTTATCAGAAGGAAGAATTATGTAGGCCCCAAGGTCAAGAACTTTTCTTTCCAGAGATCTGGCCCAATCATGGGCAAATGCAGTTGAAGAGAGAACAAAAAAGGTTTTTCCGAATATACCCATCACTCTAGGGGATGCAATCAATGACTATTTAAATGGTCCGCTGCTGCTGCACCGAAGTGCGGAGAATGAAAAATATCCTCTTAGGGTGACGGCAGAAAGCTGGCTGGGAGATATTCCACTAAGTGATCTGCAGATAAAGCATTTTGCAGTCTGGAGAGATGAAAGATTATTGAAGGTAAAACCAAATACAGTGATGAGAGAACTGAGAATTTTACGTGTATTAATTGATTGGGCAAGAGATGAAAGAGGGGCAGAAATACAAGGCAACCCCGCAAGGCATCTGAGAGTAAGAGGAACAGGAGATGCAAGAGCACCCTTTTTCACTGATGAAGACGAACAAAGACTCCTGTTTGAACTGTCTCAGATGTCCAACCCAAATCATCTGAGACTCACAAAGCTTGCATTGGCAACTGGCTTTCGCCGCTCCGAACTTCTGAGCCTGGCATGGAGAAATATCGATTTAAAGAAAAACAAAATCTATGTTCAAAGAAAGGAATGTGCCGCAAGAGGAGGTTCAAATTCAATAAGTATTGTTCCATTACCATCAAATGCCAAAAAGCTACTGAGAAGTTTTGAAAGCAAAGAAGGCAAAGTACTCTCTATTACAAAAGGAGCCGCAAGAAATGGATTTGATAAAGCTAGAAAAAGGGCAGAGCTTAACACTCTCAGATTTCATGATCTAAGGCATATAGCCATAAGCAGAATGTGGAGTTCAGGAATGAATGCTTTGGAGATAAGCGCATGCAGTGGACACAGAGATATAAAAATGTTGATGAGATACAGTCACTATCAATTAAGTTTTTAATTAATAACTTTCAACCCTGGGGGGTATTCAAAGTGATTCGACGTATAAAACGAAAGAGAATTTTTAGATGAAAATTCAAGATTTTTTGAACAAGTTCTGTATTACATAAATATCATCTGCCTTAGGATATTTTTGCTTAAAAACTTTAATAGCATGATCTGGAGAGATCGCCAAAAGATTAATTTTTATTCTGTATTTATCATCTACCAAACCTGATATTCGAAAGTTCTTCATTTAAAAAATCTTTTAATTAATTTTATCTTTCTGAAACATTCACCCATCCACCTGATCTACATTTTCCTGCATGATTTATATCATAGCTATCACACCAGTAGCTCTCTTCTGCGAATATAACTTTGCTATTGATTCTTCTAGCTACACCACTAATAGGCACAAAATGAATACCTTTTTTTGCATTCAATTCTTCTGAGCAAAAGAAATCAGGACCACACATCGCATATGCGATTCCATCTCTATTTAAATAAAGAATTGCTGATGATCCTGAGTTTCTCCAATAAGGTATGCCGGGTAATCCATTATCTTCTGCTTTTTTATGATGACGGGCAACTTTAGTTTTATTAGATTCAAAAACATATTTCCATTCTATCTTTGGCAAACATACCAATAGAATCGAAAAAATAATTGGTCCATAGAATACTCCAACTAAAGGCCAAAGTCCAATTTTTTTTCCTTTATTTTTATTGAAAGACATATCAAAATAATTTATGTTTTTTTATGTCATAAATCACAAAATAAAAATTCGCTACACCTAAAAGCGTTTTTTAAATAAAGATGTTTCAATTACAAAAAGAGGATATATTTAGCAAAATAAATTTCGCAAAATTTTAAACAATTTCCTAAATGATTTTTAAGTTACTGATAGTTTTCGTTTTATCTTCTATTCCTCTTCCAATAAAAACAGAAACAAAAATTCCTATAAGCCAAACTTGTGATGAAAAAAAATATAATCAAAACTATAAGTACTATGAAATGCAAGAAGCTCATGACTTCGGAAGAAAGATACAGAATTTATTGGCCAAAAAAGATCTAAAAGGTATTTACAAAATAGTTTTAATTGATGAACTAAAAAATGGACCAAGAAAAGCATATTTAAGAAGTAAAAGTTTCGATCAAATATTCCCAAAAGAATGGGTATCAAAAATTACTACAAGTAAGATTCCCTGCAATTCATTAGGATGGCGAGGATTCCAATTAGCAGATGGTTTAATTTGGTATGATTTGACTCCATCAGGTAAATGGTCTATTCAATCAATTAACGGTGTAAATCAAGAAAACTTTGAAGATAATAATATTGTGGGTTGGAGAACTAAAAAAGGAATAATATCTCCAACTTGCTTACCAACCTTCGGTCATTTTGAAAATACTAAAATAAATTTTTATTCAGAGAAATTCAAAATTAAAGACAAAATTAAATTTAAAACTAGTCCTGGGAAATATATTGGCAAAACAATTCCTATTAATTATCAAATTGAACATCCAACTCACATAAAAGGAAGAAATAATTATGTTTATTCATTGACAACAAATTTAAATGATTGCTTTAAATGGTCTCTTCAAAATGGATTTGGAAAGAAGAAATCAGAAAAATATGAATTAGTTGCATTTAATAATTTTATTTATCTGAAAAATCGATATGAAAAAAATAAAAAATATGATCATTTCAAACCACATTACAAAATACTTAAAAAAATAGATTTAAAAACATGCAATAAACTAGCTAAACAATTAACTAATAAATGTAAGGAAGCATATTTAATTAGTATTGGTTATCAATCAGGAGGAACTATTGGATGGTTAGGAGGCTATTATATTTTTGGGTTAATTGAAGAAAAAAATAATGAATATATTGTTCCATTAAAATTTTTTAACCTGAAAAATTTAGCCTTGAATTTTTTAGAAAAAAATTAAAAAATTTAAAATTTTAATTTATAAATCATATTCATCTAGTGCTTGTTTAATTGCAATTAAAGCTATTTCAATTTCTTGCTCTTTATTTTTAAACCATTCTCGAGACCATATTCTATGAAATTTCCATCCTAATCTTTCAAGATGACTTTGTCTTATTCGGTCCCTATCTCTTGCAGTATCAGATGAATGATATGTAGCTCCATCGGCCTCAATTGCCAAAATATATTTACCTTTTTCTTTAGGATGTTGCACCGCAAAATCAAGCCTATATCCAGACACGCCATATTGTGGAACAAGTCCTATTCCTCTATCAATTAATGAATCATATATATCCTGTTCGAATGCATTCATTGGAACCGATTCTATTGATAAATCACCAAGATCAGTTCCTCCACTTTTTACATATCTCAAATATTGAATAAAAGCCTTTTTACTAACTTGATTTAATTGATTATCATCATATTTATATGGATCAATTGTAGAAATAATTTCAATTCTTTTTCTTGCTCTTGTAATTGCTACGTTTAATCTTCTAAGACCAAAGAATTTTGGATTATCTAAATTAATAGGACCAAAATTCTGACGTAATTTATCAGCACTATTTGGTCCATATCCGGTTGATAGAAAAATAACATCTCTTTCATCTCCTTGAATAGTTTCCAAATGACGAATAATAAATTTCTCCTCTGGTCGATCTTCAGGACTTATTGAAAAATCTTCATCTCCTGTTTGTTTTCGATATTCTTTTTCTAATCTTCTTGCATGCTCAGCACCAAAAGCAATTACAGCTAAACTTTCATTTGGCTTTGTTTTTAAATGATTTATAGATAATTCAATAGTTTTTCTACATTCAGCCTCGGGAGACTTACCACTAATCTCGTTAAAATCACCTTCAACTTGATGATATATAAATGGAGGATTTGATGAAACCGATGGAGCAGTAATTAATTTCTTTTGATAAAGTTCTGGATGACAATTAGAAAAAGATATTAATCTTTCATCTTCAGAACGATAATGCCATAAAAGTTTTTTAGTTCCATAAACAGGAGGTAAAGCCTCCTTTACTGCATCAAGCAATGATTCAGTTTCGTCAACCGCACTAAATCCATCATCATCAACGCTATTTGCAACTGAATTTACATCATTACCAGTAGCGAAGAATGCTGTTGAAGTAGGTGACAATTGCTTGGAATCACCAGCAACTATAGTTTGTTTCCCCCTTAGAATTGAAGTAATTGCATCATATGGAACGATCTGACTAGCTTCATCAAAAATAACTACATCAAAAAAAGGTTCTGAAGAGGGCATTACTTTAGAAACAACTAAAGGACTCATAGCCCAGCAGGGCTTAAGCTTTTTTGCTACGTTTGATACTTTCTCAAATAACTCTCTTGCAGGTTTAAACTTCCTAGACCTCGCTAATTCTTGCCTTAAAATTTGAGTCTCGCTGGGATTATTATTTAATGAATCAAAAGCATTATTATCTAAAATTGTACTTATCCTGACGAAAGATTTTTCTATATGCTCTGAATCATCCTTTCTGAATTCATCAACAATATCATCAAGATAATCTCTATTAAAAATTGAAAGTGAAGGACTTTCAATTCTCATTAATTCTTCTACTGAATCACACCAACCAAGAGTAACTCTTTGAAAAATTCTGGAATATGAAAATCCATTTTGAAAATCTTTTAAAATATTTTCGAATAAATTATCTTGTGACAGGCCTAAGTCAAGCAATTCATTTAGAAGCTCGTTAATTTTTATAAGATTAGGAATTAATTCTCTATTTTTCTGAAGTATTTCATTGGTTTTTTTTATTTTCTCAATGCTTGAATTTTGGTTTAATTCCTTATCCAAGAAATTGTTCAACTGTGATAAATTTTCTTTTAATAAATTGATCACTTCAAAAATATTATTTGATGAATTTATAATTTTGACTTTTTCTAATTCTAGATTTTTCTTAATATCCAGAATTCTTAAACCATTAAAAATATTTTCATAATTTTTTTCTTTTTCTTTAAATATTATTTTTTTAAAAATCGATAGTGAATCTCGATATGATTTATCACGGAGAAAAAAGTACCATCTAAATATAAAATTTTTCCTAAAAATATTTCTTAAATAATTAATTTTTTCTTTTTCAAGAATAAAATCTTTACTCAAATCTAAAATTTGATTAGACAAAACTTCTGAAACTGAATTTTCAATTTTATATATCTTCTCTAATGAATCAGTATTTGATTCATTGGTTTCATTTTGGAATTGTCTCCATTTATAAATTTCTAAAATATTTTTTTTAATATTATCTATTGAAATATAAATTTTTTGAATATGAGAAGGAGTCCTTATTTTTGATTCTAGGAATGATAATCTCATAGGAAAACTTTCATCTACAAAAATATCTAAAGATAATCTAGATAATTCTGCTAATAAAGTTTCTAGCTTTTTTAAAGATTCAGGATTAAGATTATCAATTTCTTGATCAGTTATATCATGAGCAAAATCATTATTTTTTTTTGCTTTAATCGCAAGATTCAAAACATCAAGATAAGAAGCATTCCAAATATTTTTTTTGCTTTTCATTGCTTGACTTCTTGAAACAAGAATATCTCTCGATCTAGTTAAATTATTATTCTCTTGAACTCTTCTTTTTCGATAGCTCAATATACTTTCAAGTTGTTGTCTGAATGATTCTGCCGGTCTTTTTATAAAGGTATCTATGGAATGCAAATCTAAAAAATAATCTTCCAGTCCAACCTTATTAATCCTTTTTTTTACAGCATCAATAGCTGCTCTTTTTTCTGCGACGAACAGAACACTTTTACCTTGTGCTATCAAGCTAGAAATTAAATTTGTAATTGTTTGACTTTTACCTGTCCCTGGAGGTCCTTCAATTACAAGATTTTGTCCTTTTAGAGCAGAATTTATAGCAAATTCTTGGCTTGAGTCTGCATCAAGAACAAGAAATTCATTCGCAGGAGGAATATAATCTGGTTCATTGATATCAACATCCTTAATATCATCTTTAAGCTTTCGCATAGAATTTCTATCTCCAGCTAGTGCCGTAATTAATAAATTATTCATCAAAGCATCGCCAGCAGACAAAATATCTTTAACCATTGGAAATTTTAAATAACGCAAGTTTTTCATTGCATAACCCTCTTCTATTTCGAATTCAAGGTCTTTTGAAATTTCTTCTAGCAGATATCCTCTTACCATTTCTTCTCCTTCAAGCTGAGCCAATTTCAATAAATCATCACTAATTTCTTCACCCATTCTTCTATTCAAATGAAGTACTAAAGCAGGGTTAACTTCAGGCTCCATATTCTTTATTGAAAAAGTAATATTCTTTATTCTTTTTTCTTTCGGATTATCAATAGATAATTTGTAGTAAAGCAAGGGGGAATATGCATTACTAACCATTTCAGATTTCCAGATTGCGAAGCCAGATATAAGACTAAAAACCTCTATTCCATACTGCTCATAATTATCAATAGCTTCTTTTACAGAACCTTTAATATTGCCCTCAGCTTCAAGATCCTCTAAATCGGAAACACTTACTGAATCTCCATTTAAAAGAGATTCAACTATTTCATCAGATGGGATATAGGAAGTGGTTTTTGTTTGTCTAAAACTTATCAAGTCATTTCTTCCAGACAAATCTACTAGTTCGTCTGCCCAAGATTTTATTTTTTCAAATACATTTTTTTCTTGATCTGTATAGTTTTTAGATAGAGAGTCATCATTATTTTCTTTTTGATCTTCATTTTGCGAAGTATTATTTTTTAATTTGTAAACTAAATAGTCTTTAATTGAAGAGAAACCAGCAGGAATAATAATTTCCCTTGATTTAACTTTAGGTTTATCAAGATCATTCACATCATCTTCAATTTCACTATATTCACTTGGCTTAGTTTCTTTAAATTCTTCTGTCCGATTAATTTTTTCATCATTAGTTTTCTCTTTTATTGGTTTAGAAATATTTTTAAAATCCGAAATCGGTTTATCTTCTCTCTTAGTCCTTAAATTTGATTGAAAAGATGATCTAAATTTCATCTCATCTGCCTTTCTCGATTGAATACTATCTGATTCTTCTGATGATTTATCTAAGAAACTCTTCTTACTTTTTTCCTCATAAGATAAGGTCTCTAAAAATATATTTATTTTTTCTCTTATTATTTGAAGTTTTTTAATTGAATTAGCTTTTTTTCTAAAACTAATTTCCTCTTTTAAATAAATAAGCTGTCTTTTATTTTTCTGCCTTATGAGTGATTCACCAATACTAATTAGTTCACTATTTGAATTTCTAAAATAAGGTCTTATTTTATTCTCATCCATTTACAGAAAACAAATTTTTTTTGTTTTATTATTATTGAATCTACAATATTTATCAACTTCAGAGTACGAATTGTCAAAAACTTTTAAAGGATAAAGTATTAGTCAAAACATACTAATACTCAACCTTTAGGGACCTACATACAGTACGTGCATTATGTGTTTAAACACATACCCACGTATCAAATATAAGTAGTTTAGTTGTTGTTGAGAGTGGTTTATTTCAGTCCTTACAATGATGATGTACACACATCCAGTAAGTAGTCCCCACTCAATTTCTTTTCTTTTCCGCCTTCTTCCTGTGTATTATGAAGGGGTTTCGTAATCGATTGCAATAACAGGTTTCTCAGAGACCAGCATTTTGTCTTAAATTCATATATATTTAACAGAGATTGTCTTCAGTAATGCCACTATCGTCATACCGGATGCACAGAATTTATCTTGCAGCGACCATGAATTATGGTCTTGGTTCTGATGATCCAGAAGAGTTGGCATACTATAACAAAATCAGAAAAGAGATGGATGATATGAAAAAAGAACCAGTTAAAAAAGGGATACCCCTTAATTGGGATACCCCTGAAGGAATGGATAAATGAATCTGAATACTTTTTTATTAATTGATGGGAGTCTGATGCTTATTGGTCTGCCTTTGCTGATGATTCTTAAAGGAAAAAAGAAGACTCCCTAAGTTACTTCTTAACAGCAAAAGTTACTCCCATAACCGCAGTGATGTCTTTCTTGATGGTGGTGGTGTCATAAGATCCCCAACTACTTACCTTGGTGGAATTAGGAACTGTTATCTGAAAAACTCCAGTATTCACTCTCTTTAAACCACCTACTTCAGAACCTGCCTGAAGAGCAATAGCTTCAGCCCTAACTCTGGCATCCTTTGCTGCCTTCGCAAGCATATCAACGCGCTTATCAGCCAGCTTTGAATAGGTGAATTCAGGACGGCTTGGTTTCACCCTTACCCCTTTCCCAAGCAATTCTGTTATCTGACTGTGAGTCTTCTGGATGTTATAAACATCCCTACTTTCAATCTCAATATTCTGATAAGTAATCCATTCAGTTCTAATGATTTCATTAGTCTTGGGATTCCTTGTTTTATATTCACTGATACTCGCAGGTCCAAGATAAACATCCTGCTTTATGCTGTCCTCAATTCCATTTGCTTTAAGGAATTCCATTGTCTTATTAATGGACTCCTTGTGCTTGGTAAATGAGTCAATCTGAGTTTTACCTGAGGTCTTTACCTGGACTGACCATTTTGCAATATCACTCTCAAAACTTTCAGTACTTGCACCTGTAACAGTGATAGTATTCTCAACCGTTCTGAACCCTCTCACAAGGACCGTGGAGGCGCCTATAAAACCTCCGAGAGATAAGACTGCCATTGCGAAGACAAGTGGCGGAGTGCGGCGTATAACACTCAGAGAATCGCCAGGGAGCGACCTGAGTCTCTTAATAATTTTCATTGTTTATCAGTATGTGTGTAGGAGCTTTTTAACAGCTGAACCGAAAGAAAAATATTAGAAAATCCCTGACTTTTATTCCTTCAGTTCTATCTGGCCATTAATGGAAACATCCAACTCGGATGTGCCAATTTTGGAGTCGGTTACTAATATTGCCAAATGAAATAACATTCCGCAAGAAGTATTTTTGTATTATTAAGGCTATCTTCCCCCCTTTGCATATTCGAGATTAAATAAATATTTTTCACCATCATCATCACTGTCATCGTCATCATCATTGAAAGAGGCAATTAAGACATAAACGCCTCCCAGCCCAAGGATCATTGACAAGTAGAGAATAGGATCTGTCATTCTCTAATTTTGATCAATTAAAAACAAATTCGAGGAAGCTTTTTCATATCTCCATGATCTTTTAATTATTAGCTTCAACTTTAAAAATAAATTACTATTTGTTACGGATCTGTATCAATATTGCTTTAAAAGTACCGAATTACACATATTTTTAACCTTTTTCTTTACATTAGTTAATAAGGATGTTACGTTTGTTAACAATTAAATTACTTAACTTAATGACTAATTCTTCATACATAATTACAGAATCAGGCGGAAGGCAAAATATGTTTCCAACTGAGCCTCGTCCTTATGTTGATCAATCTGTTTCTTACGATGGATATCCTCAAAACGCAGAAAAAATTAATGGTCGTTGGGCAATGATCGGTTTAGTTGCACTTTTGGGAGCTTATGTAACTACAGGCCAAATTATTCCAGGTATTTTTTAATGTCTCCTCTTTCAGGTTTTTTAGCTGTAATGGTATTCTTCACAGCTGTCCTCGTTGCTTATCTAACCAAGCAATTTCAAAACGAAAATTTAAACTATCTAAATTCAAATCCAATGACAAATTCAAACCCTAAAGTAAAAACAATCGAAAAAGAAAAAGTTCTTGCAGAAACTATTAATGGCAGATTCGCAATGCTTGGATTAATTGCTGCTGTTGGAGCCTACTTAACAACAGGCCAAATAATTCCAGGTTTCGTTTAAATGCTTTTACTCTCTGTACCATTCTACGATTTTCCATCTTCGCCCATACTCATAATTGGCGCGATAGGGATTGTTGTAGCACTGGCTGTATTTTTTCTAGCTTACAAAAAGTACTTCAATTCTCCATTTAACAAAGAACTTCAGTTAAAGAAAAAAGCTCTATTGAAGGAGAAAATAGAACTAAACAAAAAACTTGAGAAAATAGAGCAAGATTTAAAAAATTTATAGTGAAATCCATGAACATCGACATTTTCTTAATCTCTTTCTTCACCTATCTCTTAGTACCAGTAGTGATGATTGCAAAGGGGAAAAAAGCAACTAACTAAAAAAGATTTAGACTCCCAAAAATAAGAATTTAAACTCTATTCAATACTTACAAAGTCGTTATAGAGTTTTCGTATAAGTTTAAGGAGGGTAATCTTATGACCAACCTCGCTATCGAGCTACTGGTCTTGACTGTAGTTTTAGTAAATTTTGGAGCAATCCTTACAGCTAATATCTACTCAAAATCAGTAAAAAAATTTAAACGCAATAGATTATTTTGCAGTAGGTCTTTCAGCAATCCCTATTGCATTAGTTGATAAAAATCTGACTCATAAAGCACTAGATTCTTAGGGAGCCATAAAAAAAATCCGATATTTAACTGGACTCTTGATAGATCACAGCACTCCCTTGGTAAGTGAGAGGTCTCGGGTTCAAGTCCCAACGAGGGCATAGCCCTTAGGTCAACTACCGCCAAAATTATTAAAATTTAAGGATTCAGTAATTGAAAATTTATTACTAATTTTTAATTTATAAGTGGTTATATTTTTAAGATTCATATTATTTTCAAATCTTCTGTATCTTAGTAAAGGATAATCCAAAAGTCCTTTATTTTCATAGCATTTAATTATGGCACTATCTTCATACAGAATGCACAGAATTTATATTGCAGCGACAATGAATTATGGTCTAGGTTCCGATGATCAAGAATAGTTAGCCTACAACAACAAAATCAGAAAATAAATGGATGATATGAAAAAACATTCAGTAAAAAAGGGGATTCCCCTTAAATGGGATATCCCAGAAGGAATTGATAAATGAATCTCAATACTTTTTTATTAATTGATGGAAGCCTAATGATTATTGGTATACCTTTGCTGATGATTTTTAAAGGCAAAAAAACTCCCTGAGTTAAAAGTTAACTAAAAAGATTCCTAGAGTAGAGATCTAGCTCTCTTTTTTTGACCAAACTTCTTCAGTTTTACTCCATCCCTGAGAGATTAACCTTTCATAAATTTCTCTAGCTAAATCTATATCTACAGAAATCGTTGTTATCATTAAAGGCGGCTCTTTTCCCAACACACCAACTATTTTTCCAGTATCTACAAACATATACTCAAAAACTCCATCAACACTCTTATCGTTTTTTATAAACCTTTTTACTTCTGTCCTGTTTGGATTAATCAACCAATGAGATTTAGCCATTAATTAAAAGGTAAAACTAGAACGCATTTGATTAACAATATAGAGCCACCGTTTGATCTAAACATGCACAAAGTTCAATAGTAAACTCCAATAATCCTCTCCAAGGTTGCCATTTTCGCCAAATAGTTTTTAAAGAATCAGTATCTACAACAGAGTAACCATTGCCATATTGAGGGAGAAAAATCCTAGATTTAAGGTCATAACTCCTTGGTATATTTTGTGGCCCTCCGTTGTCATACCATTTCTTTAGCATTTTTGATCCCTTTTCTTGGGAGTTTGAATCATTAAATTTATAAGAAATTAGAAGAAGCACAAATAAAAAAATAATTAAAACTTATTTTAGAACTCTTAATTTAAAAATAACTTGATATGACAGTCGAATCATAAATATGACCTGCACTCTCAATTAATGGTTTCACTGCTGGATCTTCAAACATAACTATTGATTTACCTTCTTCACCCTGTTCAATAAGAATTACACTGGTTGGATCATCTTTCTTTACACCTTTATATAAGCAAACAATTCCTCTTTCTTTATTCATTTGTATATTTTCTTGGCTGTCATAAACTGCAGCCCATTCCTTAAAAGGGACACTTATTTTGAATGTAAAAACAGTAGTTTCAATAGACATAAAAAAAGGAGCTATTTGCTCCTTATTTTAGATCGACTGTCAATCAATTGAATTATCCCATTGCTTCAACAGCATTAGCAACTTGTTTGTTTCTTTGAATAACCTCATCATCATTTAAAACAGCAGTAATATTCCAATCAAGACCAAATTTCGCTCTCCAAACCCCAAAATGTTGAGATATTGCTAAGTGATTTTCAGCCTTGAAAGTAACAAAAACCTCTCCTGTTTCAGGCGCATGGAATCTACTTACTAATTCAAATCCATCAAAATTATCCATCGGTGCACCGGAAGCAATATACTGCTCAAACATCTTGTAACCTTCGGACTGAGAAATTCCATCTGGAATAAGTCCATGAACGTGATAGTAAGCCATAAATAAAAATCATTAATGTGATTTCAATTTAGAAACCATATTTAAAAAACATTTAAATTATCTTTAAATTTAGATTTTTAAGCCTTTTTCAATATGAATTAGCTAAAAAAATAATCTTTATTTGGTATTGAATGTACCTTTTGTAAATTTTTCTTTAGCTATTAATTGGATATGAGTTATTTTGCTGAACCAAACCATATTGAATATGATGCATGGTTCGATGAAAACATCGACCCAGTAGATCTTGTGAATTACTCAGATGAAAAGGAGTTCAGTGATTCGGTACACTTTAAGTTCCATAAGATTTCCACTAGAAATTTAACGATTGGTTCTTCTAATAATTTTCACTGGTAAGTAAAAGATTTTTCACTCCATAGATATTTATGAATCTTATGCAGAATATGTTCCATCACTTTCTCTTCTTGCCTTAGCTAATACAATTTCATCTACAACTTTTTCAATCATGTAAGCACTTTTTTTACCAAAGCATTTTTCTTTTTTAATGCTCTCAGAATAATTTGGGATTAAATCATTATGTTCACAACAATCGCATTTAATATCAATTTTCATACATCTGAAAACCTCCAAAGCCCTAGAAAAAATCCATTGCTGAACTGAAATACTTTCCCAACTATCAAAATTTGACCATTCTTCAAAATCCCTATTAAGAATGCCTTTTAATCCATCAACCTGATTTACATATACTAAGTATGAATCTTTTCTTGATTCATCATTAATACCAATTGTTTTGACAGAATTTTGATTCATCCCAAATACATTGATTTAAGCAGCCCTATAAATCTAAAGGATAATTTCAAAAATATAAACGAAAAAATATTTTAAATAAGATCATTAATTGCTTTATCTAATCTAGAAATATGATTTGTATTTCTTAGCAATTCAAAATCTTTAAAATCAAACCCAGGACCAACACAACAACTCACCAATGTAAATTCTCCTGCACTTTTTGCCGCTTGCCAATATCCAGCTGGAATCATTTCTACGGGATTATTAGAATCTAAAATTAAATTTCTAATTAACTTATTATCATTATCTAGACACCATAAATTCAAAGGATCACCTCTAAGATAAATCCAAATTTCATCTGCATTTTTTACTCTATGCCAAGCACTTTTTGCATCTCCCTCCAAAAGATAATAAATTCCAGTAATAAGGTTTCTTATTTGGCCGTCTTCCCTTATTAGAGAATTCTTACTCCTTACTATTTCTCTAAACCATCCACCTTCAGGATGAGGAGATAAATTAAATTGTTTAATTATTTCTATGTTTTTTTTATTAGGATTCACATCACAAAAATATCTTTTAAATTTATCTTAAGTTAATAGCTTCTTGAAAATAAATCAAAATAAAATCAAGTTATCAAAAACTTAAGCGCAAATAACTGACAAGTCTACAAAATTCTTGTTTTCATCTGCCAGTTCAGTAATAATTCTATTAATCCATTCAGAGGTGGTTTCACAATAGCCCACGTTTAAAATAGTTTTTTGCTTTGCTTTTTCTTCTTTATTCATAATTAATGTATTTTTATATAAATTAATCTTTAATTAAATCTATGTGAATAAGTCTTAATTACTATCTATTTTAAAAAGTTGTATTTAATACATATTTGAGAACTGCTTATATAAAAATAAAATTAAATCCTTGACAAAAAAATCTATACAAGTTTGAGTAGAAAAAATTTACTGTTTAACCTATGAATAACGTCAAGATTGAAGAATTGATGAAAGTAAGGTTTGATGGTATTGCAAATAGAATTGGGCAATTAAGCAAAAGAGAAAGTGAATCTTTATTGCTTGAGCATCTTGAGTGGTTGGAGGGTGGATGGGAGAAAGAAGAAATCTTATTTTTAAAAAAGCCCTACAGGAAATGGTGGTTCTAACCTTTCTTTTATAAATAATTAATGATGACCTAAGGGACCTGGGCCAGATCCTATTTTGTAAGAATTTTCTAAAGATTTTTCAACAAATAATTTTGCTTTTTGTATGGATTCGAGTAGCTCAAAACCTAAAGCTTTGTAACCACAAATAGCAGCACTTAATGTACACCCACTACCATGTGTATTTTTTGTATTTATAAAATTATTAAACAACCACTCTTTTCTACCATTTAAATCAAGGAAAAAATCTTTACCTTTCATATCTATTAAACCGCCACCTTTTATAAGTACTGCTTTAGCTCCCATCCCAATAATATTTATTGCGGAATTTTCGATATCTTCTTTACTCCTAATTTCCAAACCAGAAAGTAGATTTGCTTCATAAATATTTGGGGTTACCAAATCTGCAATTGGTAATAAGAGCTTCTTATAAGCATTAATTGCAGAATCTTCCAATAATTTAGACCCAGTTCTTGTAACCATAACTGGGTCAATAATTTTGGTTATTTTATATGTATTTAATTTGGATGCAGTATCATCAATTATCCTTTCATTAAGTAACATTCCAGTTTTTAAAGCATTAATACCAAAATCAGAAAATAAAGTATCTAACTGACTTAATAAAGTATTCTTGTCTACTGCTTCAACGCATGTAACCTCAATACTGTTTTGTGCGGTAATACATGTAATAACAGAGCATCCATGTACTTTAAGGGCCATAAAAGTTTTTAGGTCAGCCTGGATACCTGCTCCACCTCCAGAGTCACTACCACCTATTGAAAGTGCAATTTTAGAATACATAATTTGATTAAATAGAATTTATAAATATCGTAAAAATATTCTAAATTTAAATTAGAAATCTGAATATGCATTAAAAAAATCCAACTCCAATTCCATTGCTTTTTTATATAAATATCTTGCCTGATTAATATCATATGATTCTTTGTTGGTCTCAATAAGATTTTCTAGTGAATTTGCTAAATTTTCAAAGCCCTCATCAGAGTAAGTAATTATCCATTCTTTATATTTATCATCAAAATCCTCTTGATATAAACTTTTTCCTATCCAAGAATAAAGTCGCATACATGGAGTCATTGCAAACATTATTTCAATGGAGCTAAGTCTCTTAGCCGTATCATCAAGAAAATCTGTATAATTTTTAGTAGCTTTTTTTATATAGTTATTAGACAAATCAATACCCCATTCTTTTGCATAAGTTTCATGAAGAATTAACTCTTCTGAAACACCCATTAGAAGTTCACTTAACTTCCTTATGGAATATTTATCTTTTGATTTAGAAACGGCAAGACCATATGCCCTAGCAAAAGTCTCTAAAAAAAAATAATCTTGAGCTAAATATTCTTTAAATATATTTTTAGGGAGACTTCCAGTTTTTAACCCTTGAACAAATTTTGTATTTAAATTTAGTAGAGCGATTTCATAATTATCCTCCCAAAGTATTTTTGTTATTCTCATTTTTTTTTGATTTTTATTTATTCAAAAATTTTTTAATTTTGAAATTAAGTATATAAATCCACGAAGAAGTAATGCAAGCTTTAATGTTTTAATTAGATTTAATCAATTATGTCTGAAAGATTTGAATGGGACGATACCAATAGTTCAGGTATATGGTGGAGTACTAATCTAAGTATTAGAGACGAGTGCATTTTGCTTAAGGAGGATACTAAATGCGAAGATTCTGATATCGTTGAACTTCTTAGGAGTATAGCCCAAAATATTGAAGATAATGGAATTTGATTGTAAAAAAAATTATTATTTTATTAGAAATTTTAAATTCCTTTTAAAGCTTTTATTAATTCGATACTTATACCTTTCTCACTCATTGAATGCCCAGCATCATTAACAATAATTAATTCAGAATTCTTTAATTTCTTATTTAGATCCCAAGCACTCCTAACAGGGCATACGACATCATATCTTCCTTGAATTATTTTTGTTGGTATCGATTCTATTGTTTTTATATTTTTCAAAATAAAATCATCTTCTAAGAAAATATTATTAATAAAATAATGACATTCGATCCTTGCGAAGGCATCTGAGAAAGAATTAACTTGGGACTTATCAAAATCGAATTTTTTATTGATTAAATGACTAGTTGAGAGTTCCCATTTTGTCCAAGCTGCTGCTGCTCTTGATCTAAGCTCCACATCTGAAGATGTTAGATATTTATAAAAAGAACTTATTAAATCATTCCTTTCTTCTTTTGGTATTACAGCAATATATTTTTCAAATTCATCGGGAAATATCTCACTTGCACCATATTGATAGAACCATGATAATTCAAATTTTCTACATAAAAATATTCCTCGCAAAGTTAAGCTCATAACTCTTGAGGGATTTTTAATTGCATATACAAGTGAAAGTGTTGAGCCCCAAGATCCACCAAAAAGATGCCAACTATCTATTTTCAATAAGATCCTTAATTTCTCAATATCATCAACTAAATAATTAGTAGTATTTTCTTTTAATTCAGAGAAAGGGGTTGAGGATCCGCAACCTCTTTGATCAAATTGAATAATATCGAATTTATCTGGATCAAAGTATCTTCTATATCTTGGTTGACTTCCTCCTCCTGGACCTCCATGAATAACAAGTATTTTTTTGCCATTTGGATTGCCAGATCTTTCCCAATAAATAGTATGAATATCACTAACTTTTAGAAACCCCTTTTCACGTACTTCAATTTGCGGAAACAAGACTCTATATGTCATTTTCAAATATTTTGAATTACTTTATAAATCAATATTATCCAAAAAGAAGTCTAGTTTAGAAATAATTTCTTAAAAATAAAAAAGGACTGCTTGAGCAGTCCTTTTTTAATATCTCATTTCCTTCTTAAAGGATATAAAATTACATATTTTAAAGTCTATTTACTCATAAACCTTGAATACGTGAATTCGGGGATTTTTCTCGATAAATTGAGTCCCTAATATCGCTAGTAATTATAAAGCGAAGTCTTATCAGACTAATTGATTGAACTTTAATTTTCGAATAATCCCATGCTCAGGAATACGCTTCCTATATTTTGGAATTTGCTAAATTTCAGGCGGACTATCAATCATTTAGATTGCCTCCTAACTCAACATTTATAAATTACTTCTTTTTCTGTTTTCAGTAAATCCGTAAATATGCTGATTTACTTTTTTCTTAATCTGTAAGAGGATTTTAATGATCCTTTGTTTTTTATAGATAAATGGAAAAATTAAAGTCTACAATTTTCTGTTATTCAGTTTAATAAAATAAAATAAAATAAATTATTCTTTTATCACTATCAGTTGGTTTTAATCTCCTACAAAAATAGCTTCTATTAGGACTGTTATAATATTTAATTACCTACTATCTTATATATAAAATTAATAAATAAATTTTTAATGTTTATTATGGATTTCATTAATAAGAACAAGATTCTAACTCTAATGGCGATAATTGCAGTCTTATCTTTCGCATTAGAAAAAGCAGGGATAATACACCCTTAAATTAATTTTTATTATTAGATAAATATTATCCTAATGAAACAAGTAAACAGACACTATTACTGCAAAAATAAGTAATGGGGATAATAATGTAAAAATTAACGTAGAAAGACTAATAGCCATAAATTTAAATAAATACACAAATTTAATAAACATCACTTTTAATCATTTGCAATCAGTAGAATTTAAATTATTAGGATATAAAAAAATTTGAATACAGAAAATTATAAAGAAAAATATAAAAAGGTCTCAGACTTATTATGGCCTAGTGAAAAAGAAGACAAAATAACTATTGGATTTTATAGAGATTTATCTGATCTTTCAAAAAATATAAATTATAGTAAAGAGAAAAAGTCAATTCTTTTTGAACAAGTATTCAGAATAATCAAAGGCAAAGGGGGATAAATTAATATTCAAAACAAATGAAAAATTTAATAAAATTCACTAAAAGTTTTTTTCTTTTAAGACCAAGATTTTTATCAACTATATTTTTTATTCCAATTCTTTATGGTATTGGTTGGATTTTATCTCAGCCGTTATTATTTCTTGATTTTGAAAGAGAAAATTTATCTTTAATTGGTACTATTTTTACTTTCTTACTTTTTATCTTTTTTGTCCCATATTGGTTTTATATAAGATGGAACATATCAAGTACATGGGTACTTCTCGGGATAACTAAACACAAATTATTAAAAAACTTTGTCGATTTTTCAAAAGGTATTTTATTTTCTTTAGTTTTAATAATTTTAATTTTGGTACCACTATTGCAAAATAATTTTATTTCTTGGATAGGTGAATTCTCGCCTAGAATATTATTAAATTCTATTGTACTAGGATTAGCTGTTGGATTCGCAGAGGAAATAATTTTTAGAGGGTGGTTACTAGAAGAATTAAAATTTGAATATGGAACAAAAATAGCAATTACTTTACAAGCTTTAGCTTTTAGCTTAGTTCATCATTTATCAAATGAGATATTTTGGAACATTATTGGATTACGTTTAGGATTTTTTTTACTCGGGATATTTCTATCATTAGTAAGAATTAGAGATAAAGGCTCATTGTGGAATTGCATAGGTATTCATGGAGGACTTGTTGGTATTTGGTTCTTTATAAACAACGGATTAATTGAATTCAAAGAAAATACGCCTTCTTTTTTAGCAGGACCTTTTACACAAAATATTCCAAACCCAATAGGAAGCTTTAGCGCAATTTTAATATTGCTTTTGTTGTGTCTTTTTTATTTCTTAAAATCAAAGAGGTTTTTTTTAGATCCTTTAATTAGATATAAATAGCGATTGATTATTGATTAATAATTGTCAGATTAAAAAAACATTAATAGTCATATGAACTTAGTGGCAGGAATAAGATTTATTTCTTTTTAGTACTTTTTGGATTTACAAACTATCTAATTATGTTGAGAAGATATAAAAACGACATCAAAAAAGGGGATTTTTACAACAATATGAAATTTGAAAGCTATATCCAAAAGGAATATTTATTTCCTGAAATTTAAAAAAGTTTTTTTGAATTTTTCTCACCATTTTTTATTAGTTTTTTGCCAACCTTCATTTAACAATTTTTGCCATAATAATCTTGCCTCTTCAATAACAATTTTTTTTCTAGTTTTCATTAAAGGTGGATTATCTCCATGAATTCCCATAATGATTCCTTCCTCAATAAACATATAAGTAATAGATCTATCAGAATGCTCTTTATCTTTGTAGAAACGCATCACTCCTACAGAATTGGAGTCAATTAACCAGAAATCATTATTTGAATTCAATAAACCGAAATGAAATTAAACTAATCATATGCTTTCATTAGAATTTTCGAGGAAAATATTTATTTAGTTTTCTTATGATTAATATGTTTTTTCTTTTTGTCTACTTTTTTTCAACTTGCCTCGTTTTTTCTTAAACTCAATTCTTTTCTGTTGTGATGCTTTGGTAGGTTTTGTAGATTTTCTTAATTTAGATGATTTATTTAATGCGCCTCTTATAATTGAACTAAATTTAATTAAAGCTAACTGCCTATTTAATAATTGATTTCTGTGTTCTTGAACAGCTAAACATAAACTATTATTCACTAATTTGCTTTTCAAATTAATCTTAAGAATTGCCTTCTGATAATCATTTAAGACTTTTGAATCTTCTAAATTAAAAATAATCTCTACTCTACTTTCAATTTTATTTACATTTTGCCCTCCAGGACCAGAGGATCTGGAAAATCGCCACTTAATTTCCTTAGATGGGATTACTAATGTTTTAGTAATTATTAAATCCATTTTTAGTTCTTATAAATTTAGACTTTTTAGAATTATCTCTTAAATACTTTAAAACATTCCTTAAAATTTGATCGGTAAATACTGGCCGGTTATGTTAGGTAAACCGAAATTCGGTGTATTTGCCGTATCAATATCTTCGGTATTTATCCTTACACATTTCAAATAATTATCAGATATTAGATTTGTACTAATTCAAAGGTCACTTATGTATTCAATGCTTGATCTTCTTTTTGAAACACCTTCATATCGCCAAATATATGTTATTTCTGATAGTGAAATGAAGGAGCTAAAGAAAAACCAACATCAAGAAGAACTTAATGAAATTAAAACTCAAAGAGTAAGACTTGAAGATGCTTTTAAAGCTCAACTAAAACATCTTGAAGAGAGAGAAAAAGAGGTAAAGAAAGAACTTAAATTACTCTCTGCTTCAAAAAATAAATAATTAATTTTTAGAGTAATTAATTTTTTAAAAGACGGTTATTAGCCGTCTTTTTTTAATTTTTCTAGTTTTAAGATAACCATTAATCCACAGATCTTTAAAATATTTTACATAATTAATAAATGGAAAATAATAAAGAAAAAATAAGAATGTTCCTACCCTTTAGTTGGGTGATTTGCGCAGCCATATCTTTTGCTTACATAAATGTACATCTAATAAATACCTAATTTTAATGTCTAATCCCTCAAGAGACGAGATAATTGCATCTTCAAAAGGCTGGGTAGCATCATTTTTGAATTTTCTTCCTGGTTTAGGATCCGGTTACTTATACCAAAGAAGATGGAAGCCCTATTTTTTAACAATAGCTGCTGCTACTTCATGGTTCGCTTTAGGATTTTTTTTACAAGGAAATTCAGAACCTTCTAGAGGAGAACAAATAATTGGAATTTCTGGTCTTTTTTTTATATCAATAGTTACGGTTATAGAAGCCAACTTAGCTTTCAAACAAGCAAGTAAAAAAATAAAGACTGAAAAAGAAAAAATAAAGCCCTCTAAAAAAAAAGGGTGGTTTAAATAATTCAAAAATTAGGTCTGAGAAAAAATTGAATTATCTCTCATTTTTAATTTAAGTATAAAGTCAACCTAAAAATTTTTTAAAGTAGACTTTAAAGTTTATTTTGTTTTTTAATTATAAAAAAATAAAATTTCCTTTTCTTTAAGACCTTCCCATCCTGAGTCAATCAATAATTGATTCAAAGTTTCTTGATCAAAATGCTTAGAACCAGTTTTGACGCATCTATTTCTCATTGATTTTTTAACGCCACTTCTTTGTCTTTTATTCTCCTCATCCATTATTCGATTATATAAATCTAGCATTTTTGTAGGGATTGGGGTACCGTCAAGATCAACTCCATTTTCAATAGCCAAATCAACAGCTTGCATTCCCATTTTTTTCATAGATTAAATAAATGCTAAAACCATATTAAAACAAAAAACAAACATAGAGAATTATATTTATTTATTTTGAATTTCTTTTAGTACTCTAATGGCCTCTTTGATGTGCTCCGGACCATTCAATAAATCTCTAAAGATATGTCTAACTATTCCATTTCGATCGATAACATAAGTTACTCTGCCATCCATAAAACCTAATACATTAGGAACTTTAAAAGTTTTCCTGAGAGAGTTATTGGTATCGCAAAGTAGAGGGTACTGTAACTTGTTTTTATTGGCAAATGCCAAGTGACTTGAGGTACTTCCATTGCTTACTCCCCAAACTTGAGAACCTAAGACTTTAAATAAGTCATACTTATCTCTAAATCCGCAAACTTCTATGGTGCATCCTGGGGTATCATCTTTTGGATAAAAAAATAAAACGAGAGGATTTTTTAATCCCTTATTTGATCTTTTAATTCCATTTTGATCCAGTAAAGTAAAGTCTGGAATTTTATCTCCGATCTGCAAAATATCAATTATAAATCTACATATTAAGTATAAATTTGATTCTTTTGTGGCCTTCAAATCAAATAACTAATGTAAAAGTCCCTTTTTATGTTTTAAAAGATACTAAAAAATTAGATAAATACACTAAGTTTAATTTATTAATTCAATATTATGTAATTAATAATTTATATTTTTTTATTTCTAATTCTTTTTTTAGGAGTTATTTTTAATTTAAAAATAACTACTTTTAAAAAAGTTAAAGAAGTACAAAACAAGGCCAAAGATTATTCAAAAACGGATATTTAATTTGTATTAATAAGATTAAAATTCAATCTTTTCATTTGGAGTAAATACTGAGCAATATTTTCTTACTAGATCCTTTGGCTGATTAGTAGAAGAATTACTTAATTTTAATTTTTCTATGGCCTCATTAGAATCAATCTCACCAAGTCGATATCTTGCACATGTATCTAATACTTTAAACATTTTTGTTGTAACCGCTTCAGCTGGATAAATTAAAAAACTTAGGTAAAAAATAATAAATAAGGACTTCATTTTTTTTTAATTTAGATATTTAGCAATTAGTTTCAATAACAGAGCAACAAAATTAGTTTAGAAAAAATAAGATAAGGATTTTTTAGAATATTCTAATTTGATAGAAATCTAGGATTATTTTAAAATAATGATACAAGAAATTAAGGTAAAATAAGTGACATTAAAAAATTATCTCCGTGAAAATAAGAAAATTAATCGAAAAACACAAAACTTTTATAAATTGGTATAAAAAAAAATTCAAGTTGAGTGATTATCAATTACTTTGGCTCGTTTTCTTTAAAGGGGTATTAGTAACAATGATATTTTTCAAAATTTTTTAATATTAATAAAGCTATTCCAAGAATGAAATTTTTAAATGATTTGACTATATTTAATAATAGATTTCCTAATTAGTAATTAGTTATCAGCTATGAATATTTTTGGTGTAGGTTTGCCTGAAGTTACTGTAATACTAATCTTAGCTCTTTTAATTTTTGGTCCAAAAAAGCTTCCAGAATTAGGAAAACAGCTTGGCAAAACATTGAAAAGTCTTAAAAAAGCGTCGAATGAATTTCAAAATGAAATCGATCAAGTTATGAACGAAGAAGACAAAGAGGAATCGCCTAAATCTATAAAAAGCAGTCAAACGAATGAAATTGATCAAGAAAAACTTAATTCAGAAAACATGAATCTTTCAAAGAAAGAAAACAGCAACAACTAATATCTTGGATAGGCCCATAACCCCCATAGACGAATTTGAAAGAGCATTATCTCAAGCAGCTCTTACTAAAGAAGAATATGAATTAATAGACTACATCCGCTATACAAGCATTTTCACACAACCAAGTCTTATTAAAGATTTAAAAAGACCATCAAAGCCTCCTCTTTTGACAATTCTATGTCAAATATGCAGAAAAATTGGTTCAGAGATGCCAGATCATTTCAACAAAGTAATCGAGTGGTCAATTGAAATTAGTGATCACGATACAAAATGGGATGCTCATTTAATTTGCGCAGAAGCACTAAATATAGACAAAATTCCTTTAAGCCCTATTCACGGAACAACTTTATTTGATGTTCTTGTTGTACACAAAGAATTATTTCTTGGCTTTGATTAAATTAAACTAATCTAGTCATCCAAAGGGACAGAATCAGTATCTATAACTTCCGAATCATACTTATTTATTTTTTTTTCGATCCAATTATTAATATAACTAACTAGAGGTAGTGAACCTCTAAAAATAAAAATAGAAGTGGGAAAAGCGCTTAATAAGCCAACTAAAGGACTTTTAAAAAGTAATCTTCCAGCCTTAATATTAAATAAAACAATAAGTATAGATGGAACTATAACTTTAACTACTGTTTTGAGTGCCTCAAGCCAACCAACACGATAAGTCCACCATATAAGAATTATTCCAACTACATAAAGAAAGAGGTAAGTCATAGAAATATTATAATAATTATCTATTTATCTTGTTCTTAAAAAGAACAAGATTTTTATAAATTATTTAAAATCAATCAATCAATCAAATTATAGTGATGAGTTTTTCTGAAATAAGAAAATTTTTAATTAAGATGCAGTCTGATGAAGACTTAAAAAAGCAGGTTACATCTTCTTCTACAGCAGATGATGTAGCACTAATAGGTCAAGGCTTGGGATATGATTTTTCAGGAGATGATCTCTTAAGATTTAATGGACAAAAAGTTGAAAAAGTAACCGTAAGAAAAGTAGATCATCCAGGGGAATACCACTAATTTAAGACTTAACCCATATTGCGAGCCCGCCGCCCCTGCCTCGTGCACACATCCATTTATCTTTAGTGCTAATTCCTACAAGAGAGAAAAAAGGCATTTTCTTATCTTCAGGTTTTTTTAATTCCTTACTAAATATTGGAAAATTACTAAAACTAATCTTCAATTCTTCAAAATAAAAAGTTAACAACGGTCTAAGCCCTTTTAACTCGGCGCTGCCTCTAAAGATAATGTTTAATAATCCGAGGTTAATTGAATTTTTTATTTCGAAATTAAGTTGATCTTCTTTATTTTTCTTTTTTAATTCTAGTTTTGCAGATAATACTTGGAGAATCGAACTAGGTATATTTTTTATTTCATCTAACTCTTTTCCCCACACATACTGAAACTTCCATATTCCTAACAATTCCTCATAAACTATTCCGCTACCATTCTTTTGAGAATTTTTTTCTAATAGTTTTAACTCTTTTATGTCAGGGAAGTCCTTCATAATAAATTTCAATCTAAGAACTAAATACTAAGAAAACCTCAGAAAAAATGTTCTTGGTTATATGAATCCTATGAAAAATTTCTTTGTTTCGAAATATTTCAAAAAAAAAGGAGATTTAGCACACATAAGGAACAATATCTCGTTAATATATTACAAAATATAACTAAATCGATGGATTTCATCTCTAAAAGCCAAGGATACGTACCTCTCAAAGTGGTTCCTTATATATTCTTCCTCGCGATTGTACTAAGTATTACAACTTCAACAAATACTTTCGTTTAAAGCTATTTAGTTTTATAAGAAAAAATAAAATCAATATTTAATGCAAAAATATGATGTTGTAATAGTAGGTAGTGGTATAGGTGGATTATGTTGTGGTTCAATTCTATCTTTATCAGGTAAAAAAGTTCTTATCTGTGAAGCACATTCTCGACCAGGAGGTGTTGCTCACAGTTTCAAAAGAAGAGGTTACACCTTTGAGTCTGGACCTTCCCTATGGAGTGGGATAGGTAAATGGCCAACAACTAATCCCTTAGGGCAAATTCTTAGATTACTTGATGAAGAAGTTGAACTATTTCAGTACAAAGGGTGGCAAGTTATAGTCCCAGAAGGCAATTTTAATCTTGATGTAGGGGAAGAACCTTTTAAAAAAATAATAAAAACTTTAAGAGGTGAGAAATCTGTTAAAGAATGGGAATCATTTATTTCTGGAATAAAACCTCTTAGCCAAATTATAAATGAAATACCTTTACTCTCGTTTTCTCCTGAATCAATAAATTTCTTAGATCTAATAAATTTAACCTCAAAATTCTTACCTAATATAAAACAAATACCAAAAATTAATAAGGGTTTTGGGAATTTAGTAAATAATCACTTAGAAGATCCTTTTCTCAGGAATTGGGTTAATTTATTGAGCTTTTTGATAAGTGGTATGTCAATGCATGATACAAATACAGCTGCTATGGCTACTTTATTTAACGAATGGTTTGAACCAAATTCCTACCTTGAATACCCCAAAGGAGGCAGTGAATCTATTGTAAAAGCCTTAATTAATGGATTTAAAAAAAATGGAGGAGAATTATTACTCTCTTCAAGAGTTAAGACAATAAACTTCAATAAAAATTTAGCGGCAGGTATAACCCTTGATAATGGTTCCACTTATAGTTGTGAATCTGTTGTAATGAATACTGATGTTTGGAATTTAAAAAAGTTAATTCCAAATGAAGTCTCAAAAAAATGGAAGCCAAAGGTCTTAGATCCTAATAAATGCGATTCTTTCCTTCATATACATTTAGGTTTTGATGCTGATGGTCTTGAAAATTTGCCGATACATGCGATACATGTTGATGAGTGGGAGAAAGGTATAAACGCAGAAAGAAATATAGCTGTATTTTCAATCCCATCTGTTTTAGATAAAAATATGGCCCCTAAAGGGAAACATGTTCTTCATGGATATACTCCGGCAAATGAACCATGGGAAATTTGGGAAAACCTAAATCCAAAAGAACTAGCGTATAGAAATATGAAAGAAGAAAGATGTTCAATATTCCTTAATTCTGTGCGAAAATTCATCCCTGATATAGATGAAAGGATAGATTTAAAGATGTTAGGGACCCCAATTACTCATAAAAAATTCACTAATACCCATTGCGGTAGTTATGGTCCAGCATTATCTGCAGCAAGAGGTCTTTCCCCAGGATGCAAAACTCCAGTGAAAAATTTATTTACTTGCGGTGCAAGTACATTTCCAGGTATCGGAATTCCAGCTGTTTCTGCAAGCGGTGCTTATGCAGCTGAAAAAATTATTGGTAAAAAAGAATTTAAAACTCTTCTTAAAAAAATAAATTTATGAATCAAGTCCTTTTTTATAAATCTACAAATACTTAGTTAAGAAATAAGAATAAAGAGAGCAGAAATGTTCAATAATGATAATCTTTATCTGAACATAAACTTAACTTATAGCTCTTATATGTTTTTCTTATCAATTCCTCAAGCCTGGCATTTGGTTGGCACTTGGTCAGAGCAACTTCCAAGCGAGTCAAATCTTATAGGAATGGGTCAAACAGAATTAATGATGACTTTACATTCAATATTTGTTCCTCTATTACTTGTAATTTCATATTATCTATTCAATCGACTTAATAAAAACGAATCAAAGAATATTAAAGGATGATCGTTTTAAAGTTTATTTAGCTGAACTTCTTCTAACTACTTTTCTTCCTGTAGAAGTGTCAACTCCGCTTGAATCTTTTGTTTGAGAATTAGTTTCAACATTATCAATATCACTCTTGTCCATTTCTGCACAAACACCTACTACCATTGCGGCCTGCATTTGATCTGGCAAATCTCCAATAGTCAATAAGGCCTTCAAAACTAATTGAAGTCGGGTTTGCCTATCAATTTCTGGTCTTAATTTTTTTACAGTATTCCAAAGTTCTTGGGTAACTTCTTTTAAAAGCTCTCGATCTACAGCCAAATTAAAACCTTCTTGTCTTTATACTAATCTAACAAACAATTGGATCTCTTAAAATAATATTCAATAAAAAGATTGTTAGTTGAAATTTTTCTACGCGAATACAATTTGCATTTGTTGATGCAATTCATTCTTCTCTTGCAAAAGTTTATCTTTTTCAATCTTTTTTAAGGTAAAAGTTCTATGAAATTTCTTTTGAATCTTAATTGGAGTATTTTCAAACTTTTCATTTTTACTTACTAGATAATTCCACTCTTTTGAATTAAAAGTGGCATAAGGAGAAGATGAGATCACTTTCATAAACCCTATAATACGTTTGTACCAATAATAGTACACATTTACTATAATGCAATAACTTCCGCGCTTTAATTACCCACTCAAACGTCTTTGGGAGTTAATTAAATTTTCTTTTCTTATCTAAATCATAAAATATATAAGTTTCATATATGAATCAACGTATCATGCATTACTTATTAATACCTTTTTTTAGTGTCTTAAGACTTTTCTTGCTGAAAACCCTTTAAAATAAATAATTTGTTGGAATTCACATTGACAAGATATTTTTAATCATCGTTCCTATAAAAGTAATAAGAATTTGATTTTAAAATGCTTCTGAGTAATCAAAAAAGAATAAAAATTCAGGGAATAATTAAAAGAATTGCAAATGACAAATCAATTTCATTAGAAGAAAGAATATATGTCGAGAAATTTGCTAAGCACAATTCTACAATTGCTCTTTGGCTAAAGAAAGCTAACAGCTTTAGGAGGAATGTTGTAAAAAGCGATAGTGGAATTGATTCCCTTTTACAATCATTTGGGATAGATGGGCTCTACAAAGAAAATCATTTCAACCCAAATGAAGATGATATATCTGACTGGTTTGGCGGAGCACCTGATTGGTTAAGAAGAAGTTAAGATCCCTATATAGTCAACTTACCCAGGCTGTTTTAAACAAATATATACTCGCTAAAGATATAATCACCCAAAAAATCCAGGGCAAAAATTTAATGGGAACTAAATAATTTTTTGAAACGCTTTGCATATAGATTTTTCTTTTAGATTATTTCCTCCTTACTATTTTTGAGAATAGGTTTAATTGCTCTATTTTTATATAGAAAATAATATATGTATACTTTAAGATACTAAATCACTCAAAATTCATAAAAGGTAATCAACCTAAACCATCATTATCTTAAGCAACTTTATTTTCAATTTTGATTGGAAAATTTGCTATTTTTGTTTCATCCTGTTCTGAATTATTCCAAAATTTTATAAGTCTTTCTAATTCATCAATCCTTTTTTTTGCGTTCGCAATTTTTTCAGTTGTTGTCATATAAAGTTTTTATCTACCCAATTAATGCATGAAAATAAATTTTTTCAATGGTAGATAATAATTCTTAGATTAGAAATATTAATTTTTGGTTAATTACTTAAAAAATATATACCTCTAAATCGATATAAGTAATTATACTTAAAGAAAAGTGAAATTCATGAAGAGGCTAAATTCTTTCATTTTAAATAATACTGTCAACTTCTTAGACTTTATTTACACTAATAGAAATTTACAAAGATTCTGGGTTTTAGAAGTAATAGCTAGATCTCCTTATTTTGCATTTCTGTCAGTTCTTCATTTTAAAGAATCCCTCGGAATTAAAAATGATAAAACAATGTTTTTAATGAAAGAACATTTTTATCAGGCTATTAACGAAACTGAGCATCTTAAGGAAATGGAGAAAAGAGGAGGAGATAGGTTTTGGATTGATAGATTTTTTGCTAGACACCTTGTGCTTGTTTATTACTGGATCATGGTTTTTTATTATTTTTTCTCTCCAGCCAATGCTTATGATGTCAACATAAAAATAGAAGAACATGCATTTAAAACTTACTCCAAATATTTAAAAGATAATCCAAATGATCAAAAAATTAAAGAAATAGCTCAAGATGAATTAAATCATGTTCGAGAACTTAATGAAGCTTTGTCAATGCTAACTTCTGTTTAGATTAGTGCTGAAAAATCTATTAGCAATATTGATATCATTATCGCAGAAGAGAAGATTCCAAGGCCAATCATCAATAAAACATATCCTTTGTTCCTCGGTAATTTATAAAAAGATAATCCAATTACCAAGGTCATTATTAATGAGAAAAAAATTATAATTTTTTCATTAACTAAATTAAGGTGCATTACTAAATTTGTTCCTTCAAAATATTTAATAAATTTCGACAAAACTAAATCTTCTTCTATTTTCTTGAAATAGTCAAAAGCGCTTATAAAAGCAGAAATTAATAAAGATAATGAAACAAATGCAGTGACTGGTTTTGTTAACCTATTAAGTGTTCTGTTAAAACTTACTAATAAAACAAAAATAAATAAAGCTGTAACAAGAGGTATTAAAGGTATAAGGATTGATGTATTTATGAAATTCCCCACGAATAAAATTAGTATCTAACTTAAAATTTTATATTATTTTGAGGCTTTATTTTATTAAGTAAGATTTTTTAAAATCTTAAATGTAATTAGTACCTATTGCATTCTGTGTAAATTGATACCAAAATTCTATTAGTATTGATAAATAAAATGCTAGCTATTTCTGAAATTATTATTGCAAGTGCTATCTTCCTAGGAATTGTATATTGGGAAGTTAAATTCCTATACACCAAAACTACAGTGGCAAAATAACTTTCAATAAAAAAAGGGAAATTAAAGATGAGCAAAATTTAAATATAATTTAAGAATTTAAATTGACAAAAAAAGCTCTGAATATGAGAGAATAAACACAAATAATTTTAGTCATCTAAATCTAATGAGTGAAATCCAAAATTCTAATACTAATTCAACTCAGCAGCAGCAACAGCAGCAGCAGCAATCTTATTCTGACAGCAAAATCAATTCTGCTGAGAGCGAGAGGCTTTATCTTGAGATGAAAGAAGCTTGGCTCTAAATTAAATTCTTTTATTTTAAATATTATTTTTAAATAAATTTGTAATTTTTTTTTAATTCTGAAGTAATTAATACTTTTTTAATTTCTACAGCCTTTAAATTTTATTTACCCGCTAAAGAAATTTGTTTAGAAAGTTAAAGCATTTAGAAAAAATCAATGGAAGACTTGCAATGGGAGGATTATTATATTTAATTTTTACAAAATTAGTTTCTAACCATGCAGATATATTAGATCAGCTTAAATCTTACTTAATTTAAAAAATAAATTTCAAATCTTATCCAGGAATATTTCTTTCTATGTAAGCGTCAGTTAAAGCTAAAATTAACCCCAATAATGTTGAAAAGATAGCAATTTCAGTAGATTCCATTTTATTTTTAAATTACCTCTAGTTTGCAAATTAATTCAAATTCCAGCAACAAAAATAATAATCTACTATAGTAAATATGTACTATTACTTGTTTATTTTGAGCTCGGCAACTCCTGAATTTCTTTTCGTTAAGCCTGGTGATTATGTGGCAATTAAAAATGAAGAAAATTGCGAGGATACTACAGAAAAGAATATAAATTATTGGGTCGGTCAAGTTATTGACTGTATTGGAGGAGCTAGAAATCCAAATTCATGGACATTATTTCAAGTAGCCAATATTGATAATGGAGAAATCACTATAATTAATGCCGATATTGTAGAAAATATTTTGAAAACTTCTGAAAGTTAAGCTTATGGATAACCAAATAAACTTCTTTAAGTATTAAAAAACCGAAATGCAAAAAGGAAATTTTTAGAGGGAATCATCCCAGTTCCAAGCAGGCAAGTCCGTATACTTGATTTATTGGGCAGGTGGGTTGAATACCTTTATACATTCTATAAGTTTTTGATATTTCCTCAAATCCTAAACTTGATAAAAGATAATTTGCATAAGGATTAAGATTAGAGCAATCCAACAAGATTTGGGAATCTAAATCACCAACTAACTCCCTAATTAGTAGTTCAGCGAGTGGTGGGGTATCAGCTAAAAGCGGTCCGATTCTCCAGCCTTGCTTATTATCCTCTAAGACACAAGGTCTTATCCTGCCAAATCCATGGCACATCCCATTATTATCGACAATTGCACTAACATTGCCATGAGAATTTTCCAACCAGTCATTTAGAAAATGAGGCCTGGGGCTAGGTTCTCTCTGACCGTCGTAAGTTAAGACTGCTGCAGAAGAAATTTTATTACCTGGAACAACTTTAAAAGAATGAAATTTATCTTTATAGAAATTGCTCAATGGTAAATCTTGAAAACCATTTAATTTCCATCGATTTGTAATTGAAGATTTTCTAAAACCCCAGTTTTGGTAATCATTCAATCTATTTGGAGCAGCCTCTAGACCAATACAATCAACATTTTTTAAATAATCGAGTGCATGTTTCCATAATCTCACTCCAAATCCATTATTTCGGAATTCTTTTTTTACTATAAATAAACCTATAAAACCATAAGCTGAATTATATTTAATGCACGCTATGGAACCTATAGGCTTATTATCGAGGCAGCCAACCCATACTCCTTGTTTATCTGTATTTCTATAAATTAATACATCATCAATTCCAGGAGAAAAGCCTTCTAACCTTGCCCAATTTGTAATTTCTTTTATTTCATTTTTAGATATCAATCTAATTGAAAAATTTTCTTTCATAGAAATATATTAACTAGGAAAAATTAGAATATTCAAAGGCAATATTAATTAATTTGATTCTTGCTTAAAAATTACTCACTTTAACTTAAGTGGCTAAAAACTTTAGTTATTTACAATTTATCCTCTGATATATTTAATACTATTCATAGAAACAAAAAATGAAAATTTCTGATAAATTTCATTTAGAAAATATCTATAACTTAAAAAGTACAGTTCTTAAAGGTAAAACGGAAGATATCAAATGGAGGATCAAACAGATCAACATAGTTTCTAAACTTTTGGAAGAAAACAAAAAAGAGATAATAAAATCCCTTTTTGTTGATCTAGGAAAATCTGAAATTGAAGGCTTTTCTGAAATACTTTTAGTCAAAGAAGAAATTTCACTGATTAAAAAAAGACTTAATTCTTGGATGCGTCCCAAAAAGATTGATACACCTTTTTATCTATTTCCATCATCCTCGAAAATTATTTATGAACCTCTTGGGTGTGTCTTGATTCTTGGTCCATATAATTATCCATTGCTGTACGTTTTAAAGCCATTGGTAAATATTTTCTCAGCAGGAAATACTGCAGTTATAAAACCGTCAGAGAAATGTCCTTCGACCTCAAAACTTATTAAAAAGCTTACATCCAAATATTTCCAAAAAGATGTCCTCCTCACAGTAGAGGGTGATTATAAACAATCCATAAAATTAATTGAACAAAATTTTGACCATATATTTTTCACAGGAAGTACCGAAACAGGTAAATCTATTATGAAATTGGCTTCAAAGAACTTAACTCCATTAACTCTTGAATTGAGCGGAACAAATCCTGTAATTATTTTCAAGAATGCAAATTTAGAAGTTGCTGCGAAAAGAATTGTTTGGGGCAAATTTTTTAATTCTGGTCAATCCTGCATAGCTCCAAATCATATCTTTGTAGATAAAGAAATTGAAAATAATTTCATAGAAAAATTAAAGCAATGCATAGTAAATTTTTACGGAGAAGATCCAATTCTTTCCAAAAACTTATCTAAATTAGAAAAAAAGCAGTTTTCATCTACTTTAGAAATTCTTAAAAGATATAAGAAAGAAAAAAGAATTTTATTTGGGGGAACTTTTAGTAAGAAAAAGTTAAAAATATCTCCTACAATTATTAGTTCAAAACTAGAAGAAAAAGATATTTTGCAAAAAGAATTATTCAGTTCATTACTTCCAGTAATTGGAATCAATGATAAAGAATCTGCTTTGAAAAAGATTAATCAAACATCAAAACCACTTGCAATTTACTTATTTGGAGGCAATAAAAAAATCCATAATTATATTTCAAGAGTAACCAGCTCAGGAACTATTTGTATCAATGATGTTATGTTACCAGTTCTCATTCCAAACTTACCTTTTGGAGGTGTTGGGCATAGTGGTATAGGTAAATTTCATGGAGAGGAAGGTTTTCGAAATTTTTCAAATCAAAAATCTATTACTTTCAAAGGGTTTTTATTTGATTTAAATCTTCGGTATCCTCCCTACGAAGGAGTAACGAAATTTTTAAAGTTTATTTTTAAGATTTAAATTACTTAAATTATGTTCAAAACCCTAGCGATTTTGAATTAAGAGCTTATCTTTAAATAAACATTGAAGTTAATGAAATTAGTATTTTTAGTAATTGCAATCATTATTAATTTTTTTAATACCTCATCGATAAAGTCTGAGGAAAAGATTGATTCAGGAAATAATAAAATCGAAAATATTTCTAAAAAAAAATCAATTACTGAAGATAAAACTGAAATAAGAAAAATTCATATTGTAAAAATTGGAGATACAATTTCAAGTATTTCAAGACTCTATTCAATAAATAAAGATTTAATTATTAAATTGAATAATTTAAAAGATGAAAACTATATCTTTGTTGGCCAAAATCTTATTTTATCAAGATCTAATGAAAATTTTACAAAGAAATCAGGTTTAATAAATGATTATCATATTGTTCAAATAGGTGAAAATCTTACTGAGATCTCAAACAAATATAAGTTGAATTTAGGATATTTAATAGAAATTAATAATCTCAAGAATCCAGATTCTATAAAAGTTGGGCAAAAGCTATTCTTAAGCAAAAACAAACTAACTAGTTCAGAAGATTATCAATTAATTAAAAATAAGAAAAATAATGAATTACTTGAATTAGATAAACAAATTTATGGTCCAATAATTATTCAAAGTAAATCTTCTGAAAAAATTAAAGGTAGAAAAATTTTAAATGTACTAAATCAAGAAAATAAAAAACTGATCCTTTCAATAAATTGCAATTCAAATGAATTAGATGTTAGAGTCCCAGGGAGAAAATGGATGGGAAGTAAGCCTGCTAAAGAAGAATTCGAAAATAACTTAATAAATGATTTTTGTTAAAACTTTTAATTAATATCTGTGAATAATTTGTCTAAGACTATTAATGATGGGTTATTGTTTAAAAAGTTAAATTAAAAGTAATGGCAATTTCAAGAGGAGATCTCGTAAGAGTAAAAAGACCAGAATCATATTGGTATAATGAAATAGGTAAAGTTGCTTCTGTTGATGAATCAGGTATCAAATATAACTGTGTAGTTAGATTTGACAAAGTAAATTACAATGGCATAAGTGGTACTGAAGGTGGAATGAATACAAATAATTTTGCTGAAAGTGAATTAGAAAAAGCTTAAATAATTGCCTGAGTTACCTGAAGTAGAGACTGTTCGCCTAGGTTTAGAGCAAAAACTTAATAACTTTATTATTAAAAAAGTAGAAGTCTGTAGGGATTCAACTGTAGCTTTTCCTGATAGCAAGGAAGAGTTTATTAATGGACTTCAGAACTCAACTTTGTACAAATGGGATAGAAGAGGAAAATATTTAATAGCTGAACTAAAAAAATTTGACAATGAGAATATTCAATTTCCTATAGAGAAACTATCAAAGAATAACGGATTTCTTGTAGTTCATCTAAGAATGACTGGATATTTCAAATTCATTGATAAATCTACTCAGCCTTGCAAACATACAAGAATAAGAGTTTTCGATAAAAAAAATAATGAGCTTAGGTACATTGACGTTAGAAGTTTTGGTCAAATGTGGTGGATAAAAGAAGGGTTATCGCCTAACAACATAATCAAAGGATTAGGTTCATTAGGACCAGAACCATTCTCTAAGGACTTTAATGCAAATTATCTTAAGAAAGTTATTTCCAAAAGAACAAAGTCTATAAAATCTATTTTATTAGATCAAACAATAGTTGCAGGTATAGGTAATATTTATGCTGATGAAAGTTTATATTCGGCAGGAATCTCACCTTTTAGGGAAGCTAAAACAATAAAGAAGAATGAGTTAATTAGTCTCAAAGAATCAATTGTTAATGTATTAAAAAAAAGTATAGGTTCTGGGGGGACTACATTTAGTGATTTTAGAGACTTAGAAGGAGAGAATGGAAATTTTGGTTTACAAACAAATGTCTATAGGAGAACTGGCAAAGAATGTCGCAAATGTGGAAATTTAATTGAAAAGCAAAAAATAGCTGGAAGGAGTACCCATTGGTGTCCAAATTGCCAAAAATAAAAAAGGGCTTACTCTTGAAGAGTAAACCCTTTTAAATATTTTTACCTGGCATTGAGCTATTTTCTCAAGGGGCTACCCCCTAAATATTTTCGCCGCTGATGCGTTTCACAACCGAGTTCGAGATGGATCGGAGTGGTTCCACATCGCCATGAACACCAGGATAGTATGAACCTTGAGAACTGCATAGAAAATTATATAAATTAAAAACAATAAATTAAGTTTATTTGGTCAAGCCCTCGGTCTATTAGTACTCCTCCGCTGCACTTGTTACCAAGCTTCCACGTAGAGCCTATCAACGGGTGTTCTTCCCGTGACCTTACTGGCTTAAGCCATGGCAATACTCATCTTGAGGTGGGCTTCCCACTTAGATGCTTTCAGCGGTTATCCACTCCGCACATGGCTACCCAGCGTTTACCGTTGGCACGATAACTGGCACACCAGAGGTGCGTTCCTCCCGGTCCTCTCGTACTAGGGAGAAATCCTCTCAATATTCCTGCGCATACACCGGATATGGACCGAACTGTCTCACGACGTTCTGAACCCAGCTCGCGTACCGCTTTAATGGGCGAACAGCCCAACCCTTGGGACCGACTTCAGCCCCAGGTTGCGATGAGCCGACATCGAGGTGCCAAACCTCCCCGTCGATGTGAACTCTTGGGGGAGATCAGCCTGTTATCCCTAGAGTAACTTTTATCCGTTGAGCGACGGCCCTTCCACGCAGAACCGTCGGATCACTAAAACCGACTTTCGTCCCTGTTCGACTTGTAGGTCTCACAGTCAAGCTCCCTTCTGCTTTTGCACTCAATGACTGATTTCCAACCAGCCTGAGGGAACCTTTGTGCGCCTCCGTTACCTTTTAGGAGGCGACCGCCCCAGTCAAACTGCCCATCAGATACTGTCCGCTTCCCGGATAACGGGTAAGCGTTAGAACCCTAGCTCTAAAAGAGTGGTATCTCACCGATGACTCAATAGTACCCACGAGCACTATTTCAACGTCTCCCACCTATTCTGCGCATTCAGAGCCCGAGCACAATATCAAACTACAGTAAAGCTTCATAGGGTCTTTCTGTCCGGGTGTATGTAGTCCGCATCTTCACAGACAATTCTATTTCGCCGAGCCTCTCTCCGAGACAGCGCGCAAATCGTTACACCTTTCGTGCGGGTCGGAACTTACCCGACAAGGAATTTCGCTACCTTAGGACCGTTATAGTTACGGCCGCCGTTCACCGGGGCTTCAGTCGCCAGCTTCACTAAAAGCTAACCAGCTTCCTTAACCTTCCGGCACTGGGCAGGTGTCAGCCCCCATACATCGTCTTGCGACTTAGCGGAGACCTGTGTTTTTGGTAAACAGTCGCTTGCGCCTCTTCACTGCGACCAGCTCTCGCTGGCACCCCTTCTCCCGAAGTTACGGGGCCATTTTGCCGAGTTCCTTAGAGAGAGTTATCTCGCGCCCCTCGGTATTCTCTACCACCCCACCTGTGTCGGTTTCGGGTACTGGCATTTGTGTCTTAACGAGTATAGGGCTTTTCTTGGAAGCATGACATCACCAACTTCGCTGCCGTAGCAGCTCGTACTCACGCCTTAGCTCAAGATGTTTTCTCCATCTCTCAAAGCCTCGAACGCTTGAACCAGTAACCAACATCTGGCCTGGTTAGCCTTCTCCGTCCCCCTTCTCAAAACACAACTGGTACAGGAATATTGACCTGTTATCCATCGACTACGCCTTTCGGCCTCGCCTTAGGTCCAGACTAACCCTCCGCGGACGAGCCTGCCGGAGGAACCCTTAGGGTTTCGGGGCATGGGATTCTCACCCATGTTTTCGCTACTCAAGCCGACATTCTCACTTCTATGCTGTCCACGTCCGCTTACGCTAACGCTTCACCCTACATAGAACGCTCCCCTACCATAAATAAATTTATCCGCAGCTTCGGTATAACGCTTAGCCCCGTTCATTTTCGGCGCAGGATCGCTCGACCAGTGAGCTATTACGCACTCCTTTGAGGATGGCTGCTTCTAGGCAAACCTCCTGGTTGTCTGGGCAATCCCACCTCCTTTATCACTTAGCGTTAATTTTGGGACCTTAGCTGGCGGTCTGGGCTGTTTCCCTCTTGACTATGGAGCTTATCCCCCACAGTCTGACTGCCTAGTTACACACAGGGTATTCAGAGTTCATATCGATTTGGTACCGCTTTCGCAGCCCGCACCGAAATGGTTGCTTTACCCCCCTGCTGGAGCACTAGACGCTACGCCTCAACGTATTTCGGGGAGAACCAGCTAGCTCCTGGTTCGATTGGCATTTCACCCCTAACCACAGCTCATCCGCTGAATTTTCAACTTCAGTCGGTTCGGACCTCCACTTGGTATCACCCAAGCTTCATCCTGGCCATGGTTAGATCACCAGGGTTCGGGTCTATAAACACTGACAAACGCCCTATTAAGACTCGCTTTCGCTGTGGCTCCACCATTTCCGGTTTAACCCGCCAGTGCCTATAAGTCGCCGGCTCATTCTTCAACAGGCACACGGTCACCCGATTAGTCGGGCTCCCATTGCTTGTAAGCTCACGGTTTCATGTTCTATTTCACTCCCCTCCCGGGGTTCTTTTCACCTTTCCCTCGCGGTACTGTTTCACTATCGGTCACACAGTAGTACTTAGCCTTACGAGGTGGTCCTCGCAGATTCACACGGAATTCCACGTGCTCCGTGCTACTCGGGATACAGCTAGGTCAACTTATCTTTCGATTACGGGGCTTTCACCCTCTGTGGCACGCCATTCAAA
>NZ_JNAM01000009.1 GCF_000759975.1 Prochlorococcus marinus str. MIT 9302 | reverse complement strand
TGGTAAGGACCACCGTTGTATAACCACTCATCTACAGTAGCTGCTTCCCAAATTGGGTAGAAGTGTAGACCAATAGCGTTAGATGAAGGAACAACTGCACCTGAGATGATGTTGTTTCCATATAGGAATGAACCAGCAACTGGCTCTCTAATTCCGTCGATATCTACTGGAGGTGCTGCGATGAATGCAACGATGAAGCAAGCCGCTGCTGCAAGTAGGCATGGGATCATTAAGACGCCGAACCAACCAACATAAATTCTGTTGTTAGTTGATGTTACCCACTCACAAAACTGTGGCCAGCCTTTTAACAGCGAAGAACGCTGCTGCTGAATAGTTGTCATGAGTTCGTTATGTTATTGCCTCTATATGAGACGTTTAAGTAAGAACGGATTAAATATTCCGTCCCAGTAAGCATAGTCCAAAAATCCAATAAATGAGCGGAGTAAATCTTATGCCATTGATAAATTATGCTTATCAATTAAATGCATTATTTAAATCTTATTTTTATTGAATAATTGCTCAATTAAAATCGAAATACTTTTAATAAGTTCAACTTATAGGGGGTATGAGGGTAAGTAATTGTACTCACACTTGTAATTTCCTTTTACTAGATTCATTTTAAGATTGCATTAGGAAGCGTCTTAGCTAAACAACCAAACAAACAAATGAACGAAACAAAATCAGTTGAGAAAGAAAAAATCGTAGCTGAGAAGCTTAACGGTAGATTTGCAATGATTGGCTTTATTGCCCTTATTGGCGCATATCTAACAACAGGACAAATTATTCCAGGGTTTGTATAAATGGATTTTTTATCTAAAAGACAAGGATATGTGCCTCTTAAGATGGTTCCTTACATATTCTTTGTTGCAGTTGTTTTAAGCATCACAACAACAAATACATTTGTATAGTTTTTAAAAACTTACATCGTCATGAAAGTCAGCTAGTAGGGATATGGGCTGACTTTTTTAATGGTTTATGGACTGACTGCTATGAAAGGCAGCAGGGTAGAAACTGTTGAGGCTGCAAGAAAAGAATATAAACAACTACTAGATGAGGGTTGGAAAAAGACCTCAATTTTTAATTCTTATTTTTAGTTATCGCGGGCGATGCACCATGCAAAGTGCAGCAAGGTATAGCAAATGATCGCCCAGAGATCGCCCAGAGAGTATTTAAGAATCGTGAGAAGTCAATCGGGGCGACAGGATTCGAACCTGCGACCTAGTGCTCCCAAAGCACTTAACAAGCCCAGTTGGGCACTATGTCTACAGACCATGACTAAATAGTTGCGGGGTATTGCGTAATTTAACCTGTTAAAATAAACATTATTTGTCGGCAATTTGTCGGCGATTATGATTTCTATTGAAAATATCGAATTATGGTGGGTGCAATTGAAAAACTCCAAAGGGTTCCTTTAAGGGAGGTTTGGAAGCATGAAGCATATGATTTCACTCAATGGCTGCAGGAAAATCTTGATATTTTAAACGATGCACTTGATTTAGAATTAACTTCTGCAGAGAGAGAACAAGCTGCTGGATCATTCAGTATTGACTTAGTGGCCGAGAATAATGATGGACAAATAGTTATTATTGAAAACCAGCTTGAGAAAAGTAATCATGACCATTTAGGCAAGTTAATTACTTATTTAACGGCTAGAGAAGCAAGTGGTGCTATATGGATAGTTAGTGAGCCAAGACAAGAGCATATAAATGCAATTGCATGGCTAAATGAATCGACAAATGCTTTTTTTTATCTTTTAAAAGTTGAGGCTGTTCGAATTGGATCTTCTAGTCCTGCACCTTTATTAACCTTAATTGCTGGACCATCAAATGAAGCTAAAGTTGCGGGAAAAGCAAAACAAGAAATAGTAGAAAGGCACTATATTAGAAAAAAATGGTGGACTCAATTACTATCTAATTCAAAAGCTAAATCTCATCAACATATATCTCCTAATATGAGACAATATATCTGCGCATCTTCTGGTTATAGAGGTTTAGATTTTAATTATTTAGTAGGTCAAAATAATTGTGGATCAGAATTATATATAGATCGAGGGAAAGATTCACAAGATGAGAACAAAATGATTTTTGATAAATTACAACTTCTAGAAAATTCTATTAATGAAAAAGTTAATTATCCAATAAAATGGCAAAGATTAGAGACAAAAAGGGCATCAAGAATCCGCATAGATTTAGATGGAGGTTATAAATCTTCAGAAGAGGATTGGCCTGCCTTTCATGAAATTATGATTGATGCTATGAACCAGTTAGAGGCGGCTATTAAGCCAGAACTAAAAAAATTAAAGATATAAGAATAAAATAATTTTAATTAGCATATATATGAATAACTAAGAAAAACTCAGAATAAGTAGACATTTGTCGGCTTTTTGTCGGCTGAAGTAACCGACATAGTTTCCAATAAAAAAGCGAGTCTGGGTAACTCGCTAGTATGACTTGGTTTTTAAGAGTCGGGGCGACAGGATTCGAACCTGCGACCTAGTGCTCCCAAAGCACTAGATCTTACAAAAGAGCAATAGGTCTTTAGTTATTACAATATTTTTGCTTGATTTTAAAAAAGTATTTAGGATTAGATTAGATAGATTTGAACTCAATTTGACCGCAGGATTAATAAGGAAATATTTAAATAGAAATCAAGAGGGATTCACCCTTGTCGAATTAATTGTTGTAATTGTAATTTTGTTGATACTGGGATCAATATCTATCCCAAGCTTTTTAAATATTATAGAAAAAGTAGAAGCTCAAGCAGCTCAATTAAATTTGATGAATGCATTTGAAGAATGTTCTACAAAAATTTTGTTTGGGGAACAAAATCCAACTTATAGTATCCCGCCTAATACAAGTAGGTTTCAATATCCAGATTCAGGAAGAGATGGATACTGCCTTAGTCCATCATCCGGCAATATTTTAACCGCAGCAAGAACTGCATATGGACAAAGAGTATCAACTTATAATTTGAATATTAATGTAGTTACAGGCGCGAAGAGTACTGAAAGGTCTGTTCCAAGTTGGATCAACTGGTAGTAAATAAGTAATCTTTATGGGCCTAAGATTGCCTTATTTGAGGGAATTTTGAGGGAAAGATTTTTGAAGGAAATATATTATTAGCTGAGACTTACTGCTATAACTGATCGGGGCGACAGGATTCGAACCTGCGACCTAGTGCTCCCAAAGCACTAGCTATAAAAAAAGAGCACTAGGTCTTTAGTTATTGCAATATTTTTGTTTGTTTTGAATATTATATTTAGTATGAGAATTAGATAGATTTGACAGCAATTTGACCGCAAGATTATTCAGAAAATATTTAAATAAAAATCAAGCGGGATTTACTCTTGTTGAATTAATAGTTGTTGTTGTAATTATTGGCATATTGTCTGCTATTGCTATTCCTAGTTTTCAAAATGCCTCAAAAAAAGCGAAACAAAAAGGTGCTGCAGCTCAAATAAGTACATATATAAAGGCAGCTCAGGCTTTTTACTCAGAGTTTGGCTCGCCAGTAAAGAATGCAGGAGACTTGGCAAATTATATGAATGTTGTTCAATGCAGATATCATATGGTTACTTATTGCAAAAACACAAATAATCAACAAGATATAGGAGTTGATTATCCATCAACTAAAGCATGGAATAGTACTTCTGGAATGTACACAATGACAATGAGAAGTAGTGATAATAATAGATTTAGACTAAATGCCTTACCTCAAAGACAAGATTCATGGGCTCAAAAATTTTCAGATGAAGAATACGGAGTTAGTGGATGTTTTAATTACAATACTGGCGCTACAAAAGTGACGTCTTGGGACAAGCTTGGATATAGAGAGGTAAAGGATCTAAATTGTTGATTTGACCGCAATTTGACCGGAAAAAGCTGCGGTCATTTTTATTCAATATCTAACTTCCATTGCTATAACTGATCGGGGCGACAGGATTCGAACCTGCGACCTAGTGCTCCCAAAGCACCCGCCCTCCAATTTGAGACAGTATCTCAAATTAATAAGCGAGGCTATGGCATATTAGTTGCAATAGCTATGAAATTATGAGTCTTAGATATAAGTCAAAGTTATACAAAATTATCCTTAGATATACAATTAATCGCTAAATAATCGCTGGATAAGGTATTAGTGCATTAAATCATCTAATTAAGATTTAATCATTTATGCATTATCTAGGTAAAAAATAATCCTTGTAAAAAGGACTGATTAAGTTAATTATGTAATAACCGATACTTTTTTTTATGAACTTTAAAAGATTTTATTCTTTAAATTTTCTTTCAAAATTACTTCTTAGTGCAATTTTTGTAAATGCCATTCCGAGTAAGATTACTGACTTTGGCAGTCAAGCACAATATATAACAAGCAAGGGATTCCCAGAACCTCTTTCTAATCTCTTATTACTTGCAGCAATAGCACTGTTAATTAGCGGTTCAATCCTTTTGATTTTTTCAAATAAAACCAAACTTGCATGTAGTCTACTCCTCATTTTCTTAGTTCCTACAACGATCATTTTTCATTTAGTGCCTTTTCAAGGTATGGCAATTGCTAGAAACTTATCGTTAATAGGTGGATTACTTGTGGCGATTGATAAAACGAGTATCAATTCTCTAAATAAAGATGAGGAATCTAGAGAAATCGAATATTCTGATTTGAATGAAGATAATTAGCATAAGTCATATTATTAAAGACAGATTTTATTTCTTTGCAGGTTGATCCAGGAGGGGTCAAAACATTAACAATCACTCTAGGTGAAAATTGTTTGGGTTTTGATTTTCTAGGAAGGAAATCTCAATAACTAAGAGTTTTCAATTTAAAAATAATTCTTTAATTATTAGCGATTAAGCCTACTAGGTATATCAAAACTATACAAATAATCGCTATTTGAGTTTTTAAGACAAATGAGAAATAAAAAAGGCAACCTTGGGATGGCTTTCTATGAATTGGATTTGATTTGGTCGGGGCGACAGGATTCGAATGCGACCTAGTGCTCCCAAAGCACCCATACGACAAATTGAGACAGTAACCTAAACAAATAAGTCAAGCTTTGGCAAGTTAGTTGTAATTTTAGAGAAGTTTTTAGTCTCAGAAATAGGTCAAAGATATACAAAATTTTCCATAAATATACAATTCCTCGCCCGTTTGTCGCCCGCAATTTAAAAATAGTTTTTATAAATTTAATTCAGAGAACTTTTTCAACTCTTATTCATCCAGCTAATCCAATCGGCGGATATTTCTTTGGGGCAAACAGCCTCGCATTCAAGATTATTACTACATTGTCCAAAACCTTCAATAGTCATTTGTTTTCGCATTTTTTTTGACCTTTCTTTTTTATCATTAATCCCTTGAGGGAGTTGTCCTAAATGAGCTAGTTTCGCAGCTACAAAAAGACTTGATGATGCATTTTTACATCCTGCTACGCACGCCCCACAACCTATACACGTAGCAGTTTCAAAAGAAGAAAATGCTTTTTTAGGACTTATTGGAATTAAATTGGCATCGGGTGCGTTACCAGTTTCAGTAGAGAAATAGCCACCCGAAATAATTAATTTATCCAATGCATTTCTATCCACTGACAAGTCTTGGATAATTGGGAATGATTTTGCTCGCCATGGTTCAAGGATTATCAAAGCATTATCTTTAAAATTTCTCATATAAAGCTGACAAGTAGTTGTACCTTTTTTGGGCCCATGAGGTTGACCATTTACTAAAAAACCACAACTTCCACATATTCCCTCTCTACAGTCGTGATCAAAGGTAATGGGCCTAATATCTTTAGATATTAATTCTTCATTCAATTGATCTAAGGCTTCAAGTAAAGATATTTTTACAGATACTTTTTCTAAACTAAATTCTTCATATGACCCATTAGAGTCATTACTAATTTGCCTCCAAACTTTAAATTTAATAGAAATAAAATCTTTCATTTATAGTTTCTAGTATTTAAATTAATTTTCTTGAAGTTTAGGTCTTCAGAAAATCTTATATGAGAATTATTGTCAGAATTAAATTTCCAAATTGCTATATGGGAGAAAAGTTCATCATTCCTCTTGGCTTCTCCTTCCTTCGTTTGATATTCTTCTCTGAAATGGGCTCCACATGATTCCTCCCTTTCAATAGCATCTTTAATCATAAGTATTGAGAGCTCAATAAAGTCTTCTAACCTTAAAGCTTTCTCAAGCTCTACATTTAAACCAGAATTTGTTTCAGGTATTTTTAAATTGGAATAAAAATTATTACTTAAAATTTCTACTTCTTCAAGGGCAGATTTTAGGTCATTTCTATTTCTACTAATACCGCATTTCGAAATCATTATTTCCCCTAGCGCTCTATGGAAATAATCAACAGGTTTTTCACCTTTTATTTTTAGTAGAGCTTTTATTTTTTTATCGACGTAATTTAAAGCTTCTTTACAAGCCTCATCAATACTTCTGTTATCTATCTCTTTATTATTTGCTAACCAAGAGGTGATAGTTTTTGGTGATATAAAGTATCCATCACACAAGCATTGCAATAAAGCATTTGCACCCAGCCGATTAGCGCCATGAACAGAATAGTTAGCCTCTCCTAAAACGAAAAGGCCATCTATATTGCTCATTAAATTGTAATCTACCCATAATCCACCCATTGTGTAATGAGGGGCAGGATAAATCTTCATAGGTACTTTTGTTGGATCTTCACCAACGATTCGTTCATACATCTCTAATAAATTCCCATATTTAGCCTTTATCACCTCTAATCCATCTTTTTTTATTGAATCTTGTAAGTCAAGATATACTCCTTTACCACCAAATCCAATACCAAAACCTTTCTCACAAATCTCTCTTGCTCTTCTAGAGGCGACATCTCTGGGAACTAAATTCCCATATTTAGGATATTGTCTTTCCAGAAAATAGTCTCTTTCATGTTCTGGAATATTTTCAGGATCATCTTTGGAATCAATTTTTTTTGGTAACCAAATTCTTCCATCGTTCCTTAAGCTTTCGCTCATTAAAGTTAATTTGCTTTGATAAATACCTCCAGGAGGGATACATGTTGGGTGTATTTGTGTGAAAGAGGGATTTGCAAAATTCGCCCCCCTTTTGTGGGCCCTCCAAATTGCAGTAGCATTCGATTTTAATGAATTTGTTGATAGGTAATAGACGTTGCTATATCCACCAGTTGCTAAAACAACACAATGTGCTTTATGAGTCTCTAAATTTCCATTAATTAAATTTCTTGCAATTACTCCTCTTGCAATATTATTAACAATTACCAAATCAAGTACATCTCTTTTTGTAATAAGTTCAATATTTCCAAGATTCACCTGTCGCGATAATGCTTGGTAAGCTCCATATAGTAACTGTTGCCCTGTTTGCCCTCGGGCGTAAAAAGTTCGACTAACTACAGCACCTCCAAATCTACGAGTAGCAAGAGTTCCATCATATTCACGAGCAAAAGGAACCCCTTGTGAGACACACTGATCAATTATGGAACTACTTAATTCAGAAAGACGTTGGCAACTTACTTCTCTTGCTCTAAAATCACCTCCAAGTACGGTGTCTTTAAATAATTGATCTATAACAACTTTATTTTTTTCACCTGATAATGATCTCGCCGCATTAATACCGCCTTGGGCTGATACTGAGTGTGCTCTTCTGGGACTATCATGATAAGTGATAAGCTTAATCTTAAATCCTTCCTCAGCAAGAGTAGCTGCAGCAGAACTGCCTGACAAGCCGCATCCTACAATGATAATTTCAAATTTATTTTTCTTTTCAGAAGTAAGATTTGATAAGTGTTTAACTGTTTTTTGCCACGCTCCTTCTACTTCTCCTGTTGGTAAGTTTGGATTAATGAAGTTATTCATTTTATTACTTAAATCTTAAGTAAAAAGTCATTATTAAATAAGAAAGTCCAAAAAATATAGATATAAATCTGCTTATATATCTTATGTTTAACGAATTACTTTGATTTAAGATCCCTAAACTTCTATGACCTGATTCAATACCTTGTACCATATGAAAGAAAAGTGAGATTGATGCTAAAGAATAAAGAACTAAAATATGAACATCTCCCAATTTACTTTTTAGAGAAATTAATTCCAAGTTATCGCCTGGTCTAGGGAATCTCAATTGCAATAAATGGATTATTAAAAAGGAAGCTAAGATTAAGCCTGTAAAAGGTTGAACTTTGGATGCAAGTACTCCTAGGTAATCATTTCTCCTAGTTTTTAATATTGCTTTATTACCACTTAGTCTATTATTTAAAACCTTTTTGAATGTTAGAAAAATATGAATTATGAAAGTTGTGGCAAGTCCTATTTCAGCATAAGGTAAAAATAAACTTGAATGTAAATTTGAAGCGTATATTTCAAAAGCATCAGGATTAATTCCTGCACAAATAACTCCTGCAAGGTGAACTGCAATAAAAAAAACCAAAACTAATCCACTGTAGGATTGAAATTTTTGCGTAAGAGTTTCAAGTTCCAAAAATTAAATATTAATGTTTTCGATTCATTTCTCTAATTTTAATCAAACATTAAATAATGTGGGAAATCTCAGAATATAAAAATTATTTAATTGATGCATATTCATCTTAAAAACTGTTGAGATACCTCCAAAGTTATACAAATCCTCGCCCATTCCTCGCCCGAAACGTTTTTGAGAATTGTAAGAAGTCAATCGGGGCGACAGGATTCGAACCTGCGACCTAGTGCTCCCAAAGCACTAACACGCATTAAGTGAGACTCTGTTATCTCAGCTATAACTTCAATCATAAACTGCACGAGACTGCATACTTTTGTCTGAGTAGGGTTATATTTCTACGGATTTGCGTAGAATAAAAGAGGAGCACTCGGACGCTTTGTGGCAGAAACTAACTCTTGGATAAAAGTATTTAGAAGAGCAATTAAAGTCTCTGTTGGAACTGGTTGGACTGTTCAACCTGATAGAGGAAATATTCGTGTTTTATATGGAAAAAAAGCATCAGGTTTTTTATCAATAAACCTTCCTTACAAATGGCAGGAAGATCAATGGGTTGAGGCTTTGAAGCTGATAGAAACTGCTGCTGATACTTATGAAAACTATAAATCCAATATTTCTTTAAAGGCTGCTTTTGACATTTCACAGAAATCATCTACTAAATTTGAGCTGGAATGGGATATGGCTCTCGAAAATTATAGAAATTCTAATAGACACACTATTCAAGAAAATACCTGGAAAAGGAAGCATCTTCCTGTAATTAAAGCAATTTTCTTTTACGTAAAGAGATCAAAGGCAAGACCTCAAAATGGTAAAAGATTATGGAATAAAGTCAGTAATGAATATCAACATGGTAAAAATTTAGAAAAAAGAGGTTGGGCTAAAGGCACAACCATGCGAAGACATATGAGATTAGCTTTTAATAGATTCTTAAATTGGTGCGTAGAAAGAGAAGACTTTCCATCCTATTGGAGACCTCCAGTTTTTAATAAAGCTGAAGAAGAAGTAACTACAGAAAAGAGAGTGGGTTATCCATTAACAGATTCCCAAATTGGAAGATTGGTTGATTCATTTGCAGAGAATGAGCATGCAGCAAAATGGCAATTCGCAACTCAGCTATGTGCAGTTTATGGATTAAGGCCTGAAGAACTTAGATATTTAGTTCTAAAAAATAATAAAACAGAACTTTGGACTACTTATAAAAAATCGAATTCAAAGATAAATGGAAGAAGATTATTTCCTTTATTTGTTTTGGATATAGATGGAAATCCTTTTGATTGGTGTCTTACTTTGCAGCAAAGGTTTGCTGCTGGAGAACTTCTTCCTCAAATATCGAAAGGACAAGGCGCAGATAGGTTAGGGAAACAGTTAAGAGATAGAAGCCCTAAGAATATTTGGTTGTCAATTTGCAAGGAAGCTGAAGTTGAGGGGCAAGAATGCACACCTTATTCTTTCCGGCATAGATACGCCTATGTTGCTCATAATAGGATCAATAAAAATGGAACTTATAGATCACCAAAACAAATAGCAGATGCAATGGGACATGATCTTGAAACTCATTTAAAAAGTTATTCAAGATTTAATACAAAAGATTTAGAGAATGCATTTGATCCTATAGTCGACAAATTAAATAATACTGATAAGAAGTTAATAAAAAACTAATTTATTTTGAATAAGTCATGCAAATGATATTTGTTGACAACTATATATGAAGATGACGATTATTTTTACGCTTAGATGGGATATTAAATTACATGATCTTCCTTAAAAGTAAATAAAAATGCTTCTTTAATATGTTTGTGTGAGGAAAATTAAAGAAGCATTTTTATATTAAATAAATAGGTTTAAGGAAAAATTAAAAAGCTAATAAGATCGAATAAAAAATAAGCATTGAATGTAAAGTAAATGTGAAATAATCACATCAAATAAATTTGATTATATAAAATTAATTTGTTGGGTTTTTAAATGGCTATTAAAGATCATAAAAGTTTGCAAGACTCAAAAATTCTTCTTGTAGAGGATGACAAGAGTATTAGGTTGACAGTAAGTGAGACATTGAATAGCGAAGGTTTTAGAGTATTAAGTTTCAAAGATGGTTTAACTGCATTAGATTTTATTACTAATGATTCTAAAAATGATGTTGACCTAATAATTCTCGATTTAATGTTGCCAGGGTTAAATGGATTAGAGTTATGCAGAAAAATAAGAAATGAAGAAAACTATACACCCATACTAATTTTGAGTGCTAAAGATAATGAATCAGACAGGGTTCTTGGTTTAGAGGTTGGTGCAGATGATTATTTAACAAAACCTTTTGGTTTAAATGAATTAATTGCTAGATCAAGAGCCTTAATAAGAAGATCTAAACGTAATAAAAAAAATATAGAAAACTCAAAAACCGTCATAGAGTTTAACCATATAAAAATGTTTTTGGAAGAATGTAGGGTAACTTCTTTCGATAGAGAAATAACATTATCTCCAAAAGAATTTAAATTATTAGAATTATTTATGAAAAATCCTAAAAGGGTATGGTCAAGAGATTTAATACTTGAAAAAATATGGGAAATTGACTTTATCGGTGATACTAAAACTGTAGATGTTCATGTTAGGTGGCTCAGAGAGAAATTAGAAGAAGATCCCTCAGCTCCAAAGTTTCTTAAAACTGTTAGAGGCTTTGGATATAAGTTTGGATGAAAATGAAAACGCTACAAGAGGTATTAACTTTCTTTTATGAGAAATGGAAAACCAAGGTTAAAGGACTTTCAAAAAATAATAAAAATATTGAATTAACTAAAAATAAGAACCAACAAATTTTTGATTTTCCATTTGATAAAGTTAAACCACAGCAACTTTTATCTTGGTTAGATTATTCATCTCAAGGATGGATGATTTTATCATCTGATCTAACAATAAAATTTATCAATCAGAAAGGTTTATCTCTCATTAAGTTTATTAAATATAAAGATGTTATTGGAAAAGCAATTAATGATATTAATGAGCTCGAAGTACTAAGAAATAAGATTTTATATTCAAGAAAAAAAGATTTCCCAATCAGCCTAGATTGCACTATTTCGGGGGAACCCATTTCTGTAAATATTGTTAGAGCAAGGAAAAAAAATTATTTAATATTGTTGGAGAGTAAATTATCAATTGAATCCATAAAAAAAAGACAGAATCAATTAATCAATGATGTGTCTCATGAACTGAAAACACCTCTTACATCTCTTATTTTGATAGGCGAAAGACTGGAATCAGTAGTATCAAAGAAAGATAGATATCTCGTTAAAAGACTTAAGAAAGAATCTAAAAGATTAAGAAAAATGGTCGAAGAAACTTTAGAACTTTCTAAGCTAGAAAGTAGCGAGGCTTTTAATAAAAATAAAAAAATATCTATTTCAGATTTAGTGATGGAATCTTGGCAAACCTTAAAACCACTTGCAGAAAAAAAAGATATAAAAATAAATCTACTGATACCAACAAAATATTTTATATCTGCAGATATTGAAAATTTAAAAAGAGCTTTTATAAATATTTTGGATAATGCTATTCGTTATTCCCCAGCTAATGAAGAAATTCAAATTGAAATTTTTAAAAGAGATAGCTCGGTTGTTATGAGAGTTAGAGATAAAGGTATTGGATTAGAAGAAAATGAATTTAATGATATTTTTTCTCGTTTTTATAGAGGTGATCCATCAAGGACTAAATTCAAGAAAAGTGGTAGTGGTTTAGGTCTTTCAATAACAAAAAAAATAATCAATAACAATAAAGGTTTTATAAAGGCTTTTAATCATAAGGATGGTGGAGCAATTTTTGAAACTATCTTTCCGTGTCTTAATACAGATTTATAGGGAAAATATAAAAAAGTAGGCAAAAAAAAAGGAACTCCTTATTGGAGTTCCTTTTGATATTATTATTCTTATTAGAATTTAAATGTAGTAAGGAAGCCTATCCCAGTTGTGTCTTCTACACCTTCAACAGTTTCAGCTATGAAAGCAAAAGAGTCTAAAGTAATAGAGTCGTTTATTGGGTAGCTATATTTAACTTCATAGGCATGAAGATCCTCAGCATTGTCATCGATAGCACCATTTGTCCCAATACCTGCAGAAATTTCTCCAGGGCCCATTTCAGTTGAGATCCCGACAGTCCACTGTTTTGAATCCTCATCAGCCGCAAGATCTGCTTCCATCCATTCATAACCTCCACTTATCGTAAAGGGTTCAGCATTATAATAAGCAGTCGCTCCAACATATTTGTTATTTGCTGCTCCATCTTCGATACTGGAATATGCCACAGTTACTCCATAAGTATCATTTTCATAACCTAAAGCCAAACCGTAGCGATCATCTCCTTCCTCTGTGAAAATTCCAGCATTGGTTTCACCATCATCGGCAGAAGCTCCGAGACCAAATGACCATCCGTCACCAAAATCTCTACCTGCACTTATTGATATATCACCACCTAAGTCAACAGAGTTTGATGCACCACAATCACCAATGTTGTCAACAACATTCCCGTACTTACAAGAATTTGGCCAAGTCTTAGATGCATCCATTGATTCACCAACTGCAACCTTCCATTCTCCTAATGGGAATGTGTAGTTAACATCTTCTATTGCTAGATTATCGCTAGTTTCGCCCAATGCGTCATGGGCTGCGGCAACTGAGTTTGCTACTTGATTACCTGCAGCAATTTCAACATTTAATTTGTCATCTCCTGTGAAGCTTGTATTTAAGTCAAATTCATAATGATAATTGAACATTACTGCATCATTAGCACCAGCATCTGTACTTTGTGCTGCGAGCATTGCTTCCACCTTTCCTTTCATTGATGTGGTTGATGAAAAGCTGCCAGCCTCTATTGTATTTACACGAGATTCAAGGCCATCCACTCTTCCTTTCATAATTGCCAACTCAGAACCAAGCTCATCACTTAACCTATCTATTGCGGCTCCGTTAATTAATCCTTCACCACCTGCAATTAGATTACTTAATTCAGCAGCAGCTTCTAAACGAGAAACTGAGTTCCCATTGAATTTTGGACTATTTGTTAGATCCTTTAATGAATCGTAAGCCCAATCTCCTGGGAATAAAGTATCTGATTTAAAATCACCTAAAGATACTAGATTGTTAGAGTTTGAATAATCACTAAGATCTGTTGAATTGATCTCAGTTGCGTTTACTGCTAAACCTGATGCCAAAGAAATAATGGCAGGAGCAGCAATTAATTTTTGAAAAAGTTTCATGAACCTCAACACGTAAAAATGGATTAATATCCACTATTGATTTCAACGGTTGTAGGTTAAGAAATGAATAAGGATCATAAGTTAATAGAAAAACTTAAAGAGAACTTAAACTTCCCTTAAATTAAATAAAAAAATATCTATTTAATTCGAGATTTTTTGTAAGAAAAGTTAAAACCATAATATGTTTGTTCTAAAAATATTTTTAAAACCAAACGTAAATAAGTTAAATTGAAATTTAGTTTAAGAAGGGGTTAAGAACTAATTAACCACAGGATAAAATTTTAATTAATGAGTATTTGTGTATAAATTCGGTGCTATATATATGTAGTCTTTCATTTAATCATGACATCCATGAACATAGCTAAGAAAGCTTTGGTTTTCACTTCTGCAGTAGCCATTGCTGCTGGTACAAGTGTTCCTGGCACAAGTGTTTCTGCTAGAACAAGATTAAGTGGTGCTGGAGCATCATTTCCTGCCAAAATTTACACTCGTTGGTTCAAAGATTTAGCCACTTCAGGAGGGCCAAGAGTAAACTATCAAGCTGTTGGTTCAGGCTCTGGAAGAAAAGCTTTTATTGATCAGACAGTAAACTTTGGTGCTTCTGATGATCCTATGAAGGATAAAGATATAGCAAAGGTAACAAGAGGATTAGTACAGATTCCTATGGTTGGAGGAACTATTGCTTTTGGTTATAACTATGATTGTGATTTGAAACTTACTCAAGAGCAAGCAGTAAGAGTTGCTATGGGTATGGTTAAAAACTGGAAAGAATTAGGCTGTAAATCAGGTAAGTTAACTTGGGCACATCGTTCTGACGGATCAGGCACAACCAAAGCTTTTACTAACTCTATGGAAGCTTTTTCAAAAACTTGGACACTAGGAACAGGTAAATCAGTTAAGTGGCCAGCAGGCGTTGGTGCAAAAGGTAATTCTGGTGTCGCTGGAGTTATACAAAACACTCCTGGTGCAATTGGTTATGTTAACCAGTCTTACATAAAAGGTAATGTCAAAGCTGCTGCACTTCAGAATCTTTCTGGAGAATATGTAAAGCCTACAGTTGAGGCAGGAGCAAAAGCTCTTAATGGCATTACTTTAGATGAAAATCTTGCGGGTAAAAATCCTAATCCAACTGCAAAAGGAGCATATCCTATAGCTTCATTAACATGGATACTTGCCTATGAAGAAGGTAATGGTAGAAACACTAAAGCTATCAAACAAGCCTTTAATACATTGTTAAGTGATGAGTATCAAGATAAAGCTCCATCACTAGGATTTGTCCCTTTGAAAGGCGATATTCTTGAGAAATCAAGAGCTGCTGTAAAAAGAATCGGTAAATAAATCTTAAGACAAACATTTAAATGGGGGAATTTATTTCCTCCATTTTTTATGCGAACAAATATTTTGATAAACCTAATATTAAAGAAAAAAGAATAAGTATGTAGGTTGGAACTATTTTAAAAAAAGATAATAGTGTGGAGATTAAAACTATAAAAATAGAGCTAATTAAAAAGAATTTTGATGAATAACTATCTTCAATTAAATTAAAGCCAGAGAAAATAACTGCTCCTGGAATTGTATTGATTACTCCTTCGATAAAGTAATTAATCGATTTAATTCTGTTTTTTATGAAGCCTTTTCCAAAAACAAAAATCAATAAAAAACTTGGTAAAAAAATTGCAAAAGTTGATATAAATGAATACTTTAAAGCTCCATTTATTCCTCCGATCGAAAACCCAGCTTTGTATCCAATAAAACTTGTAGTTAATAAGACAGGACCAGGTGTTATTTGGCCAATCATTATCCCATCTATAAATTCATTATTTGTTAACCATCCTTGTGAGACAACATAATCACTCATTAGGGGAATGATTACTAATCCACCTCCAAAAATAAAAAGTCCTGATTTGAAAAAGAAAAAAAATAGATTAAGATAATCTATTAAAAACTTTGAGTTTGTAGAGTCCTTAAAAAAATTATAAAACTTGGCAATATCCAAAAAGATTGAGCTAGTTAAAAATGAGGTTGTTGAAAATATAGATAAAGGAACAAAACTATAAAAAATATTTTTCCATTTCTGTAAGAAAATATTTATCAAACCTGCAATAGTAAGAATTGTTATGAGAGGAAATTGAATACTATTATATTTTGCAAATATAAGTAGAAATAAGATTGAGCTAGAGAATAATACTCGATCTAACTTTAATCTTTTTTTTAAAAGAACTAATGAAAATGAAAAAATTATTCCTGCAATAATAGGAGGATTAAAATAAATTAAATCATTTAGAAATTTTGATCCAGAATAAATTTGCCAAAAAAAACTAAGAGCTAATACCGAAATGAATCCTGGGATAATGAAACATATACCGGATATCAATCCACCAAGATAACCATTAATTTTAAGACCTATATATATTGCTAATTGAGTGGATATTGGCCCTGGAAGCAATTGACATAAACCAATACCTTTTTCAAAAGATTTGGTTGAGATCAATTTTTTATTATTTATAAGTTCATCTTCGAATAAAGAAATATGAGCATATGGTCCTCCAAAACTGAAAATACCAATTTTTAGAAAAATTTTTGCAAGTTCAATTAAGGATATTTTTGCCATCTAAATATTCTAATTTCTAAAAATTAGCTTTTATGGTGATGATAAGCTTTGTTTGATTGATGGTAATTTAAGACTCGAAATCCAAGATAATAATATTAGAAGTGATGAAAAATAAAGACAATATTGAAGACCAATACTTGGATTTCTCCCAATCATAAATAGTAAGCCAGATAGTAATGTTCCAACTAGTCTTCCAGCAGCATTTGCCATGTAATAGAAGCCAACATTTAAGCTGACTTTTTCATTATCAGAGTAGGCCAAAATCATATAAGAATGTGTAGAGGAATTCATTGCAAAAACAAATCCAAAAATAGTAAGTCCTAAAATTATTGCTATCGATGGAGAACTTTCTCTCCATAATGCGACTCCTATCAAAGATGGTATGACCATTAATACGGCACTCCAAAATTGGATAGCTTTACGATCTGGACTTTCTTTCTGGCCCCACATCTTTCTAATTGCTGGAGCCGAAGCCTGAACAATTCCATAACCTATTACCCAGGCCCCAAGAAATAATCCTATTTCCATGTAGTCCCAACCAAATGCCATATCTAGGAATACTGGGAGAGCTACAACAAACCAAACATCTCTTGCTCCAAAAAGAAAGAATCTTGCTGCTGAAAGAATATTTATTGCATTTGATTTTGAAAAAAGATCATTAAAAGCTGGTTTGGTTTTCATCTTGCCAATTTCTCCAGGCAAAATTAATGTCAATAAAAAGGCTAAGCAGAGTCCAAAACCCATAATTCCTACAGCATTATTGAATCCAAATAACTTATATAAAAGTCCACCCAAGAAAAAGCCAACTCCCTTAAGAGCATTTTTAGATCCAGTTAAAATAGCAACCCATTTAAAAAGTTGTTTTTGGCCAGTATCATTGCCATCATTTGTCTCTGGAACTACTGTCTTAACAGCACTTTTAGCACTCATTTTGTTTAAATCTTTTGCTATCCCGCTAACTGCTTGAGCAACCATAACGTATGCCACACTAAAAATTACTGGCCAATCTTCCTTAACTGGAATAAGCATAAAAAGAGCGATGATTTGCAGGATAGTCCCAATCCATAAAGTAAGCCTTAAACCATATCTTGCTCCTATCCAACCACCATAAAGATTAGTAATTATTCCAAAAAACTCATAAAAAAGGAAAAGTAAAGCAATTTGTAGAGTTGTGTAACCTAGCTCATGAAAGTGACCAACAACTAATAATCTTAATGCGCCGTCAGTGAGAGTGAACGCCCAATAGTTTGCTGTTACAACACTATATTGTTGAATATTAGATAACTTCATAAAGACATAAATTAAATCTCTTTTTTGATTACATATTCAGTTAGATCTGCAAGTCTGCAGCTGTAACCCCACTCGTTGTCATACCAAGCGTATATCTTTAATAAATTTGAATTAACAACCATCGTTGATAAACTATCAACTATTGAACTTCTAGAGTCATTTACATAATCTGCAGAAACTAAAGGTCTTTCCTCGTAGCCAAGAATTCCTTTTAAATAAGTTTCTGAAGCTTCCTTAAGTGCCAAATTTACTTGTTCAGTTGTCACTTCTTTATTTAATTCAAAAACTGCATCAGTTAAAGAACCATTAAGTAGAGGAACTCTCACTGCATGTCCATTTAATTTTCCTTTTAATTCTGGAAAGATCTCAGCGATAGCTTTAGCAGATCCAGTGGTAGTCGGTATTAAACTTTGCATACATCCCCTTGCTCTCCTTAAATCACTTTTATAAAAATCTACAGGAACTTGAGTGTTCGTGACATCGTGAATAGTTGTAATAGCACCGTGTTTAATTGAAAAATTTTCATTAATTACCTTTACTATCGGAGCTAAACAATTTGTAGTGCAGGATGCTGCAGTTACTAATTTATGTTTGGAAGGGTCATAAAGACTTTGATTTATGCCATAAACAACATTAAGTGATTCAGCTTCTGCAACAATTCCCTTTACTGGACAAGCTACTATTACTCTTTTCATCCCTAGAGAATCAAAGTAGGGATTTAGTTTGTCTGGCTTTTTATTGTTTCCTGTACATTCCAAAATAATATCTACAGAAGATTTTTCCCAAGGAACATCAAGGTAATTTTTAAAAGAGGTGTAAGCTAATTTCTTTCCATCAATTATTATTTCTTTTCCTTTAACCTTTATATCTTTCAACCATCTACCATGGACTGAATCAAATTCGAGTAGATGTGCAGCAGCATTCGAATCTCCTGCTATCTCATTTATATGAGTTATTTCTATATCAGCTCTATCCCATAATGCTCTGAAAACTAATCTGCCAATTCTTCCAAAACCATTAATTCCAATTTTCATAACTTTGAAATTTTCTATTGAAATTATACATCAAAATATTTTGATGTATCAAGATGTTTTTATTAATGAAATCTTTTTTATTTAAGCTATATTTAGGAAAATTTAATTACTTTAAAATTGTTAAAAGATATTAGCAAAGTAAAAAAAGAAAATATATCTAAGTTGATGGTTTCATTTTCTGATCCTTTTAGGCTAGAAATAATTGACCTAATGATGGATGGAGAAGTTTGTGTTTGCGATATTATGAAATTAACAAAGTTATCTCAATCAAGAATTTCATATCACATAAAAATTTTGAAGGAAGCTAGTCTTATCTCAGACAGACAAGAAGGTAGATGGGTGTATTACAGCCTAAATAAAGAAGCTCTCTTTTTGATCAAGGAATGGATAACTTCTTTGACAGATTATTCTTCAAATAAAAAACGTTGCTGCGAATAAATTATATTTTAGATTTTATTAATTAACTTCTGATTCCCTGTCATAAGTCATTCCTGATTGTTCCATCCACTCAGCTTTAGTTTTGCAATTTTGTTTGTGATTAAAGATGTGAAAACCTTCAATAATAATCATTATGGATAAAAGCAAAACAGGAATAAAATATACAGGTGAAGATATTACTTCTTTATATTTGATTTGAGCAATGAATTCCCTGTATTTAAACATCCCCACAATTTCTATTTAATAAATAATATTCACCTATGGTTAAGTAAAGTTAAAGAAAAATTTTTTTTGAAAAAATTAAGTTTAAGGATGTTTACTTAAAAAAAAGAAAAAAATAAAACCTTTCTAATTGAACCTTTTGATAATATTATTTCTTCTTATTTGAATATTTGCTTTTATTTTCTCTGCAAGAGTTGGAAGATTTTGCGGCTCTAATACTAGATAAACTCTTCCTGATTTTTCAAAATAAACATAATCTTCTAATACATCTCTATTAAGTAATCTATATAAAGTTTTGGTGCTCTTTATTAAAAAGGGTTTCTAAACTTTTTAACGTTGGTAAAAATATAATTAATAAAAAAATATTTTTAGGAATAAGAAGTAAGATTAAAAATATAATAAGTTTTCAAAGCATATTTTTTAGATAAAGATATTTCATCAATTTATGAATAAAGATAATTCAAAAATTGGAGGTGAAGCAATATTGGTAGCTTTTGCTGCTGTGGGTCTTGGAGGTAAGTGGATATGGAAGAGAAGATCAAAAATAAAGAATAAATTAAAGGAAATATTTAAAAAAGCAAAAGAAAAAATTTTAGGAGAAAATCCTCAAATTGATGAAATTGAGAGAAAAAAATTAATTGCTCTGATAATTTCCGATAAAGAAAATATTTTGAACGCTTTAATTAAATCAGCTAAAGATATTAATCCAGATTTAAAGATCATAAGGGGTTTAAGTAAAGAGGAAATTAATGAGCCTTCCAGACATCACTTTAATATTGAATTAAAAGAGATATTTAAAATTGAACTTCAAAAAATTGAGAAACTAGAAGAGGAAATTTATTTCTTAACTTACGAGTTGTTGTTTGCCTTATTACAAAGTCTATTTTATAAGAATAAATCAATAACTACTTATCAAAAAAAAATAGAATCTAACCTGGCATGTTTTTTAGTTTTATCTGAGTTTGATATAGAAATTGAAAAAGATAAACTTATCAATCTGGACAATCATTTACAAGATAAAGAAAGTCCTTGGATTAATGACCAAGAAAGTAAAAATCGAATAAATGAGGCAACAGAAATTATTCTTTCAAGAATTTATGGTTTCTTTAAAGAAAAACATTTTCAAGATCTAAATGAGAACTCAATAGAAAACAAAAAGATAGAAAATAAAAATAATAAGGATGCTATTAAAGAGATTATTAAAGATATTTCAGATCTCGAATTAGTCAGGCTTAATAAAATAATAAAAGTATTTTATGAAAGTAGATATATTAAATTAAAAGAGCTTATTAAGGAATTTCAAAGTATACACAAGGGTAATAAAGATATTGATAATCTTCTGAGAATTTTTCTAAGTTATAGTAACGATCTTTATTCTGGTCCTGATATTAATGAAATTAATTTAAATGGATCAATAAAGGTTACAGATCTTCTAGACTTGATTAGAGAGAAGTCAGAAAATCTAATATTTTCAGATAAAAATATAGAAATACTAAAAATTTATCTAAAAGAACCTAAAGGCGAAAAGAGATTGAATTGGAATTCTTCTGCGAAAGATATTCATGAAAAACTTTTGATCAGTATTAGCCAGAATGATCTTAATAATATTAAAAATGAAATTGCATTAAGTTGGTTTAAAGAAAAGAAGTTTCTACAAATACCAAGTGCTGAGCAATTAAAATTTATTATCAATACAGAAAACTCAATAAAACTAACTGCTAGAGCAGGAAGTGGAAAGACTACAACAATTTCTCTTAAAATTTTATTCTTGATACATTTCTACGGTTTGAAACCAGAAGAAATGTTAATAACTACTTTTAACAAAAAAGCAATAACAGAATTAAAGGAGAAAATCGAAGATATAGAAGTGAAGACAAAATTAGTTGAAAAGCCTAACAAATATTTCGTTTATAACTTTGACGTAATATGTCATGCGATTTTAGGTTCTAGACAAGATGTTGTCGACGGGAAAAAAGATGGAGAAATAAATGTCATTAAAAATATAATTAAAACTCTTTTTGAAAAAGATAATAATGAATCTACAAAAATAAAAAATTTTATTATTAAAGCTTTTCAATCAGATTGGACAACTTGGTTTGATAATCATGGGAATAAATTTACTGAAGCTAAACTTATAAAGCTTAAAGAAAATTCAATCATTAAATTAATTGATGGTACAAGAGTTGAATCGCTTGGAGAGAAGAGGATTGGGGACTTCTTGTTTGAACATCAAATAGATTTTAAATATGAAAAGATACTAGGAAATTTCGAATATAAAAATTATAAGCCTGACTTTTATCTCGAGGAATATGATTGTGTGATTGAATTTTTTGGAATGGAAGGAGATAAAAAATATAATTCGGAAATTTTGAAAAAAAGAGAAGCTTTTTTAAATCAAGAGAAACTTAAGTTGATTGAGATATATCCAAGAGATTTCAAAAGATTTGGAGACTATTTCCTAGATAATAAAGAGTCAGATTATGAAACTATTGCAAATAAAATCAATGATGCTTTAGGCAAAGATTTTAATATTTTGTCTAGGAGGCTTACTGATGAAGAAATAGTTGAGAAGATTAACTTTGAAGAGGAAAGTGAATCTTTTAAGTATTTTGTTCAGCTTTATCAAAGCGTTATTCAAAAAACTCAACAAAGATGCGGTTCTTTACCAGAGGTTTTTGCATTTATTAATAGCTATAAAGCACAAAATAAGCTTGAAAAAGAATTTATTGATTTGATACCTACGCTTTATAGACTCTATAGAGAAAAATTGAAATCATTAAATAAAACAAATTTTTCTTTAGTTAAATGGGAAGCGATTGATTATTTAAAAAAAGGGACTAATAAAATTTGTAAGGATGGAATGGAGCTAGTATTTGATAATTTAGAATTTATATTTATTGATGAGTTTCAAGACTTCAGCAAGCTATATCAGGAGATAATTTTAAATATCGTAAAATTTTCAGAAAAAATTAAGGTTAATACAGTTGGTGACGATATTCAATTAATAAATAGATTCATGGGTTCAGAATTGAAGTTTTTTAATGAATTTTCAAAAATTTATAGAAACCCTCTACAGTTAGAACTTACTGAAAATAGGAGAAGTGCAAAGGAAATAATTGAATTTTGTAATCAACTAATTGCAAACAACCCTAAATATTTAGGAGAAGATACTGCTCTAGCAAAACTCTGTGAAGAGAACAAATCCTTAAAAGGAAGGGTTAGTAATTTAGATATAAGCGAACTTAGACCTGAGGATATAGAGAATAAAGAATTTGACTCGGATAAACTTATTATTTCCTTAATGAGAATTGTGGAATATTCCAGAAAGTTCTTAGGTTTAAAGGAAAGACCAAAAGATGATAAGCCTTCTTATTTTATTCTTTCTAGGTTTAATAAATTGATAACTAAAGGAAAAGCTAAGAATATTTCATTATTAACTAATCAAAAGAATAATGAAAATCTTATAAATAAGCTTTTAGAAAAGGTATTCAACAAAATAATCCCTCCAAAGTTTATTCAAATAAAAACTTCTCACTCATCAAAAGGAAGTCAAGCAACTTCAGTCATTATTCCAGACTTACATAACTTCCCGTACATCCACCCTTCATCTCAGTTCCTTGGAATATTTGATGATACTCCTGAAACATTAATAAGAGATGACCTTAAATTACTTTATGTAGCCTGTTCAAGAGCAAAAGAAGATCTTATTTTTATAAGTGATAAAAATAAAAAACAGTATGATTTCTTCAATGTTCTCCCTGAGGTAACAAAGTGGGATAAGGCTGAAAAGAACTACGAGATCTTTGGTGAATATTTCAAAGTAGAGATTAAAATCTTAGACTCAAAAGAGTTTATTAAGGCTAAAGATTTAATAAAAAGTCAAGGCTTTACCTTCGATAAGGACAAAAATAAAATCTGGAAAAAATCTTTCACTGATAAAAATACTTGTATTAACTCAATTAGTGCGCTTAGAAACAAGTTAAAACTTTTAGATGCGAGATTAGTCTTGAGATTTTTAACAGCTAATAATGATTTAGAAATAGAAATAAAATTGCCTGGAAAAGATTTTTGGGATGATTATTTAAACTCCCATAATTTAAAAAAAGAATTAAAGAACTAAATAAAAATAATTGTTTCTTAGCGATTAAGGCAGCAAGGTTATGCAAGGTGTAGCAAATAATCGCTATGTAATCGCTAAGTCTTATTTTTCTTATAGCATGCAATAAAAAAGAGAGTCTGGGAAACTCTCTTGTATGACTTGGTTTTTAAATGGTCGGGGCGACAGGATTCGAACCTGCGACCTAGTGCTCCCAAAGCACCGCACACCCCATTAGCATCACTAGGTTTTTAAGCTATATTTGAATATTTGCTTATCCATGCGTGATTTGTCAGGACAAAATAAGCAGGTTTTGACGGAATTTTGACGGAATTTCCTTAAGTTATAAGTGTTCTCATTACATTTATTAAGAAAGACCTTAAATGCTCTCAGTATTTTTTTGGAGAGTTGGGAGTGCAGCCCTAGCTCTCTTTTTTTTGTATTTCTAAAGGAATAGCAAGTAATATTAGTGGCTTGTAGTCTTTCCCTATCTGCTTGTTAAATATAATTTAACCTATTTTTATAGTTTGTTTAATCTTTACCGATCATTTTGTATTTAGATAAATTTCATATTTTTAATGAGAAAATTTCTAAAGATTATTCTAGGTTTATCCATTCTTAGTGCAAGTATTTCGAGTTGCGGAAACAAATCAAAAGATGTTTCATCAGATGGTTACGATAAAATTCAGATCCAATATAAATCAGAATACTCTTTGTCATCAGGTTTGAACTACTTGAGGGACATTGAGCCAATCAACTCTGATGGAACGGTAAATGTAGTAGTTGAAATACCAACTGGTACAAACGAAAAGTGGGAAGTTTCCAAAGAAACTGGTGATATTGAGTGGGAATTTAAAAAAGGCAAACCCAGAATTGTTAAATTTTTGGGTTATCCAACAAACTACGGAATGATACCAAGAACATTATTATCCAAAGATAAAGGCGGTGATGGTGATCCCTTAGATGTAATTTTAATTGGATCTTACATACCAAGGGGCAATATTGTAAGTGGAAAAGTTATAGGTGTGCTGAAAATGTTAGACGGTGGAGAGATAGATGATAAATTGTTGATGATTCAAAAAGACTCTCCTCTTTACAAGGCAAACTCTGTTGAAGAACTGAAAGAAGAGTTTCCTGGAGCTTTAAGTATTATTGAGAAATGGTTTGAAAGTTATAAAGGTCCTGGCGAGATTAAAACAAACGGTTATGGCGCTGTTTTTGAGGCAGAAAATATTCTAAACCAAGCTATCCTAGATTTCGAAACTTACAACTGATATGCATATTAAAAATAGCTAAGTGCTTCTTTTTGTCGATCTAAACTAGGGAGCAATTAACTACTTTTTTTAGATAAAGTACCTATCCTTGAAAAATCCTTTAGGAATAACTAAGAATATCTACGAATTACTCAGAATAACCACGCAGTTGACGTATTTTTGACGGAATTGCTTTCCGTCATAATTTCCAATAAAAAAGCGAGTCTGGGTAATTCGCTAGTATGACTTGGTTTTTAAGAGTCGGGGCGACAGGATTCGAACCTGCGACCTAGTGCTCCCAAAGCACCCGTTACGCAATTTGCGACAGTAGGCCAAATAAACAAGTGAGGCTATAGCTTATTAGTTGCTACTAAAGGGAAATATCTGAGTCTCAAAAAGTTGGAATATATAGCAAGGTATTGCATAAATATGCAAAATCTCGCTCAAATCTCGCTCACAAGCAACCTAGTGCTCATAAGGCACTAGGTTTAATGTTTGTTATATAAAAATCAAATTATTAGATTGAATGTACAATTTATAGAAATCAAACAAATCAAAGAGTGTTCAAGGGTTTACAGGCAGCATCAGCTAGATTTAATTTGCGTTCTACTATGGATCGACTGAACGGAAAAATGGGAGCTGGTTCAGGGAACGTTCTCGATGCCACAATGGCTTCAAAAGATATAATTAAGGGCTTATTAATTGATTTAACATTTTTAGTTGATACTTGGAATCCTGAAGTTAAAGATTTACCTCCTGAAAAAGTAATAAGAGACTTTAATGTATTTTTGTTCTCTGGTAAATATGATTTATTCGTTACGGATACTCTTGCTAATACGATTTCTCATCTTGATGATAAAAAAATAGAAACATTTTCCTCGCTATTAAATTATTATTTTTCTGCATATGGAGAAAAAGACTGTAAGGAAAAAAAAATAATACAAAATTTTGTAAATCAGATTATTAAAGGATTAGAAAGACAACCAAGAGATAGTAAAACAGGACAGGGCTTTCTTAAGGATTTTATTAATAATCAAACAACAAAATGGTCATTAGATGATGACCTCACACAAAAGGAGATCGAGGAAGCTATTAATGAAGCTTTGAATAAGAGAAACAATAATGCTTTAGCAATTATTGGAAGTGTTAATAAAAAAATTGAACTAAAGCAATTTCAAGAAGGTATTATCCAGGCGAATAAAGGTCTAGAAATTCATAAAGATAACCTTTTACTATATGTTGCAAGAGCTAGATGCTTCTATGAGTCAGGCTATATGGAATCTGCTATAAATGACTTCACTAAATCTATAGAATTAGATAATGACTTGAATAATAGTATTTTTCATAAATATAGAGGATTAGCAAAGCTACAAATAAATGACAAAGAAGGAGCTTTCAATGACTTTAAGATAGCGGCAGGTCGTGGAAATGATGATGCGAAGGAATTGCTAAATATATATTTTAAAAATAAAGATAACTTATCAAGCGGATCTACTCAAAAAGATTCCTCTATGGGAGTTGATGGAACTAATAAAAACTTCAATGAATTTTTGAACTTAGCTAGAGAACAAATCAAAAATAATGATAATACAAATGCCATTAATAATTTAAAAAAAGCTCTAAAGTTGTCTCCAAATAAGCAAGGGATAATAAATTGTTATTTTGGATTGGGAATTGCAAAACAAAAAATAAAAGATTTTTCGGGTTCCATTGCTGCTTTTACTAGTGCTATAGATATGGACGAAAATGATCCAACATATACATATCTTTGTCGAGCCAATACTAAATACGAATCAGAAGATTTTTTAGGTGCCATATCTGATTACGATATAGTTCTGGAAAAGAATCCTACTGAATATTCGATCGCTTTTTATAATCGTGCGAATGCAAAGCTTGCAATAAATGATTCAGAAGGGGCCTTTAAAGATATGAATAAATCAGCTGATTTAGGAAATGAATCAGCAAAAGACGTTCTAAAGAGAATAAATTCTATTTCTAATGAAACGAAAAATAATCTAACAAATGAAGATGAGAGTGAAAAATCTGTAGATAATGTCGAGAAAAAACCGATTCGTAGAGATGCTATTCAAAATGTTCTTGAAACCAAATTAGACAATTTCAACCCAACTTTTAAAACTTGGGCAACTTTTAAAGCATTAAAGAGATTAGCGTGGGTAATGGAAGATGATGCAACTGATGAAAATGAGAAGGATTTTTATTCTTTTCTTTTAAGCAGTTACAAAGATGTTAGCTCGCCAGAAAATTTTACTAAATGGATGAGGGATCTTTTATATGATAAAAGTTTTGCCAACGACGATCCTGAATGGTTAGAGAGTGAATGGAATATTGGTCCAGATAGTGAATTACATGCTTTTAATTCAAAAGAGAGCTTTTTAAAATCATTTGATAGTGAATATACATATTCGATTTTCAGTAAATGTTGGGAAATCGCATGTTCAGAGGACTTGTATAAGTTAAATGATTATGAGAGTTGGAGTAAAAAGAAATACTGGTTCTTTAAAAATAAAATCTGGATTATCACTGCAGAACAAGTCAATAAATATTACTTTAAAAATGATGTTCTAAATAAATTCTTAGATTCTTCTCAGTTGGAGAGTTTTTTTAACTACAAAATAGGTAATGGTATATCCGTCCTAGAAGTTAATGGAGTAAAAGAAGTTGGCGAAAAACTAAATTATATGGATAAGACTGATTTAATAAAGTTTCATGAATTACCAGTTGAACTATTAGAGAATTTAGCAACACGTCCAATCTCAAAAGAGGATTCTGAATTAGACTTCGATTATGTAGAAGGAAATGATACTTTAGGAATCTTACCCGGAGGATATTACTGGATTGGTGACCCTATTAATATTCAAGGTAATTTTCGCAATAAATTAAACGATTCTTCGAATGGTGGATGCTTTTATTCAAAAAATGGGATGCCGTTCGCTTTCTTTGAAACTGCTTTAGGGGATGGAGTCTTTGAGGATCAGAAATCTAATCAATACCTTGTTGATAGTGGCCAAATTGCATGTATACCAATGGAAAAAGTTCCTGAGGAATTAGATGAACTAGGACATATATTTCATATTACTAACCCTTTTGTCTGCCAATATATCGATAATGGTGGATTTATTTGCTTCGGAGAAATTGTAATTAAGACAGACATAAACAATGAATGTTCTTTCCCTGAACCATTAAAGATTGAAGAGCTTGGAGCTTTAAACTACGGTAAATATCTTTATGAAAATGATTGTGGCAAGGCAGATACATGGTCTAAATGGGCTTCAACTATTGCGAATGAAGAGATAGAGGATCAATCTTTTAAAGCTGCTGTAGAAATTTATGCAAAGGTTAAAAAATCAGAGATTTCTTCTGAATCTGCCTTTAATTTAATTGTTGATACATATGGAGAGAAATGTTCTTCTGGTTCCTTCATGGCTATATATAGCTCCCTAGATAACCAATCGAAATCTAAGGAGATTGACCTTTCCGATGCAGTCTCTACTCAAAAAGATGCAGTAATGGAATTTTTAAATAAGCACTACTCTAAGGAATATATACAGGAAATAATTAATGATAAAAATAAAACTAATAAAGAAATAGAAGAATATTTATTTGCAATATGGTTAGAGCGTAATAATTCATTAGTTAAGAAGCTCAGCGCTTGGGTTGAACATAAAGTTTTTGTTCATAAGAATAGTTAGTTTTATTTTTTTTACAAAATCCTTTTATCTATATTTCTGATTTATTAAATTAGGATTTTAAAGTTTGATTTTCTATAAATTGCCTTAATAATTAATTAAATAGATTAATCTAGCGTTTTTAATGGAAGACCCGAAATCAAGAGATCAAATCAATTCTGCTTTGCAAGATGCTCAGATGAGTCAACAAATAAGGAATCAAGCACAGTTTGAGACTACAAAACTTATAGGTAATCTACTTACAACTCTAGGTTACTTGATTGGTGTCATCGCTCCGTTCTTATTGATGCTAATTAAAGGTTCGATCTCTCCATTAATTCTTATACTTGTTCCAGTACTTGGCACAATCATTCCGACTATCTGGTTTAATTCATCAGGAAACATATTTTTAAAAGTTATAAGTATTGTTTTGGTATTAATAACTAATTTGGTTATGAGCGCTGGCTTAGGGTCAGGACCATTTTTCTACTGGATAATTCCAATTTCTTTATTTATTGGGTTTTGGATTACTCAACGAAAAATTCCAAAGATGGAAAAAGAAATTAATTAGGATCAATTTTTATCTCATTAAATGGGATTATATTAATTCAAGTAACTTAAGTTTTAGAGACATGAGGTTGTAAAGTTATGCAAGGTATTGCAAATCCTCGCTCAAAGCTCGCTCAGTCTCATCTTTCTAAGTGTTGGCAATAAAAAAGCGAGTTGGGAGACTCGCTAGTATGACTTGGTTTTTAAATGGTCGGGGCGACAGGATTCGAACCTGCGACCTAGTGCTCCCAAAGCACCCGCGCTACCAAGCTGCGCCACGCCCCGCTCATAAGATCTTAGTTCATAACAGTCATCTATAAAAGACCAAATAGCTAAATATTTTATAAAAAATCACTTTTAAGGCTAGAAAACTATTTTTGTCGCTATCTTGTCACTAAAAATTTATTGATTTCTCGCTAAAAATCCTTATTTCTTAGCTACAAAAATAATAATTAAGTTAATTTAAACTTCAGTTCGATATTTTCTGTTTTCTCTAATCTCACTAAAGTCTTTTGATTATGAGAAATTTTTTAAACTTTATTATAGGTTAAATTCTTATTTTCTTGATTGACAATAGACAGAAAATAAATATGGCTAAATAAATTGTTTCGTGAGATATCCTATCAATATTCATAGCTAAAAGATTCAAATGAATCTTATTAATCATATTCATTTAAGATATAATTTTTATTCCCTAACTGAAATAAATAGAATTATTCAGAAACGGTTAAATCCACACTAAAAGGTCCTGCTCCTATCCCATCTGGATCATTTCCTGCATCATGATCTACCCATAGTCCTTTATAGGTTACATCCCACGTTAATTGATAATTTCTAGTTTTGCTAGTAATAGTGATTGGAGTCGCAAGATCTGAGCTACCAATTAGTTTTGTTGAGGCAGTACATTCAGCTTGATTCGTTGCTGTAACTAAAAGATTATTTGTCAAAACTGCTTTTGGGGTCTGACCGTCTATGCTTTCGCTCCAATCAAAGCAACCATTAGCACCCCAGCCACTACCACCCATTGAAGTCATTTTATTGGTATAAGTCTCATAATTATTGACATTATTTGTTGGAGTTGAATAGTTATAGAATGCACTCTCTGCCTTGTCAACAGAGGTCGTATAGTAAGTTTCGTTGTTATAGTAAACTCTTCCTTTTATATCCCAGTGAGTGTTAGCGATTAAATAAACATGAGAATAAGTACCGTTAGCTGGTCTGATAACCTCTCCTTGAAGTGTACAGCCATCTGTTGACATGCATGCAGGAATATCTACTGTTATGCCTGCTTCGCTTTCCCACGCCTTTTCACAATTTGCTCTACTAAAAGTTGAGCTGGTTAAAGGATCACTTGTACATAAGCCGAATTCGAAAAACTTAACTTTCATAACTTCTGGAGTCCCATCACAATCTGCAGACATAGCTCCTTCAGAAGCAGTACTTCCTTCAGCTGCGCAGGGATTACCTGAATAAGCATGTACTTTTTGTTGTGATGAAATTAATGCAGAAAAGGATATTCCTGCAATACTAATTCCTGCTGTAAAAAGAGATTTTAGAAAATTCTTGGAATACATTTGTTGATTGTGAATTAAGTAGTTGATTAAAGTTTGTGTTTATTTAGGTTCCTCGTACTGAGAAATTGCCACTGGACCTCTCAAGAAGTACATCATATTTACGTTTTACTGGTTGAGTCATTTGAGTAATCATGTTTTTCTTGTAGTTGGCTTTTTCAAACTTGACTGGATTACCTGTGATATTCATCCTTAGACCAAAGAAAGTTTCATCTGTTCCTGGTAGGTCATTATTAGCTGTTGTTGATGCTGCTGAGATTTCATTCGATACATAAGCTTCTAAACCAACGTGCGGAGTAGCTTGCCAACTCACTGCTCCTTCTAATCCAGAATTGTCTTGTGTATATTTGTAATCCCAGTTAAATCCTCTAACAAAAAAGGCAAGTTCTGGATTATTAGGGAGTCTGTAACCTACTTCTACATCCCATCCTGGTACTAC
>NZ_JNAM01000008.1 GCF_000759975.1 Prochlorococcus marinus str. MIT 9302 | reverse complement strand
TTACAAAGATTCATCAAACAGTACACATCAAATAGGTTTCTATGCTCGCGATGCATATGACTGCCTGATGCTTGCTAGAGAATTTAATTCTTTTATACATGACCATCCAAATTCTGTAACCAGAATCCAACAAAAATTTTGAGGTAATTAATTATGAATTTAAAAAGATCACCATTCGCAATTCAAGATAAGAACTCAAGAGATCTTGATAATGCAAAGGATTATTCAATACTTAAAGAACTTGTAGAAGAGCAAGGGATTTCTAATGATTTATCAGACTACTGGGATAAGGAATGTGAATTAAATCCATCCGACCCACGTTGTCTGGTCTACGATGATTAGTGTTTGGGGTTGTTTATCCAACGTTTCCTTAGAAATAAGGCATAAATCTTTTTGCCAACCACACCATAAAAACCAAGAACTATTAGAAAGATTGATAGTGAAACCACAGAACAAAGCCTAATTATTATTGTTATCTCTTTAATAAATTGAATATGGTAGTAGCTTGAGACAATTTGTTAGTAATTAATAGATTTATTTTTGCCTATCAATTCAAATAACGTCAATTATTTTTATGCAAAAAAATAGACTCTTGCGAGCCTAGGTGATGGGGATTTCTATCATGACAAATTAAACAGAAACGAACAACCCCATCAATAGGTAAAATTTATTACATGCAAACACCATATGTAGTGCTAATATTTTAAAAAAGCTGGGTGATGGGGATTATCAAGCTTTTTAATAGGACGTATTTTACGTCCTTTTTTTAATTCTATGAAATTTAATTCTAAAACCATAAGCTTGATACTCAACGCAGCCTTTTGTATTTTGATATTTACTATCTAGTTTTGCTTTTGCTACTGCTCTTGTTTTTTCTTCAATCTTTCATATACAACGTGCAGCTTCAATAGTTTCAACTCGACTCCCTTTCATAACTGGTTTAATACTCCTTTTATATACACAACCATAACTAACCATCATTGCATCAATACAAGGACTAGGCTTCGAAACATCTTCAAATGGTTCAAATACTTTTATTCTTGATCTATCCTTATTTATCAAAGTAAATTTTTCCATATACTCTCAATGAAATTTATGTTCTTTCAATTGGAGCCATAGTTAAACCTTTACTTACCAGTTGCTCGTGATAAAACTCAGCCTGTTCAAAATTACCTCTCCATACTTCTGTGGAACCTGACTGGTCTACTTCAATGGCTAGAGCCCATGATCTATTTTCACTCATTCCTGGAATTATTGCCAAAAGGGAATTTGCTACATGTTGAAAGGTATTAAAATTATCATCAAGAACTATCACTCTTGCTTCTGGATATTTTTGTTTTACTGTCTTTGGTTCTAAGACTGTAGTAGGTGAAGTGGTAGATAATTCCATCGTTAATGTTGTTGCTGTTGATCAACTACTGACTGCTTAAATTCTAGTTTTCTTGCAAGTCTATGTATTGCTGACCATGTTGCGGTTTTCTGTTTAGATAGTAAGACTACTTGCTGCTTATTCTGTGGAGTTAAATTGTACTTCTTTAATACTTTCCCAAGTGCTAGAGGATTAATTAGGTTATTCATTACTCTTCATAGTCTATTTCGTAATCTTTTACGTCTTCATAAAGTGTACTAAAAGACTTTTCTATTAAATCCTTACCTTTCCTGGTTAGTTTTAAAAGTGTTTTCCTTTTATCTTTAGGATCAGATTCTTTTGAAATTAATCCTAAGCCAGCTTTGCCTAGTCGGTGATATCTACTTAAATAGTCTGTGAGTCTTGATGCGCTAGCTTTACTCATTTTAAAGTGTTCCTCAATATTCTTTTTACTGCAATTCTGAAAGGTCGCTACAAACCAAAATACTGCCATTGCTTGAAGTGGAACGTCCTGCGATTTATCTAACTTCATAAACATAGTAAGGACTCGTAAAAGGTTATACGATTCGTTGTCTATCTTCGGAAATTGTTCAAGTTTTGATTGTGTCATCTCAAGTCAATTCCTCTCTTATGACTATGATATTAACGTATTTTGTGTCGGCTTGTAAATATAGATCCATTAGTGGATAGTTTATGCTATATTGGTAATGCTAGAACTCCATGTATGAAGTTGTAAAGAATGCATGAGACTCTAGTAAAGCATTAGACACTAAGAAATAATTATTTAATTTCTACCTTAAAGAACCTTGAAAATTTAATAGAAACTCTTGATCGAATTAGAAGGAACTTTTGCTGGAACTAAGGATGAGCCGTAATGGGATTCGACTGATCTCATTAGTAACCAATAAAAGAAATTTACTAAAGTCTTTTCCACGAGGATTTAGTAACTGACCTAAATAACCTTATTCGAAGTGTATTAGCAATAAACAAAACTCTTATATCTAACAATCAAAACATTTGTATCACTACGAACACTTATTAATAACATTATTCAAACAAAAAACATTTCTAGAATAATTACTCGTAAAACAAAAATGCTCGAATCGGAGCGGACTAAATCATCGTGGAGTTTACAGACTTTAGTCCGCTTTAAATTTATAGCAATACGAATTTAGAGTGGCAACACAGGTCTAAAATAAGACTTCCAAGATCCTCTCAAAAATATTTTTATCTCGCTCACTCGAGATCAGTGAGTTCTTTTTGATCCTCAATCCGTACAATTTAGTACCTCTTACCGCACACATAAAATTCTCAACGAACTATTTAAACGGATTAGACCATAGATATGAACAAGAGGTAAGTACCATGAAACTAAAAACAACATTCTGCATTCAAGATAAGAATTCAAGAGATCTTGATAATGCAAGTGATTATTCAATTCTAAAGGAACTAATCCAAGAGAAAAAGATGTCAACAGACCTAGCAGACTATTGGGAAAAGGAATGTGAGTTAAATCCATCCGACCCTCTTTGTCTGGTCTACGATGATTAGGTTTTGTTTTTTAAAGAGTAAGGAAATTTAGTAAGAATTACTCTCGCAATAATAATTATTGAATGTTATTTTTTATTTACGTTCATCCAATATTTATATAACTGGACGCATGACATGGGAATAGGGAACGGGATTCTCATTAACTGCATAAGACCATGAATAACCTCTTACAAATAAGAGACAAAATCAACAAAGCCAATAGGCTTAATCAAGCCCAGCTTTTGGCAACTAAAAATGGAGAAGTTACTCCATACAGGAGATCCGTCTTTGAGGAAAGAATCAGGCAAGCTCAAAAAGAAATGGAATTATTAGATTCCTAAAATTTTCTTGCTTAATTATGATCTAAAAAGGGAGGGTTGGTTAAACCCTCTTTTTTTATTGGCACATCAATATCATTGCTATTAATTGAGTAGAGATTTTTTTATTCAATGCCATTAGACGTATTTCTAATGAACATGTTTATTGTTGTTATACCGTTACTTATTAAGAGAGAAATTAAGCTTACTAAAGCTAGATAATTATGAGAATTAATTCTAAAACCATTAGCTTGTTCTTAAACATAGCTGTCTGTATTTTGGTATTTGTTATTTAGTTAACTCTCTAATTTTTCTCCATCTGGAATACATATATCCCATATAAATTTCCAGCATATAATTCTTTGCTCCATTTTCTAATATATTTTTTGAAAATTGATTATTAAACTTTCCACTTTCTATTAATTCTTTTGTCCAATCTATTTCTTTTTTCATTGCTGTTGTTGCTCTTGTATTTTCTTCAGTCTTTCGTATTCAACATGAAGAACTCCTAAACGCCAAGCATCTTTTAATCCTTTTACACCTCCCATTAGCAGCTTTGCATCAGCAGGAGTATGTGACTTCATATTCAAGAATTCTTTCTGCCAGGATTTGTCATTCCATTTAGTACTCATTACCACCAAACATCATTAAACTTATTTTCCTTCTCGTCTATTAAATCATCTATATCAGGAATTGGTTTGGTTTAGTAAGAATATATCGACTTTTAATTATTAATAAGTAATTAATACATTGCATTATCTAGGACATTCATACTATCTTCTTTAGCAGTTTTTAAAAATAATGATTAATAATCTCCTTGATAGTGATGAAAACATAAAAGATAAGTTACTTAAACTAAGCTTCAGAGAAATACGTCTAGAAGCAAAAAAATTATCAATTCACTTATATAGTCGTAAAACAAAAAAAGAATTGGTCCAATTACTTTTGAAAGACCAAAAGAAATTGTTGATTGAAAACAATTCAAATGATGATGTCGTTGCAGAAGAAGATAGGCTAGCTATAGAGAAAGCTAAACAAGAAGAGAGGATTGCTTTTTTGAAGAAGATGCAACTGATCAAGATAGAGAAAGCTAATGCCAAAGAAAATGAATATATAATCTCAAACAAAAATAAAAATTTGAAAAGATTATTATCTAAGTCATTTCCCAATAAAAAAATAACCGTAACAGATAATAAAGATGGATCTCAAACAATTCTTATTAACTAAGAACACATCAAAGAAAGTTGACATTTGGGTGTCTTTCAAAGGTTTTTGGTGTCTCTCATGTCTCTTTAGTACCCTTATTAGCACCCTACTCATATCCTTGAGTCCATTCAGGCAATAAAAAAACCCGTCTATGACGGGCTTCTCATTGGTGGCGGGGGGGAGATTTGAACTTCCGACCTTCGGGTTATGAGCCCGACGAGCTACCAGACTGCTCTACCCCGCGATATATACATAGCATACATCTGAAAGGGTTGTTTTTTCGATTTGTTTATGATTCTTGGAATTTTAATTGACCTTTAACTTCAATTCGGACTCCTTGAGCAAAATTAAAAACTTTGTCTTCAATGTCTTGAATTCTTAAGTCAGATATCCACTCTAACTGTTTAAGTAAGTGAAGACTTACTGCATGCTTGGCTCTTTTTGAACCATCCTCTACTTTTAAAGCAAGTCCTATCCCTTCATTTACCTTACATAGGCACTGTATTCCCTCGGCACCACCTTTACCTATAACTTGTCCATGTGATGCCTTAATTATTTCTGTATCAAATTTATTGTTGTCGCTTATCATTATTGGGTTAGTTATCATTGCTCTGCTGATTTGTTCTAATTCAGCATTATCTGAACTGCTTAGAAGAGAATATAACTTAGACATTTCTAATAGTTTTAAATAAAGAGTTGGGGCACCACAATCATCACGCTGTGCTTTTATTTCAGATATGGGGATTTGAAGTAATTCAGAAACAATTCTGAATATTTCGATTTGAAGTGGATGATCCCCCTTTAAGTAAGTATCTAATGGCCAATTCATTTTTTTGCATGTAGCTAAAAAAGCAGTATGTTTGCCGGAACAATTATGTTCTAATGGACTTATCTTTGATTTTGGACATTTCAGATTATTAATATCGATGTCATATTCCCATAAAATTTTGAAGGCTTCCCTTGAATGAATTTTTGATCCACTATGTGAACCGCATGCTAGTGCAATTGATTTTGAATCATTATTGATTTTTGATGCAGCTCCACTGCTAACAAAAGGTATTGCTTGAAAAGGTTTTAATGCTGACCTTATGAAACTTTTATATTCTGGATTCCCTGCACACATTAAAACCCTCCCTTTTTTGTCGGTAATAACAGCATGAATTTTATGGATGGACTCAATATTTGATCCTCTCATTAATATTGCTTGTAATGGAGGATTATTCGATGTGTAAAGGTTTTTGAAGTTAGAACTCATTTAGAAATTGTTATATTGAAATAGCAATATTCCTGATAAAGCTAAGATTGAGATAATAGATAAAATTTGAATTAAATTTTTCAAAATAGGCTTTACCTCAATTGAGGCAATAAGTGATTCTTTTTCTTTTAAAACTAACGGCTTTATCCATATTTGACCGTCATACCATCCAGATTCTTCATACTCAACTCTTTCTGATGATAATCTCTTAAATATGTGATTCCATCCAAGATATAACTTGATAGAAATTAAGAGAGGTATTGATAAACTACTAAAAAAACTTAATAAAATATATTTTAAAAGGGATGTTTTAAAATATATACTTCCTGAAGAAATAACAAGAAAAATAACAAAAGTACCCACCCAGAATTTAATTAATATAAGTATTAGTGATTTTTTTGTTTTTGGCCAAGAAAAAAAGATGGATTTTGATAATTCAATGAATTCATTTGTGGGTTGCTGATCTCTCGGTACAGGACATTTAGATTCGCTCATAAAATAATAATTATGGAAATGTAAGATTATCTCCATTGCTCCAGAATGATTCAAGGTCATAAAATTTTCTTATTTCTGGTTGAAAAATATTTACAATCAAATCACCATAATCAAGTAAAGCCCATTTCGCCTCGTTTACCCCTTCTTTTCTAATTGGTTCAATTTTAGCCTTCTCTCTAAGCTCTCCCTCTACAGAGTTAGTTATAGATCTAACTTGTACATCAGATAATCCTTCTGCAATTAATATCCATTCACTAATGAACGATACCTTGTCTATTTTTATAAGTTTTATGTCTTTAGCCTTTTTATCATCACAAGCTTTAGCTGCCATTAAAACTAAAGTTTTATTGTCCATAAACATTTTCGCTTGAGACTGATTTTTCTGAACCTTCTTGCTGAGATAATTCTGATCTAGCTTTTTCAGCACTTTTTCTTAATGCATCTAATCTATCCTCAAAGAAACTTCTTTTTTTCTTCTTTCGAGTTTTATCAATTAACTCCTTTAATGCTCCTCCAAGACTTTTGTAAGCATTTGGGATGCTATATCCAAATCTACATGCAAGATCTATAGCTTTTTCATCAGCAAAGATTGCATCTTGAAGTTTTTTTTCAGAATTATTTTTTATATATAATCTATACCCTGCAAAACTTGATAAACCAAGAGCAAGTAATAAAAGTAAACCATCTTGTACCCACAATTCCCCTATCGCCCCTCCAAGCCCTATTGCAAGAGCTGCCATTTCCCATCCATCTCTGGGAATTGTGTCATTTTGGATTTTCCCTATTTCGTGCCAAAATAAAAGATTTCTGTGGTCAATTGCAAAGTTATCCCATTCATCTAAATCTATTTGGATTTCTACTTCGTCACGACCAATTTCCTCAAGTGTTATTAAAGGTGGATCTATAGCAGCAGCAGCTTCAATAAATACCCAACTTTCATTCTCTGGAGGCAACAAACTTTTAAGTCGTTGAAGTTCGCTCATAAAAAATTATTTTCTTTCAATACTATAGAAACAAATGTTGCTTTTCAAGTAACTAGATTAACATCTGATGATTTATAAGTAGCATGAAATAAATAGAAGGTTTAAATTATGCCTCAAAGGGGTGATCTTAAAAAAATTCTTATTCTTGGTTCAGGACCGATTGTTATAGGACAAGCATGCGAATTTGATTACTCTGGCACTCAAGCTTGCAAAGCTTTAAGGAAAGCTGGTTATGAAATTATCTTAATAAATTCAAATCCGGCATCGATAATGACTGATCCTGAGATCGCAAGCAAAACATATATTGAACCCTTGACTCCTGAAATTGTCTCCCAGATCATTTTAAGAGAAAAACCTGATGCTATTCTTCCAACGATGGGAGGTCAAACCGCATTGAATCTTGCTGTTAAATTATCAGAGTCAGATTTTTTAAAAAAAAATAATGTTGAATTAATTGGTGCTGATTTAAGAGCTATTAATAAAGCCGAAGATAGAAAATTGTTTAAAGAATCGATGGAAAAAATAAATGTAAATGTGTGCCCATCTGGTATAGCATCTAACCTGACTGAAGCTAAAGAGGTATCAAAAAAAATTAATTCCTATCCTCTTATTATAAGGCCTGCATTTACTTTGGGTGGTGTAGGAGGTGGAATTGCTTTTAATCTTGAAGAATTTGTAGAATTGTGTTCAACAGGTTTAGAGGAAAGTCCAAGTAATCAAATATTAATTGAAAAATCACTTATTGGATGGAAGGAGTTTGAATTGGAGGTAATGAGAGATACTGCAGATAACGTAGTAATAGTTTGCAGTATTGAAAATTTAGACCCTATGGGGGTCCATACTGGCGATTCCATTACTGTCGCTCCTGCTCAGACTTTAACAGATAAGGAGTATCAGAGATTAAGGGACTTATCATTGAAAATCATTAGAGAGGTAGGAGTTGAAACTGGAGGGAGTAATATTCAATTTGCAATAAATCCAACTAATGGAGAAGTAATTGTCATAGAGATGAATCCTCGTGTGAGTAGATCCTCTGCTTTGGCAAGTAAAGCAACTGGATTTCCCATAGCCAAGATTGCAGCTTTATTATCAGTTGGCTATACACTAGATGAGATTATTAATGACATTACAAAAAAAACACCTGCATGTTTTGAACCATCAATTGATTACGTAGTTACCAAAATTCCTAGATTTGCCTTTGAAAAGTTTAAAGGCTCATCAAAAACCTTAAGCACTGCTATGAAATCTGTTGGTGAGTCAATGGCAATTGGTCGTTCTTTTGAAGAATCATTTCAGAAAGCATTGAGATCCCTAGAAGTAGGTATTTTTGGATGGGAATGTGATTCTCTTGATGAATTTAAGAACGAAAATCACCTAAAGAATAGTTTAAGAAACCCTACTTCGGAAAGAATTCTAATAGTTAAAAAAGCAATGCAGCTTGGAAAAACTAATTCTTATATTAAAGAAGTTACTAATATAGATTTGTGGTTTATCGAAAAACTACGAAATATCTTTAATTTTGAGCATGATTTTTTGAAGGATAAAAAACTTTATTCTTTAGATAGGGATTTGATGCTACATGCTAAACAATTAGGCTTTTCAGATCAACAAATAGCAAAGTTAACTTATTCTGAGCTTTTTGAAGTAAGAGCCTATAGAAAAGACCTGAAGATAATACCAATTTATAAGACTGTTGATACCTGTTCAGCAGAGTTCTCGTCATCAACTCCCTATCATTATTCAACTTACGAAGAATCTTTTATTAATTTAAATTCTCAAATTTTTGATAGCGAGATTTCAGAAAATAATGAATCAGAAAAAATTATGATTCTTGGCGGAGGTCCAAACAGAATTGGTCAGGGAATTGAATTTGATTACTGTTGTTGTCATGCGTCATATCAAGCTTCTGCAAATGGTTGCAAAACAATAATGGTTAATAGTAACCCAGAAACTGTATCAACAGATTATGATACTAGCGATATTTTATATTTCGAGCCAGTAACTTTGGAGGATGTGCTCAACATAATAGAAGCTGAAAATCCTTATGGTTTGATTGTTCAATTTGGAGGTCAAACCCCATTGAAATTATCATTACCTTTATTTGAATGGCTTAAATCTAATGATGGGGTCAAAACTGGAACAAAAATCCTAGGGACTTCTCCAATTTCTATAGATTTAGCTGAAAATAGAGAGGAATTTACAAAAATACTTGAAGAATTAAGTATTAGTCAACCTTTAAACGGCATAGCTCGTAATCTAAATGAAGCACAAACGGTAGCAAAAGATATTGGATTCCCATTGGTTGTAAGACCCTCTTATGTTTTAGGAGGCAGGGCAATGGAAATTGTTAATGATGAGAATGAATTATCGAGATACATTTCTGAAGCAGTTAAGGTATCGCCAGATCAACCAATCCTGCTTGATCAATATTTAAATAATGCTATTGAGATAGATGTTGATGCTTTATGTGATTCAGAAGGTTCGGTTGTAATTGCTGGTCTAATGGAACATGTGGAACCTGCAGGAATTCATTCTGGAGATTCGGCTTGTTGTTTACCATCAATTTCTCTTTCAACATCCACATTAGATAAAGTAAAGAATTGGACTAAATTAATTGCAAAAAGACTAAATGTTGTTGGTTTAATTAATTTGCAATTTGCAGTGACAAATATAAATAATAAAGAAAACAAATTATTTATTCTTGAGGCAAACCCCAGAGCTTCAAGAACTGTCCCATTCGTTTCAAAAGCCATTGGTAAACCAGTTGCAAAATTAGCTACCCAATTAATGCAAGGTTTTACATTAGAAGATGTTAATTTCACCAAAGAGTTTTCTCCAAAATATCAAGCAGTAAAAGAAGCTGTTTTGCCTTTCAAAAGATTTCCTGGGTCTGATACGCTACTAGGTCCTGAAATGAAATCTACTGGAGAAGTAATGGGTTTAGCTAAAGATTTCGGAATTGCTTATGCTAAGTCGGAATTAGCAGCAGGAAATGGTGTTCCCTCTGAAGGAGTAGCTTTTTTGTCTACTAATGATTTAGATAAAAAAAATCTTGAAGAAATAGCCAGGGAATTATTAATTTTAGGATTTAAATTAATAGCAACAAAAGGTACCGCTGTATACTTGGTTGATTTAGGCATTCAAGTTGAAGAAGTGCTTAAAGTGCATGAAGGTAGACCAAATATTGAGGACCTAATTCGCTCAGGACTTGTTCAATTAGTAATTAATACTCCAATAGGATCTCAAGCTCTTCATGACGACGCCTATTTAAGACGTGCTGCGTTGGAATATAATATTCCAACATTTACTACCATTCCTGGAGCTAGGGCAGCCATTAAAGCAATCAAAGCCTTGCAAAGCAATAAAATTAATACATACTCTCTACAAGAAATCCATAATTTTTAAGAGTTTACTCTAAGATTTTTAGTTTTTCTCTTAATTGATTAGCTAAAAAGTTTCGACTAATTGAAAGTAATTTCAAGGTGTCTTCATGCATTTTAAGTTGGGTTTCCGCTATTTGTAATCCTTTAATAGATTCTTTTATGTCATTAGAAAGTTCATTTATTAAATACTTCTTTCCTTCAAAGGTTAAAACTGGGTTGGAAGTATCATTTGGGTTTTCACTCATGGAATTAACTTTTTAATTAATAAGATAGAGTTATAATTTTTTGATCAATTGTTTTTCACATAATTCTTTATAAATGCCTTTTTTATTGAGTAAATCAAGATGTTTTCCAACCTCAATTATTTTGCCTTTATCGAATACAACTATTTTATCTGCCTCTTGCGTAGTGGCTAATCTATGAGCGATTACAATAACAGTTCTATTTTTCATTGCTCTATGAAGACCTTCTTGAACTTCTGCCTCTGATTCTGCATCTAATGCACTTGTAGCTTCATCTAAAAGAAGAATGGAAGGGTTTCCTAGTATTGCTCTTGCAATTGCTATCCTCTGGATCTGGCCCCCTGAGAAATTTGATCCTCGTTCAGTTATCTTAGTTTCATATTTATCTGGAAGCTTTTGAATAAAGTTGTGGGCATTTGCTTTTATTGCTGATTCTATAACTTCTTCTTTAGTAAAATTCCTACCCATTTTTATTACATCAATAATTTTTCCTGAAAATAAAAAAGGCTGTTGTTGTACTATTGCAATTTTTTGTCTTAAATCTTTTGTATTAAGCAATTTTAGATTTTTATCATCAATAAAAATGTCACCATTAGTTGGAGTTATAAATTTTAATATCAATCCCATCATTGTACTTTTACCAGCCCCTGAAGCTCCAACGAAAGCTATAACTTCCCCTTTCTTAATTTCTAAATTTATATTTCTAAGAACTTGATTATTTTTTTTGTATTCAAAATTAAGACTTTTGAATCTTAATTTGCCTTCGATATTGGATATCCGTATTAAATTTTCCTTATCATCTTCGACAGGTTCTTGATTTATGTTTTTCAACCTTTTTATTGAAGCTTCTGCCTGTTTATAGTCATTAAAATTTGTACTTATATGGCTTATCGGATCAATAAGCATTAATATTGCTGCAAAAAAACTACTAAATTCTTCGCTTGTTAGAAGGCCTAGATTGATTCTTGCGGCTCCTAAACCTAATATTGCTAATATTCCAAATGCTTCAACAAAACCAACAACTGGATGTTGAAATGCAAGTAGTTTTAATGTTTTATATTTTGCTTTTTTATTTGTACTTAATCTTTTATAAAATCTTTTCTCAATCCAATTTTCTGCAGCAAAAGATCTTATCGTGGACATTCCATTTATAGATTCACCTATTAAACCTGCTAAATCACTTGTTGATTCTTGACTTTTTTCGGATGCTATTAAAACTCTTCTTCCAAAACTGTTAACTGAAAGAATAATCAATGGTGCTAAAACGAAAGTTGATACTGTTAATGACCAGTCTAAATAAAACATATATATTATTACCGCTAACAACTGTAAAGTGCATGGAATAGTATCTTGAGCTGTTTTATAAATAACTTCGCTTACCCTGTCTGCATCTTCTGTCAGTCTATATGTGATGTCCCCGGCTGAAATATTTTCAAAAGAATTCATCTTTATTTTTTGAATTCTGCTAAATAAATTTCCTCTCATCACTTCACTAATTTCTAAAGATGGTTTTGCTATGAATACATCCTGTCCAAATTGAGCAGTTTTCTGAACTAAAAATACAAATAAAGACTTAATTATTATGCTAGAAACTTTTGAGAGATCACCTGACCCAATAGCTGGAATTAAGTTTCCAGCTAAATAAGCTAATAAAGGCCAACAAGCTACATAAATAAGCATGCATATAAAACCCTTGATAAACCTATTTGAATATGTTCTGACTGGTGGAATTAGTCTCAAGATATTATATATTTAATTGTTTATCCTACTTTATCAATATCTTTGGGTATAAAAACAATGAAATTGGATCAATTCTTAAAATGGAAAAATTTGGTATCTTCTGGTGGCGAAGCAAAAATTTTTATTAAATCCGGTTCTGTTAAAGTTAATGGTGTAATTGAGACTAGGAGAGGAAGGAAGTTAAACAAGGGTGATAAAGTAATATTTCTAAAAAATGAATTAATTTTTGAATAGTTAGCTTATTCAACTCACTTTGTATTAGTATATTTTTCTTGGAGATAGTATTTTGAGAAAATCTGTTATTGCTGGTAATTGGAAAATGCACATGACTTGTGCTGAAGCTAAATCATATTTAAAAGAGTTTATTCCTTTAATAAAAAACATAAAAGACGATCGTAAAGTTGTTATTGCTCCACCTTTTACAGCTATTTCAACGTTTTCTAATCATTCTGATTTTGATTATTTAGACATTTCTAGTCAAAATATTCATTGGGAAGATCAAGGAGCATTTACTGCAGAAATATCTCCAAAAATGCTTCTTGAACATGGTGTCTCATATGCAATCGTTGGACATAGTGAACCAAGGAAATATTTTAGTGAAAGTGATGAACAAATTAATAAAAGAGCAGTTTTTGCTCAATCTAGTGGACTTACTCCAATAGTTTGTGTAGGAGAAACATTAGAACAAAGAGAGAGAGGAGAAGCTGATAGAGTTATTACTAGACAGGTTGAACAAGGATTAGAAAATACAGATCCATCTAATTTAATTGTTGCCTACGAACCAATATGGGCTATTGGCACTGGTAAAACGTGTGAAGCTGAAGACGCTAATAAGATATGTTCTTTGATTAGGAAATTAATAGGTTTTGATGATTTAATTATTCAATATGGAGGATCTGTTAAACCTAATAATATTGACGAAATCATGTCAATGAGTGATATAGATGGGGTGTTAGTTGGAGGTGCTTCATTAGATCCGAATAGTTTTGCGAGAATTGCAAATTATAAATAAGAAAAATCCATGGCCAAAAGGCTGGGGCCAAAAAACTTCAATTATGGGAGTTATTAATTTAACTCCTGATTCATTTAGTGATGGTGGGGAATTAAACTCTTCAAAAAAAGTTTTAGATCAAGTAAATCATTTCTTTAGTAATGGTGTTGATGTTATTGATCTTGGTGCTCAAAGTACGAGACCTGAGGCTGAAGAAGTTGGATCTAGTATAGAAATAAAGAGATTGATCCCATATCTAAAATTAATAAAATCTGAATATCCAGATGTTTTAATTTCTATTGATACTTTTAATTCTGAAGTAGCTTACGAAGCTCTTTTAAATGGTGCTAATTGGATAAATGATGTCACGGGAGGAAGAAGAGATATAAAAATTTTGGATGTTGTTTCAGAATTTAATTGCCCATTCGTCATAACTCATAGTCGTGGTAATAGTCAAAATATGAATCAACTATCTAATTACCAGAATGTATTGAGTGATGTTAAGTGCTCGCTTGATAATTTAATAAAGAATGCTTTAGAAAAAAATATATCTGAAAAAAATATAATAGTGGATCCTGGAATTGGTTTTTCTAAGGATATTATTCATAATTTGGAAATCTTGAGAAACTTAGATGTATTTAAAAAATGGAATTTGCCAATTTTGATAGGTGCATCTAGGAAGAGATTTATAGGAGCAATTTTGAATGAGAAAAATCCAAAAGAAAGGGATATAGGAACACTTGCAATAAGTTGTCTTTGTTCTCAATTTAACATTGACATTGTGAGAGTTCACAACGTTAAACTAAATTATCAAATCCTGAAAGTAGCAGATAGGATTTACAGAAAATAATAAATTTATTATTCTTTAACGCCTTCGATTTTATCCTCTACCTCTTGGTATAGTTCTTTCAACTGTTCTATATTCTCATCTGAAGTTTCCCAATATCCCCTACCATTGACTTCTAGCAATGTTCCAACAATTCTTCTGAAACTATTAGGATTAAGATCCATTAATCTTTTCCTCATCTCTTCGTCATTTATAAATGTTTCATTAGTTTCTTCATATACAAAATTATCTACTTGACCACTTGTCGCACTCCAACCCAGAGTGTAATTAAGTCTGTTAGAAAGTTCTCTAACTCCTTCGTAGCCAGATTTGAGCATACCTTCATACCACTTAGGATTTAAAAGTTTTGTTCTTGAGTCTAATCTGATAGTTTCTCCAAGTGTTCTAACTTGAGCATTAGAAGTGGTTGTATCTGCTATGTAGCTACTTGGTTCTTTTCCGTCATCTCTTAATGTCTTGATCAATTTTGTTGGATCCGAATCAAAATAATGACTTACATCTGTTAGTGAAATCTCTGAAGAATCAAGGTTTTGGAATGTAACATCTGCTGTTTTCATTACTGACTCAAATACCTCTCTTTTTTGATTCATCTCACCTGGATTATCGGCATTAAAAGCATATGTTTTGCGTGATAAATACATTTCTTGTAATTCATTTTCTTCCTCCCATGTTGAATTTTCTACGGCTAAATTAACATTTGAACTGTAACTTCCACTTGCGTTAGAGAATACTCTCGCTGAAGCTTCTCTAATAGAAGTGCCTTCTTTTTCTGCTTGTTCTAGTGAATGCTTCCTTACAAAATTAGATTCCAATGGTTCATCAGCTTCAGCTGCTAATTTGACTGCCTGATCTATTAATGCCATTTGATTGATAAATAGATCTCTAAATACTCCTGAACAATTAACTACTACATCTATTCTTGGTCTACCTAATTCCTCTAAAGGGATTAATTCTAGTTTGTTAATTCTTCCAACAGAATCTGGTTTTGGTTTTACTCCAACAAACCATAAGATTTGTGCCAGTGATTCTCCGTAGGTTTTGATGTTATCAGTACCCCATAAAACACAAGCTATTGTTTCAGGCCAGCTCCCTTGCTCTTCCTTTTGTCTTTCAATTAATTTGTCAACAACAGACTTTGCTGCAGCTACTGCTGCTGTAGTTGGGATTGATTGAGGATCAAGTGCATGGATATTTTTACCACTGGGCAAAACACCTGGATTTCTTATGGGATCTCCACCTGGTCCAGGTAAAACATAATTTCCATCCAATGCTTTAATGAGGCTATCCATTTCTTTGTCTGCGCAGATCTGTTCAAGACAGAAAAGTAAGTAATCAAATAATTTATTTAATTCCTTCTGATTAACTTCATTAAATCCATTTAATCTGCAGACTCTTAGCCAAGGGGTAGGTAGATTTAGACCGAAAACTTTAAGTAAATCGAAAAGTTTGGAAAGAAGTGATTTTTCTAAATAAACTCTGCCATCAACTATTTTTAAAGAGTTGACCATCGCAAAAATCGACTCTCTTGCTGTCTTTATGATTTTTTCATTTAACTCTACAAATTTAAGTTCCCCTTTATTATTACCATCATAAATTTGTTCAATAGTTAGACCCATGGATTCTGCGAGTAATCCAGGAAGAGATCTTAATCCCTCTTGTTCTCTCTCTAAAGATGCAATATTTACAAGTGTTGCAACAGCTTCTTCTGCTGTTGGAGCTTCTCCAATAGTATGAAGACCGCAAGGTAATAATCTACTTTCAATTTCCATCAATTGTTTATAGACATTACCAACGAATAAATCTCTTTCATCTATTGAAAGTTCTTCTACGTCTTTTGATGGAAGCTCTACATCTTTGTCAAGGTTACATTGTTTAGAAGTCTCAACTATTGCATTAACAATTTGAATCCCCCTACTATTTTCTCTTAATTGTTGATAAGAACCAACTAGCTCACTTAGTTCTTTAAGTCCTTTGTAGAGGCCTGCATTTTCCGCTGGAGGAGTCAGATAACTAATAGTTGAAGCGTATCCTCTTCTCTTAGCAATTGTTGCTTCAGAGGGATTATTAGCCGCATAGTAATACAAATTAGGCAATGATCCAATGAGAGAATCCGGATAGCAAGTTTCACTCATGCCCATCTGTTTGCCAGGCATAAATTCAAGTGAGCCGTGAGTTCCAAAATGAAGAACAGCATCAGCACCCCATATTTTTTCTACATACGTGTAATAAGCAGCAAAACCATGATGAGGACTCGCACTTCTTGAATATAGTAGCCTCATTGGATCACCTTCATAACCGAATGTAGGTTGAACTCCTATAAAAACATTTCCAAAATGTTTTCCATAGATAAGAAGGTTTTGTCCGTCACTATTAAGGTTTCCAGGAGGTTTGCCCCAATTCTCTTCAAGTCTTTGTGAATATGGTGTGAACTCTTCGTATTCTTTAACTGACATCTTATGAGCAATATTTAACTCTGGAGAGCCATCCATCGCTTCAGGATTGTTAATTACTTTTTCCATTAATTCTTTTGAATTACTAGGAAGTTCATCTATTTGATATCCTTTCGATTTCATTTCAAGGAGAACTCTAAAAATTGAACCGAAAACATTTAAGTACGCTGCTGTTCCAACATTTCCTTTGTCTGGTGGAAAACTAAATACTGTAATGGCTAATTTTTTGTCCTTTCTTTGTTTAACTCTTAAAGTTGACCATTTTATGGCTCTTTCAGCGATTACATCAACTCGATCTTGGAGCGTATGCGCCTTACCTGTGGCATCATCACGACCTGAGAGAATAATAGGTTCAATAGCACCATCAAGTTCTGGAATTGCAATCTGAAGTGCCACCTGAACTGGGTGTAAACCTAGATCACTATCTTCCCATTCTTGTGTGGTCTGGAAGACTAATGGAAGTGCAACCATATAGGGTCTGTTTAGCCTTTTTAGAGATTCAATGGCTCTAGGATGGTCTTGTCTTGCTGGCCCACCAACCAATGCAAATCCTGTTAGAGATACAACTCCATCTACAATAGGTTGATCTTTATTTATGGAATCATAATAGAATTCATTAACTGGCTTAGAAAAATCTAAACCCCCACAGAATATAGGAAGTACTCTCGCACCTCTGTATTCCAATTCTTGAATAACGGCAACATAGTGAGCATCATCTCCAGTAACAATATGACTTCTTTGAAGAACTAAACCTATGGTTGGAGTCTTGTCATCTTTAGGATTTATATCTTTTCTATTATTCTCCCAATTTTGATAATCTTTAAGATTTTCAAACATGCAAGGGGCAAGTGGATGCCAAATTCCTAAATCTGGGAATGTTTCAGGGTCTTGAATCTTGAATTCCTCTATTTGATCTTTTATGCTCTCTGAAACTGCATACTTTTCAGAAATCATTAACAAGAAGTTTTTTAAGTTCTCAGTAGTTCCACCTAACCAGTACTGAAAACTCAGAATGAATGTTCTAGCATCTTGAGCTTTTTCTACTGGTAGATATTTAAGTATTGAAGGCAGTGTATTTAATAACTTCAACATTGAATCTTGGAAGCTTGCTCCATCAGATTCTTTTTTCTTTTTTATTAAATCTCCAATAATACTTTTAGATTGACCAAGTTGGGCCATACTAAATGAACCTAACTTATTTAATCTCATTACCTCTGGCATAGAGGGAAAAATAATTGAGGCTTTAAGCTTATCTTTATGTGGAGATACCGCATCAACTACTTTTTGAGCAAGATCTTCAATAAAAATTAAGGAGGCAACAAATATATCTGCATTAGCTATATCTTCTTTAAAATCTTCAAAATTACTTTCATTTCTAAGCTCTTCGATAAGATAGCCACTAAGGTCTATGCCTATTGGCCCATTCATCTTATTTATTGACTTTGCAGCTTCCGTTAAGGAATTTTGGTATTGTGGCTCAAGGACAACATAAACTGCTTTTATTACAACTTTGTGTTTGTTATCCTCAACAGGAGATACTCTGCGATTTGCTGAGCGGACCTGCGTAAACATTGATTTTATTTAAGTATTTCTACCAGCCTACGAATGAAAAGACGTTATTGTGTGCAATATAAATAGCGTGTAACAACCTTTAAAAAAAAATTATTTACAAAAATGATTGAAAATCCTCAAAAACCAATACCAGTACTAGTATCCGGAGCTTTGGGCAGAATGGGTAGCGAAGTTGTGAATACAGTATTGAATTCTACAGATTGTGAACTTGTTGGAGCAATTGACATAAATGAAAAGAACAATGGCTCAAATATTTCTGAATTATTGAAGGTAAAGAATTGTGATGTTTTTGTTTCTAATGATTTTGAAGGAACTTTATGTTCTGTTAGTCAAAACTATAGAAATGAAAATATCAAACCTGTTCTGGTTGATTTTACTCACCCTGATTCTGTGTATGAAAATACCAGATCAGCTATCGCATACGGTATTTCACCAGTGGTCGGAACCACAGGACTTTCTCCTTCGCAAATAAAAGACTTATCTATTTTTGCTCAGAAGGCATGCGTTGGTTGTGCAATAATTCCAAATTTTTCAGTAGGAATGGTTCTTCTTCAGCAGGCAGCATCTGTTGCCGCAAGGTTTTATGACAATATTGAATTAATAGAGATGCATCATAATCAAAAAGCTGATTCTCCTAGTGGGACTTGTATAAAAACTGCAGAAATGATTGAAGAATATCCAAAGAAATTTAATCAGAATTTAGTAAAAGAGTCTGAGTCATTGAAAGGTGTACGTGGTGGGCGCAGAGATTCTGGAATTAATATACATTCTGTACGATTACCAGGATTGCTCGCTCATCAGTTAGTAATTATGGGATCTCCAGGTGAAACTTACACAATTAAGCATGACACTATTGATAGAAAGGCATATATGCCAGGAGTTTTACAGGCTATTAAAAAAATAGGTAATTATGAAACTTTAGTTTACGGACTTGAAAAATTGATTTTTTAAAATGTTAATTCCAATTAATTCAAGTCAAATTTCAAAACTTATTCCTGCAGTTGGTACAGGAAGTCAATTTAAGTACTCGTTGGGGAATCCGAGAAAAATTCTTCAAAGAGTAATAGTTTCTTCAGTTGGTGGATTTATCTCATTAATTATTAGTTCGACTGGAGATCAAACTAATAATTTCTGGTTGTTCCTATGTGTAGGTTTCTTTTTGTATATCATCTGGGGCCCAATTCTTGAATCAAGTAGAAAAAATTTGAAAATAAGAAAAAATAAATTTTTTTCTATATTTGATGGTTACGTATCCGACATATATACAACAGAAAAGATTGAAAGTTCAAGGGAACAATCCAATAGGCAAGGTCGATTAGAGGTTATCGAAAATAAAAGAACTTGGTTAGTACTTGAATTAGAAGATGAAGATGGCTATTTAGAAAAGTTGAGTTTCCCGATGGAAAATAAGCACAGTCAAATTAGAGTGGGTTCGTCAATAAAATGTTTATTAACATCTAATAACCGTAATTTTGACAGAGATTTTTATTTGACCGATGCTTGGTTGCCAGAAACTAATTTATGGGTTGGAGAGTACCCCTACTTATTAAGACCAGCATTTGAGGAAATTTGCTATATTTATAACAACAGATAGATGATATTTATATTTTCTGATGAAAAATAGATTTAATTTTAAAATTGTTGGATCTGGTCCAACAGGTTTACTTCTTTCATTAGCACTTGCAAAATTTGATTGCGATATTTTTTTAATTGATTTATTAGCAAGAAATAGATTAATCGATAAAGATAAAACTTATGCAATTACGCATTCAACAAGAAAAATATTATCTAAATTTAGACTTTGGGAAAAATTAGAACCATATTTATTTGGCTTTGATACACTTTCAATATCAGACAGTATAACTTCCTCTTTTACCAAATTAACAATTTCTGATTTAGATGATGACATAAGTTCTGCTGAAAATATTGGGTGGGTAGTTAAACATTCAGATCTCATGACAGTATTATTTCGAGAGATGGATAATTACGAGAATATATTTTTAATGACGCCACAAAAATTATTAAACAAGAAAATATTTTTTGATTATCAATTCTTGTCCACAGGAGCAAATTCCCTTGATAAAAAATTGTTTAATTTTATAGATATAAAAAAATCATATAATCAGTCTTGTTTAACTTTTAAGGTTTCTTTAAGAGGTAATTGTGAAAAGCGAGCTTACGAAATTTTTAGAAAAGAAGGCCCACTTGCATTATTACCTTTAGACAAAAACTTATATCAAGTAATTTGGACTTCTAGTACATTAAAGTCCATTGAAAGGTTAAATTCTGATAAGAATTTTTTAATGGATAATTTATCAACTATTCTGCCTGATGAATTTAAGTTAGATCAAATAATTGGAGAATATAATTTATTTCCTGTTTCATTATCCTTGAATTTACCATTTTTTAATTTTAAAAAATTAATTTTTGTAGGAGATGCATTTCACACCTTCCATCCTGTAGGAGGTCAGGGACTTAATACTTGTTGGAGAGATGTTAATACTATTTTTGATCTTTTGAACAAAAATATTGAAATTTCTAAAATCCATTTGATCTTATTTAAATTTAAGTTTCTTATAAGCAGAATTTTAGATATTATTTTTACCATGCTTATAACTGATTCTTTGATATCAATTTTTGCTAATAGAAACCTTTTTTTATTTCCAATTAAAAAATTGTCATTTTTACTTTTGAATAATTTTGTTTTTATAAGAAAATTAGTCCTTAATCAAATGACTAAATCTCTCATTTATTCAAAAATTAAATAAAACTCATGGATAATTATTTATCTAAAAATACTATAATTTTTTTACTTAATGAAATAGGTTTAGATGAGACATCAATTGAACTTGGTATAAAATTATCAATAAAAAATAACACTCCATTACCAATCTTATTATGGAGTTATGGAATGCTAACTATTGAAGAGCTTGATAAGTTATATTCATTTTTATTTCAAAAAATAGAATAACAACTCTGTTATAATTTATAAATAGCGTAATCTAGAACAATTTCTGTTTTAAAAAAAGGGAATCGGGTATCAAGGCAATCTATAGAGAAGCTTGATTTTTTATTATTAATCCTAGAGACCATAGATTTAAATGGTATAGAATCCATTTACTCTCTATCAAATAGGCTCAAATTAAATAATATTTTGCCAAATAAAGTTACAATTTGGAAATTAAGAAATAATAATCCATTAAGAAAATCATATATGAATAACAACATTAAATTAGAAGAATTTGATGCCTTAATTAAAATCACTGTTGAAATGTCAAGATATTTATATCCCTATATTAGAGAGATACTTCAATCTAAAGAAGATCCTGAAAATACTTCAGTTATTTGGAATGATTTCAATAAGAGATTTATAGAGTTAATTAACGAGAGGTTTAACATAAATAGTATGAGAGTGAAAAAGCTTTTAAATCAAAGTGGCAATGACGAGATTATTATAAAGTCTTTACTTATATTATCCCTTTGTATCTCTAATAAGGGTTATCAAAAGATGATTAATTATTTATTTATTTAGTTTTTAATATGATGCAGAACAGATTATTATTTCATCAATCTTCAGCTAGTCTCGAAGTAATTGGATTACCAGATTATTCAAATAATGAAAATAAAGATCAAATATCAATAATTTCACAATGGAAATTAACCATTATTGATAAACCACTTATTGAAGGGAAAATCCAACATTTAGGACCAATTATGGATGCATTTTATATTTATTCAAATCTTCTAATAAATAATGAAATCCCTTTATATGAGTCCAAATTGATTGATATGAAAGCTGACAATCTCCACATACATAATATTGTTCTTAAGAGTTCTAAGCCAGATGTTAAACCACTAATTATAAAGATTGGCAATTCTTTATTGTCAGATATTATAAATTGTTTTGACCAGTTAAATGAATCATCAAATGTCATTATAAAAAAATCTGCCGTTTTAAATAATATTCCTAAAAAAGTAAGATTTGGGTTAAATAACAAAGTTAAATTTTTCAATTTCTTTCTCCCTCCTCTAATCGCAATTTGTTCTTTAATTCTATTCTCCTCTACTTTTATTTATTTTTATAATCCTGTTGAAGATAAAGAAAAAAATGAACTAATAAATTCAAAATAATGACTTAATAGCATCCTAACCACAAAGACGATAGTATGGGATGATTTTTCTTTTCAGGATAATTATTAATTGATTCTTTTAGCTTTGATATATGGCAGATTTAAAAATTCCCAATTTAAATATGAATTCTAATAAATATATTTTTAAAAAAAAATTAAGTTTAAGAAGAAAATCTAAAAAAAGACTATTTATCGAATCTGCGTTTATGTTTATTTTGAGTCTTTTTTTAATTTATATAAATTATTTAATACCCAATAAGAATCTCCTTCTACAAAATCTACCTAAGACTTTAAATAAATCATTTATATTGTTAATTGATCTAATCTCGAATTTATATGAAATTCTTTTAATTATATTTATTTTTATTTCTTCGATTATTACTTTAATTTTATTAATAGGATCTTTTTATAGGATATTTAGGGTCTCGAAGAGAAAGACTAAATTGATAAGTTATAAATAATTTCAGATTGGTTGCATTAGACCACCGCTTCCAGAATCAGAATCATCATCATCATTTTCAGTTTCTTCTCCGAATAGTGCGAATACACCAAGTATTATAGATGACAAAATTATTGATAATGGTAATATCGAATTTTGAATTCCGATGTCTATATATTCACCCATAAATTAAAAAATTTTTATAAACCTAACCGAAATAAAACTCTTTCGCGGATTTAAAATAAATATTTAATAATTTATTCTTTTTTAATTTGAAGATCTTTTTCAAAATTAATTATTTCTTTTACAAATAACCCAAACCAAAACATTAATTGATCAATTTGATATTGAATTTCAGTTACTCCTAAACCTCTTATAGTTATTATTGATAATTGTTCACCTTCATCAAAATTAAATTTATTTTGAACACTACTTGGTAAGCAATTTTTAAGAATTTTAAAAGTAGATTTTTTTAATTTGGTCTCTATAAAGATATTTGGCTTTTTGAGTTTGATCTTGTTAAAACCGCATTTTTTAGCAAGTAATTTTAGTCTCATTAACATAATTAAGGACTCAACAGGTTTGGGTAAGGTCCCATATCTATTTACCCAGTCTGTAGCTAATTCAGTTAATTCCTTATTATTAGAACATTCAGTAGCAGATTTGTATGCGTCAAGCTTCTCTTCCCTGTTTAATATCCATGTTGCAGGTATAAATGCATTGATTGGGAGATCAATTTGTGTGTCACTAACTTCGGGTATTTCTTGTCCACTGATTTCTGAAATAGCCTCATGGAGCATTTCAATGTATAAATCGTATCCAATAGCATTAACCTTCCCGCTTTGTTCTTCTCCTAGTAAACTTCCCACACCTCTTATTTCCATATCTTTCATTGCTAGTTGATATCCACTTCCTAATTCCGAAAAGTCTTTTATCGCTTTTAATCTTTGTTTTGCCGCATCATTGATTTTATTTATATTTGGATAAAATAACCAGGCATGGGCTTGTACCCCGCTTCTGCCAACTCTTCCTCTAAGTTGATAAAGTTGAGAAAGTCCAAATTTATGAGAATCTTCAATAATAATTGTATTTACCTTCGGTATGTCTAATCCACTTTCAATTATCGTTGTACATATCATGAGATCTACTTCGCCGTTATTAAATGAAATCATTGCATTTTCAAGCTCTGTTTCGTTCATTTGTCCATGAGCAATAATAAATTTTAAGTTCGGAAACATATTTTTTAACTTGTTTACAGCTTGATCAATATCAGAAATCCTTGGAAGAACATAAAATATTTGACCTCCCCTATCAAGTTCTTGATTTATTGCTGTTCTTATTACATCCATATCTATTTCAGATAAGTATGTTTTGATTGATCTTCTTGATGGAGGAGGAGTATTTAGTAAGCTCATTTGTCTCAGTCCAGATAAGCTCATATAAAGAGTTCTTGGAATTGGAGTTGCCGAGAGAGTTAAAACGTCTATGTTAGTTTTTATTTTTTTAATTTTCTCCTTTTGCCTTACTCCAAATCTTTGTTCTTCATCAATAACAAGTAGTCCTAAGTTTTTTATTTCAATTTCTTTCCCTAATATTTGGTGTGTTGCTACTACTAAATCAATTTTGTTGTTTTTTAATCCTGCATAGATTTCCTTTCTCTCATTAACGGTTTTGAATCTATTTAGTAATGATACTTTTATTGGGTAAGGTGAAAATCTATTATTTATTGTTCTCCAATGTTGCTGAGCTAGTATTGTTGTAGGTGCTAGTAATATTACCTGCTTGCCTGATGTAATAGCCTTAAAAATAGCCCGAACAGCCACCTCTGTTTTGCCAAACCCAACATCTCCACAAACTAGTCTGTCCATTGGCTTATCGCTTTCCATATCAGATTTTATTTCTTTTACAGCAGTAATTTGATCTGGTGTTGGTTGATAAGGAAATGAATCCTCTAATTCATCTTGCCAAGGACCATCTTCTGGGTATATATGTCCCTTTAATTTTTCTCTCTTTGCATAAAGTTTTAGGATATCGACAGCAACTTTTTTGATTTGTTTCTTATTTTTTTCTTTTATTCTTTCCCATTCTGTCCCTCCTAATTTATTTATTTTCGGCTTTATTTTTCCGCTTGATCTATATCTATTAACACTACCAAGTTGATCAGCGGCAACACTTATCTTCCCATCTTGATACTGAATCACTAAATAATCTCTTGAATCACCAGTTATATTGATTTTTTCTATTTTTAAAAATTTTCCTATTCCATGATTTTTATGAACTATAAAATCACCTGGACTAATCTTATTCACATTTATATTTGAATTGACACTTCTTTTTTTTCTTCTTATGAATACATTATTAAAAAGAGATTGTTGTGAAAATAATTCTTTATCTGTTATGAGGACAACTTTCCAAATCGGAAGATAAAAACCCTGGATTTCATAATTGTTTTTATTTTTTATAATTAAAGGAGTTGAATTATTAATTGACTTAAATGCTTCATCAATATCATTTGGATTGTTTAAGAAGTTTGTATTACATTCATGCTCAAAAAGTAAAGTCCTTGTTCTCAAGGGCTGTGCTGATAATATCCATACTTTATCTTTATTTTTTATGTTTCTATTTATATCGTTGGATAATTTTCCTATATTTTTAGAGTATGAATTTAATCTTTTATCGTTTAATAAAAACCTATTATCAATATTGTCTTTAGATTCAAATTCATACAATTTTATTAAATTAAAATTTTCCAGTGAATTTAATATTTCGTCAAACTTTAAATGCAAATTAGGCTTAGCCTTTAAATTAATATCATTATTTTTAAGGTTTTCATTTAATTCATGCGCACAATTATCAAAATTATTTTCTGAATCTAGATACCAATTATTCGCAAATTTTTTACAATCTTCTAATTCATCAATTACAAGAATTGTTTCCTTATTTATGAAATCTATTATATTTGAGGGGTCTTTTTCAATTATTCCTAAATAACGATCAAGATTATTTTTATTGATATCTTCTGAATTAAAAATACTGTTCTTAGATAAATTATTTAACTTATCTTTTATTAGTAAATCAAATCCAGCCTGTATTATTTCAATATTATTTATATTTTCTAATGTTTTTTGTGTATGTGGATCATATTCTCTTATTTTCTCAATTACATTATCAAAAAATTCTAATCTTATAGGAAACTCATTATTGACAGGATAAATATCTATTATTTCCCCTCTCCTACTCCAGAATCCTTCTGTAGAAGTTACATTTTCCCTTGTATAACCCAGCAAGGTAAGTTTATTTGCTAATTCTTGAATTTCAATTTGAACCCCTTTTTGTAAATCTAGCTTATTTTCAATTAATAAGGTTTTAGTTATTAGATGAGGTTGTAGTGATCTCTCTGTTGAAATAACAATATTAAGTTTTTTTTTCTCTTTTTTTATTAATTTGGATAAAACAGTAAGCTGAGTAAATTCAATTTCTTTGGATTTATTAATTGATGCGTATGGTAGATGTTCTGTTGGTGGATAATATAAAACTGCTTTATCATTTATACTTTCAAAATAACCAATCCATTTGTATGCAATTTCTGTATTAGGACAAATTAATAATATATTCTTATCTTCTTTTTTTGCGATGCTATCTAAGATTATTGATTTTGCATATCTACTTGAACCAACAATATTTAATTCTTTATTTTTTGAAATTCTTTTTATTAATTCAGAAGTAATTTGTGCGTTTGAAATATAATTAACTAAAGTATTTAAACTCATTTATAGTTATCAATCTTGATTACGAATATCCGACATATTATATTAGATTTTATACTGTTTGTGAATAATATTTGATGGATTCAGCCGCAATAAATTCTTTTATACCAACACTAGATCAGGTAGACAGTTGGTACGAAATATTTACACTTTTACCAATATTAATTGCACTAGAATTATTATTATCAGCTGATAATGCTGTCGCACTAGCTTCTCTTACTAAATCTCTCAACAGTTCGGAATTAAGGTCAAGAGCCTTAAATATTGGGATAACAATATCTTTATTATTTAGAATTATTCTTATTATACTATCTAATTTTCTTCTCAAGTTTATTTTTATTAGGGTTTTTGCTGGTTTTTATTTAATATATTTATTCTTCGCTAATGTTTTTTTGAATTCTGAAATAGAAAACGCAGAAAATGGCACAGATGATAATAAAAATAATTTTAGGTTCTTAAGGGTTGTAGCACTTCTTGCAATTACTGATTTTGCATTTTCTATAGACAGTATTACTACTGCAGTAGCTATTAGCGATCAGTACATATTAATAATATTTGGAGCATTAATTGGGGTATTAGCCTTAAGATTTACATCAGGGATTTTTCTAAAACTTCTGGATATATTTTCTAGACTAGAAACAGCGGGTTATGTAGCAATTTTAATTGTTGGGATTAAACTTTTACTAAATACGTTAATTAAAGAATCTATTCTTCCAGACTATTATTTTTATATTTTGATTCTTTTTGCTTTCTTTTGGGGCTTATCTAAAAAAGAATCTAAAACTTAATCTGAGAGATATTCACCTACTGAGGGCTTTAACTGTTGTATTAATTGCTTTTTGCTAGATATGTTTTTGCCTTCAAGTTTTGCTTCTAACAAAATAATCGGATCAGTTTTAGTTGAAATTATTATTCCTTCATTTTCTATAACAGCAAGAATAATACCTGGTTTTGAATAATTGCTCATCAAATAGTATTTTTCATTATTAATTTCTTCACTGCTCAAAACTTTAATTTTAATTATTTTCAGGTTCATACCTCTAAATATTGTATTTGCTCGTGGGTATAATGCTTTTATTTTTTGAGAAATTTTAATTGCCTCATTACCCCAATCCAATTTATAGTCTGATTTTTCAATCATTCTTGCGTAAGTAATTTCTCTTCCAAGGGTATTTTGTTTTGCTAATTGAGAATTAGTATTTTTATTAATATTTTCTTCGAGTAAACATGTAGCATTTAAAAATAATTTTGCAGATAAAATACTAAGTTTTTCCGTTAGTGTTTTTAAATTATCATTATTATCGATTTTAATTTTTTCTTCCAACAAAATGTCGCCAGTATCTAGTCCTTCATTCATTTTCATAATTCCTACTCCAGTATATTCATCGCCTTTCATTAGGGACCATTGTATTGGGGCAGCACCACGCCATCTTGGAAGTAATGAAGCATGTGCGTTCCAACAACCTAATTTTGGGATTTCTAAAATCTCTTTGGGTAAAATTTTTCCATAAGCTATAACAATAAATAAATCACAAGATAGTGATTTAAGTTCATTTATAAAATGTATATTTTCTCTAATTTTTTCTGGAGTATAAATTTTTATAGATTCTTGCTCGGCAAAGCTTTTAACAGGTGAAGATATTAATTTATTTCCCCTAGATCTTTTCTTATCGGGTTGGCTAACTACTGCAATTACCTCGTGCTTAGATTTAATAAAAATATCAAGGCTCGCAAGGGAATATTCAGGTGTCCCCCAGAATATAATTCTCACGCGTCACCAGTTATTGATAATTCATCTACCCATATATGTGGAGAAACCCCACTTGTTGTTACCTCCTGGTTTAATTCAATATTTACTATATTTTTTAAAAGATATTTGATATCCCCTGCAACAGTTGCAGATTCTATTGAGATTTTTGTACCGTTTTTATATAGCCATCCATCAAATGGAAGAGAGAATGAACCTTGACTTGCTCTGACACCTGCATGGATTGCATTTAATTCTTCAATATAAACAAATTCTCCATCATAAGTAGAGTGATCTAATGATGTTTTGAGATCAAGGTTTTCCTCTGATTTCTCAACTACTATCCAATCAGTAGATACAGAGACTTTTGATCCTAGTCCAGCATGGCCAGTAGGAGTTGTTTTAAATATTCTTGCAGTTGATTCAGAATGTATAAAATTTTCAATTCTACCTTTGTTAATTAAACATAATCTTTTCGTAGGGGTTCCTTCTCCATCAAATGGTGATGAAGAAATATTCTTTTCGTGAAGACCATCATCATAAATATTAAGTGCTTCTGTAGATAGCTTTTCTCCAATAGAATTTTTATTAGATAAACTCACTCCATCTAAAATGCTTCTAGCATTAAAAATTGAGCTAAAGGCATTAATGATCGTTAAAAAAGACTCTGGAGAAAAACATATTAAATATTTATCAGTTTTAATAGATGAATAATTTAAATGAGAAATTGTTTTATTCGAAGCGTCTTTAATACACGACTCTATATCTAAATCATCAACTCCATATCCAAGTTTTACTGAACCTGAGCTACGAGGTTTCCTATCTTTTTCTTCAGCTCTTGCATATAAATAGAGTGCAGCTTGACTTTTGGTATAACTTCGAAAGGCACCATCACTATTTGCATAAACTCTCTCATAAAAACTCTCAGATAAACCATTATATGGAACAGATTTGATGGATTCATGACTTTCTAGTAGTTTTACTTCCGCTTCTCTTAAAAGAGTAAGTAATTTTTTAATTCCAACAGGATTTCTTTTTTTTAAATCCTTAACTTTAATAGGATCATTGGCTAGTGGTGAGAATTCTGTCCTTTCATTCTTGTTGCCAAAATCAGAAGCAATATTTGCTTGATTTAGAGCCTTTTTAATACCAGATTCACTGATATCACTTGTTGTAGTAATACCAACTAGATTAGATTCATTCCAAACTCTTAAAGTTAAAATTTGCTTTTGTGATGCCTTAAGTTGTTTAGCTTCGCCTTTATCTACTTGTACAGAATAATCATTAGAAAAGCTTGCACCATAATCCCATTTTTTAAGATTTAGTAAATCTGCAGCTTTGGAGATTTGAGTTGTAATTTCTCTTGAATTCATATCCTATCTACCACCAACAGTTATTGAATCAACCTTAATATGAGGTTGGCCAACAGTTACGTTTACACTTCCACTAATGGAGCCACAGAATCCAGGCGCTAATTCAAGGTCATTCCCGCACATTGATATTTTTGGCATAACTTCTTTAGCCTCTCCAATCAAAGTAGCTCCCTTTACTGGGTTAGTTAATTTTCCATTTTTAATTAGATATCCTTCTTCTACTGCAAAATTAAATTGTCCTGTAGCACCTACACTGCCTCCACCCATAGATTTGCAGTAAAGACCATCACTAATACTATTTATTAAATCTTCTTTGGAGTACTCACCTTTAGCTATATAAGTATTTCGCATTCTTGAAGCTGCTGCAAATGAATAATTTTGCCTTCTTCCACTCCCTGTTCTTTTATGGCCAGTTCGTAATTCACCTGCTCTGTCGGATATGAATTTTTTTAAAATACCATCTTTTATAAGGATTGATTTCTCCGGTTCCATACCTTCATCATCTACTGATAATGAGCCAAAGGATCCTTCTGATATGCCTTCATCTATTGCTGTGACTGATTCATGAGCAATTTTTTCATTCAATTTATTCTCAAAAGGTGTTGTCCCTCTCTCTATTTGTGTAGTTTCAAGCAAATGTCCACAGGCTTCATGAAATATAACGCCACCAAATTTATTAGCTAATACAACAGGCATTTGTCCAGCCTCAACATAATCCGCATACAACATATTCATTGAACTTTCAAAAACTTCATTTGCTGCTTTTTCATGATCCCAGAGTCTAAATTCATTAGGCATTCCTGATGATCCAAATCTTCTACTCCCACTAGATCTATATTGGGCATCACTAGCAATTACGTTAAGACCAACTGTTTGATGCAACCTAATATCGGATGTATAGGTTCCATCGCTGGAGGCTATGATTACTTCTTGAAGATTTCTAGAGTAACTTCCTTTTCTAGTTATTATTTTGTTATTTTTTTTAAGAGACTTTGTGCTGACTAATAGCTTTTCACTTATCTCATGAATTGATGGAACTTCATCAATCCATGTTCTCTTGGATAAACTATAATCCCTAAATTTATTTAGACCGTTAAATACTTCTCTATTTTTTTTGTCAGTTATATCTAACATCTCAATAGCTTGAGATACTGATCTCATAAGGCCATGTTTTGTTAAATCATTAGTACTTACAAATCCGTCCCTTTTGTCTTTGAAGATTCTAATCCCAGCTCCTCTTCCAAATGATGGACTTACACTTGTAATGTGATCCTCTTCAGCAAGTACACTTGCGGTATCGGTATTTTCTATAAAAATTTCTACAAACTCAGCGCCGAGTCCCATCCCATAGACAATAATTTCTTCTAATAAATCTTTATTGCAACTACCAAATTCGATTTCATTAGATTTAATTTGTGAAGAAAGCATATGAGTATAGAAATTTGCTCTGTATAAAAGATTATCTAATCGCAGGTTGAAAATCTTTGCTATCTAGAGGTTTTAATAAGTATAGTCTTAATAGCTGGTAACCGTTTGATAAATAGGTAGGTAATTTCTTTAAAGTTTTAGATACTTTATTTCCATCACTGTTAGCAATATCAGAAAGGAACTTATTATTTTCAACTATTTTATCTAGTCTTCCATAAAAAGATTCATGGTATACGTCTAATACAACAGGGAAAATTCTAGCAGAAGTTTCATTTGTTTTATTAATAACAAACTGGTCGTAATCTCTAGCATTTAACCCTAAAGAACTGTAGAAATCTTTTTTGATTCCCAGATCTCTAGCATACATGGTTGCAAATACAGCCAGTAGAAAAAACCTTGACCATAATTTAGATGTTAATGGAAGATTGTTCAAAAAGTATCTGAATCTATGAAAATAATCAAATAGCGGATGAGTAAAGGTAGAGCCCCCAATAGTAATTTTTTGACTTAAAGATTTAACAGTACGAGGTTGTGCTTTCATTAATGCGTCAAAGAAATCACCATGTCTATTTTCGTCTTGACACCAATTTTCAAAGTAATTAAATAGTGGAAAAATTTTGCTATCTGGATTCTTTTCAAGATGTCTATAAATTGCGATGTATCTCCAATAACCTATTTTTTCAGATAAATAAGTAGCGTAAAAAATACTTCTTGGTGGAAAATAAGTGTAATCTTTATTGGCTGTTAGGAAGCCTAAATCTAACTGTAATCCAAAGTCACTCATTGATTTATTCAAGAAACCTGCATGTCTAGCTTCATCTCTGGCCATATGAGCAAAACATTCTGCAAGAAGAGGGTTTTTGTCTTTAATTCTCCTGCTTAACTCCTTATAAAGTAAAAAACCTGAAAATTCTGAAGTACAACTTCCCTCTAGAAAATCAACAAAAAGTTCTCTTGTCTCAGGATCTAGTTTTTCTGCAGCTCCTTCAAATTCACTATTCCTAACAAAATGATGCCTATTGTAGTCTTTCCTAAATTCCTCACATATAGCTTCCAATTCCTCCTCATTTATTGATAAATCCATATTTTCCATTGCCTCAAAGTCTGTTGTATAGAACCTTGGAGACAAAATTGTTTCCTTTGCTGGAATTTTTCCTTTATTTGCTTCTTTTTTATTTTTAGATTCAATAATTGATTGAGACATCTTTTCTTTTATTTATTATTACTATTATTTACTATGATTTGTATTTTCGAGGGAAAAGTTAACTAGGTGTCATTCTTTTTTATCATCAATTTACTCCTATTAGTTTTTGCCCATTTAGTCTCTGCAGTACTCTTGAAATGATTAATTTTAGAGTTATCCTTTTTTCGTCAATTAGAAATGATTCAATAATACTGGGTTTTTGATTTGGTTTAGATAAAGAAATACTTTTTAATGAGGTTATATCCTCCTTCTCAAAAGATAACCAAAAATTACAAGTTTGCTTAATTTCACAATTTATTACCCAACATTTATCTCCAGCAATTGGTCTGTTGGTGTTTTTGAGATTAATATTATTTATTTCTAATCCTCTTTGATTGATTTCTTCAATTAAAGCAGGAATCAAATGAATATTTATAAATTCTTGGAATGGCTTTTTTTCTATAGGGGGTTCTTTTATTTGCTTGGGAATAGTTTTAACTGGTGAATCATTGTCCTCTTTTCTATCAACTTTAGGAACAAGACTATTTTTTGAGTTATTGCTATTTTCATTTATATTGATTTCTTTTTCTTGATTATTTATTTTTTCTGATTTTGATACATTTATTTCCGATGAATTGGCTTCATTAACATTGTCTGATATTTTATTGTTTAGTTCTAAGTTTTCTTCCATAAAAAATACTAACGATACCTCATTATAAATAAAAAAGACAATTTTTATAAATTAACTTATTTAGTTTTCTACCAATCATTGTCATCATTGTCCCAATCATCATTGTTATTGGAACTATTTGAATAATTTTGATCTCTTTTCATATAATTTTCTTCCGTATTTTTTACTACTCTGTAATTAACAGATATTGTTGGTTGAGCATCTCTGATATCCCTTTGTGGAGGTATCTCAATATTAGATTCGCTATCTTCTTCAAGATTTAAAGGTTCATGATTTTCTTCTATATTTTTGAAATTATTTTTTTTAAAACTAGAAACCGTAGTATTTAATAATGTGCTTATAAATAAACCAGAAAAAAATGAAATATTGATTAACTTACCTATACTTGTTTCTTGGACAGTCCATTGAAAGAATCGAAATGAACTCTTCTGATTGTTATTTGTATATAGTAATGTTTGAAAGATTATTATTAAAAAAATAGTTAATAATAAAATTTTTCTCTTAAAAATCATTCTAAAAAGTAATATATATTATTTTTGATTATTGTTCCCATTATATTTTTTTGAAGATTTATTTATGATAATTCTAGATCAATTTGATATTTAAGAATATCGACTTTTATAATTTGAACCTCTATTTTATCTCCAATTTTATATGCTTTCTTAGATTTCCTACCAATCAATAAATTTTGTTTTGATCTATATTCATACCAATCATTATTAAGAGTACTAACGTGAACTAGACCTTCCACATTTATTTCTGATATTTCAACAAAAAAACCATAACTTTGCACTGACAAGATCAACCCACTATAAATATTACCTAATAAATTTTCGGCCTTTCTAACTTTTTTTATACTTATCATATTAGATTTATATTGATTTACTTTATACTTATATTCATTTACTTTATCTATTACAAACTTGTTAAATAATGAATCTATATTCTTTGAAATTGATGAATTAAATATATCCCAATTTACTAACTTCAATGAATTACTCTCAACTATATTTATTTCATTAGCATTATTTTTTCTTGATTTCTTCCCATTAATTATCATATTAAAAATAGTGTACTGGTTTAAAAGATTAGTGAATTCATAGCCAGGCATTGTCCATGGAGAAATAAATAGTTTTTCTGATTCATCATGATCTTCATTTTTAGAAATCAGGCTTACTTCATTTTCCTTAAATTCATTAATTAAAAGTTTATGTAAGATTCTTTTTTTATTATCATCTGCGCATAACTTAATTACTTGGCTAAAAGATAAATTACCATCTTCATTTAACTCCATATTAGTATCTATAAATTCTGAATATTTTATTATTTCATTTGCATTAATGTAATCTAACCCCTTTAAGTAGTAGCCTGCACTTTTTAAACCGCATTGATTTGAATGTTTGAACCATATTAAATTCGCTTCATGTAATATTGGGGAAAGATATGTTTGACAATCTTCTTTTATTAAGGGTTCAAAGTATCCTTTTGAATATTCAGCTGGGTTGTGAATAAAAAATTCATCTAATGATTCAATTTTATTAAGTGGTGCAGGAATTTCGACTTTACCTTCCAAGAGATGTCTTTGTCTGAATGATGTGGAAATTTCCAGTATTTCATCTAAATCCTCAATATATTCCTTTATGGGTTTTAATAATCGTGAGGTAATTCTAGTTTTACTTTTTCTTGATAGAAGAGCTTCGGTATGATCGCTTCCAACAATAAGAGAGCATCTTACTAAAGTAAGATGAAATGACCATTCAGTTATTTCATTATCACTATTTAAATGCAAGCAGAGGCTTATTGCTTCATTCTTTTCACCTAAGTTAAATTCAGAAGCATTTCTTAGGGCTTCACTAAGGTAGTTTTGCCAATTATTTAACAAGGGTAATGATTCAAAGCCATTAATGAATGTTTCTAAGGATTTTTTACTGTTTAGTTCTACTCTTTCTGCAAGATTATTTGTATGTATCCATAATTTAGTACTACTTTTCCCCGCTTTTTCTATTTGAATCATTGGGAGCATTGGAGAACTATCGGAATTCCAACTTTTGAACAAATAAGAGTTTTTATCAGATAAGTCTATTCTTTCCCTTTTTTCTATCTTCTTAGATTCAATTAGATTTTTATTACCTAGCTTTACGATATTGCTTTTTGATAAAACAAAATCTGTATCTAATTCCTCATCATTATTTAGTTTTAGTTCTTGTATAACGTGGCCTATTCCTTCTTCTTGGCCTATAGGAAATCTATCAATCTCAACTTTTACTACATTCTTATTCTCTGGATTGTAGGTGTATTTCTTATCCTCCTTTGGAAGTTTTATTTTAGAAAGAATCCTATCATCTATAGGAATGGCATATATATCATTGTTAATTGTTTCAACTTTAGAAAGAAGTATTTGATTTGATCGTTCAAGAATACAATCAACTATTCCCTCCGGAGATCTTCTTCTGTAGCCCTCTTTTATGATCCTTACAAAAACTTTATCTCCATTCCATGCAAAATTAAGTAGATTTTCTTTAATATAAATATCTTCTTTGTTTTTTTCCCTTACGGCAAAGCAATAACCTTTGCTGCTACACCTTATCTTGGCAACAATATGATTGCTATCTTTTGTGCAGGTATATTCATTGTCTGAATTTTTATTTATTATTTCAAGCTTTTCTAGCGCTGTTAATGCGATATCTAATTTATCCTTATCAGATTTCTTTGTTATCTTTAATGATCTGCATAGTTTTTTATATTCTAAGCCTTCTGAATTATTAAGATTATCAATTATTGAAGATGTTGTAAACATGGAATAGAAAAAAAATTATAAATTAATTAGGTTGTACATACTCCATTATTACACCTTATTATCCAAGCTTAAAACTAATTTTTTTCGTTGTCTTCTTTTTCTTCCTTGTCGATAGTAAATGAGTTTATAAAAAGTTTGATCCCAATAATAAAAAATGTTATTGAGGCTATTGATTTAAGAACTACTTCGGGTAAAAAACTTGAAATAGTACCTCCTGTCAAAGCTCCTATTAAGCTTGCAAAGACAAGCGCAGAAGAGGATCCTAAAAAAACTGCTAATGGTTTATTTGAAGTGCCGCTTATGGTTAAAGTAGCTAGTTGGGTTTTGTCGCCTAATTCAGCTATGAAAACGGTTATAAATGTTGAGAGTAATAAACTTAAAACCATTTATATATAAATTTTGAAAGTATCATAGGCTAAAAATACACTAATAATTACCATTAAAGCTCCTGTAAATAAAGCAAATTTGCTTGGAGATATTTTTTTTGATAACCATTTTCCAATTAGGACTCCAACTACACTAGAGCTAATCAAAGCAAGAGAACTTCCAATAAAAACAATTATTGGCCTACCAGATTCAGCAGAAAGCATTAGTGTGGCTATCTGGGTTTTATCGCCAAGTTCTGCAATAAATATTGTTGAAAAAGTTGTTATGAATATCGATAAGAAACTTTTTTCGATATTGTTATCTTTTTTATCTGATTTACTATTCATTTTCCTGAAACTGCGATATTAAAATTCTTCATTTCTTTACTTTTATATCCATAATTTGATGAAATATGTTGTTTGCAACAATCTATAAGGAATTTATCACCAGAATTCAAATATCCTTTAAATGCAATTGAGAATTGATTCACCCTGCAAAAGTGGGGTCTAGTTTCGTAAATTAAGCATTTTTTATTTTCTCTGTCCAAATTTTTACACCATCCGTCTTTAGCAGTCATTGAATTTATCAAAGCAATATCTTCTTTGTTAAGTTTGTCAGCCAAGTCGCTTCTTTCGTTCAAGTCGAATTTACAACAAGCTCCACAATTTTCTATACATGTCCATGATTTCATAATTTAATTCAATCTTGTAACGTATCAGTACAGTTCTTTCATTTATTTGTAAAAATAGTATCACAAAACATATTCATTATTATGGCAAATCTTATTGTATTAGGCGTAGTTGCTCTATCAGGACCAGCAATAATTGCTCTAGTATTTTTTAGAAATAAATAATCTCCTTTGTGAATACTAATCTCGAAGGTGTTTATTGGGATTTAGATGGTACTATCGCAAATACAGAATTAGAAGCTCATTTACCTGCTTTTAATCTAGCTTTTAAGGACTTTGGTTTAAATTGGAATTGGGAAACTAATAAATACATCCAGCTTTTGAGAATTAACGGAGGCAAAAATAGAATTGCCTACTATTCTAAATCAAACGATGATGATTTATCAGATGATTTAATTATCAAAATCCATGAAAAGAAACAGTTTCACTATTTAGAAATTATAAAAAAAAATTGCGTTAACTTTAAAACTGGAGTTTTTAGATTAATAAATGAATTACATAGCAAAAAAATAAGGCAATTTATTGTTACTTCAAGTTCTAGAAAGCAAGTTGATTTACTCATTAGATATTTATTTAATGGTTTCAATCCATTTGAGTTCATTATTTCAAGTGAGGACGTTGAATTAAAGAAACCAAATCCATTACCTTACTTAAAGGCAGTTAAATTAAGTGGCATTAAAAAAAATAACTCAATAGTTTTTGAAGACTCGAATCCAGGATTGATATCTGCCTTAGCAGCTAACCTGCCTACAATTTTTGTTCCTTCTAATATCCCAATAGTTCTTGAGGAAAATATTAAATTAGATTGTATTTTAGACAGTCTAGGTGATGAGAACAATGTGGCAAATGTAATTAAAGGTCCTAAACTTAAAACACCATATATTGACCATAGCTTCCTAAGTGATTATTTAAAGACTGTTAGCAATGCAAAAAACTAAGTTTTCAAGGATTACCTATCAATTAAATAATGTATTATTTGGTTTTCTCAGTGATACTTGGAGGTCAAAATCTATTGGTCTAATTTCTGTTTTGACAGGTTATTTTTTGTTTGCAAATTTTATTACTAAATTTATATCCGAAGGTAAAAATGAATTAATTATGGTTCCAATAATTATTGTGTTTATTGAAATTATTATAAGAATTAAGCCCTCCTCAAGTTCAATATATTATGATCTTTGGTCCGTAGTTGATAAATTAAGAATTGGTGCAATCTATGCAGTTATACTTGAAGCATTTAAGCTAGGATCTTAAAACCTATTCTTCTTCTTCTTCTTCAATAGGATAAACAAATCCTTGAGCTTTCCCAGTTAAAACTGATTTACCTAATGATATAGCTTTCTGAGCTGCTAATGCTGCTTTTCCTTTCCAGACAGCATGCCTATGATTCCTTTTGCTTTTTGATTTTTTCTTCTTTGGTACAGCCATTCTGTTTCTTTATTTCCTTATAATAATATAACCTTTAAGTGGTTATCTCCCAAACTTTTGAGTATATTTTGTTTATATACCTCAATTTTATAAATAAGCATATATGCTTTATTAATCACTTTTAAAGATTAGTGTTTAGATCAAAATTCTCATATTCAAATTCTAAATCAAGTTATTCGGATCTTCTAGAAGATATAGAGTCGGGAAACATAGAATCAATATTTTTCTATCCTAGGCAGAGAGAAATTGATGTCCTGTATAAAAATGGTGATAAAGTTAAAATACCTATACTTTATAACGATCAATTAATCCTTGAAAAGGCTACTGAAAATAAAGTAGAACTTACTATCAACAATAGTAGAAAAGAAGCTTCAGCAGCTAATTCGTTTGCTTCAATTAGTCTTTTCCTGATTTTTATATTAGCTATAGTTTTAATCTTGAGGAGTACATCAAAACTAGCTTCAAGAGCCTTTGGTTTTAGCAAAAATCAGGCTAAATTTATAACAATTGATGATGTAGATACGAGATTCGATGATGTAGCTGGTGTTCCTGAAGCCGCTGAGGAATTAAAAGAGGTAATAACTTTTTTGAAAGAACCAAAGAAATTTGAAAATCTAGGAGCAAAAGTTCCTAAAGGAGTTCTTTTAATTGGTCCTCCAGGAACAGGTAAAACATTATTGGCTAAAGCAATTGCCGGTGAATCAGGAGTCCCTTTTCTTTCAATAGCTGCATCAGAGTTTGTAGAACTTTTTGTTGGTGTTGGTGCAAGCCGAGTTCGGGATCTATTCTCTAAGGCTAAGGAAAAATCTCCTTGTATAATTTTTATTGATGAAATTGATTCTATTGGTAGGCAAAGAGGATCTGGGATCGGAGGTGGAAATGATGAAAGAGAACAAACCCTTAATCAGCTTCTAACTGAATTAGATGGTTTTGCTGATAATTCTGGGATTATTGTTTTAGCAGCAACAAATAGACCAGATATTTTGGATGCAGCATTATTAAGACCAGGAAGATTTGATAGAAAAATAGAAGTAATGCTTCCAGATTTAGATGGAAGAAAAAAAATTCTTTCAGTTCACTCACTTTCAAAACCACTTTCAAGCGAAGTTGACTTAGGCTATTGGGCTTCTAGAACAGTTGGATTTTCAGGGGCAGATCTTGCAAATTTGATGAATGAGAGTGCTATTCACTGTGCAAGAGATGAATCTAAACTAATCAGTGATCTTCATATAGAAAATGCTCTTGATAAAATCACCATCGGCCTTAGAAGTTCATTAATATCTTCTCCAAATATGAAGAAAATTATTGCTTATAATGAAGTAGGTAGAGCAATTGTATCTGCTGTGAGAAATGGAATTGAATCAGTTGATAAAATTACAATTCTACCTAGATCTGGATCTCTAGGAGGATATACAAAGATATGCCCTGACGAAGATGTAATTTCTAGTGGCTTGATCTCAAAAAAATTATTATTTTCAAAAATTGAAATTGCTTTAGCTGGAAGAGCAGCAGAAACTATAGTTTTTGGTGAAAGTGAAATCACACAATGCTCAATAAATGATATCTCTTATTCAACAAATATTGTAAGGGAAATGGTTACGAAATATGGATTCTCAATTATTGGTCCAATTTCAATGGATTCTGATAATAATAAAATGTTTTTGGGAGATGGATTATTTAGAAGAAAGCCTCTCATAGCTGAAAATACTAGTTCTAGAATAGATAATGAAATCATAAAGATTTCTAAAATTTCATTAAATAATTCAATAAAAATATTAAAAAAAAATAGATTCTTACTAGATAAATTAGTTGAAATACTTTTAAATCAAGAAACTATTGATAAACAAGAATTTAAATTAACAACATCTAAATTGTTGAAAGTTTGATTTGATTGTTTTAAATTAAATCATAAATAAAATATTTATCTTGATAATTAAAAACAACTCAACAAGGTTAATAATTACACTTTCATTCTTGCTTATTATTCCTTTTGTTCAAAAACAATGGTTTAATTTATATTTATTCAGTATTAATAATATTTCTTTTTATTCGATTCTTTACTATTTGAGCGGCACTATATGCCCATCTTTGATATGTTTAAACTCATTAAATAACTATACAAACTATAAATTTAATAAGAATAAAATTTATAGTAAAATAATAATTAAAGGAAAAGCTTTATTATTCTTAGTAGCAATAAATTTGTTATTTCTTTCTTACTTAATAGCTGATTATTTATATATAAATTTTGATCTTGTATCTAATTTATTTCTGCAGGGAATTAAATTAAAACAACCTGATATTTCTCAGTTATCTTTTTTCATGCTTTTAATTGCTATTTTATTAATTTTCAAGAAATCTAGACTTTTATTTAAAAAATTAATATTAGTAAATTTTATTTTGAGTTCTTTTTGCATTTGGTATATACAAATTAATAATATTAATATTGATGATCAGTTTCATATTTATAGATATTTTGGTTTGAATGACATAAATATAATTAATGTTTTTATCTTATTTGCTATTGAAATATCTTTTTTTATGTGGTCTTTTCTATCGTATAAAACTAATTTAAGCGATTGGATTGTTAATATACCTCAAAAAAGGGATATGATCCCAATTCTGAATATTTTTATTTTTTATTTTTTTATAATTATTTATTACTCAATACTTACGTAAAAGTTACAAATCCTTCTATAGCGCAGAAAAATATTCTTTACTACCTTTGGGGTCTTCTAACATTGTTTTCTCACCGGGGGTCCAGTTTGCTGGACATACTTCATCTGGATTTGCGGCAACGTATTGATAGCCTTGAAGTATTCTTAGTGTCTCATCAACATTTCTGCCTACAGGGGCTTTGTTAACAGTCGTATGCATAACTATTCCTTCGGGATTGATAAGAAATAAACCTCTATCTGCCTCTCCATCATCATTTAGAACATTGTATGATTGGCAAATTTCTCTTTTTAAATCAGAAACTAATGGATAGTTAATATCGCCTATTCCTCCCTCATTTCTCGGAGTTTGTATCCAAGCCAAATGACAGTGTTTGCTATCCACTGATACACCGAGTATTTCCGTATTAAGTGATGAGAAATCTTGATATCTATCACTAAATGCAGTGATCTCGGTTGGACATACAAATGTAAAGTCTAATGGGTAAAAGAATAAAACAACCCACTTACCTCTTAGACCTGAAAGTGTAATCTCCTTAAACTCTTGATCATATACTGCTGTAGCACTAAAATCTGGTGCTTCTTGGCCAACTCTTAAGCTCATGGAATAATTTGTCCTTATTTGAATTATGTAAGGTCTAAATGACCGTAATAAGTATTATAATTTTATTAATAATAAATTAGCAAGTTTTTTTTAATTCAATGAAATGGCATTATTCCTTTACAAGGAAATTTACAATTTTGAACCATAATAAACTTTTAAAAAATCTCAAAAAGGAGTTAATCAAATATCCCATTAATAGGCTAGATAATAAAAATTAAATTAAAGTAAATTTTTTTTATTTAAGATTCATTTAAATTCAACTCTTTATAATAATTTAAATTATTCTTTTAAGTGATTTTTAATTATGGCTAATTATATTGAAAGGCTAAAGAATAAAATGAAAATTAAAAAGTTCGATTCTAAGCAACCAATAGGAGCTTGGATTTTCGTTATAGTGTTGAATATAGTTGGATTTGCGGGTTATTTCTACTTAAAGTTAAATCATATTCAACTAGGTAGTTGATAAATTATCTTATTTCTTTTTTGATTGAGCGACAAAAATTTCTTAATCTTTCATTGCTCGTTAAGTCAGGTAAAGTCCATATTGATTCTGTTTCCGGTATTGGATCCTTGCTCCATTCTTTGAATTCTTCCATTATCGATGCATTGTTCAATTTTGATATTACCTTTTTTCGTTTTCTTAAGTATTTTCTAATAACTGTTAAATTTGCCTCTATATATTCCCTCATAATTAATACTAAATTTAGTATTAATCTATCATCTAGCCTAGCCTAATTAACTGGAGACCTTGATTAGACGTTTTGTACTGCTTGAAAAAGTCCAAATGAATAACCTCCTATTAAGATCCAGCCAAGTACACTTGAAATTATTGTTGATCTTCTATTGTGTCTTCTAATAGCTGATTCAATCATCTGATTTACTTCATCTCTATTAAGAAATTCTTTCCTAGAGTCTTTTTTCATTTTTTTTTTTTTTTTTTACAATAAACGAATTTATAAGAAAGTGAGCTTATTATTTTAACTTAATAGTTAAATTTTTATTTGAAGTATTTATAAATGTTTTTTTATATGTAGCAACAAATATATTAGAAATTTTAGGCGTAATTTTTAAATTCTAAGATAGACTTATTTCATTAAAACATTAAAGTTTTTTGAATTATAAATAATGAATATCAATGATAAATCTGTTCTAGAAATGCTTAATAAACTTATAGCTATTGATAGGCTAAATAAAACTCAAATGCTCCAAATGGTTAATTTAGTTCCTCTATCTAATGATATCAATGATTTAAAAGATAATTTAAGATGGGAAAGTTCTAAATCATTTCATTGAAATTTTTAAAGTACATAAACTATATGGTGGATAGATATTAATATTTGAAATTTAAATAAGAGATTAAGGACTAGTTAAATAAATAAATTACAAATTATCAATAAAAACTAAAAAAAAATTAATTCATATTAAACAGATAAGTTTTTTAAATAAATTTTTGGTGATAAGGTTTTGTTATAAGAAAATTCCTCTTGATTACGAGGGTTAAGTGTCGTTTCCTTATCCTTATTCAATGATTTAACTACTATTGTAGTAGTGAGGATTATTATTAATGTGATTAGTAAATCTCCAATAGTTATCCCTCTCTCCTTAAGATTCATACCAAAGAATGTATTTTTTTTAATATAGCCTTTTTATTTAATAATTTAATAATTTTTACAATCATGTCAAAAAAGATATATTAAGGAAACATAAAAAGAATATAAAAAAATTAAGACATAAGGCTGTTAACTCCTATATAAATTAATAGATTTAATTTTTTAATGGATATCAAAAAAGAAATTGGTAGTTCTAACACTCCTGATTTTTTCTCTAAAGAGATGATTATCACAAAAAAGTCTCTTAACGAAAATCAACTCAAATATACTTATCAAAAACAGTTAATCTCAGATCTAGATTCTAAGCACAAGGAATGGTCAAAATTTGTTAGCAGTTAGTTTTAAAAGCTTTCGTTAATTATATTTAAAAGTTTATTTCTTTTATTTGTGTTTTTCTCTTCCCAATGAAGTGTTACTTCATCATTAATAGTAGGTTTAGCTTCATAAGCTAAGTACCATAGAATAAATCCGGCTGGCAATATTAATATATGCATAACAAAATTGGTTGACTTAAATTAAATATAGTGCAACACTTGTAATGTGCAAGTGTGACACTTCGAATTTATTATTATGCCCTCGCAGAGGAAAAGAATTGGGTTTTTGCCAAGTGAAGAAATTCACGAAATTATAGATAAATTGTGCTTAGCAAATGAATTTAGTCAGTCAAAAGTTACAGGTTTATTGGTTGAAGAAGCTTTAAGGTCTAGAGGAGTTTTAAGCGACTCTTTTCATCCTGATAATAGTGATAAACAAAATTTCATCAATTATTCCTTTGAACAAAAATCATTTTCTAAAAACAATAAATACCCAGGTAATAGTGATGATTATAAAGTTAATAAAAAAATATTCTCCGATAATATAAAAATGATGCATGAATTTATTGAGTTTAAGTATTTCAAGAAAGTTATGAAGCAAAATAACAATATTTTGGAATAAGAGGTGTCACACTTAATAGCGTTTATGTTAAATAGCTTTTCTATATGATGTAGCAATTAAACAATAATAAATATTTATGAAACTATGTCTAAACAATTGCTAAAAAAGGGATCCTAAAATTAATTTAATCTTTATATTTCAGCGGACTAAATCCTCGTGGAGAAATGAACCTTAGTCCGCATTAAAAAAATAGCAAAAAAGTATTAATACAATAAACATTTTTATTATCGATCTAAAATTGGAAGATTAAACCCATTTATCTTAATGACAGCTACTGAATTAAATGAAGACACACAGGATCAAATATATGATCTTCTTGAATATCTGCAGCAAATGGAGAAACTAAAAAATAAAGATATTCGTATTTTACTTGATAAAATAGTTAGGAAGTATGGAGGAAAAGTAGTAAATAAATGAAACGCTTATTAATCCCACTATTTGCTGTTCTTGCTTTACCAAATGCAGTTCATTGCTCCCATTTACATAATCAAAAAGAACTTATAGTTACTTCAGAAAGCACTAAGGAATCTATTGAGTTTGCAAAGTACCTTAAAGATAATGGTGTAGTTAAATATTCAGCATATTGGTGCCCTAATTGCCTTTATCAAAGTGAACTTTTTGGTAAGCAAGCTTATAAGGAACTTAATGTGGTTGAATGCGCAAAAGATGGCAAAAACAGTCAAACTCAATTATGCATTGATAAAAAAATTCAAGGGTTTCCTTCATGGGAAATAAATGGAAACCTAATTTTAGGTGTGCTAACACTAAAAGAACTATCCAAATTGACTGGATATAAGAACTAATGATCAATTATGAAGATTATTAATTAGATTAAGTAGTTGTTTATTCCCTTCTTATAAGTCAATTCTTGAGACCCTTTCATGCATCCTGACGCTGGATAACTAATTACTTTTTTTGATATTACACCAATACTTATAGCAACTATCCCAATTCCAAATATCGCTTTGGATCTTTTTCTTTCAAGGAGAGATTTCATTGTGTATTAATAATTACTAAATAATAGATAATTTAAAATTAATACGAGGATTTTTTTTATTTTCTAGAAGGAAAATTAAGCAATCCCAAATGTAGAACTTTTAAAAAAAAGCTTTATATTACACGGATATTTTTGAAAATTCTTAACCATTAAATTTTGATATTTCTTTCTAGAAAAATTATTAATTTGAGTTTTTTATTGATAATTAATATTCTAGACTATTCTTTTATTTATCGAAGATAAAGTATTAAACGTTACTCAATGAATGGCTTTGCTACTGGAAGAAAAGAAGCAGTTGGACTATTACATAAGGCAGCAAAATTAAAAACTAAACTTGATAGCTAGGAGATGATGTAATTATCCCCCACGTTTAATCTGCTCAAGAGTTCCAATCCACGAAAACAGAAATGTCTTTATAGCTCCATGAATAAATTCTGGAGTTGTTGGGTAGCCAGTTTTCTCAAGAACAATTTTGGCAAAATTAATTTATAGCAAAAATTCTTAAACTCCCGCTACTTTTCGTTCCGTATGTCGTTTTTTTAGAATTGAATAAGCTTGTGAAGCCCATTTTCGAGAAATATCAAATTCAGCATCTAACTTCTCTCTAAGTAATTTACCAATTTTAAATACTTCTACGAAGCCTAGATAAATTATTACCAGCACCTTAGTTGTGTTTACTGCAATAGCTGCTATCTTTTCAATTCTTTGATCTTGCATTTGAACTTATTCAACTCCACTAAAATTACCAGTTGTAAGAAATTATGCAAATGTTTATCAAATTAAAAATAATTTCTATAAATACTAGTTTTCTTCCAACCTTCTTCTAATAACTGTTTATATTCTTTTCTTGCAGCTTCTATAGTTTCTACTCTGCTTCCTTTTATTACTGGTTTACTTGATCTCTTGTAAACGCAAGCATAACTAATCATCATTGCATCAATAGAAGGAGATGGCTTGGAAACATCTTCAAATGGTTCAAATACTTTTATTCTTGATCTATCTTTATTTATCAAAATAAATTTTTCCATTACTGCTGATCAATTATTGACTGCTTAAATTCTAGTTTTCTTGCAAGTCTATGAATGGCTGACCATGTTGCTTTTTTCCTTTTAGACAAGGATATTACTTGCTGTTTATTTTGTGGAGTTGAATTGTACTTCTTTAAAACTTTTCCAAGTGCTATAGGATTAATTAAATTATTCATTACTCTTCATAGTCAATTTCATAATCTTTGATGTCTTCGAAAACAGTAATAAAAGACTTTTCTATTAAATCCTTACCTTTCCAGATTAGTTTTAAAAGTGTGCTCCTTTTATCTTTTGTATCAGTTCTTTTAAAATTAAAAACTAAGCTAGATTTGTATTTATAGACAAACCTAAATCTAGTGGCATGGTAGGTCTAGCTTGAGACATACGATTGACTTGTAAATAATATTTTATCTCGATTTCTCTCGATCAGTCTTAAACATTTTATCCATATTGAAATCCAATTGTTGATCCTTTATCCGTATATGTCTGTACCTCAAACCGTACATCTTTTTTAGTCGGTTGGTTACTTAGTCTAGTTAGAACTTAGTAGTAGCAGCCATGGGTTCAAATGTCTTCAACATCAATCAGATCTTGTAAAAAATATTTACTAAGTTACAAAGATTCATCAAACAGTACACATCAAATAGGTTTCTATGCTCGCGATGCATATGACTGCCTGATGCTTGCTAGAGAATTTAATTCTTTTATACATGACCATCCAAATTCTGTAACCAGAATCCAACAAAAATTTTGAGGTAATTAATTATGAATTTAAAAAGATC
>NZ_JNAM01000007.1 GCF_000759975.1 Prochlorococcus marinus str. MIT 9302 | reverse complement strand
TGCTTCTTGAATATTATTTATCTCTTTGATATTGATTAAATTTTGAAAACTAGTAAGATTCTCCTCTAATTTTGGCACTACGATATTTTTGATTCCTAGTCTTGCAGCCTCCTCTATCTTTGTGCGAAGGTTATTCGATTTTCTAACTTGACCGCTCAAACCCAATTCCCCAATAAATGAGCTACTAGCTAAAGGAGGAATATTTTTTAGACTTGATAAAATTGATATTGCTACACCTAAGTCAGATGATGGATCATTAATCTCAAAACCACCTCCAGTAGCTACATAACAATCAAAATCAGACAATTTAATGCCTAAGTGTTTTTCAATAACAGCTAAAATTTGATGTAATCTGTTAATGCTAATTCCAGTTGTAGTTCGTCTTGGGTTACTGTAGAAAGTTTTATTTACCAGTGCTTGTATATCAACTGCAAATGGTCGAGTACCTTGATTTGTAATCGTAGTTGTTACACCTGAAATGTTTTCTTTATTTGTAAATATTGAACTTGGGTTTTTTACCTCTCGTAAGCCTTTTTCAATCATTTCAAAAATTCCGATTTCAAAGGTGGATCCAAATCGATTTTTTATACTTCTTAGTAATCTATGTGAGGAAATATTATCTCCTTCAAAGTTTATTACTACATCAACTAAATGCTCTAGAGTTTTTGGACCTGCTAAAGCCCCATCTTTAGTGACATGACCAATTATTAAAAGTGCAATGTTATTTTGTTTAGCTAGATTCTGCAATTCAGATGAACATTCTCTAACTTGAGAAACTGATCCTGGTGAACTTTCCATCTCATGATTATGGATAGCTTGAATACTATCGATAATTGCGAAACTTGGATTTACACGTTTGATCTCTTCAATTATTAGAGATAAATTGGTTTCTGCAAAAATTTTTAAATCAATACTTTTTTGATTTAATCTTTCCCATCTGATTTTTAATTGTTCTAAAGATTCCTCTGCTGTTACATATAAAACTTTCTCGTTGAGAGATATTTTTCCTGCTGATTGAAGAACTATTGTGCTTTTACCTATCCCTGGCTCTCCTCCAAGTAACACAACAGATCCAGGGACTATCCCACCTCCAAGAACTCGATCAAACTCACTGAAACCACTTGTAAATCTCGATATTTTTTTTGATGAAATTTCATTAAATGGTATAGCTTTCTTACTTTTTTTTATATCTTGATATTTAGATCTCTTGCTTTTAATTTCTTCAACAATGGTATTCCATGAGTTGCAATTAAGGCATTTCCCAAAGTATTGAGAAGTTTCAGTTCCGCAATTTTGACAAATAAAAGTTGACAATTTGCTAGACATTTATTTTTCTGAATAAATTAATGGAACTAGAATGTTTGGGATTTTGCCCCTCTACAAGTTAGATTAGGTTAATAATAAATTCTCTTACTGATTAGCTAATAGAAACAAATGGCTCTATCTAGTCAACCTAAAGAAACAATCCTTGTTGCAGATGACGAGGCAAGTATTAGAAGAATTCTGGAGACGCGTCTCTCCATGATTGGCTACAAAGTTGTAACTGCAAGTGATGGCAAAGAGGCACTAAAGTTATTCACAGATTATGATCCTGATCTAGTAGTACTTGACGTCATGATGCCAAAGCTAGATGGCTATGGAGTTTGTCAAGAATTAAGGAAAGATTCTGATGTTCCAATTGTTATGTTAACTGCATTAGGAGATGTTGCAGATAGGATAACAGGTTTAGAATTAGGGGCTGATGATTATGTAGTTAAACCATTTAGTCCCAAGGAATTAGAAGCTAGAATTAGGTGTGTTCTTAGAAGAATTGACAAGGAACAAATTCCTGGAATGCCTAATTCAGGATTAATTTTGGTTACTGATATAAAAATTGATACAAATCGAAGGCAAGTTTTTAAAAGCGATGAAAGAATTAGATTAACTGGGATGGAATTTAGTCTCTTAGAGCTTTTGGTAAGTAGGTCAGGAGAGCCATTTAGTAGAGGAGAAATTTTAAAAGAGGTTTGGGGATATACACCCGAGAGACATGTAGATACAAGAGTAGTTGATGTTCATATATCGAGACTAAGATCAAAACTGGAGGCCGATCCGGCAAATCCCGAGTTGATATTAACCGCAAGAGGCACAGGATATCTTTTTCAAAGGATTGTCGATATTGCTCCTTTTGATGGTAAATAAATGGGGAAAGAAACTGTACCTAAACTTAATAAGTCCAGAGCTATTAGAAGATTAGTTATTTGGTATAAACGAAACTCGGCTGTAACTTCTATAGTTGACACGGCTGCTAGTTCTGCGGCAACTGCAGGTAATGTGGCGGGCAACGTTGTTTCTGGTGCTGGATCTGTCGTAAGCACAGCTAGTAATGTTGCTAGTAATGTTGCAGGTAATGTGGCGGGCAACGTTGTTTCAAGCGCTGAATCTGTTGTACATACCGCTAGCAGTGTAGTTTCAAATGCTAGTACATTGGCTAAAAATACATTACAGCCATTAGTTTTTGATCCATTAAAAAGATTGCAAAATAGCGATAATATTTTAGATAAGGTGGATGACTCGCAATCTAATAGAATTTGGATAGCAGTTGATGGAATGGGTGGGGATTATGCTCCTGGGCCAATTCTCGAGGGTTGTCTAGAAGCGATAAGTAGATTTCCGATAAATATAAAGTTTGTTGGCAAAATTGAAAAAGTTAAAAATGCTGCAGAAAAAATTGGTTTATTAGAATTAATTGAAAAAGAAATAGAAAATAATCGTCTTGAATTAATTGATAGTGGAGATCCTGTAGGAATGAATGAAGAAGCTACTGCAGTCAGAAAAAGAAAAAATGCAAGTATAAACGTTGCAATGGATTTGGTAAGAAATAATAAAGCACAAGCTGTTTACTCAGCTGGCAATTCAGGAGCAATGATGGCTTCTGCCATATTTAGAATTGGGAGATTAAAAGGGATTGATAGACCCGCTATAGGGGCATTATTTCCCACAAGGGATCAAACTCGCCCGGTATTAGTTTTAGATGTTGGCGCAAATACTGATTGCAAGCCCTCTTATCTGCATCAGTTTGCTCTTTTAGGTAATATTTATGCAAAAGATGTCTTGCAAGTAAAAAAACCAAGAATTGGCCTTTTAAACATAGGAGAAGAAGAATGTAAGGGTAATGATTTATCCCTTAAAACATTTGAACTACTGTCTACCGAAAAAAGTTTTGATTTTGGAGGTAATTGTGAAGGTCGAGATGTATTGTCTGGTAGTTTTGATGTAGTCGTCTGTGATGGGTTTACCGGTAACATATTATTAAAGTTTCTTGAGTCGGTAGGAGGCGTTTTATTAGATATTTTGAGATCTGAGCTTCCAAGAGGTAGGCGTGGGAAAGTTGGTTCAGCTTTCTTAAAAAGTAATCTACTAAGAATAAAGAAAAGGTTAGATCATGCTGAACATGGTGGCGCCTTATTACTTGGTGTAAACGGTATTTGTGTGATCGGCCATGGCAGCAGTAAGTCTTTATCAGTCGTTAGCGCTCTTCGCTTAGCTCATTCGGCAGTGAATCATAACGTGATGGAAAATTTAAATCAACTGCAAAAGCTTCAAGTTTTAAATTCATAAAACATATTTTGACAAATTTATGTTTGACTTATATAAGTAACTTAAAAAACTCTTTTGGAAGGAATAAAGTTTAATCAGATTGGAGTCTCATTTAAAGGAAGTGGAAGTTATGTGCCCGATCAAATACTAACCAATGAAAAAATTAGTCAAAAAGTAGATACGAGTGATGAATGGATAAAATCTAGAACTGGCATTTCTGAGAGAAGGATTTCTAGCTTAGGAGATAATGTCACTGAGATGGGTTATGCAGCGGCACTATCTGCGATTGAAATGACTAATTGGGATATTAAAACGATTGATTTAATTGTCTTAGCTACTTCTACTCCGCATGATTTATTTGGTTCAGCGCCATCTATACAAGCTAAATTGGGGGCCTATAATGCTGTAGCTTTTGATTTAACTGCAGCATGTAGTGGTTTTCTTTTCGCCTTAATAACTGCCTCACAATTCTTGAAAGGGGGTAGTTTTAAAAGGGCTATTGTTATAGGAGCAGATCAATTATCAAGCTTTGTTGATTGGAATGATAGAAGAAGTTGCATTCTCTTTGGAGATGGTGCAGGCGCATTGGCAATTGAAGCCACAAATGATTTTGATAATTTTCTTGGTTTTGATATGAGAACAGATGGGGCAAGGGGTTCTTTTCTAAATCTTCCATCAAAAGATAATAAGGATTCAATAATTGATAACATTGATTTTTTAAATGGAGGCTTCTCTCAAATTCAGATGAATGGTCAGGAAGTTTATAAATTTGCGGTTAGAGAAGTCCCTATAATTCTTGATAATTTATTTAGAAAAACTAATTATAGTTCTGACGAAGTTGATTGGCTTTTACTGCATCAAGCTAATCAAAGAATATTGGATGCTGTAGGAGATAGGTTAAAAATTCCTAGAGAAAAAATTCTTAGCAATTTAGCAAAATATGGCAATACATCAGCAGCAACAATTCCACTAATGATGGATGAGGCTATTAGAAATAATAGAATTCAACAGAATGATATTATTGCCACAAGTGGCTTTGGTGCTGGGCTAAGTTGGGGAGCAGCCCTTATTAAATGGGGTTAAAACAAAATTAGGAGAATTATGAAAGTTGCATGGGTATTCCCTGGACAGGGTTCGCAAAAAATCGGGATGGCAAAACAAATTGAAAATTTGCCTAACACAAAGGAAAGGTTTAGTTTCGCCTCTGAGATATTTGATAGAAATTTATTTGAAATTTGTCAGTTAAATTCTGATTCAACTAATCCTCTTAAAGATTTAAATAACACAATAAATACACAAATTTGTCTTTTTTTAGTTGAATCGATTTTATTAGATGCATTAAAGGAGAATGGTTACAAACCAACTTTTGTTGCTGGACATAGTCTAGGAGAAATCACGGCACTCTATTGTGCGGACGTTTTCCCATTTGAAGATTGTGTATCACTAATAAAAGTAAGATCTGAATTAATGGTTAATGCAGGGAAAGGATCTATGGCAGCATTAATTGGTTTTGATAGAAATCAACTTGATTTATTAGTAAATCAAAGTGATGATGTTGTAATCGCGAATGATAATAGTTCCTCTCAAGTTGTCCTATCAGGATCAAGTGAAGCATTGAATAAGTTATCGAAAGAAATTTCTTGTAAAAGATTCCTAAAATTAAATGTTTCAGGTGCATTTCATTCACCATTCATGCATGATCCTTCAGTAAAATTTGCTGAGTATTTAAAACAGATTGAATTTAAAAATCCTTCTTTCCCAGTCATAAGTAACTATAAACCTTCATTTTGTAGCGATCCAAATGAGCTTAAAATTAGATTGGAAAATCAAATGTGTAATGGGGTGAGGTGGAGAGAAACCATGGATTTGATGGCGAAAGATAGTGATCTTCATATTGTTGAAATTGGTCCCTCCAATGTACTTAGTGGTTTAGGAAAAAGACATTTGAAGGATGTAAAAATTTCTCAAGTTTCATCTTCTGATCAAATAACCTATTAATTCCTGTGGATAATGATATTTTTCAAAAATTAATCTATCAATTAGTTAGTAATTTTTTTGTTTTACCAATTTATAAGTTTGTATTTCAAGGCCATTTAAGAGGTGCAGAAAATATTCCGCAAAAAGATTCTTTTATATTGGTTTCTAATCATGGCTCCTTGCTTGATCCTCCTTTGTTGGGTCATGCTCTTGGACGTAATATATCTTTTATGGCCAAGGCAGAACTTTTTAAAATACCTTTTCTTGGCTTCGTTATCAAGGCTTGTGGAGCGTATCCTGTAAAGAGAGGAATTGCTGATAAAAATACAATTAAAACAGCATGTAAGAAATTATCAAACAACAATTGTATAGGGATTTTTATTGATGGGACTCGTCAAAAAAATGGACGAGTTAATAAGCCAAAACAAGGAGCTGCATTATTAGCCTTTAAAAATCAAAAATTATTATTGCCTGTTGCAATAGTTAATTCACATAGATTAGTAAGATTTAAATTCTGCATTCCCATCTTTTCAAAAATAGTTATTAAAGTTGGAAAACCTGTTCAACCTCCGCAAAGCTCATCAAGAGATGATCTGAATTCTGTAACCATGCTTCTTCAAGAAAATATTAATGATTTAATTGGATGAATATCTAGTTAATTGGAGAAAGAGGGTAAAGAGGTAAAACTTTTTGCCATGAATTTACATTTGCATTTAAAAAATTTTTATTCGATAAATCTAATAATTCTTTTAAATCCTCTTTATCCTCATAATTAGCCTCAAAAAAGAGTTCTTTACTCTCAAATTCTTGAATAACTTTTGGTAAAATTGTTTCTCGAATGAACAGATTAGCATTTTTTTGTTCGCTATGACCAACTTCATACTTCCCTGCAATGAATCCCTTTCTTTTTAACTTTTTGTAAATCCAGAATGATTGTTTGTTTGTAAAGATATTATTTTTTGATGCAATTCTTTTTGCCATTATTTCAAAAGAACTAAAACTCTTTAAAGGACAATTTATTTGTTGAGAGATGGTTCTTGCTAAAACTACAATAAGTCTCGAAGCATTAAAATTTGCTGGACCTATGCTGACAGATATCTTATTTAATTTTTGTAAGTTTTCTTTCGAAATGAATTTATTGAAATCATTAATTAAGTTGTTACATAAGTCTTTATCAAATTTCTTTATAAAAAATTCATCAGATTCAAGGTTATTGTTTTTTCTGTATCCAAATCCAAAAGAATTATCTGTGCTATGAATCACTAATGTAGGGTAATTTTGTCTTTGTTCTTGATGATTTGTCATCTATTACCTTTAAGCAGGTAATTCCAAACCTGGATTACATTTAGACCATTTACCAAATTCTTTTGTAAAACTTTCACAAGATTGAACATCCCAATCTGTTTTATAAGTATCATTCTTATCTTTAACTATACTGACATGGATGATTGGTTTTTTTGCTTTAAAATCAGGCATAACGCAAATATTATCAACACCATGCTTATTCTCAACGTCATGATATGTGATACATCTATCAACCCATTTACAGTTGATGCAAATGCACATAATTAAAAAGTAAAATGAAAAGTAACATTCTCACCGATCATACACTAATAATTGATGAATTAGAAAGAAGTATAAAAATTCATAATTGGAATGCTATTTTACCTTTTTTACCAAAAGGATCATATTTGGTTGGTGGTTACATAAGAGATATTATTTTGGGAAGAGTGACTGAAGAGATAGATGTTGATATTGTGGTACCCTTGAATGCAATTGAAATTGGAAAAAAGATATCAGATAATATTAAATCTAAATTGATAATCTTAGATAAAAAAAGAGAAGTGGTAAGAATTATTCTTAATCATATTTATATTGATATTGCTAGTCAGGTTTCATCCACGATCGAAGGAGATTTGAGTTCTAGAGACTTTTCCATTAATTCAATTGCTTTTTTATTGGATAAAAAGTGTTTGTTTGATCCATTAAATGGCCTAAAAGATTTAGAGATTTCTTTGCTTAGAACGCATTCAGAAGTCAATTTAATGAATGATCCTTTAAGAATATTAAGATGTTTTCGATTTGTTTCAGAATTGAATTTTAAAATTGATCTAAACTTAATTTCTTTTATAAAAAAAAATAAAGAGAAATTATATCTTGTTGCTAAAGAGAGGATTAACTATGAAATACAGAAAATAGTAAATGGGGCAAACGCCCTTGATGCTTTAATTTTGACAAAAAAATTAAATATATTTGGTTCTGATGATTTATATAAAGATTCTTTTTTTTTGGATTTAAATAAAATTAATTATGCAGAACTTCATCAGGAAGAAAAAGAGAAATATTTACCATTATTTTTTATTTCCCAAATTTTGGATGTTGTATCTCTAGAGAAACTGAAATTTAGCAAAGCTGAAATTTCAAAAACTAAGTTATTGCGAAAATGGCACTTTTTTTTGAAGAAAAAAAATATCGCTGAGTTAAATGAATTACATAGATTTGAATTACATCAAGAATTAGAAATGTTTCTTCCATCTTTTATTTTTTATTTACCTAAAAATTTACGAATCGATTGGCTAAATAGGTGGCGTGACAAGGATGATAAATTGTTTCATCCTTCAAATTTAATTAATGGTGATGTAATCAAAAAAAATTTAAAAATAAAGGATGGACCTATCTTAGGAAAGCTTATACAGTATCTTTCAATGGAGCTTGCATACAATAGATTAAATAATTTTGATGAAGCTATTTATAAAGCAAAGCAATGGATTGAACAAAATGCGCCAAAATGTGATTAAATACACATAGCTTAGTTTTGTCTAGAAGTTCAGACTTCAAAAATTATCTTTAAAAATTTATGAGCATTCGCATTTACATTGGCAATTTACCCCAAGGATTTAATCCAAAAGAATTTGATAAGATTTTAAAATCAGTTTCTGATTCAATTAGATTTAAAGCAGTTTTAGATAAGGAAACTAAGGAATGTAGGGGGTTTGGTTTTGCCACAACAAACAATGAAGATAATGCTAATTTGCTGATTCAAAAATTAAACGGTTTTGAATTTAATGGATCGAAGTTAAGAGTAGAGTTATCAGAAAAGAAAGATTCTGCTTCAAACAAAAAAAATAGTGGAAACTTTAACAAAAATAAGAAGAGGAAAGAGTTTAAGAAAATTGTCCATAGCGACGCGCCTAATCTCGAAGCACCTGATCCAAGATGGGCTGGAGAACTATCTAAATTAAAAGATTTGTTAGCTAACCAGAAAACACCTGCTTAATTATTTAATTCGAGAAATTAAAAAAGATATAGGTAACTCAAACGCTTTAACTGAATTTTTTACAAAAGCTCTATTATTAAAGACGTCATAGTCTAATCTTTCAATTGAATCTAATATTCCTCTGTAAAGACGTAAAGATGTCCAGACTGGCCATCTTGCGTCAGAAGAGAGCCACTTTATCCCATCTTCAGATTTTTGAAACCACTCACGGGCTCTGTTTAATTGAAACTTCATAAGTGCTTTCCATTGATTGTTTATTTCGCCTTTTAAAAGTTTTTCTTCAGAATAATTAAATGTTGCAATATCAGCTTGGGGGAGGTAAATTCTACCTCTTTCTCTGTCTTCTCCAACATCTCTCAATATATTCGTTAATTGATTTGCTATTCCTAAAGCTATAGCTGCTTCTGAGGGATCAGGCCTGGCACTCCATGGTGCAGATGTATAAGCGCTATCAATACCCATGACATTCTGAGTCATTAAACCAACAGTTCCTGCCACTCTATAACAATAAAGTTTTAATTCATCAAAATCCTTGTATCTGAATTTATTAAGATCCATCCTCTGACCTTCTATCATGTCTAGGTAGGGTTGAATATTTTGTGGATATTTTTCAATTGTATTAAATAGCACTGCATCTAATTCCGATTTGATTTTCCCTTTAAATACATTCTTTGTATTTTCTTCCCAAGCATCTAAATTATCTGAAAGCTCATCTTGTGATTTAGTTGAAGCTTCCACGCTATCCATTATTTCATCTGTTCTTCTGCACCATACATAAATAGCCCAAATAGCTTTTCTCTTTTCTACTGGTAGTAGAAGAGTTCCCAAGTAAAAGGTTTTAGCCCACTGTTGAGTTTCTTTACGGCATATCTCATATGCTTGATCTAGTTGAGAAATTGAATTTTTCAAAAAGTTTTAGCTGAATTCAGTAATTTTTTAATGTTGTTATGAAACATTTTGGGGTTTTTTGGAATACTCCTTATTAATTGATTCCGCGCATAATTTACCACTTAAAACAGCTCCTTCCATAGATGCTAAATATTTTTGCATTGTATAATCACCAGCTAAAAAGAAATTTTTAATGGGAGATTTCTGGCTAGGTCTGAATTCTTGGCATCCAGGAACTGCTTTATAAACAGATTTTGGAGTTTTGACTACTTTATATTTTCTTAATTGGGTCTTGTTATCACCTATGAAATGTGTTGGGAATAATTTTTTTAGTTCTTCCATAGTTGCATCAACAATATCTTGATCACTTCTATTAATCCAATCTTTTGCTGGTGCGAAAACTAATTCAAGCATTGATCTATTTGGATCTTCATATTCTTTACATGTAATGCTCATATCTGCATAAACACTTAGAAGTGGTGATCGGCTAAATAGTAAATGGTCAATATCTGTTAATTTTTTGTCAAACCATAAATGAATATTAATAACTGGTACACCATTTAAACCATCTAACTTAGAAAAAGCATCTAGCCCCTTCCATTGTTCCGGTAGCATTAATTTAAAAAGATCGACAGGCATTGCACTAACATAAGCGTCTGCAGTAAGCTCTTTTTTTTCTTTTTCATTTAAAGAGGCAATAGTAAAACTTTTAACAGTGCTATCTTCATTTAGATTGATTTCCCTTAATGGGCTATTCATGTGAACTTCTCCACCACGAGCAGTGATATAATCGACCATTGGCTGGCAAAGCCTTTCTGGAGGAGCTCCATCAAGGAATGCCATTTTCGAACCATTTTTTTCTTGTAAAAATCTGTTTAGTGCTGTTAATAAAACTGTAGATGATATTTCATCTGGTCCAATGAAATTTAAAGCTTTACTCATGGCTATAAAAACTTCGTCATTAACTCTTTCAGGAATATTGTGTTCTTTGAGCCAATCTGTCCATGATTTGTCATCACATTTATCTAAGTATTTTTGACCTCTTAACATTGCAGGAACTAAACCTAATCCAAATAGTATCTTTTCATTCCATGTAAGCATATCGTTATTACTTAATATTGCTGAAACTCCATTTATGGGAGCTGGTATATCTGGAAAGTCAAATCTACTGTAAGTTCCTGGCTCGGATGGCTGATTGAAAATCATTGAATGGCTTTTCCATTGGAGTCTATCTTCAATATCTAATTCCTTGAAAAGTTGCAACATATTAGGGTAAGCTCCGAAAAATATGTGTAAACCAGTTTCATACCAGTCTCCATCCTCATCTTTCCATGCAGCTACTTTTCCTCCTAGAACATCTCTAGCTTCTAAAACAATTGGAATGTGACCATTATCAACTAAATACTTAGCGCAAGATAAACCTGCTAAACCTGCACCAGCAATTACAACACGCATTATTAAATCAAGAAATAAATTAACACTTACTACTAAGCTACATTAAAGTTATAACATTATAGATTTTTTCGTTGATTATTTCGCAAAATTATGGAAAAAATGCTTTTAAAATCAACCACTCGACATGTAAGAATTTTTACTGCTGAAGTTGTTGATAATGAATTACAGTTTCATCCAAACAAACTAACTCTTGATTTAGATCCTGATAACGAGTTTATTTGGAATGAAAATTCTTTAAAAAAAATAAATGAGAAGTTTAATGAGTTAATTGTAGAGAGAGCAGGAAAAGATTTAGATGATTATGAACTTCGAAAAATAGGTTCAGAGATCGAAGGTTTAATTAAAGTTTTGCTGCAAAATGGGGAATTAAGTTACAACCCAGATTGTAGAGTCATGAACTATTCGATGGGTTTACCAAAGACAAATAATGAACTGTGAATAGACCACCATCAAACAGAAGGCCTAGGAGAGGTTCAAATGGTAGTTATTACTCTTCAAATCCAAGAGATATAGATCCTTATGGACAAAGAAATAGTAGATTACCCCCTTCTTCTGAACAAAAGATTAACCTTAATACAGGAACAATCGCTGTTCTTGCGGGAGTATTGATTCTAGGAGTTGGTATTGGGAGTGCGATTACCAGTACAACAGATGGCGGACAGGGAAATATAGCTAGTCAACAACAATTAGATATGGCTGTTCCAGACCCTGAATTTTGCAGACAATGGGGTGCAAGCGCCTTTGTCATTGATGTTGAAATGTATACAACTCTTAATCCGTCCACGAGTTTCGTAACTCAACCAGCTCTCCAGCCAGGTTGTGTAATAAGAAGAGAAAATTGGACAGTTTTACAAAAACAAGGAGCGATTAGTAATGAAGATGTAAGAGAATGTAAGCAAAGAATGAATACTTTTGCTTATATTGGATCTATTCGAGATAAACCAATAGTTAAGTGCGTTTACCAAACTGATGTTAATGAAAATAAATTCATAATCAAAGGAGAGGGACAAGCCGAAGATGGAGGCGTAGGTATTAATAAAGAAGCAGTTCAGTTCTGATCAAATTAAGATCTGCTTTAATGGGCTTTCTAAACTGGCAAATTTAGGCAGAATATTTTTCTTGAATACTTCTGATGCTCTTGAGGTGTACCTTGATGGATTGGTAATTAATTTAAGTTCTCTTTTAACCTCTAAATCAGCAACGAATGCTTTGTGGATTGTTCCAGCAGCAAGTTCTCTTTCAATAGAAACAACAGGTAAAAACGAAGCACCTAGACCTGATTGAACTGCATTCTTGATAGCCTCAAGAGAGTTAAGTTCCATTTCAATTTTTAATCTTTGAATGTCAAGTCCAGAATCTTGAAGAAGTTTGTCAACAACTTTTCTTGTTGTAGATTGAGAATCTAATTTTACAAAATTTAATTTGTATAAGTCTTCTTTTAAAAGCTCTTTTTTGTTAGAAAGTGGGTGTTTAGAGGGTAAAACTAGTGCTAATTCATCTGTTGCATATGGAATTACTTGCAGCAAATTTTCTAAATCGCCAGGTAATTGTCCTCCAATAATTGCTAAGTCAATTTGTCCATTGGCAACACTCCAGCCAGTTCTTCTTGTACTATGAACTTGAAGTTGAACAGATACATCAGGATATTTTTGTCTGAATAGTCCTATCATTCTTGGCATTAAATATGTTCCAGTCGTCTGACTTGCTCCAATGATAAGCGTTCCACCTTTTAAACTATTTAAATCTTCTATGGCTTTACAAGCTTCGTCGCATTGATTCAAAATTCGTTCACAATATTCAAGTAGAAGTCTTCCTGCTTCAGTTAAAAGAGCTTTTCTACCCCCTCTATCAAAAATTGTTATTTCAAGTTGTTTTTCTAGATTTTGTATTTGTAAACTCACAGCAGGTTGGGTTACATACAAAAGATCTGCAGCTTTTTTAAAACTGCCTTGAGCTGCAATAGCTTTTAATATTCTTAATTGATCGAGAGTAAATGGTAATTCGGGCATCTATTGTGCCAACTATGTATTTATAATTCTAATACCTCGAAGTATTCTTGTTAACAACTAAATTATTTGAAAAATTTAAATTTATGGAAAATCATAAAACTTCTTTAGTAATATTATTGTTGATTTTGATTTTTGCATTAATTCATAGTGGCGGAGCTGCTTTAAGAGTTAAAGCAGAATCTATAATTGGACCAAGATTGTGGCGATTATGTTTTGTTTTTTTTAGTTTGCCATCGGCAATTATCCTGATTAGCTATTTTTTAGCTCATAGATATGACGGAATCAGATTATGGAATTTTCAAGGTAATAATTTCGTTTTTGTAATAGTTTGGCTCTTAACTGCAATAAGTTTTTTATTTTTATACCCCGCTACTTACAATTTGTTGGAAATTCCTTCAGTTTTAAAACCTAAAGTGCGAATTTATGGAACAGGGATAATGAGAATTACAAGACATCCACAAGCTTTTGGTCAAATGATTTGGTGTTTTGCTCATACTTTATGGATTGGGACATCATTCACATTAATAACTTCTATTGGATTAATTTTGCATCATCTTTTTGCTATTTGGCATGGGGATCAGAGATTAGCTAAAAGATTTGGAGAAGAGTTTGAAAAGTTTAAAAACAATACTTCTATTATCCCCTTTATGGCAATAATTGAAGGAAGGCAAGAATTTAAAATTAAAGAATTTTTTAGGTTATCTCAAATTGGAATATTGATTGCAATAGGCGTACTTTGGTGGTCCCATCAATATATAAACATTGCTGTTAAAACATTTAATTCATCACTTTTGTCGGAATTTTTCAATTAACAGTTTAAAATCAAAACATAAGTTTTTTAAAAAACATGCCTCAAGCTTCAGAAATTGCCTGGTTAATACCTTTATTCCCACTTATTGGAGCAGTGCTTTCTGGTTTAGGACTAATAAGTATTAACAAGAAAATTAATAATTCTAGAGAAATTGTTTCTATTGGTCTGATTTCTTTAGTTGGCATTTCTGCAGTAATTAGTTATAAAGCTCTGATTGAACAAGTTAATGGTTATCAATCTGTAGAAAAATTGTTTGTTTGGGCTAACGCTGGCGATTTCACAATTCCAATGGGCTTTGTACTTGATCCTTTGGGTAGTGTAATGCTTGCTTTAGTAACTACCATAACCCTGCTGGTCATGATTTATTCGCACGGTTATATGGCCCATGACAAAGGTTATGTCAGATTTTTTACATATTTAGCCTTATTTAGTAGTTCAATGATGGGGTTAATAATAAGCCCAAATTTGTTGGAAATATACGTTTTTTGGGAATTAGTTGGAATGTGTTCTTACTTATTGGTCGGTTTTTGGTACGACAGAGATGGTGCAGCCCACGCTGCACAAAAAGCATTTGTTGTTAATAGAGTAGGAGATTTTGGATTATTATTGGGCATTCTTGGTTTATTTTGGGCAACGAATAGTTTTGATTTTAATGAAATAGCTGCTGGAATTTCTCAATCAATATCTGATAATTCAATACCAATTTGGGCAGCTTTACTCCTTTGCTTTTTAGTTTTTTTAGGGCCAATGGCAAAATCTGCCCAGTTCCCTCTGCATGTATGGTTACCTGATGCTATGGAGGGTCCGACACCGATTTCTGCACTTATCCATGCAGCTACAATGGTTGCTGCAGGAATATTTCTAGTAGCTCGGCTCCAACCTTTATATTCAATATTCCCCTCTATTCAGTTCATTATTGCTTTAGTTGGAACTATTACTTGTTTTTTAGGCGCATCTATAGCTTTGACCCAAATGGATTTAAAAAAAGGGTTGGCATACAGCACTGTTTCTCAACTTGGTTATATGATGCTTGCGATGGGTTGTGGAGCTCCAATAGCAGGAATTTTCCATTTAGTTACTCATGCTTGCTTTAAAGCAATGTTATTTTTGGGATCTGGTTCTGTAATTCATGCTATGGAAGAAGTAGTTGGTCATCAGCCTGTATTAGCTCAAGATATGAGATTAATGGGCGGTTTAAGAAAAAAAATGCCATATACATCTGCAACATTTTTAATAGGTTGTATTGCAATTAGTGGTATTCCTCCATTGGCAGGTTTTTGGAGTAAAGACGAGATACTCGGAAATGCATTTATATCATTTCCAGCTTTTTGGTTTGTAGGACTTTTAACAGCTGGTATGACTGCTTTTTATATGTTTAGACTTTATTTCTTGACATTTGAAGGTGATTTTAGAGGGGAGAATAAACAATTACAAAAAGAGCTTTTAGTCGCTTCCAAAGTAAATCAAGATGAAGAAAACGAAGAAGAACATCCAGAACATGGCTATATTCATGAGTCTCCCTGGTCAATGACATTCCCATTGGTATTTTTAGCTGTTCCCTCAGTAATTATTGGCTTTATGGGAATCCCATGGGATAGCAAATTTGCAAATTTATTAGATCCAGAAGAAGCAGAGATTGCTGCAAAAGCTTTTGAATTAAAAGAATTTTTGCCTTTAGCGATAGCCTCAGTTCTTATTGCATCAGCTGGAATCATTATTGCCTATCAAGCATATTTTGTGAGAAAAATTAATTTGTCAATTTTATTTGCTGAAAAGTTTCCTGTTATTAATCAATTTTTATCAAATAAATGGTATCTAGATGATATTAATGAAAAACTTTTTGTTAGGGGTAGCAGAAAACTAGCTAAAGAAGTTTTAGAAGTGGATTCTAAAGTTGTTGATGGCGTTGTCAATCTTACTGGACTTGTAACCTTAGGTAGTGGAGAAGGTTTGAAATATTTTGAGACCGGTAGAGCTCAATTTTATGCTCTTATTGTGTTCGGAGGAGTAATTCTATTAGTTGCTATATTTGGTTTTCAATCCCCTCAAGTAACTTAATTACAATTGTGTGTCTTCACTGTCCATTGGGGTGAAAAAATACAGATAATTTCTAGACTTTGTTTAAGATAAATTTCTTATTAAATTGAGTACTTATTTTTTTACACATTTTGCGACACAAATGTTAGGAACTTTGGGAGCTGGATTGTCTAATTTCCCTTGGCTATCGGCTTCAATTTTGTTCCCAATTGGTAGTGCATTTGTGATACCTTTTTTCCCAGATAAAGGCGATGGAAAAGAGGTTAGATGGTTTGCTTTATCTATTGCACTTATAACTTTTTTGATAACTGTAGGTTCATATATAAATGGCTTTGATATTAATAATGAAAATGTTCAACTTAAAGAAAATATTAGTTGGCTTCCTGATCTAGGTCTTACTTGGTCAGTTGGTGCTGACGGTATTTCAATGCCGTTAATATTATTAACTAGTTTTATAACTTCCTTAGCTGTTTTAGCTGCATGGCCAGTTAAGTTCAAATCAAAGTTATTTTTCTTTTTAATATTGGTTATGGATGGTGGGCAAATTGCTGTATTTGCCGTTCAAGATATGCTTTTATTCTTTCTAACTTGGGAACTTGAATTAATTCCTGTCTATTTATTATTGGCTATATGGGGTGGTAAAAATAGACAATATGCAGCAACAAAATTCATTATTTATACAGCTGGCAGCTCTATATTTATTCTTTTAGCAGCATTGGCTATGGGTTTCTACGGTACAGAAATTCCTAACTTTGAGTTTTCTCACTTGGCAGCTCAAGATTTTAGTCAAAAATTTCAAATACTATGTTATGTGGGTCTCTTAATTGCATTTGGAGTAAAACTTCCAATAGTACCCCTTCATACTTGGCTCCCAGACGCTCATGGAGAAGCTACAGCTCCTGTACATATGCTTCTAGCTGGAATTTTATTGAAGATGGGAGGATATGCTCTTTTAAGATTTAATGCGCAATTATTACCCGTTGCTCATGCTCAATTTGCCCCATTATTAATAGTTCTTGGAGTAGTAAATATAATTTATGCTGCACTAACTTCCTTTGCACAAAGAAATCTCAAAAGAAAAATTGCATATAGTTCTATAAGTCATATGGGTTTTGTTCTTATTGGAATAGGAAGTTTTAGTAGCCTCGGAACAAGCGGAGCAATGCTACAAATGGTTAGTCATGGATTAATTGGGGCTAGTTTATTTTTTCTTGTTGGAGCTACTTATGATAGAACAAAGACTCTGAAACTTGATGAAATGAGTGGTGTAGGACAGAAAATGAGAATTATGTTTGCCCTATGGACTGCTTGCTCTCTTGCTTCACTTGCTTTGCCAGGCATGAGTGGATTCGTCTCCGAATTAATGGTATTTACAGGATTTGTTACCGATGAAGTTTATACACTTCCGTTTAGGATAGTTATGGCATCTTTAGCTGCTATAGGGGTAATACTTACTCCTATTTATCTACTGTCAATGTTACGAGAAATTTTCTTTGGTAAAGAAAATCCCAAATTAACCGAAGAAAGAAAACTTATTGATGCAGAACCTAGGGAAGTTTATATTATTGCTTGTTTACTTTTGCCGATAATTGGAATAGGTTTATACCCAAGATTAGTTACTGAAAGTTATCTTGCATCTATTAATAATTTAGTAGATAGAGATTTAACTGCGGTTAAAAATACTGTGAAAACAAATATTTTCTCAGGAAATAAAAGAAATCAGATTTTAAAGGCTCCAACAATTTAGTTTCTTAAATTAATACAATATTTTTTTGCGTTCAATAAATAAGAAGATATCTTATGAGTAGTAATTAATTATTTTACAATATCCTATTCCAACCCTATAGATAGGCAACAATTGGGACCTAGATTGTTGATTAAGTTTCTTCAAGACGCAGCTGGTAAAGGTGATCTTGATCCATGGGATATTGATGTCATAAGTGTTATTGATAGCTTTTTAGAGCAATATCCACACAATTTTGAAAAAAAATCAAATAATCAAAGTTCATATCATAAGGATTTATCTGAGACAAGCGAGGCATTTTTTGCAGCTTCCGTACTCGTTAATTTAAAGGCTCAAGTTTTGGAATCAGATGTTTTTACAGAAAATCGGACAGATTTTGAAGATGATTTTGACGTGGATGATCAGGATTGGATTGATCAAGAATTTAATATTCCAAAATACCCTGAAAAATATCTTAGGAGAAGATCTATAGCACAACCAATTCTTCAACGTACAACGACCTTGGGCGAATTGGTAAGTCAATTAGAGTCTATTGCTGAAGTTATAGAAACCCAAGATCTTCTGATTATGAAGAGAAAAAGAAATAAAAAATATTCAAATAGGGCTTTAATTTCTCAAGTAAAATCCCTAGCACATCGTGAGAAACTTCCAGAAACGACTAAAGCATTAGGACAATTTATTGATGGGTGGGAAAAAGCATTACAATGGACTGATTTTGAATATCTAGTTAAGAAATGGCAAACAGTTGTAAAAAATGATTTAGATAAAGATCGACTTGGAGTTTTTTGGGCGTTGTTATTTTTATCATCTGAAAACAAAGTTGAAATTAAACAAATTAATTCCTTATATGGCCCAATACAAATTAAGAGAATAATTCCTGATGGAGGCTTAGCTCAATTGCCCATAGAAAATCTTGAGATAACGAATAACTCTACCTCTGCTGCTTAGCAGCTTAATAGTAATAACGTATAATCTTTAAAAAGAGGTTCTGAATTCATGAAGGCAATGATACTTGCGGCAGGAAAAGGTACACGTGTTCAGCCCATAACGCATATAATTCCAAAACCAATGATTCCGATTTTACAAAAACCTGTAATGGAGTTTCTTTTAGAACTCTTAAAAGAGCATGGCTTTAAAGAAATAATGGTTAATGTTTCTCATCTTGCTGAGGAAATTGAGAATTACTTTAGGGATGGTCAAAGATTTGGTGTAGAGATAGCATATAGTTTTGAAGGTAGAATTGAAGATGGGGAATTAATTGGGGATGCTTTGGGTTCAGCAGGAGGATTAAAAAAAATTCAAGATTTTCAGAAATTCTTCGATGAAACTTTTGTTGTACTTTGTGGCGATGCTCTAGTTGACTTAGATTTAACTGAAGCAGTTAAGAAACATAAGGCAAAGGGAGCAGTAGCAAGTTTAATCACTAAAACAGTAACTAGAGATCAAGTATCAAGTTATGGTGTAGTAGTTTCGGATGAAACTGGTCGAATTAAGGCGTTTCAAGAAAAGCCATCTATAGATAAAGCTTTAAGTGACTCTATTAATACAGGTATTTATCTTTTTGAACCTGAAATTTTTAATTACATACCATCAGGTGAAAAATTTGATATTGGGGCTGATCTTTTTCCTAAACTTGTTGAAATGGATTTGCCATTTTTTGCACTACCAATGGATTTCGAATGGGTAGATATTGGAAAAGTTCCTGATTATTGGAGTGCTATACGTAATGTATTGCAAGGAAGGGTGAGACAAGTAGAGATACCTGGAAAAGAAGTTAAACCTGGAGTTTTCACTGGATTAAATGTTGCTGCTAATTGGGACACAGTTGATATTACCGGGCCAGTATATATTGGTGGAATGACAAGAATAGAAGATGGTGCAACAATTATTGGGCCAACAATGATAGGCCCAAGTTGTTGTATTTGCGAAGGTGCAATAATTGACAATTCAATTATTTTTGATTATTCAAAAATCGGTAAGGGTGTTCGATTGGTTGATAAATTAGTATTTGGCCGTTATTGTGTAGGCAAAAATGGAGATCACTTCGATTTGCAAGATGCATCTTTGGATTGGTTGATAACAGATTCAAGAAGATCTGATATGACTGAGCCATCTCCACAGCAGAAGGCAATGGCTGAATTGTTAGGTACTGATTTGATTAATATTCCAGATTAAGATCAGCTTTTTCTAGAATCTCAGGAATTAGATGCTCTGCCTTAACTGCCATTAGATGAATACCATTTGCGATATTAAAAAAATCATGGGCTTGCTCAGCTGCAATTTCAATACCTTCCTGTAAAGGGTCTTTAGCATCTTTAAGACGATTTAAGATATTTTCAGGGATGTTGACACCCGGGACGTATTTGTTTATAAAGAGAGCGTTTTTGTAAGACTTCAATAGGAAGACACCTGCAATTACAGGAATTTCAAGAGGGTTGCTAATATTTTCACAAAATTCTATCAAATTTTCTTTTTCCATAACCATTTGAGTTTGTATGAATCCAGCTCCAGCCTCTTTTTTCTTTCTTATTCTATTTTCTACACTTCTTTGATTTCTGGAACTAGGATCAGCAGCAGCGCCTGAAAAAATAAATGTTTTTTTATCTGAAAGTTCTCCTAGAGTAGGATCTATTCCTTTATTGAAGGCCTGAATTTGTTGAAGTAATCTAACTGATTCAAATTCATGAACTGCTTTAGCATCTTGTTGATCCCCAGCTTTTACTGAATCACCGGTAATGCATAAAATGTTTCTAATTCCTAAAGCATTTGCTCCCAGAATGTCAGATTGTAAAGCAATTTTATTACGATCTCTACAAGATATTTGCATTACTGGTTCTATTCCATTTTCTAGTAATAGTTTGGACATTGCTAAGCTGCACATTCTCATTACAGCTCTGCTTCCGTCGGTAATGTTAACAGCATGTACCTTATCTTTCAAAAGTTGTGCTATCTTAAGAGATCTTATGGGGCTTCCACCTCTGGGCGGCATTAACTCTGCCGTTATTACTTTAGATTTTTTTTCTAAAGTCTGCTGAAGTTTTGATTTCAATTGCTTTTGTTTCCTACTTGGTTAACAAGTGTACTGAGATTGCTAAACTTAATTAATATAAAAAAGGAACTGTTTAAATGCAAATGGTTGAAGAAGAAGTAAACAACATTGATATGATGGGTCTCTCAGCAAGAGAGATGGAAATCATTGATCTTGTAGCTGATGGGCTTACAAATCAAGAAATTGCGGTAAAACTAACTATTAGTAAAAGAACTGTTGATAATCATGTAAGTAATATGTTTACAAAAACTGGTTCTAAAAATAGAGTGGCACTTTTGAATTGGGCAATGGATAATGGAAAGATTTGTAGAGATGGATTTAATTGTTGCTCACTTCCAGACTCTGATCAAGATTAGTAGTACCATTTAATTGTTTTCTATCATTAGCTAAATCCATCAGACAATAATTTGTAGAACCTAATTCGAAGAGCTCAGCATATGCAATGCATGCATCCTTGTCTGAATCAACAAATCTCAATATTCCTTCTTTATCGTATAGACCATACATTTGAAGAAGATAAAAATAATTTATTTAAATATAAAGAAAATATAAAGGATAGGTGACTCCTTTGACTAGTTACTTTTGAAAGTTGTCAAATAGTTTTCTTTCCATTTTGAAAAAGGTTTGTTAGCAAGACTGAAATTGGAGTAATGTTTCAGCCCAGTTATTTCTTTTGATATGAAAGATGGAAGACTTAAATCTTCCTTTTCATTGGAAAGTTCGATTTCGGCAATTTCAAGTGGATAATTATTTTCTTTAAAGCAATCTATAATCCAAGATTTTTTTTCAACTTCTAAAAAGAATCTTTCTTTTTTGATTGTCTTTGAAAGATTTGACATTATTGTTTCACCATCTTTTCGTGGAATTGAGTATTCAAATTCAAAGTTGGTAAAGCTTTTGATATGTTTTTTGAGTGCAATTTTAAAGTCTTTACCTGTAAACCTTATCCTAATAATCCAATCATCTAAATTCTTTGATAAATAACCTTGTTCAATAAAGATTTTTTTAGTGATGAATTCTTTCCAATTATCATTTTTTATAAGAAATCGTCTTTCTATTTCAAGAGCCATTTAATTTTTTGAATTTTTTAGAGATAAATCACCTTTCCAATCTAGTTTTTTTATTAAAGTATTGTAATAGTTAGTGCTTTTTTTAAACTTGATTATTTTGCAGGATGATTTACTTTTTTTGATCTCACAATAAAAATTTTCCTTAATAGTAATACATTTTTGACCATCTCTCCATAATTTAATTTCTCCTTTACTTTTTTTCACTGGTTTAATAATTACCCTACTTGTATTAGGTATAACGATCGGTCTACTAGCTAAACTCATTGGGCAAATAGGGTTAATTATCATTGCATCTATACTAGGATGTACTATTGGACCACCTGCGGCCATTGAGTATGCCGTTGAACCAGTTGAAGTAGATATAATCAATCCATCACCTTTATATTCATTCACCTTCTCATTATCGATTTCAATTTGTATTTGGTTCGTAGGAGAAATATCCTCTTCAACAGATTTGAAATAAAAATCATTTAATGCGTCGTAGCTTTTTATAATTTTTTTCTCAGGACTTCTTCCACTAGTATAAACATTACAATTTAATCTATTACGAAAATCAATAACATATTCTTCGTTTTCAAGGATTTCAATAAAGGATTCGTCAAATAAAAAATCTTTTTCTTGAGTAAGAAACCCTAAATTACCACCAATATTAATGCTCAATAAAGGAATATCATAATTCGCTAATGCATTTGCACATTTTAGGAAAGTTCCATCACCACCAAGAACGATGCCAATATCTGGTTGAAATTCTGAATTACAAAGATATTTTTCAATTTCATCTTTATGAAAATCACTTTCAATCCTGTTGGATTTAATATTTTTGGTTTTTAGTACTTCTTCACAGAATTTAGAAGCCTCTAGAGCGATAGAACTATCTGAACGATATATAATGAGCACTAATGAAAGTTTCATTAAATGCTTTTACCATTTTAATAAATTAAAACTTTCCATATCTACAGTTACCCTATTCCTGTAAAGCGATAAAAGTATAGCTAATCCAACGGCTGCTTCTGCGGCAGCAACAGTAATAACAAAAATTGTAAAAACTTGTCCTTGAATTAAATTATTATCAATATAAGAAGAAAAAGTCATCAAATTTATATTTACCGCATTGAGCATTAATTCAATACTCATTAGAACTCTGACTGCATTTCTACTATTTAATAATCCCCAAATACCAATACAAAATAGTACCGAAGAAACTATCAAAAAAGCTTGAATAGGAATTGATTCTAAATTCATTATAAGAAAGTTAAAGGATTAATTTTTATTTGTGAGTAATGGTTCTGATGATTTTTCAATTAACTCTTGATCTACAGGTAGTCCAGTTGAAATATCTTTGTTCATTACATCTCTTCTAGCTAAAACAATAGCCCCAATCATAGCCATTAAAAGTAAAACTGAAGCTAATTCAAATGGTAGTAAATAATCACTAAATAAATGTTCACCAATTCTAATAGTTGATTCTTCTCCTATAGATTTTTCGGGGCTTGATAAACTCCATACATTGGTCAAGTCAACTCTTATTAAAAGGCTGAGTAAAGTTAAACATATCGTTGTTGATATAATTCTCCTCGATTTAATGTCATTTATGGGCTTTAAATCTTCTTTTTTATTGACTAGCATTATTGCAAAAATTATTAAAACATTGACTGCGCCGACATAAACTAGAACTTGTGCTGCAGCAACAAAACTTGCATTTAAAAGTAGATATAATCCTGCCACACTCATGAAAACCCCTCCAAGAAGAAAGGCTGAATAGACAATACTTTCGAGCAATACAACACCAAGTGCTCCAATAAGAACTACTAAAGATAGAACTATAAAACAAAGAATTTGAGTTGTTATTGCAATTGACATAAATTAATTGTTTGGATTAGGAATTTTATCTTTATTGTCATTGGAGTCTGGTTTCATCCAATCATAGACTTCTTCAGGTAATTTACCAACTCTTAGATCTGAAGCTGGGATTTCATGAGGATCCATTACACCTTTGGGTAGATAGGCTAGTTCTCTTAGTGGTTTTACTGACGGATCTGTTGTGACGTTAGTAGGGAGTCTACCGAGTGCAACATTATCAAAATTTAAATTATGTCTGTCGAAAGTAGCTAATTCATACTCTTCGGTCATTGATAGGCAATTGGTTGGACAATATTCAACACAATTACCACAAAATATACAAACTCCAAAGTCTATTGAATAATTTCTAAGTTCCTTTTTTTTTGTTTCTTTGTTCATCACCCAGTCAACTACTGGTAGATTTATTGGACATACTCTCACACAAACTTCACAAGCTATACATTTATCGAATTCATAGTGAATCCTTCCCCTATATCTTTCAGATGGTATTAGTTTTTCATATGGATATTGAACCGTAACTGGTCTTCTCCGAAGATGATCAAAAGTTACTGATAAACCATTATATAAATATTTGCCAGCATTAAATGCCTCTTTGATATAGCTATTTATTTGTTGAAGGAAATTTTTCATTTTGAAGAATTTACTTGGTTAATTTATTTTAGTGGATTAATTTTAAATTTAAGTATTTTTACTTAAATTTAACCACCAAAGAATTGCGGAAAAGCAAGTTTTAATCCTGCAGTTATCAAAAGATTAGCAAGAGAAATTGGAAGAAGAAACTTCCATCCTAGATCTAAAAGTTGATCTATTCTTACTCTAGGAGTTGTCCAACGTAATAATATTGCAACAAATACTAAAAGATATGCTTTCAAAACAGTCATTATAATTCCTATTGATGCAGTGAAAACTTGTATGAAGGGTGCATTAATAGGTAAATTAAGAAACTTAGCTATTAATTCAACTGGAATAGGAAAACCCCATCCTCCCAAATAAAGTATTGATACCAATAATGCTGAAAGGATTAGATTAATGTAACTGCCAAGATAGAACAATGCGAATTTCATCCCTGCATATTCAGTTTGATATCCTGCAACTAATTCTTCTTCAGCTTCAGGTAAGTCAAATGGAAGTCTTTCACATTCTGCAAGAGCACAAATCCAAAAGACTATAAAACCAACCGGTTGTCTCCAAATATTCCAACTTAGGATTCCAGCACCACTTTGTTGGTTAACAATGTCAATAGTACTTAGAGAATTTGTCATTAGTACTATAGCCAGTACAGATAAAGCTAAAGGTATTTCGTAACTTATAGATTGAGCAGCTGCTCTTAGTCCGCCTAATAATGAATATTTATTATTTGATGCATATCCGCTCATAAGAAGTCCAATTGGCTGAATACTGCTCAAAGCAATCCATAGGAAAATTCCAATACCAACATTACTTATTAAAAGATTTTGTCCAAAAGGAACAATTAGCCAGGAGAGAATAACTGGGACAAGAACTAATATAGGTCCTGCAGTGAAAAGAATTCCATCCGCTTTAGCAGGAATAATATCTTCTTTGACTAGTAACTTAAGACCATCTGCAATTGGTTGGAGTACACCTAGCGCTCCTGCATATTCTGGACCTATTCTTTGTTGAGCAGCAGCAGATATTTTTCTTTCAAGCCAAACTGTTACTAAAACGCCAACAACTGCCGCTACTAAAACCAAAAGCATAGGTAGAGGGAGCCAAATGATATGAGCAATTTCACTAGAAAGGCCAAAACCTTTTAAGAATTCATTAAAACTATATTCGAGATCTAATCCGTATTCCAAAATTTTGACGTTATTTACTTAATACATTAACTCGTTACCAACAATATGTGTGTTTTTTATGAAAAGCCGCAAATATTATTCTCTATTTTCTAAGCTGATCCAATGTCTTGGAGCTGAACCAGTATAGATTTGAGATGGCCTAAAAATTCTATTTGCTCCAAGTTGCTCTCTCCAATGAGCTAACCAACCGGCAACCCTTGATATGGCAAAAATTGGAGTAAATAAATCACGAGGAATACCAAGTTTTCTATAAACAAGACCAGAATAAAAATCTACGTTAGGGAATATACCCTTTGGTCCAAGTCTTGGTATTGCTTCTGCCTCTAATGATTTAGCAACTTCATACATTTCATCTGCTCCAAATCTAATAAAAAGCTCTTCTGCAAGTTTTTGAAGAATAATTGCTCTTGGATCTTTAACTTTGTATTCTCTATGACCAAAGCCCATTATCTTACTTTTATTTTTTATCGCGTTATCTAAAAAAGAAGCCGCATTTTCTGGAGTTTTGATTTCTTCTAACATTGCAATCACATCCTCATTTGCTCCTCCATGAAGCGGTCCAGCCAGAGTTCCTACTGCAGAAGCGATAACAGCATATGGGTCTGTAAGAGTGCTTGCGGTCACTCTAGCGCTAAATGTGCTGGCATTTAAACTATGTTCAGCATGTAGAATTAAACATCTATCAAAAACTTTTGCAGCTATAGGATCTTGTTCTTTTTCAGTCAGCATGTAAAGAAAATTTGATGAATAAGTTAAATCATCTCGAGGTTGAATTGGGTCTTGTCCTTTTCTAATAAGTTGAAACGCAGCAATCATAGTGGGTATTTTTGCTATGAGTCTTATCACTGCGTTATAGATGTAATTAGGATCATCTATTGCTCTTCGTGAATAGAAAAGCCCTAAAGAAGCTGCACTAGATTGTAGAGCGTCCATGGGATGACCTGTCGCTGGGAAACATTTCATCATATCTCTGACTCTAAAACTTAACCTGCGATGCATCTGAACTTCTTGTTCAAAATCCCTAAGTTGCATGGCTGTAGGTAATTCACCCCAAATCAATAGATAAGCAGTTTCTAAAAAACTGCTTTTTTTTGATAGTTCCTCAATGGAGTAGCCTCTATACAGTAATTTACCTTTGTTACCGTCAATATCACAGATAGATGAATTAGTAACTGGTACGCCCTCTAATCCTGGTTTTAAAATTAGTTTGTTGTTATCCAATTTCTTAATTCAATATCAAATACTTATAGATTAAAGATAGTCAATTAATTTTTAATTAACCACAAGTTATTAACTCCAAGAAAATTTAAATTGATTGTTTTTTGAGCTTATTTTAATAAATTTATTAAATTATTTTTAAACTTTTTTCTACATAAAGAATTGGATTTTTTTCAGGAATAGATTGTTTTATGATTTCTAGAGATTCTTCATTTGATATTTTTAAAATATTTCTAATGAGAAAAATAAAATCTTTTAAATTAGAAAAATATTCAATTTGATTAGAATTTACATCTTTGATATCAACGTTTGAATAAAGAAAAGCAGAGTTATCTTTATTACTTTTGAGGTTAAAAAATTTTTTTGAGATTTTTTCTAGCTTTTTATGATCAATTAAATAATTACTTATGATTTGTAAACCTCCTGATTCTATTGAATAAATATTTTCATAAGTTAATTTTTTTATTATATCGTCTTCTTCTTCAAGAATATTTTTGGAATACATCGAGTAAATATCTTCATTTTGTTTTAAGGTATATTTGTTGAAATCTTTTAGTTTTTTCATATCACTCAAATCAATTTGATCTTTATTATTCTTTTCAAATGTAAAAAGCCAATCTTTACTTGAATTGAGAATTAAAATATCTTGATTTGTTTTTTGATTAAACTCTTCAAAAAAACTTTTTTCAAAATTATTTACTAAAGGTTTTAGATATTTGTCAAAATTTTTTATATCACTAAAAATTGAAAATTCAGGATTATCTTCATTTTTATTCTCTTTATTGACTAGCTTATCGTAAGAATGAATATCAATATTTTTTTTATTATTTAGTAAATATGATTTTAAAATTAAATGTTTATTTTTTAAGTCAACTGTTGTTGCTATAACATCCTCATTTCCCTCGGGGAAAATTTCATTATTAAAAAATATACTTTTCCCAAATGTTTCTGTAAATAATATATTTTTTTGGTTTTCTAGTCCCAAAATTTCTCTTTCATATTTAAATTTTATTTTTTTAAACTGATTACTAGAGTTAATGCTATTTATGATTAATTTCTTATCTGATGAAGCAATAATATAATTATCTTCAGTTCTATATATAAACTTAAGGTAATTTAGTTTATTTTCTCTATAAATTGGAATTATTTCATTAGTATGATCAATTTGATTGGAGAGATGCAATATATCATCTAGTTTTTTTTCTGGATTAATTTTAAAAACTATCAAAATATCATCTTTAAGATTTTTATTATTCTCAGAAGTTGAAATTATAAGTTCATTATTATAAACATTTTCTAATTTATTTTTGCCTAGATCTATACCTAAGTAATCTAATATGGAATCTTTTATTAAAACAATTTTATCTTTAATTTTTGGATTTTTATCTTTTTCAATATTATTAATAATCTTAGAAATATCTATATTTGAAATAAATAATAATTTATTGTTTTCAGGTATATATTTTAAGATATTTAATTGCTCAATTTTTGTACTTTGATCCTTATTTTTATTTGCAGAAACTTTTTTAAAACCAACAAAAAGTAATAAAGATAATAATAGTATTATTGCTACTACTCTCAGTTTCATTATCAATGTTTATTTTTATTTTTAACAATAAATTTATTCCTGCAACTTAATTTATTAAATTGTAAATAACACATAATTTATCCTTGCAATTGGGGAATTATCCAAAATCTATAAATGCTTCTAGTCTTAATGATTGGTTTAATTCTGAAAAAGAAGATCCAGTCTTGATTGATGTAAGAGAACATTCAGAGCTTGAAATAGCTCGTTTCTCAAAAGAATTTTTACATATACCAATTAGTAAAGTCACATCTGAATATGTTGAAGAAATATTTGCTGGTTTCTTAAACAGAGAAATAGTTGTTACCTGTCATGCAGGAATAAGAAGTTATAACTTTTGTCAATGGTCCTTAGATAATAATATTGTGAGCGAAATATGGAATTTAGAGGAAGGTATTGATGGATGGAGTAGATATATTGACCCATCAATTCCTAGATATTGATTAAATATCCAATGAAGATGCAACAGTATTAACATCTTTGTCACCTCTTCCAGAGCAATTGATAACTATATGAGTATCTTTTTCAAGATTAGGGCATAATTTATTTAACCAAGCAAAGGCATGGGAAGTTTCAAGTGCTGGTATAATACCTTCAAGTTCACTAACAAGTCTCAAAGCATCTAAAGCTTCTTGGTCTGTTACTGCTCCATATTCTGCTCTACCTATATCTTTTAAATAGCTATGTTCAGGACCTACTCCAGGGTAATCTAACCCTGCACTTATTGAGTGGGCTTCTTGTACTTGACCATTATCATCTTGTAAAAGAAGACTCATGGATCCATGCAAAATTCCAACTGACCCTTTAGTGATAGTTGCAGCATGCTTGTCAGAATCAACTCCGCTTCCAGCGGCTTCAACTCCAATTAATCTTACAGATTTTTCTTTAACGAAAGGATGGAAAAGGCCCATTGCATTTGATCCTCCACCTACACAAGCAAGTAGAATATCTGGTAAAGATCCAAATAATTCCAGGCATTGTTTTTTAGTTTCTTCTCCTATAACTGCATGAAAATCTCGCACAATCTTTGGGAAAGGGTGTGGACCAGCAACAGATCCTAAAATGTAGTGTGTGGTTTCGACATTAGAAACCCAATCTCTAATAGCTTCACTAGTGGCATCCTTAAGTGTTGCAGTTCCAGAATTTACAACTTTAACTTCAGCTCCTAGCAATTTCATTCTAAAGACGTTGAGAGATTGCCTTTTTATATCCTCAGCACCCATATAGATAATGCATTTCAAGCCAAATCTCGCACAAACAGTAGCCGTAGCAACTCCATGCTGACCTGCTCCAGTTTCTGCAATTATCCTTTTTTTTCCCATTCTTATTGCTAATAAAGCTTGTCCAAGAGCATTATTGATTTTATGAGCACCAGTATGATTTAAATCTTCTCTTTTAAGCCATATTCTTGGAGTTGCTTGTTTCGTTTTGTAATGTTCAGTAAGTCTTTTGGCTTCATAAAGTGGTGTTTCTCTTCCTACATAAGTTTTAAGTAGATGATTTAATTCTTTTACAAAAAGTTTATCTTTCCATGCATTTTCTGCAGCTGTTTCAAGCTCAAAAAGAGCGGGCATTAGCGTTTCAGGAACATATTGACCACCATACTTTCCAAACCTTCCATCTTTGGAGGGTTGATTTAAATCGTCATTTTTATAATTTTGATCTTGGCGAGAAAATGTACTTACCACTTTTTCTATAGAATAAGTATTAACTAACTATAGATTATATTGAAAATAATGGGAAAAATGAATTGGATCGAATTTGATAATCAAGAAAAAAAATCTGAAGAAACAGCTAAGGTTGATACTTTTAATAAAAGATCAAAAATCAATATTTCAAAACAAAAAAAAGGTAAAAAGGGCAAGACGATCACTTTAATTAGAGGTTTAGGAACTGAGGATGAAATCTTATTAAAAGAATTGCTTAAAAAAATGAAAATTTTTTGTGGGACCGGAGGTACATTAATTGATAGTAATATCCAGTTACAGGGTGATATGGTATTGAAATCAATTGAGTTTCTTCGTAAAGAGGGATTTCATAATTTATGAAGCAAGAGTTAGGATAGGTTTTTAATTTTGATGATTCAAACAATGAAAGAACAAGATCAAACAAATTCAACCAATATAAAGTGGCACAATTTAACTATTGATAGACAAAAATTAGAGAAAATGAGAGGTCATAAAGGAATGGTTATATGGTTTACAGGTTTATCAGGCTCTGGTAAAAGTACTTTGGCCAACGCTTTAAATGAAGTTTTACACTTAGATGGTTTTTCAACTTACGTGTTGGATGGAGACAATATTAGACACGGTTTATGTAAAGATCTTGGGTTTTCGGATGAAGATAGAGAAGAAAATATAAGAAGAATTGGAGAAGTTGCGAATTTATTTATGAATGCTGGGATAATAACTATTACTGCATTCGTTTCACCGTTTATTAGCGATAGAGATAAGGTGAGAAAAATTATTGGATCTAAGGATTTTATTGAAGTTTATTGTGCTGCAGATATCAAGGTTTGCGAAAATAGGGATACCAAAGGTCTTTATAAGAAAGCGCGTTTGGGTGAAATTAAGGATTTTACAGGAATTTCTAGTCCATATGAAGCTCCTCATAATCCTGAAATTGTGGTTGATACAGGTTCTTTAGATTTAAATGATTCAGTTGAAACAGTTATTAACTACCTTAAAAAAGAAAACTTTCTCAAAAAGGGCTAATAGAAAAATATTATTTCATTTATTTTGAAGATAATTTTCAACTCCAATAGTTGATAACTTACTATTTTTAGTTCTTACCTGTTTATGAAGATTTTCTCTGTATTTTTTTAAATCTTCCTTCATAGATTCATCAAATAAACTGATCATCTCTATTGCTAATAATCCAGCATTTTGACCTCCATTAATTGCAACTGTTGCAACTGGTATCCCTGCGGGCATTTGAACAATTGATAAAAGAGAGTCAATCCCATTAAGTGTCTTACTCTCTACTGGTACTCCAATTACAGGAATGCAAGTTAGGGATGCCATCATACCTGGAAGATGAGCAGCACCACCAGCACCGGCAATTATTACTTTTATGTTTTCTGATTCTGCATTTTTTGCATATTCCATCATTTCAATAGGTGTTCGATGCGCAGAAAGTATAAAAACTTCAGTTTTTATTCCAAATTCTCTTAAAATATCTACAGCAGGTTTCAATGTTTTTAGATCTGAATCACTACCCATTACGACAGCGATTTTATAAATATCTTGAGGGCTCAATTCTGACAAAATAACAAATCAATTCTTTCCCATAATGGCGTGCAATTAATTTGGCGCCAGTTAGTTAATATAAAAAGAATAAATTTTCATAGAATATTATGACGTCAAATAAGATTATCGAAAAAAGTGAAGTTAGGGAGTATTTTAATGGTACTGGCTTTGAAAGATGGAATAAAATTTATAGCAAATCTGATGAAATTAATACAGTTCAGAAAAATATTAGAAAAGGACATCAAAAGACTGTAGATGATGTAGTCTCATACATCAAAAATTATCCTGACCTAACAAAAAAAAGTTTTTGTGATGCAGGATGTGGTGTTGGAAGTCTATCTATACCTTTACTAAGACTTGGGATAAAAGAATTACAGGTAAGCGATATTTCTTCTGAAATGATTAAAGAAACAAAGAAACGCATAAATGATTTAGGTTTGCACCAAGGGAAAATTAAATATCAAGTCTGTGATCTTGAGCAATTAAAAGGATTATTTGATGTTGTAGTTTGTTTGGATGTATTTATTCATTATCCTCAACCGGTCGCTGAAGAAATGGTCCAACATTTATGCGATTTAAGCAAAGAAAAACTAATAGTTAGCTTTGCTCCTTATACTCCAGTTCTTGCTGTTCTGAAAAATATAGGTAAATTATTTCCTGGGCCAAGTAAAACTACAAGAGCTTATACATTAAAAGAAAACGGAATTATTAAAGCTGCTAAAGAAAAAGGATTTAACGTGGTTAAAACTAAATTAAATCAAGCTCCTTTTTATTTTTCAAAACTAATTGAATTCGAAAAAATCAAATAATTTATTTTACTAAATGATTTTCAAGTGCATAACGAACTAATTCGGTTCGGCTAGATGTACCTGTCTTTATAAAAAGTCTACTTACATATTTTTCTACATTTCTAATAGATGTTTCTAGCCGTCTTGCAATTTCCTTATTCATCAGTCCTTCTGCTACAAGTTGAAGGACACTTGCTTCTCTTGGAGTAAAACTAGGAAGATTTTTTTTATTTTCTGAATTAGTGGGATTTTGGTCTGTGAGCATAGATTTTATTTCAGTAATTTGTTTCGCCATTTTGCTTACATCAATATCTGCGAATCGAGCTGCCTCTTTTAGTAAACGTTCTTGTCTGTTGATTACATTTTTAACTCTCGCAGCTAATTCATCGGGGTCGAAAGGTTTGGCAATATAATCATCAACTCCTGCAAGATAACCTTCTGTTCTGTCTAGGGTCATTCCTTTTGCAGTTAAAAAAATAACTGGAGTTCCTCCTAATTTTTCATCCTCTCTAATTTTTTCTAATAAATCATACCCGTTAGCTCGGGGCATCATAATATCGCTAATTATCAAATCGGGAAAAACTGTTTGAGCTTTTTCCCAGCCATCCTCACCATCAACTGCAATAAATATTTCAAAGCCTTCATCTTCTAGAAATGTTTTAACAGCTGTTCTTAAACCAGGCTCATCATCAACTAATAAAATTCTTGATTTTCTTCCTTGTTCATTATTTATTTGATTAATTTCATTCATTTTTTAAATTCTTAAATTTGATTTTCTAGTACTAAAGAGAATTTTATATACTAAATATAATGCTATCAACTCTTATACTACTAGATTATCAATCTTCGACGCCTTGCTCTAAAGATGTTGTTGATTCTATGAAACCCTTTTGGAGTGAGATATTTTCTAATCCTGCAAGCAAATCTAATTTGGCCGGTATTAACGCAAGCGCTATATTGGAAGCCTCAAGAGAAAAAATAGAAAAAAATTTATTTCTTAAGAATAAAAAACTTATTTTTACAAGTGGTGCAACAGAATCTAATAACTTAGCATTATTAGGTTTTGCTAGAAATTACTATAAAAAAACAGGAAATTATGGACATATTATTACCTTGAAAACGGAGCATAAAGCTGTTTTAGAGCCCCTCAACCAACTAAAAAAAGAAGGATTTATGGTTACAGAAATTAATCCTGATAACGATGGCTTAATTTCAGAAGAACAATTCAAAAAAAATATAAGAGAAGATACATTTATGGTAAGTGTCATGTTGGCAAATAACGAAATAGGCGTTATTCAGCCTATAGAGAATATTTCAAAGATATGTAAATCGAGAGGAATAACCTTTCACTCTGATTTCGCACAATGTTTAGGTTATATCGAGTTAGACAATCTTTTATCAGATGTAGATATGATTACGATAAGTTCTCACAAAATATATGGTCCTAAAGGAATCGGACTTCTTTTGATTGATGAAGAAATTAATCTTGAGCCTTTAATTGTTGGAGGAGGTCAGGAATATGGTTTCAGGTCTGGTACATTACCTCTTCCTTTAGTAGTTGGCTTCGCTAAAGCAATAGAGATAGCGGTTTTTAATCAAAAAAATAATGCTGAGAAATTGCTTTTGTATAGAAATAACCTTTTAGAGGGTTTGTTAGAAAATAATTCTGGTTTATTAATTAATGGCTCTATAGAAAAAAGATTACCTCATAATTTAAATTTGACTGTATTGGATGTAAACGGAGCAAAGTTTCATAAACTTTTAAAATCTAAAATAATTTGTTCTAGTGGATCTGCATGCAGTAATGGTGAACCATCTCATGTTTTACTAGCCTTAGGTAGATCCTTTAAAGAAGCAGAATCTTCAATAAGGTTAAGTATTGGATTAAGCACTAATTCAAAAGATATAAAACAAGCAATTCATATTCTTACAAATACGATTAAAACATTACGATAGAAATTATTGGCTCTTTAATTTAATTGAGCAATTCTTAATTTTCCACTTCTAGCTCTTTTATTTAATTCGACTTCTTGTTCGGAAGGGGTTATTGGCTTTTTTGTAAGGTTTTTTAGTCTTTGATCATACTTAAAAGAATTTTTAACTAACCTATCCTCCAGGGAATGAAAACTAATAATAGAAATAATACCGCCCGGCAAAAGCCATTCAGGGACAACTTGCAAAAATTTTTCTAGTACTTCAATTTCTTTATTAACGGCAATTCTTAGTGCTTGAAATGTTCTTGTCGCTGGGTGTATTTTTTTATATCTTTGTTTTGGTGGGAAGCAGCCCGCAATAGAATAAGCTAACTCTTTTGTCCCAGAATATTTCCCATTTTCCTTCAAATCCATTTTTATTTTCCTAGCAATCTTTCTTGATAATCTCTCATCTCCATATTTATAAATTAGGTTCGCTAGATCTTTTTCATTTAAATCCTCAATTAATTTTTCTGCATTAACCTCAAGAAAAGGATTCATGCGCATATCAAGTGGACCATCTTTTTGGAAACTAAATCCTCTTTTAGGGTTATCTATTTGGTTACTATTTACTCCAAGATCTGCAATCACAAAAGAAACTTTTTCTTTTGGTACAAAATCTGCAAAATTTGAAGCCTTTATATCAATCCTATTTTTAAATTCATCAAGTTTTTTTGATGCTGATTTTCTTGCAAATGGATCTTGATCAAGACCAATTATTTTTAAATCCGAATATTTTCTCAATAACTGATAAGAGTGCCCGCCTCCGCCTAAAGTTGCGTCTATCCCTTTAAGTTGGTTGTTTTGTATTAATGGGTAATGCTCTAATGAGGCTATCATTTCATTTGTCATAACTGATTGATGATTGAAAAAAGATGAATCAGATAGGTCAGTTTGCATAACTTTCGACTAAGATTTAATTAGAAGTAGATTTTTAATGGCTCAGCTAGAGACTAGAACAGAACCAATGGTGGTCAATTTCGGCCCTCATCATCCATCAATGCATGGGGTTTTAAGGTTAGTTGTAACCCTTGATGGTGAGAATGTTATTGATTGTGAGCCCGTAATTGGATATTTGCATAGAGGAATGGAAAAGATAGCTGAAAATAGGACAAATGTTATGTACGTCCCTTATGTAAGCAGAATGGATTATGCAGCAGGAATGTTTTATGAAGCTATTGTAGTAAATGCTCCTGAAAGATTAGCTAACATTAAAGTTCCTAAAAGAGCTAGTTACATCAGAGTTCTCATGTTGGAACTTAATCGTATTGCTAATCATCTTTTATGGCTTGGCCCCTTTTTAGCAGATGTAGGAGCCCAAACTCCATTTTTCTACATTTTTAGAGAAAGGGAAATGATTTATGATCTTTGGGAAGCTGCTACTGGACAAAGGCTAATAAATAATAATTTTTTTCGGATAGGCGGTGTTGCTTGTGATCTCCCTTATGGATGGTTAGAAAAATGTATAGACTTTTGCAATTGGTTCGGTCCTAAGATAGATGAATACGAAAAATTAATCACCAATAATCCTATCTTTAGAAAAAGAATTGAAGGTCTTGGAACAATACAAAGAGATCAGGCAATTAATTGGTCTTTGTCTGGCCCAATGCTTAGGGCTTCTGGAGTTTCATGGGATTTAAGGAAAGTCGATAGTTATGAATGTTATGAAGATTTTGATTGGCAGATTGCTTCAGAAAAAGAAGGAGATTGTTATGCGAGATATCGAGTAAGAGTTGAAGAGATGAGACAATCACTAAATATCATTCGCCAAGCCTGTGAAATGATTCCAGGAGGTCCAACAGAAAATTTAGAAGCTCAAAGAATGGCGACTGAAGATAAGAAGAGTGAAATATTTGGTATGGACTATCAATATGTAGCTAAGAAGGTTGCTCCAACTTTTAAAATTCCCAATGGCGAATTGTATACAAGATTAGAGTCTGGGAAAGGAGAAATAGGTGTATTTATTCAAGGAAATAATGAAGTTACCCCATGGAGATTTAAAATAAGAGCAGCTGATTTAAATAATCTTCAAATATTGCCCCATATTCTTAAAGGTGCCAAAATTGCGGATATTATGGCAATCCTTGGTTCAATAGATGTCATTATGGGATCTGTTGATAGATAAGTTCTTTAAATGAAACCCTCCGATTGGTTAATATTGAAGAAGAAAGTACGATTTGGTGATTGTGATTCTGCAGGTGTAATTCATTTTCATAACTTATTAAAATGGTCACATGAAGCTTGGGAAGAGAGTATTGAAATTTATGGCATTCCTTATCAAGATATTTTTCCAGATTTTTCTATACGTAAAAGTAAAATTATATTTCCCATAATCAATTGTGAAGCGAACTTTCTTGCGCCTATAAAAATTGGAGATTTCTTAAAAGTACAAATTGCTCCTCATAAAATTAATACTCATTTGTTCCAAGTAAATAGCTTTTTTATAAAAAATGAAAATAAAGTAGCAGAAGGGAAAATAATACATTGTTCTTTAGATGTTGATTCAAGAAATAAAATAGAACTTCCCGATCAGTTAGAAAGATGGATAGAGGCTTCAAATGTAAGTACAAATTTAAAAGAATGCTAATTATTATTTTTTAAATTTATAGTTTATTTTTTCTGCACAGGTATTTTTGTTTTTAACAATCCACTTTTCAGGTTTTTCATGTTTAGGCCAACTTTGAGAAAATTTTTTTAATAAATTTAATGAATTTTCAATATTTTTATTATTTGTAAGTTCTATAAATTCAACTATTATTTTAATTTTATTTCCCCATAATTTGTCAGGTATTTTTGAAATATTGAATTTATTAATTGGGATATTTTCTTTCATAATGAAATTATTTAATCGAGATTTAATTACCTCTGGGAAAACGATTTCTCCTCCTGAATTAAAAGCGTTATCACTTCTTCCAAGAAAGTTTAAATATAAAGAATTATTGATTTGATTAATTTCTCCTAAATCTCCTGTTTGCCACCACCCATTTTTATTTCTGAAATTTTCAGTTTTTAAAGAGTTTGTTATTTCGATTCCAATTCTAGCTGATTTTATTTCGATGAATCCTTGTTCATTAATTCTTATTTTTGTATCAGGTAGTATTTCTCCAACATTCTCAAAACCCATTAAGAATTCTTTTGGTTTTAAACTCGTTATCATTGCTGCTGTTTCAGTTGAGCCGTAACAAGGTGCTAATTTTATTTTTTCTTCTCTACATTGTTCTGCAGTTTCGCCTGAAATAGAAGCTCCACCTAACCAAATTAGATCAAAAATTTTTAGCCAACTAATACCATCTTTTTGAGCTAAAAGTCTTTGTAATTGGGTAGGTACTAAGGATGTAATCAGGTGTTTTTTGTTTTTTTTAGATTTAATTGTAAAAAGTAAAAGTTCTCGAGTTTTTTTTATTAAATTTGGAGAAATATTAATACAATCACATCCCCAAGTTTGACTTCTAAAAATTGGCATTAAGCCACTTATATGGTTCAGGGGTAAAGTATTTAAAATTAAGCAGTTTTGCAATTCAAAGCCTTGTTCTATTAGCCATTGTCCTGATGTAAATGCAGATAATTTAAGATTATCTAAATGGTGAAAACATTTTCTTGGTTTTCCAGAACTACCACTACTGTTTAATATAATTGCTGGCCCATTTTCAGTAATTGAATCTAATACATCTTCATCTTCATAAAATTTGTTTTTTACATAAATAATTTTATTCTCTCTAATTTTTTCAATAATTTTCTCTACAGATTGAGTTTCATTATTCTCAACTTCAATAGTATGAATTTTATTTTTCATAGTTGATCCCATATCTTTTTTGCTTCATTTAAAAAGAGAAACGAATTAGGGAATTTATTCATTGCTAAACCAGGAACTTTTGGAGTTGGTCCTTGTAATTGTAGAGACGATAAATGATAAAGCCATCTCTTCCCTATTCCAGTTTCAAATGAAGTACTTATAGATATTAAAGCTTTTTTATTTTCTAATTCTCTTAAAAGCTTAACTGGATTATTTTCTTGAGAAGGCCTTCGAATTTGCCAACCCTTCCACTCATCAATCAAAGTTGGAAATTTTAAAAGTGATTCGTCTAAGGCTATTGGGATTTTTTTGTTGAGTTCTTTCATTCCATCAATATCATCAACACAGAGAGGTTGTTCTAACCAATCTATATTTTTGTTATCTTTCAAAATATCAGCCCATCTATTAGCTATCTTTCTAACCCAAGAACCATTAGCATCTATTCTTAACTTAATATTATTACCTATTTGGCTTAAAATTTCTTCTAAATTTGCTTCTTCCACATGGTTATCTCTTAATGCTACTTTCCATTTTATGGTTACTGATTTTCCAATATTAGATTGTCTTTTTTTAATTTCATTTAGCTCTGAAATTACATGTTCAGAATTTAACAGTATGGCTGTTTTATCAATTTCATCAAAGGCATAGTTTTCTTTAAAAATTATTTTTCCATTTATCTCAGCTAATGCAGAATTTATTGCAGATTGAATGCATGGGTGAAAAATATTTATTTGCTCAGATAAATTAAATACTTCTACATTCTCAGGGATCATATTTAGTTGTTTTGCACATTTTTTTAAGTCTTCTTCTAGAAGTGGTGAAACTTCTCCAAATCCAATTTTTTTATCATTACTTGTTAATTTAATTATCCAACCCAGTTTTGTAATATAAGTGGTTTTAGAATTTTCTACTTTTGTGGATAACTTAAAGCTATAAGATTTTTTTTTAAATATTAAGTTCATTTATTAAGCAAGTAATTAAATATTAATCCTGTGATTAAGCCAACTCCATTAAGAGTTTGAAATTTTATTGCGACGAATTTGGAATTTTTTATTGCAGAAGGTTTTTTATAAGAAGATTTTAATAAATTTATAAGTCTTATTGCTTGAGGAAAACTAATCAAATAAAGGATACACAACACTGGAATAAATCCAGTAACTATAGTTAAAAGTTGAAAAATATATATTGTAAAAATTATCCAAGGCACAAATTGAGAACCTTTTTTTGCTCCTAGGCGAACTAAAGGTGAATTTTTCCCATGCTTTTTATCTTCTGAAATTTGATGAAAATGAGAACAAAATAATACAAGAGTTGTTGCTAATGAAGGTCCTGAACCAAGTAATAAAGAAACTTTCCAGGGAATATCTTCGAAGTAAATATTAGAAGGATTTAACGCAATTAAGACTGCAGAGTAGGCAAAAGGTCCAAATGCAAGCCAGCATAATGGTTCTCCTAAGCCTTGATAGCCAAATCTAAAAGGAGGTCCTTGATATAAATATCCCAAGAAGCAGCAAGATGCCACCAAAATCAAAATGTTTATACTTGTTGATACTGAAATAATTGAAATTATTAATAAACCAATAACTAAAGATGTATATGCAATAAATGAAATTATTTTTTTATTTTTTATAAGATTTACAATTGAATGGAATTTAAATTCATCGATTCCTGTTTCTGCGTCGAATAAATCATTAGTTAGGTTTTCCCAAAGTAATATAAAAATTGCAGCTAAAGTAAATGCAATCAAATTATAAATTTTTACCTTTTCATATTGATTGAGTATATAAGCCCCTGTTATTAAAACCGGAAGTATGGCAACAGAATAAAGAGGCCATTTTATCGCTTGTTTCCATAATTTTTTTTTATCTTCATCCATTTTTATTTAACTCACAAAATTCGATCATTATTAAATGTAGTTTATAAATTGAGTTACATTTTTTACTTTATTGCATGATTTTTAGTTATTTTCAATAAGTAATGAAAAATGATTTAAACTTAACAGATTTTTTAAAAGATGTATTTTCCTCTTTCGATAAGAAAGTTGAGAATTCTGGATTAGTAAGTATTTGTGTTGAGATTCCTTGTATTGATTTATTACAAGTATATGAATTGTTTATAAATAAATATTCGTTTTCTTCATTTTGGGAAGAATCTAATGGTATTTCATATATTGCTTTTGAGAAATGTAAATATGTTACTTTGGATGGTCCAAAAAGATTTGAAGTGGCAAAAGAGTTTAATTCTGAGAATTTTAAAAATTTAATTAACTTAACTAATGAATCACATAATTCTGCACTTTCAAAAATAATTTATTTATTTTCTTTTTCTGAAAACTTGAATAATAAGAATTTATCTTCTGATGTCCCTAGTTTGGAAGTTATCTTACCAAAAATATTAATTATTAAAAGTAATAAGAATTGCTGGTTAAGAATCAATGGTCATGTTGAAGGTAAATCATCATTAAGAACATTAATTGAAGAAATATGGACAATTAGAAATCAAGTTATTAATTCTGGCTCAGAATTAATAAAATCATCTGGTTTAAAAACTAGTTTTGATTTACCTATTATTGATGATTTCTTACACTCCTTAGAAACTTCTAATACAAGTTTGAAAAAAGTAGTAAATAGAGGAATTCAATTAGTAGAAAAAGGTATTCTGGAAAAGATAGTTTTAGCGAATAGGATTAAAATAAAATTTAGAAATAAATTAGATTTAGTAGAAATTTTAAAAAGATTAAAAAAGAATCATCCAAATACATGCAGATATGTTTGGAAAAGAAATAGTAAGGATATTTTGTTTGGAGCATCTCCAGAAAAATTATTTTCTTTTACTAAACCTAATTTAACTTTGGAGGCTCTTGCTGGAACTATCTCTACTAATTCAAATTACAAGAAACTCCTAAAAAGTACTAAAGACTTAAAGGAACATAATTACGTAACACAGTATTTGATTAAATGTTTAGAAGTTTCAAAAATAAAAAACTTTGAAAAAAGTGATATTAAGGTAAATTCATTTGGAGATATTTCTCATTTGCAAACACTCATTTTCTCTAAAGTTGAAAATATATGTCCTTTTGAATTGCTTAAAAACTTACATCCATCTCCGGCTGTTTGTGGTTACCCAAAAAATGCAGCATTGGATTGGATAAACACTCTTGAGTCTTTTCCTAGAGGAAATTATGCTTCTCCAATGGGTTGGGTTGATTCATCAGGAAATGCTTCATTTCTTTTAGCAATAAGAGGAGCTAGGTATATTGAAGAAAATATTGAATTTACTGCCGGTTCAGGTATAGTTTCAGGCTCCGTTTTAGAGAAAGAAATAGATGAGATTAAATTAAAATTTGAATCTATAGTAAAACAAATATTTTTCGCTAAAAATCCTAGATAATTTCCACTAATTTTTCAATAACTTCCTCTGAAACATTCTTATTGGATAAATTTTCTATTTCTCTTAAACCTGTTGGACTGGTTACATTAATCTCGCTAAGCATTCCATTTATTACATCAATACCTACAAAAAATAAACCTTCATCTTTGAAGTGTTGAGATAATTCTGAGCAGATACTTTTTTCTTTTTCTGTTAATAATGTTGGTTCAGCCTTTCCTCCCATTGCTAAATTACTCCTAAAATCACCTCCTTGAGGAATCCTATTTATTGATCCAATTGCTTCACCGTTTACGATAATTATTCTTTTATCACCCTCTATGACTTCAGGAATAAATTTTTGCATCATAACGGGTAATTCTTCTTGAGAAGTGATTAATTCAATGATTGATTTAATACCTGGAGAATTTTTATTTATTCTTATAACACCTTGACCCCCTTTTCCTCCAAGAGGTTTTATGACTACTTCATTATTTATATTTGCAAAATTAATAAGATCTTTTACCTTACTCGCAACTATTGTAGGTGCCATTAAGTGGCTGTATCTCAAAGCACCTAGCTTTTCATTCCATGCTCTTAACGATGAGGGTTTGTTGATTACTTTGACTCCTTTTCTTTCGGCAACTTCTAAAAGATGGGTTGCATATAAATAAGCCTCATTTACAGGAGGATCTTTTCTCATCCAAATGCAATTAAATTCGGCGAGAGGTATGCAATCATTATCTTTGAAAGAAATCCAAGGATTTACTTCAACTTTTACGGAAGATGCCCATACTTCATCACCTCTAGCTTCAAGGTCCTGAGGAGTACAACTCCATATTTCAATATTTTTTTTTGATGATGCTTGCATTAAAGCAGCAGTTGAATCTTTTAAGGGGTTTATATTTTTTATTGGATCTATCACGAATAGAAATTTCATAAGATCTAGTTTAATAATGCGTCTAATTGATTTTCATTTTCTAATTCGTAGAGATCATCGCAGCCTCCGATACCCTCATTATCTATAAATATTTGTGGTAATGTTCTTCTACCATCAGCTCTTTCAATCATCAATGCTCTGGCATCTTCGTCGCCATCTATTTTATATTCTGTAAAATTTATATTTTTTTTCTTGAGTAGTGATTTTGCTCGAATACAGAATGGGCAATATTGCCAAGTATAAATTTCAACTTTGGACATTTTTTTAAAATAATACTTAGTTTATACTATTAAACAAAAGTGCTTGTTAGATTATAAATAACGATTAAATTCTATTTTGATAGATATTACAGATTTCAAAAAAGATCTTTCGGAACTAACAGAGCGCCTGGGTAATGCTCAGGATTGTCTTTGACGTTCCAAGATTAAGAGCGAAAAGGAGAGAGTTAGAGCAAATTTCTGCTCAGCCTGAATTTTGGGAGAATCAAGAAGAAGCGAAAAAACAAATGTTAATCCTTGATGATGTTAAGGCACAACTTGAATTGTTGGATAAATGGAAAACTTTTATTTCTGATGCTAATGCCTCTCTTGAGCTTTATTCTTTAGAACCAGAAGAGGAAATGATTTTGGAATCCAAGCAGGGCTTAAAGAAATTAAGAGAGAATTTAGATAAATGGGAATTTGAAAGATTGTTATGTGGTGAATACGATAAGGAAGGAGCAGTAGTTTCTATTAACGCAGGTGCTGGTGGAACAGATGCTCAGGATTGGGTAGAGATCTTATTGAGAATGTATTCAAGATGGGCCGATAATAATCAAATGAGTTTAATTATCAATGAATTATCTCAAGGAGAAGAAGCAGGTATCAAAAGTGTAACTTTTGAAATTGAGGGAAAATATGCTTACGGATATTTACAACATGAAAAAGGAACTCATAGATTAGTCAGAATTTCTCCTTTCAATGCTAATGGTAAAAGACAAACCAGCTTCGCTGGGGTGGAGGTCATGCCAAAATTAGATGACAATATATCACTTGATATACCTGAAAAAGATTTGGAAATTACAACAAGTAGATCCGGTGGGGCTGGAGGACAAAATGTTAATAAAGTAGAAACAGCGGTGAGAATTGTTCATTTGCCTTCAGGGATTTCAGTAAGATGTACACAAGAAAGATCTCAATTACAAAATAAAGAAAAAGCTATGTTACTTCTTAAGTCTAAACTACTAGTGATTGCTAAAGAACAACGAGCTGCAGAAGTCGCTGATATTAAAGGTGATATTGTGGAAGCTGCATGGGGCAATCAAATAAGAAATTATGTTTTCCATCCCTATCAAATGGTAAAAGATCTCAGAACTATGCAGGAGACTAACGACTTAGATAGTGTTTTAGATGGTGGACTTGAACCATTTATTCATGAATTATTACGCATTAATATTTCTTCTAACGAATCTATTGAATAACTTATGAAAAATAAAAACGAAAATATAGAAAAAAAAGTTGCTCCCCCAAGCTTTATAAAGCTTGCTATGCGAAATATGGTAAGGAAGGGTTCAAAAAGTATTTCTCATTTTTCAATAACCTTTCTAGTTTTAATTGGGATATTAATACTTGTAGCCACAATAGGTAAGCCTAATATTCCTGTATAAGAATTTATGACAGAAAAAATTATTTCTGAAATAAATTTAGATTTGGTTTTTAAATGTAATCAATTTTCTCAAGTTTCAAATAAGTTAAAAGATTCTAAAAATAAGCTTATTTTTGAATCTAATTTTTGGGAGAAAGTTTTTTTATCTTGGATAAAAATAATATTAAATAAAGACGATTATAAATTGCCAAATTTCATTTTTGAAAAAAAATCTTTTTCATTAGGCTTACAGATAATATCTAATCAAGAAATTGCTTTTATGAACCAGAAGTGGATGCAAAAAAATGGCCCAACTGATGTTCTATCTTTCCCAATCATTTCTGATGAATCTCCAAATAATTTAGATAATATAGAGTTAGGAGATATATTTATATCATTAGAGATCGCACTTGAGCAATCTTATGAATGTAATCATTCAATCTATAAAGAAATGCTCTGGTTGGCTAGTCATGGATTTTTACATCTTTTGGGATGGGAACATAATAATGATCTTGATTTAGAAAATATGTTAAATTTTCAGGAATATTTAATTAAAAAATTAGATTAAGAATCTATGGATCAAAAAATAAACTCTCTAAAAAATAGAACAGAATCTTATAAAACTTCTAGTAATGTATTAAAAAGTTTTAAGTATGCTTTTAGTGGAATTAGTTACGTATTAAAAACTTCAAGAAATTTTAAAATTCAATTAATTTTTGCAGTTTCAATTTTAATGATTGGTTTTTTACTGCAAATTAGTCAGATTAATTATGTAATTTTGATTACCACAATTATGTCTGTTTTAATATTAGAAATATTAAACACATCTATTGAATCAATAGTTGATTTAGTAGTGAAAAAAGAATTTAGTAGTTTGGCTAAAATTTCAAAAGATACTTCTGCAGGAGCTGTTTTATTAGCTTCCATTAATTCTGTTATTATTGCTGTATATATTTTTGTTCCTAAAATTAAGTTTTTATTTGAATCTATATAAATATGTTTCTTGTTATTGATAATTACGATAGTTTTACATATAACCTTGTTCAATATTTAGGAGAACTTTCTGTTGAGCATGAAATAACTAGAGAATTAATAGTTAAAAGAAATGATCAAATTACTCTAGATGAAATTATCAAACTAAATCCTGGTGGCATCTTATTATCTCCAGGTCCTGGTAATCCAGATCAATCTGGAATTTGTCTACCAATACTAAAAAAATTATCTAAAAATATTCCTACATTAGGAGTTTGTTTAGGGCATCAAGCTTTGGCCCAAGCTTTTGGAGGTAAGGTTATAGTTGGGAAAGAACTTATGCATGGTAAGACATCCAAAATATTTCATAATCAAAAAGGTTTGTTTAAAGATATCGAGACTCCATTTGTGGCGACCAGATATCATAGTCTTATAGTTGATTCAAGTTCATTACCAAATTGTTTCGATATAACTGCGACTTTAGAAGACTCAACTATTATGGCTATTTCTCACAAAGAATATAAGCATTTGCATGGAGTACAGTTTCATCCTGAAAGTGTATTGACACAATTTGGTCATAAATTAATTAGTAATTTTCTAAAAATGGCTGAACAAAAGTAAAATATAAAAAAATTAATAATATGATTTCTCAAATTAAAAACATTTTCTTTTTTATATTATTTAGCTCTTTTTTACCTACCTCATTATTGGCAAGGGATTTAGTAATAAAAAGTCTGGGACATAGTAGTTTCTTAATTAATAGTGCTGAAAAATCGATTCTTATAAATCCCTTTAAAGCAATAGGTTGTGCAAGCAATTTAAAAGAGCCAAAAGAAGTCACCGCAGATTTTATTTTGGCTAGTTCTAGGCTTGCAGATGAAGGATATAATCCTAATAATCAATTAATGTTTGTTGATCCAGGAATCTACCAATTTGAGGATATTTTATTAAATGGAATTTCCGTACCACATGACAGAGTAGATGGAAGAAGATTTGGGATGGCAACTGTTTGGAGTTGGGAGCAGAATGATCTTAAAATTGTTCATATGGGAGGCGCTGCCGGTGATATTGATATCAATAGTCAAATTATTTTGTCTCGCCCAGATATCTTATTTATTTCAATTGGAGGAGGAATAAAATCTTATGATGGACAAGAGGCTTCAAGAATAGTTAAGCTTCTAAAACCTAATGTAGTTATTCCTGTTCACTTTGCTCGTGGCAAAAAAATTAACAAAGAATGTGATTTCTCAAATGCTGATTTGTTTATAGAAAATATGAAAAATTTTAAAGTAAAATATGTTGGAAAAGATTTTCAAATAAAACCTAAAAGAATCGATCAAAATACAATTTATATTTTTGGTAATTAATTTATTAAATCTAAGAACTTGTAATTTTCCCAGAAAAAAATCATTTGTTCTTTAGTTCCAATACTAACCCTTATTGACTTACCAATATCTTTTTTGTTTTCCATACTTCTGATAAGAATACCTTTTTCTCTCATCTGTTGTATTAAAATTTTCGTATCTTTTTTTGGCCAAATTAAGAAGTAATTACCACCACTAAAATGAGTTCTAATTTTTGTTGATTTAAATTTATTTAAAATCCATTCCCTTGCTTTTTTTACTTCTAAAACATAATTTTCAATATATGATTTGTCTTTAAGTGCTGCTAATGCTGCCGTTATAGCAAAGCTATTTACATCATATGGTCCTGTAACTTTATTAATGTAATTAATTAAATTTTTATTGCCAAAAGTAAAACCTATTCTTAAACCAGCTAAACCAGCTGTTTTTGAGAGAGATTGGATTATTAGTATATTGTTATTCTTTTCAAAATCTATCGATTCAAGAAGACTATCTCCATTAAATTTTTCATATAGTTCATCAACAATTATCAATGCATCTTTTTTGATATTTGCTAAGTTAATTATCTCTTTAGCACTTAAAACTGTCCCTGTCGGATTATTTGGATTACAAATAAATATTAACTTTGGATTATACTTTAAAATTTTTTCACTAAATTCTTTGGTGGGAAATAGAAAATTTTCTCCAATGTAAGAACAAGTTATTTTCTTCATTCCTCGCATTTCTGAACAAGGAGAATAGTAGCCAAAAGTTGGATTCGTGGTTAGAAATATTTGATCTTTTTCTCCAAAGGAATTGAAGATTGCATTTATTGCTGCATCTGCTCCATTGAAAATTCCTATTTCATCATTATCAAATTTTCTTGAATCAAGATATTTATCACATAAAAAATTTTTTAATAAATTATATTCTGGATAAATTGCAATCTCATTTAATTTTATCGCTTGTAATGCATCTAAAACCTTAGGACTTGGACCTAGAGTATTTTCATTAAAGTCTAAGCGGAGTAAATTTCTTCTATTTTCTAAAGGTGCAGAGTAAGACTGCATATTTATTATTTCTTCTCTTGGTCTTGGGAAAAGATTATTTAATTGATCAAAATCATTCATTACATTCTTTCTAAAGTTTCAATTCCTAGAAGCTCTAAGCTTAATTTTAGTGTTTTTGCAGTTAGATCACATAAATTCAGTCTAGAAATTTTTATATATTTTTCTTCTTTGAGTATTGGAACTTGATCATAGAACCTATTAAAAGTCTGACATAGCTCAAAAAGATAATTGCATAATCTATTTGGCATTAAGTCTTTTTCAATAGATATTATGACTTCATCGAACCTAAGTAATTTTCTTATAAGTTTCCATTCAGATTTATGATCATAATTTATGTATTGAAAATCTTTAGAGTCATAAACAAAATCATTTTTTCTTTTAATTCCTGCAATTCTTACAAGTGTATATAACAAATATGGAGCAGTATTTCCATTAAGGGAAAGCATTTTATCAAAACTAAATTGATAATTAGTAATCCTATTTTGGCTTAAATCTGCATACTTAACAGCTCCTAATCCAATAATTCTTGAAGTATTTGCAATAAAATCTTCTGTCTCATAACGATTTTCATCTTCTAATCTTTTTAATAAATCTTCTTTTGCTCTTCTAACTGCTTCTTTTAATAAATCTTTTAAACGTATTGTTTCACCTTCCCTTGTCTTTAGTTTTTTGCCATCAATTCCTTGAACTAAACCAAAAGGGACATGGTCTACTTGGCAATTGTCTGGGATCCATTTTGCTTTTTTTGCAACTTGAAAAACTCCAGCAAAATGATTTGCTTGTCCATGATCAGTTACATAAATAATTCTCGAAGCATCATCCCCATTAGGAGTTTTATTGAATCTATATCTTATAGCAGCAAGATCTGTGGTTGCATAATTAAAACCTCCATCTTTTTTTTGAATAATTAGCGGTAAAGGTTTGCCTTCTTTATTAGTCATCCCATCTAAAAATACACATTTTGCTCCTTGATCTTCTACTAATATTTTTTTAAAATTCAAATCCTCAATAACTCCTTTTAAGAAGGGATTATAAAAAGATTCACCTCTTTCTTTTATTTTTATTTTTAAATTTTTATAGATTTCATCAAATTCTTTTCTAGATTGATCACATAATAATTTCCAAGCTTTAATCGATTTAATATCTCCACTTTGTAACTTAACTACTTCCTCTCTAGATCTTTTTTGGAATTCAGATTCATTATCAAATCTTTTCTTTGATTCTTTATAAAATTCAACTAAATCACTTATCTTAATTTTGCCTATCTCTTCTAAATCATTTGAATATAAATCTTTGAGCTGAGTAATAAGCATTCCAAATTGCGTTCCCCAATCGCCAACATGATTTAGTCTTAATACTTGATAACCTCTTAACTCAAAAATTCTGGATATTGAATCTCCTATTATTGTTGATCTTAAATGTCCTACATGCATTTCTTTAGCAATATTAGGACTAGAAAAATCTACAATGACTTTATTTGATAAGCAACTATCTAAATCTTTTTTAATTTTAGGTACTCCACCCCTTTGGCATTGAATATTTGATTTAATTTCATTTATTAGAACTTCATCTTTTAATTTTATATTTATAAATCCAGGTCCAGCTATTTCTAGACTCTTACATAATTTTGCTATGCTTTTATTTTTATTTAAAAGGTTAATAAAATCATTAGAAATATCTCTTGGGTTCTTTTTATATATTTTAGATAAACTTAAACAAACATTACATTGATAATCACCAAATTCCTCTTTTGTTGATTGTGTAATTAAATTTTTTCTAAGAATTTCGAATTCTCCTTTTTTATCATTTTTTTCAAGACTATCTAAAAGAGATTGTTCAAATTGTTTTGTTAATTCTTTAAAAATGATTAGCATTAATTATTCAATTATTTATCTATATAATTAATTAATATAACGCATACTCAAATCAATCCAATTACTTTTGGTGATTGAAGAACTTGTTGAAATCAAATCAATACCTTTTATTAGATATTTACTAATTTCTTCAGGGTTAATTCCAGAAACTTCTATTATCAAATTTTTATTGACTTCTTTTTTTAAGCTATTCATTGATAAATTTCTTAATTCTTGAACGTTTTTTTTGATTATTTCAGGGCTAAGTTCATCTAATAAGACACTATCTGCTCCTGCTAATACTGCTTCTTTTGCCTGTTCGATATTCTCAGCTTCAATTATTATATGAGTTGTAAAAGGCGAATTTAGTCGAATTTTTTTTACTGCATTTTTAAGATTATCTGTCCATGCAATGTGATTTTCTTTTATCATAGCTGCGTCGTATAATCCCATTCTATGATTCACTCCACCTCCGCATTTGAATGCATATTTTTCAAATATTCTTAAGCCAGGAGTAGTTTTCCTAGTATCTGCTATTTTTATATTTGTACCTTCTAACTTATTTACAAGATTCTTTGTATATGTTGATATTCCAGATAAATGCATTGCAATATTTAAGCCTATTCTTTCACTAGCTAGCAAACTTTTTGAAGGTCCATATATTTCCAGTAGTTTTTGATCTTTAACAAATATATCTCCATCAGAGATATTAAAGTTTGCACTGATTTTTAAATCAATTTTTTTAAAAATTTCTTTTATGATTCCGACACCACAAAATACACCACCTTCTTTTGCAATCCAATATGCATTACCATTCTCTTCTGTAATAGAAGGACTTGTAAGATCTCCCCTTCCTATATCTTCATCGATCCAATTATCAATGATCTTACTTATTATTGGAGTATTTAAATCCACTAAACTAAAAAAATAATTAATTAATAAAATTCAACTCAAGTTAGAGAATTAACTATATATCACTATGTAATTTAACTCAAATTTATTTACCAATACAAAACTTAGAAAAAATATTATCTAGAAGTTCCTCTGTTAATTCTTGGCCAGTAATTTTAGATAAGTTTTGTATTCCATCTCTGAGTTCTATTGATAACAAATCAAATGGCAATTTATTTTTAATTATTTCATCAGTATCATTTAAATTAGATAGGCAAGCAGACAAATTTGTTAGATGTCTTTCGTTTAAAAATATATTGATATTTTCTACTTGTTTTAATCCGCATTTTTTTATGATTTCGTCGATTAATAATCTTTCACCATCATTATTCTTAATGCTCATAAGAATTTTGTTTTTTAACTCATTTGAATTAATATTTTTGCAATCAATTAAATCTTTTTTATTGCCCAAAATAGTAATTAATTTTTCTTTGGGGATTTCTTGTATTATTTTTTTGTCTTCTTCATTAAATCCTTCTTCAAGACTATAAATATAAATTATAAAATCTGACTCTTTAATTTTCCCAAAACTTTTTTTAATTCCAATACTTTCAATTTGTTCATGAGTTTCTCTTATGCCAGCAGTATCAATTATTTTCATTGGAATATCATTAATAGTTAAATTAACTTCAATAACATCTCTAGTTGTTCCAGGAATATTAGTTACGATTGCTTTTTCTTTTTTTGCAAGCAAATTAAGTAAAGAGCTTTTACCAACATTTGTTTTGCCTATAAGCGCAATGGATATTCCATTGTGAATATATGAATTTCTTTTTGCATTTTCTATTAGTAATTCTATTTTTTCTTTTACTTTTTTAATGTTCTTTAGATATTTGGTGTAATCAAAATCTGTGAAGTCTTCTTCAAAATCAACTCTCGCTTCTATTTCGCAAAGTTGATTTATAAGTTCATTTTTAATATCATCAATTTTTTTCTTTATTTCTCCTTGAACCCCGCTAAAAGCTAACTCTGCTGATCTGTTATTGCTTGCATTAATTAATTGATTAATCGACTCGGCTTGAGTAAGGTCTATTTTTCCATTAAGAAAAGCTCGTTGACTAAATTCTCCTGGGTTTGCAAGTCTAACTCTAGAATTACTAGATAATAATATCTTTAAAACCTTATTTACTAGGATAATTCCTCCATGGCAATGAAGTTCAACTACATCCTCTCCTGTGAAGCTATTTGGTGATTTCATCACTAAAATTAAAACCTCATCTATAAATTTATTTTGTTTATTTTCCTGAATAAAACCATGAAAAACTCTATGTGATTCCCATGCATATTTAGATTTAGTTTGAACAATCTTTTTGCAAGAATTTATTGAGTCTTGCCCTGATACTCTGATTACCGCAACTCCTCCTTTCCCTATACTTATAGCTGAAGCAATTGCGGCTATTGTATCTTCTGTAGTAACTATCGAATCCATTTCTCGCTTTGTTATGGATAATTAAGTAAGATTATCAAGAATTTAATTTTGAAATTTTCTTTCTGAATGAGATTTAAAAGAGATATTACGTATAAGAAAATTCTATCATTATTTAGTAATCAGAATGGAACTCCTTTCTTCAATGCTAAAGGTTTAGCAATAGGGGTATTTAGTGGCTGCTTTCCTTTTTTTGGGTTTCAGACTTTAATAGGGGTATTTTTTGCGAAAATAGCTAAGGGAAATATTGTTCTAGCTGCAATTGGTACTTGGATCAGCAACCCTTTTACTTATATTCCACTTTATTACTTTAACTATAAAGTTGGTTCGATTTTTTTCAATAATTCTTCTAATAACATTATTGAAGAAAGTTTAGTTATTGATGAATTATGGAAACAAGGTAGAATTTTTTCCCTAAAATTACTCTTAGGTTCATCATGTGTAGGTATTTTATTAGCTTTGATTTGTGGCAGTATTGTTTTCTTTATCTACAAGATAAAAAGTAAAAGATAGATTGATCTGATTGTAAAATTAACTTTGTCCAACTCTGGCAATATCTAAAACATCTGCCATTGATTTAATTTGTTCAATTGTTTTGTGAAGTTGATTATAGCTTTCAAGCCCTACACAAAGATTTATAATAGCTGGTTTACCATAAGCAGTTTTAACATTGGCATCGCTGACGTTTATACCTTTATCAGATAACCGCATAAGAATATCTTTAAGTACTCCAACTCTATCAATTACCTCTATTCTTAGCTGAATTGGAAACTTATTATCGCCAGTTTTATTATCTTGATTCCAACCAACAGGTAATCTTCTCTCTATTGGAATTGGTATTACATTTTCACAATCTTCTCTATGTATGGTTATCCCATGGTTGCCTAGCGACACAGTTCCGATAATTTCCTCACCTGGAAGTGGGGTACAGCATTTACCTATTCTGTAATCAAGACCTTCTATCCCGGAAATTGGTGATTTTGCTGCAGCATTAGATGTATTAGTGGATAAATTACTATTACTTTTAAGAGATTTTACTATTTCAGAGTCAGAATCATTTTTTACATCTTCTGTCTGTAATTTTATTTCTTCTCTTAGTCTGTTTAATACTTGATGCAAAGTTAAACCACCAAAACCAAGAGATGCAAGAAGGTCTTCAGTAGTTTTTAAATTACATCGATTTGCAACTTTTTTCATGGCTTCACTAGAAAGTAATGCTTCAAAACCGTTTCGACCTACTTCTTTTTCAAGTAAATCTCTACCTCTTTTAATCGTTTCATCACGATGGCTTTTCTTATACCATTGGCGGATTCTATTTTTAGCAGTTGGCGTAACAACAAAGTTCAGCCAATCCAAGCTTGGAGTAGCATTATTACTTGTCAAAATTTCTATGAAGTCACCATTTTGAAGTGCTGTAGATAATGGAGAAAGCTTTTCATTAATTCTTATTCCATTACAGTGATTTCCAACTTCAGAATGAATTCTGTAGGCGAAATCTATCGCGGTAGATCCTTTCCTTAAACCAACAACATCTCCTTTTGGAGTGATCACAAATACTTCTTCATCAAATAAATCTTCTTTAATTGAAGCTAAATAATCATTATGATCCCCTTCATTACCTTCTTGTTGCCATTCTACTAATTGTCTTAGCCAATTAAATCTCTCGGCATTACTTTTGGCAGGAGAACCACCTTCTTTGTATTGCCAATGAGCGGCAATACCATATTCAGCAATTTGATGCATGGAAGTAGTTCTAATTTGAATTTCAATAGGTCGGTGTCTTCCAATCACAGAAGTGTGTAAGGACTGGTACCCATTGGGTTTTGGTAATCCTATATAGTCTTTAAATCTACCTGGAATTGGTTTGAAAGTATCATGAACGACTGCTAAAGCTCGATAACAACTATCTGAATTGTCCACGATAATTCTTAGGGCAGCAACATCATAAATCTCGTGAAAATGCTTTTGTTGTCTTTCCATTTTGCTCCAGATGCCATAAAGATGTTTTGGCCTTCCTGTTATTTCAAAATTTTTCAAACCTGCTGAAACCAAGTTTTCCTTCATAAGATTTAAAGTTACTTTTAATCTTTTTTCTCTATCACTTCTTTTAACAGCGATTTGATCTTTAAGATCTTGATATTCTTTAGGCTCTAGGAATTTAAAAGCTAAATCTTCTAATTCCCATTTAAATCTGTTTATTCCTAGTCGATTAGCTAATGGTGCATAAATCTCTCTTGTTTCTCTCGCTATTCTTAGTTTTTTCTCATCATTTAGCCATTCAATTGTTCTCATATTATGAAGTCGATCTGCAAGTTTTACTAAGACAACTCTAATATCGCTGGCCATAGCCAAAAACATTTTCCTAAGATTTTCAGCTTGTGCTTCAGTCCTGTTGTTAAAGTGAATCCCTCCTAATTTTGTTACTCCTTCTACAAGTATTTTTACTTCTAATCCAAAATTTGTTTCTATTTCGGATAAATCAATGCCAGTATCTTCAACAACATCATGTAAAAGGCCTGCAGCAATAACAGATGAGCTCGCACCTATTTCTTTGAGGAGATTTGCAACAGCAACCGGGTGGACAATGTATGGCTCGCCACTCGCGCGGAATTGTCCATCATGAGCTTTATTAGCAAGTTTAAAAGCCTTTACTATAAGGTTTTGATTCTCATCATTTTCTTTATTTGATTTTTCAAAATTATGAATATCTTTAAAAAGCCAATCGGGAAGTTTTATTTGATAATTCAAAGATTCACTTTCATATTTTTTATTTTCAGGCAAAATAGTTTTGGAAACTTCAATTTCGTTTTTTTCTTTTGAATTTGCAGCGGCCTCGGACATTTTATATTGCTTTAGATGTATTTTATTTAGGTCTAGAAAAATTTGCTATAAAATCATGGAAATAAAAAAAGAAAAAATTCTTGTAGTTAAAAATCTTACTGTTAAATATGGTTTAAAACAGCAACCTATTATTAAAAATTTTAATTTGGAAATAGATAGGGGAGATCATTTGGCCATAATAGGACCTTCTGGATGTGGAAAGACCACTTTTGCAAAAACATTAGTAAATATATTGCCTGAAAAGGCCACTTCTAAAGGGTATTTATCGATTTCTAGTGTAGACCCTAGGAAAATAAATAACAAAGATGCACAATTATTTAGAAGAAAGAATTTTGGATTTATTTATCAAGATTCTATGAAAAAACTTAATCCGCTAATGAGAGTTGGGGATCATTTATATGAATTATTTAAAACGCATTATCAAACTAAATCATCTGTACTTATTAAAAAATTAGTAAAAGAAGTTTTTCAAAAAGTAGGAATTGAAGAAAGTAGACTTGATTCTTTCCCACATCAATTTAGTGGTGGAATGAGACAGAGAGTTTCTATAGCAATGGCACTTGCTTTGAAACCTAAACTATTAATAGCTGATGAACCTACAACAAGCTTAGATACCAAAACAAGTTTTGAAATTATGCAAGAAATAATTCATCTATGTAATGAATTTGCTACTACTTTGATTTTAATTAGTCACGATATAAATCTTGCAGCAAAGTGGTGTAAAAAAGTTGCAATAATTGAAAAGGGATCGATTGTTGAAAAAGGGAATATATTAGATATTTTTCAATCACCAAAATCAGATATCGGGAAAAAGTTAGTAAATGCTTCAAAAATAGTATTAGAACCAAATACTAAAAATAATGCTCGAGATGAGGTCGTTCTAGAGGTAAATAACCTAAGGCATTGGTATAAATTAAATTCTTCAATTTTCATTAATAAATGGAATAAGGCTTTAAATGAAGTTAGTTTCAAGTTATATGAGAATGAGACTCTTGGAATAGTTGGTTCTTCAGGGAGCGGTAAAAGTACATTATGTAGGGCTTTAATTGGACTTCTTAAAGTAAGAGGTGGTGAAATCAAAATTTATGATAAAAATCATGCATCGAAAAAAAATAAATCTTTTAAAAAGAACAATAATATACAAATTATTTTTCAAGATCCTTTTTCAAGTTTGAATCCGAAAATGACAATTAAAAATATTTTGGAAGATATATTTTTTATTCAAAAAATTGCAGATAAAAGAAAAATCGAGAAAGAAATAAAACTAATGTTAAGAAATTTAAATCTCCCCTTAAATAATGATTTTTTTAATTCCTATCCTAGCCAATTATCTGGTGGTCAATTGCAAAGAATTTCATTAGCCAGAGCACTATTGTTGAAACCAAAAATTTTGATTTGTGATGAGAGCGTAAATATGTTAGATGCTTCAGTAAAAATAGAGATTCTTGAATTGCTTAGAGTCTTGCAAGAAAAAATGAATTTAACGATTATCTTTATTACTCATGATTTAGGCATTGCTAAAAGATTTTGTGATAGGTTGCTAGTTATGAATCACGGAAAGATAGTTGATGAAGGAGAAAGTTCTACAATATTCACTAAAACTCAAAACACTTATACAAAATCACTTCTAAATTCCTCTTTAAATCTTATTTAACTTTAAGAACACTTATTAATTTTTGAAAATCTAATGGTAATTCTGATACAAATATCATTTCTTTACCATTGATTGGATGTATAAGTCCAAGCTTAATGGCATGTAAAGCTTGGCCATCTAATTTACATGGTAGTTTTTTACATCTTCCATATAACGGATCACCAACAATTGGATGATTAATGTGAGCGCAATGAACTCTTATTTGATGCGTTCGCCCCGTATCTAGTTTGAAACTCATTAATGAGTAATTGCCAAATCTTTCTTCTAATTTCCAATAGGTACAGGCATACCTTCCTGAAGTGTCTTCAACTACTTTATATTTCAATCTATTTAATTTATCTCTGCCAATGTTGCCAACTATTTGACCTTCTTCAGAATTAGGTGCTCCATGAATTACTGCAATATATTCGCGTGATGCAATTTTTTCTTTAATTTGTTTCTGGAGATTTACTAATGCCTCTTGGCTTTTTGCAACCACCATACATCCGGAGGTATCTTTATCTAATCTGTGAACAATCCCAGGTCTTAGTTTCCCATTAATTCCAGGTAGATCTTTACAGTGAAAAAGTAATCCATTCACTAAAGTTCCAGATTTGTGTCCAGGGGCTGGATGAACAATTAGTCCTGATTGTTTATTGATTACTATGATGTGCTCGTCTTCAAAAAGGATATTTAAATCCATTTTTTCAGGTTTCAAATAAATAAGAGGTTCTGGAGGTGGCATCCATATTTGAACATTGTCTCCATTTTTTAATGGGGTCTTTGCTTTCGCGGTCTTATAGTTTACAAGTACTAAACCTGAATTTATAAAATGTTGAATTCTTGCTCTACTTTGTTCTGGCCTTTTACTTACTAACCATCTGTCTAGCCTCATAGGAAGAGGTAGCTCATAAATAATTTCTATAAGCTCACCTTCTCCAATGCCGAAAGAATTTTGATTATTTAATTCCATATTGGGACTTCTAAAGCAATTTTACCCAGCATTTGATTTCTATAATCTTCCAATAATTTATGAGACATTCTCCTTTTATCGCCTGAGGTATGTTTTGAAGCTGCTTCGTCGATCCAAGCAGAAGGACTCTTAAAGCCTTTTGCAATATCAACTCCATATCTATTTGATATTTGTTTAACTGAGATACTCGCATTCTTATCTTTGTTGAGAGTGGATAAAATTTTGATAAATCCAATTGCGACACTCTCTATTTCATAAGCAGCTTCACCAATATCGTCACATAGTGCAAGATTAAGTGCTGATTTTTGATCTTCTAAATTTGGCGGTATAACACCAGGAGCATCTAGCATATCTATACCACTATCTAATTTTATCCATCTTAAATTACGAGTCACGCCTGCTTTCCTAGCGCTATCTACAACTCTTTTTTTTGCAATTCTATTAATTAATGCTGACTTTCCTACGTTTGGAAAACCAAGTGTAAGGGCTCTAATTGGCCTAATTCGCATTCCTCTAGAAAGTCTTCTTTCGTCGATTGACGACCTAGAATCTTTGGCTGACTTACAAATTTCTTTAATACCTATTCCTCTTTTAGCATCACACCAAAGAGGATATTGATCTTTAGCATTAAACCATTTATTCCAACTATTTATTGTATTAGGGGAGATCATATCTGATCTGTTAATAACTAAAATATGTTTTTTATTATTTATCCATTTATTTAAGTGTGGATGTCCTGTTGACAAAGGAATTCGTGCATCTCTAACTTCTATAACTAAATCTACTTTATTGATAACTTCAGATAATTTCTTTTCTGCTTTTGCGATATGGCCTGGGTACCATTGAATTTTGGGTATGTCCACTTCAATAAATCAAATAAAATTTTGTATTCCTTTTAGTTTTTATAAGTTTCAAAAGTATTTACTTCTAAAGTTTAGTATAAATTTAATGACTAAAAAATTTTTATAATCGTTAATTCTTAAAATTTATTAAGGCATAGGTAACAGTAAATACTTTTTAACCCAATAAGCCAAAATTAACGTTAGGGTCTTAAGATTAAAAATTAAGCTTGTTTAATGTCAAAATTATCTCTTTCCAGTCTTGATAAGACAAATTTAGAAGGAAAAAAAGTTCTTGTAAGAGTAGATTTTAATGTTCCATTAAATGAAGATGGTCAAATAACCGACGATACGCGTATTCGTGCAGCGATCCCAACTATTGAATATCTTATTAATCATTCTGCAAAAGTTATTTTAGCTGCTCATTTTGGTAGACCAAAGGGTCAGGTAAATGAAAAAATGAGATTAACTCCAGTAGCAGCAAGATTAAGTCAGTTGTTGGGGCAAAACGTTGCTCTTACTAACAGTTGTATTGGTGATGAAGCAGTTGCACAATCAAATAGCTTGTCTAATGGAGATGTTCTTCTACTTGAAAATGTTCGTTTTTTTGGTGAAGAGGAAAAGAACGACCTTGAGTTTGCTAAAAAATTAGCATCTCATGCAGATATGTATGTAAATGATGCTTTCGGTGCTGCTCATAGAGCTCATGCTTCAACTCAGGGTGTTACTAATTATTTAAGTCCTTCAGTAGCTGGATTCCTTTTAGAAAAAGAATTGAAATACTTACAAGGAGCAATAGATTCTCCAAAGCGTCCATTGGCAGCAATAGTTGGAGGATCAAAGGTTAGTAGCAAAATAGGAGTACTTGATTCTTTACTAGATAAGTGTGACAAAATCATGATTGGTGGAGGTATGATCTTTACTTTTTATAAAGCTAGAGGTTTAGATGTCGGAAAGAGCCTTGTAGAAGAAGATAAATTAGAACTTGCTAAAGATTTAGAAGCAAAAGCAAAAGCAAAAGGAGTAGAGTTATTATTACCCACTGATGTCGTTTTAGCTGATGAATTTTCTCCGGACGCCAATAGTAAAATATCTCAAATTGATTCAATTAGTGGCAATTGGATGGGTCTCGATATTGGTCCAAATTCCATTAAAGTTTTTCAGAATGCTCTTGCAGAATGTAAGACAATTATTTGGAATGGTCCAATGGGAGTTTTTGAATTTGATAAATTTGCAGACGGTACAAATGCAATAGCTACGACTCTTGCGGACTTAAGTGCTTTTGCTGAAGTTTGTACAATAATTGGTGGTGGAGATTCAGTCGCAGCAGTAGAGAAAGCAGGATTAGCTGAGAAAATGTCTCATATATCTACTGGAGGTGGCGCAAGTTTGGAACTTTTAGAAGGTAAAACCTTACCAGGTGTAGCTGCGTTAAACGAAGCTTAGGCTATATTTCATCAACAATATCAATGCTTTTTGTGAAAGTAATCATTCCCTCAGGGTGAGCTATGATTCCTGACCAAATTTGTATCCCTGGTTTTGAAGGAGCTCTTGTTATTTTAAAAATCCCCCCAGATGCTAATGGCTCCAATAATATTTCTTGTTCAAAAAATGAATTTACTTGATGAGGTTTTATTGCTCCAGCAATAATCACTTCTTCAAGTGGCTTATTTAGAATAATATCGATATCATATTTTGAACCAGTAAGAACTTTATCAGGGATTTTAAAACTAATGTCTATCTTCTTTTCATCATTTCTTATTGTTGTGAATAAATTTTTAATGATACCTTCATCAATTTGTCCATTTAAAATTGAAAAAATATAATCGAACTCGGATTCTAGTATATGAATCTCTCCATTAACTATTTTTTCACCTGAAACTTTTATTCTTAAAATTTCTTTTTTTGGAATATTTGATTTTAATCTTTTGATTTTCCATTTGCTATCAGGGAAATCATTAACAATTTTTGAAAACTGTTTTAGTATATTTTGGTTTTCATCATTTCTAAAATTTTTTCTAATAAACTCTAAATCTCGCTTATTTAAAGAGTTTTCTAGATTTCTTATGAAATCAACTTTTGAAGTTTGCGTTATTGCTGAATAGGGAATAATGAGATAAATAAATAAGTAGAGAGGAACTCCTATATTTTTGAATAAGTTTAAATTAAACATATTTATCATTTATTATTTTTATTCTACTAATTTCAGGTTTTATGTCTAAAAAAAATAATTTATTAGTTGCAGCAAGTGGAACAGGAGGCCATATTTTCCCGGCTTTAGCAGTTTCTAAAGAAGTAGAAGATGAATGGAATATTCATTGGTTGGGGGTTCACCAAAGACTTGATGCAAATTTTATTCCCAAAAAATATAATTTGAGGACTTTGAATATAAAGACACCAAGAAAAAATATTTTTTTGTTTTATCAATATATAGAAATTTTAATGTCAACTTTCCAAATAATTAGAATCTTAAAAGAAAAAAAAATTAACTTGGTTTTTACGACTGGAGGTTATATATCTGCCCCTACTATTGTTGCTTCAAAACTTCTCAGGATACCTGTCATTATTCATGAATCAAATTTAATTCCAGGAATGGTCACGAAATATTTTGGTTTTTTGTGTAACTATGTTCTTTTAGGATTTAAGAAAACAAATTCTTATTTAAGAAATTGTAAAACTATTTTCACTGGTACTCCTTTGAGACAGCAATTCTATAAATCTAATCCCTTGCCAGAATGGGTTCCAAAAGGAAAAGGACCTCTTTTGATTGTTATGGGAGGTAGTCAAGGAGCAAAAGCTATAAATCAACTTCTTTACGACTCTATGGAATTTTTAATGAAAAAAAAGTTTCGAATAGTTCATATTATTGGCGAATATAATCAACATTCCTTTAACTTAAAAAAATCCAAAAATTATGTTCAAAAGAAATTTACTAATGAAATAGCAGCTTTAATTCAAAACTGTGATCTTGTAATATCGAGATCTGGTGCAGGAACAATAAATGAATTAATAGAGACTGAAAAACCTTCAATTTTAATTCCCTTTCCTTATTCTAAAAATAATCACCAAGAGAAAAATGCACTGATTCTTGCCGAAACTGGAGGCTCAGTTTTAATGAATCAAAATAAAATTTCAAAAGAAGTTTTTGAACAAACTCTAGAAAGAATTTTTAAAATAAAATCAAAAAACGGAAAAAATTACTATCAAATATTAGATCTTATGAAGAAGAATATGGAAAACAATAATAAAATCAAATCTAAAATTGAGATTAAAAAATTTTTTAATTATTTTTTAAAGGAATTTTGAATTTCTTTACATAAAATATTGTTATTTTTACTATTTTGTAAACTTATTCTTGCCCATTTTTCGTCAAGAAATCTAAATGAAGTACATTCTCTAAGCAATATCCCTTTATTTTCTAAGTATTTTATATTGGGCGACAAGGATGTTTTACTTTCTATTAAAAAAAAGTTGGTTGAAGAGTTATGAACTTTAAGGTTTTTTATCTTTGATAATTTTTCATATACTTTCTCTCTTTCAATATTTATCCAGCGGTGAATCTGTCTTGTCCATTGTTCATAGAATTTCTTATTACTTAGTAAGTCAATTCCAGCTTTAATTGCAAAGGAATTTAAAGGCCAAGGATCTCTATTGATTTTCCATTGCTTAAGTTTTTTTGATGAGCCAATAACGTAACCTAATCTAAGTCCAGGAATATTGAAGATTTTGGTCAAGCTTCTTAAGACTAATAAATTATTATACTTTTGGGTTAATGGTATTAAAGATTCTTTTTCTCCATTGGGTGTTATCGATAAGAAAGCCTCATCACAGATCACTAATTTATATTTTTTTACTATTTCCTCTAATGAATTTTTCTCCCACAATTGGCCGGTTGGGTTATGTGGATTTGTTATCCAAATAACATCACCTTTAGGATGAAGGGGAAATGATTGAGGAAAAATATTATTCCAGTTTTTTGGTAATTGGTAATGAATTAAATTACTATTCCAACAATTTAAAGATCTTTCATAATCAACAAAGGATGGAGAAGGAATACAGCTTATTCCAAATCTCGATGCTTCATAGCCTGCCCAGGTTATTAGCTCAGACGCTCCATTCCCAGGCAAGATATTGTCTGGATTTATCCCATGAAATTTACCGATTATTTCTTTCAAATCACTCAAGTTTCTATCAGGGTAATATCTAAATCCAAGATTCTTAATTTCTGCATTTAATGAATCTATTAAGATTTGAGGTGGATCAAAGGGTACTAATGAGGCACTTGCATCAATGATTTCAGAGGGTAATAAATTTAATTTTTTTGCATTTGCATATACATTTCCTCCATGCTTTAAGTTTGATATTTGCATGGCTAATGTTGAGTAATCATTAGGTTCTGATTTGTTCATTATTCATTTTTTATTTAACCCATTTTAAATCTGATCCAATGGCCTCTTTAATATTAGATAATTGATGGTTATTGAGTTGCTTTATAATTCCTTCAAGTATATTGGGTACTAATTGTGGTCCCTTATATATCCATCCCGTATACAGTTGAATTAATGATGCTCCAGAACAAATTCTTTCCCAAGCTGACTCAGGACTATCGATTCCACCAACGCCAATTAAAATAATATTTTTATCAATTTTATGAATATGTTTTATTATTTGATTTGCTTTGTTTTGTAGAGGCCTTCCACTTAATCCTCCATTCTCTTCAGAAAGTAATAATCCGGTTTGCCTGATCTTCCTATTTTCAAGACCTAATCTATCAATGCTGGTGTTAGTAGCAATTATTCCATTGATGTTTTCCTCGATTATTAATTGGCAAATATCTTCAATATCTTTAAAGCTTAAATCTGGCGCAATTTTTACAAATAACGGTGGGCAATTAGGTAAGTTTTTAATTTCTTTAAGAAGTTCTTTTAGAAGAGTTGGATCTTGCAACTTTCTTAGTCCTTCAGTATTTGGAGAACTTACGTTTATTGCTGCGTAATCACAATATGGAATTAATAATTTTAGAGAAGTTAAATAATCATCTTTTGCTTGAGATAAACTTGTGATTTTAGACTTACCGAAATTTATCCCTAAACAAATATTCTCCCTGTTTTTTTTGAACTCAATACCTTGCTCAAGAAAATTTTTAACCAGATTTTCAGCACCATTGTTATTGAAACCCATCCTATTTAATGCTGCTTCTTCTTCTGCTAATCTAAATAACCTTGGTTTTGGATTGCCATTTTGAGCAAATTTAGTTACTGTACCAAGTTCAGCAAATCCAAAACCAAAATCTTTCCATATATTTGCAGCATTTCCATTTTTGTCAAAACCCGCAGCTAAACCAATTGGATTACAAAAATTTATTCCACATATGTTCTGACTTAACCTTTTATCAATTATAGAAAATTCTTCATTTAGATTTTTTAGGATTGATGAAACTACAGGCCAATTATATTTTCTTGAACTAAATGACAGAAGGCCAAGAGATAAATTAGTTAAATATTCTGCATCTATTCCAGAGTCTTTTTTGAGTATAGGGGTCATAAAGTTTTTATAAAGATTTTTAAATACCCTCTTCTGTTCATTCATAAAAAATTAGGATTCTTTTTTTTCTATTATCCAATATTTTTTTTCTTTAGGAATCAATCTCCAATTACGCCATTCAAAAAGTAAATATTGTTTTATCTTTACATAATTTTCTTTACCTAATAAATTACTTAGTTCTAGTGAACTTAAAAAGTACTGTTTGTCTGCAAATTTTTGAATTAATTCATTTCTTGAAAATAATTCCTGAATTTCTGAAGGTGCATTTTTTTTAAAAAAGTCTACTGAAGATTCAGATTCTTTTAAGTTGCTTATTATAGATATACCTTTACTATAGTTTGTCGCGATTTTATCAACTCTATCATTTTGTTTGTCCCCACTATGGCCCTTCACATATTCCATTGCAAGGCCATTAATTCTTAATTGATCAATTTTTTGCCATAAATCAAGATTTTGAACTGATTTTCCTGCGCTTGTTTTCCATCCATTTCTCTTCCAATTAATAATCCATTTTGTATAACCTTCTATGACATATTTACTATCAGTTCTTAATTTAAAGTTCTCTTTTAATTTATAGGTTTTTAATTTCTCAAGTGTTTTTATAGCCGCAGTGAGTTCCATTCTATTATTAGTGGTATTTTGCTCGGAACCACCTATTTCTAATTCACTTTTGTCGTCAAAAATTATTAGACCACCCCAACCACCTGGACCTGGATTACCACTGCAAGCTCCATCAGTTGCAGCTTCAATTGCAATACTATCACTATTCATAATTTTTGAAGCCGATATTAAGTGTATCGGCTTGAAAAAATCTTCTCTTACTTAAGTGTAACTTTACCGCCAGCTTCTTCAATCTCTTTCTTTAAAGATTCAGCATCTGCTTTCGCAATTCCTTCTTTTACTGTTTTTGGTGCAGATTCAACAAGTGCTTTTGCATCCCCAAGACCTAGACCAGTTGCATTTCTTACAACCTTAAGGACTTTGATTTTTGCAGCTGCATCAAAGCTTTCGAGAACTACATCAAATTCAGTTTTTTCTTCAGCAGCGCCACTATCTCCGTCACCGCCAGCTGCTCCTGGAGCTGCCATTACTACACCTGCAGAAGCTGCAGCAGACACACCAAAAGCCTCTTCAATTTGTTTTACAAGCTCAGATGCTTCTAAAAGTGATAGAGATTTTAATGATTCAAGAATTTCTTCAGTTTTTGCGGACATTTTCTTAAAATTTAATTAGGGTTTGAATTTAAGATTCTGATTTTTCAGAATGTTGTTTAAGTGATCTAGCAAGTCCAGAAGGCACTTCATTTATAGAGATCGCAATTTTTGTTGCTACGCCATTAAGAGCGCCAGCAATTTTTGCCATCAATACTTCTTTAGATGGAAGACTTGCAATTTCTTTTATTTCAGAATCGCTAAGAAGTCTGCCTTCAAATAAAGCTCCTTTGGTTTCGGATTTTTTGGTGTCTTTTTGAAAAGATTGGATCGCTTTTACAGCACCACCAACATCTTCTTTAATTAAGACAAAAGCATTTGTTCCGGAAAGTAAAGATTCAAGATCGTTCCAATTACTATCTCCATCAATAGCTTTACGCATTAATGAATTTTTAGTAATTTTGCAGATACCGTTAGTTGTTTGCAATCTAGATCGCAAATCTGACATCTCTTTGATAGTTAAACCTTTATAGTCAAGAACTACAGCCATTTCCGAGTCGTTTAATAGAGATTTAATCTCAGTAACGATTTGTTGCTTATTCTCTAGTGTTCGGCCCATTGTTGTTTTTTGGATCGTAATTTAGGGAGAGCAGGAAATGCGGCAAAGTCCTTTTTAAAAGAGGCCGCTTTTATTAGATCCAAAAAGAAATAATTAAGACGAGTCCTCGGTAGGAATTAAAAATTTAGAATAACTAAATAAACCTACTTTCTTTGGCCGTATTATTGCAATTTAAATTATACTACAAAGGGTTAACCTTCAGGTTGGTAATCTTGTACAGCATTTATGTCTAATTGAACTGAAGGCCCCATAGTTGAAGTTACATAAAAAGTTTTCCAATACTTTCCCTTAGCTCCACTTGGTTTATTTTTATCAATTGATTCTTGTAAGGTTTTTAAGTTGTCAAATAGAGCTTCTTTTGTGAAACTTGCTTTTCCAAAGCGGACATGAACGATACCCGCCTTATCTGCTCTAAATTCGAGCTTACCAGCTTTGAATTCTTTTATTGCATTAGCAATATCATTAGTTACTGTCCCAGCTTTAGGATTAGGCATTAAACCTCTAGGTCCTAAAACTCTTCCTAATTTTGCAACCTTTGGCATCATATCTGGAGTTGCAATAAGTAGATCGAAGTCCATATTTCCTTTGTTGATGCTTTCCACAAGATCTTCTTCGCCAAATAAATCTGCACCAGCAGCCTTAGCTTTCGATACATTCTCACCGCTTGTAATTACTGCAATTTTGATGCTTTGGCCAGTACCATGTGGTAATGCAACAGTTGTCCTTAATTGTTGATCAGTATATTTTGGATCAATACCTAAACGTATATGTGCTTCAATAGTTTCATCAAATTTTGCATTAGCATTTTCCTTGATAATACTAAGAGCTTCAAGTGGTGCGTAAATGCGATCTTCTATCTTTGTTGATAGAGCCGCCATTCTTTTGGATAGTTTTTTCATAATTATATTGGGTGCAAACGGTTATTAACTAACCTCCCCTAAATAGTGAGCAATTTTGTCTTGAACTCAATCAGTGATAGAGACGCCCATATTACGAGCAGTACCCTCAATTACTTTCATTGCTGATTCAACACTAGAACAGTTTAGATCAGGAAGCTTAGTTTTGGCTATTTCTTCTAATTGAGCTTTACTTATATTCCCAACAGAGCCTTTTGCTGATTCACCTGATCCTTTCTCTATACCAGCTGCTTTTGTTATTAAGACAGAAGCAGGAGGTGTTTTTGTGATAAAAGTAAAGCTTCTATCTTCAAAAACAGAAATCTCTACTGGAATTACAAAACCTGCTTTATCTTGTGTCCTTGCGTTGTATTCTTTACAAAATGCCATGATATTGACACCATGTTGTCCTAAAGCTGGTCCTACAGGAGGAGCAGGATTTGCTTTGCCTGCTTGTAGAGCAAGCTTGATAACTGCAACAATTTTTTTTGCCATTAGATTTGAAAATTTAAGCTGAAGTAGAAAATCATAATTTTACTCGATAAACAAGAACAATTAGAAATTAATTTTGTTTATTGATTTGTGAGAATTCTAATTCTACAGGAGTCTCGCGCCCAAATATTGAGAGTAATGCTTTTAATTTATTTCTTTCCCCGGAAACTTCTATAACTTCTCCCTGGAAATCTTTGAATGGACCACTAGTTACTATAATTCTATCTTTTTCTTCAATATCTAACTTGATTACAGCTTTTTTCTCTGATGCGCGCTTAAAGATTCTATTAACTTCTTGTCTGGATAATGGTCGAGGTTTGATATGACCTCGCGATCTTCCGCTGCTTCTACCGTCTTCAGCACCGACAAAGTTAATTACATTTGGAGTACTTTTTACAGCCATCATTGTATCTTCATCCAAAATCATTCTTACGAGTACATAACCTGGGAAAACTTTTTCTTTAGTAGTTTGTCTGCTTCCATCTTTTTTTAATTTAATTCCAGGAGTTTGGGGAATTTCAATTTCAATGATTCGATTATTAACACCTAAAGTTACTGATCTCTGCTCAAGAGTCGCTTTTACTTTTTTCTCACAGCTTGATGCTACTTGAACTGCATACCATCTTGCGATGCTTGTATTTGCTTTTGAAGAAGCAAGGCTTGTAGTTAATTCATTACTCATTTTTTTCTGGAAGCTTAATTAAAATCTTTATAAATGGATATTCAGGGATAATTCAACCAAAAATTTGCGAGGCTGCCCATCCATAGAATCTGCTGACAGATGCAATTGCTGCTGCAGAAAAGGATACCATAATTATAACCGCTACTGATTCGCTAAAAAGTTGTTGTTTGTTTGGCCACACGACAAGTTTAAGCTCATCGTAGGTAGATCTAAAAAAATTATTCTTTTTTTTAGGCTCTTCAATATCAGGAGAATCCTTTTTTAGAGGTTCTTTATTAGTAGTAGGACTTGTCACAAAATGTTTTTGAAATTAAGCTTTATGCTTTAATTTTTATTTTAGCTTATTGATTTACTCCTCAGCTAGGTTTGAAAACGATCTCATCTTTTTTAGCTGGGTTAAGTTTAATTGTGATATTTTTTTTGTTTCTAAAGTTATCCTCTAAAAGTTTTGCAGCTAAGGGATTTTCTATTTGTCTTCTAAGTTCCCTGTTAAGTGGCCTAGCACCATATTCAGGTTCGTAGGAATCATTTGCAATTTTATTGATAACTTTTTTGTCTATAGTAATATTTATTTTCTGTTCAAGTAGCAGGTTTTTTAAATCTTCTGTTTGCAAAAGTATTATTTTTTGAAGTTCATCAATAGATAATGGATCAAACTTTACTAATTCGTCAATTCTATTCAAAAATTCAGGTCTAAAAATTGAAGACAATGTATTACTAATAGAATCATCTAGAGTTTGTTGATCTTTTTCTAACTTTCCCTCACTTTTAGAAATCTTTTGTGAATACTCCAGTATAGATTTACCAGCTAGGTTACTTGTCATAATGATGACGGTATTTTTGAAATCTACAGTCCTTCCTTGAGAGTCTGTTAATCTTCCTTCATCTAAGACTTGTAAAAGGATATTAAATACTTCTGTATGTGCTTTTTCTATCTCATCAAGAAGTATTACTGAATAGGGTTTACGTCTTACAGCTTCAGTTAATTGACCTCCCTCTTCATAACCAACATAACCAGGAGGAGCTCCCAAAAGTCTTGCTACGGCATTTTTCTCCATATATTCACTCATGTCTAATCTTAAAAGTGCGTCTTCTTCATCAAATAAAGCTGATGCAAGAGATTTTGCTAATTCTGTTTTGCCAACACCTGTAGGACCCATAAATAAAAAAGATCCAATAGGTCTTTTAGGGCTTTTCATGCCAACGCGAGCTCTTCTGATTGCAGCAGAAACAGATTCTATAGCTTTTTCTTGTCCAATAACTTTTTCACTTAGTTCTCTTTCTAGATTGACTAATTTCTTACGTTCATTTGAAACTACTTTAGAAATCGGAATACCTGTGATTTTTGAGATAACATCAGCAATATCATCAGGTTCAACTTGATATTTAAAAGGGAAATTTCTATTTTTCTTTATTTTATTAAAATTCTCTTCAACTTTTTGTATGTCATTTTCTATTTCACTTAAATCTTCTTCGAGCTTTTCTAAATAATCCAGATCGTTTTCAATTTCGCGATTTGATTTATCTTTAATTTGTTTGGTTAGCTTATCTTCTTCTTTCATCAAAATAGATAATTGCTCCATTTCTTCACGCAAATTGTTCCAATTGTCCAAAAGAAGGTTCAATTTTGCCTCTGATTGGTTTCTCATATTCAATAGTTTTTCTTGAGCTTCGATATTTTCTCCTTGCAAATTATTCAGTTTTTCATCAATAGTATGAAGTTTGTTTTCTTGTTGGAGAATTATTTGAGGCTTATTATTAGACTCGATTTTTAACTGTGCAGCTGCTTCATCAATTAAATCTATTGCTTTATCAGGAAGACATTTATCGCTGATGTATCTGTCGGCCAATTTTGCAGAATAGTTTACAGCCTCTTCAGAAATTTTTATGCCATGATGTGATTCATATTTCTTTTTGATACCTTGCAGTATTTTTGCGCTTAATTCTACTGAAGGTTCATTAACAACTATCTTTTGAAAGCAATTATTCAATGCCTGATCTTTTTCAATAGTTTCACGAAATTTCTCAGGTGTTGTTGTACCGATACATCTAAGTTCTCCTTCAGCTAGTAACGGTTTTAAGATATTACTAATGTCGGTAGAAGATCTGTCAGAACTTAATATTGAGTGAATTTCATCAATAAATAGAATCATTCCTTGGCTTGGATTATTTAGTTCCTGCATTATTAAGCTTAGTCGTTCCTCTAGTTGGCCTCTAAATTTTGTCCCAGAAACTAAAGCACCTAAGTCAAGTGAAATAATTTTTAAGTCTTTTAAAGAATCAGGAACTTTTTTGTCTACAATTAATTGCGCAAGTAATTTTGCAATTGAGGTTTTACCAACTCCAGGATTGCCGATAAGTATAGGATTATTTTTGTTTCTTCTGCAGAGTACCCTCATTAAATTATTGATCTCATTTTCTCGTCCTAAAACCGGATCCAGTAAGCCTTTTTTAGCTGATTCTGTTAAATCTTTTCCATAAATTGAAAGAGCATTTTCATCTTTTCCAACTTGTTTTTTGGTTTCAATTTGAATTTCACTTTTGGGTAATGGAACAATAGCTTTTTCAAATTTTTCTTCTTTAACTAAAGTCTTTTTGTTTGATTCAAAATTAGATTGATTATTTATCTCAATTTCGTTCTTATAATCATAAGAATCTTTTGATTGATTAATATTCGGGAAAAACTTTAATTCTTCCTCTAATTTTTCCATTGAAAGATTGCCTTCTTCAAAAACATAATTACCAATTCTTAAATCTCTTCCAAGAGCAATTAGTAAATGCGGAATTTCTATTAATCTCGATCCCCATTGAATTTTAATCTGATTTGCGTTATCTAATAAAATTTCTAAATCTTCTCCGATAGTAAAAATATCTGACTCATTTGTCGGTGTCTCTTCTAAAAAATCTTCTGTTATATCTAAAACTGTATCTTGGTCGATTGATAATTTTTCAATGAAAGCAAAGAATTCACTTGATGAGAACAATGTATGAATTATGTGTTCTATATTAAATTCGCTATGATCCCATTTTTTTGCGGTTTCTTCCCCTAATAGAAGAAGATTCCAACTTATATCGCTAAAAAGTTCAGGACTGGATGTAAGAGTTTCTCTCATAAACTATAAAAACTATAGTTGATTATTAATTAATATTCTAAATAGGTTCTGCATTAATAATCATCCAATAATTTTTAAATTGTAAGATGAAATTTAAAATTATGTTTATTAAAGGGGTTATGCGGTCTTTGGAATTAAAAAAATTCTTAATTTTAATCTAAGTTGTTCTGAAATAAATATTATATTTGGTTTACATATATATTTCAGATATTAGCCAAATAGTTCAGCTATTAATAGGATTTAAATAGTAATAATTAAATTGTGAAAGAAACTATTGATTTTCTTATTGATACTATTGAAGCAAGGCAAGTCCTTGATTCAAGAGGTAATCCTACTGTAGAGGCAGAAGTATTTTTGGAATGTGGAGCAAGTGGTACAGCAATTGTTCCCAGCGGAGCCAGCACTGGTGCTCATGAGGCACATGAATTAAGGGATGGTGGTTCAAAATATATGGGGAAAGGTGTTTTAAATGCTGTTAATAAAATTCATGAAACGATATCCCCAGCTTTATGTGGTTTGTCAGCTTTAGATCAAACTGCAGTAGATGACTTAATGATTCAAATTGATGGAACTCCTAATAAGTCAAATCTTGGAGCAAATTCAATACTTGCTGTAAGTCTTGCAACTGCCAGAGCATCAGCAAATGCTTTAGACATTCCCCTATATAGGTATCTTGGAGATCCATTATCCAATCTTCTTCCAGTTCCATTGATGAATGTAATAAATGGTGGTGCACATGCACCAAATAGTCTTGATTTTCAGGAATTCATGCTTGTCCCACATGGAGTTAATAATTTCAGTGAATCATTAAGAATGGGTACTGAAATTTTCCACTCATTAAAATCATTACTTGATCAAAAAGGTCTATCTACTGCTGTAGGCGATGAGGGTGGATTTGCCCCTAATTTGTCATCGAGCGAAGAAGCAGGGGACTTATTATTAGAAGCAATTCAAAAAGCCGGATTTACGCCTGGTGAGCAGGTGTCTCTAGCTTTAGATGCTGCCAGTACTGAATTTTATAGTGATGGTATTTATAAATATGAAGGGAAAAGTTTAAATAGTTCTGAAATGATTTCATATCTTTCAAGATTAGTTTCTAATTATCCAATAGTTTCAATAGAGGACGGTTTAGCAGAGGATGATTGGGAGGGTTGGTCAGAATTAAATAAAGAATTAGGAAATAAAGTTCAGCTTGTAGGTGATGATTTATTCGTTACTAATACAGAAAGGTTAAGGAAAGGGATTATGGAAAAATCTGCTAATTCAATTCTTATAAAGGTTAATCAAATTGGAACATTAACTGAAACTTTGGAAGCTATTGAATTAGCTAAAACCTCTGGTTTCACAAGTGTTATAAGTCATAGAAGTGGTGAGACAGAAGATACAACAATTGCTGATTTATCTGTCGCTACAAGATCTGGTCAAATCAAGACCGGCTCGTTAAGTAGAAGTGAGAGGATTGCAAAATATAATAGGCTCTTAAAAATTGAAGAGGAATTGGGAAATCAAGCAAGATTTGCTGGCGCTTTAGGTTTAGGTCCCAAAAATATATAATTTTTTCTAACGTTTAAGTTTTTCTAAACGTGAGCCTCTACTCATACTTAATTGGCATTTTATCCAATCAATACTTATTGGGAGTGCAAAAAATAATGGTAATAAAGCAAAATTATTTTGTTTATTAGTTACAAGTAAAGCAGATGCAATTGATAGGCTTCCTATAAGAATTGAATGGCCTAATGTTTTTTGAGCAGTAAACATTTTTTTGAATTGTCTATCAGACTCTCCCATCCTTATTTGTAACTGTAAATCGCCCTGCTCTAATCTTTCTAAACTTTCATCTATTCTTTTGGGTATTCCTACAGCTTTGGATCCTAGTTCACCTACTTGTCTTCCAAATTGGTTAATTAAATCGTTAGGAGTTTGATTATTAGAAGTCATAAGTTCTATTAAATAAGGCTTTGTAACTGATACAAGGTTAAACCCTGGATCAAGCATTCTACCAACCCCTTCAAAAGTTGATAAAGCTCTCATTACAAAGATTAAATCCACAGGCAGTTGAAATGGTGTTTCATAAACAAGTTCGTATAAATCTCCAGATAATTTTTCAATAATATTTGGACTAAATGGTGGAGTTAAGGCTTCTTTAAGCATCAATCTAACTAATCTTCTGACTGGCCCGATATCAATATCTTTTGAAATTAGACCAGCTTGTTGTAATTGACTTACAAGTGATGAGGCGTCTCTTAAAGCAGCAGCCTTTACCATTGCACCTAATCTGCTTTGAAGGTTATTTGAGATGTTCCCCATCATTCCAAAATCATAGAAAATTAATTTACCTTTATTTGACACTGCTAGATTCCCTGGATGAGGATCTGCATGAAAAAAACCATAATTCACTAATTGTTTTAGGTAGCTGATGGCACCTACTTCTGCAATTCTTGGTAAATCAATTTCTTGGGATTTTAATTTTTCTAAATCGCTTATTTTTGTTCCTTCTAGATAACTTAAACAAAGCACTTTTTCACTACTCATATGCCAAATTACTTCAGGAACTTCAACATTTTTATCATCAAGAAATTGCTGTCTAAATCTTGCTGCATATTGTGCTTCACAATTAAAATCAAGTTCCTTCATAAGAACTTTCCTACATTCTTTAGCAATCGCAACCCAGTTTCTTCCGCGACTCCAATTTTTATTTTTCTGCAACAATCCTGCTATTTGCTGCATTATGCCCAAATCAATAATAAATAATTCTTTTAAATTGGGTCTTTGAACTTTAAATACTACTTTCTTACCATCTTTTAAAGCCCCCTTATGAACCTGAGCTAGTGATGCTGATCCAACCGGATCACATATTATTTGATCTATTTCATTAAACTTTGAACCTAGTTCTTCTCGGATAGTTTCTTCAACTTGCTTAAATGAAAAATTAGGAACTTGATCCTGCAATTTAGATAATTCCTGTATCCAGGTATTAGGAATTAAATCAGGTCTTGCAGATAATAATTGTCCAATTTTAATAAATGCTGAACCAAGCTTAATTAATTGATTAGTAAACCACTTAGCTCTTTTAATTTGGATTCTACTTTTTTTATTGCTCTTAGTTTGGAAAATTGTAAATCTAAGATTATCTAGCCACAAAATTATTAAAAGCGAAATCAGGGTTATCCATATAAGAAAGCCCCTCTTTAATTTTTTTAAAAGATCATAAAGAATGTGATAACTCATTTAATTTGATTATTGATTTTTTTATTAAATAGATCAATTTGTTTATTAATAATTTCAATTTCATTTAAAGCTATTTTTATTTTGGAATTTTGATAAGTATTGGTGGGTTCATTTTCTTGAATATTGTCTGCTTTTTCCATTCTTGAGGCTTCCTCCATTATGGATTCTTTTAAACTATCGAATTCTTTTTTCAGGATTTCTGGAGCATCCTGAGCAATATTTGTTGCTTCTTCAATTTTTTCAACCACTATCTCGTTTAATTTTTCGGTTACTTTTTTAATAGCAGCTTTTAAAAGGTAATCAGAGTTGGTCATGAAAAATATAATGTTTCTGTGGCAATTAATTTACCCGATATGATTTAATAATAGATCAATACAGAACATTTCACGTAACAGATAATTTTGACAATAAATTTTTTTTATTTTTCCTATGTAAGTTTGTTTCTATATTATGCTTTTTTCTTTTTTTTCTTTTAAGTTATATCTATATAAAGGTTAGGAATTAACATTAAAGATATCTTCTAACCAAAAACTCATCTAATTAACTATTAAAAGGAGTTTTATTAAATTGGAAATCATTGAGTCAGATGTAGTTATTATCGGAGGAGGTCCGGCAGGTTGTACTTGCGCACTTTATACATCTCGTTCAAACTTAAAGACTGTAATTTTAGATAAAAATCCATCTGTTGGCGCCTTAGCCATAACTCATCAGATAGCTAATTATCCAGGTGTTCCTGTTGATATAAGTGGTGAGAAATTACTTACTCTAATGAGAGAACAGGCTGTGCAATATGGTACAGACTATAGAAGAGCACAAGTGTTTGGAATAGATACTAGTGGAGAATGGAAAACGGTTTATACACCTGAAGGAACCTTCAAGGCTAAAGCACTTGTTCTTGCAAGTGGAGCTATGGGTAGGCCTGCATCATTTAAGGGAGAAGCTGATTTTCTTGGTAAAGGAGTGAGTTATTGTGCTACGTGTGATGGCGCTTTTTACAAAAATAGAGAAGTTGCTGTTGTTGGAGTGAACAAGGAGGCAATTGAAGAGGCAACTGTTCTTACTAAGTTTGCTTCTACTGTCCATTGGATTACATCAAGTGATCCTAAATCAGATAATGAAGAAGCTATGGAATTGATGGATAATTCAAATATAAAACATTGGAGTAGAACAAGATTATTGGAAATATTAGGTGATGATATGGGTGTGAACCGAGTTGTTGTAAAAAACAAGCAAGAGGAAAATCCTATTAATTTAGATTTAGATGGAGTCTTTGTCTATATGAGTGGTTCAAAGCCAATTACTGATTTTTTAGGGGATCAAATTGCGTTAAAAGAAGACGGAGGAGTTATTGTGGATGACTTTATGTCTACAAACTCTGATGGAGTGTGGGCTATTGGGGATATAAGAAATACACCATTTAAGCAAGCCGTTGTTGCAGCTTCTGATGGATGTATTGCCGCAATGTCAATTGATAGATATTTAAATAGTAGAAAAAATATAAGAGTTGATTGGATTCATTCGTAAAAACTAAATATTACTTATCTCAATTAGAGGGGGGTTGCTTCAGAAATATAAGCGACTCCTCCGTAATAACTTAAATCATCCCTAATGTTATCTCTCATTTTATCTATTAATTCCTGCTCACAAAACACAATTACATGAGCATTTGATCCTAACCCTGTAAATTCCATATCCTCAGTAACAACTCTTTCAGGTCCCCTGCCTGTGGCGTGTTTCATAACTGTATATCCAGGGACATTAGCTTTTTCTAATGTTTTAATGATTGCATCTAGTTCTCTTTCACTAAATATTAAGTCTAATCTTTTCATTTTTATAAAGGAGAAATTGGGATAATGGTATTTACTAAACTCATATATATTGGAATACCAAGAACTATATTGAATGGGAAAGTTAGACCTAGAGTTGTTGAAATGTAATAACTAGATTTAGCTTCTGGAACTGTCATCCTCATAGCTGCTGGAACTGCTAAATATGAGGCGCTTGCACATAAAACCACAAATAAAAGTGCATTGCCAGGGTCTAAAGATAAAAATCTCGCAACGAAAACACCTATTAATGCATTAAATAGAGGCATGAAAATTGCAAAGCCAATTAAAAATGAACCTGCATTTTTCAGTCTCGGCAATCTTTGAGCTGCGACTATTCCCATATCTAACAAGAAGAAGCATTCTGCTCCATAGAATAATTGTCCAGTAAATGGCTCCATTTTTGTAATCCCTGAAGGATTACTAGAAGCAGTTAGAAATCCTACAATTAAGCTTGAAAGCAATAAATACACTGATCCATTTAAAAGTGATTCATGTAATATTGCGTTTAGATGCATTTTTCTTGATTTTGGTCTATTTTGGGGAGCTGCAAATTTCACAAGTAATAACCCAACAATTATTGCAGGAGATTCCATTAAAGCTAAGGCTCCAACCATAAACCCATCAAAAGCTATTTTTTGACTTTCTAAAAAACTTTCTGCGGAGATAAATGTAACAGCACTAATTGAACCGTATGCTGCTGCTATTGCTGCTGAATTAAAGACATCAAACTTAAATCTTAGAATTAAAAATCCAATTAGCGGGATTAATAGTGACATTAGTATTGCAGCACTTAAGGTCGGCAATACTTGATCAGTAAACCCACTTTTCTGTATCTCTATACCTCCTTTAAAACCAATAGCTAATAGTAGATATAAGGAAAAGAGTTTAGGTAATGGAGCTGGTATTTCTAAATCAGATTTAAATAGTACTGATATTGCTCCAATCAAAAAGAAAAGAACTGGGGGTGCTAATACATTTTGCAGAATTGGATTTATTTCCATAAATTACTAAGTGAGTTCATTTAGAGCAGTTTCTAACGCTTCTTTTCTAGTTTCAATGATGCCTTCAACTCCAAACTTAGCTAATCTTTCCTTTACTTTTTCATTAGCCCCAGCAACAAATGCTTTTCTAGAGTTATTTTTTGCTTCTTGCATCATATCCTCTATAGCAAGGGTTGCTGTTACCCCAAGTCTTGGGACATCAGTTATGTCTAATATCAGAATTTTGTAATTTCTTACAAGATTCATCCTGTCAGAGATGCCTTTTGCTGCACCAAAACTCAGTGGCCCTTTGAGTCTAAATAGCATTACTTCTCCAGAACATCTATCAAGTAGAGCTTTTTCATCCGCGGGTAATGTATTTTGACCTTGATTATTACCTGTTAATGAAGGATTATCCTCTTCCATACCTTCTAGTTGAGTTTCAGTAATTGAATCAATAGTGAGCATGTTCGCAATAAATACACCAACTAATACTGCCCATATTAAATCCCAAAAAACCGTCATTAGTAGTACTCCATACATAACAACTGAAGTTTTTAGAGATAGTTTATGAGCCCTGAGCAAGAATCCCCAGTCAATAATATCCAATCCAACCTTGATAAGAATACCGGCTAAAAGAGCTGTAGGTATTTTTTCTGCTAATGGTCCTGCACCAACTAAAACTATTAACAAAACTATTGAGTGAACCATTCCAGATAAAGGAGTAGATCCGCCAGATTTTACATTTATAACAGTTCTCATTGTTGCGCCTGCACCAGGTAAGCCTGAAAAAAGACCTGCCACAGCATTTCCTATCCCCTGTCCAATAAGTTCTCTATCAGAATTGTGCTTTGTTTGAGAAATATTGTCTGCGACTAAGGATGTCAGTAAAGAATCAATTGCGCCAAGTACGGCTAATACAAGACCTGCCTTGAAAATAATAGGAAAATACTGGTTGAAACTAGGAAAATCTAAAGATGGAACTCCTCTAGGGATTTCTCCAATTCTGTCTATTGTTCCGCCAAAAAACATTGATATTGGAGTTACTATTAATAATGCTAAAAGTGGAGAAGGAACCCACTGAGTTATTTTTCTAGGTGTTAGAAATACTATCCCTAAAGTCATGATTGCCACTCCAATTGCAGCACCATTTGGTTGGAAATTTGAAAAAACAGTAGTTAAAGAGTCGACTACCCCTCCTCTTGTGCTTATTCCAAGTAATGGCCCAATTTGAAGTGCAATGATTATGACTCCAATACCAGACATGAATCCTGATACAACAGAATATGGTACTAAAGTAATGTATTTACCTAGTTTTAGAATTCCGAATAATATTTGAAGTACCCCCCCAATTACCACTGCTGCCATTACTAAAGGTAAAATTTGTTTTGCAGATAGATCTGTTGGAACTCCTACTGCTGCTAAACCTGCCACTACACCAGCAACAGTGACACTCATAGGACCGGTAGGCCCACTAACTTGAGCAGGCGTTCCGCCAAATAAAGCTGCTAAAAAACCAACTACAACTGCCCCATATAGTCCATAAATTGCCCCACCAGGGCCTAACGCAGCGTTACCAAAAGCAAGAGCAAGTGGCAAAGCTACAACTGCCGCAGTGATTCCTCCAAGAATATCGCCTCTAATATTGTTTAGATGAAATCCATTAATTATTTTCAAAGATACTCTCCTTAAATAAATTCATTAACTCAAAGATTTTATCTCTTTATGTAGTAAATTTGTAAAAAATTAAGTTTCTAAAGAAAATTTTTGTAACTTTTTCCATTCTCTATTCAGAGTAATTAAGTTAATTTTCCTGAACAAAAGGAGACTCTGATTGATTTATATGCGATGTAAGCGATTAATGTATTAGATAAATATTTTTCAACTTAAATAATATTCAAATGAATTCGATTATTCGTCCAAGAAGATTAAGAAGGACTGAGGCAATTAGAGAGATGGTTAGGGAAAACCATTTAATTCCTTCGGACTTTATATATCCATTATTTATTCATGAAAAAGATTTTAAAGAAGAAATTTCGGCAATGCCAGGAACTTTTAGATGGGATATGAATGGCTTAATAAAGGAGGTCACTAGGGCATGGGAATTGGGAATAAGATGTATTGTTCTTTTCCCAAAAATAAACGATAGCTTAAAGACTGAAGATGGAGCAGAGTGTTTTAACGAAGACGGTTTAATTCCTAAAGCTATTCGAATATTAAAAAAAGAGATTCCAGAAATGGCAATAATGACAGATGTTGCCTTAGACCCATACTCGTGCGATGGACATGATGGATTAGTTGATGAAACTGGAAAAATATTGAATGATGAAACAATTGAAATTTTAAAAAAACAAGCTTTAACACAAGCTAGAGCTGGAGCAGATTTTATTGGCCCTAGTGACATGATGGATGGGAGAGTTGGAGCAATTAGGACTGCTCTTGATAGTCAAGGATTTAGTGATGTAGGTATTATTAGTTATACAGCAAAATATTCATCTGCTTATTATGGTCCTTTTAGAACTGCTTTAGATTCAGCTCCAAGAGAAAATAGTAAGAAAATAATTCCCGATAATAAGTCTACATATCAAATGGACCCTTCCAATTCAAAAGAGGCTTTAATTGAATCTGCACTGGATCAGTATGAAGGAGCTGATATTTTGATGGTAAAACCAGGAATTTCATATTTGGATATTGTTTATAGACTAAGCACTTTTTCAAATAAGCCGATAGCTGCATACAACGTTAGTGGGGAGTATTCCATGGTAAAGTCTGCTGCTATGAAGAACTGGATTAATGAAAAAGATATTGTTTTAGAAACGTTACTTAGTTTTAAAAGAGCAGGAGCAAAATTAATACTCACTTATCATGCTTGTGATGCCTCTCAATGGTTGCAGGATACTTAAAAACTCATTATTAACAAAAATTTGGTTTATTCTAAGATTAATATTAAATTAATCACTTTGTTTTGAAGTTTTCACAAAGAGTAAATAGGATTGGTCACATCGCACTTAGAGTAGAGAATCTCGAAAGGGCCAAATCCTTTTATATTAAATTGGGGATGAATTTGGTTTGGGATGATAAAGATTGGTCTTATTTGGAAGCTGGTAAATGTAAAGATGGACTTGCGTTGTTAGGCCCGAGCTATAAAGCTGCAGGGCCGCACTTTGCTTTTCATTTTGAAGATAAAGAGGAAGTGGTCAATATTCAAAATGATTTAAAAAAATCTGGTATAAAAGTTGGTCCTTTACATGAACATAGAGATGGAACAGCATCTTTTTACATGAAAGATACTGAAGGAAATTGGCTCGAGATGCTTTATGTTCCCCCTGAAGGGATTCAATCGAATATTTGATTCTTTTTTTTTGTATGCAAGAGAAAAGTCAATCGAAAAAATCATATTCAGAGAACAATATAGAAAATGAATCTATAAGTCTTTTAGAGTGGAATACATTAAAAACCCATTTATCCTCATTTGCCTCTACAGAGATGGGTAAAAGAGCAATTTTAAGTTTTGAAATCCCATCAGAATACGAAGTTGCTAAAAGACTTTTGCATGAAACAGTTGAAATAACTGAGCTAGAAAATAATTTAGATAAATCGATTAGTTTTTCTGGCGTTTTTGATATTAGTAGAAATATTGAAATATGTTCAAAGGGAGGTGTGATTTTATCATCTGACTTATTAGAAATAGCTAAAACAATAAATGCGGCAAGAAATTTAAAAAAAATCTTATTAGATTTTGAACAAAGGCCATTTATTTCATCATTTACAAAAAATTTAATTGACCATAATAATATCGAAACGATTTTAAAAAATGGTATCGAATCTAATGGGAGGATTTCTGATAAGGCTAGCGATAAATTATCTATTCTCAGAAAAGAATTATTATCTAAGAAACTTGAAAGAAAAATATTAGTTAATAAATTTATTCAAAATAATTTAGCTTATTTGCAAGATACTATTATTGGAGATCGATATGGCAGACCAGTTGTAGCAATAAAAGTTAATTATGTAGATAAATTTAACGGCATAATTCATGATTCTTCATCTTCAGGAAATACAGTATATTTTGAACCTGATAGTGTAGTAACTAAAGGTAATAAGATTGCTTCTTTAGAGGCTAGGGTCACAGCAGAAGAATTTAAATTACTTCAGAAATGGTCTCAAGTTATTAGTGATAATTCAGAAAATCTTATTGCAATGGCATCGATTTTATTAAGATTAGAAAATGCTCTGACACGTTCAAGATATTCGAAATGGATTGGAGGAAAAACTCCTATTTTTGAAAAAAATCCTATTGTTTCCTTAATTGGGTTTTCTCATCCTTTATTGATTTGGGAAAATAAGAAAAAAGCAGCTCCTCCACCAGTGGCTGTTGATTTTCACATAAATAGAAATATTAAGGTTGTAGCTATTACAGGTCCAAATACTGGAGGGAAAACAGCGGCTTTGAAAGGTTTGGGTTTGTCGTTATTAATGGCTAGAGCAGGATTATTGATCCCCTCAACTAACAATGCAATTATCCCTTTTTGTCCAAATATATATGTCGATATAGGAGATAATCAATCATTAGAAGAAAATTTATCTACCTTCAGTGGGCATATATCTCGGATAAAACAGATCTTAGAATCACTTGAAAATAAGAGAGGATTATCAATTGTTTTGTTAGATGAGATTGGATCTGGTACAGATCCTCTTGAAGGAAGCGCTCTTGCAATTGCTTTGTTAAAAGAATTTGCAAATAAATCTGATATCACTTTAGCGACTACGCATTATGGAGATATTAAGGCATTAAAATACAATGACTCCAGATTCGAAAACGTTTCAGTTGCCTTTGATGAGGATTCTTTGAAGCCAAAATATATACTCAACTGGGGCATCCCAGGGAGAAGTAATGCTTTGTCAATTTCGAAGCGAATAGGTCTGGATGAAAGCATTCTAATTGAAGCTGCAAATTATCTAAAGCCAAAAGAAGTTGATAACATTAACCGTATTATTAAGGGACTGGAGGAAGAGAGATTAAAACAACAAAATTCTGCAGAAGAAGCGGCAGAACTTATTGCTAGAACTGAAATATTACATGATGAATTAAAGAAAAATTATGAATTTCAAAAAATAAATGCTGAAAAAATTCAGGAAATTGAAAGGTATAAATTATCCAAACATATTTTATCCGCTAAAAAGGAGGTAATAGATTTGATTAAGAAATTAAGAGATCAAAATGTTAATGGAGAGGATACTAGAATTATTGGAAAAAGATTAAAAGAAATTGAGAGAGAACATTTAACTCAAAAAAAAGTTGAAAAGTTAATATCATGGGATCCAAAGATAGGTGATTTTATAAAAATTAAAAGTCTAAATAGTACGGGACAAATTATAGATTTAGATAAAAAAGGTGGTTTTTACGAAGTTAAATGTGGTTCATTCAGAAGCACATTAACTGTAAATGACTTTGAAGGTATCAATGGGGAAAAGCCTAATTTCAAGAAGTCAAAAATTGAGGTTAAATCTTCAAGAGAAGATTTTTCTTTTTCTAAAATTAGAACGAGTAAAAATACAATTGACGTAAGAGGACTAAGAGTTCATGAAGCCGAAATAATTATTGAGGAGAAAATGAGAAAATTTCATGGCCCGATATGGATTGTTCATGGAATTGGAACTGGAAAATTAAAAAAAGGATTAATAGAATGGTTAAAAGGTTTAAACTATGTTGATAAGATTGAAGATGCTGCCAACAATGAAGGTGGAGCTGGTTGCAGTATTGCGTGGATAAAATAAAATTTAAAATATTTAGAAAACCATTAAAAAAGTGTGTTAAGTGCAATTTATTGATCAAGCAACCATTATTCTTAAAGCTGGAAAAGGTGGCAATGGAATAGTTTCATTTAGAAGAGAAAAATTTGTTCCTGCTGGAGGACCTTCGGGGGGAAATGGTGGTAGAGGGGGTTCAATAATATTGGAAGCAGATAATAATCTTCAAACATTATTAGATTTTAAATTCCAAAGAGAGATAATTGCTAAAGATGGATTCAAAGGAGGTCCTAATAAAAGATCTGGTGCTTTTGGCGAAGATACAATCCTGAAAGTTCCTTGTGGTACGGAAATAAGGGATATTAAAACTGGCATTATTTTAGGAGACTTAACTAAAGATAAGCAGAGCTTAACTATTGCAATAGGAGGAAGAGGCGGACATGGTAATGCTTACTATTTAAGTAATCAAAATAGAGCGCCAGAATCTTTCACTGAAGGTAAAGATGGTGAGATATGGGAGGTGCAATTAGAACTTAAACTCCTTGCTGAGGTTGGGATTATAGGTCTTCCAAACGCAGGAAAAAGCACTTTAATTTCCGTTTTATCATCTGCCCGTCCAAAAATCGCAAACTATCCTTTCACAACCTTAATACCCAACTTAGGTGTAGTGAGAAAAGCAGATGGGAATGGATGCCTTTTTGCCGATATACCTGGATTAATATCAGGCGCAGCTGATGGAGTAGGCTTAGGACATGATTTTTTAAGGCATATTCAAAGAACAAAGATACTTGTTCATTTAATTGATTCAATTGCAGAAAATCCTATTCATGATTTTGAGATAATTGAGCAGGAATTAAAAAAATATGGGAAAGGCCTTTTAGATAAAGAGAGGATAATAGTATTAAATAAAATGGAACTTGTAGATGATGATTATTTGAAAATAATCACAAAAAAGTTAGAAGATTTATCTAACAAAAAAGTTTTAGTTATTTCTTCATCTTTAAAAAAAGGTTTATCATCACTACTTTCTGAAGTATGGAATAGAATCTAAATTAAATTAAAATTTTTTTTGCAAATTAATACACTTGATTTAATAATGAAAATTAGCCATAAATAAGATACTTCTTTAAACACAATATGAATTTCTACAGTTGCTTTGATCAACAAGGAAAAATAATAGCCAGATGTCAAACCATTCAAGATATTGAGGTTCTGAAGAAAATGGGAAGACCAATTGTTGAAGTTAAGGAAATGAAAAATGAGGAGTCAGTGGTATGTTCGCTAACAGGCAGTCCATCCGACTTCAATAGAGATTACTAATAAGAATTTAAGAAATAAAAAAAGGGCTTTAAAGCCCTTTTTTTATGCATTATCTATTTCAAAGAGAAAAATCAATCATCATAAACTAGACATTCTGGTTCATCTGGGTTGGCATCGCAGAATAATTCCAGAGCATTTGGATCATGTTTATCTTCGGGATGATGATCCTTATATTCTTCGAGTTCTTTTAGTTCTTCAGTTAGATGTCTGACCTTTGGAAGATTGCCCTCTGCTTTAGCAGATTCGATTTCCGATTGATCTTTTTCGATGTGTTCGTCAATGGATTTCATTTTAAGCTTTTCGTACTTTAGTAGACATATATAACATAGTTAATTTCTAATGAAATTGCATTATCTATGAACAAAATAAGTGTTCATTACAACATCATTTTTTTATCATAATTGTTTTATGTATTTTTTAAGACTTTAATCTCATTATTTCCTTTAGCGATGGTAATAATGGGATTAATTGATTTGGGTTTAAAGGGAATAAAGCTTTGTAGTAATCTTTTTTCCATTCATTTTCGAAGCAAGTATTATATACATTAGATAATCTGAAAAATTTTAATCTCCATTCAATGATTTTCTCGAAATTTGATAGTTCTTGTTCAGTACATTTAAAAAGTTTGCTATATATCAATTCCCATCTTATGAGTGTTGGAAAAAGGTAAATATCTGCATAAGTTAACTCTTCTCCCAATACCCAACCCCCTTTATTATGGATCATCCTATCTTCAATCTCTTTTAAAGCTGCGAAAAGATCTTTACTTGCCTTTTCGTACGCTGACTGGGTTCTGGCGAATCCGCATCTATATACTCCATCATTAATGCTGTTATGAATTAAATCTAAAAACTTTTTATTACAGTCTTTTATATTTAATTCCTGAGATTTTGATTCACTTTTTATTGAATTAAGTATTCTTATTATTTCCCAACTTTCATTAGACAAAATATTTACGTCATCTTTTACACATCTAATTAAAAGAGGTAATGTAGCTCTGAAAATTATTTTTTTATTAGCTTTTTTGTAAAGGTCAGAAAGTCTTATACATCCATTAATCTTTGTATTGAAAATCCATTCGCCATGTTCAACATCTGCTTTTAAAAAAATAACTGTAACTTTTTTAGATAAATGTTTTATTTCGTGTACGAGTAAAGTTCTTTGACACCATGGACAAGAATGCCCTACCAATAAATAAATTTGTCCATTTTCATTACTAAAATCGTATTTACTATCGATTGTTATTCCTGTAGGCCTTTTATAATTACCTTGTATATCTGATGGTGCGAAACCATTCATTAATTGTGTCCAAAACCAAAACCAGAATTTTTTGGAGGCCTTAATTAGGTATTTATTTTGCATAAATTTTATTTTTAAAGAAAAATGACTATTCAAAGAATACTTATAGTTTCAGGAACTCATGGGAATGAAATTAATCCTATTTGGGCTGTTAAGCAATTTAATAGAGAGGAGAATAGTTTAAAACATTTTATTGAGTATGAGTACACCATAGGTAATCCTATCGCCTATGAAAAAGGCTGTAGATATATAGATGCAGATTTAAATAGATCTTTTAAAAAAAGTAAAAATTATGATCAACACAAGAATAGTTTTTATGAAATTAATAGAGCCAATTTTTTAGTCGATCAATTTGGAATTAATGGATCTAAACCCTGTCAAATTGCGATTGATTTGCATACTACTACTGCAAATATGGGAACTAGTATTGTTATGTATGGGAGGAGATCCAAAGATTTTTGTTTGGCTGCATTACTGCAGAATAAATTTGGATTGCCTATCTACTTACATGAAAAAGATAAAGCTCAAACAGGCTTTCTTGTAGAAGCTTGGCCATGTGGTTTAGTTATTGAAATAGGAGCTGTCGCACAAAATTTTTATGATCCAAAAATCATAGATAGATTTTTAATAATAATTAGCTCTTTAAGGGAGGAGATAGATAAATTGAAAAACAACCTTATTGAACTACCAAAGGAATTGGTTGTTCACGTTCATCAAGGGAGTATAGATTATCCAAGAGATGAAAAAGGAGATATTGATGGTCTAATTCATCCTGAGAGAATAAATCAAGATTGGAAAATGATTAAAAAAGGAGATCCGTTATTTCTAGATAGCCATGGGATTATTCATAAATATGATGGAGATCAATTGATTTGGCCTGTTTTTATTGGCGAAGTTGCTTATAAAGAAAAAAAAATCGCGATGAGTTACACAAACAAGGAAGTTATTTCTTCCACAAATCAATGGATTCAAGATTTTGAAAGTCTTTAAATTAAAAAACTTGAACAATAAATTGCTGATGTCTAATAAGTGTTTTTTATTTAATAGATAAGTTTAATTAATATTTAAAGCTTTTATTTTTTTTCTAACTTTTAAAACTTCTAATCCTAAATTCTTTCGCTCCAATAAATAACAGCTCCAAAAGCCTCTAATTGCAGTCTTCTATGCTTAGCCTCTTTTAGGGAAACAACTTCTTTCCATCTTTTCCCATTAAGAAGCCATTCAATTATTACCAAGTTACATCCTCAATAACAAAGAAAATATTAAGACATCGAGGTTCTATTCATCTATATTTCAAAAAATAAGTTTACTTACAGAAAAATAATTTACACATTTTTAGCGATTTTGGTCTAAGATTCTATTGCGGAATATATTTTCCGTTTTATTTAAACGTCTCACTTTAGAGACATACTTTACGAACTCATGACAACTATTCAGCAGCAGCGTTCTTCGCTGTTAAAAGGCTGGCCACAGTTTTGTGAGTGGGTAACATCAACTAACAACAGAATTTATGTTGGTTGGTTCGGCGTCTTAATGATCCCATGCCTACTTGCAGCAGCGGCTTGCTTCATCGTTGCATTCATCGCAGCACCTCCAGTAGATATCGACGGAATTAGAGAGCCAGTTGCTGGTTCATTCCTATATGGAAACAACATCATCTCAGGTGCAGTTGTTCCTTCATCTAACGCTATTGGTCTACACTTCTACCCAATTTGGGAAGCAGCTACTGTAGATTAGTGGTTATACAAC
>NZ_JNAM01000006.1 GCF_000759975.1 Prochlorococcus marinus str. MIT 9302 | reverse complement strand
TGAGCCAATCAATTTCATCTATAGATATTTGATTTATTTTTTTTTCCTTGAGCAGCTAATACCATTGCTGACCAAGTAAAATTGTCATCTAATTCTCCTAGTTCAGGCTCAGCAATAATTTCAGGCGGGACAGCAATTTTTTCTTTGTTAGCACTATCAGTCAACACTTGTTTTTGCTCTTCTTTCTTCTGTAATTCTTGTTTTTGCTCTTCTTTCTTCTGTAATTCTTGTTTTTGCTCTTCTTTCTTCTGTAATTCTTGTTTTTGCTCTTCTTTCTTCTGTAATTCTTGTTTTTGCTCTTCTTGTTGTTTTTTTAAAAGTGCATAAGCTTGAGCAGCCCACTCTCGGGAATTATCAGAATCAGTATTTGTCATTGATATTTGTAGTTCGTATTAAATAAATTTTTAAATACTATTTATTTATATCAAATAATCATTGCAATTTAACTGTTTGTAATCTCCTTAAAATTCCGTTAATCAGTTTTCTTCCTTGAATATCACTATACTTATTCGCTAAATTAACTGCCTCATCACAAGCAACAGCAACAGGTGTATTAAGAAAATGAATATCCACATAGGCTAATCGCAAAATATCTCTATCTATTCTTGGTAATCTTTTTAACCTCCAGCCTTCCATTGCTTTATCAATATCAGAATCAATAATCTTAAAATTATTGATAGTATTACTAATCCTATTATTCACATCATCTCTAACATCAATTTGACCACTAGAAACTATTAATTTTGGAAAATCTAAAGTGATTGAAAGTGTATTCATTACAGTTTCAATTTTTGTAAGAGATTGTTTTAAGTCATCTCTAACATTTGAAAAAGAGGAATCAATACCTTCCTTCAATTCACTATCTAATATTTTTTGTGATGCATTTTCTAACTCTGATTCACAAATATCTAATTCATCTCTGCAATGGTTAATAAGAGAATCCAAAGCAGATTCAAAAATTTCTTCTATCTGAAATTTATTTAATTTGAAATCACCTTTATCTTTTATAAGGCCAAGAGAAATTAAAGATAATTCTCTAGAAAGGGATTTATTATGCATCAATTAAGAAGAAGTATTAGTGGAGGCACGTAATTGAGAAAATAATTTTGAAAATGTTGGGTTTGTAGTGTTATTTTTCTCATCCGGATTAACTATACCAGCCGAAATTATTGTTCTAAAAGCATCTTCTACAGAAATATCCAAATCCTTAACTGAAGACTCAGGAACCAAGGTATACCAACCAGTCGTTGGGTTTGGTGCTGTGGGTATAAAAACGCTTAGCAACTTTTCTTCCAAATCTGGCTGCAAAGAAGGACCAACATCACCAGTTACAAAGCCTACGCTATATAATCCCTCACGTGGATATTCAACTAATACAACTCTTCTAAAGCGATTAGATTTATTACTTAAGAAAGTTTCGAGCAATTGCTTAAGAGTTTTATAAACTGCACCAGCTACAGGAATTTTTGATAAGGTACCTTCTCCAAATTCTAATAACCATCTTCCAACAAAATTTCTAGCCATTAAGCCTATAAGCAAAATAGCCAATAAAGGTACTGTTAAACCCAAAGAAAGATTAATTAAATCTTGTAATAAAGGATTTAAAGTAATAAAAGGATTTAATTGCTTAGGAACAGAAGTTACTAATGTTAAAACAAATTTACTAACTAATGATGACAACCAAATAGTTGTTGCTAAAGGTATTACAACTAACAACCCCGCTATCAGATCGTTCTTTAGATCCTGTTGGAGCCTAGATCCTAAGTTCGAATCTTGATTTTGATTTTGATTAGATTCAACCAAAATAATGTTCTTAACTATACTAACTTTACTAATAATTTAACTGTTTTTATTGAGTTAGGATATATTTCTCATTAATAAATTTAAATTATTTATTAGTTTCATCTTTAAAAATAACTTTAAAAAAGAAATGCTATAAAGAATAAAGAAATGATCGATACCATCGAAGACATAAAAGAAATAAGTCAGAAATTAAAAAAAAGAGCAATTTCTGAAGGTTTTACAATTGCTGGAATTGCTTCAATACCAGGCAGTTCGCGCATAAAATTAAGAACTAATGCATTAGAAAGATGGTTATCTAATAACCATCATGCTGAGATGAAATGGATGGAAGCAGAAAGAAGGAAAAATATAGGCTCACTTCTTGAAAATGCAAAAAGTGTTCTAAGCGTTGGATTTAATTATATTAGTTCACACAAAAGCAACAACCTCTTCAAGGTAGGAAAATTTAGTCAAGGAGAGGATTACCATAAAGTGATTTACAAAAAATTAAAGAATGTTGGAAAATGGATCAATTTAGTAATTCCTGATTGCAAATGGAAAATATGTGTTGACACCTCGCCGCTTCTTGAAAAAGCATGGGCTGAGGAATCAGGACTTGGGTGGATAGGTAAAAATAGTAATCTTATAAACAAAAAAAATGGTTCTTGGATTACTTTAGGTTTTATTTTACTTACAAAGGATTTAATACCAGATAAACCTCATCAATCACTTTGCGGAAAATGTGATATTTGTATTGAACATTGTCCCACTAAAGCAATAGTAGAACCTTTCGTAATACAATCAGATCTATGTATTGCTTATCACACCATAGAAAGTAGAGAAAAAACTATTCCAAAAAAGATAGAAAAAAATTTAAATGGGTGGGTTGCAGGATGTGATATTTGTCAAGATGTATGCCCTTGGAATAAAACAGTCCCATACAACAATACTTTTGAAACCACTCCAAAAGAGTGGATAAGAAATCTTAATGTAAATTCATTAAATTGGAATGATAAAACTTGGGCAAAACATCTAAAAGGAAGCACATTAAAAAGAATTAAACCTTGGATGTGGAGAAGAAACATAAAAGCAAATTTAGGTAAAAAATAAATGAATAAATTTTTTAAAAAATTAATATGCGTTTCTTTTATCTTTTTTTACTTTTTTAAAATAGAACAAGTTGAATCAATAGTACCCTATTACTATTTTCCAACAAAAAACAATTTAGAACGTGAAGGTTTATCTATTGGAAAAAATGCATATCAACTTTTATATTTTGGACAATTTGAACAGGGCCTTAACTTAGCAAAGTTAGCTGTAAAAATAAATAACACTGATGAAAAACTATGGTTAATTTTATCTGAAGCTCAATTAGTTAACAATTTATACAAAAATGCGTTAATTTCTCTAAATAAAGCACAAAAAATTAATCCAAAAAATAGCGAAACATACATTCTTCAAAGTAATATATATCTGAAAATTTCAAAATTACAAAATGCAAAGACTGCTTTGAAAACTGCATTGAGGATTGAATCAAATAACTATAAAGCTATTTTTCAATTAGGAAATATTTTATTAATGGAAAATAATTACGCAGAAGCAATCAAGTTATTTGATAAATCTGTGAAGATCAAACCTGATTTCTGGCAAGCAATAAATAATCAAGGTTTAGCTTATTTCGAGAAAAACAACATCAATCTATCTATAAAACTCTTTGAAAAAGCAATCTCAATTGAGGACAACGCAGAGCCATTACTAGGATTAGCTTCGTGTTTGAGAATGAAAGATATTAAATTAGCTCTTCAACTAGCAAAAAAAGCTTTAAATAAAGATCCTAACTACGTTAACTACGATTATAGAAAAGAACAGTTATGGGGGGAAAAATTGCAAGCCTCAACAGAAATACTTTTACAAAATGATCAGCTTCAAACAGATGTAATATTGGCAAAATCGAAAATAAATGCATCTTCTTAATTGTCAATACTGGAAAATATTAGTTTACCTATTAGTCTTAATTTAGTTAATAAATACATATTTAATTTTACGCTCTGATGGATAAGAAAAAATTCACTTCTATCTCTCTCCAAGAAGAAATGCAACGTTCTTATCTGGAGTATGCAATGAGTGTAATAGTTGGTCGAGCTCTACCCGACGCAAGAGACGGACTTAAGCCAGTACAAAGAAGAATACTATTTGCGATGTACGAATTAGGTTTAACACCGGATAGGCCATTTAGAAAGTGCGCGAGAGTTGTTGGAGACGTACTTGGAAAGTACCATCCTCATGGAGATCAAGCCGTATATGATGCATTAGTAAGGCTAGTACAAAATTTTTCAACTAAATATCCTACTCTAGACGGCCATGGAAATTTTGGATCTGTTGATAATGATCCACCCGCAGCAATGAGATATACTGAGACCAGATTAGCTCCAATAGCTCATAAAGGATTTCTTGAAGAGATTGGATCAGAAACAGTAAATTTCTCAAATAACTTTGACGGATCACAAAAAGAACCAGATGTTCTTCCAGCCCAGCTTCCATTTTTATTGTTAAACGGATCATCAGGTATTGCCGTTGGAATGGCAACAAATATTCCACCCCACAACCTAGGAGAAATAGTAGATGGTTTAATTGCTTTAATAGAAAACAAAGATCTAACTAATAAAAAACTTTCTAACATTATTAAAGGACCTGATTTTCCAACAGGTGGAGAATTAATTTATAGTCAAGCTATAGGAGAACTTTATGAAACGGGCAAAGGGTCAATAACAATTAGAGGTGTGATTAACACCGAAGAAATAAATTTAGGCAAAGGTAAACATAAAAGAAATGCATTAATTATTACAGAACTTCCTTATCAAATAAGTAAGGCTGGATGGATTGAAAAACTAGCAGAGCTTGTTAATTCAAGCAAAATTAATGGAATCTCTGATATTAGAGATGAAAGCGATAGAGATGGAATGAGAATTGTCATAGAGTTAAAAAAAGATTCTAATCCTGAACTTGTAATTTCTAACTTATATAAAAAAACAACTCTCCAAACCAACTTTGGTGCAATTTTTTTAGCTTTAATTAAAGGCAAACCTGTCCAACTAAACTTAAAAGAATATTTAAACTATTTCCTTGAATTTAGAGAAGAAACAATTAGAAAAAGAACTAATTATTTTCTAAAAAACACCATTGAAAAACTAGAAATATTAGAGGGTTTATCTAAAGCAACAAAAGACATAAAAAAAGTCATCGAGATTATTGAAAATTCAAAAAATTCTGCAGAAGCTAAATCAAAATTAATTCAATATTTTTACATAAGTGAAAAACAAGCAAATTCAGTTTTGGATATGCCACTAAAAAAATTAACAAGTCTAGAAAGAAATCAAATAGATGATGATATAAAAAAATTACAAGAAAAGAAAGATTATTTTCAAACGTTATTAAATGAAAGAAAAATTTTACTTGAATTACTAATAGAAGAATTCTTGATATTAAAGAAAAAATATAATGTTAAAAGAAAAACAAAACTACTTAAAAATATAGATCAGAATGAAGAATTGGAAACAATTAATAATCAAATACTAGAAGACTTTATAAATAGAAAAACAAAATTATTTATAGACAATAGACTATATTTGCGCAGAATTATTTTAAGCAACTATAAGAAATCGTTTGAAGATGTAAATAAAATTATAGAAAATAAAAATATTCAAAAATTTATATGTAAGATTGAAAAAAATATAAAAATAATTGGAATAACTTTTACCGGAAAAGTTTTTCACATTGATTGGGAATCAAATATTAATAATGACTATAAATTAGATAGTAAAATCCTTGGGAATATTGATCCAAATGAAATAATTAATTTTCATTCAATTAAAAAAGGAATTAAAAATTATTTATGTATCTTGAATTCGGATGGAAGGTTCAAAAAAGTTTTATTTGATGATGATATGATTAAAAGTAATAGATCTTTCGCAATAACAAAATTAAAAAATAATATTAAAACTATTGATTCATTTATTTCTAATGAAGAAAAAAATTTAATAATATTAACCTCAATAGGAAGAATTTTTAAATTTAATTTATCAAATAAATTTTTAACGCCGACTTCTAAACAATCTCAAGGTTTAATGCTTGCAAAACTTTTGCCCACTGAAATGATTGTTTCTTGTTGTCCATATCAAAATGGCGAAAATATTTATTTGGTTTCTAAACAAGGAAAGATCTTTTGTATAAATAGTAATGAAATTTATTATGCTAATGAATACAGTTTGGGATATTTAAATGAAAAAACCCAAATAAAAAACGATTACTTCATCAAAATTTTACCAAGTAACAATTATCTAGATATTGAAACTAATAAAAATAAATCTTCTAGGTTAAATTTTGATAAATTAAATTTCAAATCTAATAAATCTAATTTTTTAATTGATTCATTAAAAATAGAAAAAGGGGAATATATCGAAAATTGTTTTAGACTCGAAAACTTTCTCGACTAAGATTTATATTCATTTTCTACCCAATTTAAATACTCTTGATTTACTGTTCCTGTTACATAAGAACCAGTAAAGCAACTCATCTCTAAATCTTGAATAGGAGAATCACTTATTATTGATTTTCGTAAATTTTTAACACTTTGGTAAACGAGGTTATCAATTTCAAGTTGATCAGCAATTTGACTTATTGTTCTATCGTGAGCTATTAATTCATCTCTATTAGGCATATTAATACCATAAACATGAGGAAAACGTACAGGAGGTGCTGCCGATGTAAAAAAAACTTTATTTGCTCCTGCATCTTTTGCCATTTGGACAATTTGTTTTGAAGTAGTCCCTCTTACTATTGAGTCATCAACAATTAAAACATTTTTATTTTTGAACTCCGCACTCATAGCATTTAATTTTTGTCTTACAGATTTCTTACGTTGCTGCTGACCAGGCATTATGAATGTTCTGCCAACATACCTATTTTTAAAAAAACCTTCTCTATATTCTATACCTAACTGTCTTGCAACTTGCATAGCGGCAGGTCGAGAAGAATCAGGAATAGGCATTACAACATCAACATCTCCAGAATTAATTGTTTCTTTTATTGTTTCAGACAAATAATCTCCCATTTTTAAACGAGCTTTATAAACGGAAATTCCATTCATAATTGAATCTGGCCTAGCTAAATAAACATATTCGAAAGCACAGGGACATAACATTGGGTTTTCAGAACATTGCTTAGCAAAAAACTCACCATTAAGATTGATAAAAATAGCTTCACCAGGATCTACATCTCTCACTACTTGATAATCATTATTCTCAAGTACTAAAGATTCGCTAGCAATCATCCACTCCTCTTTCATTTTAGTCGATGAAAATCTTTTTCCTATTACTAAAGGTCTTATACCAAAAGGATCTCTGAAGGCTAATAAACCATGTCCTGAAATTAATGCAATTGAAGCATATGATCCCTGAATCCTTTTGTGTAAAGATTTGACAGCATCAAAAATAATATCAGGCTCTAATTCTTGATTATCAATTTGTTCTTGCAATTCTGTTGCAAACACATTTAATAACATTTCAGTGTCACTTGAAGAATTTGTATGCCGCTTATCAATATTAAATAATTGTTTTTCTAAATCTCTAGTATTAGTCAAATTGCCGTTATGTATCAAAACAATTCCATAAGGAGCATTAACGTAAAAAGGCTGGGCTTCCTCTACACTTTCTGCTGAGCCTTTTGTTGCATATCTAACATGACCTAATCCAATTTTTCCTATTAAATTTCTCATATCTCTGGTTCTATAGGCAGTATTAACCTGACCTTTAGCCTTATGTATATGGAAAATAGTATTTTCCATTGTAGCTATACCAGTTGAGTCCTGACCTCTATGTTGAAGTAACAAAAGACTATCGTAAATTTGTTGATTTACATCATCTGAAGAAACGATTCCAACTATTCCGCACATAACTTAATTTCTAAAAAATTTTGATAGTTGAGAATTTTTTTTCATATTTAACAGTGACCTGAAATACTATTATTAAATTTTTCTGTTAATTCCTCAACCCTAATATTGCAAATATTTTTTTCTTGGATTTTTATCTTAAGAGATTCATTAGAAACATATCCTATTTTTTTTAAATATAAACTTGGTTGAAAATCTATTTTAATATTTTTTAGATAATTAAGCCATTCTTTTTCTTTCATTTTGTCTATTGAAAAAATGATTCTAGAACCTCCTTCTGCAAACAATAAATTATCATCTCTATTAGGATCTTTCTGTATTTCAATCGTTGCACCTTTTGAGGACAAAATACAACACTCTGCTAAAGCTATTGCTAAACCACCATCACTAATATCGTGAGAAGACACTACAAAACTTTTTAAAATTGCATTTCTCAAAAAACTCTGACAAAACTTTTCATCCAGCAAATCTATTTTTGGAGGGCGACCTGTAATTTCTCCATGAAAATATTCCAAATAAGAACTAGCAGCAATTGTCGTTTCTGATTTATAAGAGCCAATTAACCAAATTTCATCATTAATATTTTTCCATTCACTACTTATAGCTTTTTCAACATTATCTATCTTCCCAACCATTCCAATGACTGGCGTAGGATTAATAGGTGTAATTTTATTATCTTTATTTTTTGATTCATTGTATAAAGAGACATTTCCACCTGTAACAGGAGTTTCTAAAACTTTACAGGCTTCAGAAATCCCTTTACATGAAGATGAAAGTTGCCAATATCCTATTTCAGTCTCAGGAGAAGAAAAATTCAAATTATTTGTAATTGCTAATGGTTCTGCCCCTACACAACTGACGTTTCTTGCAGATTCTGCAACTGCAGCGATAGTTCCTCTAAAAGGATCAAGAGAGACCCATCTACTATTACAATCAACTGAAGCAGCCACACCAGAAAATACTTTATTTTTATTTTTTTCATTTTGTTCTCTTAATCTTATTACAGCTGCATCTGATTCTCCAGGCTTAAAAACTGTATTTGATTGAACTTGAGAGTCATATTGTTGATAAATCCATCTTTTAGAAGCTATAGAGGGATTAGAAAGAAGTTTTAAAATTATTTGTGAATAAGAAAAACTCTTATTATCCTTCATTGAAAAAATTTTTTCCTCCTTTATTTCTGGTAAATTATTTTCTTTCCATTCCCATTTCTTTAACAAATAATCAGGTGGATTATTCATTACATTATGAATATTCACAGGAGTATCATCAGATAAAGCAGAAGTAGGGATTTGAGCAACAATTTTACTTTTATGAGAAATAATTACCTCTTTAGTCTCTATTACTTCACCAATTACATTGGCATATAATCCCCATTTATTAAATTTTTGAATAAGTTCATTAATTTTTTCTTCCTTCACGACAAATAACATTCTCTCTTGCGATTCAGACAATAAATATTGGTATGGAGACATGTTATCTTCTCTAGAAGGAACCAAATCTAAATCAATAAATATGCCTAAATTCCCATTTGCAGCCATTTCTGCACTACTACATGTTAAACCTGCCGCACCCATATCTTGAGCAGCTATTACATCTCCTGTTTTAAAAGCTTCTAAACAGGCTTCTATAAGACTTTTCTCAATAAATGGATCACCTACTTGCACTGCAGGTCTATCATCTAATGAAGTAGCTGTTAATTCTGAACTTGCAAAACTAGCACCACCGACACCATCTCTTCCAGTAGTATTGCCAACATATAATACAGGTGATCCTACATTTTTAGCACCAGAACAAACAATTTCATTAGTCTCTAAAAGTCCTAAAGACATAACATTGACAAGAGGATTACCTGAATAACTATCATCGAAGTAAATTTCACCACCAACAGTAGGTACACCTACACAATTTCCATAATGTGCGATACCTGATACAACTCCTCTAAGCAAATCGACATTTGATGGTTTATCAATATTTCCGAATCTCAATGAATTCAATACTGCTATTGGTCTTGCTCCCATTGTAAAAATATCTCTTAATATTCCTCCTACCCCTGTTGCCGCTCCCTGAAAAGGTTCAATTGCAGAGGGATGATTATGACTTTCTATTTTAAAAACAAGTTTTTGATTATTTCCAACATCAATAACGCCAGCATTTTCTCCAGGACCAACTAGAACATTTTTTCCTTTGGTGGGAAACTTAGATAAAAGAGGTTTTGAATTTCTATAACAACAATGTTCAGACCACATAACACCGAACATTCCTAATTCAGTCCTATTTGGTTTTCTCTTTAATCTATTGCAAATTTCTTCGTAATCGTTAATTGTTAAATTTTCAAATTTAAGTACCTCATTGAGATCATATAGATCATTATTATCTTGATTTCTCATTATTTAGATCCAAGGTTCATCTTCTTTTTTTTCACTAAAAGATCTTGATGTTCTATTTTCATTATAAAAACTTTTTTGTTTAAAATCTAAGTTTTGGTTTATATCTTCATCTTCTTCAAGCCAATCCTCTAATCTATTAGAAGCTATATTTTTCATATCATCAAATCTATCAATAATTTTTTTTCCTTTTTGCAAAAATTGATTTTTAATACTTGATTTTATTAAAGATAAATCATCTAGAGAACTACTTTCACAAAATACTAAACCAGGTTGTTGATCATTAATATTTTCAATATTTAATTTCCATCTACTAGATCCAGGAAACTTAGGATTCGATCGAGAAACTAAATAATATTTAATTTTACCAGTTTTCATTTCAAATAAAAAATCTGCAATAACTCCTATTTTTGAGCCATTTATATTTATCAGATTAGCTTCTATTAAATTTGGAAACCTATTTAAAGTTGCTAAATCAGAAATCGCTGGATCACCTTTAACATAAATTTCATTATCAATTATTTGACTAATTTGATTTAATCGCCATACATTTCGTTTTAAATCAAAATTTGAAGGACGAGAGTACCATCCTAAAATTCGATGAACTGGAGGATGCATCCAAACATTTTCACCATTGCCGTAATTAAGAGCCTTATTACCCTTAATACTAAAATTTAGTAATTCACTTAATAAAATTTCTTTAGGTAATTTCAAATTAAGAACGAACCTGAACAGGCATAACTAGATAAGTAAAAGAATTGAGATTATCTTCTGGAACAAAAACAGCTGGAGTAGTTGAAAGATTACACTTCAAAAGTACATTTTCAGAAGCAATAACTTTTAACCCTTCTAAAAGATATCTAACGTTAAATGCAATATCAAAAATCTCTCCAGAGTTAGAAACAGGTATTAATTCATTTGCGTTTCCAATATCTTGTGCATCTGCACTTATTGAAGCTAAATCTGTATCATCCAGTTTAATCTTAACAACACTACTCTGCTGATCTGCCAAAACAGCAATTCTTTCTAAAGCATCAATTAACTTTTTAGTATTAAAATTAAAAATCTTAGAAAAAGTATCAGGGATTAATTGTGAATAATTAGGATAGATACCTTCTAAAGTTCTTGTTGTAATTATTTGATTAGAAGAAATAAAAACTACCTGGCCTTTATCATAGAAAAGCTTTATTGAATTTTCTGAGCTTCTTACAGAGACTAGTTTTTCAATTTCTCTTAATGATCTAGTTGGAATAGTTACTGATAAATCACCTTCATTTAAAGATAAGTTATCCTTATTTTCAGTATGTTCTCCCTTACCAATTAAAGCAACCGCTAATCTATGTCCATCTGTAGAAGCAGACTCTAAATAATTTTGTTTAAAAGTAAAATTGACACCTGTTAGTAATTGTTTTGAGTCATCATTACTACTAGCAAAAATTGTAGATTTTAAAGCTTTTAAAAAAGAACTAGGATCAATATTTAAAGAAGTACCACTTTCAACAAATGGTAAATTGGGATAATCATCAGAGGGTATACCTTTGATATTAAAAGAACCTCTATCACTTTTTATTAAAATATTATCTGAATTCTCATCAACTTCTAAAGAAACAGGAGTTTCATTAGGTAATTTGTTTACTATTTCAGATAAAAGTTTTGAAGGTATCGTAATAGCACCACTATTTTTAACAGTTCCATCAAAAGAAGTTTGAATTCCTAAATTGAGATCAAATCCAGTTAAGCTAATTTTATTTGTTCCTTGGTCAGCTGTTAAAAGTATATTTGCAAGAATTGGGTGAGTTGGACGTGAAGAAACAGCTTTGCTTACTAGTTGTATAGCATTATTTAACTCATTTTGATTACAAATAATCTCCATCGGAATTTGGAACTTTTTTACAATCACAATATACTTTTTTCGTAAATTAAATTCAATAAGGTATTTTATTCTATTTTCTAATATATAAATATAAAAAATAAATAAAATAATTAGTAGTAGTAGTTATTGTGGAAATTGTGGAATTTTTAATTGAAACGTTTTAATTACTTAGTTTACGAGATTTTAAATAAGTGGAAAAAAATTTTTATTTGTTGATCAAATTTAAATTTTCTTAATTAATAAAAAAATATTCAACAAATTGAATTATTTTTTAAATATTTTTCAACAATTGTTTTTTCTTTTTAATTGATTTCCACAGACACTAATTTTTTTGGATTTCAATATCCTAATATTTTACTTATATTTTTTAAAGAAGGTTCAATATTTTTTATAAAAACAGCATCATTGTTTTTAATAGCGCAATCAGGGTCTTTCAATCCATTTCCAGTAAGAACACAAACAATAGTCGATTCTTTTTGAATTCTATTTTTATTTTTAATAAGTCCAGCAACTGATGCAGCACTCGCAGGTTCACAAAATACTCCTTCTTTAGCAAGTATTTTGTAAGCATTAATTATTTCATCATCTGTTACTGATTGAAAGTCTCCTTTACTTTCCTTTTTTACTATTTTTGCTTTGTCTCTATTAACTGGATTTCCAATTCTTATTGCAGTTGCGATTGTTTCAGGATCTTTGACTATGATATTTTTTACTAATGGTGCAGATCCTTCAGATTGGAAGCCCATCATAATTGGTAATTTTAAATTTTTTTTTATTTTTGAATATTCTTTAAACCCCATCCAATAAGCAGTTATATTTCCTGCATTTCCCATTGGGATACAAAGCCAATCAGGTGCAATACCTAAGTCATCAACAATTTCAAAAGCTGCTGTCTTTTGTCCTTGTATTCGATATGGATTAACAGAATTAACGAGTTCAATTGGATGTTCAGCAGATAAATCTCTTACAATTTCTAAAGCTTTATCAAAGTTCCCATTGATAGATATTATCTCAGCTCCATACATTAAAGCTTGTGCAAGTTTTCCTTGTGCAACAAATCCTTCTGGGATTAAAACATAAGGTTTTAATCCCCCTCTAGAAGCATATGCAGCAGCTGAAGCAGAAGTGTTTCCAGTGCTTGCACAAATTACAGCTTCACGCCCTTCTTCTTTTGCTTTGCTAATTGCCATAGTCATTCCCCGATCTTTAAAAGATCCTGTAGGGTTTAAACCATCATATTTTAGGAAAACCTTAGATCCATTTCCAATTAATTTGCTAATTGAGTCACTATGAATTAGTGGCGTATTGCCTTCGTTTAGCGAAATAATTGGAGTTTTCTTTGTCACTGGAAGATATTGCTTGTAAGCATCAATTAGACCTGGCCATCTTTTTTTTCTGTAATTGATACGTAATCTATTTTTAATTTTATTTAATAACACCATAGTTGTTTAATTTGTTTTGATTTTTTCTAGAGGAGAATCTGTAAAAAAGTCTAAAAGTTCTGAAATTGATTCTACTTTATTCATAACTTTGCTCAAAGCCTTGACATCCAAAATAATAGTTTTTGTTGGATATGCTTCAAAAAAATTTATCATATTTATTTTCCCATTTCCTATGTTAATTCCTTGAACTAAACTTGCTCTAAGGGCCAACATACCCGTTCTTTCATCATCTGCTCTGGGCGGGTGGATTATAGAGGAAAGTCTTGTTAAAAAAACATTTCCAATTTCTGAATATACTAATTTGCTTGCAATCGTAATTGGAATCTCGAAATTCTTACTTAATACTGATCTAATTTCTTTATCTTTATACCCAGTTGCTTTTAAAATTCTTTTTAATTTTTTAGTTGAATTACCTTCTTGAGCAAAATCTTTTAATGAATTTACTTTAATTGTTCTGGAAAAAATGCTATATATAATTTTAATTTCTTCAGCAGCATTAGCTTTTGTAACATTAAAAATTAATTGAGAACTTATAAAAATAAAAAATAATTTAATTATTAATATTTTACTAAACTTCATTTTATATATTTGCACCAGCAGCAATCTTTACAAGTCTAACTACTCCTTTTTCAGTTACTTTTTTTGCGATTTCTATGCCCATTTCTTTCGTATAAGGCTCATTTATAAGACGAGGAACCCTTTTTAAAAAAATATCAACTGAATACCCGGGGACTTTTTGTAAAATCTCTAAAAAGTTTTTCAATGGCTCTATATACATTATAAGGTCACTCAAATTGTTATTTTCGTTGATAGTGTTAAATTTAACTGATTGTGGAAGATAGTTATTTAAACTTTTCAATATCTTTAAACTAAGTAAATCTATCTGATTTGTTAAACCTTCAACAATCTCATTTCTAAGAAACCCTCCATTTGGAGAAAAGAGAAGATTTATAACTTCGTCTAAAAGTTTTTCTAAATCTAGATTTGTTTGCTTTGCAGCGTTAGAAAGTAGATCTTCTAAACGGTCCCATTTAAATTCTTTATTATCAAAAAGCATTTCTTTAAGGCTTTCCCTTAATTGTGGATCAGGGTCTTCCATCAATCTTCTTGCAAAATATGGATAAGCTGCGCCTAATATTTTAAAGTTTGGATCTACGCTTAACGCTATTCCTTCTAATGTAAGTAATGACCTAATTATAAGTGCATAATATGGAGGAAGTTTGAACGGGAATTTATACATAACACCAGACATATCGTCGGTGACGCTTTTAAAATCCATTTTTGAAACTCCTTGTTCAACGGCGTTAATGAAAACATCTTGAAATGCTGGAACGATAGGTTCTAGATTAACTTCTTTTGATAAAAATCCCAATTTTACGAAATCTTTAGACAATTTATCGAAGTTTTTATTTACTAAATGCACTACTGCTTGAATTAATCCTGATCTAGACTCTCTGGAAACCTCGCTCATCATTCCAAAATCTAGATAACATAATCTACCATCTTCAAGGGCTAATAAATTACCTGGATGTGGATCTGCATGAAAAAAACCATGTTCTAAAAGCTGTTCTAAACTGCATTGCACCCCTATATCAATCATTTCATCAGGATTAATTCCTAATTTTTTTACGTCTTCTAAATTTGTTAATTTTGTACCGTCTATCCATTCCATTGCTAAAACTCTTCTTGAAGTTATTTCTTTATAAATTTTTGGTACGGCAATCATTTTGTTATGTTTATGCATATCTCTGAATTTTTCTGCATTTGCAGCTTCGTTTAGATAATCCATTTCTTCAAAAACTCTCTTGCCTAATTCGTCAATTAATGCAACGAGGTCGCTTCTTATTAATCCGATATTGTTTTTTAGCCAATAAGCAATATTTCTCACTATGTAAAGATCTAAGGTTATTTGTTCTCTTAAACCTGGTCGTTGCACTTTTATTGCAACGATCTCTTCATTTTTTAATTTAGCTTTATGCACTTGCCCTAAAGAAGCAGCTGAAATTGGTTCTTTATCAATTTCTAAAAAAATCTCATTTATTTTGCATCCTAAATCTTCTTCTATTAATTCCATAGCTTTATCGCCATCAAACCCAGGGAGTTGATCTTGTAATTCAGATAATTCTTCCAGAAGAATAGCTGGGATTATATCTGGTCTTGTTGATAATGCTTGGCCTGCTTTAACAAATGCAGGTCCAAGTTCTACCAATAAATTTGTTAATTCTCTTGCTCTAAATCTTGCTTGTTGTGCATTTTTTAATCTTCCAGTTAATTTATCCCACCCAACGGAAAAGATGTAAGCAAAAATAGGTATGAGCGTTTGCCAAAGTCTTTTTAATAGTCTTTTAGGATTTTTTTTGTAAATTTTAGAAATTGTATCTGGGTCATAATTTAAGAGTCCAGATACCTCAATAAAATCGGTAAAATCTTCTTTCATAACTTTATATATTTAAAGCCTTTATTTTTTTTAAAAAGAAGTTAATTTTTTTATATGGAAGATTTATCATGTTAATACAATTAAAAATAGAAAATATTGCTTTAATAGAAATTATAGAAATTAATTTCGAAAAAGGTTTGAATATCATAACCGGGGATTCAGGTTCAGGAAAATCATTAATTTTGGATTCCCTAAATGCTTTATTTGGTGGAACTAATATACCTCTAAAACACTTAATACGTCCAGGAAAAGATTTTTGCGCTATTGAGGCGATATTTTCCTCTTCTTCTCAAATTAATGATTGGTTAATTAGTAATGGTTTTCAAAAAAGTTCCTCAGAATTAAAAATTAAAAGAACATCTTATAGAAAAAATAATAAAATCCTATCCAAATATAGCCTTAATAATTTATCAATTAATAAATTTTTATTAGTAGAACTTGGGCATTTGTTGATTGATTTTGCAGGTCAATCAGATACTTTTATATTTGATTCTCTAGAGAAGAGAAGATTAATTATTGATGATTTATGTTCGCAAGAATTGAGAGATACTAGTTCAAAAATTAAAAATATATGGGGACAAAGTGAAGTTTTAAAAAGACTAATGCGTGAAAAAATAGAATCTTCCAGGAAGCAGGAAGAAAATAACTTAGTAATTAAACAAATGTTGAAGAGTTTAGAAGAAGCTAACTTAATTTCCAGTGATGAAATTTTATATTTAGAGTCACTAGAAAATAAACTCGTGAATAATCTCGAAATTAATAATTCAATTCAATCATCTTTAGATAACTTAAATAATTCCAGACATGATGAACCATCAGTGGTGAATTTGATAAATCAATCAATTAAGTTTTTAAATAGAACTGCAGATTTCGATTTAAAGATTCAAAAATTTAGAGAGAAGTTATTAAATATTCAAGTTGGTGTTGAAGATTTAATTTTCTCATTAAACTCATATTTACAAGACATAGAAAATCACGAATCTAATCTTCCAGAAATACAAAAAAGATTATTTTTTTTAAAAAACTTGGAGAGAACTTTTTCATTGGATCTACCTCAATTAATTGAAAAGCGAGATCAATTAAAAAAATATTTTCAAAAAAACAATCATCATAATGATATTCGCAATATGGAAGATCAAATAAAAAATTTACAAAGTAATTTAAATTCTTTATTTGCTATTCAGTCTAGGGAAAGAAAAAAAATTGCTAAGAATTTACAGTATTCAGTAATTTCAACTTTAAGCAATTTAGGATTAGAAAATGCAAATTTTTCAATTCAATTTGCCGAATGTAAGCCTTCCTGCGATGGAATTGATAATATAAATTTTTTGTTTTCTGCTAATCCTGATCAGAAGCTTGCTCCCTTATCAAGTGTGATTTCTGGTGGAGAAATGTCAAGATTCTTATTAGCGATTAAATCTAGTATTTCAAAAAAAACAAATACTTTCTTTTTAGATGAAATTGATAATGGTTTAAGCGGTAAATCTTTATTCTCCTTGTTTGATCTAATAAAAAGAATTTCAAAGGGACAACAGGTTTTATGTATTACACATCAGCCTTTTTTAGCTGCTGGAGGGTCGGCTCACTTTAAAGTGAAAAAGAATGTAATTGATGGATTAACTTATACTTCAATATCAAAATTAGCAACAAAAAAACAAAGAAAAAATGAATTAATAGAACTGATTGGGGGGGGGTTTGAAGAAGCTAATGATTACGCTTCTAAACTTATCGAAAGAGCAGCTGCATAAAATAACAAAAATTCCACTATAATAACCTTTTTAAATCATAAATAGATTTAAACATGGTTAAAAAAATTGATTATAGTTTTGAAGAAGATAATTCAATCAATATTAGAGGGGCTCGTCAGCATAATTTAAAAAATATTGACCTTTCTCTCCCTAGGAATAAATTTATAGTTTTTACTGGTGTGAGTGGAAGTGGTAAAAGTTCTTTAGCCTTTGATACGATTTTTGCAGAAGGTCAAAGAAGATATGTTGAGAGTCTTTCAGCATATGCAAGGCAATTTTTGGGTCAAGTAGATAAACCAGATGTTGACAATATTGAGGGCTTGTCACCTGCTATTTCAATTGATCAAAAATCTACAAGTCATAACCCCCGATCAACAGTTGGAACAGTAACAGAGATACAAGATTATCTAAGATTGTTGTTTGGCCGTGCTGGTGAGCCCCATTGTCATCACTGTGGGATCCCAATTGCTCCTCAAACAATTGATGAAATGGTTGATCAAATCATTCTTTTGCCAGAAGGTACAAGGTATCAATTATTGGCTCCTGTTGTAAGGGGGAAGAAAGGAACGCATACAAAATTAATAAGTGGATTAGCTGCTGAAGGCTTTGCTAGGGTAAGAATTAATGGAGAAGTAAGAGAACTTGCCGATAGTATTGAATTAGATAAAAATCAAATTCATAATATTGAGGTAGTTGTTGATAGATTAATTTCAAGAGAGGGAATACAAGAAAGATTGAATGATTCTCTACAAACTTGTCTCAAAAGAGGCGATGGTTTAGCCATAGTAGAAGTTGTTCCAAAAAAAGGAGAAAACTTACCTCCTAACTTAGAGAGAGAAAAATTATATTCAGAAAATTATGCTTGTCCTGTGCATGGTTCTATTGTTGAGGAACTTTCTCCAAGATTATTTTCGTTTAACAGCCCATATGGTGCTTGTCCAGACTGCCATGGTATTGGTTATTTAAAAAAATTTACTGCTGATAGAGTTATACCTGATAAAACATTACCTGTTTATGCTGCAATAGCGCCTTGGAGTGAAAAGGATAATACTTATTATTTTTCTTTACTTTATTCTGTAGGACAAGCTTATGGTTTTGAATTAAAAACTCCTTGGAAAGATTTAACTGATTTGCAAAAAAACGTTCTACTTTTAGGATCAGATAAACCAATATTAATTCAAGCTGATAGTCGTTTTAAAACTTCTAGTGGTTTTGAAAGGCCTTTTGAGGGAATTTTACCAATATTAGAAAGGCAATTGAATGAAGCTAATGGAGAATCAGTTAAACAAAAGTTAGAAAAGTACTTAGAGTTAGTGCCTTGTAAGACATGTGTTGGAAAAAGATTAAGACCTGAGGCTTTGGCCGTTAAACTTGGTCCATACAACATAACTGATTTAACTTCTATAAGCGTTTCTGAAACCTTAACTCATATCGAGCGAATAATGGGATTAGGTAAGAATAAGAAGGAAAATATATCTTTATCTGAAAAACAAAAGCAGATAGGTGAATTGGTTTTAAAAGAGATCCGTTTACGTTTGAAGTTTTTAATTAACGTAGGCTTAGATTATTTAACTTTAGATAGACCAGCCATGACTTTGTCTGGTGGAGAGGCTCAGCGTATTAGATTGGCTACGCAAATAGGTGCAGGCCTTACTGGCGTTTTATATGTACTAGATGAACCAAGTATTGGTTTACACCAGAGAGATAATGAGAGATTATTAGAAACATTAAAAAGCTTACGAGACTTAGGAAATACTTTAGTTGTAGTGGAACATGATGAAGACACTATGAAATCGGCAGATTATTTAGTAGATATTGGCCCAGGTGCAGGTGTTTATGGTGGTGAAATTATTGCTAAAGGATCATATCAAGATGTCTTGCAATCAGATAGGTCATTAACTGGGGCATATCTTAGTGGAAGGAAGTCGATTCCAACTCCAAAAGAACGTAGATCATCTGTTAAAAAAAGTTTAATTTTAAATAATTGTTCTAAAAATAATTTAAAGAATATATCTGTAGAATTTCCTTTAGGAAGATTGGTTTCTGTAACTGGTGTAAGTGGTAGTGGAAAAAGTACTTTGATAAATGAATTACTCCACCCTGCCTTATGTCATTCTCTAGGATTAAAGGTTCCTTTTCCACAAGGGGTAAAAGAGTTAAAGGGTATAAAGGCAATTGATAAAGTTATCGTTATTGATCAATCTCCAATAGGGAGAACACCAAGATCAAATCCAGCTACCTATACAGGTGCTTTCGATCCTATAAGGCAGATTTTTACTGCCACTGTTGAAGCAAAAGCAAGGGGTTATCAGGCTGGCCAATTTAGTTTTAATGTTAAAGGAGGTAGATGCGAAGCGTGTAAAGGTCAAGGAGTCAACGTTATTGAAATGAATTTTTTACCTGATGTCTATGTTCAATGTGAAGTATGCAAAGGAGCTCGTTTTAATAGAGAAACTCTTCAGGTAAAATACAAAGGTTTTAATATATCAGATGTTTTAGAGATGACTGTTGAGCAAGCTTCAGAAACTTTTTCTGCTATACCTCAAGCTGCTGATAGATTATCCACACTAGTAGATGTCGGATTAGGATATGTAAAATTAGGTCAACCAGCTCCTACATTATCTGGTGGAGAGGCTCAAAGAGTTAAGTTGGCTACAGAATTATCTAAAAGAGCTACTGGAAAAACTCTATATTTGATTGACGAACCTACTACGGGTTTAAGTTTTTATGATGTTCATAAGTTAATGGATGTAATTCAACGTTTGGTAGATAAAGGTAATTCGGTAATTGTTATAGAACATAATTTAGATGTTATAAGATGTTCGGATTGGATTATTGATTTAGGACCTGATGGAGGTGATAAGGGCGGGGAAATTATTGCAGAAGGTATTCCTGAAGATGTAGCTACACATCTCACTAGTCATACAGCAAAATATCTTAAAAAGGTTCTAAAATAAATTTTTTTAGTTGTATTTCTTCGTATTATTAAATAATTGATTACGAAGATAATTTCTTTTAAAGTTGTATAAGATTAGTGTGAGACTTCTTTTTGAAAAATTTACTTAGCGACAAAAATTTTAAAACATAATGGTTTCTTAATATTTCTTCGAGAAATTCAGCTTATTTGTATTAAAGGGCATTGTTCTGAGGATTTGCTGAATGAGGTTTAAATTTTTACATTTACATTTACATGGTCTGATACGATCTAAAAATCTTGAATTAGGCAGAGATCCAGATACTGGAGGGCAAACACAATACGTTTTAGAGTTAGTAAAAAGTTTAGCGAATACTGCTGATGTTGACCAAGTAGATTTAGTGACTCGTTTAATTAATGACCCTAAAATTGATAATGATTATTCGCAAGAAGAAGAATTTGTAGCGCCTGGAGTCAGAATTTTAAGATTTAAATTTGGACCAAATAAATATTTAAGAAAGGAATTGCTTTGGCCTTATTTAGATGAATTAACTGAAAGCCTCATTGCATACTATAAAAAAAATAATAAGCCTAATTTTATTCATGCGCATTATGCAGATGCTGGATACGTAGGCGTTAAACTTAGTAAATCCTTAAATGTTCCATTTATTTTTACTGGTCATTCCTTAGGGAGAGAAAAACAAAGGAAATTACTTGACACTGGTTTAAAATCTAATCAAATAGAAAAGCTTTATTCCATAAGTAAAAGAATTGAGGCAGAAGAAAAAGCTTTAAAGTCTGCAGATATTGTTGTAACAAGTACTAAACAAGAGTCAGTTTATCAGTATTCCCAATATTTTTCTTTTTCTCCTCACAAAGCTAGAGTGATTGCGCCTGGAGTTGATCATAATAAGTTTCACCATATTCACTCGACAACAGAGACAGCTGATATTGACAATATGATGAAACCTTTTTTAAAGGATTTAACAAAACCTCCATTATTGACTATTTCTAGAGCTGTACGAAGAAAAAATATTCCTTCTTTGATCGAAGCTTATGGAAGATCTGAAAAATTAAAAAGAAAAACTAATTTAATTTTGATTTTGGGTTGTCGAGATAGTACTTCGAAACTTGACTCTCAACAAAAAGATGTTTTCCAAAATATTTTTGAAGCTATTGATAAATATAATCTGTATGGAAAGGTTGCTTATCCAAAAAAGCATCTTCCAAGTCAGATTCCTGCTTTATATAGATGGGCCGCTAGCAGGGGAGGGGTATTTGTTAATCCAGCTTTAACAGAGCCTTTTGGTCTAACACTCCTTGAAGCTTCTTCATGTGGTTTGCCAATAATATCAACAGACGATGGAGGACCCAAAGAAATTTGCTCAAAATGCGAAAATGGACTTTTAGTAGATGTTACCGATATAAACAAGTTTAAAGTTATTCTTGAAAAAGGAATTACTAATAATGCTCAGTGGAAATTATGGAGCAGAAATGGGATTGAAGGTGTTCATAGGCATTTTAGTTGGAACACTCATGTTCGTAATTATTTATCAATACTCAAAGAAGAGTTTTTAAGGTTTAATAGCGATTCTTCATCTGATATTAAACAGAGTTGTTTAAAAGGAAGTTCTTCACTTATAAAACCCCATTGATCAAATTCCTTAGGATCAGTGTGAATAATTAGTTGATTTTTATGTGTCTTTTTTAGTTTGAAGCCTTTCTTAGATAGTTTTTTCATTAAATTAGCAGTTTCTTCAAATCTTGATGCCATTGCATCAAGACTAGAGCAGTCACTTGTTAATCCATTATCTTTCCATGTAAAAAAATTCATAACAAATTTGTTATAGATTGATTTTTAAAACTATACCTAAAATTACAAGTAAAATGTTGATTTTCCAAAAATTTTCAACTATTTTCTGTTCCTTAACTCCTTTAAGTTCAAAATGGTGGTGTATTGGTGCCATTAAAAATATGCGTTTCCCATTATGAAATAATTTTTTTGTAATTTTAAAAAACCCTACTTGAATAATTACCGATAAAGATTCAACAATGAAGATTCCTGAGAAAATACATAAGGTAAAAATGCTATTTGTTAATAACGCTATAGATCCCAGAATTGCACCAATACTTAATGATCCCGTATCACCCATAAATATTTTTGCAGGATAATTATTATATCTGAGAAATCCTAAACAAATGCCCGACATTGAATAACATAAAAGACTAAAAACAATAAGCTCTTGCTGTTCTTTCATTAATATTTCTGTACCCAATCCATAAAAGACAATTGCACTACATCCAGCCGCTAGTCCATCTAGTCCATCAGACAAATTTACTGAATTACTTAATCCAACTAATACTAAAAAAGAGATTGGAAATATAAAAATATTCATATTTATTCCCCAAGAGTCAGATACTGCAACTAATGGATTTATCAAATTTTTTTCATAAGCTAAAAATATAAAAATTATTGAGATGATACTTTGTAAAATAAATTTTTCTTTTGATTTTAATCCTGTATTCTCTTTGTTTTTAATGCTTAAATAATCATCTAAAAAACCAGTAATGAAGAAACCAAAAATAGTAAGTAATAAAAGTAATAATTTTGGAGAACTTAAATGTAAATTTATTATTAAAAGAAAAATTAAAAAAGGTATGACCATAAACAATCCACCCATTGTTGGGGTATCACTTTTTTTAAAGTGATTGGAAGGCCCGTCAGTTCTAATATTTTGTAGTAAATTTAATTTTTGGATTATTCTTAGACCACTTTTTGTGATCCATAAAGAAATAAAAAAAAATAATGTGTAAACTCCTATAAAAATAAAACTATTAAAAAAATAGGAGGTAACTATTAAAGCAAAAGTATTTAGTATAAATAATGATTTAAAGTTAAATTTTTTAATCTTCCCAATCATCTTCTGAAGTGTCTTCTTCAGTTTTATAGTCTTCTTTTTCTCCCATAAGTGCTGAAAGCTCCTCTTCTTCTATCGTACTAATCTCTTGTGAATCTCCATCTTTTTCAGCAACAAGTCTTCCTGTATTCTCAAGCCAAGATAGTAGATCAGGTTCATCTCTTAATGGTAAAACAGGAGCTGGATCATCTCTGTGATAACAAGTTAAAGCAGGGTTAACCTCAGAAATATCATCTAATTTTAGTTTTAGTTTATTTGAGTCCATTAAAGGTTATGTTCTATATATAAGATAATACATAATAATGCACACGAAAAACTTTGTTTGATAAAGGAAATTTAAAATACTTTGTTATTTGGCTAATTTCATTGTTACTGTCTGGATTATTTAAACTTATTGGATACTTGAATCCAAATGTTTTAATAATTAATAACTTTCTTCTCTTATTACTAGTTTTTGGACCAGCTCTTTTAGTTACAATAATATTAGTTTTTAATAAGTTTTCAAATTCTTGATTACGTCAACAATAAAAAATTTATGGAGCAAATTTAAATGCAGCAGGTAAAAAAAGTTGTCCTAGCTTATTCTGGCGGCGTTGATACGAGCGTTTGTATTCCATATTTAAAGAATGAATATGGTATTTCAGAGGTGGTTACTTTTGTGGCAGATCTTGGACAAGGCGAAGATTTGGAACTTATTAGGCAAAAAGCTTTAAATTCTGGTGCATCTAAATCAATAGTTGGTGATTTAGTGAATAGTTTTGTTGAAAGATACGCTTTTCCAGCTATTAGAGCAAATGCATTATATTCAGATAAATATCCTTTATCTACTGCTCTTGCTAGGCCTTTAATTGCTGAAAAACTTGTAGATACTGCAAGAGAGATTAATGCCGATGCAGTAGCTCATGGATGTACTGGTAAAGGGAATGATCAAGTTCGATTTGATTTAGCAATTAATGCTTTAGGGCCTGATTTAAAAATAATTACTCCTGCAAGGGAATGGAATATGAGTAGAGAAGAGGCGATATTGTATGGAGAAAAATTTGGCATTCCTGCACCTGTATCAAAAAAATCACCATATTCAATAGATGTAAACCTCCTTGGTAGAAGTGTTGAAGCGGGGATATTAGAAGACCCAATGCAAGAAGCACCTGAAGAAATTTTTGCAATGACATCTTCAATTGATAATTCACCTGATTCCCCTCAAGATATAGAAATTGTTTTTAAAAATGGGTTTCCAGTTGGGATTAATAATGCATTTTTAACTCCAGTGGAGATTATTCAAAAAGCTAATGATCTTGCAGGTGAACATGGTTTTGGAAGAATAGATATGATTGAAGATCGAGTAGTAGGAATCAAAAGTAGAGAAATTTACGAAACACCTGGCCTCCTACTTTTAATCAAAGCTCATAAAGAATTAGAGAGTATAACCTTAAACCCAGATGTTATTAATTTTAAAGGAATAGTGGAAAAAAAATGGAGTCAATTAGTTTATCAAGGTTTTTGGTTTGGACCTCTGAAGGATAGTTTAGATGCTTTTATTTCATCCACTCAAAATTCAGTTAATGGAAGAGTAAAGATTAGACTTCATAAGGGGAACGCAATAGTGATTGGAAGAATGTCGGAAAATAATTCACTTTATAGGGAAGATTTAGCAACTTATAGTAAAGACGATGTCTTTAATCATTCTTTAGCTGAGGGTTTTATTTATATGTGGGGTATGTCTAATAAAATATGGGCCGAGTTAAATTCAAAAACAAATGATTAACATTTAAGATTCTGCATTTTCTTTGATTTTAGTATCGTTTTTTCCTGAAGTTGAGTCATCAGGGTCTGTTACTGGTTGTTTTTCTTTCAATTCAACGTTTGCTTCTTGATTATCTTTATTTTCTGATTGAGCTGTACTTTTATTAGAAGGTCTTGGGGCTGGTAAAGGCCCTTCTTGTTTGACGGTCATGTATCTAATAACATCTTCACCGAGTCTCATTGCTTTTTCAATTTTAAAAATATGTTGTCCATCACCTTGATGACTCAATTGTACGTATATACCTTCTCTATGTTTTGCTATTTGATAAGCTAATCTTCTCTTGCCCCTCATTTGACTATCAAGGATAGTACCGCCAAATTCTTCTAACAGTTTATTGTATTTATCAATGTGATTAGTTACTTCATCTTCCGCAATATCTGGGCGGAGGATGTACATGGTTTCGTAATAAGGTTGTTGATCATTCATAGTTTCAGACAAGGTCTTTGGCTCATAAATAGATGTGATGAGCGTCTGTTCATTATTTACGATACATTACGACGGGTAGTTTCTTAAAACTAGCATCATTATTTTTAAAGATATTTTTTTAGTGCATCATTCATAATGTGAAAAGGTACTTCTAAACCATCTGTCCAAAATGATAATGATTTTATTCCTTGAGCAACAAGCATTTGTAATCCATCGATAGTCATGCATCCTTTTTTGTCGCTAAATTTTAATAATGGGGTTGGAGCTGGATTATATATTAAATCGTAAACAATTGTTTGCGATTTAAGAGATCTCCAAAAAGTTTCCCCATATGGCAATATATTTTTTTCATTTGTAGTTGTTTTCATTCCTACTGGTGTTGTATTTACAATTAAATCTGCTTCTTTAATTAAATTTTGAGTCCTATTATCATTATTTGAGTAACCTTGAATTGCAATTTGATTTCCAAAATTTTTTATTAATTCATCTAGTGATAATTTGTTACGTGATACAACTGAAATTGTTGAAAAATTTAAATTTATTAATCCCTGAATAACAGATCTTGCAGCCCCACCGGAGCCAAGTACAGTAGCTTGCTTGTTAGTTAAATCTAAGCTTTTTAAAGGGTAAATAAATCCCTCTACATCTGTATTAGTTGCGCTCCATTCTTTCTCGAAATTTAATTTGAGGGTATTAATTGCTTTTAGTTTGTTAGCAATAGGGGAAATTTCACTACAAAGTTCAAATACTTTTTCTTTATGAGGAATTGTAATATTTAACCCCTTGCAATTAATTTTTTTCAAAGAACTGAGAACCAATTCTAGATCTTTATCTCTACAAGGTATTGCAATATAAATTAAATCTAGGCCTAAATATTGAAGGGCGGCATTTTGCATGATTGGTGACAAAGAATGGCTTACTGGATTGCCAATTAATCCAATAAAAGACGTGTTACTTGTGATCATTTTTAGAAATTTTTTTTTTTAAATTGCGATCTGTTCGGGAACCACACCCCGTCTTTGAGTAACAATAATGACGCCAATGACCGATTATGGAGAATATCAAATATGAGAATTTACCCATGGGTAAGGTTGTAGGAATCGATTTAGGAACAACTAATAGTTGTGTCGCTGTAATGGAAGGTGGTAAACCTACTGTAATAGCAAATGCAGAGGGTTTCAGAACTACTCCATCAGTTGTTGCATATACAAAAAATCAAGACCAGCTTGTTGGACAAATTGCAAAAAGGCAAGCTGTTATGAATCCTGAAAATACTTTTTATTCTGCAAAGCGTTTTGTGGGTAGAAGAGTTGATGAAGTTAATGAAGAATCTAAAGACGTCAGTTATTCTGTTGAAAAATCTGGTTCTAGTGTCAAATTAAAGTGCCCTATTTTGGATAAGCAATTTTCTCCAGAAGAGGTTAGTTCTCAAGTCTTGAGAAAGTTAGCTGATGATGCAGGGAAATATCTTGGTGAAAAAGTTACTCAGGCTGTTATAACTGTTCCAGCTTATTTTAATGATTCTCAAAGACAGGCTACAAAAGATGCTGGAAAGATTGCTGGTTTAGAAGTTCTTAGAATAGTTAATGAGCCAACTGCAGCAGCATTAGCATATGGTTTGGATAAAGAAAATGAGAAAATACTTGTTTTTGATTTAGGGGGAGGAACATTTGATGTCTCAGTTATTGAAGCTGGTGATGGAGTAACTGAAGTTCTATCCACATCTGGAGATACCCATCTTGGTGGTGATGATTTTGATAGGTGTATCGTAGATCATTTAGCTAGTACTTTTAAATCAAATGAGGGAATTGACCTTAGACAAGACAAGCAAGCTTTACAAAGACTTACTGAAGCAGCAGAAAAAGCAAAAATTGAGCTTTCAAATGCTACGCAAAGTGAAATAAATTTACCCTTTATTACTGCGACTCCTGAAGGACCAAAACATTTGGATCTGAATTTAACTAGAGCAAAGTTTGAAGAATTAGCAGCTTCTTTAATCGACAGATGTAAGACTCCAGTAGAGAGAGCCATAAGTGATGCAAAAATTTCTACTAGTGAAATTGATGAGGTTGTGATGGTTGGAGGCTCATCTAGGATACCTGCTGTTTTAGATTTAGTTAAAACAATAATAGGTAAGGAACCTAATCAAACTGTTAATCCTGATGAGGTAGTTGCCGTTGGAGCAGCTATTCAGGGAGGAGTTTTAGCAGGTGAAGTTAAAGATATATTGTTGCTTGATGTTACTCCACTTTCTTTAGGTGTAGAGACTTTAGGAGGGGTTATGACAAAAATGATAAATCGAAATACTACAGTACCTACGAAAAAATCTGAGACATATTCAACTGCTGTAGACGGACAAACAAATGTAGAAATACATGTATTACAGGGTGAAAGAGAAATGGCCTCTGATAACAAAAGTTTAGGAACTTTTAGATTGGACGGTATACCCTCAGCACCAAGAGGTGTTCCTCAAATTGAAGTTACATTTGATATAGATGCAAATGGTATTCTAAGTGTTACCGCTAAAGATAAGGGAAGCGGCAAAGAACAAAGTATTTCTATCACTGGTGCGTCTACTTTATCAGATAATGAGGTAGAAAAAATGGTAAAAGATGCAGAATCAAATGCATCTGTAGATAAAGAAAAAAGAGAAAAAATTGATTTAAAAAATCAGGCTGAAACACTTGTATATCAGACAGAAAAGCAACTTGGTGAGCTTGGAGACAAAGTTGATGCAGCAGTAAAGTCTAAGGTTGAAGAAAAAAGTAATGCTTTAAAAGAGGCGACATCAAAAGAAGATTATGAATCAATGAAAAAACTTCTTGAAGAGCTTCAGCAAGAACTTTATGCAGTCGGTTCATCTGTTTATCAGCAACCAGGTAATCAACCTCCTTCACCTGGTTCAGCTGGTGGTCCAGAAAAGAATGACTCAAACGATAAAGGGTCAGATGATGTAATTGATGCAGACTTTACTGAAACAAAAGATTAAGAAAGGTATTGTTTAATTTCATTAGCAACCCATCTAGAACAAGCTGGAGCAAGTAAAATTCCATTTTTATAAAAACCTGTACATATTATTAGGCCATCATCTAAATTTTTCATTATTGGTGATGGTTCCCCATCGGGTCTAGATCTTATACCAAACCATTTTTTAGAAATTTTTCCATTCGAAAGCCAACTAGGTTTTTTATCAAGAAAATTTGTAAGTTTTTCGAATATATTATTTTCTGGCTTGGTACTATACTCGTCAGTTGAACCAATAATGAGCTTATTTTTTGATTTTGGAATTATATTTTTACCATCTATATTGAATTGTTTTGGAAGTGATAATAAATCAACTTCCGCATCATTGATATCAACTTCTATTGCTTGACCTAAAACAGGTTTTAATTTGAGGTTGTGAGATAGGTTATCTATTAAATCAACCGCTTTTAGAGAATTACACAAAATAACTATGTCAGATTTGATTTCATCTTTGTCTCTTGTTGTAGAAATCCATTGATTATTTGATTTTCTGATTTTTATTATTTCTTCTTTTAAATAATTTATTTTTTTATTTTTTAGATACATATCTAAAGTTTTGAGTAATGAATTAGCATTTATTCGCCCATCTTTGAGGGAAATAATTCCCTTTATATTTTTTGTCTGGAAAGCCTTATTTATATTCTTAATAAAAATTGAGTCTTTTTCTAAAACTCGTAAGTGATCATCATTATTTTCATTGATAAATTTCTCTAATTTTTTAAATTTTTCTTCATTTCTGGTTAATTGTATTAATGGCTTTGTAATATTTAACTCATAATTAAATTCTTGCAAGAATTTAATCCATTTTGGCCATAATTCTATGCTTTGTTTCCTTAGATTCCAACTTCTACCTCTCCTTTTTTGATAGATATTACCCATTAGGATGCCTAAAGCAGCATTGCTACTATTTTTATGTTGAGCTGGATCTACAATAGTTATCTGAAATCCTAATTCTGATAATTCTAAAGCGTTAAATTTTCCTATAATTCCCGATCCAATTATAAGTATGTGTGATGTTTGAAAATTTTCTTTTAAGCTTTTCATTGATATATTAGATATACTTACTTATTTGACTACAAAAGTTAACATTCTTTTTGGAACATCCTTCAATTATATTCAAAATTGTTTGTCCTGATAAACCTGGTCTTGTGAGTAAACTTACAAGCTGGATTTCAGATTATGGGGGCAATATAAAGCATTCTGATCATCATACAGATCAAGATGCAGGTTTGTTTCTTAGTCGAATTGAGTGGAATAGTAAAAATTCATATGTTAATAGAGATGAAATTTATAATCAATTTAAAAAAATTGCAGCGGACGTAAACGGAAAATTTAAAATAAATTATGCAGATGAAATACCAAATGTTGCTATTTTTGTGAGCAAACAAAATCATTGTTTGATTGACTTACTTTGGCGAGTAAGAAATGGTGAACTCAAGATGAAAGTGCCCATAATAATTTCAAATCATTTTGAACTTGAAAATATTGCAAATGATTTTAATGCAAAATTTGTCCACATTGATACCTTTAATCTTGCTAAATCTGATATTGAAGATCAATGTTTAAATTTACTAAAAGAATATGAAATTGATCTTGTTGTATTAGCTAAATATATGCAAATCTTGAGCGATTCGTTTTTAAAAAAGTTTTCTTCAATAATAAATATTCATCATTCTTTTTTGCCTGCATTTAAGGGGGCACAACCATATCATCGAGCTTGGAAGAGAGGTGTTAAATTAATCGGTGCTACTGCTCACTATGTTACTCAAGATCTTGATGAAGGCCCGATAATAGAGCAATGCACAGTTAATGTGAGTCATAGGGATGAAGTTGATGATTTGATTAGAAAAGGAAGAGATATTGAAAGAATAGCTCTAGCAAGAGCTGTTAGATTACATCTAAATCATCAAGTATTTGTTTATAACAGCAAAACTGCTGTTTTTGATTGAAAATAATTTTTATTCCTCTATCTCAATTTGTATTTGTCTCTCGTAAATTGATTCTTCATTAAAAGCTCTTGCTATCAAAAAACTGGCTATGCAGCTAATTAAGACAGGTTTCATTATTAATAAATTTTTTGTTAAAGCAAAAGCTAAAAACATCGCTGTTATTGGAGTTCGCGAACATCCTGCTACGAAAGCTCCCATTCCAGCAAAAATGTAGGTACTGGGTGCATGTCCTGTGGCAATTTCTACCCAGCTTCCCATTATTAGTCCAATTGACCCTCCTAACGTAAGCATTGGGTAGAATAATCCTCCAGGAGCTCCAGATGCTGCAGCTAAACCGGTAGTAATAAATAATACTAATACTGCTAACAAAGCAATGCCAATACTTGTATTTTGCTCAGCTATTATTTTTTGTAATTCATCTAGATTATGAAATGTACTAGGTAAAAAAGAATAGATACTTCCTAAAATAAATCCACAGATACACATTTTTAAAACAAATTTATTTTTATACCACTTTTTACCAATATTTTGCATAAATAAAACATATCTGCTGTACATTTCCGCGAAAATACCAATAATTATTCCAAGTAAAACTAGGTAAATAAAATCTATAGGTAAGAAAAAAACTGATGGGTCATATTCTCTTTGAATCAGAAATCCAAGGTTAAAATCAAAGCCCCCTGCTTTAGGATCTAAACCTAAGGCTTGAATAATATCTGCAGATGAATCTGCGATGAAAGTTGTAATTAAGACTAACAGTAAAACTACTGGTCTAGCAGAGTTTAATAGTTCTTCTATCGCATAAACAAATCCTCCCAATGGAGCGCTAAAAACTGCAGCTATTCCAGCACCACCGCCTGCTGCAACTATTACTCTTCTGAAGGCTGTAGGGGCTTTTAGCCATTTAGCCATTTGCCAAGCAACTGATCCTCCCATTTGAACCGATGGACCTTCTGGACCTAGAGGGAAGCCACTACCAATAGCGATAATTCCTGATGTGAGCTTTACTAATCCTACTTTTAAATTCATTGGAACTTTTTTATGCCTTAAGAAACCCATAATTTGACTCACACCTGAACCTTTTGCAGCAGGCGCAATATTTTTGATCAAAAATCCTGCAATGGCTCCTCCTACAGCTCCAAAGATTGGTAATACCGTGATAGATGGGAATTGCTCTAATAGTTCCAATCTAAAATTGTTAATAAAGTAGATTCCAGTTTTAAAAGATATGCTTGTAATTGAAGCTCCTAAGCCTGTTAATAAGAGCGACAATGCAACGACAAGAGATCTTTGTCTTAATAATTTTTTGATGCTACTCGAAGAATTATTACCTGTTTTTTGAATATCCTCTTTTATTAGGTTTGGCATGGTCCATGATCACTTTGACAAGCTGAAATCGTGTATTTCATCAAATTGAAGATAACGATAAAGTTCATCTGAATATGGATTAATTTTATTTTTAGTAATATCCTGATATTCTTTTAATGTAGGAATTTTTCCAAGCAGTGCGCAAACAGCTGCTAATTCAGCACTTCCTAAAAATACTTGTGCATTTTTCCCAAGTCTATTGTCAAAATTTCTTGTACTAGTAGAAAATACTACAGAACCTTCATCTACTCTGGCTTGATTTCCCATACATAAAGAACAGCCTGGTAACTCTAATCTTGCACCACAATTTTCAAAAATTTTATAATACCCTTCAGCTTTTAGAGTTTCTTCATCCATTTTTGTTGGTGGACAAATCCATAATTTAGCTTTTAAATGTTGCACACCTTCAAGAACTTTTGCAGCTGCTCTGTAATGACCAATATTTGTCATGCAAGAACCTATAAAAACCTCGTCAATATTTGTATTTGAAACATCAGTGATTTCTTTTACATTATCTGGATCGTTAGGGCAAGCAACTATAGGCTGCGTTACTTTTGCTAAATCAATTTCAATGATTTCTTCATACTGAGCATTTGTATCTGGCTGAATTAATGAGGGTTTTTTTAACCAATTTTTCATATCATTTATTCTTCTTGAAATCGATTTTGAGTCTTCATAATTGCTCTCAATCATTTTTTCTAGAAGGCAAATATTACTCTTAATGTATTCTTTAACAGTTTCTTGTGATAAAAGTATTGTGCTACCAGCGCATGAGCGTTCGGCAGTAGCATCAGTTAGTTCAAAAGCTTGTTCAAGTTTTAAGTTAGGTAATCCCTCAATTTCCATGATTTTCCCGTTAAATATATTTTTCTTATTTGCTTTCTCAACAGTTAAGAGTCCTTTTTTAATTGCGAAGAGAGGGATAGCATTAACTAAATCTCTTAAAGTAATGCCTGGTAATAATTCTCCTATAAATTTAATTAGAACTGATTCCGGCATATTTAATGGCATTGATCCTATTGCAGCGGCAAAGGCAACAATACCCGAGCCTCCAGGAAATGAAATGCCAAGAGGGAATCTTGTATGACTATCTCCACCAGTCCCAACAGTATCAGGGAGAAGCATTCTATTAAGCCAGCTATGAATTATGCCGTCTCCAGGTTTAAGAGCCACCCCACCTCTTTGAGATATAAAATCAGGTAATTCTCTATGAGTAACGATATCTACTGGTTTAGGATAGGCAGCTGTATGACAAAAACTTTGCATAACTAAATCAGCAGTGAATCCTAAACAAGCTAGTTCTTTTAGTTCATCTCTAGTCATTGGGCCAGTAGTATCTTGACTGCCAACTGTGGTCATAATTGGTTCACAAGTCATTCCTGGCCTTACTCCATCTAAACCGCATGCTTTTCCTACTATTTTTTGAGCTTGAGTAAAGCCAGAATTACTTTCTTTTGTATTTTGTGGTCGTATGAATATTTCACTCGGTTGATAATCTAATTTGTTTCTAATTTTGTCTGTAAGAGATCTTCCAATCATGAGATTTATTCTGCCGCCAGCTTGAATTTCATCACTAAGAGTTGATGGACTCAAGTCGAATTGGCTTATAAATTCTTCAGTATTGGAATCTTTTTCAATTTTTTTAATAATGCCTTCATAAGGATATATTTTAATAACATCTCCTGTTTTCATATGAGATACGTCAGCTTCTATAGGTAAAGCTCCTGAATCTTGTGCGGTATTAAAGAAAATAGGGGCTATTTTGTTACCAATTACTATTCCACCTGTTTTTTTGTTTGGAACAAAAGGGATATCTTTGCCTATATGCCAAATCAGTGAATTAATAGCAGACTTTCTAGAACTCCCTGTCCCAACAATATCTCCAACATAAGCTATTGGTAAATCTTGTTTTTTTAAATTATCAAGAATCTTTAGTCCATCTGGTTTTTTAAATTCCAGCATAGCCAGTGCGTGCATTGGAATATCTGGCCGTGTTGTTGCATGAACAGCCGGGGATAAGTCATCTGTGTTTGTCTCCCCGTCAACTTTAAAGACTAAACAAGTAATTTCCTTCTCTAGAACTTTTTTATTTTTGAACCATTCTGCATTTGCCCAACTGTTTACCACTTCTTTTGCATAAATATTATCTTGAGATAATTCATAAATTTCATTAGCTGAGTCGTAAACAAGAATAATATCTTTTAAAACTTCTGCTGCTTTTTTAGCTAGTAAACTATTTGCTCCTTTAATTATTTCAACTAGAGAATTTACATTATATCCGCCTATCATTGTCCCTAATATTTCAATTGCTTTTTCAGGTTTTATTGATTTGCAATATTTTTCGGAATTAACTATAGCTGTAAGCCAGCTTGCTTTTACATAAGCAGCCTCATCAACTCCTGGTGGTACTCTATTTATTAATAAATCAAGTAAATAAGATGTATCGTATTTACTATCTTGTTCCAATAATTTTGTAACACAATTTGTTTGCTCAGCATTTAAAGGTAAAGGAGGTATTCCTTTGGCAGCTCTTTCAGCTACGTGATCTGCATAATCTTTTAGCAATGTTTCCAAATTCTTCATTAGTAAGGTTTAAAGCCTAATCTATTGTTATTTTTAATATTGAAAAGGATAGTATTCATAAATGCTTTTTTAAATATTCAAATTTCTTAATTAATCAATGACGACATCATCAAATAATTCAGCTTTGGAAAAGACATCAGATTTACATGTTGTTGAAACACGTCCATTAATACCTCCAAGCAGATTACATAATGATATACCTTTAGATCATAACTCTGCCAATACAGTATCTAAAACAAGAAGATCGATACAAAATATTCTGCATCATAATAATCAGAAGCTTTTAGTCATTGTTGGTCCATGTTCAATTCATGATCTAGAGGCGGCAAAGGAATATTCACAATATATTCAAAACTTTCGAGAAATTTATAAAGATAAATTAGAAATAATTATGAGAGTATATTTTGAGAAACCAAGAACAACTATTGGATGGAAGGGACTTATCAATGATCCTCATCTAGATGATTCTTATGATATTAATACCGGTTTAAGAAGGGCAAGAAGTTTGCTTTCATATCTAGCAACTCGTGGGATACCTTCTGCCACAGAATTACTAGATCCAATTGTTCCTCAATATATTGCCGATTTGATAAGTTGGACAGCTATAGGCGCGAGGACCACAGAAAGTCAGACTCATAGGGAAATGGCATCAGGATTATCAATGCCTATAGGTTTTAAAAATGGAACGGATGGTTCTTTTAGTACTGCAATAAATGCAATGCAGTCAGCTTCAAAATCACATCATTTCTTAGGTGTAAATGCTAATGGAATGGCTTCTATTGTTAATACTACAGGAAATCCAGATGGCCATATAGTTTTAAGAGGCGGCTCAAAAGGCCCAAATTTTGAAAGTCAACATATTCAACGAATATCAGCTGAATTAAAGCAATTTAATCTTCCTTATAAAGTTATGGTTGATTGTAGTCATGGGAATTCCAACAAAGACTTCCGAAAACAGTCGGAAGTGCTAAAAAATATAGCTTCTCAAATACGTAATGGTGAAAAAAATATTTTAGGAGTTATGCTTGAAAGTCATTTGAAAGAAGGTAATCAAAAACTTTTAAAAAAAGAGGATCTTGAGTTTGGCAGAAGCATTACAGATGCGTGCATAGATATAGAAACGACGAAAGAATTGCTCGCTATTTTGTATAGTTCAGTTAATTAGTTATAAAAAAATTAAAGCATAATGCTGATGTGATTGGAACAATGAAGTTATCTATTCCTAAAACACTAAATTGTTCAAGAACAGTTGCTAAAAAAGCTATTGCAAAATAATTTAAATTTAAACTACTTTGTTTTGTGTATCCTATTGAGAAAACTACTATTGAGCTAATTAAAAACATCGTCAAAGTACCAAATAAAGACTTTTTTTGTTTAAAAAAAATCCAACTCTTTGAGTTGACGTTTTTGCCTATTAGACCAGCCAATCCATCCCCGAAAGTCATTATAAAAAATCCAGTAATTAATGCATATGGATCTTTATCCCAAAAAAGACAAATTAAAATAAATAAACTAATACAATAAAATAATGTTCCATAACTTTTTCTCTCAACATCTTCAATTGTTGGAAATAATTTATAGGAATAATTGATTAGAACCATTAAGGAAACAATTCCTGTAAAAATTAGAGCTGAATTTTGATCAATTTTTAAAAATTGTGCAATTGGTATTAAAGGTCCTATTCCAATATGTATTATTTTTCTTACAATTTCTTTGCTATCTTCATTAAATTTTTTAAAAAACGCTGATATTAAAAAAATTGAAAATAAATATAATACAATTACCGCAAATTTTATCAATTTTATTAAGCTGCTTTTTGTTGAGTTGTCATTACTCTAAGTTTTAATATTGCTTTTGCTTCTAGTTGACGTACTCTTTCTCGCGAAACGTTAATTTGTCTTCCTATTTCTGCGAGTGTTAATGGTTCTGCACCATCTAGGCCAAATCTAAGCTTCATGATTTTTTGCTCTCTTTCATTTAGTTGAGCAAGCCAAGTTCCTAAATGTTCTTTTTGAATAGTTCTATCCATGCCTTCCATAGGCTCTTCACAGTTTGGATCAGGTATAAGTTCGCCTAGGGTGCTTCGGTCTTCTTCGCCTCTTGCATGAGCATCGAGAGAGGCGCAAGGAGCACTTTGAGAAATTAAATCCTCTAAATCTTTTTGATCAATTCCCATCTCAGTTGCCATTTCTAATCTGGTAGGTTGCCTACCAAATTTATGAGACAATTCTCTAGAAACTTTTCTCATTTTGGATAGTTTTTCACTTATGTGAATAGGCAAACGGATTGTTCTTGCACTGTTATCAATTGCTCTTGTCATTCCTTGCCTAATCCACCAGTAAGCATAAGTTGAGAATTTATATCCCATAGCAGGATCAAATTTATCTACAGCTCTTTCTAGACCAATAGCTCCTTCTTGGACAAGGTCTAATAATTCCAGCCCTTGGTTTTGGTATTTTTTTGCAACAGAGACAACTAGTCTTAGATTAGCTGCCATCATTCTATCGCGAGCTCTTTTGCCAATCTTAATTTGGTAAAGATTGCGGTGCGTTCTATCCGTTTCAGGAATTTGTAGTAATTTCTTCATGTTTTGAACATGATGAGCTAACTCTATTTCCTCGGCTGGAGTTAGAAGAGGCACTCTACCAATGCTACTTAAGTAATAACCAATAGAATCCGAAGCGAGTCTTCCAGATTTTTTTTGGCTTTGTTTTGAAGTTAGACTGGATTTTGTTTTGCGAGACTTGCCCGCAGTGTTTGGTAATCTTGGCTCATCAAAATTACTATCTGAAGAGCTCTTTGCAGATTCCAGAGGGATCCCCATCACCCTGGCCTCCTAAATAATGGATTTTTTAAAAAGCTAGCACTGAAATTGAAATAAAAACTACTTTTACTTTGAAACTTTAAAGACAAAAAAATCTTTTTTTAGGCCAATTTCTTGAAATCTTTTGATATGAAAGGCTTTTATGAAAATAAAAAATTTTTTAAAATATTAAGTATTTTTTTTAAATGTTATAAAAATCAATATTTTTTTATTTTTCTATGAGGTTAATTTGTGAACGATTATCTGCTGAATCTAATGCATATTTTGCGTAAGAACCATCCTCTTTCATTATCCAAGAAAAGTAATTATCTTTAATGTATGTTTGCAGAAGCTTATATAGTTTAGATTTCAATTCACAATCCTCTATTGGAGTAATAGCCTCTATCCTTCTATCAAGGTTTCTTCTCATCCAATCTGCACTTCCAATAAAAACTTCATGATCATTGTTATTACAAAACCAGAAAATTCTTGAGTGTTCAAGAAAATGTCCAATAATACTTATAACTTTAATATTTTCACTTAAATTTTTTCTTTGTGGATATAAGCAACAAATTCCTCTTATGATGAGACTAATTTTTACACCTGCTTCAGAAGCTAAATAAAGAAGTTTGATTAATTCTGGGTCTACTAAAGAATTCATTTTTGCAATAATTTCAGCTTTTTTACCTTCTTCCGCATTTTTAATTTCTCTCTTTATGAGAAAAACAAATTTTTCTCTCATTGATGATGGAGATACTAATAATTTTTGATAACTTTTTTGTTTAGAAAAACCTGATAAATAATTAAACAACTCAAGTAAATCTGATGCAATATCGGGATCTGTTGAAAGTAATCCTAAATCTGTATAAAACCTTGAAGTATTAGAGTTATAATTTCCTGTTCCAATATGAAAATAATTTCTTAATCGTCCTTTTTCCTTTCGAACGACTAAAGCTATTTTTGTATGTGTTTTAAATCCTATAATTCCATATACTACATGAATTCCAGCTTGTTCAAGTTGTTTTGCCCATTGAATATTATTATCTTCATCAAATCTTGCTTTTAATTCAACAAGAGTCATTACTTCTTTCCCATTTTCTGCAGCTCTCATTAATGCTGCGATAATAGGCGAATCCTTCGAAACTCGATATAAAGTTATTTTTATGGCCATCACAAGAGGATCATCAGCGGCTCTGTTTATAAATTCTTCAACTGAAGTTTTAAATAAATCATATGGATGATGAAGAAGAATATTTTGTTTTCTAATTATCTTGAAAATAGAATTTAATTTTTTGTTTGAAGCCAAATCTAAAGTTTGTAATTGCGAGTGAGTTTTCCCAATTAGCAGATTTTCTTTTAAATCATTTCTATTGATTTTTGTCAGCTGATTTAAATCGTCAAGGCCTAATAAACTTTTGCAAAAGTATATGTATTCTTCTTGTATTGAAATACTTTCAATTAATAATTTTAAGATGTTTTCTGGTATGTCCGATTCAACTTCTAATCTAACGACGTCTCCACCTAATCTTCTCTTCTGCAAACTTTGTTCAACTGCCAAAAGAAGATCATCAGCTTCAAGTTCTTTTAATTCTAAATCCGCATCTCTTGTAACTCTAAAAAAAGAGTAATTGATACATTCCATTCCGTTAAATAAATCATTTATATTATTCCCAATCAAATCTTCAACACTTATGAAAAAGTGAGAAGTTTCATTATCACTTTCTATAATTTCATTAGGAATTTGTATAAATCTATTTATATTTTTTGTAGGTATTTTTATTCTGACAAACTGATGTCTTGAATCCTCCCCATCTTGTATTAAAGCCGCTAAGTTTAGACTTAAATTACTTATAAATGGGAATGGATGTGCAGGATCAACAACTAATGGGGTTAATAAAGGAAATATAGATGAAGTAAAGAAGTTATTACACCAATTTTTTTGATTCTCACTTAGATCCTTATATTTTTTAAAAAAAACACCTTGTTTCTTTAGTTCATTATTTAATTCATTATTTACATAGTTTTCTTGAATTGAAGTTAATTTTTTTACTTCTTTGTTGATTTTGTTTAATTGCTCTTTAGGGGTAAGTCCATCAATACTTTTTTTAGTAATTCCTGCATCAACTTGAGCTTTTAAGGAAGCTACTCTTACCATAAAAAATTCATCAAGATTATTGCTAAAAATTGAACAAAATTTCACCTTATCTAGGATTTTGTACCCTTTTTCCATACTAGTTAGGAGTACTCTTTTATTGAATTCAATCCAACTTAATTCTCTATTAATAAAAATATCAGCCTGGTTTTTCATTAAAATGCTTTTGATTTTTGATTATTAAAAGAATTATTATTTTCCCCCTCTGCAATAAGGTATATCATGAAAATTAAGATTATGGAACCAGCTATAAAAGGTGATTTAGGGCCGAAGCTATCATAAACTCTCCCAGCCATTGCTATTCCTAAAACCCCTCCAAGACTCTGTAGACCCTGTAGGTTACTTAGGATTGATCCTTGTCTATCAAAGTCTAATTTCTTTGATATAATTGCCCGCAAGGAAGGCGTAATTAAACCTGCCCCAACGGCTAAAAATGAAACAGCTGAATAAATATTAATTGTTGCATTTTCTTTTGGAGCAGTTATTAAAAGTGAACATGCAACAAGAATGAAGCCTGATCCTATTAGTGTTAATCTCATTTCGCCAAATTGCTTTACAAGAGGCCCAATAAGTACTCCTTGGACAATAATTGCAATAACTCCAACTACCACAAGAGTTCCACTTGATGCTTTGGTTGTCCAGTTTAAAGATTCTTGAAGGAAAAATATTAGGATATTCGTTAATCCAGTAAAAGCAATAAAGTAAATAAAAAATGCTAATGATAATTTTCTAATTTTTTCTTCTTTGAATACTGTAAATAGTTGTTTTAAGGGATTTTTGAAAATTGTTTTTAATTTATTTGAAGCACTATTGGGTTTTGTTTCTGGTAAGTAGAAAAATACTAAAAGAAAGTTTATTATTGGAATAATTGAAGCTATCAAAACTGGAATAATAAAATTATTGTTTGTATTTTTTGCAAAAATTACAACGAAAATATTTCCTAAGAAAAAACTTAAACCAAAAGCCACACCAATCAGTCCAAATGTTTTTGCTCTTTTTTCAGGGCTTGAAATGTCTGCAAGAATTGTTGTTGCTGTGGCTGCTGTGCCACCACTTAAACCGTCAATTAGTCTTGCTAGGAATAATAAAAATAAAGGGATAGAAGCTATAGAATTTGACCAATTAAAAAGAACAGTAAATGATAATATTGAAATTCCTATTATTGAGCCAGTAATACAAAAAAGAGTTACAGGTCTTCTACCATATCTATCACTCATAACTCCTATAAAAGGAGAAGCTGTAAATTGAGCTAATTGGTAAGTACATGATAATAAGCCATATGTACTAGCTTTAGAGTCAAAAAGCAAAACAAAAGAGGGTAAAATAGGTAAAAGGATACTTTCACTTAATCGATCATTTAGAAGAGTGATAAAAGCACTAAGGAGAGTAAATTTCTTGTTTGGTTTCAATAAACTTTTTTTCACAATATTTACATTCATTCCTATTAACTTCTACTACCATACTTGTTAATGGAGATTAATGTGCCCGGTATTGTTTATTTAGTTGGAGCAGGTCCTGGTGACCCTGAGCTTTTAACTCTAAAAGCTTTGCGTTTAATAAAAAATTGTGATGCATTAGTCCATGACGCTTTAATCCCAGATGAAATAACAAAAGAAACAAGAAAAAATACGGAAATTTTTCATGTCGGTAAAAGAGCTGGGAAGTGTTCTGTTCCTCAGATTGAAACTAATGATCTTATTTTGAAATTAGCAAAAGAAGGTAAAAATGTTGTTAGGCTTAAAGGGGGAGATCCGTTTGTTTTTTCTAGGGGTGGTGAAGAAGTATCCTTCCTAGAAAAAAATGGAGTTTCAGTTGAAATAGTTCCTGGTATAACTTCTGGTATAGCCGCTCCTACATATTTTGGTATTCCACTTACTCATAGAGATGCTGCAAGTTCTGTAACTTTTGTCACTGGACATGAGCGTGTAGATAAGGAAAAAAAGACAGTGAATTGGAGAGATTTAGCTAAATCATCAGATAGCTTAGTAATTTTTATGGGTATAAAAAATATTGAATTTATTGTGGAAGAATTAATTCTAGGTGGTTTAGATAAGAATACTAAATGCGCTGTTATTCAAGAAGCTACTTTAAAAAATCAAAAATGTTTGATAGATAAATTAGATAATCTTCCAGATAAAATCAAAGACAAAGAATTTTTAGCTCCATCAATTATCATTATTGGAAAAATTGTTGAGTTTAAGGTTAATAACAATATAACTAAAGTATCTGATGTCTATTTACCAGATATTAATAAAGTTCAACTATATAATAAATCCCAAAAGTAAATTGGATCGAATTTAGGTTTAAGCTTCAAATCATTAACTTGATTAATTTGTCTGCAAGATAAGCTATTAATTGCAACTATTATGTCATCATTTTGAAATTCTGGAGGAATTAATTCTTCTTTTACAATTTTCAAGTTTAAAGCTTTAGAAACCATAATCCCCTCTAAACAGCCGCTCTCTTTTCTAGGAGTTATCCATTGATTATTTCTTTTAATTAGAAGATTAAATGTACTTCCACAACAAAGTTCACCTGACGTATTCAAAAGGATAGAATCATCAAATGATTTTTCATTGGCTTCTGTCAAAACTTGTATTGCCTGATTGTATGAAAATGTTTTGCATTTACTTATAAGACTGAATTCATTCATTTTTTCCGTTTGACTAATGCAAACGCTTATCGGATTAAAATTTGGTTTGATTCTATAGAACTCAAGCCATAAATTTTCCAAATCTTTTGTCTCTAAAGTGCTACCAATTTTTAGTGTTCGACCTTCATTAGTTCCACGACTATAGTTTATTCTTACTGAAGCAAATTGATCATTTTTAAGCGATAATTTTCTAATTCCATCGTGAATAAGTTGTCTCAAAGTTAATTTATTTATTTTGAGATTAATATTTAAAATCTTGCTACTTTTTTCTAACCTTTGCAGATGTTCATCAAAAAGAATAGGTTTGTTTTCTTTTATCAAAATGGTTTCAAATATACCATCAGCAAATTTTAATCCTCTATTATTAGCAGCAATAAATATTCTATCAATATCCAACCATTGATCCTTGTACCAGCCTAATGTTGCAATCATTTTAGTGAATCAATTAACGGTAAAAGTTTCCACTTTAGTTCATTAGTTTCCTCTTCAGGGTTTGAGTCAATAACTATTCCGCAACCAGCATATATATTGATTTTTTTGTCTTTAATTAAAAATGATCTTATTAGTATATTGCTGTCAAACTCTCCATTCCAGTCAAGCTTCAAAAATGAGCCACAGTATGGTCCGCGTTCACATTCTTCTAATTCAAAAAGTCTCTGGCATGATCTTAATTTAGGTGCCCCAGTTATAGAGCCCCCAGGCCAACAAGCTTTTAGTAAATCAATCCAGTTCTTGTCTTTTTTTAATTTGCCTCTGATTACTGAAGTTAGATGATGAACTTTTAAGAAACTTTCAAGTTTTAATATTTCTGGCACCATAATACTTCCTGTTTCGCAAACTTTACTTAAATCATTTCTTATTAAGTCAACAATCATAATATTTTCGGCTCTATCTTTTTCGTTCGTTATTAAATCGATAGCATTAAGTGCGTCTTGATTTAAATCCTTATCTCTGGATCTAGTTCCTTTGATAGGTCTTGATTCTACAAAATTTTTATTATCTATTTTTATAAATCTTTCTGGCGAGGTAGATAATACAGACTCTTTATAATTATCGTTATTTATTATAATTCCTCCAAAGGGAGCTCTTAATTTACTTCTTATTTTCAAATAAATATCTAGAGGATTATAGTTTTTGGAAAATTCAATTTCGCATTTAGTTGTTAGGTTTGCTTGAAATATATCCCCTAAGGAAATTAATTTTTTCAATTTTAGAATATTTTTCTGAAATTTTTCAGCCATTTCGTCCAAATTTATTTTTGAAAAATCAAAATTCAAATTTGTTTTAATAATATTTTCTTCTTCAATATTTTTTATATTGTTGATTATGTTTTTATAATTCATCAGTTCAGATGAGTTTGTGCCTTCGATAATTATTTCTTTTTTTATTAAATTACATTTAATGATTGGATCATATGATGCAATCCATAAAGTTGCTATATCAGATGGTCGCCATGGGTTTTTGGGTTCTATGTAAACTCCAGCTTCATAACTTAACCATCCGATCCAAAATCCTTTTTTAATATTTTTTAAATTGTTAAATGGATTATTAGTTTTGTCTACGTTATTGATATCTCTTGATTGGATTATTTTTTTAGGTTTAATTCCTATTATTGACCATTCCCCATTTTCTTTGCCATCACTGTCTAGCCAAGCTAATCCTTTATCTCCGAATTTTTTTGTTAGATGATGTGTAATCAGTGCTGGATCTATCCATTTTTCTAGAATTATTTTTTTTATTTTCATTATTTATTATTGTTATTAAGCCATTTTTTATAAGCGGCATTTCTAATTCTGCAGCTATCACACTTACCGCATGGTTTTGAATTACCCGAATAACAACTCCATGTTTTATCTAAAGGGACATGATTAGCAAAAGCTAATTTAATAATTTCTTCTTTATTTAAATCTAATAGTGGTGTCCAAAGTTTTATTGGATTATTTTCTCTCCCTCTTTTATTGGCTAAATCTGCTAATTCTTGAAATTTTTTAATGTAGTCAGGTCTGCAATCTGGATAACCAGAATAATCTAGTGCATTAACTCCTAATCCTATACAATCAGCATCTATTGCTTCGGCATAACTTAGTGCAACGGAAATAAATATAGTATTTCTCCCAGGAACATAAGTATTAGGAATTTTATTAGTTTGTACTCCTTCTATCGGAATATTTTTTTGACTATCAGTTAATGATGAGCCTCCCCATAAAGATAAGTCAAGCTTAATGATTTTAAATTCTTCGATATCAAAGTGTTTTGCAATTATTGATGCAGAATTTAATTCTTTTTTATGACGTTGACCGTAATCAAATGAAAGGCCAAAAATTTTAGCTTCGGATTTTTTTGCGATACCAGTAACTGTAGAAGAATCTAAACCTCCAGATAATAAAACTACTATCGATTTATTTTTAAGAGTCATATGATTTCAATTAATTTTTAAGTATTTGTGAGTTTGAAGGCTCAATTTCCAATCGGGGTTATTTTTTACGAAATCAATAGCAAGAGAAAAACCATTCGTATTATTCCATGCTGGCTGTAAATAAAAAAATTTATCTTCTTGTTTTAAGCCATCTTCGCTTTTAGAGAGTTGATATTGTTTTAAAGTTTCTTTTTTTATTTGAATAGCAAATTCAATATCTTCTATATCATTTATGATTATTTTGATTTCATTACAGTTTTTTAAAAAATAATTTTTTGGAGGTGAGTGTCTTTTAGGAGATAAAGTAATCCAGTCATAGCTCCCTGATATCGAATTAACTCCACTTGTCTCAATATGAATCTTCATTGACTTTTGTTCTTCTCCCATTGTCATTTTTTTTATGGCTTTGCAAAAATTATCCAAGTTATGTTGTAAAGGTTCTCCACCTGTAATAACGCAAAAAGATGCTCCTTTTTCTCTGGCAATTTTTATGCGATCTATTATTTTTTCAATTGATATGGAAGGGTGTTTTTTCTCGTCCCATGAATTCTTGGTATCGCACCACGAACATCCAACTTTACATCCGGCTAATCTTACAAAAAAAGCACTTTTTCCAGCGTGATAACCTTCACCTTGTAATGAATGAAATTGTTCGACTAAGGGTAAAAAATTTGTCATTTTCATTCAAAAAAATAAAGAATATTAATTTGATTGAGTTAACTTATCTTGAGAGGCTTTTATTAAACCTTTAAATAAAGGATGAGGTTTGCTAGGTCGTGATAAAAACTCAGGATGATATTGACATGCTAAGAAGTATGGATGATTTTCTAACTCAATTAACTCAACTAATCTGCCATCTGGTGATGTACCACTAATCTTGTATCCAGAATCTAAAAAACTTTGTTTGTAGTAATTATTAAATTCGTATCTATGTCGATGTCTCTCATAAATCACATCCTCATCATATAATTTTTTTCCAGTTGTATTTTTTGTCAATCTACATGGATAAACTCCAAGTCTCATTGTCCCACCTAAATCAATTACATCTTCCTGTTCTGGTAATAAATGTATCACTGGATTGGGAGTGTTTGGGTCTAGTTCTGAACTAGATGCATCTGGAAGATTAGCTACATTCCTAGCCCATTCTATAACTGCACATTGCATACCAAGGCATAAACCTAAAAAGGGAATTTTATTTTCTCTTGCGAATTTTATAGCCGAAATTTTTCCATTAACTCCTCTATTACCAAATCCCCCGGGTACGACAATTGCATCAACTTCATTTAAGTAAGTTTCTGCTGAATTTTTTTCTATCATTTCAGCACTTACCCAATGTAAATTTAATAAAGCCTTTTGTTCAATGCATGCATGTCTTAAAGCTTCAACAACGGATAAATATGCATCTCCAAGTTCAATGTATTTACCTACTAAAGCAACTTTAATTGGAGCTCCAGGATTTCTTAGGTTGTGTATTAGTTGCTCCCAATTTTTCAAATCACATTTTTTATCTTCAAGGTCTAAATACTTCAGGGTTTCTTTGCATAAACCTTCTTTTTTTAATGAAAGAGGAACATAATAAATACTGTCTGCGTCTAAAGCTTCAATTACAGAGTTGATGCTGACACCACAAAAACCACTAAGCTTCTTTTTAAGAGCTTCATTGATAGATTTATCACTTCGGCATACAAGTAAATCTGGCTGAATTCCAATTGATCTTAATTCTTTCACTGAATGTTGTGTTGGTTTAGTTTTTATTTCGCCAGAGGTTTTGATGTAAGGAAGTAATGTTACGTGTATGTATGCAACATCGTTCCTATTGACATCATTTTTGAATTCTCTTATTGCCTCTAAAAAAGGTAGAGATTCAATATCACCAACTGTTCCACCAATTTCAGTAATAATAATATCTGCATTACTGTTGGCGGCTACTCTATGAATTCTTTCTCTTATTTCTCCTGTTATGTGAGGTATTACTTGCACAGTTCCACCGTCATAACTACCTCTTCTTTCTTTATTGATAACTGCTTGATAGATTGATCCTGTCGTTACACTATTTAACCTAGTCATTGCAGTATCAGTAAATCTTTCATAGTGACCTAAATCTAGATCGGTTTCAGCCCCATCTTCGGTTACAAATACTTCTCCATGTTGGAAAGGGCTCATTGTTCCTGGATCAACATTTAGATATGGATCTAGTTTTAATATTGAAACACTATATCCTCTTGACTTTAATAATCTTCCTAAGCTTGCAGCTACAATTCCTTTACCAATGCTAGAAACTACTCCTCCGGTGACAAATACAAATTTTGACATTAAATATTTTTAATTAAGCACAGCCTCCTTATATTTTATTTAAACAAAAAACTTTTAGAACATCCATATATATTCTTATTCATCAATTGTTATTTCAATATCTAGTTCTTTTAATTGTGATTCAGAGACATTTGAAGGTGCATTTGTGAGAAGACATTTTGCTTGTTGATTTTTTGGAAAAGCAATGGTTTCTCTGATTGAATCTGCACCAATGATCAGCATGGTAATACGATCCAATCCAAACGCTATTCCACCATGAGGAGGAGCACCCATTTCTAAGGCTTCTATTAAAAATCCAAATTTTTCATCAATCTCTTTATCAGTAAGTCCTACCGTTTTCAGAATCTCTCTTTGTAAGTTCGCTTCATGAATACGTAAAGAGCCACCTCCTAACTCCAATCCATTGAGAACTAAGTCATAAGCATTTGCTGTAGAGCTCTCAATTTCTTTTTTCAAGTTTTCATAATCTTTAGATTTTATATTTTTTGGAGCACAAAAAGGATGATGTAAAGCTTCATATCTATTTTCCTCTTCATTTCTCTCAAACATCGGGAAGTCAGTTACCCATAAGAAATTCCATTTACTTTTATCAATGAGATTTAAGTCTTTTGCGATATATTGTCTAACCCTATCTAATGACTGATTGACAATTTGTTTATCTCCAGCTCCTAATAGTATTAAGTCTCCATCTTTTGCTTCTGTGATTTTTAAAATATCAGTTATATGCTCTTCACTTAAATTATTTTTAATTGCCCCAATAGTCTCAAGCTCATCTCCTTTGACCCTTATAAAGGCCAAACCACCAGCTCCTGCATCTTGAGCTACTTGGAAGATGTCACCTCCTGGTTTAATTCTTACGTTGCTAATACTTGAATTACCTCCTTTGACTGTTATGGATTTTATATAACCTCCAGACTTAATTGCCTTGGTAAAAATATTAAATCCAATATCACCTAATACTCCTCCTAAATCTTTTAATAACATTTGATATCTAGTATCTGGTCTATCAGTGCCGTAATTATCCATTGCTGCCTGCCATGACATTCTTGGAAAAGCATTATTAAAATTAATATTTAACACTTCTTTCCATATTTTTTTTATGAGACTTTCATTAAAAGAAATTATTTCTTCTTCACTAATAAAGCTCATCTCAATATCTAATTGAGTAAACTCTGGCTGTCTATCTGCCCTTAAGTCTTCATCACGGAAACATTTTGCGATTTGATAATATTTGTCCATGCCTCCAACCATTAAAAGTTGTTTAAATAGTTGTGGGGATTGAGGTAAAGCAAAAAATTCTCCATTTGAAAGACGTGCAGGAACAAGAAAATCGCGAGCGCCTTCTGGAGTTGACTTTGTAAGTAATGGGGTCTCTACTTCTGTAAATCCAAAATTATCAAGAAATTCTCTAGCAACTTTAATAATCTTATGCCTTGTTTTTAAATTTTCTAGTAATTTTCCCCTTCTTAAATCAAGGTATCTATATTTTAATCTGAGTTCTTCTTTTGTATTTTCATAATCATGTATAGACACTGGAAAAGGTAAGTTTTTTTTAATTTGGTTTAGAATTTGCAAATCTTTAACCTTAAGCTCCAACTCTCCAGTACTTAAATTTGTATTTATGGAATCTTTGGGCCTTTCATTAATAAGTCCGCTAACCATTATTACTGTCTCATTTCTTAGAGTTTCTGCCTGTTTAAATAGTTCTGCACCATCATCGGGGTTAATTGTAATTTGTAGGAATCCACTATGGTCTCTTAAATCAATAAAAATCACACCACCATGATCTCTTCTTCTATCTACCCATCCGCATAAATTAACTAATTTACCAATATCTGTATTATTGAGTTCTTTGCAAATTTTGTTTCTCATCTAAGTATGATTTATTTATCAATAACTTATAATAATTCTTTAAGGGTAAATTTAGTTAATAATTTTTTTTATAAAACGCTCTTTTTGTTAAAACCCCTTTGAATTTTTTGCCTCTTATTAATATTTGAACTTCATTATTTATTAAGGCATGCGAATTATTGATGTATGCAAAAGCTATAGCTTGTTGTTTAGTTGGAGACCAACTGCCGCTTGTGATAGTCCCAATATTTTCTTCACCTTTAAAAACTGCACAACCTTTTCTTCCTATTGCTTTACCTTCTATAGAGAGACCAACTAACTTTTTTTGAATACCTAATCTTGACTGCTCTTCAAGAAATCTTCTTCCAAAGAATTCGTGATTATTTTCTAGATGTACTAGCCAGCCTAACCCCGCTTCATATGGAGAAGTTTCTTCATTTATGTCTTGACCATAAAGATGCATGCCTGCTTCAAGTCTAAGAGTATCTCTAGCTCCTAAACCACAAGGTGCAACATTTTTGGAAATTGAGAAATCCCATAAATTAATTGCTGCTTTTTTAGATAAAAGTATTTCTAGACCATTTTCTCCTGTATATCCTGTTTTTGAAAAGAAAATTTTTTCTTTAGGCGAAATATGTTCAAAAATTTTATATTCGCATCCAAAGTTAGGGATATGTGAGATCGAAGATTCAATCCATTCTTCAAATATATCGAATGAGTTTTTTCCCTGTAGTGCTAAAAGTACTTTATCTTTTTTAAAGTTTGTTATCGAAATTTCATATTTATTTAAATTATTTTTTATCCACTTAAAATCTTCTTCATATCTACTTGCATTAACTATTAACAATAATTCTGATATGTCATTTTCTTGTATACCAAGGTCATAAATTATTAAGTCATCTATTATGCCTCCTTTATCATTGAGCATTACTGTATAAAGCCCCTGACCTTCAGAAAAGGAGTATAAATTAGTAGGAAAAAGTTTTTGAATATAATCCTTTGGATTGATTCCCTTAACAGATATCACACCCATGTGAGAAATATCAAATAATCCTGCTGAAGATCTAACTGATTCATGCTCTTTAATTAATCCTGAAAATGATATGGGCATTTCCCAACCTGCAAAATCAACTAATTTTGCATTGGATTCAACATATTTTGAATAAAGAGGACTTTTTAGCAAATCCATGAAATATTTAGTTTGTATTTAGTATTTTTACACTGTAGTTTAGAAATTTTTTATTGCATATTATCTAATGACAAAATTAAGCTTCTAAGTACTTTGGCTGCAACTATGCTACTTACTCCGCTCTTATCAATTTCTGGAGATAATTCCACAATATCTGAAGCAACAATTCTAAAGTCTTTTAAAGTTTTCAGTATTTCTTCAAAATCATTCCAAAAAAATCCTCCCGGTTCTGGAGTGCCCGTCCCTGCTAATAAACTGGGATCAAACCAATCTAAATCTATTGTTAAATAGATTGGAGAATTAGCGTATGGTAGAAGAGCTTGTTTTAACTCATGTGCATTTTCGCCTGGACAAAAGTTAACTAATTGGTTGTTGTAATGCATAATTTCAAATTCTTCCTTAGTCCCACTTCTAATTCCTACTTGCAAAATTTTCTTTTCAGGTAGCACTTCTAGGCATCTTTTCATAGTACAAGCATGACTATGTTCATTTCCTATATATGATTCTCTTAAATCTGCATGAGCATCAAGTTGAACCAATATCAAATCTGGAAATTTTTTTACTAATGCTTCAATAGCACCTCTTGTTATAGAGTGTTCGCCTCCAAGCATAATAGGAATTAGGCTTTTACTAATTAAATAATTTGTTGCTGATTTAACCGATTCAATAACGGACTTTGAGTCATTTTTATCAATTAGTATTGATCCAAAATCAACATACATAATATCCTCTAAGTCTTTTTTTATTTTTGGACAATATGTTTCTAAACAAGAACTGACTTGTCTTATTGCTTCTGGACCAAATCTTGCTCCTGGTTTAAACGAACATGTCCCATCATAATTAACTCCAAATATACCAATTGAGCAATTCTCAGGACTTCTTTTTGCTCCCATATAAATTGCATTTTCGTTATCAAATATATTTTTTGTCATCTTATGAATCTAGTTCTTTTATAATTTTATTTGGCATCATTTTGAATGCTGCATTTTGAAAATTTAAATTCCAAATTTCACATCCTTTTTCTATTTTTAGGGCCTCATCATAATTTTGCTTTGATAAATTTAGATCTTCTGAAGAAGCGAATGTCCAACTCCAAATCCCGCTTGGATATATAGGTACAAAGGAATACATAGTTTCAGAAACTTTAAATATATTTTTTAGGTTTTTCAAAATATTTATGTGAATATTTTTGAAGGATTCAGGAGATTCGCTTTGCGTTGCTAATATCCCCTTTGGTGTAAGTATTCTTTTACATTCTTCATAAAAATAATCTGAAAATAATAAATTTGAAAATTCTGAGGGATCTGAACAATCTATAAATATAACGTCGTAAAAATTATCTCTTGTTTTTTTTACCCATTTAACACCATCATCAATATGTATTTCTAATCTTTTGTCATTCCATGCTTCGCCTCCAATTTCTTTTAGAAATTTTTTAGATATTTTGATTACCTCCTCATCAATTTCTACTAGATCAATTTTTGATATTTGAGAATATTTAACGCATTCTCTTACAGTACCACCGTCACCACCGCCAATAATTAGTACACTAGATTTTTCGTCAATGCTACTTAATGCGGGATGCACAAGACACTCATGATAATATTTCTCGTCTTTTAATGATGTCATCCAGCAACCATCTAACATTAAAGCTCTACCATAATATTCATTTTCAATAACAATAATTTCTTGATATTTTGAGGTTTTTTTAATTAGAATTTTCCCATTTAGGCCGAATCTTGAGCCTTTATGATATTCATCTATCCATGTTGTAATATTTTTCATTTGCTTTTAGGAATTTTCTCCTCCAGTTTTTGCTTGGCTATTTGCCAAAGCCTTTGAAAGTCTTTGGGAGTTTGTTTTTTAATATTATCTCCTGCATGCTCTTCGACGATTGAAAATCTATCTAAAAATTTTATATTAGTTTTTTGAAGAGCTGAATCAGGATTTATTTTTAAAAAGTTTGAGAGATTCAGAAGGGTAAAGTAAATATCCCCAAATTCATTTTTTATATCTGAATCATTTTTGCATTTAATTGCCTCTTTTAATTCGTTTATCTCTTCTTCTAACTTTTTAAAAATCTCATCAGTACTTTCCCACTTGAAACCATGTTCTTTAACAACATTTGTGATTTTATCTGTACCAATCGTTGGAGGTAAATTTTTAATTTTCAAATTTAAATTTCTACTAATTGAAGATTTCATATGAGGTGCTTCTTTTTCTAAATTTTTTATATTTCCCCATATCTGTTGTGATTTTTTTAATGATACTTTTTCTTTTTTGTTAAAAATATATGGATGTCTATTAATAATTTTCTTATTTAGATTTTTTATAACATCATTTAGTTCAAATTCTTTTTCTTCGTAACCGATTTCAGCATGAAGCATTACTTGTAATAAAAGATCTCCTAACTCTTCACATATGTTATCTGTATTTTTTTCATATATCGCATCTATAAATTCATTACTTTCTTCATACAAAAATGGGATCAACGATATATGAGACTGTATTTTCTGCCATGGGCAACCCCAAGTTTTATCTTTTAATGCTTTGATATTAGATATTAAGATTTTAAAACTATTTATAGTCTCTAAATCGGAATTGTTTTCCAATTTATATCTATTGTTTGAGGACATAGGATATATTTTATTAATTCAATTTTGCCTCAATCATGAAATATTTAAATACTTAGTATAAATTTTTCAACTTCATCTATTAGAATGATTTATCATGAGGGCGATTAGCTCAGCGGTAGAGCGCCTGCCTTACAAGCAGGATGTCCCTGGTTCGAACCCTGGATCGCCCATTTATTATTTTTCTAATGACTGAGATCGTCAATCTTTCAATCAGTCAAAGCGCTGCTTCAGAACTATCTAGGCAAGCTTCTTTTGGAGGTTCTCCAGGAGAAATGTCGATTGATTTGGTAGAGGATAAAAATTGTTCCGAAGGATGGATGCATATTAAATTAAGGCCAGGTACATCTAATGGATCCCCTATTTCAAGAACTGAAGGAGTAACTTTATACGCGGATGTAAAAAAGTTTAATTTACTGAAAGATTTAAAATTAGATTATTACGGTGATTTGAGCGGTGGTGGATTTCTTATTTCAACACCAAAAAATGCAAAACGTTGTTCCTGTGGTTCTGGCTTCAAACTTTTGTAGAATGTATGTGTCTTTTTTTTCAAACTAATATTATTTTCATTAATTGGCTGCTCTCAAGATAAAATAAACAAAAAGTTTATTGAAATAAAATTTGCACATGACAGAGATGAATGATCAATTATCTTTAGAGAATTATTCACCTTTTGAAGTAGAGAAAAAGTGGCAAGAAAAATGGGAAAGTCTAAAGGCGTTTAGTCCTAACCCTGATGATGATGGAGAGCCTTTTTGTGTTGTTATTCCGCCACCAAATGTAACTGGATCTTTGCATATGGGACATGCATTTAATACCGCTTTGATAGATGTTGTAGTACGTTTTCAAAGACTTTTAGGTAAGAATGTTTTGTGTTTACCAGGAACTGATCATGCTTCAATAGCTGTTCAAACTATTCTCGAAAAACAATTAAAAAGCGAAGGTAAAACAAGCGAGGATATTGGAAGAGATGAATTTCTTAAAAGAGCATGGAACTGGAAAGAACAAAGTGGTGGAAGAATAGTTTCTCAATTAAAAAGGATAGGATATTCAGTTGACTGGAGTAGAGAAAGATTTACTCTTGATCAAAAATTAAATGAAGCAGTTATTGAGGCTTTTAATATTCTCTATAAAAAGAATTTAATTTATAGAGGCGAATATTTGGTTAATTGGTGCCCTGAATCTCAATCTGCTGTAAGTGATCTTGAAGTTGAAATGCAAGAAGTAAATGGTCATTTATGGCATTTTAAATACCCTTTAATTTCTGAAAGTGGTGAACAGTTAGATAAGTACTTAGAAGTTGCGACAACAAGACCAGAAACTCTTTTGGGTGATACTGCTGTTGCAGTTAATCCTAATGATGATAGATATAAAGAATTTATTGGTGTCAAAGTAAAAGTCCCTTTTGTTGATAGAGAAATACCTATTATCGCTGATTCACATGTTGATAAAGATTTTGGTACGGGTTGTGTGAAGGTTACTCCAGCCCATGATCCAAATGATTTTGCAATAGGAAAAAGGCATAATTTAAAACAGATTAATGTAATGAACAAAGATGGAACTTTAAATATTAATGCAGGTATTTTTCAAAATTTAGATAGATATGAGGCTAGAAAGAAAATTATCAAAGAATTGGATAACTTAGGCCTTTTGACAAAGATAGAGGATTATAAACATACTGTTCCTTTTTCTGATAGAGGTAAGGTGCCAATTGAACCTTTATTGTCAACACAATGGTTTTTGAAAATGGATGATATATCACAAGGATGTCTTAATGAAATTGATTCTAAAAAACCATCGTTTATTCCTCCACGCTGGGAGAAAGTTTATAAGGATTGGTTAGAGAATATTAACGATTGGTGTATCAGTCGGCAATTGTGGTGGGGGCACCAAATACCAGCATGGTATGTTTTAGATGACTCTCAAGACTCAATAGAACAAAATACTCCATATATCGTTGCGAGAAATGAAGAAGATGCCTTAATCGAAGCTAATAAAAAATTTGGATTAAATATTAAATTGGTTCGTGATAAAGATGTTTTGGATACATGGTTTTCAAGTGGTTTATGGCCTTTTTCAACCCTTGGTTGGCCAAATACAAATGATCCGGATTTTAAAAAATGGTATCCAAATAATGTTCTTGTTACTGGTTTCGATATTATTTTCTTCTGGGTGGCCAGAATGACAATGATGGGGAATACTTTTACGAATAATATTCCTTTTAAGGATGTTTATATTCATGGTCTAGTTCGAGATGAAAACAATAAAAAAATGAGTAAAAGTTCAGGTAATGGTATTGATCCAATACTATTAATTGATAAATATGGTTCTGATGCTCTACGATTTGCTTTAATTCGAGAAGTTGCAGGCGCTGGACAAGATATCCGGCTTGATTTTGATAGGAAAAAAGATACATCTTCAACTGTTGAAGCTTCAAGAAATTTTGCTAATAAATTATGGAATGCAACTAAATTTGTGTTAATTAATAAAACTTCTAACAATAATTATTCGCTTAATGAGAGTGATGAAAATGCTTTAGAGTTATGTGATAAGTGGATTTTATCGAAATTGAATCAGGTAAATATAAAAGTCGCTGTTTTGTTGAAAGAATATAAATTGGGAGAATCTGCGAAACTTCTATATGAATTTGCATGGAATGATTTTTGTGACTGGTATGTAGAATTTGCTAAACAAAGGTTTAATAATAAAGAGACTAAAAATAGACAAATATCTGAAAAAGTTTTAATAAAAGTGCTCAATGATATTTTGGTAATGATTCATCCTTTTATGCCGCACATTACTGAGGAACTTTGGCATGTGCTGCAACTAAAACCAGATAATGCATTATTATCTCTTCAAAAATGGCCAATTCACGAAAATAAATTTGTTGATAATAAGCTTGATAATTCCTTTCAGCAACTCTTTGAAATTATTAGGCTGATTAGAAATTTGAGAGCTGAATTAGGTCTTAAGCCATCAGAAAAAGGTCCTGTATATTTAATTTCAGACAATGATGAATTGATTGATTTTTTAAAAACTTTAGTTGACGATATTCAAACCTTAACTAAATCTTCTGAAGTATTTATTTTTAAAACTAATGCTGTTGATAAAAAAGAGTTTGCTAAATCTTTTTCTGGGATAATTAGTGATTTAGAGGTTTACTTACCTTTTCAGGATTTTGTAAATATAGATGCATTAAAGGAAAGGTTAACCAAGGATTTAAAAAAGGTGACTATTGAATTAGAAAATTTAAATAAGAGATTATCTAATAAAAATTTCGTTGATAAGGCTCCAAAAGATATTGTTGATGAATGCAGATTTAAATTAAATGAGGGTTCGGCGCAAAAGGAGAGAATTACAAAAAAACTCGAACTATTGAATTGAGAATGAATATATTCCTAGAAAATATTTATAATTTGTCTTTTTTTTTTAATACTGGAATCGGCATCTTATCGTTTGTTTTTATTTATATTTTAATTGTTTTATTAATACTTCCAGCTTCTTGGTTATCTTTATTATCAGGTTTTTTATATGGTTCATATTTAGGATCAATTATCGTTTTCATTTCCGCTTCCATTGGGGCATCAGTTGCATTTTTTTTATCAAAAACTTTTTTTGCAAAAAAGCTAAAAAACCTTTTTAGCCTTTATCCAAAATTAAGTGTTATGGAGAAAGTAGTAGAAAAAGGCGGACTTAAATTAATTTTTTTAGCGAGATTATCTCCGATATTTCCATTTAGTATTCTAAATTATTTTTATGGTTTGAATAATATTAAATTTAGAGATTTCTCCCTTGGCCTTCTTGGAATTATTCCAGGAACTTTTCTTTATTGTTCAATAGGTAGTTTGGCAAAAAGTCTCCAGGAGTTAAAAAATGTGCAATCACCAAATAATTTGTATTTGACTATCATTGGAATTATTTCAACTTCTTTAGTCGTATATTTTTTAGCTAAATATTCCAGAGAATATTTTGAAAACTCCTAAGAATTTAATCTTAAATATTCCAATCTCTAATAGATGCAATTAAGATAAACCAAAATAGCCTAACTTTACCTGACAAAGTTTTATTGGCTTCTAATTCGATATATTTTGCCTGTCCACAAGGTGTTTTTATGTAGTTGAAAACTGTTTTCTGTGTCATAAGTCTCTCAAAAGTCCTCATAATTATTTTTATATTTTATAGCCAATATTTTAAGTTTTTTTATTTAAAAACCACATTTATCATTGACTACTTTGTTGAATAATTTTTTAAAATTTAAACTTTTTCTCCAGCTTTAAATCCTCTAAAGCATTTGAATCTAGGAAACCTAAGACTAAAAGCCACTCCATCCTTAGATTTAGTTTTTGCATCAGCTCTGATTTCTACAAGTTGACCAAGGAGATGCTTGCGTTTTGACCAATATTCTTCACGTTGGATATCACTAAATCCGCTTCCGCAACTAAGACTGTATTCATACCCATCATCTTCCCCTTCTACCAAGATTGCTCCCAGTCTACCTTTATTGCGACCTGTGCCTTCCTCTACAGATACAACTTTTAAAGTGACTTCAATGAAAGGTTTTGCTTTTAACCAACTATGTGTTCTTTTACATTCATACATACCATCTGGATCTTTAATCATTACTCCTTCATATCCACCTTCCACTGCAGATTTATTAAGCTCTACAAATCTTTTCTGTCCCTGAATAGTATCGAGATCTACATTCTCCCATTCAAGTGTTTGTATATGTTTTAGAAGCAAAGAATGTTTTGCTACCCATTTTTTAACTAATAAACTTCTTGCTGTTTGTTTGGTGTTCCATCTCCCTTTTTGGAAGTTTTCAAGGGGACATAAATCAAATAGGTGGAGAACTGCGTCTTTGGTTTGTTTGCCATCTTTTCTATGTACCTGTTTCATTAAATCTTGAAAGTTAGCGCTCATTACTTCTCCATCGAGTACTAAGTCATAAGGTGCTGGGTCTTCTTTTAAGACGTTTTCTATTTCTAAGATAATATGCCCAAAATTATGGAATTGTTTCCCATTACGAGAAAACATTTCTACTTTATTTTGTCTAATAATAGTTAAGACGCGTACACCATCTAATTTGATTTCAATTTGCTTCTTTCCGATCATTTTTTTTTCATGATTTGCACTGTCATGAGCTAAAGGACAAGAAAAAATAGGAATAGCATATTTGGGAAATTTCTTTGCTATCTTGTTGATTGTTTTTTCAGATACACCACATCTAAGATCTTTAATTAAAACTCGTCTGTAAAATCCATTCCACTCTTCTTTTGTTGCAGATTCCATAGCTGTAAGAATTGCATCGCGAGCAGCGTGACCAGTAAGTTCTCTTTGCATAAGCTTATTGGCTAATTTTCTAAAATCTTCCCATAAAAAATTTTGACTTTTTTCACTCTCTTTCTCAGGAACAATTTTTACACCAAAAGTTACCAATGGATCAAGTGCCATACGGATACCTTCAAAAAAATCATCTATACCATCTTCCATTGCTTCTGAGATGATTTTTTCTTTATCTAATCTACTTGGGTGTAATTCTAATTGATGTATTATTTCTTCTTTAAACAATTCTTTTTGCCTCACAAGAAATTATTAATTCACTTTAGCTATTCTGTCTATTTTCCAATCATTGTCAGTTTTTGCGAAAGTAAAATCTAATGGGAGCTCATCTTGTTTGTCTTCTGATTTTAAATTCAAAGTTATTATGATTTGATCTTCTTGGACTCTAGGTCTTCCTGATTTTAAATTTCTGTATTTATTGAGGTTTAAACTAGCTAAAAATTTCAGAAAGTCTTGGCGCTTAACATGAGTTTTATAAGTTTTTGTAGTCAAACCATACGCTGCATCAATTCTGCCAGCAGCGATTTGATCAAAAAACTTTCTTACTAATGGGTTAATTCCTCTGGCGCTTATAACTAATTTGACTGCATTAAAAGTCCAAAAAGAAACTAGTACTGCTCCGCCAACTAATAATGCTTTAATTCCGATATCTTTAACTAGTGTTGCATCCATGTTGATTTAAGTTTTTTATTACTTTAAGAAAAGAAATCGTTTTTGATGGCTTTTTTTGTCAAAATAATACTAATTTTAATCCATAATGCCTGTAATTCCTCTTTTACCTTTATTTCATAAATTTAATAGTCAATATTTTGAAAATTCTTTAGCGGTTAATAATCAACCTTTAGTAAAAGTTAGATGGAGTGACAATAGATTAAAAACTACTGCTGGTTGTTATAAAAGAAAACTAATTAATGGTCTTGTAGATTCTGAAATTATCTTATCGAAACCTATTTTGAGTAAATTATCTACTAGTGAAATAAACAGCACTTTATGTCATGAAATGATTCATGTATGGGTAGATAGGATATTAAAAAAAAATGAGATACATGGTCCAAATTTCTTAGAAAAGATGAATGAAATTAATGAGAAAGAGAAGAATTTTCAAATTTCTGTAAGGCATTCATTTCCTATCGAAAGGAGAGAATTAAAATGCATAGGAACTTGTCAAAATTGTGGTGAGCAATTTTTCTATAGGAAAAGAATAAAGAATATTGCCTGTAAAAAATGTTGTGTAAATTTCTTTAATGGATCATGGAATAAAAAGTGTTTAATTTTGTTTGATTAAAAATATAAGATGTGTTTTTGTTTCTATATTTGGAATTATTTATTTTTTTAATGTAATTTATATTTTAAAAAGCATAATAATTTATGGATTCAAGGAGAATTAGAAATCTTAGAAATAGTTTTGATAGAAATATTGTTGATAAACAAGTTGATAAAATTTTTGAAACTGGCAGACAATTCGTTGATGGAGTATCTGGTGCTAGGCCAGGCAAAAGAAGGAACTCAGATTTTCAAGGAATAACAAGTAAGAGTGTTAAAAAAGTAGGGAGATGGGTATCTGAAAAAGTGGATTTATTTTTTGATGAAGATAATGATGATTGGTATGATGATAATTTTTACGATAATAACAGCGATATTAAGACATTTACTAGAGATTCAAATTCTTATCAATCTTCTAAACCGCACTCAAAAAGACTTTTAGAAGCAATATCTTTAAGGCAACCTAAAAAATTACAGAAAACTGAGCAAAAAAAATTACCTTATGTGAAAGAGAGTAATGATGAAGATTGGCCAGATGAAATGGATTTCAAAGTTGAAAGATGGCAAAGAGCTTCAGAAAAAGAGAATCCTATATCAAGAGATAAATTAATTCAACAAGGTCAATCAAAATCAAGAAATCTTCCCAGATCAAGAAGAAGAAGAAGAGTATAGTTTCGTAAATTCTTTAATTCCTGAATAACCTAATAAACTTTCTAAATGTGGATTGAAGACTTCTCTAATAATTGTTAGGGGCTTTTTGTCTCGAAAAAACCTATAATTCCTTGACCAGAATGGGCCTTTAAAACAAAATTGATCTTCTAACCAATTTGAATTAACAAGTGAAATTCGATCAACTTCTCTAAACAATTCTGATCTGTCTTGTGTCAAATTCTTCCAAATTGGTTCTTCTTTGGCTTTTAAATTTTCATTCACTTGTTCTGCATTCCACCAACTTTCAGCCCATGCTAGGTTTTTATTATTATTTTTAATCCATACTTGTCTTCTAATTAAAGGGCCATTTAACTGATTTAATTCTTTAGGACCTTCTTCAATGAATAGAGGATCTACTTGCATTGAAATTAATTTAATTTTCGTCTCTTGATTAGTTAAAAGCTGTAGATGTCTAGTTGGACTTCCATCCCCAAGCAGCATTAATTTCCATGGACCAGATATTTTTGGTAATGAATTTTTCACTAAAAAAGTAGAGGCTTTTTCTTCCCATAAAATTTTTGGTGAGTTAAAAAGTTTACTATTCAGTGCTCTGACGGATTGCTGTTAAGATGATAACTTTTTTTTGACAAAAATATTTGCCTTTTCTTTCTTTATTTCTCTTATTTTTAGCCAAACAAGTAATGCAGTTAAATCAGCTTTGCTTACTCCAGGAATTTTTGAAGCATCACCAAAATTTTTAGGCTTTATCTTATTCAAATTTTCTCTAGCTTCTAAAGATAATGTATCTATTTTCTCATAATTTATTTCTTGAGGAAGAGATTTACAGCTTTGACGATCTATTTGTTCAATGTTGTTTTTTTGTCTTTTAAGATAACCCTCGTATTTAATATCTATTTCAACACCTTCTTGTATTGAAGAACCTAGATTTTTTTCATTCAAATTATATTTAATTAGATCTGAATAATGAAAGTTTGGTCTTTTTAAGAGCTCTTTCAAAGTTGTTGAGCCTTTGATTTTTGATCCAGTATCTAATTCTATTTTTTTTGATATTTCATCGGTATTTTTTAAACGGGTGTTATTTAATCTAAATTTCTCTTCCTCGAGGAGTTTCATTTTTTCTTGATAGGCAGACCATCTTTTCTCATCAATTAGTCCTATTTGATAACCTAATGGGGTTAATCTCCTATCTGCATTATCTCCTCTAAGGGTTAACCTATATTCACTTCTACTAGTAAGAACTCTGTATGGTTCTTTTAGATCTTTGCTAATTAAATCATTGATCATTGTTCCTATATAGCTGCTTTCTCTAGTGAAGATTATTGGGTCTTTTTTGTTTATTTTTCTTGTCGCATTGACCCCTGCAACTAATCCTTGTGCTGCTGCTTCTTCATAACCAGTAGTGCCATTAATTTGTCCAGCGCTAAATAAATATTCAATTTCTTTCGTTTCGAGTGATGTTTGGAGCTGTGTTGCAGGAATATATTCATACTCGACAGCATATGCTGGTCTCAACATTTTACATTCACTTAATCCAGGTAAGGTTCTTAAAAGTTCTAATTGAATATTTTCTGGTAAACCTGTAGAGAATCCTTGAACATATATTTCAGGGGTATTAATTCCTTCTGGTTCTAAGAAAATTTGATGAGATTCTTTATCAGCAAATTTAACTATTTTATCTTCAATAGATGGACAATATCTTGGCCCCTTACTATCAATAAAACCTCCGTAAATAGGGGTTAAATGTAAATTGTCTCGAATTAGTTTATGTGTTTTAGAAGTTGTTCTTGTGATATGACAACTAACTTGGGGCATATTATTTTTAATATCTGGGTCAAACGAAAAATATTTATCGGCTGCAGTACTAGGTTGAATATCTAATTCATCAAAAATGATACTTTTTTTGTCAACTCTCGCTGGAGTTCCTGTTTTTAAACGTTCTGTTTTGATACCAATTTCGTGTAAGTTTTGAGTAAGACCTTGTGCTGCTTGTTCACCCGATCTACCAGCTGACATTGATTTATTTCCTATCCATATTTTGCCTTCTAAAAAAGTACCAGCTGTGATGATAACTGATTTCGCTGAATAATAACTACCAAAGAATGTTTTTACACCCTTTATTCTTTTTTTTACGATTTTTTTTGAGTTCAATCCAATTTCTTCAGTTTTTGCGATATCTAGTTCAGTAATCATTGCTTCTTTTAAAGATAAATTATCTGTATTTTGTAGTATTTCGATCATTCTTTTTGAGTATTCCCGTTTATCTGTTTGAGCTCTTAATGCCCATACAGCAGGACCTCTACTTGCATTTAATATTCTTTTTTGTATCGCTGTCTCATCAGCTAATTTTCCAATAATGCCTCCTAATGCATCAATTTCATGCACTAACTGACTTTTTGCTGGCCCGCCAACTGCAGGGTTACAAGGTTGCCAAGCAATTCTATCTAAATTGATTGTAAATAAGGCTGTAGAAAACCCTAATTTTGCTGTTGTTATAGCTGCTTCGCATCCTGCATGTCCTCCTCCAATAACGATGATGTCAAAAGATTCATTTGTTGCTTGATGATCTTGCATTTCAGGATCGATTTAATTAGCTAAATTCCTAAATCTCGTAAATTGAGGTTCAAATAATAATTTAACAGTTCCTACGGGCCCATTTCTATGTTTGGTGACTATAATCTCTGTTATTCCTCTATCTTCAGTCTCTGGATTATAGTATTCATCTCTATAAATCATTAATACTAAATCTGCGTCTTGTTCAATAGAACCTGATTCTCTTAGATCGCTTAACATTGGTCTTTTATTTGTTCTAGACTCTACTCCTCTACTAAGTTGAGACAAAGCAACTACTGGGACTTTTAATTCTCTGGCCATGCTTTTAAGACCTCTTGTTATCCGTGAAAGTTCCTGAACTCTATTATCCGGGGTCGTTCCTTCCATCAATTGGAGGTAATCAATCACAATCAATCCAAGTTCTTTTTTTTGTTCAGCTATTAATCTTCTGCATAGAGATCTCATTTCTAAAACACTTAAGTTAGGTTTGTCATCTATAAATATTGGTAATTGACCCAATGAGTTGATACCTTCTCCAAGTAAAGGCCATTCATCTTGTTGTAATCTTCCTGTTCTTAGCCTGCCACTTTCGATTCCAACTTCCATAGAAAGTAATCTATATGTCAATTGTTCTTTACTCATTTCAAGGCTAAATACGCACACAGGTAGATCTTGAGATTGCGCAACATTCTTAGCCAGGTTAAGAACTATTGAAGTTTTCCCCATTGAAGGCCTTCCAGCAACGATTATTAAATCACTTCTCTGAAAGCCTTGAGTCATCGCATCAAGGTCGTAAAAATTTACGGGAATTCCAGCTACTGAGGTTCCTAACGATCTCGACTCTATTTCATTGAAAGTACTTGTAAGGATTTCAGCTGCTTGAGTTAGACCTTTTGAAGGTTTTTCTTGACTAATTTCAAATATTTTTTGCTCCGCTTTATCTAAAACTTCATTAGTATCTTGAGTCTGATCAAAACCTAGTTGAACCACCTCATTTCCAGATCTGATAAGTTGCCTTCGCATGAATTTGTCGTTAATTAAATTAGCAACTTGTTCTATGGAAGCTGTAGAGGATACATTTTCTACTAGCTCTACTAATTTGTTGTTCCCTCCAATTTTTTCTAGTGATCCATTATCTGCTAACCATGCACTCATTGATGTTAAATCAGTTGGTTTTCCCTGGGTATGCAACATTAATGCTGTTCTAAAAATCTCTTGATGAGCATGTATATAAAAAGCTTCAGGTTTAATTAAGTCTGCAATTCTGCCGATCGCGTCTGGGTCAAGGAGAATGCCTCCAAGAACAGCTTCCTCAGCTTGAATATTTTGAGGAGGTACTAATCCAGAATTTTCACTATTAAAATCTTTTTTAAAGTTTTTATTTTGCCCATTATTTGGAAAAGGTACGGAAACCATATATTTAATTGCTTAGATATATACTCTGGCTACTTTTCAAAATAATGCAACAAATTGATTAACTTGTTACTTCAATATTCACTTCTGCATTTACTTCTTGATGTAATTTTATTTTTGCAGTAAAGGAACCTAAATTATGAATATCAGGAACTGTGATGTTTCTTCTATCAATTTCTTTTTTAGTTGCTGCTTCTATTGCTTCGGCGACATCGCCATTGGTAACAGTTCCAAAAAGTACACCATCTTCACCAACCTGTTTTTTAATAGTAAATCTACCTATTGTTGATAATGAAGTTTGAAAATCTAAAGCTTCTTGCTTTAATTTGTCTGCAGCAATTTTTGCTTTTTCTTTTTTCCTTTCAATTTGTTTAAGAACAGCTGGTGTGACATTCATTGCCTTGCCATAAGGTAATAGAAAATTTCTTGCATATCCAGGTGCTACTTCAACTAGGTCACCTTCTTTACCGAGCGATGCGATTGATTCAGTTAATGCGACTTGTACTCTTTTAGCCATGAAAATATTGAACAATATATTTAATAATAAGACCTTGAGGGTAACTTTATTTTTCTTGCAAGACCAAATTTTGCAAGAATCTTAATATGTTCCCAAGTTAAATCTATTTGGCCTCTAAATAATCCTTGTTTTGCAGAGTTAGGAAATGCATGATGATTATTATGCCAACCCTCTCCAAATGTTAACGCGGCAACCCAGGCATTGTTTTTGGAAGAATCACCACTGTCAAAAGGCGACTTGCCCCAACAATGTGTTGCCGAGTTTACTAGCCAAGTTATGTGATAAACCACCACAAGTCTCAATGGAATTCCCCAAAGGACTAGATCCCAACCTCCAACTCCTAATTTTTGACCTATTGCGTACAAAGATAGTCCAATAGGAATTTGTAAGAATAAAAAATATTTATTTAGAAATCTATAATATGGATCTTTAATTAAATCTGCACTTAGTTTTGGAACTGTTTTGAGTGCTTCAACGTCTTTAAACATCCAACCCATGTGACTCCACCAAAACCCCTTTTTACTATTGTGATGGTCTACTTCAGTATCTGAAAAAGAATGGTGATGCCTATGTAAACCTACCCAATCTATAGGTCCATGTTGGCAACTAATGGCTCCGCAGGTAGCGAAAAATCTTTCTAACCATCTTGGAACTATAAACGATCTGTGCGATAACAACCTGTGATATCCAAGAGTGACCCCCAGACAAGCAGTTAACCAGTAAAAAAATAATAATGATACTACTGCAGGAATACTCCAAAATTTTGGTTGTATAGCTATAAGAGAAAGAATATGAATTGCCACCATGAAAACAATTGTTCCCCAAGTTTTATGGAGCCTAGGAGGATATTTTTTTGAATGGCTGGAAGGTTCCAGTAATTTTTCTGAAAGTTCTATAACTTTTTCAGCTGGAACAGGTTTTTTTAATTTTGCTGTTTCTTGGAAAATTACTGAATTCATAATATTGAAATACTATTTTCAAAAATACCGATATGTAATATTATCATACTATACTATTGATCAGTATAATTATCTGTGAGTCTCGGGTATCGCGATAAATTAATTAGAGGTCGAAGAGCTATGGCTCATTTGATTCATCTCTGGCATGAGAGAAATGGTTGGTCACATAGGGTTTTGCCATTACTTGCTGAAATTCTTGACTTAGGTAAGGTACATAATTCTCAAATCTCCAATCTTAGAAATGGAAAGTTATCTTCGCCAGGGCCTGAAGTTTTTCTTGCTTTAGCTCAAGTTAATACGATACTTGATCAAGGGATAGAAAAAATCAGGGATCGTTTAGAAGGTAATCACCCAGAGTTATGGAAATCATTGCAAGAATCGGCATTACCCTTAAAAAATGATTCTGGTAATCCATTGTCGGCAGGAGAGTTATTTGAGATTTTTGCAGGATTAAAATCTCTACCTTCTTCTTTTGACTGGTACATAGAAGATGAAGAAGCTTCTGCTTTAAGTGATGCCTTATCAGTGCATTTTTGTCAGAATAAGGCTTGGAGATCATGCAAAATTCAAGTAATGCAAGCTTATGCTATAACTAAATCTTCTCGCAGAGAGCGCTTTGCTGAGGTAATAGCAGGAATTAGAGACTATACAGCAGAAGAATTAGATGGAGAACTACTTGATTTATATGAGGCTTCAAAAAAACTCTCTTATTTTGCTGGGAGAGGACCTAATGCTTTCCTCGCAGAATTAAGAGATTTAGCTTCCGAGAATCAAGATGATTTTTCATAATAATGATAAAAAACAATAACTTTAAACTGGCTGAAAACGCTGTTCTTTCTATAGAAGAGAGTTTAAGTCAAGTTTTTCAAGAAAGATCCAATCAGGTTTTCCAGAAATTAGATAATATTTTGACAATTTTTAAGGAAGAAAAAGTTTCTACTAGTCATTTCAATCAATCTTCTGGTAGTGGTCATGGTGATATATCTAGAGAAAAAATTGATGCGGTTTTTGCAAGATTGTTTCTTGCTGAAAAGGCAGCTGTGAGGATGCAATTTGTAAGTGGAACGCATGCAATAAGTTCTGTCTTATTTGGAATTCTTAGGCCTGGAGATGTGATGTTATCTCTTACAGGACAACCATATGACACGTTAGAAGAAGTGATAGGAATAAGGGGAGTAGGTATAGGCTCACTTAAAGATTTTGAGATTGACTATAAGCAAATAAATATCTGTGAGAATTTTGATTCTTTTGAAGAAAAAATTGTTCATTCTTTTCAAGAAAATTCATGCAAATTAGTATTTATACAAAAAAGTTGTGGATATAGTTGGAGAAAATCTCTTACGAATCATGAGATAGAGAAAATTTGTAGTCTGATTCACTCTCTTGATCCTAACTGCATATGTTTTGTTGATAACTGTTATGGGGAGCTTGTTGAAGATAGTGAACCAATTTCTAAAGGGGCAAATATAATTGCTGGATCATTGATTAAAAATTTGGGAGGGACAATCGTTCCTACTGGTGGATATGTTGCAGGAGATGCAGAGTTGGTTGAGATGGCGTGTTCTAGATTAACCTCACCAGGTATTGGTTCATCTGCAGGAATAAATTTTGGACTAGGAAGATTAATTTTGCAGGGTTTGTTTTTAGCACCACAAATTGTTCACGAATCATTAAAAGGTGCTGATATGGTTGCAGCAGTTTTTAAAAATTTGGGATTTAAGGTTTTGCCAGAGCCAGCAACTTATAGATCTGATCTTATTCAGTCAGTAAGATTGAATAATCCTGATTTGGTACAAAAAGTTTGTCAATCTTTTCAAAATTCTTCACCAGTAGATTCTTTTCTTAATGTTTTTCCATCATCAATGGATGGATATGATTCAAAATTATTAATGGCAGGAGGTACATTTATTGAAGGAAGTACAAGTGAATTTTCCGCCGATGCCCCTCTAAGAGATCCTTACAATATTTTTGTTCAAGGTGGTTCTCACATAGCTCACATCAAAATTGCACTAATTCAATTATTATCTGAACTATTAGAGGAAAAATTAATTTCAAAGGATTCTCTACTTTCTTTATCAACTTAATTATGTCTTACCAGTTTCCAGACAACCTTAACTATGCTGATACCCATGAATATGTGTTAGAAGAAAACGGATTTTTAAAAATTGGAGTTAGTGAATTTGCTATAGATCAATTAGGAGATATTGTGTTTGTTGAGTTAGCTGATCAAGGGAAGACTTTAGAGAAAGGTGAGACATTTGGAACAATAGAATCTGTTAAGGCTGTTGAGGAAGTCTATCTGCCTTTTTCAGGGGAAATAGTATCTGTAAATGAAAGTGTTATTGATAACCCTGAGCTTTTACAGAATGATCCGATTGGAGAAGGTTGGTTAGTCATTTTGAAACCAGAATCAGAAGTATCAATTGCTGATTTGATGACTTCTGAGGAATATCAATCAAAGGTTGTACCAAAATAAGACAAACTTTTTAAAAAGAGCTATTTTAAAGAAAAATATTTCTAATATGAAATCCAAATTTGGGTCCGATTTGTTTATAGATAGGCATCTGGGGTTAGGAGATAATGATGAGAGAAGTATGCTAAACAAGCTTGGTTTTAATAATATTGATCAATTTATCAACCAAGTTATTCCTGAAGATATTCAGCTTAAAGATAAATCTTCAGAAATATTGCCACAAGGTTGTTCAGAAATTGAGGCTTTAAATGAATTAGAAGAGATTGCCAAGAAAAATACCAAAATGAGATCACTAATAGGCCTTGGTTATTATGACAATCACATGCCTAAAGTAATCCAAAGACATGTTCTTGAAAATCCTAGGTGGTACACGTCTTATACTCCATATCAAGCAGAAATTGCACAAGGAAGATTAGAAGCTCTATTTAATTTTCAGACTATTGTTTGTGAACTAACAGGATTCCCTGTCGCAAATGCATCTTTATTAGATGAGGGAACTGCTGCTGCGGAGGCTATGGCAATGAGTTTTGCGGCAAGAAAAAATAAATCTTCAAAAGTGTACTTAGTGGAATCAAATGTTTTTGATCATACTTTTAATGTTCTACAAACCAGAGCAAAACCTTTGGGAATATCCTTAAAACGCTTCACTCAATGCAACTTTCCTAATCATGATGATGTTTTTGGACTTTTGTTGCAATTACCAGGTAAAAATGGGCAATTATGTGATCCCACATTCTTAATATCCCAAGTAAATAGATCAGAAATTATTGTAACTGCATCTATTGATCCACTGGCACAAGTTTTAATTAAACCAATTTCTGAATTTGGTGTTGATGTAGCAGTTGGTAGTATGCAAAGATTTGGTGTTCCAATGGGTTTTGGTGGTCCCCATGCAGCATATTTTGCTTGTAGCGAAAAATATAAAAGGCTTATACCTGGAAGAATTGTTGGGCAAACTCTCTCTAAAAATCGAGAAAAGTCACTAAGACTAGCATTGCAAACAAGAGAGCAACATATTAGACGGGAAAAGGCCACTAGTAATATTTGTACTGCTCAATCTTTGTTAGCCATAATTTCTTCTTTTTATGCTATTTATCATGGATCCTCTGGATTAATGCAAATTGCGAAGAGATTAGTGGAGTTGAGACTAAATTTAGAATCATGTTTAGCTTTTTTAGGTTTTCATATTCCTAATGGGATTAGATTTGATAGTGTTGATGTTTATTCTGAGCACTCCCAGAGGATCCATAATGAAGCTTTAAAAAATGGGTATAACTTAAGAATTTTGCCGTTGGGATCAACTATTGAGAATTCAACTGGCTTTGGGATCTCTTTAGATGAGCTCAGTAATGAAAAAGAAATCAAAGATATTTTGACTTTCATAGCAAACCTTATAGACAAAAAAGAAGATTTAGAGCATATAAAATTTGATAAAAGATTTCATCTTGAAGGTTTAGCTTTGAGATCCGGTAAATGGATGCAGCAAGATATATTCATAAATAACCAAAGTGAAACTGAATTAATGAGATATATATTCCGACTTGCTGAAAAAGATTTTTCTCTGGTAGATGGAATGATGCCATTAGGAAGCTGTACCATGAAGTTAAATTCTGCAGCAGAGTTAAATCCAGTCTCTTGGGCTAATTTATCTTCTATTCATCCTTTTTCTCCACCAGATCAAACTAAGGGCTATTCAAAAATAATATCTGACCTAGAAAACTGGATAAGTGATATTGTTGGTTTAAAATCAGTTTCTTTTCAACCAAATGCAGGCTCTCAGGGAGAGTTTGCAGGATTATTGGCAATTAATTCTTATTTTGAATCAAAAGGTGAACTTTCAAGAAAAAAATGTTTAATTCCTAAAAGTGCTCATGGTACAAATCCTGCTAGTGCAGTTATGGCAGGATTTGATGTTTTAACGGTTGAATGTGATGACGAAGGAAATATTGATTATCAAGATTTGTCGATCAAGGTCAACAAATTTGATAACCAAATAGGAGCCCTTATGTTGACCTACCCCTCTACTCATGGAGTTTTTGAATTGCAAATCAGAAAGATATGTGACTTAATTCACTCTGTTGGAGGATTTGTCTATTTAGATGGAGCAAATTTAAACGCTCAGGTTGGATTATGCAAACCAGGTAACTATGGTGTTGATGTTTGTCATTTGAATTTACATAAAACATTCTGCATTCCACATGGAGGTGGTGGTCCAGGAGTAGGACCAGTTGCTGCATCAGAAACTTTAAGCCCATTTCTTCCTACTCATTCTTTAATGGATAATAATTTATCTAATAGTTCGAATTATGTATCTTCTGCCAAGCATGGGAGTGCAAGTATTCTCCCAATAAGTTGGATGTACATAAAAATGGCTGGTCTTAGTGGTTTAAGGAAAGCAACTACGCATGCAATTCTATCTGCAAATTATATTGCACATTCTTTAAAGCATAAATTCAAGATTCTTTATAAAGGAAAAAATAATTTTGTCGCACATGAATGTATTTTAGATTTTAGAGATTTAAAATCCAAAACTGGTTTGAGTGTAAATGATTTAGCTAAACGATTAATAGATTATAGTTTTCATGCCCCAACTATAAGTTGGCCTGTTCCAGAGACTATTATGATAGAGCCTACTGAAAGTGAAAGTTTGGCTGAATTGGATAGATTTTGTGAGGCTATGCTACTGATCGGGGAAGAAATAAGTGAAATAGAAAATAATAATGAATTAAATAATAATAATGTAATAAGCAATGCTCCCCATACGCTGAAAGAGTTAATTGCGGATAATTGGAATTATCCTTATTCAAAAGAAAAAGCTTCTTTCCCTTATAAAACTCCAACAACTATTAAGTTTTGGTCTTCAGTTTCTAGAATTAATAATGCATATGGTGATCGCAATTTAATTTGTTCTTGCAATGTAAATCAAGGAGAGACTTTAGAAGAAGAAAAATGTGCTTAAAGGACTAGCGTACGCTTAATTACTTAGTTATTATCGGTGTGGATAAAAATTTAATATTTTCTTATAGAAATTTTTTAAATTTTTTTATTAATATATACAAGCATCAAATTTTTTGGGGTATTTGAAGCTATGAGTAAAGATTTTAAATCTGGTAATGTTAAACATTTGCCAATTGAAAACGTAAACTTACCAAATTTTGTCAATAATTTTTCAGGGGATAATTCAGATATTTGTTCCATTGAAGGAACTAATGTTATAAGAGTACCTTTTGGTAAAAAATTCTCAAAGAAAAAAAGGCCTGAAAAGAATCAAAATATAGCTACTCTAATACTTCCTTTAAGTTCGTATAGTAATCCTACGCCTCCTCACGTAGCATAATTTAGATAAAGTTTAATCTATTTCTTTGAGAGTATCTGAATAATAATTTTGCAGTTGTAACGTTGCTTGATTCCAATCCCATTTTTCTGCTTCTTTTCGTGCCTCTTTCCTCATAACTTCTCTTTTATCTTCATTCTCTAGAATTTTTTTTGTCGCTTCAATTAAACTTTGTTCCCCATTGTCTTTTTCATCAGGATCATATAAACAACCATTAATGCCATCGCTAATTATGTCTGGAATTCCTCCTTTATTTGCTCCGATAACTGGACATCCTGCCGCCATTGCTTCTAGTAAAACTAATCCAAGTGTTTCTGTACTAGATGGAAATAAAAATATATCGCCAGAGGCATAGGCGCTAGCAAGTTCATCTCCAGATAAATATCCTATGAAATTAGTCTTGGTATTCTCGAATATTTTTTCAAGCTGGTTTCTATATGGTCCGTCACCTACAAGTGCTAGGCATGCATTAGGAATACTTTCTAAGACTGGTTTTATTCTCTCAATTTGTTTTTCTGCGGATAATCTTCCTACATAAATCAATAGGTAATTAGCATCTTGATATTTCCCAAATAATTTTTCTCTCATTTCCTCACTTCTCAAATCTGGTCGGAAACTGTAAGTATCTACTCCTCTTTGCCATAGAGCAGTCCTTTGAATACCTTTATCTTTTAACTCATTGACCATAGCGGTGGAAGTACATAAATTTAATAAGGCTTGATTATGAGCTGCTTTGAGTAATTCCCACAAAAGTGGCTCTAACATACCCATACCGTAATATTCCAGATATTTTGGAAGATGAGTATGGTAGCTAGCAATTAAAGGAATATTATTAGTTTTCGCCAACCATATGCCACCTAAGCCAAGTACAGCTGGATTAACAACATGTATCAAATCTGGGTTGAATTTTTCTAATTTATCTGAAACTGCAGGACCTGGTAAACCAAGCTTCAACTCTGGGTATAGTGGTAAGGGCATTGCAGCAACTCCAACTACAGTTGCTCCCATATATGATTCTGGACACCCCTCTGGACAAAAAATTATAACTTCATCACCATTTTTTATTAAAAATTCAATCGTTTTAGTCAGTCTTGTGACTATGCCGTCAACTTTAGGTAAAAAAGTTTCAGTAAACAGTGCAATTTTCACTTTCTTCAGGTAATTATTTCAGAAATTTTAATTAGTCTTTATATCCTCAGCTTGTTTTTTAGTCCAGGATGAAACACAAGGTATGCGCTTTAGATCACATCTCTTGGAGTATTTTTTAGCGACTTCAACAACTTCTTCTAATAAGCCATTATCAAGAGTTGTTGGGTTTAAACCTAATTCTATAAAGCATTTATTATCAACAATTAGATCGTTTTCAACTGCTTCGTTCCTTGGATTTGGTAAATAATTGATATCAGCCCCTGTTAAAGATGCAACTTTTTTAGCTAGTTCTCCAACTTGATGACTTTCAGTCATTTGATTAAATATTTTGACTCTCTCTCCAGATTTTGGTGGATTCTCAAGAGCAATTTGTACGCATTGTACCGAATCTTTTATATGTATAAATGCTCTTGTTTGTCCTCCTGTCCCATGAACACTTAATGGATATCCAATTGCAGCTTGCATTAGAAATCTGTTTAGAACAGTTCCATAATCTCCGTCATAGTCAAATCTGTTTGTCAATCTAGGATCTTTCAAAGTCGCTTCTGTATTTGTTCCCCAGACAATACCTTGATGTAGATCAGTGATTCTTACAAGATCATTTTTGTTGTAATAAAGAAATAATAATTGATCTAAAGTTTTAGTCATATGGTAAACACTACCTGGACTCGCAGGGTGTAATATTTCTTCTTCAAAGCGGCTTCCATCTGGTTGAGGAACTTCAACTTTTAGATAACCTTCTGGAATTGTTGCACCTCTATGTGATCCATATCCGTAGACTCCCATTGTTCCTAGATGAACGACATGAATATCTAAATTACTTTCTACTATTGCAGCAAGTAGGTTGTGGGTGCCATTAACATTATTATCGACTGTATATCTTTTGGTAAAACTCGATTTCATCGAGTAAGGCGCTGCTCTTTGTTCTGCAAAATGAATAACTGAATCTGGTTTTTCATTAATAAGTAAATTAAGTAATTTTTGATATTGTTTAGAAATATCCATGTTGAGGAATCTCATGGGTTTACCCCCAACCTCTTCCCATGCAGACAGTCTTTCTGTTATTGAAGAAATCGGAGTTAAAGATTCTACTTCTAGATCAATATCTATTTTTCTACGACTTAAATTGTCGACAATAATTACATCATGATTTTGCTCTGCTAAATTCACCGCACAAGGCCAACCGCAAAAACCATCTCCACCAAGAACAATAACTTTCACTCAGAACTCCAGAATTAATAGATTCATAGTATATTTATTAAATTACTACAGAGTGCTTACCATTTGCGAAAAAATATTGTAAATAGTTTCAAATCTTTTTTCTTAATAGGATCAACACAATCAAATGATAAATTTTTACGATCTTTTAAGCTTTTTTAACTTTAGAAAATTAGATAGATATGTTTTTTTCTGGTGAGCTTGCTATTGCAAAGTCTTGTTTTTTAATTCTTCCTGCAAGAAAAGCGTACCTGCCTGCTTTTACGCCATAATTTATTGCTTGAGCCATTAGAGGTGGGTTTTCAGCTTGTGCGATTGCACTATTGATTAAAACACCATCGGCTCCAAGTTCCATAGCTTGAGATGCTTCACTCGGCACTCCAATCCCTGCGTCAATTATCACAGGTACTTTGGCATTCTCAATAATTATCGCTATGTTTGATGAATTTAATAAACCTTGTCCGGAGCCAATAGGCGAGCCTAATGGCATTACAGTTGAACAACCTAATTCTTCTAGTCTTTTTGCAAGAATAGGATCTGCATTTATATAGGGAAGTACAGCAAAACCTTTTTTGATTAAAACTTCAGCTGCCTTGACCGTTTCTATTGGGTCTGGCAACAAATATTTTTTGTCAGGAATCACTTCCAACTTGACAAAATTATTTTCTTCTTGACCAGATAATTTTGCAAGCTCTCTTCCCAACATTGCTATTCTGACGGCTTCATCGGCATTCGCACAACCAGCTGTATTAGGAAGCATCCAGTATTTTTTCCAGTTAATCTTTTCGAGTAAATTGTCTCCAGTCTGATCATGTTTAATTCTTCTAACAGCGACGGTTATAATTTCTGTGTCTGAATTTGACAAACTTTCTACCATATCTTGTGTAGATTTGTATTTGCCAGTACCTACCATTAATCTACTGGAAAATTGTTTTCCTCCAATTCGTAAAGATGAATAATTGTCCATATTTAAAATCCTTTATCTTTTATACCCTGATAAGGTTTGTAGTTATTTCTTTTTTCTAATTCCTTACTTTTTTTAATTGCTGTTTTGTTTTTTGGATCTATAACTAAAACCTTCTGATAAGTCGCATATGCCAAGTCATATTCCAATAAACGCTGTTGTGCTGATGCAAGATTATTTAAGGCTATCGGATATTCTGGGAGTGATTTTATTGCAGAGTTATAGTGTTTAATTGCTTTTTTGAATTCATTTTGAGCAGCATAAGAAAATCCTAAAGCATTATTTATAATGGCTTTGGCCTCATCAGGTTCATTTTCATAATTATCAATAGCTTTTAAAAAAGTCTTGGTTGCTTCAGAATATAATCTTTTTTTTATCTGAATAGAACCAAATTCATATAATTCTGTGGCTTGAGTTAGGGAATCTAAACCTTTCTGTTCAAATTTTACTAAATTCAATTCTTCACTTCTTGTTCTTAAAAATTGTCTTAAAACAAAAATAGAAATTATTATTAGTACTACAAAAAGAATTATTAAATAGGATTGAAAGGAAGATATTTCCATTATTTAGAATTATTTTTTAAGATTATATTCTTTTTTTTAATTGCTAACGGAAGAAACTATTTTTTCAAAACATTTTGGGTCATTTAAGGCTAATTGAGCAAGCATTTTTCTATTAATGATAATTTCAGAATTTTTCATGCCATTTATTAACTTGCTATAGTTCGTTCCATTTATTCTGGCTGAAGCATTAATTCTAGAAATCCAAAGTCTTCTAAAATCTCTTTTTCTTCTTCTTCTATCTCTGTAAGCATTACATAGAGCTTTCATTACTCTTTGATTTGCTGTTCTGAAAAGATTTTTGTTTCCACCTCTAAATCCTTTTGCAAGATTTAAGATTTTGTTTCTTCTTTTTCTGGCTATATTGCCTCTTTTTACACGTGCCATGAATTACTAAGGAAAATGGGTGAAAGATTTATGCGTATGGAATCATTAATTTTACATTATCGGCATCTCTTTCATCAACTACTGCTTTTGTTGAAAGATGTCTTTTTAACTTTGAGCTTTTATGATCAAGTAAATGATTATGGTAAGCTCTTCTTCTCATGAATTTACCCGTCGCAGTAGCCTTAAATCTTTTGGCGGCCGATTTACGAGTTTTTAATTTAGACATTTAAGTCAAATATGTTTAATTAGGATAATCTAAACCTTTATATGCATTGGTGCAAATTAAAGTTTTTAATTGATAAGGAAAGTTGATGTTTATGAAACTTAAATGTACCTTTTTAAATTTATTTTTAGGCTTTATTTCTCTTTTAATAATTAACGATAAATTTACTTCTATTTTACTTGCAGAAGAATCGCTAAAGGTTGATCTCAATACAGAAATTAAAAAAGGAAAACTTTTAATAGGTTTAAAGCAATATCTTGGCGGTGAAAATGATAGTTTTTCTAGGAGAGGGAATATAAATTTTATAACTGATAAAGGTTTTTTAAATTTGCATTCATCAAATGGTATCAAACATAAATCAAAGCAGATTAATATTACCTGGAGGCATATACCCATCAAAAATCCAAAAACAATTGAAAGAATTGTTTTTGGTCCTTTTGCTAGCTATGAATCAGCAAAAAAACAAGCAGAAAAACTAAAGGATCAAGGATTTCATAGTAATGTAGCTTACCCTAAAAATTGGGAGGTATGGATTCCATTTGAAGAAAATTTGCCGGAGTTTGAAGTAAAAAATAAAATTTTCAGAAAAATAAAAAATATACAAATAACTCCTTTTCTTAAAAGTGAGTATAGTTTTATGAAACTAGAGGGACCAATACATATTTTTGCAGATGAAGAAATAAAAATAAATGATATTAATTTTGGCAAAAATTTTTATTTAACACAAGATTCATACGGAACTTGGACATTAATTCAAAAAATTAAGTTTGCTGATTATTTGCAAGGTGTTTTACCACACGAAATTGGATCAAATTCACCTATTGAAGCACTCAAGGCACAAGCAGTTATTGCAAGAACTTGGGGAATTTTTAATTCTGATAGATTTAATATGGATAAATATCATTTATGTATAAGCACTCAATGCCAAGTTTATAAGCCTCCTAAATTTAAAAATAAAAAAGTACAAAAAGCTATCGAAGTAACTTCAAATTTAATTCTCACATATGAAAATAAACCAATAAATGCTTTTTATCATGCTTCCAATGGTGGTGTATCTGCTATAGCGAGTGAGTCTTGGCAAATGAAAGATTCTTTTTACTTTAATTCAATCATAGATGGTTCAAAATCATTAAATAAAATTTTTAAACTTCCAATTTCAAATGAATCTGAATTAAATAATTTTTTAGATTTTGATAAAGAACAATTTTATGGGAGCTATCACTCTCTTTTTCGCTGGGATAAGAAAATTTCTAGTCTTAAAATTAAAGATAAGTTAATTCAAAACAAACTTATCAATCTTAATGAAAATGTTTTGGATTTAAAGGTTATTGAACGAGGTTCAAGTGGTAGAGTGACAAAATTAGAAATACAGACTAATAAAGTTAATAAATCTATTGTTCTAGTTAAAGATGATATTCGAAGGATATTGAGTTTTATACCTAGTAATTTATTTACTATTAATAAATTAAGTGATGATTTATGGCTTTTGAGAGGAGGAGGCTTCGGCCATGGTGTAGGTTTATCTCAGTCAGGAGCAATTGAAATGGCTGAATTAGGATTCTCTTATGAACAAATATTGAATCATTACTATCGAGGAGCAAAACTGGAAAAAATTGAGATATTGTCTCAATGATCATAAATAATTAGTAATTTAATTTTATGAGTAAGGGTTTTTATAAAAATCGAAGATTGAAGTCGTTTATATTTCTTAGTGCTTGTCTTTTAGTAGCTATCATTCCTCATGTTTATATTATCAAAGGTTTTTTTTACTTTATATTTACTCTTTCTTTAATGATTGCCTTTTATGGTTTAATAGTTATTTCTAGAAATTTTAAAAGAAACAAGTTTTTAAATACTTTTAATAATAAAGTTACTAATAAAGATTTACCTATTCTTGATATCTTAGTCGCAGCTAGAGATGAAGAGAATGTTATTGAAAGATTAGTTGAAAGGTTATTTAATTTAGAGTATCCATCAAATAAATTAAATATTTACATAATCGATGATGGCAGTTCTGATAAGACGCCTTTAATTTTAGATCGATTATCCAGACAATTTGAAAATCTAAAAGTAGTTAGTCGTTCTCCAAACGCAGGGGGAGGAAAGTCAGGAGCCTTAAATTATGCTTTAAAGTTTACTCATGGTGAATGGATATTAGTTTTAGATGCAGATGCTCAACTAAAAAAAGATTCTCTTATAAGGTTATTTAGTTTTGTAGAAGAGGGAGATTGGCCTTCTGTGCAATTAAGAAAATCAGTAACAAATGTAAGTAAAAATTTTTTAACTTCATGTCAGTCAATGGAGATGGCTATGGACGCAATCTTTCAATATGGAAGGTTATCAGTTTGTGGAGTTTCTGAATTAAGGGGAAATGGTCAATTAATTAAAAAAGATACATTATTGGCATGTGGTTCCTTTAATGAAGACACAGTTACTGATGATCTCGATTTGAGTTTAAGATTATTATTGTCAAATTCTAGAATTGGAATCTTATGGGATCCTCCAGTTATGGAAGAAGCAGTTGAAAATTTAAATGCTTTATTATCACAAAGGCAAAGATGGGCAGAGGGCGGCTTGCAAAGATTCTTTGATTATGGGGATCAATTATTTACTAATAAAATTGATTTTTTGAAGAAATTTGATTTAACTTATTTCTTCATCTTGCAATATGCACTGCCAATAATTTCTATTTTTGATTTAGTTCTCAGTATTGCTTTATTAGATTCGCCAATTTACTGGCCTATTTCGTTCACCGCTTTTATTTTATCTGGAATTGCTTTTTGGTACGGTTCTTCTTGCAAAAGCGAAGTGCCTGTATTACAAAAAAGAAATTTTTTCATGATATTTTTATCTGTTTTTTATTTATCACATTGGTTTATCGTGATCCCTTGGGTAACAGTGAAAATGTCTATTTTCCCAAAAAAGATTCTTTGGAGAAAAACTCTTCATACTGGAGTTTAATTTATTCATCAAGGTCTATAATTTCTCCATTAAAAAAATTTGCTAAATTTTTTGAACTATCATTATAAGTTTCTTCTTTAGATATTTTTGTTGATAAATTAGTTTTTGGTTCTATTTCTTTTATTGGGTTCATATTCTTGACTTCATTTTTGGTTTTCTCTGAAGAATTTGTTAGGTTACTTTTACTTAATTGTCTGGTAGAAAAATTAAGTATTATTTGGTCTCCAAATATCTTTTTAATTGTATTTTCAATTATAACTTTTCTGCTTTTTATCATATTTTCCCAGTTTGGAGATAATGCAATTGTAATTTTCTCAGAATCAAGACTTTCAAGTTCGGCTTGTTGGGAAAGCAACATTCTTGTTGATGGTAACTCTAATTTAGAAAGAATTAATTCCCATTGATCTTTTAGATTATTTTGGCCAGGATCATTTTGGCTACTATCAGAATTATTTCTCATACTTTGTTGTCCAAGATCGGTAAATTTTTCTAATTTGTCTAATTTTTCATCTTTTTTTACAATTAATTCCTCGCCACTTATATCCTCTTTAATGCTTGGTTTTTGAATTGCATTTGCAATTTTTTCTTTATTAATTATCTCCTTGTTTTTTGTGCTTTCATGCTTCTCTTTAATTAAATTATTTTTATTTTCATGCTTATAATCAAGACTATTTATCTTTTGCTTATCTAGAAGTCCAGTTAAATGTATTTCAAGCCAAAGCCTTGGATTATCACTTGTTTTGATTTGATATTCAATATTTCTAAGATTATTATGCCAATTAATTATTGTTGATTTATTTATTGTTTTTGAGATTTTATCCAATTCATCTTGAAAGCCGTCAGAAGTATAATAAAGATCTGAATATTTATTATTTGTAGTATGAAGTAGTAAATCTCTTGTTATGTTCAATAATCCAATAATTATTTGATAGGGTTCGTTTCCAGTGTCATATAAGTTGTTGCAGCTAACTATTAATGACTCTGGATTATTATCAGTTAATGATTTAATAAGATTTGTTAATTCAATTTCTGATACTTCTCCTAGCAAGTTTTGAATATTTTTAATTGTTATCCCCTCTGGTAGAAGATTAAGTTGTTCAAAAAGGCTTTGTGCATCTCTCATTCCTCCATTAGATCTTTTTGCAATCATTTTCAATGCTTGAACTTCGTATTGAATGGATTCTTTTTCTGCTATTTCTGATAAATGTTGAAAAATGTCACTAGGGCTTATTCTTCTAAAATCAAATTTTTGACATCTGCTTTGTATTGTATTTAATACTCTCTCAGGATTTGTTGTTGCAAGAATAAATACAACTCTTGAGGGCGGTTCTTCAATAGTTTTTAGTAAAGCATTTGAAGCTGCTGTTGAAAGCATATGACATTCATCAATAACGTATACCTTCCATCTCGCTTGAGTAGGAGCAAATCTTGCTCTTTCTATAATTTCTCTTATATTTTCAACTCCAGTATTTGATGCTGCATCAATCTCGATAATATCTAGAGCGTTCCCATCAGCGATTTCTCTACATAAGTTACATTTACCACAAGGATTGGCTGTTGGCTGTTCGAATGCCTTGCAGTTTAAAGATTTGGCAAATATCCTCGCACTTGATGTTTTGCCAGTGCCTCTTGGTCCGTTAAAAAGATATGCAGGAGCAATCTTTTGCGTTAATAATGCTTGTTTTAGAGTAATAGATATAAAATTTTGCCCAACTAGTTCGTCTAGGTTGTTTGGTCTATATTTTTGATGAAAAGGCTTATGTATATTAGGCATTTATTCTTCATTAATTAGAACAATTAGGGTTGAAATTGCAAAAATTAAACTCTACTTTTTATGCAGACTCTTTGATGATTCTTTTTGTTCCTGCTGGTAGTTTAACAATTTTGGAGGTGAATAAATTATCTACCATCTTTTTGGTAATTGTGAATTCTTTTACATTTTGTTCAGAAGGCAAAGTGTACATTATGTCTAGCATTAGTTCCTCAATTATTGATCTTAATGCTCTTGCACCTGTTTTTCTTTTGAATGCTTCATTCGCTATTGCTTCAACAGAATCAGGCTCAAATTTTAATTCAACATTATCCATACTTAGTAACGTCTTGAATTGCTTTACTAATGCATCTCTTGGTTGAGTCAGAATTGATTCTAAAGTTTCTTTAGTCAGACGATCGAGTACAGCACAGACAGGAATTCTTCCAATAAATTCTGGAATTAGGCCATATTTAACTAAATCATCTAACTCTAAATTTCTCAAGGAATCTCTACTGTCTACTATTTTTTTTGTATCAACTTTGTTTTGATCTGAATTGGTAGTAAATCCTATTGAGTGTTTACCCATTCGCTTTTGAACGATATCCTCTAAACCTATAAAAGCTCCCCCGCAAATAAATAAAATTTGACTCGTATCAATTTGGATGCAGTCATTATAAGGATGTTTTCTGCCCCCTTGCGGTGGCACATTAGCAATTGTTCCTTCAAGCATTTTTAATAATGCTTGCTGTACACCTTCCCCAGAGACATCCCTAGTAATTGAAGGATTCTCGCTTTTTCTAGCAATTTTATCTATTTCATCGATATAAATAATTCCTTTTTGAGCTAGCTCTACATTCATTTCTGATTTTTGTAGAAGTCTTAAAAGTATATTTTCAACATCTTCCCCAACATATCCAGCTTCTGTCAAAGTTGTTGCATCAGCTACTGCAAAAGGAACATCTAGAAACTCTGCTAAAGTTTGTGCCAATAATGTTTTTCCACTTCCAGTTGGGCCGATGAGCAAGATATTTGATTTCTGTAATTTCGTTGATTCTGAATCCTTTGAATTGCTATTTTTACTTTCTTCTTTAACTTTCCAAGCTAATCTTTTGTAGTGATTGTATACAGCTACTGATAATATTTTTTTTGCAGATTCTTGACCAACTACTTGATTATCAAGAAAACTTTTAATTTCTAATGGTTTAGGAATTGAGGTTAATTCTAAAGGAACAGATTTTTTTGGATGTTCAGTTGGTAATTTCTTTTTTACTTGCGGAGAGTTGTTTGTGTTCGCTTGATTATCAAGTAGCTCTTCATCGAGAATTTCATTACAAAGGTCTATGCACTCATCACAGATATAAACACCAGGACCAGCTATAAGCTTTCTAACTTGGTCTTGTGATTTCCCGCAAAATGAACATTTAAGATGGGCGTCGAATTTAGCCATCGATTATAAAGTTTAATGTTAAAGGTTTTAAATATTCCCTATTTACTAGGATTGCTTATAAACATCGATTCGTCATCATATTCTTAAAAAATAAGTGTCGCTTGTTATTTTTTGATAACTTTATCAATTAATCCGTATTCGACTGCTTCTGATGGAGATAAGAAGTAATCCCTTTCTGTATCTTCATTAATCTTTTCTAAAGGTTGACCAGTATGCTCTGCTAAAAGCGAATTTAATGTTTTCTTTAGAAAAAGTATTTCTTTAGCTTGTATTGCAATTTCTACTGCTTGACCTTGAGCACCTCCGAGAGGCTGATGAATCATTATCCTAGAATTAGGTAAAGCCAATCTTTTACCCTTCGCTCCTCCAGAAAGTAGAAATGCACCCATACTTGCAGCTACTCCAAAGCATATTGTCACTACATCAGGGGATATTTGTTGCATAGTATCGTATATTGCCATTCCTGCAGTCACTGAGCCTCCAGGAGAGTTGATATATATTTGTATGTCTTTTTCGGGATCTTCAGCTTCAAGAAATAATAATTGTGCAACGAGAGAGTCAGATACCTGATCATTAATTCCAGTACCTAAAAAAATTATCCTTTCCCTCAATAGTCTTGAATAAATATCAAAAGCTCTTTCTCCTCTACCAGATTGTTCTATAACGGTAGGTACAGCGGCACTAGTGTTTTTAATGCTTTCGTAAGAACTTATTGAGCTTTGGATTAAATGTTTTTTTTCTGAGTTCACAAAATAGTTTTGGTCTTATTATTAATTTAAGAGGTTTTTGTTTAATTAGTAAGAAATTTCATAAATTATTTTTTTTCTTTTTTATTTGTAGTTTTTGTAGTTTTTGTAGTTTTTGTAGTTTTTGTTTCAGTTTTTGTGGCTTTTGTAGTTTTTGTAGTTTTTGTAGCTTTTTCTTTTACTTCGGAATTTTCTTCAAGCCAAATTATTAATTTTTCTTTTAGTAAATCGTTACTTATTACTTCTGTTAATTTTTTAATATCTATTTGTTTTGAAGATTTGTTGATTGCATCTTCATAATCTTTCATTTTTAAATCAATTTCATCTTTTTCAACTAATATGTTTTCTTTTTCTGCTAATGCTTTTAGAGCTAAATTTCTTTGAACATTTTTTTCAGCCTGAGGCCTTGTAGACTCTGCTAATGACTTAACTAATTCAGGAGTGAAAGTAGATTTAACATCAAGACCTTGTTGAGCAAATCTTTGTGCGGTTTGTTCAATATTATTCCTAACTTCTATATCAATCATAGATTTGGGAATTTCAGCAACTAATTCGTTTGTTAATGCATCTAATAAAGCTTCAATTTTTATATCTTTTTGAGTTTTTTCAAAATTGTCTTTTAGTTGCTTTTCAATATCTTGCTTTAACTCTTTTAATGATTCTTTATTGCCAGACTGTTTTGCAAAATCGTCATTTAGTGCGGGCAATTCTTTTTCTTTAAGATCCTTAAGATTTACTTCAAATATTGCCTCTTTGCCTCTTGAATCTTCATGAGAATAATCTTCAGGAAATTTAAGGTTAAGTGTTTTAGTATCTCCAATTTTCATCTTTACGATTCCTTCAACGAAACCCGGAATCATTTTGTTCTTTTCTAACTCAAGATCCATTGATTCACTTGTTCCACCGTTAATCTCTTTACCAGAGTCTTTATATTTGCCTTTGAAACTAACTACAGCAATATCTCCTAATTTCGCTGATCTATTAGTAACTGGAACAATATTTGCAAATTGACTTCTAGATTTTTCTAGCGCTTCATCTACTGACTTAGAATCAAATTTATTTTTTGAAATTTCAACACTAAGTCCTTTGGATTTTTTTAGTTTTAATTCTGGCGTAACATCAGTTTGAAGGGTAATCTTAAGTGATTTTTCAGGACTAAACTTTTCAAGTAAAGATTCAAATCCGTCCACCAATTCTGGTTCACTTAGAGGCTCTATAGATTTTATTTTTAATGCTTCTTGCCATGATTTATCAATTATTTTTTCTAGAGCAGAAGCATGTAATTGTGTAATACCAATTCTTTGAATTAAGACTTGCCTAGGAATTTTACCTAGTCTAAATCCAGGAATTTTAGCCGAACGACTAATAGCATTGATTGTCTCATTTACACACGTTTTGCATGTCTCAGATGGTATCTCTAATTCAAATGAAATTCTACTTTGAGGCAGAGGAGTTGTTTTGACTATTAATGCTTCTTTTGCCATGTTTTTTTGTAATTATTACTATAAGCCGGAACTTAATTATTTCACATGATGTGATTTACTTGAAAGTTAATTTTTTGATAAAGTAAAAAAAAATAGTCAATCTATTAATAAAAATCTTTTTTAAGTGTGAGAAAATCTCCTTTTTTGCCTAATAGGCCATTAAAAGTTGCTGTTTTAGGATCCTCAGGTGCCGTAGGATCTGAGTTACTAAAAATTCTTGAACAACGCGATTTCCCAATATCTGAATTAGTCTTACTTTCATCTGAGCGGTCAGAAGGAAAAAAAATTATTTGGAAAGATGAAGAATTAGTTACAAAAAAAACCACCAAGGAAGAATTCCTGAATCTTGATTTAGTTTTAGCTTCAGCCGGTGGAAGTATTTCCAAACAATGGTTGCCTACCATTATGGATCAAAATGCTCTACTTATAGATAATTCAAGTGCTTTTAGATTAGACAACAATGTCCCTCTTGTAGTTCCTGAAGTGAATGCTAGTGAAGCCCTTAATCATGATGGGGTAATAGCGAATCCAAACTGCACTACCATTTTGTTGACATTAGTTTTAGCTCCGTTAAATAAACTTTCGACTATTAAAAGGGTCATTATCTCAACATATCAATCTGTCAGTGGTGCAGGTCAATTAGCGATGGAGGAACTAAAACTTTTAACTGAACAATATCTTCAGGGTGATCCCCAAAAAAGTCAAGTTTTGCCTTACTCCTTGGCTTTTAATTTGTTTTTACACAATTCACCTATGCTTGCAAATAATTATTGCGAAGAAGAGATGAAAATGGTTAATGAGACAAGAAAAATATTAAATGTTGCTGATTTAAAGCTCTCTGCTACATGCGTTCGAGTTCCAGTTCTCAGAGCGCACTCTGAATCTATTAATATTGAATTTGATGGAGCAGTTGAACCTAAAGATGCACTTGATGAATTAAAGAAATCTCCTGGAATTGAAATTATCGAGGATTACGAAAATAATAGATTTCCTATGCCAAATGATGTTATGGGAAGGGATAATGTTGCTGTTGGTAGGTTAAGAACTGATATAAGTCAGCCAAATGGATTAGAATTATGGTTATGTGGAGATCAAATAAGAAAAGGAGCAGCTCTTAATGCTGTTCAAATAGCTGAGTTATTAATTCCAAAAAAATGATTACAAACAAAACTAAGTTTACTAATCCATTATTTGGAAGAATATTGACTGCAATGATTACTCCATTTACTGAAAATGGAGATGTAGATTATGAACTAGCAATAAAACTTTCAAATTATCTTTTTGAGAATGGTTCTGATGGCATTGTGCTATGTGGCACTACTGGAGAATCTCCTACCCTTTCATGGGCGGAACAGAATGATTTATTTATTGCAGTAAAAGGATCTTTGGATTCAAGATGTAAAGTAATAATTGGTACTGGTAGTAATTGTACAAGCGAGGCTGTAGAAGCTACTAAAAAAGCCTACGACTCTGGAGCTGACGGTGCTCTGGTTGTAGTTCCTTATTACAATAAACCACCTCAAGAAGGTCTTTATAAACATTTCAGTTCCATTGCTAATTCTGCAAAGGATTTGCCTTTAATGCTTTACAACATACCTGGAAGAACAGGGTGCAATTTATTACCTGATACTGTGAACAAACTTATGGATTTCTCAAATATTCTCAGTATTAAAGCAGCAAGCGGTAGAATAGAAGAAGTAACAGAACTAAGAGCTATTTGTGGTTCACAACTCTCTGTATATAGTGGCGATGATTCATTGTTGCTCCCAATGTTATCTGTGGGTGCTGTAGGAGTAGTAAGTGTGGCAAGTCATTTAGTTGGCTTGCAATTGAAAGAGATGATTGAATCCTTTCAAAGTGGAAACGTTTCTAACGCGCTTGCAATTCATGAAAAACTTCAGCCTCTTTTCAAAGCACTTTTTATGACTACTAATCCAATCCCAATAAAGGCTGCTTTAGAACTGTCGGGATGGAATGTAGGTAATCCAAGAAGTCCTTTGTCACCATTAACTTCAGACATGAAAAAGCAACTATCTTTTATCCTGAAATCCTTATAATAAGGATTATATTTAACTTGATAATTAAATTTAAATAAACCTTATTTGATTACAAGCAGGCCTTCATAAACTTCAAAATTATGCAATCAAGTACAAATTCAACTATTAATAGATCTTCAAATAATTCATCGGGATCTAAAACTAATATTCCGACTCTAAGAGTTATACCATTAGGTGGCTTACATGAAATAGGAAAAAATACTTGTGTATTTGAATACGGAGATGAATTAATGCTAGTTGATGCTGGACTAGCATTCCCTTCAGATGGGATGCATGGTGTGAATGTTGTTATGCCAGATACAACTTTTTTAAAAGAAAATCAAAGAAGAATAAAAGGAATGATTGTCACGCATGGTCATGAAGATCATATTGGAGGTATTTCTCATCATCTAAAGCATTTTAATATTCCGATTATTTACGGTCCAAGACTAGCAATGTCAATGCTAAGAGGAAAAATGGAGGAAGCAGGCGTATCAGATAGAACTACTATACAGACAGTAAATCCAAGAGATGTTGTAAAAGTTGGACAACATTTTTCTGTTGAATTTATTCGAAATACTCATTCCATTTGCGATAGTTTTTCTTTAGCAGTTACAACACCTGTTGGCACAATTATTTTCACGGGAGATTTTAAGTTTGATCATATGCCAGTAGATGGAGAGCAATTTGATATTGAAAGAATGGTGCATTATGGAGAGAAGGGCGTTTTATGCATGTTCAGTGATTCGACTAATGCCGAAGTTCCTGGGTTTTGTCCTTCTGAGAAGACTATCTATCCCTCTTTAGAAAAACATATTGCTGAGGCAAAAGAACGAGTTATCCTTACCACCTTTGCTAGTTCTGTTCATAGAGTGACCATGATCTTAGATTTGGCAATGAAACATGGAAGAAAGGTTGGTTTGTTAGGTAGATCGATGATAAATGTTATTGCTAAAGCAAGGGATATTGGTTACATGAAATGTCCAGATGATTTATTTGTTCCTATTAAACAAATTAGAGATTTACCTGATAGAGAAACCTTATTATTGATGACTGGTAGTCAAGGAGAACCTTTAGCTGCTTTAAGTAGAATATCTCGTGGGGACCATCAACATGTTCGTCTTAAGACTACTGATACCGTTATATTCTCTGCTAGCCCAATTCCAGGAAACACCATTGGTGTTGTCAATACAATAGATAGATTAATGAAAATGGGAGCGAAGGTTGTTTATGGAAAGGGTGAGAATATCCATGTTTCTGGTCATGGCTTCCAAGAAGATCAAAAATTAATGTTGGCTTTAGCTAAACCTAAGTTTTTTGTTCCGGTTCACGGAGAACATAGAATGCTTGTTTGTCACAGTAGAAGTGCTCAGGTAATGGGAGTTCCAAAAGACAACATTTTAATTATTGAAAATGGAGACGTTGTTGAATTGACTCCAGATTCTATTCAAAAAGGCGATCCTGTAAAAGCTGGAGTAGAATTGCTTGATAACTCACGAAATGGGATAGTAGATGCTCGAGTTTTAAAAGAAAGGCAGCAATTAGCTGGGGATGGCGTAGTCACTGTTTTAGCTCCTATAAGTACAGATGGGAAGATGGTTGCGCCTCCCAGAGTTAATTTAAGAGGAGTTGTTACTACTGCAGAACCAAGAAAAATGTCTATGTGGACAGAACGGGAAATAAGCTGGGTCTTAGAAAATAGATGGAAACAATTATCCAGGCAGACGGGACCTAATAATTTTGAAGTAGATTGGATTGGTGTTCAAAGAGAAATTGAAAATGGTTTATCTAGAAGAATGAGAAGAGAATTACAAGTTGAGCCACTTATTTTGTGTTTAGTTCAACCTGCCCCAAGTGGAACCCGTGCATATATTCCAAAGATTACCGAAGAACAGAATCACTCGCACAGGAATAGAAATAATCATAATTTCCAAAATAAATCAAACAATAATCATCCGAATAGTTCAAATAACTCGCAAAATACACAAAAAAGTCCCAAAGTTTCCCAGACTCCTCCAGCTGATAATGAAACTGTAGATTCATTTGAAGGCAGAACAAGAAGGAGAAGATCAGCAGTTACATCTTAACTTTTTTCAAAATTTATATAGTTTTTATTCCAAACAATTTTTAAAAACTCTTGCAAGCTAATTTTACCTTTATTTTTTTCATAAATTGAAGTTGCTAATTTTGCCAAATTTTTAGAACTATATTGCTTTGTAGATATTTCCTTTAAAAATCTATTTAAGATTGTGCACCGCGCTTCAATACACATACTATTTAAGACATTCCTATTGATACCTTGTACGTCTTTACAATAGAGGTATGCTAGTTCACTAAGATCATTACGTTCATTATTGTAGTTGCTCATTTTTTGGGAAAAATTATTTATCCTTTCAGAACAACCAGGATAGATAAATTCCAAGGTAGGAATAATTTTTTTTCTTACTAAATTTCTTTTTAATTTAAGATCTGAATTGGTTGGATCTTCCCAGACTGGGATATCTATATCATTACAGAATTGTTTTGTGTCTTCTCTACTGAAAATTAATATTGGCCTTATTAAAAAAATTTGATTTTCTAGCAATCTTTTGCTCTCAATATTACTGAGACCGGCAAAATTACTTCCTCTGGCTAAATTGAGTATAAATGTTTCTGCATTATCACTACTAGTGTGGCCAGTTAATAAATATATATTTTTTTGCTGTTTCTTGTTTAATAAAATTTTAGCTCTTTCACATAATTTTTTATATCTCCATTCTCGTGCTTTTTCTTCTGAAAAAATATTTTCTTTATTTGCTTTATCGAAATAGAATGAAATATTTTTCCTCTCGCAATAATTTTTTAATTCAAGAGCATATATTGAGGATTTTTCGTGCCATTGATGATCTCCATGCCAAACACTAATTGACCAATTATGAAGTTTTTTTAGGTCATCAATTAGTGTTAATAATGTCATTGAGTCTTGTCCACCGGAAACACTGATTAAAATATTCGATCCTTTGGGAATGAATGTTTTTTTGCTAAGAATCTCCTTATGAAGCAAATGATGCCATGATGACCAATTTTTCTGAGTTAAATTTTTATCAGACATTTTGTGTTGCTCAGATAATATTTTTTAAAAAATGCACCGTTTTACTAAAACAATGTCACAATCGGGTAATAAATTCATTAAGTAAATGAGTCTGATTAATCTTTTGCCACAAACAATTAAAGAAGAGTTGAGAAGTAAATCTTTACTCAAAGTTATTTCAGGATTGAATAATTTCGATATTCAATCTGTGAAAAAAATTGTTGAGGCTTCTTCACTAGGAGGTGCAGATTTTGTCGATATTGCTTGTAAGCCTGAACTCGTTGATTTAGCACTTAAGAATTCTTCAGTACCCGTATGTGTGAGTTCAGTAGTTCCACGATTTTTTATAGATTCTGTAAAAGCAGGAGCTTCATTAATTGAGATAGGAAATTACGATACTTTTTATGAAAAAGGTATTAATTTTTCAGCTGAAAAAGTCTTAAATATAACTAAAGAGACAAGGGATTTATTACCTAATGTTCCCCTATCAGTAACTGTTCCTCATACTATGCCTATTGATAAACAAGTTGATCTTGCTATAAAGCTAGCTGAAGAAGGTGTTGATATTATTCAAACAGAAGGTGGAACCAGTTCTAGTCCTTATTCGCCTGGAATTCAAGGCTTTTTTGAAAAGTCAGTTCCAACTCTTGCAGCTACCTATGCTATTAATCAGGAATTTAAGAAACAATCTGTCAAGATACCAATTATGAGTGCTTCTGGATTAAGCCAAGTAACTTGTCCACTAGCAATATCTTGCGGAGCCTCAGCAGTTGGAGTTGGATCTGAAGTCAATAAATTAGATGATTTAATATCAATGATTGCGGTTGTTAGGGGCTTAAAAGAATCTTTGAAAAATTCAATAATTGGAGAAAAAATTTCCTAGTATATTAATACTTTACAGCTATTAGCTTGATGAACAACTATACGCTTCAAGCTCCTTATGAACCAAACGGAGATCAACCTGAAGCTATCAAAAAATTAGTTAGAGGAGTTAATAGTGGGAAAGAGTTTCAGACTCTTTTAGGAGCTACTGGAACCGGCAAAACTTTTACTATTGCAAATGTAATTCAACAAACAGGAAGACCAGCTCTTGTATTGGCTCATAACAAAACATTGGCTGCACAACTATGTAATGAATTAAGGCAGTTCTTTCCAAAAAATGCTGTTGAGTACTTTATTTCTTACTACGATTATTATCAACCTGAAGCTTATGTTCCTGTAAGTGATACATATATAGCTAAAACAGCTTCAATTAATGAAGAAATAGATATGCTTAGGCATTCTGCAACACGCTCATTATTTGAGAGAAAAGATGTAATTGTTGTAGCATCCATAAGTTGTATATATGGTCTTGGTATTCCAAGTGAATATTTAAAAGCTGCAGTTAAATTTGAAGTTGGAAAATGTATAAATCTACGTTCTTCTTTAAGGTCGCTCGTTGAAAATCAATATACTAGAAATGATATTGAAATTACTAGAGGTAGATTCAGAATAAAAGGTGATGTTCTAGAAATTGGTCCTGCTTATGAAGATAGATTGATAAGAATTGAATTATTTGGTGATGAAGTTGAGGCTATTAGATTTGTGGATCCTATTACTGGAGAGATACTTGAAAGTTTAGAACAAGTTAGCGTTTACCCAGCAAAGCATTTTGTTACTCCAAAAGAAAGACTTGAAAGTGCAATCAGTGCAATTAGAAGTGAATTAAAAACTCAACTCGACAAGTTCACATACGAAGGAAAATTATTGGAGGCTCAACGTTTAGAACAACGCACAAAATATGACTTAGAAATGCTAAAAGAGGTTGGCTACTGTAATGGGGTTGAGAATTATGCTCGTCATTTATCAGGAAGGGAGGAAGGTTCACCGCCAGAATGTCTAATAGACTATTTTCCAAAAGATTGGTTGTTGGTAGTCGATGAAAGTCATGTTACATGTCCTCAACTACATGCAATGTACAACGGTGATCAATCTAGAAAAAAAGTTTTAATAGATCATGGTTTTAGATTGCCAAGTGCTGCAGATAATAGACCTTTAAAATGTGAGGAGTTTTGGGAAAAATCAAAGCAGACATTATTTATAAGTGCAACTCCTGGACAATGGGAATTAGATCAATGTGATGGTCAATTTATCGAGCAAGTTATAAGACCAACTGGCGTATTAGACCCCGAAATTGATGTAAGACCTAGTGAGGGCCAAATAGAAGATCTCTTATCTGAAATAAGAATTAGATCTGAAAAGAATCAAAGAGTACTAGTTACTACGCTTACTAAAAGAATGGCTGAGGATCTAACAGATTTTTTATCTGAAAATAAAGTGAGAGTTCGATATTTGCATTCTGAAATTCACTCAATTGAAAGAATTGAAATTATTCAAGACCTCAGAATGGGTGAATACGATGTTTTGGTAGGAGTTAATTTATTAAGAGAGGGACTAGATCTTCCGGAAGTATCGTTAGTTGCTATTTTAGATGCTGATAAAGAAGGTTTTCTGAGGGCAGAACGATCATTGATTCAAACAATTGGAAGAGCTGCAAGACATGTTGAAGGAGTTGCCTTGCTTTATGCAGATAACTTCACTAAGTCAATGAAAAGAGCAATATCGGAAACTGAAAGAAGAAGAAATATTCAAAAACAATATAACCAGCTCAATGGTATTACTCCAAAACCTGCAGGTAAAAAAATAGAAAATTCAATATTATCTTTTCTAGAACTTTCCAGAAAATTAGATGCTGGTGGTTTATCTAAAGATTTAATAAATATAGTTAATAACAAAACGGACGTAATTCTCAATGCCAGCGATAATCAATGTTTGCTTGAAGAATTGCCTGGCTTAATAGACAAGTTAGAAATTAAAATGAAAGATGCTGCAAAAGAGTTGAATTTTGAAGAAGCAGCAAATTTGAGGGATAGAATCAAAAAATTAAGACAAAAATTGGCAAGAAATAACTAAAAAAACTTATTTATCTAATTCGAAATGATCATGAATAGCATTAACTGCTTTGTCAGAGTCTTTTTCTAAGACAATACATGAAGTTCTAATTTCACTAGTCGCAATCATTTCAATATTGATATTTTGTTCAGCCAGGGCTCTAAATATTTTTCCAGCCGTTCCAACCTTAAATGCCATTCCTGCTCCCACAGTGCTTACTTTCGATATCGCAGGGCCATCTTCAATGTATGAACCTGGTAATTTCTTTGTTAAGGCATCAAAAACTAAGTTAGCTTTTTCTCTATCTTGTTTATTCATGGTAAAACTAATATCCTTATTTTTTGAAGAGGAAATTCTTTCAGATTGCACGATAGTATCGAAAAGTAAATTATTTTCAGCTAATGCTAAGCATATCGATGCTGCCACACCTGGACGATCAGGCAGTTTTCGAAAACTTACTTGAACTTGGTTTTTATCTAATGCAATTCCTCTTACTTCAGGTAGTTCTTGTTTTTCGATGATTGGATTAACAAATATTTGTGTATCGGATAACTTAAATTTCTCGGCAACAAATCTAATAGCTTTTGGAATATTATTAATTTCAATTACGCAGCTGACTTTGATTTCACTAGTAGCTATTAATCTTACATTTATATTCGCTTGAGATAAAGTATCAAATAAATCAGCTGAAACACTTGGTCTTCCCATAATGCCTGCTCCCTGAATACTCAATTTAGTCATGTTTGTTTTTAGATTGTATTCGCCGCCTAATTGACTTGTTATCAGTTCACATTGTTCTTCAGTTTTTTTAACTTCCAATTCACTTACAGTAAATGTAATATCGTTATTATTTCCATCATTTGTCGCTTGTATTATTAAATCTACATTAATACTTGCTTCTGATAGTTTTTCAAATATTTGTGCTGCAATCCCAGGCCTATCAGGAATATTTGAGAGACTGAATACTGCTTGATTTTCTAATACTTCAAGACTATTTACTGTTTTTGTTAATTCTAATATTCCTCTTTTTAAGGGGAGAGGTTGGATTTGGCTTTCTAAGAGAGTTCCACTTGAGTCGCTTTGGCTTGATTTGACGCACAATTTAATTCCATAATTTCGTGCAATTTCTACAGCTCTTGGATGCAGAACTGAAGCACCCACGCTTGCAAGTTCAAGCATTTCCTCACAACTAATTTCATCTAAGAGTTTTGCCTTAGGAACTATTCTTGGATCAGTAGTAAGAACCCCTGGAACATCTGTGTAAATTTCGCAAGTCTCTGCGCCTAAGGCGGTTGATAAAGCTACTGCTGAGGTATCTGAACCCCCTCTACCTAAAGTCGTAATTTCCATTGATCCAGTATGGCTTAATGTTGTACCTTGAAATCCAGCCACAACAACTACAAAACCCTGATTTATATAATTTTGGATTCTTTCAGTTTTAATATCCAGAATTCTTGCTTTCCCATGTATTGATTCAGTAATAATTCCTACTTGGCTACCGGTCATTGAAATGGCAGGAATTCCGTATTCGTTTAATGCCATTGAGAGAAGAGCTATGGTTACTTGCTCTCCAGTTGAGAGAAGCATATCCAATTCTCTTCGATTGGGATTTTTACTTATTGATTCCGCTAAACAATTTAAATCATCTGTAGTTTGGCCCATTGCAGAAACAACTACGACAATTTCATTTCCTGCCTCTTTACTTTGTAAAATGCTACTAGCAATATTTTTAATTTTTTTAATATCACCGACAGAAGTACCGCCAAATTTTTTTACTAGTAAAGCCATATTTAAATAATAATGTAAATTCTTAAACTTATAATTTGGTTAACTTAAATTAATTAAATTCTCGGTAAAAACATTTATAGGATTATTACCTTGTTTTAGTAATGATTCAATATCTAATAAGTTACTCATCAAATTAATTAAATATTCTTGCGATATATTTTTTACTTTTTTTCGAATGAAAAAAATTCTTTTTGGATTAGAAATGCCTGCAAGATTACAAATCTTTTCTGCATTATCGTTTCCTGAATTAACTGCTAATTTTATAATGGTATGAATTCTTATTTGACTAATTAAACCTGCATTTAGTCTTAAAGCAGGTTCTCCTTTCTGTAAGGAATAATTTATTTCAATTAGGCTTTCATTAATATTTTTTTGTAAGAGAAGATCAATAATTTTGAAAATGTTGGATTGATGATCGCTAAATATTTTTTTTACATCAATACTTTTTAGAAAAAGTTGTGAATTCGAATCAGTTGTTATGGCAGAAAGGTATGTTTTGGCTTTAGCTAATTCATTTATTAATTTAAAGCTATCATTTCCAACTGAATCAATAATTAATTCAGCTGCATTTTTATCAATTTTAATATTCATAGCATTTGCTGAATCTTCTAAATATCTTTTTTGTCCTTCATAGTCCCAAATTTCTGGTAAACAAAATGATTTTTCTTTGGCTAAATTATTTTTGATAAGTTTTTGTAAAAATTTAGTACTCTTTAGTCTTGAGTCTGGTTTTTTAATATTTTGTAAAATGAAATAAGTATTTGTCGGAATATTGTCATGAATTTTTTCAAATTTAGTTCTTAGATCCTCACTTTTTGTAGTAAAAATTGGATTATTTTTCAAAGTAACTATTCTGTATCCATCTCCAAAAGGAGGTGTAAGAATTTCATCAAAAGCTTTAATTACTTGCTCATCATCATCACCATTTAAATTAGTTACGTTTATTTCTTTCCATTCTTTGGATACTTCTTTATCAATTAATTTCTGGATAAATGTATTTTGAGCATTTAGATCATTACCCCATAATATTTGTATTGGCATAATCGCTCAATAAAAATCATATCTTTACTATGATTACTTCTAACATAAATTAAATTCAATGGTAATAGATCATCCAATTTTTTTGGAAAGTATTAGATTCATAAGATCTCATTTAGGAGTGAATGATCTAAATTATTTGGAAAAAAAAGTTTTAGAGAGATTAGTACATACTTCAGGAGATTTTTCTGTTCAACATCTTATAGAGTTTAGTGAAGGTGCATGCGAAAAGGGGCTTCAAGCACTTAAAAATGGTGCTCCGATTTTAACTGATACAGATATGGCAGCAGCAGCTATAAAAAACATGGCAGAAAATACCACTAGGAATGAAGTGTTAACGGCTAGAATGTGGTGTGGACAAAATAATCACACCAAATTAACTAAAACCGCATATGGCTTAAGTGAGGGTTGGAAGGAGTTATCTGTTAAAAATTCTGGAATGAAATCACCCATTGTAGTAATTGGTAGTTCGCCAACAGCTTTAACGTATTTAATTGATATTTTAGAGAATGCGAAAGATTTACCTAGTTTAATTATTGGAATGCCAGTTGGATTTATAGGAGTAGAAAAAAGCAAAAACAAATTGCTTTCAACCGATCTTCCTAGAATTGTTTTGAATTCAACTAGAGGAGGTGCTGCTATGGCAGCAGCTGCTGTTAACGCTTTGTTGAGGGAATCTATTTAAAAAGTATTTATCTTGTAAAAATGCCAATAATTTAATCAATATTATTAATCAATTTATTATTTTCTTCTAAAGAATTTAGAACCGATTTTGCTTTTTCTATAACTTCTCTTGGAACCCCCGCTAATTTAGCTGCTTCTATACCGTAGCTTTTGTTTGAGCCTCCTTTTGCAATCTTGTGACTAAAAATTAGCTTATCGTTATTTTGCTCTACTAAAACTTGAAAATTTTCTATATTCTTATTTGAATTTTTTAAATAATTAAGTTCATGATAGTGCGTAGCAAAAATAGTGTTACATTTAATTTTTTTGGCAAGATATTCACTTACCGACCAAGCTATTGAAAGGCCATCAAAAGTAGATGTCCCTCTACCTATCTCATCAAGTAAAACTAGTGAGCTAGAAGTTGCCTGATTTAGAATTGATGCAGTTTCTGACATTTCTACCATAAATGTTGATTGTCCAGATGATTGATCATCAACCGCCCCAATTCTTGTAAAAATCCTATCTGAAATTTTGATTTCAGCATTATTAGCAGGAACAAAGCTACCAATTTGTGCAAGGATTTGTATTAAACCAATTTGTCTGATAAAGCAACTTTTGCCGCTTGCATTGGGACCGGTTAATATAATTAGTTTCTGATTATCATCAAAATAAATATCATTCGCTATAAACTTTTTATCATTTAATAGTTGCTCAACTATTGGGTTTCTTCCTGCAATAATTTTTGTACTATTTTTTGTCAGTGAATCATTTATTGGTGTTAACGAAGGTTTTGTAAAATTGTTTTCTAATGAAGTAATTGATAATCCAAGCAATGCATCAAGAGATGCTATTGATTTTGCAATTGATCTTATTTGTTTTGTTTGTTCAGCAACAATATTTCTTAATTCGCAAAAAATTTCATATTCCCTTGATGACGCTCGACTTTTTATTTGGAAAATCTTATTTTCTTTGCTTTTAATTTCCGTGGTGATATACCTTTCTTCATTTGTAAGTGTTTGCCTTTTGATCCAATGATGTGGAGCTAAATTAACTTTTGACTTATTTATAGATATGTAGTAGCCAAAATTTTTATGAAATTGAATTTTTAGGTTTGAAATTTTGCTAATTTGCCTCTCTTTTAATTCCTCTTTATTTAGCCACTCAGAGTAATCATCCATTAAATTGCGTAAACCATCTAATATATTGTCAACACCATCGTGGATCATACCTCCTTCACTTATATTAAGAGGAGGATTTTCTATTAGTTGAAAACTTATAGTATCAGCTAATTCTAAGAGTTCTTCATTAATATTTTTTAATTCATCAGTCCAATCTGGGAGATCATATTTAAATAATTCAATGATAGATTTCAGTCTGGGCAATTTTTTTAAACCTTCCGCGATTGCAATTAAGTCTCTAGGACTTGCATGACCTGCACAAGCTCTTCCTGCAAGTCTTTCTAAATCACCCATTGCTCTAAGTAAATTTTGGGTATCTATACGTACTTGTTTTGATTCAATAAAGTTTGAAATTATATTTTGTCTTTTATAAATTTCATTAACGTTTAATAGTGGTGCATCTATCCATCTTCTTAAACACCTGGCACCCATGCAGGTATATGTTCTATCAATACTCCATAGTAGCGAACCTACATAATTGTTTTCTCGTTGTGTATTTTTTATTTCTAAATTTTTTTGAGTTTGATAATCAATAATTAGTTTGTTGTGACAAAATTGAATTTGTGGAAAGTCTAATGAGATTTTTACTGAAGAATCCTTATCTAAATTTGAAGGATTAATTTTTTCTAAATAATTTAATAAACCTCCAAGTGATCTAGTCGCATTGTTTAAATTTTTAAGTCCTATTCCTTCTAGGCTTAAAATTTGGAAATATTCTTTTATTAGATAATTTGCTTCATTAATGCTGAAAGTAGTCTCTTGTGAAACGGTGTATGTAATGTGATTATTTCCTTTAATTAATAAGTTTCTTACTTCATTGCTTCCTACAATGATTTCTGAAGAATCTAATTTAATAATTTCATCAAATAGTTTTGACAGAGACTGACCTTCCATAGTGATTAATTCTCCTGTGCTTACATCAGCTTTTGATATGCCCCATTCATAAGATTCATTTGAATTTTCTTCTGATAAGTAAATAGCAGTAATCCAATTATTTTTCTTTGCTATCAACATGCCTTCTTCAATTACAGTTCCAGGAGTAATGATTCGTGTTATTCCTCTTTTAATTGGAGTCCCATAATTACCAGAACTTTTTTCTAATTGGTCGCAAATAACCACTGAATAATTCTTTTTAATTAAATCAGCACAGTATCTCTCCATTGCATGGTAAGGAACCCCTGCCATAGGGATCTTACCAATTTCTTTGCCAGCATCTTTACTGGTTAGTGTTATTTCTAAAAGGTTAGATATTAATACAGCGTCCTCAAAAAAACATTCAAAGAAATCTCCCAATCTATAGAGTAATAACCTATCTTTATTTTCCTCTTTTAGAGTTACATAATGCTTCATTACAGGAGTTAATTTCAGTTTTGAAACTGTTTTATAACTATAAGATTCTTCATTAATGCAAACATTTTTGTTATTTGAAATTAAATCGGTCTTGAATTTATTTATTAAATTAGTTGCATTTTTTCTTTGTCTAGGTCTCTTTTGCGATTCTTTTTTTAAATCTTCCCAAGATAAATCGTCAGGAATTTTTGTTATTTCTTTTTGCTCATTATTTTCATTATTAGTCGCAAATAAATTCTTTTGAATTATCGTATCTTCTTGCATACTTTTTTAATTCCTAAATTGATATTAGGTAAAAATTTTTTTTTTGCATTTTAAAGTAGCTAAAAGTATGTAAATTTTCTCCAAAAAAAATCACTTTCGTGAGATTATAGTATTTATAATCAAAAAAAACTCAAGACCGAATCATGCAGGCAGTAAACTTTTTCTTTATAAATGCTCTTTTATTTGCATCTTTAATAGCAGTAGTGGGAGTACCATATTTCTATATGACACAGTCTGATCCATCTGATAGACGTAATCCAGAGATCAAGAAAGTTGAAATTATTGGAGGAGTTTGGTTCCACTTAGTATTGATTGAGGGAGTTATTGCCAACTTAATTTGAACTGAATACCTTTTCGTGAGAGTCTATTAATATATCTAAGTAAAATTTAATGGCTATTTTTGAGGGGTCTTTTACTAATGCATCTACTTTAAAAGTAGGAATTGTAATAGCAAGATTTAATGATTTAATTACAAATAAGATTTTATCTGGTTGCCTTGATTGTCTAAAAAGACATGGTTTAGATACTTCTGAATTAAGTCATCAAGTAGATATAGTTTGGGTACCAGGTTCATTCGAATTACCAATCGCAGCTAAAACTCTTATGAAAAAAAAGAGTTATGACGTTGTAATTGCTCTTGGGGCGGTTATTCGTGGTGAAACCTCTCACTATGATGTAGTTATATCAGAGGCTAGTAAAGGTATTTCACAAGTTTCAAATGAGAATAATGTTCCAATTATCTTTGGAGTTTTAACTACTGATACTATGCAGCAGGCTTTAGAGAGAGCAGGGATTAAGAATAATCTTGGTTGGAATTATGCTTTACAAGCAATTGAGATGGGATCCTTAATTAAAAATTTAAATTAGTTGAAAAAATTAATTATTTCTATCATTGATCCCTTCTTTGAGATAAAATAACAATGTTATGCGGATGTAGCTCAGTGGTAGAGCATCTCCTTGCCAAGGAGAATGTCGAGAGTTCGAATCTCTTCATCCGCTTTTAATGTTTATATCTTTTAGAATATCAATAACAATAGTTGTGTAATGGCCAGAGTAATTTCTATAGATGATTTAAGGGGATTATTTACTAAACCTTATGGAGCAGATGCACCAACAAAACAAAAATGGGCAGAATTTTATAATGAGAATGTTATTTTTGTAGATCCAACGCAGGAAACAGAGGGATTAGATTCTTATATCAAAGCTCAAGAAAAGCTTGTTAAAAGATGTGATGATGTTTTTTTAGAAACTCATGCAATCTCGATAAGTGGAAATTGTGGATTTGTTGAATGGACAATGGGTTTAAAAATTATGGGTAAAGAATTTATTTATCCCGGAACTACACGTTTGTTATTTGGCGAAAATGGATTAATAAAAGAGCATAGAGATTATTTCGATTTTTGTGGACCAACTTTTGGACCAGTTCCTATTGTAGGTCCTTTTATAAGATGGCTTTATAGTAAATTTGTATCTTGATTGTTTGATAGAAGAAGTGGTTTATATTTCACGAATTAATAATTTCTGAGAAGTAACTTCTTTAAAATCAAATTGAGAATAGAATAACTTTTTATTAGTCGTCATTAAATATAATTTCTTTGTATTTTTAATCTTTTTAGACGATAAAAGATTTTTTATAATTAATGTGCCAAAACCTTTTCCCTGATGATTTTGATCGATAACTATATCCCAAAGAACGCCTCGGTAAATACCATCTGTTAAAGCTCTACCAAAACCAACTATTTCGTTGCCAACCCAAAGACTTATTATAACGTCACTGTTGGCAAGACATTTTTTGAGATCATTAATTGTTCTACTTTTTGCCCAGAAAGCATTGCTATCAAGTAATTTTTGTAGCTTATATAATCCATTAGTGGGCTTAAGATGAGGGCCTAATCCAAAAAACCTTAATCCCACAGCCCCTTTGGAATGGTTTATTAGAGATATTGCCTTCATTTTTTAAAAAGTTGTATAAACATTGAGTATAACTAGTTTGTTTTCGTCATTTTAATTTAAATACCCTAGTCGATACTTTCTAGAAAATAAAGAGATATAATTTTTCTTCATTCTGTTGTAACGCACTAATTTATAATGTTTGTAATAAGATGAATTTTTCAAGGACGGTTACTCATGCTAAAACTTTTGTTGGGAGATCCGAATACACGAAAGTTAAAGCGCTATCAACCAATAGTGGAAGAGATAAATTTTTTAGAAGAAGAAATTTCTAAATTAACTGATGATGAGTTGAGAAAAGAAACTCATATTCTTAAATCAAAGATCTCATCAGAATTAGATATTAAAAAACAAAAAGAATTATTGGAAGAATTTCTTCCAAAAGCCTTCGCGATTGTTAGAGAAGCAAGTAAACGGGTTCTTGATATGAGACATTTTGACGTTCAGTTAATAGGCGGGATGGTTTTACATGAGTGTCAAATTGCGGAGATGAAAACTGGAGAAGGAAAAACTCTTGTAGCAACATTACCTTGTTATTTAAATGCTTTAACCGGAAAAGGGGTTCATGTAGTTACCGTAAATGATTATTTAGCTAGAAGAGATGCTGAGTGGATGGGCCAAGTTCATCGTTTTTTAGGTTTATCCGTTGGGTTGATTCAACAAGATATGAGCCCTATTGATCGAAAGAAAAATTACGACTGCGATATAACTTATGCCACGAATTCAGAATTAGGATTTGATTATTTAAGAGATAATATGTCCACCGATATTAATGAGGTAGTGCAAAGAAAATTTAATTACTGTGTGATTGACGAGGTCGATTCAATATTAATTGATGAGGCTAGAACACCTCTAATCATTTCTGGCCAAGTTGAAAGACCCCAAGAAAAATATCAAAAAGCTTCAGAATTAGCTCTGGCACTAGTTAAAGCAAAAGAATTAAGTAAAGATGGTATTGATCCAGAAGGGGATTATGAAGTTGATGAAAAGCAGAGAAGTTGTATATTAACTGATCAGGGTTTCGCTAAATGTGAAGAGTATTTGGGAGTTAGTGATTTATATAATCCCAAAGATCCTTGGGCGCACTATATAACCAATGCTTTAAAAGCCAAAGAATTATTTATTCGAGATGTAAATTATATTATTAAAAATGATGAGGCTGTAATAGTTGACGAATTTACAGGGAGAGTCATGCCTGGAAGGCGATGGAGTGATGGACAGCATCAGGCAATAGAAGCGAAAGAGAGTCTTAAAATTCAGCCTGAGACTCAAACATTAGCATCCATTACTTATCAGAATTTTTTCCTGTTATATCCTGGTCTAGCAGGTATGACGGGAACTGCAAAAACAGAAGAGGTTGAATTTGAAAAAACTTATAAATTAGAGTCAACAGTTATACCAACAAATCAAATAAGAAAGAGACAAGATTGGACTGATCAAGTATTTAAGACAGAGATAGGTAAATGGAAAGCTGTTGCAAAAGAAACTGCACAAATTCATAGAGATAGTAGACCTGTTTTAGTTGGTACAACAAGTGTTGAAAAAAGTGAGTTGTTAAGTTCACTTCTAGCTGAAGAAAAAATTCCCCATAACTTGTTAAACGCTAAGCCAGAGAATGTTGAACGCGAGGCGGAAATTGTAGCTCAGGCTGGAAGAGCAGGTGCTGTTACTATTGCTACTAATATGGCTGGAAGGGGAACAGATATCATTCTCGGCGGTAACAGTGACTATATGGCGAGACTTAAATTAAAAGAGATTCTCATTCCTTTGTTAGTAAAGCCAGATGATGAGCATAAGCCACCTATCCCTAAACAAAGAATTTCAAAATCTAAGGGTGGTTTCTCTTCAAAAGCGGGCTCAAATTTTAAAAAGAACATGCCAGAATCTTCAACAAATCTTTTTCCTTGCAAACTGGATGAAGAAGTTGAAAAGAATCTCTCTCTTTTATCCAATGAACTTATTAAGAATTGGGGTGAAAGACAACTTTCTGTTTTGGAGTTAGATGACAGAATAGCTACGGCTTCAGAAAAAGCACCAACCGAAGATAACATGATCAAGCTTTTGAGAGAATCTTTAGCACGTGTAAAAGCCGAATATGAAAAAGTTTTGATTCATGAAGAACAAAAAGTAAGAGAGGCAGGAGGTTTACATGTCATAGGTACTGAGAGACATGAATCAAGAAGAGTGGATAATCAACTGAGAGGAAGAGCAGGAAGACAAGGTGATTCTGGAAGTACAAGATTCTTTTTATCTTTAGAAGATAATTTGTTAAGGATTTTTGGAGGTGATAGGGTAGCAAATCTAATGAATGCATTTAGGGTTGATGAAGATATGCCTATCGAATCAGGAATGCTTACTAGGTCTTTAGAGAGTGCTCAAAAGAAAGTAGAAACATATTATTATGATATTAGAAAACAAGTTTTTGAATATGATGAGGTAATGAATAATCAAAGAAAAGCAGTTTATAGCGAAAGACTAAGAGTCTTGCAAGGAATTGACTTAAAGAGGCAAGTTATAGGTTATGGAGAAAGAACAATGTATGAAATTGTAGAGGCCTATATTAATCCTGATCTACCTCCAGAAGAATGGAATATTGATCAATTAATTGCTAAAGTTAAAGAATTTATATATTTATTAGATGACCTTAAAGTTGATGATATCAAGTTACTATCAATAGAAGAATTAAAAAACTACCTTCAGGAGCAATTGCGAATAGCTTATGATTTAAAGGAATCACAAATAGAAAAGATTCGTCCAGGATTAATGAGAGAAGCTGAAAGATTTTTTATTTTGCAGCAAATTGATAATTTATGGAGAGAACACCTTCAATCCATGGATTCCTTGAGAGAATCAGTTGGATTGAGAGGTTATGGACAAAAAGACCCTTTAATCGAGTACAAAAATGAAGGATATGATATGTTTCTAGAAATGATGACTAATATGAGACGAAATGTCATTTATTCAATGTTTATGTTTCAACCTAAAACTGACAAAGAGGATAACAATTAAATCACTATTTAATCATCTCCAAGAAAGTCTATAATTTCTTTGTCTTTAAGATTTTGAGCTTCGCCGAGTTTAGAAATATCAATAGATTCTGAGTTAGCTATACACTGCAAAGTTTTTTGTAATTTCAGAATTTCATTTTCTAGTAAGTCTATTCTATCCATTAAATTTTTTATCACATTAGCTTCTGTATCTGGTAAGGCAGAGTGAGCTAATGGATTAACTTTGACCCCACTCTGATGCACTACTCTTCCAGGAACTCCAACGACAGTACTGTTCCCTCCCACATTACGTACAACTACTGAACCAGCACCAATACGTGTATTGGATCCTACTGTGATCGATCCAAGAACTTTAGCACCAGCTCCAACTACAACATTTTCCATTAAGGTTGGGTGCCTTTTCCCATGACTTTTACCAGTACCTCCTAATGTTACTCCCTGATAAAGCAGACAATTATTTCCTATTTCAGCCGTTTCCCCAATTACAACTCCCATCCCATGATCTATGAAAACCCGTTTACCAATTTTTGCCCCAGGATGGATTTCAATACCTGTTACTAACCGATTGAGATGACTTAACAAGCGAGGAATTAGAGGAATTTTTAAGTGCCACAATTTATGAGTAAACCTATGAATAACTATTGATTGAAACCCTGGGTAGCAAAGAAAAATCTCTAATATTCCTCTAGCAGCAGGATCTCTCTCTTTGATAATTTCTATATCAGACTTAAAAGTTCTTAGCATCATGGCCTAATTAATAACACCTATTTCTTTTTTTAAATGATTTATTGTTTCGATACTTAAATAATTTTTAGCACATATTATTTGCGGTAATCTCATGAGCTGAGACCTATTTTTTAATAATGTGTTTTCCACAACTGATAAACTAGGCCCATCACACACTATGTGGTTTGAGGCTTTTAATAGTGAAAGTAGTCTACTATTATTATCTGAGATTGCCGTCATAATAATTAATTCACCGCCTCGTATGCTGTGTATAATAACTTCTGCTGCTCGCAATAAACCAGGACTAATACTAACAATACCTACACAACTTCCAGTATTTAATTCTTTGATAATATTTAATTCCTTTTGAAAGTCACTCAAGTCAACTGCAATGGCTCGTAATCCATGTTGTTTCGCAACTTTTTCTAGAGGCTGTAAAAAATATCGGCTTGTGACAACAGTACCATTATTTGAATTACTCAACACTTTTTCTAATTCTTCCATAGGAACAACTTCTACTGGTACATTAATTTTTGGGGAGAGGTCTTCTGCAATTAACATAGACGCTCCTATATCCTCTCTAGGAGTACTTACAATAATTTTTGCACCGCATTTAATACGCCAATCAATTTCATTGGTTAATATTTCTCTTGCTTCTTGTAAGGTGCAGCCAAGATTAATGAATTTATCAATAGTCTGCTTTACTTCTTGATTTGGTTGTTTATCTATTTTGTGTTTTGAGTAGACCGATTTTTTAAAGTTTCTTTTAGTAAGATTATCTCTTACATAAATACCTGATCCAGCCATGGCTTCAACAACCCCATCCATTTCAAGTTGTCTGTAAACTTTGCTTATAGTATTTCTATGAAGTCCAGTCTGCATTGCAAGTTGCCTAGTGCTTGGCAGCCTATGCCCAGGAGGATAATGTCTTGCCGCTATAGCAAAGCATATTTGATTATAGAGTTGTGTTGACGCTGGAATATCACTTTCTTGTTGAATATGGAATCTCACTTTAGAAAAATCCTTGCAAATTAATTTTTACTCATAGTGACACTTTAACATTCGTCATAGCTTTTAGATAATAATTGCTCAACCTTCATCTTTTTTAATAAGAGGAGTTTTTCTTGGGCTTAAAAACATAATCATATTTCTTCCTTCTCGTTTTGGTTTTTGTTGTACTTCTGATTGTTCTTCTAAATCATTTGCCATTTTTAAAAGGAGTGTTTCAGCTAAATTTGAGTGTTGAATTTCTCTGCCCCTAAACATTACAGTGCATTTTACTTTATCTCCCGCTTTTAAAAATTTAGTTGCTTGACCTATTCGTACGTCATAATCATGTTTATCAATTTTGTACCTCATTTTTACTTCTTTAACTTCTGTTTGATGAGATTTTTTTCTTGCTTCTTTTGCTTTCTTTTCTTGTTCAAATTTATATTTTCCATAATCCATGACTCTACAAACAGGAGGATTTGCTTTTTCACTTACCAAAACTAAATCAAGTTCTCTTTTTGAGGCTATTTCTAATGCTTCCAATCTATCTATAACACCTAATTGTTTTCCATCTGAATCAACGACTCTCAATTGAGGGTATTTTATTCTTTCATTAATATTTGGGAGCTCCCTAACAGGAGCGCGACGGTCAAAGCGTGGACGTGGTGGCATTCAGTTTAGTTTTTAAATTGATTGGATGATAAACAAAAATCTATTTTTCATAAATTTAGCCTAAAAAAGATTCTATTTTAATTATTGCATCTTTTAGTAGGTTTTTGTTATTCAGCCAAATAGGATTATTTTTATTACGAAACCATGTTTTTTGTCTTTTAGCGAATTGGTTCGTTTTTATAGTGGTTAATTCAATCGCCTTTTCAATAGGTAAATTATTATTTAAAACATTCTTAGCTTCACAGTAACCAATGGTTTCTAATATTGGTAAATCAGATCCATATCGAGAAATAAGATGTTTCGTTTCTTCAATAATTCCAGATAAAAACATATTTTTTGTTCTTCGTGAAATTCTTTCTTTTAAATCATCTCTATTTAATCCAAGCTCTAGTATTCTCCATTCAGGTGGTTTTTGAACTTTCTGAGATGATAAAGGTTGACCGGTTACGTAAAAGACTTCCAAAGCTCTTATTGTTCTAATTTGATCAGCAAAATTGATTTTTTTTGCTGATATTGGATCACAACTTTTTAAAAGCTCCCAACATTCTTTCTCACCAAGTTTTTCCAATTGTCTTCTTAAATGATTTTGCGGCGGGATATCTGGCACAAAAAAACCTTTAGTTATTGAGTTCATATACAAACCACTTCCTCCAACAAGAAAAGGTAAATTATTTTGCTGAATTTCTCTTGTTATTGATTTTTGAGCAATTTCTTGAAATTGTTTTACATTAATTGGATTAATAGGCTCTTCTATATCTATTAAAAAATGCTTGATTTTTTTTTGTTGATTGGCAGATGGTTTGGCTGTTCCAATATCCATAGACTTATAAATTTGTCTTGAATCGATATTATGTATATGAGTTTTAAAATACTCTGCAATTTCAATAGCTAATTCTGTTTTTCCACTTGCTGTGGCTCCAATTAAAACTATTACATGAGGTGTATAAGAAGACATATGAATTTCTGAAGAAAAATTTATTAGCTATATAATATAAGTGATTAAATTTTTCATAGACTTCGAGCCTTTCTCTTATTGCAGTGGTAAGTTTAATAAAAGATCTTTTTAAATAACATTTGAAAAGATAAATGTTTTTTTTTTATATTAAATGAGTGAGGACAAAAGATCTAATAAAATCTCAAATGAATATGGTGCGGAACAGATTCAGGTCTTAGAAGGATTAGAGCCAGTTCGTAAACGCCCAGGTATGTATATAGGTTCTACAGGTCCTAGAGGTTTGCATCATTTAGTATATGAGGTCGTTGATAATTCAGTTGATGAAGCACTTGCAGGACATTGTGATCACATAGAAATAGTTCTTCAATCAGACGGATCAGCTTTAATCTCTGATAATGGACGAGGTATTCCTACAGATATTCATCCAAGGACGGGGAAAAGTGCTTTAGAGACTGTACTGACTGTTCTTCATGCTGGAGGTAAATTCGGAAGTGGTGGTTATAAAGTTTCAGGCGGCTTGCATGGAGTAGGAATATCTGTAGTTAATGCTTTAAGCGAATGGGTTAATGTGACTGTTTATAGAGATGGTAATGAGTTTAATCAAAGATTTGAAAAAGGTGTATCGCAGAGTGTATTGCAAAGTAAAAGGCAGTCTACAAAACCTTTTAAAAAAGGAACCACTATTTGTTTTAAACCTGATAAAACGATTTTTTCTGGAGGAATCGAATTCGAATATGCTCTTCTTTCATCTAGATTAAGAGAACTAGCTTATCTTAATGGCGGTGTAAAAATTGTTTTTAGAGATGAGAGAAATGAATTGTCAGATGGTTCTTTCAAAGAAGAAATTTACTTATATCAAGGAGGTATTAAAGAATATGTTCAATACATGAATGCAGAAAAGGAGTCTATTCATCCTGAGATAATTTATGTTGACTCACAAAAAGAAAACGTTTATGTAGAAGCAGCTTTGCAATGGTGTTCAGATGTATATTCAGATAATATTTTAGGTTTTGCAAATAATATTAGAACTATTGATGGCGGTACTCATATTGAAGGATTAAAAACAGTTTTGACGAGAACATTTAATAATCTTGCAAAAAAGAGAGGCAAAAGAAAAGACATTGAAAAAAATTTAGCTGGCGAAAATATCAGAGAGGGCTTAACTGTAGTTTTATCAGTTAAAGTTCCAGATCCCGAATTTGAAGGACAAACAAAAACTAAATTAGGTAATACTGAAGTAAGAGGAATTGTTGACTCTCTTATTGGGGATGCTCTTACAAAATTTATGGAATTCAATCCTGGAATTTTAGACTTGGTTCTTGAGAAAGCAATTCAATCATTCAATGCAGCAGAAGCTGCAAGAAGGGCTAGAGAATTAGTTAGAAGAAAAAGTGTTCTTGAAAGCTCAACTTTGCCAGGTAAATTAGCTGATTGTAGTTCTAGAGATCCATCAGAAACAGAAATTTATATCGTTGAGGGAGATTCTGCTGGAGGTTCAGCAAAACAAGGAAGAGATAGAAATTTTCAGGCTATTTTGCCTCTCAGGGGTAAAATTCTTAATATCGAAAAAACTGACGATTCAAAAATATACAAAAATACAGAAATTCAGTCATTAATAACAGCTCTAGGATTAGGAATAAAAGGAGAGGAATTCGATGTGACCTCTTTGAGATATCACAGAGTCGTAATTATGACTGATGCTGATGTTGACGGTGCTCATATAAGAACTTTATTATTGACATTCTTTTATAGATATCAAAGAGAACTTGTTGAAAGAGGTCATATATATATTGCTTGTCCTCCTCTCTACAAGGTTGAAAGAGGTAAGAATCATAAATACTGTTATAACGAGAATCAATTAAAGGATACAATTGCAGGTTTTGGAGAAAATGCAAATTACAATATCCAAAGATTTAAGGGATTAGGTGAGATGATGCCAAAACAATTGTGGGATACAACTATGAATCCTCAAACTAGGATGATGAAAAGGGTTGAAATTGAAGATGCTCTTGAAGCTGACAGAATATTTAATATATTAATGGGAGATAAAGTTGCACCAAGAAGAGAATTTATTGAAACGCATAGTAGTAATTTAGATATGGCAACTTTAGATATATGATTAATAATCTTCTTAAGAATTTTTGCTTAATTACTTTTGCATTAATTGCTCCAATTACATTACCTGCTGGTGGAATTCAAAAAAGTATAAATCATAATAAGTTGCATAATACAAAAGAAATTATATTAAGTTCCAACACTTCTCTTTATTCTTTTCCTGAAATTAATTCTAAAGAATTACTAGTCCTTGATATGGGTTTAAGTTTATCAGTTTTACGTAATTGGAAAGTCAACGAAAATGAAATTTGGGTTAGGGTGGAATTAGCTTCTAATAAATTATTAGATGATCCTAATAAAATTACCAAAGGCTGGATAAAAATGTAAATTTTGGATATTGAATCAATTAGTATTGTTTTATGTGGGAGCACTTTTGGATTAATACTTAGGATTTTTATACAAAATAATTTAAAAATTAATATAGGATTTAATATTCAAAATACTTCAATAGTAAATTTCATATCATCTTTTATTTTAGGAATCTTAGTAGCGTTAGACTTTATTAATAACAAAATATTATTGTTATTCTATTTAGGATTTTTGGGATGTTTTAGTACATTCTCTTCTTTTGTATATCAACTATTTGTTCTATTTCAAAAGAGGAAATTCATGCTTTTATTTTTTCACTATACCGAGGTAATAATACTTTCCTTTCTTTGCTTTTATTTGGGTTATTATTTGATGCAAATTATTAAATGAGGAAAAAAAAATACATTTATATTCTTTTAGCTTGTTACGTAGCTACTTTTTTAAGAGTATTTTTAAATAATAATTTTCTTGTTTCAATAATTGGATCATTGTTTTTTGGATTTATTTTTGCAAAAAGATTAAGTTCATCTAAAGAAAAAATTATATTAAGCGGTTTTTTTTCGTGCTTTACATCCTTTAGCGGATTTATATATTTTTTGTACAAAATTTTGAATCAAGGTGATTGGATAAAATTTATAATTTTCTTTAATTTTATAATTATTATAAATCTATTCACAATGTATTTCGGGTTTTGGATCAGTAGAAAAATTACTTAGATTTCATATAATAGTGTTGTTACTTTGAATATGGAATATATCTTATGAATGAAAATAATCTTGAAACGGTTACATCTTTATCTTCAGATTTGAGTACTAGAGAAAATATTACTATTCAACTTGAAGAATTGCTTGTCGCAGGAAATTATGATGAGGCAAAGTTACTTTTAGAACCTTCCCAACCTGTTGATATTGCAGATGCTATTGGAAGCCTTCCATTAATATTGCAAGCATTAGCATTTCGATTGTTAAAGAAAAATGAGGCTATTGAAGTTTATGAATATTTAGATCCAATAGTTCAGCAAACTTTATTAGACAGACTTCGTTCAGGAGAAGTTTTAGAAATCGTTGAGAAAATGTCTCCTGATGATAGGGTTCAACTATTTGACGAATTACCTGCAAAAGTTGTACGAAAATTTTTGTCTGCTCTAAGTCCTGGTGAAAGGAAAGTTACAGCTGAATTACTTGGATATGAGCCTGAAACTGCTGGAAGATTAATGACAACTGAATTCATAGACCTTAAAGAGATGCAAACGGCAGCTCAGGCTCTTTCTTTAGTCAGGAAAAGAGCTCCATATACAGAAACAATTTATAGTTTATATGTTACGGACAAAGAAAGACATTTAACGGGTATTCTTTCTTTGAGAGACCTTGTGACTGCTGATCCATCTAAGCCAATTGGAGATGTTATGACTAAAGAAGTAGTTAATATTTCTACGAATACAAATCAAGAAGAGGTCGCAAGAGCAATACAAAGATATGATTTTTTAGCTCTTCCAGTTGTTGATAAAGAAAAAAGACTTGTTGGGATAGTAACTGTTGATGATTTAATTGATGTAATAGAGCAAGAAGCAACAAGAGATATCTATGCAGCAGGGGCAGTTCAACCTGGAGATGAAGATGATTATTTTCAAAGTAGTTTATTTACCATAGCCCGACGAAGAATTTTGTGGTTGTTAATTTTGGTTTTGGCAAATGGTTTGACTACAAAAGTTATAGCAATGAATGATCAAATATTAAAAGAAATAGTTTTACTAGCTGCATTTATTCCTCTGCTGATAGGTACTGGGGGAAATGTTGGGGCTCAAAGTTCAACAGTTGTAATTAGAGGTTTAAGTACTCAAAAATTGAAGTCTCTTGGCGCAATTAAGGCAGTTGTTAGGGAGGCAATAACAGGCGCTCTTTTAGGTATTTTGATGATGCTGGTAGTATTCCCTTTCGCTTGGTGGCAAGGAGAAGGCCCTTTAATAGCCTCTGCAGTAGGAATAAGTTTAATATCCATAACAACTTTAGCTGCTACAACAGGCGCTATTCTTCCATTGTTGTTTGACAAGATGAGGTTGGATCCAGCCTTAATGTCCTCTCCTTTCATTACAACCGTCACTGATATTGCAGGTGTATTTATATATTTAACTACCGCAAAATGGTTATTAAGCTCTTCGTTAATTTAAAATCGACTAGGTATTTATTCTCATTTTTGTAAATTTGTGGATTTTTTTGTTTAACTTTACAATTCTTAATGGTATTGTTTACAAAACAATATTTAACTTTCATGTCTTCTGAAGCATTAGTTGAGAATAAATTGGCAACAATATCAAGTTTAAAAGCAAGTAATGATGTCGACTTAGTCAGATCATATTTGAGGGATATAGGTAGAGTTCCACTATTATCTCATGAGCAGGAAATTACTCTTGGTAGGCAGGTCCAAGAATATATGCAGGTTGAAAGAGCGGAATTAGAAATTTATGAATTAACTGGTAATAAGCCTAGTATTGAGGAATTATCAAATAAATTAAATTTATCCACTTCTATTATAAAAAAAAGATTGAGAGCTGGACAGAGGGCTAAAGAAAGAATGGTTGCAGCAAATTTAAGATTGGTAGTGAGTGTCGCTAAAAAATATACTAAAAGAAATATGGAATTATTAGATTTAATTCAAGAAGGAACGATAGGACTGGTAAGAGGAGTGGAAAAATTTGATCCAGCTAGGGGTTATAAGTTTTCAACATATGCATACTGGTGGATAAGACAAGGTATCACTAGAGCAATAGCCGAAAAAAGTAGGGCAATAAGACTTCCAATTCATATAACTGAAATGTTGAATAAGTTGAAAAAAGGTCAAAGAGAGTTAAGTCAAGAAATGTCTAGAACTCCAACAGTTAGTGAACTTGCAAAATATGTAGAGCTTCCTGAGGCAGATGTTAAAGATTTGATGTGCAAAGCTGGACAGCCAGTTAGCCTTGAAACAAAAGTTGGCGATGGCGAAGACACTGTTTTATTAGATTTGCTTGCAGGTGGGGAGGATTTACCAGATGAACAAATAGAGATGGATTGTATGAGAGGTGATCTTCATTCTCTTTTGCATCAATTACCAGATCTACAATGTAGAGTTTTAAGAATGAGATATGGCATGGATGGAGATGAGCCAATGTCTCTCACGGGTATAGGAAGAGTCCTAGGAATAAGTAGAGATCGAGTAAGAAACCTAGAACGAGATGGATTAAGAGGCTTAAGGAGACTAAGTGTTAATGTAGAAGCTTATTTTGTTTCCTGAATAAATTCAATTATTAACTTATTTGTTTCAAGAGGTTCTTCATCATGAGGACAATGGCCAGCACCCTTAATAATATCTAATCTTTTAATATTCTTAAATTTTTCTTCCCATTCTTTTGCTTCACTTAGAGATTCCCAGGGATCTTTCTCTCCCCAAATTAATTGTATTGGTTTATCAACTTTATCTAAAAGGTCTGTGGCAAGATAGTCATCAAATAAGTTAATAAAGCCACGAAATGCTTCTCTAGAGTTTTTCCTTTTAGATGGTTGATACAATATTTCAATTAATTCTTCATCGATATTTTTTCCTGAGGGGTAAGCTTTTCTCAGTATTTCTTTTATGACTTTTGGATTAGCAGCTCTTGTAAAGAGTGTATTACTAATTACTCTTTGTCTGACTATCGTTTTAAGGACGGGTCTCAGTAGATTCATTAAGATATCACTTTTTTTTAAACGTTTATCATCCATAGTTCTTTGTGCACAATCAATCAAAATGACACCTTTGCAATTATCTTTGAGCATTTCAGCAGCTTTCAATGCAATAACACCACCAATTGAATTTCCTACTAAGTAAACAGGAGATTTTATTACCTCTGAACAAAATGTTGATATTTGATTACCCCATAAGTCAAATGAATATTTAATTGAATTTTCTCTATCAGGTTCGTAATTTAATAAAGCACTAGGCTGACTGCTTTTTCCAAATCCTAATAAGTCAATTGCGAAGCAGTTAGAAAATTTACCAAGAAAATCTTGATTATGTCTCCAGTGGTTTTTTGATGCCCCAAATCCATGAACTAATAAAATGTTAATATTTTTTTCAGAAGTAGATTCTTTTGATAAAGACCAAGAAATTTCCCAGTTTTTCCAATTCCAAGTTTCAGATTTATTTAAAGTCACTATGAAATATGCTTTTAATTAAACTTTAATTCAAAAAAAAATTATTCGTTTTTAATAAATTATTCTTAGTTAAGAAAAAGCTTTCATTTTATGAAAAAGAAAAAGGTCATATGTATTGGAGAGGCTTTAATAGACAGAATCAGAAATAAGTCAAATCAAGGATTTACAGATTTTTTGGGAGGAGCGCCGGCTAATGTTGCTTGTGCATTAAGAAAATTAAAAATAGATTCAATATTTATAGGAAGTTTGGGTAGTGATGATTATGGAAAAAAATTTATTGCGCAATTTAATGAATTGGACATTAATTTAGATTTCTTGCAATTAGATAATGATTCATCTACTCGCGTTGTTAATGTTGATAGAGATCAATTTGGAGATCGTTTTTTTTCAGGCTTTGAGGAAAGTTCTCATTCATGCTTTGCAGACGAAGTTCTTAGTAAGAAATTAATCGAAAAAGAAATTTTAAATTTGGAGAAATCTTTTTTAGAATCAAAATATTTGGTTACAGGAACGATCTTATTATCATCTCCAATATCAGCAGAGACTATTTTTTTTCTTCTTGAACAGGCTAAAAAATTTGAAGTCAAAATAGTTATTGATTTGAATTGGAGAGAGGTCTTTTGGGATCATTCAAGTTTTTCATCAGAAATTAGTAAAGCCGCAAGAGTTAATTTAATTAAGAAATTTTTAAATCATGCAAATGTTTTAAAACTTGCTAAGGAAGAAGCAACTTTGTTTTTTGAGGATGAAAATCCCTTGCTAATATCTCAACAATTGTCTAATAGACCAGATGTAATAATAACTGATGGAAAAAATCCTGTTGCATGGTACATCAATGGATTGCAGGGAATCACCGAAACTCCTACTTCACAAAAAATTGTAGATACTACTGGTGCAGGCGATGCATTTCTCGCTGGCTTAATTTCAAAATTAATTTCTTCTGGCTATCCTTCAAATCAAATAGAGATAGAAGATTGCATTAAGTTCGCAGGTGTTTGTGGATTATTAACTTGTCTTGGTGAAGGTGCCATCGAGCAACAGCCATATTATGAGAAGGTTAATAAATTTTTGGGATCTCTTATTTCGTAGTATCTTCCATGATTTTTTGCGTAACTAATTTCTATTTTCCAGAAATTATCAATAACTGGTTCTATTAATTCTGGCCATTCAATAACTAAAATAGCCTGTCTTTGTATTGCCTCTTCTTCTTCTAAAAAAAAAACTTCTTTTGCTGAAGAAACATTTTCTAACCTGTATAAATCAAGGTGAATTAGTGGAATCTTGCCGGAGTTATAGTGATGCGATAAAGCAAATGTAGGGCTTGTAATGTCCTCAGAGATTGATAAGCCTTTAGCAATCCCTTGAATAAATGAAGTTTTCCCAGCCCCAATTGGACCCTGCAATAAAACAATCGATCCTGGATTTAATTGTTGTGAGAGTTTTCCCCCTAAATTTAAAGTCTCTTTTAAGTTCTCAATAAACACAAAATTAAACAATAATCATATATAGTTTAATAGAGAAAGTATTTACTAGATATGGTTATCGCAAATTCAGTTAAAACCTCCACACCAAATTACGTAATTTCTGATATATCGTTATCAGATTTTGGTTGTAAAGAAATTAAAATTGCCGAAACGGAAATGCCTGGATTAATGGCACTTAGAGATAAATATCAATCTGAAAAGCCACTAAAAGGTGCAAAAATAGCTGGAAGTCTTCATATGACAATACAGACAGCAGTATTAATAGAAACTCTTGTCGATCTTGGTGCAGAAGTGAAATGGGCTTCTTGTAATATTTTTTCAACCCAAGATCATGCAGCTGCAGCTATTGCAGATCAAGGAATCTCAGTATACGCAAAAAAAGGTGAGACTCTTGATGAATATTGGCAATACACCCACTATATTCTTGATTGGGGTTCAGAATCTCCAAATATGATTCTTGATGATGGAGGCGACGCAACTGGATTATTGATACTTGGTAGTAAGGCAGAAAAAGATTTGTCTGTTTTAGATAAACCTAGTAATGAAGAAGAAATTGCTTTATTCAATTCTATTAAGTCTAAGCTTCAAACTGATAGTAGATTCTACTCAAGAATTAAGAGTAATATTATTGGTGTTACTGAAGAAACTACTACTGGAGTAGCAAGACTTTATCAACTACAAAAGCAAAGTGCTTTACCCTTCCCAGCTATTAACGTTAATGATTCAGTAACTAAAAGTAAATTTGATAATTTATATGGTTGCAGAGAATCCTTAGTTGATAGTATTAAGCGCGCGACAGATGTGATGATTGCCGGTAAAGTTGCTTTAGTAATGGGTTTTGGGGATGTAGGTAAAGGCTCAGCACAGTCATTAAGAGGACTTGGTGCAATTGTAAAAGTTGCTGAAGTAGATCCCATTTGCGCTCTACAAGCAGCAATGGAAGGTTTCAGCGTCGTTACGTTAGACGACGTTGTTGAAGATATAGATATATTTGTTACTGCTACTGGTAACTATCAGGTAATAACTCATGAAAATCTTGTCAAGATGAAGAATGAGGCCATTGTGTGTAATATTGGTCATTTCGATAATGAGATTGACGTAGCTTCATTAAAAAATTATTCATGGGAAAATATTAAGCCGCAGGTTGATCACATAACTTTACCTAGTGGAAACAAAATTATTCTTTTAGCTGAAGGTAGATTAGTCAACTTAGGCTGTGCGACTGGACATCCAAGTTTTGTTATGAGTAATTCTTTTACTAATCAAGTATTAGCTCAAATTGAACTTTTCAATAAGTCAGAGCAATATTCTAAAGAAGTTTATGTTTTACCAAAACATTTAGATGAAATGGTAGCTAGATTACATTTGGATAAAATTGGTGCGAAATTAACAAAATTAACCAAAGAACAGGCTGATTATATTAATGTCTCAGTTGAGGGACCTTATAAACCAGAACTTTATAGATATTAAATTTGAGTTTAATTTTTCTAAATTTTCTTACTTCAATTCCTGACTATATAAGTTTGGCGGTTGAAAAGAATTCAGCAATTGCATACCTTACTATTTGTTTGGCTATGTTTTTAGAAAATATAATTCCTCCAATCCCATCAGAAATAATAATGCCCTTAGGAGGCTTTTTCGTTTATCAACAAAAATTAAATTTCTATATTTTAGTTTTCTGGGGTTTATTTGGAACAATCCTAGGTGCATTGCCTTGGTATTACTTAGGTAGATTAGTAAATGAGAAAAGACTTTCCAATTTTCTAGATAAAAAAGGAAAATACTTAGGAATTTCTTCTAATGATTTAACTAAAAGTAAAAGGTGGTTTGAGAAATACGGGGTATCTTTAGTTTTTTGGGGCCGATTAGTTCCAGGTATAAGAACTTTAATTTCAGTTCCTGCTGGCATTGAACTTATGCCATTAAGAAAATTTTTGATTTGGACTACGTTTGGTAGCTTTATTTGGGTAGCACTTCTAACTTATGCAGGCTATTTATTTGGTGAAAATTATTCAATTATTGAAACTTATTTAAACCAAATCAAATATGTTGTGAAGCCAATTTTAATTTTAATTTTCTTGTATTTTTTTATAAAATTACTTATTAGATTTATACAAAGAAATAGAGCTTAAAAAGGAATTTCACTAGAATTATTGTTATTAGAATATTGGTTATTCTCAGATTCTTTTCGGGAGCTTAGTAAGTTTAATCTATCTACCCTAACAACTGGTTTGTATCTATCTTCTCCAGTATTTTTATCTTTCCAACTATCAATTTTAAAGCTTCCTGTGATTCCAATTAAAGATCCTTTCTTAACGTAATCTGCTGCTATTTGGGCTTGTTTGCCCCATATTTCTAAATTAAACCAGTCGGGCTCTTCGTCTCTGCTTCTTCGGTTAACAGCAAGTGTGAAATTCGCTACTATACTTCCTGATTCAAAATATCTGACATCTGGTTCTCTGCCAGCCCTACCCACTAGGTTAATTGTGTTAATTTCCATAATTTTTTTTTTTTTTAATACTACTCATATTTCAAGTTTGTGCTCAAAGTTTTGCGTGCTATTCATAACTAAACGATGGAATTGTGAGAGCTTAACAAAAAATAGATATATTATTTATAAAAAAGAATTCTTATTGTGATTTTTAACAGATTTAAATTTTCTAGAGACATTGGCATAGATTTGGGAACGGCCAATACTCTTATACATGTGTCAGGTAAGGGTGTTGTTTTACAAGAGCCTTCTGTGGTAGCTATGGATTTAGAAGAAGGGATTCCATTGGCTGTTGGTAAAGAAGCAAAGTTAATGCTTGGAAGAACACCTGGCAATATTAGAGCTGTAAGGCCACTACGAGATGGGGTTATCGCAGATTTTGATGCGGCAGAACAAATGATAAAAACATTTATTCAAAAATGTAATGAAGGCAAGGGTATAGTAGCCCCAAGAATAGTTATAGGTATTCCAAGTGGAGTGACCAGTGTTGAGCGAAGAGCAGTAAGAGAAGCTGGATTAGCAGGAGCTAGAGAAGTTCATTTAATTGATGAACCTGTTGCAGCAGCAATAGGAGCATCATTACCAGTAACTGAGCCAATTGGAACTATGATTGTTGATATTGGTGGTGGTACTACTGAGGTTGCAGTATTAAGTTTGGGTGGAACTGTATTAAGTGAATCTGTTCGAATAGCTGGCGACGAAATCAATGAATCAATTGCGCTATATCTTAAAAAAGTTCACAATTTAGTTGTTGGAGAACGAACTGCAGAAGATATTAAAATTAAAATTGGATCTGCATTTCCAGATGATGATTTTGATAAAACTACTTTAGAGGTTAGAGGTCTACATCTTTTATCTGGTCTACCTAGGTCAGTTACTTTGACATCAGGAGAAATCAGAGAAGCCATGGCTGATACACTTGGCAAAATAGTGGAAGCTGTAAAAAGAACTTTAGAGCGAACCCCCCCTGAACTTGCTGCAGATATTGTTGACAGGGGGATTATGCTTGCAGGAGGTGGAGCTTTAGTAAGAGGTATTAATGATTTATTGAGCGATGAAACGGGAATTTTTACTCACATAGCAGAAAACCCCCTACTTTGTGTAGTAAATGGTTGCGGAGAGGTTTTGGATGATTTTAAAAAACTGAAAAGAGTTGTTGATACTCCAGACTATATAAGGAACGCCATAAGAGATTAATATTATGTTAGATATCCGACGAATTTCTACTAGTCGTTGGTGGCATAAAAAGAAAAGTTGGGTTTTATTTGGAATTTTTGTATTTTTAGTTTTTGTAAGGATATCAAAGGGATCTTTTTATAAGGATATTTATTATTTTATTTCAAAGCCTTTTTGGCCGGGTCAATTTCAAAAAGAAATTATTCTTAAGAGCATAGACCAAGAATCTTTAATAACGTTAAATTTACTTAAAAAGGATAATTTAAGACTGCGGGAACTATTATCTCTTCAACAATCATCTAATAATGAAAATATTTCAGCGGCAGTTATTTCGAGAAAAACAGGAAGTTGGTGGAGACAAATAATATTAAATAAAGGTTCAAAAGATGGAGTGGAAATTGGCAGTACTGTTATTGGTCCGGGTGGATTATTAGGAAGAGTAAAAAATACTTCTTTATTTACTTCCTCGGTAACTTTAATAACATCTCCAGAAAGTAAGTTAGGCGTTTGGGTTGATAGAATTCAAATTAATGGTTTACTGGTCGGTTTAGGAGATGATTATCCTAGCTTAATACTTTATTCGAAAGATGCTGATCTAAAAGTCGGAGATTTCGTTTCATCTTCTCCTGCTAGCAGTTTATTACCTCCAAATATTCCTATTGGTATTGTTGAATCTATAGATAAGACACTTAAATCAAAAAAAACGGCAAAAATATCACTTTTTGCAAAACCGCAATTAATTGATTGGGTGCAAATTTTAAAAGTAAATATTTAATGAATAAATTTTTCAAAAAAAAATTATCAATAATATGCTTTATTTTTATCCCAATTATTTTTTTGTGGCACCCTAATTGGCTTGGATTTTTAGGTGTTCAACCATATTGGCCGTTATTTTGGTTATTGCCTTGGTCAATGATTCATGGATCAATAAATGGACTAATATTTGGTTTATTTTTAGGTCTAATTTTAGATTCTGTAACTTTAGATAGTAATTTTACTCAAATACCAGGTTTAATTTTATGTGGAATTTTATTTGGGAGAATTAAATTACATAGTGATATTTTATTGGGACATTTTAGGTATGGTCTAATTTGTTCTTTTGGAAGTTTTTTATGTGGCAGTCTTTATTTTTTACAAATTTTGTTTAAAAATTTTTCAGATAGTAATTTCCTACTTTTTCTCCCCAGTTTTCATAATATCTTAGCTGAAGTTTTTCTTACAGGTTTTTTTGCTCCTTTTATTTGCTCCCAACTTTTCAGAATGTTTAAAATTACAAGGAGAAAATTACAGTAATAAATTTTGCAAACTAGTATAAAGTGCTCAAAAAAATTTACATCTTAAAATTCTTAAATATATTCGGAATATATCTTTGAGGGTTCTTAATGTTATATTTTTAATTGTTAGAATATATATTCATTGCAAGAATTCTTTGCTTTGAAATATCTAGAAATCTTTTTTAACTATGTCAAAAGCAAGAATTTTAGTTGTTGATGATGAACCAGCAGTTTTGAAGGTATTAGTTACAAGGCTTCAACTAGCAGGATATCAAGTTCATTCAGCCACTAACGGTGAAGAAGCTATTGAGTCTTTTCACAGGGATTCCCCAGACCTAATAGTTCTTGATGTTATGCTTCCAAAAATGGATGGATTTGCTGTTTGCAGAAGAATTAGAGCTGAATCAGTAGTACCAATAATATTTTTAACTGCACTAGAGGCTATTTCAGAGAGAGTTGCCGGTTTAGATTTAGGGGCTGATGATTACTTATCTAAACCATTTAGTCCAAAAGAGTTAGAGGCTAGGATAGCTACTATTTTGAGAAGAATGGGTCCTAATGTATCGGTTACAGAAACTAAAGAGGTTCCATCTGGTAAAGGAGTTATGAAATTTGGCAGTTTAGTCGTTGATACTAATCGCAGACAAGTTTCTAGAGCAGGGGAAAGAATTAGCCTGACTTATACTGAATTTAGCCTCCTAGAATTATTATTCGACGAGCCTGGTAAAGTTGTGCCGCGAGCAGAAATTTTAGAACAGCTATGGGGTTATCCCCCTCGTAGAGCTGCAGATTTAAGAGTTGTTGATGTATATGTAGCTAGACTAAGGGGTAAATTGGAACCAGATCCAAGAAATCCAGAATTAATATTAACTGTAAGAGGGATTGGTTATGCATCTCAAAGAGTTGGTGAAACAGCAACATCTTTGGCAAGTTGAGCTATAGTCTGATAATTTTATTAAATAAAACAAACATATTAAGGTAAATTTTGTCTGAAATAAGAGAAGCACGCCTACAAAAAACTAACCTACTAGTTAGCAAAGGATTTACTTCTTACGCAGAGAGTTTTAGTGTTTCACATACTACAAATTTTCTTATTCAAAAATTTGATTATTTAGAAAATGGTCAAGAAGAAGATTTCAGTGTCTCTATTGCCGGGAGAGTTATGGCAAAAAGGGTAATGGGTAAAATTGCCTTTTTCAAAATAAGTGATCAAGAAGGTGAGATTCAGCTTTATCTAGATAAAAGGATTATTAATTGCAATTTAGAAAACCAAAAATTACTTTCTTTTGAAGATATTAAGGAAATAGTAGATATTGGTGATTGGATAGGCATCTACGGCACTATAAAAAAAACTAATAAAGGTGAGCTTTCAATTAAAGTTGAAAAATGGCAAATGTTATCCAAATCATTGCAGCCTTTACCGGATAAATGGCATGGATTGACTGATATTGAAAAAAGATATCGACAACGTTATTTAGATCTAATAGTGAATCCTCAATCTAAAAATGTATTTAAAACAAGAGCAAAATGTATAAGTTTTATAAGAAAATGGCTAGATAATAGAAATTTTTTAGAGATAGAAACTCCAATTCTGCAATCTGAAGCTGGTGGTGCTGAAGCAAGACCATTTATTACTCATCACAATACATTAGATATTCCGTTGTATCTAAGAATAGCTACAGAATTACATTTAAAAAGAATGGTTGTTGGAGGATTTGAGAAAGTTTATGAATTGGGAAGAATCTTTCGTAATGAGGGGATAAGTACAAAGCATAATCCAGAATTTACCTCAGTTGAAATTTATCAAGCTTTTTCTAACTATGTCGATATGATGAATTTAACAGAAGAACTGATCAAAGATATCGTAACTGATGCATGTGGGTCTCTAATTATAAAGTATCAAAATAATGAAATTAATTTTGCTAAACCTTGGTTAAGAATATCTATGAAAGATATTGTCAAAAAATATACAGGGCTTGATTTTGATTCTTTCAATGGAGACTTTCAAGAAGCAAAACAAGCCACTAAAAGTATCAATGTTGAATTTTCTAGCAAAGTGAATAGTATGGGAAGACTTTTAAATGAGGTATTCGAGCAAAAAGTAGAGTCAGAACTTATAGAACCTACTTTTGTTATGGATTATCCTGTTGAAATTTCCCCTTTAGCTAGACCTCATGATGCTAATAACGAAATGGTTCAGAGATTTGAATTATTCATTGTTGGTCGAGAGCTTGCAAATGCGTTTAGTGAGTTAATAGATCCAGTTGATCAAAGAGAAAGAATGCAATTACAGCAATCTCTTAGAGATCAAGGAGATCATGAGGCTCATTGTATAGATGAAGATTTTTTGAATGCTTTAGAGATTGGCATGCCTCCTACTGGAGGATTAGGCATAGGAATTGATAGACTTATTATGTTAATTACTAATAGTCCATCAATTAGAGATGTAATCCCTTTCCCATTGTTAAAACCAGAAATAACTTCCAATAAAAATGAAAAATTACCCTTGAATGAAGTAAAATAAATAAATTAATCCAATACGAAATTTTTTAAATGAGTGGTGAACGTGTTGGTTTCCGTTTCAAACATGCGGATGCAGTAGTAAAAAGAAATCCTCAAGGCCGATCTAGAAGAGGATGGGTTATTGAACCAGTAGAGCAAACTACAAGTAGAGGTACAAAAATGCCTGCTTACAAAATTCGCTGGAGAGATAGTGAGAGACCTGAAACTGTCCTACAGCATATGTTAATTGCAGATCCAGATCCTTCACCCCCTCCAAGTTCAGTAAGTCTAGATTGATAGTTTCAATAAGTCTTAATAAGATTTTATCTTTTTAGTGCAGAGTTGATTTCTTTTTTTATACTTTTTTGTTTTTCATCTTGTCGTTTGTCATGCAATTTTTTCCCTTTCCCTACCCCAATAGTTAGTTTTATCCATGAGCCTTTTAGATAAAGAGATAATGGAACAATAGTCATTCCTTTTTTTTCAGTATTGGATTTTAGTTTTATTATTTCTTTTTTATGTAGTAGTAACTTTCTATTTCTTAATGGATCATGATTAAAGAAAGACCCCACATTTTTGTGTGGTGAAATGTGAACATTTAATAATAAGATCTCACCATCTCTGAATGAACAGTACCCATCTCTTAAATTTGCTTTTCCGTTTCTAATGGACTTTACTTCAGTACCTAAAAGTTCAATTCCAGCTTCCATTGTCTCAGATATTGCATATTGAAATTTTGCATATTTATTCTCAGCTAGACGTTTAAAATTATTTTTTTTATTAGTATTTTTTTTAACTTTGTTTGAATTTTTTGCCATTTTAGTTGTAAAAAAATCTTTCTACTCAGAACAATTGCAATTAACCTTTCATTATGGCAATAATTTCTTCCAATATAGGTGATAATGATTTTTCTCTTCGTAAAAAAGAGCTTAGGCTAGTTGATTCAAAAATCATTCCAGAAGAAAAAAGAAAAAATAATCTGAACTTAGCTAGGCCTGCTACTTTAAAAGAATTTATTGGCCAAGAAAATCTTAAATCTTCTTTAAGAATAGCTATAGATGCTTCAATTTATAGAAAAGAACCTTTGGAGCATACTCTTTTATATGGACAGCCGGGTTTAGGTAAGACTACCCTAGCTTTTTTGATAGCCCATGAAATGAATACAAAATGTAGGATAGCTACTGCCCCCGCGATTGAAAGACCTAGAGATATTGTAGGTTTACTCCTTGGATTAAAAGAAGGTGAAGTTTTATTTATCGATGAAATACATCGCTTAAATAGATTAACTGAAGAGTTGTTATATTCTGCAATGGAGGATTTTAGACTAGATTTAACTATGGGAGCTAATAGAGGAGCACGTTGCAGAACAATTAATCTTCCCAGGTTCACTCTGATTGGTGCGACAACTAAATTAGCCTCAATTAGTGCCCCTCTAAGAGATAGATTTGGTATATCTCAAAAAATTGAATTTTATACATATGAAGAATTAAAAAAAATAATTTTTAATTTTTCCCGATTAATAAACCTTAAGTTAAATGATGAGGCATCCTATAAATTAGCAAAGATATCTCGAGGGACTCCAAGAATTGCTTTGAGATTATTAAGACGAGTCAGAGATTATGCTCAAGTTGTTAAAAAAAGTAATGTTATCTCAGTGAATTTAATAAACAAGGCTTTAAATTCTTACCAAATTGATGCAAAAGGATTGGATTCTTTAGATAGACAATATTTATCTTTTCTAAACCAAAACAATAATATTCCAACTGGCCTAGACTCAATAGCATCTGGGTTGGGTGATGATTCTTCAATGTTAGAATTTGTAGTTGAGCCATATCTAATCCAAATTGGTTTTCTTACAAGAACTCCTAGAGGGAGATTGCTTACTGCTTTAGGGAAAAAATACATTGATTCAAAAAATGATAACTTTTAAAAAAGTTAAGGTTTGTTTTTTATTAATTTTTGTTTTTGTCAATATTTTTTATATTGCACCATGCTTCTCATTATCTTTGAGAGAGGATTTGTTTAAAAATGCATTAGATTTAAGTTCAGGCGGAAAATTTAATCTCGCTTTACAAGAATGGAATCAATATCTCGATTCTTATCCTGATGATGCAGCAGCTTTTAGTAATAGAGGAAATATAAGACTTGTGATAGGAGATGTAGAAGGATCAATAGATGATCAAAATAAAGCAATAATTTTAAATCCTTATGAAATAGATCCTTACATTAATAGAGGTATAGCAGAGGAAGCATTGGGCCTATGGTCGGAAGCGAAAAAAGATTATATGTTTGTTATTTCGCAGGATAGTGAGAATTTCTCTGCATTGTATAATTTGGCTAATGTTGAAGGTTCTACATCACAATGGGACAAAGCAAGAGATTTATTTTCAAAAGCTGCTACATATAATCCTGGATTTGCTATGGCAAGGTCAAGTATGGCTTTAGCAGATTTCCAGTTGGGAAATATTGATGAATCTGAAAAAGAATTAAAAAAATTAATTAGACGTTATCCAACATTTGCAGATGCTAGGGCAGCTTTAACAGCCTTGAATTGGTACAAGGGTGAATCTGGAAAAGCAGAAAGTAATTGGATAGCAGTAACTGAATTAGATCCTAGGTATAGTGATGAGGAATGGTTAAAAAAAATAAGAAGATGGCCTCCAAAACCAATTAAAGATTTAATGAACTTTATCGATTTAAAATAAGTAATGAATAGAGATCAGTTTTTAAAAAAAATTGATTCGTTTAATGATGAATTAATTAATTTAAGAAGACATATCCATGCACATCCAGAATTAAGTGGACTAGAAAATCAAACTTCGATTTTGATAAGTGGTTATTTAAGAAATATTGGTTGGAATGTCAGAGAATCTATAGGCAGGACTGGAGTTATAGCCGATTTTGGGCCATTAGATAAGGGCATTATAGGTTTAAGAGTGGATATGGATGCTTTGCCAATATTTGAGGAAACTAAATTAAGTTTTTCTTCAAAAGTAGATGGTGTGATGCATGCGTGTGGTCACGATTTGCATATATCAATTGGATTGGGGGTAGCAAAAATTATTAAGGATTTAAAACTTAATTTAGGCACTAGGATAATTTTTCAGCCAGCTGAGGAAATTGCGAGTGGAGCTAGATGGATGATTAAGGACGGTGCTACTGATGGTTTAACCCATATTTTAGGGGTTCATGTCTACCCAAATTTATCTGTAGGCACTATTGGGATTAAAGAGGGTAGTTTAACTGCAGCCGCTGGAGAACTCAAGGTAGAGATTAAAGGGAAATCAGGCCATGGAGCTCGACCTCATGAAGGAGTTGATGCTATTTGGGTGGCATCTAAAGTGATTTCAGGAATTCAAGAATCAATAACAAGGAAGTTAGATCCTTTGGATCCTGTAGTAATAACTTTTGGCAAAATAAATGGTGGCAATGCATTTAACGTTCTTGCAGAAAAAGTTAATTTAATTGGTACGGTTAGATGTACTAACCTTAAATTATTTAAGAATATTGGTAATTGGCTCAATGAAAATATCTCTTCTTTAGCTAAAAGTTGCGGAGCTGAAGCAAAAGTATTATTCAGAGAAATCACTCCACCAGTTAATAATAATTATGAAATTAATAGAGTCCTTAGAGATTCCGGAATTCATGTTTTGGGTCAAGAAAATGTTATCGAATTACAAAAACCATCGTTAGGTGCTGAAGATTTCGCTGAGTTCTTGAATGAGATCCCTGGTTCAATGTTTAGGCTTGGTGTTTCTAGCTCAAGTGGATGCGCTCCACTACATAGTTCCAAATTTGATCCAGATGAAAGAGCTATTGCTGTTGGAATTAAAGTGATAACAGAATCCATAGTAAAATTAAACAATGAAATAATTAATACAGTTGATAAATGAAAATTAATAAAAGAATTATTTTGTCTTTGGTAGCACCTTTCATGATCCTAATGTCTGCTACTGGCTTGATATTAAGAGACAATTCTAGGAAAATTTTTTATTTGCCTATTGGTTTAATGGGAATTTCAATTCTTTTGGAGAAAGAATTAAGAAGAAGATTGGATAGGGAAAATATTTTAAAAAAGATAAAGTCTTATCAAAAAATCAAATAAAATTATTTTATTTATTTTACGCAATATGTGATGACTATTTTTTAGAAAAGAGCTATTAATAAGATTAATACTAGGGGTGCTAAGAAATTTAACTTAGCTGAGATCATACCCTTTGAACCTGAATCATTAATCCTGATGCAGGGAAGTGGAACTTTGATCAAACTTTAGTGATAAAACTTTTAAGAATTTATAAATTATGAGAAGTTCCTGGATTAAGCCTCGCCTAGGCAAAGACAATGTAACTCAGATCAACTTTGCGAGAAACGGATATATCACTGAAGAAATGGATTTTGTTGCTAAAAATGAGAATCTACCTCCTTCTTTAATAATGGAAGAAGTAGCAAGAGGAAGATTAATCATTCCAGCTAATATTAATCATTTGAATCTTGAACCCATGTCTATAGGTATTGCTTCTAGATGCAAAGTTAACGCAAATATTGGTGCTTCTCCTAATGCAAGTGATATCAATGAAGAAGTAGAGAAACTCAAACTAGCCGTTAAATATGGGGCTGATACGGTTATGGATCTTTCTACAGGAGGAGTAAATTTAGATGAAGTGCGGCAAGCAATTATTAACGCATCTCCTGTTCCCATAGGAACTGTTCCTGTATATCAGGCTTTAGAAAGTGTACATGGCTCAATAGATAGACTAACTGAAGACGATTTTCTTCATATTATTGAAAAGCATTGCCAGCAGGGCGTAGATTATCAAACTATTCATGCTGGATTATTAATAGAGCATTTGCCAAAAGTCAAAGGAAGAATCACTGGAATTGTAAGTAGAGGGGGTGGTATTTTAGCTCAATGGATGTTACATCATTTCAAACAAAATCCTCTCTATACAAGGTTTGATGATATCTGTGAGATTTTCAAGAAATATGATTGTACTTTTTCTCTAGGAGATTCTCTAAGACCTGGATGTTTACACGATGCTTCTGATGATGCTCAGCTAGCGGAATTGAAGACCTTAGGCGAGCTTACTCGAAGAGCATGGGAACATAATGTTCAAGTAATGGTTGAGGGTCCTGGTCATGTACCTATGGACCAAATTGAGTTTAATGTGAGAAAGCAAATGGAAGAATGTTCAGAAGCCCCTTTTTATGTACTTGGTCCACTAGTAACAGATATATCTCCTGGTTATGACCATATATCAAGTGCTATTGGAGCGGCGATGGCAGGGTGGTATGGGACTTCTATGTTATGTTATGTAACTCCAAAAGAACATCTAGGTCTACCAAATGCAGAAGATGTACGCGAAGGATTAATTGCTTATAAGATCGCTGCTCATGCTGCTGATATAGCAAGACATCGAGCTGGAGCTCGTGATAGAGATGACGAACTTAGTCATGCAAGGTATAACTTTGATTGGAATAAACAATTCGAACTTTCATTAGATCCAGAAAGAGCAAAGCAATACCACGATGAGACACTACCTGATGAAATCTTTAAAAAAGCTGAATTTTGTTCAATGTGTGGACCTAAACATTGCCCGATGAATTCAAAAATTTCTGATGAATCTCTTGATCAGCTAAAAGATAAACTTGAAGAATGTAATTCTTCAGTTTAATTATCAATGATGATTATAGAATTTCTTTCGTTTTATTAACGACGTTTTCGACTGTAAATCCAAAATTTTTCATACAATCGCCACCAGGTGCTGATGCACCAAACCTATCCATAGTAATACAGATCCCTTCAAAACCTGTATATTTATGCCAACCAAATGAATGGGCAGCCTCTACAACAACTCTCTTAGTTACACTACAAGGTAAAACACTTTCTTTGTAAGATTCTTCTTGTTCTTCGAAAAGTTCTACGCAAGGCATAGAGACAACTCTAGTTTTTTTACCTAAGTTTGAAATCTCCTTACTTGCTTCAATACAAAGGTTAAGTTCACTTCCAGTTCCAATAAATATTAAATCTGGTGTACCTTCGCAATCAGAAACCACATATCCTCCTAATGCAACTTTTTCAATTGAAGTGTTTTCTTGATTAGGCATACCTTGCCTACTTAAACAAAGGGCAGAAGGTCTTTTTCGATTTTGAATAGCAAGCTTATAAGCTCCACTCGTCTCATTCCCATCTCCTGGTCTGAAAACTAGCATGTTAGGCATGGCACGCAGAGAAGGGATGGTTTCAATAGGTTGATGTGTTGGACCATCTTCGCCTACACCAATTGAATCATGGGTTAATACATAGATAACTCCTAATTCGCTAAGTGCTGAAAGTCTCATTGAACCTCTCATATAGTCGGCGAAAACAAGGAAGGTGCCACCATAAGGTATTAGACCACTATTATGATAAGCAATTCCATTAAGTACAGCTGCCATAGCATGTTCTCGTACGCCAAAATGTAAATATCTTTTTTCAGGGCTATAAGATTGGAACGAACCAGTTTCTCCTTTGATATCTGTATAGTTGGAGTGAGTTAAATCTGCTGATCCACCAATTAATTCAGGTAGGTTAGGACCTAGGGCACCCAAACAAATTTGTGAATGCTTTCTGGTAGCTAAACCTTTATCATCAGGGGAATAAGAGGGAAGATCTGAGTCCCAATTCTCAGGTAATTGCCCGTTTAACATTCTTCTTAACTCAGCTCCTTCCGAAGGATATTTTTTCTGATATTCTTCAAATTTAGAATCCCATTTTTTCTCTAAATCTTCACCTTTATTAATTGATTTTCTAAACTGTTCATATACTGCATCTGGTATTTCAAATGGAGGATATTCCCAATTTAAATACTCTCTGGTTAGAGAAGCTTCTTCCTCTCCAACTGCAGCTCCATGAATTCCAGCAGTATCTGATTTATTAGGAGAACCATAACCTATAGTTGTAGAAATTTTTATTATTGAGGGTTTATCTGTAATTGATTTTGCTTTTTCGATAGCTTCGGTTATTCCTTTAACATCATGATTACCATCTTTCACATGTTGGACATGCCATCCATAAGCTTCATATCTTTTTAAAACATCTTCAGTGAAAGAAACATCAGTACGACCATCAATTGTAATTTGATTGTCATCATAGAGTGCAATTAATTTTCCTAGCTTAAGATGGCCAGCTAATGAGCAAGCTTCTGATGCGATACCCTCTTGGTTACAGCCATCGCCCATTATGACGTAAGTATAATGATCAACGATATTACAATCAGGCTTATTGAATTTAGCTGCTAAGTGAGTTTCAGCTATCGCTAAGCCAACTGCATTAGAGATTCCTGCTCCTAGAGGCCCAGCTGTAACTTCAACTCCTTCAGTTTCGAATGTTTCTGGATGTCCAGGAGTTTTAGACCCCCATTGTCTAAATTCTTTAATATCCTCTATGGAGACTGATTTATATCCTGTCAGATGTAGCAGTGAATATAACAACATGCATCCATGACCAGCTGATAATACAAAACGATCTCTATTAAACCATTTTGGATTATTGGGATTGTGGTTAAGTACATTTTGCCATAGTGCATAACCCATAGGAGCGCAACCCATTGGTAAACCAGGATGTCCACTATTAGATTTATTTACTGCATCTACAGCAAGCATTCTTATACTATTTACACAGAGTGATTCTAATGAAACAGATGCAGCAACCATTGTTTTAAAATAAGATAATTTGGAAATACAGAATTGGTTGTCATCAATTCATTTTGCTGAAAGCAAGGCAAACGTTGTGACCACCAAAGCCGAAAGAATTAGAAAGAGCAACTCCCAATTGGGCATCTCTTGCGTTATTTGGTACATAATCAAGATCACAATCAGGATCTGGATTGACGTAGTTAATTGTAGGAGGGATAAAATTATGTGTCAAAGAAAGTATACAAGCTACAGCTTCTATACCTCCAGAACCTCCCAGGAGATGACCAGTCATCGACTTAGTAGAGCTTACAGGAATAAGGTAAGATCTGTCTCTAAAAATAGATTTAATTGCAGAAGTTTCATTTTTGTCATTAGCTGATGTACTTGTTCCATGAGCATTTATGTAATCAATTTTGTCAAGGCTGATAGAACTGTCCTCAATTGCTAGTTTGATAGCTTCTGCTCCTCCAACTCCGCCTGGTGATGGAGCAGTAATATGGTGAGCATCGCATGTCGTTCCATATCCAATGATTTCTGCATAGATTCTTGCATCCCTTTTTTGTGCATTTTCTAAAGTTTCTAAAACAAGAATTCCAGATCCTTCTCCAATAACAAATCCATCTCTTTCTGCATCAAAAGGTCTGCTAGCAGTTTGAGGACTGTCATTTCTAAAGGAAAGAGCTTTGGCGCTGGCAAAACCAGCTACTCCAAGAGGCGTAATACTTGCTTCTGCTCCTCCACAGATCATTGCATCTGCCTTTCCAAGTTGGAGTAATCTAAAAGAATCACCAATTGCATTTGAACCAGCAGCGCAGGCAGTTGAAACAGAGGAACTTGGTCCCTTTGCACCCAAAGCAATAGCAGCTAATCCAGTTGCCATATTTGGAATCATCATTGGGACTGTAAATGGACTTACTCTTTTTGGTCCTTTATGACTCAATATTTGAGCTTGACTTTCCATAGTTAGTAAGCCTCCAACACCAGAACCAATAATCACTCCAATTCTTGATGCATTAGCTTCAGTAATTTCAAGTCCAGAATCATTAAATGCTTGCTTTGCTGCAATAACTCCAAACTGTGAAAAACGATCCCATCTTTTGGATTCTTTTGCTTCAATAAACTTTTCAGATTGAAGATTTTTAACTTCTGCAGCGAATTTGCAGGGATGTTGGTCAGGATCAAAGAGAGTAATACCTGAGACCCCATTAGTCCCAGTTTGAAGACCGACTAAATATTCATCAATGTTATTACCAATTGGAGTTACTGCTCCGATTCCAGTAATAACTACTCGATGGAAATTTGGCATCCTTCTATTAACCTTTTTTTTCTTCGATGAATTTTACAGCATCGCCAACTGTTGCAATTCCTTCAGCTGCTTCATCAGGTATTTCAATATCAAATGCTTCTTCTAGAGCCATCACTAATTCAACGGTATCTAGAGAATCTGCACCTAAATCATTTTGGAAATTTGAATCTGATTTCACTTCTCCTGCTTCAACGCTTAATTGCTCTGAAACAATAGAACAGACTTTTTCGAGGATTTCTTGTGACATAGTTTATGAAATTTACTAATTATCTATATGATTTTATGCCCTAGAGTTAACAAGAGTGAAGCATATCTTAATTTTTTTAATTTCTTTGTAAGACAATAGTATTATATAACGAGGTTCAAAAGACAATTTTTACATGTCACACGCAGTTAAAATTTACGACACTTGCATTGGATGCACCCAATGTGTCAGGGCTTGCCCCCTCGATGTTTTAGAGATGGTTCCTTGGGATGGCTGCAAAGCTGGCCAAATTGCTTCATCTCCTAGGACAGAAGATTGCGTAGGCTGCAAAAGATGCGAAACAGCCTGTCCAACAGATTTCTTAAGTATTCGTGTTTATTTAGGAGATGAAACTTCTAGAAGTATGGGTTTAGCTTACTAATTTTATAGTGCAGTTTTAAGAGAGTCCATTTTTTAATAATTACGCTTTTTTTTTCAATATAATTGAAAAAAAGTAACCTTATGTGTGGAATAGTTGCTGTAACTGGGTATAAAAAAGCTTTACCATTATTAATTAATGGTTTAGAAAAACTTGAATATAGAGGGTATGATTCTGCAGGTATAGCAATTATTAATTCTGAAACAAATTCTATTATTTGTAACAAAGCAGAGGGAAAACTTAAGAACTTAAAAAATAATCTTAACGGCGAGAATATTCCAGGAACTGTGGGTATAGGTCATACTCGATGGGCAACTCATGGAAAACCTGTGGTTAAAAATGCCCATCCTCATATGGATGGTTCAGGAACTATAGCTGTTGTTCAAAATGGCATTATTGAAAATTTCCAAGATTTAAAAAATAAATTACAGAAAGAGGGTATTATTTTTAATTCTGATACAGATACGGAAGTAATACCCCATCTTATTGAAAGAGAATTAAAGACATTAAGTAAACTGAATCTTGATAATAATGGTTCAACATTATTAGTGGCTGTGAGAAATGTAATATCTGATTTGGAAGGATCTTATGCCTTGGCCGTTTTATGGGCTGGGGCTCCAACCTCTCTGGTAGTTGCAAGAAGACAGGCCCCTTTGATTATTGGCTTGGGCGAGGGAGAATTTATTTGTGCTAGTGATACTCCAGCTATTGCAAATTTTACAAACATTATTTTGCCTATGGAGGATGAAGAAATAGCTTTATTAACTCCTCTTGGAATAGAAATATATGACATAAACAACGAGAGACAATATCGAAATCCAGTTTCGCTAAAAGTCTCAGATCAAATAATGGATAAGATGAATTTTAAACACTATATGTTAAAAGAGATATATGATCAGCCAGGTACTGCAAAAAACTGGTTGGAAAATTATGTAATTCATGATTTAGAAGAGGACCAATATCAAATTAATTATCCATTTGATACAAAGTTTTTTGAATCAATTGAAAAAATTGAAATTATTGCTTGTGGTACAAGTAAACATGCTGCAATGGTGGGTAGCTTTTTATTAGAGCAATTTTCAGGTATTCCTACAAATGTTTTTTATGCAAGCGAATTTCGATATTCACCACCTCCACTCCTGCCTAATACATTAACTATTGGAGTTACTCAATCTGGAGAAACTGCTGATACAATTGCAGCTATCGATATGGAAATTAAAAGAAGGTCTTCTATAGAAGATAAAAAATTTAAACCTAATCTTATTGCGATAACAAATAGAAAAGAGAGCTCGATAGGAAGGCAGGTTTCAAACATAATTGACATTTGTGCAGGAATTGAAGTGGGAGTTGCAGCAACAAAAACTTTTTTTGCACAATTACTTTCTTTTTATGGATTAGCTATAAAATTTGCGCAAATTAAAGGTAGTCAAAGCTCAGAAGAAATAGGTAAATTAATAACAGAACTTATAAAACTGCCCCCATTAATAGAAGATCTTTTAGAACAACATAATAAATCTTCAGAAAAGCTAGCGCATGATTTTTTTAATATTAAAGATGTTATCTTTTTAGGAAGAGGTATAAATTATCCTATTGCTCTTGAAGGAGCATTAAAACTCAAAGAAATTAGTTATATTCATGCAGCTGGATATCCAGCTGGTGAAATGAAACATGGTCCAATAGCTTTGTTAGATAAAAAAGTACCTGTGATTTCTATTGCCTCCCCGGATGAAGTTTTTGATAAAGTTATAAGTAATGCTCAAGAAGCAAAAGCTAGAGATTCATATTTGATTGGGATCGCTCCTGAATGTAATGGGACTGAAATCTTTGACTATTTAATGAAAGTTCCTTCCTCTAACGAATGGGTTTCACCTTTATTTAACATAGTGCCTTTACAATTATTGAGTTACCATATAGCAGCTCATAGAGGACTTGACGTTGATCAACCAAGAAATTTAGCTAAAAGTGTAACTGTGGAATGATTAGTTTCTCACAAATTTTTATCTTTTTAAATTTATAGTTCTAAAAGTCCCTTTGGAGGATTGATGATCAGAAAATTATTTTTTATATCTACCAGCGGGACTATTTCTTTAACAAATGGTATTAAAACTTTCTTTTGATTTTTCAATAGTTTAATAACAAGTAAATTATTTTTTTCATTTTCTAAATTAATAACTTTTCCAATTATTTTTAATTCATCATTTTCTAAAGTCTTTACTTGTAAATTTATAAGTTCCAACAAGTGGAATTCGTCCTTTTTTAATTTAGGAAGATTATTTGTTTTTACGAGAATTTTAAATTCTTTTAGTTGCTCTGCATGATTTCTAGTGTTTATTCCTTGAAGTTTAATGATAAAGGTTTCTTTCCCAGGCTGTTTGAAACCAGATGTAAGTTCAATTTCTGAAGGATGTTCATTTTCTTTTTGCAACCATCTAATTCCCGGTTCCAAAAATCTTTCTTCAAAATCACTGAGAGATTTAACCTTTAATTGACCATTAATTCCATGACATGATGTTATTAATCCAACAACCAACCATTCATTTTTAATTATCATATATTGTATTAGATTAAGTGTTTTATGGAATTATCGACTAAACCTATTCTTCCTGGTTCTTTTGTTGTTGTAAAAGACACTAACTCTATATACAGAGGATATAAAGGGTTTGTACAGAGAGTTACAAAAAAACGAGCAGCTGTTCTTTTTGAAGGAGGTAATTGGGATAAACTCATTACTTTTCAGCTAACCAACTTAGAAATAGTATAAAAATTAGATTTTACCTATATTTATAAACTTTTCTAGCAAGATTCTGGCTGCATTTGTTTCTGCTTGTTTATGGGATTTCCCGAATGCAGAAGATTCTTTTAATCCTTCGATAAATATATCGCAAGCAAACCTTTTAGGATCTCCATTTTTCTTTGAGAATTCAATTATTTTATAAACTGGCAAATCAAAACCTTTACTTTGACACCACTCCTGTAAAACTGTCTTCGATTTATATTTATATGGAGCTTTTAAAAATATTTCCGAATCTTTCTCCCAAATATCATCTAACCAAATATTTACTTCCTGAATTGAATTAAAGCACTTGTAAACGGCACCTATTAAAGCTTCTGTAGCTTCACCAATAATAGTATTTTTTGAATTTTCATCACCAAGAGCTTTAGGTCCTTTAATTATTAATTTCTCTATACCAATTTCCCTACCTAGTTTAGTTAACCATTCATCACTTACAATTTGTGCTCTTAGCTCTGATCTTTGCCCTACACTCATTTGAGGATATTTTTCTTCAATAAAATTAGAAGCAGCTAATCTGAGTACTGCATCTCCGAAGAATTCTAATTTTTCGTAATTTCTTATTTTGTCTTCTGAGGAATGGATAAATGCTTGATTAAAATCTTGAATTACTGAAACATTTTGTGTTCTAATTATCTCAGAAAATCTTTTTGATTTAATATTTAAAGACTTTAAAAAAGTAGTTATTTGATTAATTCTTTTTTCGTTAATTATATTAGTCATATGATTTGAAAAATCACAACAATTAGAAAGCAGGTCATAAGCCGGGTTCTGTTCATCTTAATTAAGATGGGCAATCATCTATCTAGGGCTGGAATTACTTCACAGTCTCAAGCGGCTCTTAAAAGTAGATTGTGTAATGGTCATAAATCTACTAAGCCTTGCTCCCAGCCGGGGTTTACCTAGCCAACACTTCTCAATGTTGCTGGTGCGCTCTTACCGCACCCTTGCACCCTTGCCATACATAAAGTATTCGGCGGTATGTTTCTGTGGCACTATCCTCACGGTTACCCGCACTGGGAATTACCCAGCAAGCCTGACCATGTGGGAGCCCGGACTTTCCTCAAAAAAGTTTTATTTTGGAAACAAAATAAAACTTTTTTGCGATTGCCTCTCCTGCTTTCATTTAGCATAGTGCTTAATACTCCAAAAATCATCTATTGGGGCTGTAGCTCAGCAGGATAGAGCAACGGTTTCCTAAACCGTAGGTCGTGGGTTCGACTCCCGCCAGTCCCGTAAAATTAAAAAACTATATGTAGTATGTGTGCAAACTTGCTACTCTCTAGCTAGCGTATAGTTAGTAATAAATCTTTTATGGCTAAGTTGCACGATATGCGTTTAAAACTCTTAATTCAACAAGAGCATGAACGCATTTCTAAATCCCAACCTAATGATTTAGATCTTTCAATAGTTCAAGCAAGATGTTTATGCTGGCTTGCTTTATTGGCAGAAGCTCATGAAGATCAAGCAAATGATGCTGAAAAAAGAGGAGATGCTGAACAAGCAATGGGATGGTTTGCTGATTCTATGAGACTAAGAGATGTCATCAACTTGGTTACTAGTATTGAGATACCTTTGCCTGATAGTCCAGATTCTCTTGATGAAAATGACGAATTATTGGATGGTCCTACAATTTTGCCCAAATAGTGAGATGATATAAAAAGAGTTATGTTTTCTTTTGGCTGAAGAACCATGTCAATGCCCAGATTGTCAGAGATTTTACAAAGAGCATGATCGTCTGATTAGACAATTTCCTACCTTTAAGCAGCAACAAGAATTAAATTGGGCATCAATTCAATCGTTCAGAACCCTTTGTAGTAAGGTTACTAACGAATTGGAGAGACAACTAACGGAAAGACAATCCAGTGAAGATATAACTCTAGAAGGAAAACATATATCTGTTGAAGATATTACTGATGCTTTAGATGAGCTTGAAAGTGTTAATGCTTATTTATATTCAATTGAAGCATTAATGGAAAGAATTTTTGATATAAAACTTTCAAACAATATTGAAGCAAAATTTAAAGAAATTGCAAATGAATTAGCACCAGACCCATTAAATGTGGATAGGATAATTCTAAACAGATTATTTCATCAAACTCCAGATTTCCCAGATAAGAAAAATATTAACTAGTTATTTCTTCTACATCGCAAGTAATCTCTACAGGCATTGGTGAGACTTTCCAAATTGATTGGCAATATTCTCTAATAGATCTATCTGATGAAAAATATCCTGATCTTGCTGTATTTAATAATGCCATTTTATTCCAAGATTTTTTATTATTCCAGCATTTACTTACTTCATCTTGTTTATTTAAGTAATCTTCGAAGTCAGCCATTACAAAGAATGGGTCATATCCAGTCAAGCTATTTAATAAAGGTTTAAATAATTCTTTATCCCCGTTACTAAAGTGACCAATTTCAATTAAACGTATAACCTCTGTTAGCTCTGGACATTGATTAATAAAAGTTTTGGGCGAGTAATTATTATTTTTTAAATCCATAATTTCACTTTCAGTTTTTCCAAAAAGGAAGAAATTTTCTTTTTTCACAAGATCTCTTAATTCCACATTAGCTCCATCTAAGGTTCCAATAGTCAATGCTCCATTCATGGCAAACTTCATATTTCCAGTTCCAGATGCTTCTTTTCCGGCAGTTGAAATTTGTTCTGAAAGATCGGTTGCTGGATAAACTATTTCACCAAGTTTTACATTATAGTCAGGTAAAAAAACAACTCTTAGTAGACCATCCATATCAGGATCAGAATTGACAACATCAGCAATACCATTAATGAATCGAATCATTAGTTTTGCCATAAAGTAACCCGGCGCAGCTTTACCCCCAAATATTATTGTTCTTGGTACTTCATATTTGTTTGTACCATTTTTGATTCTTAAATATTGAGCAATAATTTGTAGGGCATTTAAATGTTGCCTTTTATATTGATGGATTCTTTTTACTTGAACATCAAATAAACTTGATGGATCGACAAGTATACCTGTTTTGGAATGGATAAAACTAGATAATTTTCGTTTGCCAGTTAATTTAGTTTCTTCAAATTTTTGTAAAAAATTTGTATCATCTTTTTTTTCTTCTAATTTTTTCAGAAGTTCCATATTTGTTATCCAATCAGGACCAACTTCTTCCTCTAGAAGATTAGATAAGGATGGATTCGAGAGGGCAACCCATCTTCTTGGAGTAACTCCATTGGTAACATTTGTAAATTTTTCAGGCCACAGTTCTGCAAATTCAGGAAGGAGTTGTCTTTTTATAAGATCTGAGTGAAGAGCTGCTACCCCATTTATATGATGTGCTCCAATTGTAGCCAAGTGAGCCATTCGTACTGATTTAGAGCCTTCTTCATCAATTATTGAAAGCTTTTGAAGGATTTTGTCATCTCCAGGGTAACGCAGTCTTAATTGTTGAAGAAATCTCCAATTAATTTCATAAATAATTTCTAGATGACGAGGAAGGAGATCATTAAACAAACCTAAATCCCATTTCTCTAAAGCTTCTGGAAGTAACGTATGGTTGGTATAAGCTACTGAAGAAGTTGTTATGTTCCAAGCTTTTTCCCAACCTATTTGATATTGGTCAATAAGTAGTCTCATTAATTCAGCTACTGCAATAGCAGGATGAGTATCATTTAGTTGTACTGTCCAATGTTTAGAAAATTCTGTTATGGGGATTGATCTTTTTTCAAGGCTTCTCAACATATCCTGAAGAGAACAACTTACAAAAAAGTGTTGTTGTTTAAGTCTTAATCTTCTACCTTCATCAGTTCCATCATTAGGATATAGAACTTTTGAAAGAGTTTCAGACGCAACTTTTTCTTCTACTGCACCATAGTAATCACCAATATTGAAGGCGTAAAAGTCAAAACTCTCTGTTGCATCAGCTCTCCATAATCTTAATCTGTCACATGTATTTACTCTGTAACCTAACACAGGAACATCATGAGGAACTCCAATAGCATGTTCTGAAGGTATCCATCTTGATCTGTAGTTTCCTTTATCATCTCTATAACTTTCAGTTCTGCCACCAAATCCAACAAAACATGATTCATCAGGTTGTGGCAGTTCCCAGGGCCATCCACCTTTTAGCCATTTATCAGTAACTTCAACTTGCCAGCCATCTCTAATTAACTGATTGAAAATGCCAAATTCATATCTAATACCATATCCTACTGCTGGAACTTGTAGAGATGCTAAGGACTCCATATAACATGCAGCAAGTCTGCCAAGTCCACCATTACCTAGTCCTGGTTCTTCTTCTACTTCAAGAATTGTTGACAATGATTCAATGCCAAATCTCTTTAAAGCATCTTCTGCCTCTTGAGTTATGCCAAGATTAAGGAGGTTATTACTTAATTGAGGACCTATTAAAAATTCTGCTGATAAGTAAGCTACTGTTTTTTGTGGTTTTTTTCTTATGACTTCTTGACTGGCTAAATATCTTGTCATTAGCCTATCTTTAACTGCGTAACTTAAAGCCATATACAAGTCATGAGGACTTGCAGAAGTAGCTAATTTTCCAAGTGTATAGAAAAGATGAGCTGTCATACCTTGAAAAACAGCATCAGAATCCATGCCAGCTTTCTCAGGATCTAAGTAGCAGCCTGGAGTAGGCAGACGTAGATCGAAGGGTTCGTTGGAATTCATTGGATTAGCCATATATCAGACAATAGCCATTTTTTAGGAAATTTCTTTGTTGTAACTTCAGATCCACACTTGTTGAGTATTTTTGCTTTTTTCTTACATATTTCTTAAAGTGGGCCCTCAATAAACTATCTTCCAATTAGGTAGTTTATTTTTCTCACATTTCATATGTATTCTTTAGTTGCTGAATTAAGTGCACATGATTTAGAAGTTGCTGAAACGTTGATAGGAGTTATAAGATTTTTATTGATCTTTTTAGCCGCAAGAGCATTAGCAGAAGTCTTAGTAAGACTAAGTTTACCAACTATTGTAGGTGAGCTTCTTGCAGGTGTTGTAATAGGAGCATCAGGATTCCATTTATTAATACCGCCCTCAGCAGGAACTGAACTAAATGAAGGACTTGTAAATGTTATTAGCTCATTAGCTTCAATTCCCCCGGAAGCTGTACCAGATGTTTATTTCGAAAGTTTTCCATCCCTTCAAGCAGTAGCAACACTTGGGTTATATGCACTTTTATTTTTAACAGGATTAGAAAGTGAGTTAGAAGAATTGGTAGCTGTAGGTGCGCAGGCTTTTACTGTTGCTATGGCTGGAGTGATTTTACCGTTTGCTTTCGGAACTTTCGGCCTAATGTTTATTTTTCAAGTAGATCTAATTCCAGCAGTTTTTGCTGGAGCATCTATGACAGCAACAAGTATAGGAATTACAGCAAGTGTTTTCGGTGAATTAGGATATTTGAAAACTAGAGAAGGACAGATTGTTATTGGTGCAGCAGTTTTAGACGATATTTTGGGTATTGTTATTCTTGCAGTTGTTGTAGCTCTTGCTGCAGGCGGTTCTTTAGAAATTGCTCCTATCGTTAAATTAGTTGCGGCAGCAGTTGTATTTGTTATCGCTGCTATAGCATTAAGTCGAACAGCAGCACCAGGATTTGATTGGCTATTAGATAGATTAAAAGCTCCTGGAGCAGTAGTGGTAGCCTCTTTTGTGATACTTGTGTTGTGTTGTTTTGTCGCAACAGCCATTGGATTAGAAGCAGCTTTAGGCGCTTTTGCCGCTGGATTGATTCTTAGTAGTTCTAAAAACAATCATGCAATTCAACAATCCGTTTTACCTTTAGTATCTTTATTCGCAACTATTTTCTTCGTATTAGTAGGAGCTGGAATGGATTTATCAGTTATTAATCCACTTGATCCAACAAGTAGATCAGCTCTTGTAGTCGCAGGATTTTTATTGGTTGTTGCAATTATTGGAAAAATTGCAGCCGGATGGGTTTTTTCAAGTAATAAACCTACTAATAGATTAGTTGTAGGTTTAGGTATGATGCCTAGAGGAGAGGTTGGTTTAATATTCTTAGGGCTAGGAACAAGCGCTAAATTGTTAACTCCTTCTCTTGAAGCGGCAATTTTATTAATGGTTATTGGAACTACATTTCTTGCACCTGTTCTCTTGAGAATTGTTCTAAAAGATAAGCCCCCAAATGATGGAAATAAAATTTCAGATGATGTTGCAGCTGATCCTGTGGGTCTTCTTTAGGAAATAAGTTTATTAGAATCGATTAATATAAGATTTTCAATGAAATGGAAAAATCAGCTCTGATAGATAGTGATGTAAATTATGACTGGAATTTTTTAAATTACCCAATACATACTGTTTCTGCTAAGCCTGAGCAAACATTAAAAGAATGTGCAATTCTACTAATTCATGGTTTCGGCGCTTCTACGGATCATTGGAGATTCAATATCCCTACTTTGAGTAACAAATACGAAGTTCATGCTATGGATCTACTTGGTTTTGGAAAAAGTCCTAAGCCTCAAGATGTTGAATACTCAGGATCTTTATGGAAAGATCAAGTTATCGCTTATATAAAAGAGAAAATAAAAAAACCTACAATTGTTGTTGGCAATTCATTAGGTGGTTATGCAGCATTAGCTGCCGGTTCAGAATTAAATGAACTAAACGCAGGAGTGATATTACTCAATGCTGCAGGATATTTTAGTGAAGAAAAAACTATCAAGAAGAATATTTTGCAAACTTCAATTGAAACAGTAGCCGGCATATTTTTGAAAAATGTTGTTCTTCAACGTTTGATTTTTGAGAATATGAGAAACCCAAAGAATATTAAAAAAACTCTTAATCAAGTTTATGTTGATAAGAAAAATGTTGATGATTTTTTAGTTGAGTCGATAAGAAAGCCTTCGCTAGATTACGGAGCTTTTAATGTTTTTAGAAGTGTATTTAACCCCTCAGGTCCTCAGGGATTGCCTTTGGATAAGTTATTTGCAAAACTCGATTCACCATTATTACTGCTCTGGGGAGGCAAAGATCCTTGGATGAATACTCCAAAAAAAAGAAATCTATATAAAAAATTTACACCTAAGAATACAAAAGAAATCATTCTTGACGCTGGACATTGTCCTCATGATGAAATACCTGAATTAGTTAATCAGCATATTTTGGATTGGGTTGATTCTCTTTAAGTAATAATTGTGAATATTAAATTAATTAATAAAGACCAAGGAATTTTTGTCTTTCAATTAGATCAAAAAAACTATATTAAATTTTGTCCTGAAAGAGGAGGTGTTATTACAAATTGGGTTTCGGATGGTAAAGATATACTTTATTTCGATGAAAAAAGATTTATTGATAAGACAAAAAGTATTAGGGGAGGCATTCCAATCTTATTTCCAATTTGTGGAAATCTCAGCACCTCGAGTTCAGTATTTGGAAAAGATTATTTGCATTTAATGCAACATGGTTTTGCTAGGGATTTGCAATGGCAATACTCCTTTAATGAAAATGAAAAATCTTTATGCTTATATTTAAATGAATCTAAAAAAACCAAAAAATATTATCCTTTCGATTTCGAACTAAGAATAAACGTTACCTTAAAGATTAACAGTTTAGAATTTGAAATCACGATTTACAACAAAACAGACATTGCTATGCCTATAAATTTTGGATTGCATCCTTATTTTAATGTTTCAGATTTCAAAAATTTAGAGTTTATTGATAATCCACTTAATTGTCAGAATCAAGAAAAAAATATCATAAGTAATACTTTGGATGAATTAAACAATATTAATTTAGGAGTTGACTTGCTTATGTATACAAATGGTAGGAGCGCTTTTCGAGATAATCTTTTTAAAAGACAGGTAACTTTAAATCATCCATATCCTTTTGACCTAGGCGTTATTTGGAGTGATCCCCCAAGAAGAATGATATGTCTTGAACCTTGGACTAGTCCTCGAAATTCTTTTGTTGATGGATTTAGAAAAATTATGATTCCTTCAAACAATATTCAAAGGTTTGATGCTTCAATCCAAATAAAATCGCTTAAGTAATTATGCAATACTTATGAAATTTGTTGTTATAGATGATGATCCAACAGGCTCTCAAACTGTGCATGATTGCTTATTACTTCTGAAGTGGGACTGCTCAACTTTAGTTAAAGGTTTTGAATCTAAATCTAATTTATTTTTTATTTTGGCTAATACAAGGTCACTATCGGAAAATGATGCGAAATTAAGAATAGAAGAAATTTGCAAAAATATTAAGACCGTTATAGCTTCTCAAACTTATGAAGAAGAAATTATTTTTATAAGTAGAGGAGATTCTACTCTTAGAGGACATAACTATTTAGAGCCAAGTGCCCTAAATAGTTGCTTAGGTCCTTTTGATGCTACTTTTCATATTCCAGCTTTTATAGAGGGTAAAAGATTAACAATTAATGGAGCACACTTTGTTGATAAAACCCCTATTAATCAAACAATTTTTGCAAGAGATAAAATTTTTGGATATAAGACCAGTAATGTCAAGAATCTGTTATTTCAGAAGAGTAAATCGCAAATAAATTTAGATGATATTCAAAATCTTTTTTTGTCAGATCTCGAAATTCTAAATGATGAAGAAAATAACATTGTTCTTAAAACACTAAAGAACTTGAAGAATAATAAACATGTAATTGTAGATGTAGAAAATTATTCTCAACTGAAAAAATTTTCTTTAATAATTAAAAAATTAACTAAACAAAAAAAATTCCTTTTTCGAACTGCAGCAAGTTTTATAAGTTCAATTTCTGACAAAAAAAGCGTTATTCAGTGTGAGTCATTTTTTTCTAATTTAAGAATAAGAAATAAAGAAAAAAGTTTTCTTCCAGGACTGGTAATTGTTGGATCTTATGAGGAACTTTCAACAATACAATTAGAACATTTATTAGAGATAAGTACTTGTAAGCCAATTGAATTAGATGTTTTTGAATTCTTTAAAATTACTTCATCAGAGAATAATCAGAAGCGAAAGAAATTGTTTAAAAATAAATTTTTGAAAGAAATTAGATTTTCTTTTGAGAATGGAAAAACTCCTGTATTGTTTACTTCAAGAAAATTTATGTTCTTAGATTATTCTGAACAATTTAATTTTTATAATTCACTTGCTTTATTTATTGCTGAATTAGTCGCAAATTTGAAGTATGAAATAGGATATTTGATTTCAAAAGGCGGAATAACAACAAATATTATTCTTAGTGATGGACTTAATGCAGATTATGTTTATCTTGAGGGACAGATTTTAACAGGCATTTCTGTAGTGACTTGCAATTTAAAAAATGATGAAAAGCTTCCTATCGTTACACATCCTGGAAATATTGGTACTAAAGATTCACTAGTTAATATATGGAAAGTTTTGGAAAATAAAAATAATTTTTAAAATTAGAAATTTGATATAATTTCTTCAGCAAAACTTCTGCAGGATAAGGGTTCTACCTTGGGTTCCATTAAACGTGCTAGATCATAGGTAACTTTTTTTTGCTCTATTGCCATACTTAAACCTTTAGTAATTAAGTTTGCTGCTTCATCCCAACCAAAATATTCAAGCATCATTACACCACTTAGAATTACTGAGCCTGGATTAATTTTATTTAATCCTGCATGTTTTGGCGCAGTACCATGGGTTGCTTCGAAAATTGCTGCATTATCTCCAATATTTGCACCAGGAGCCATGCCTAGGCCACCAACAATTGCAGCAGCTGCATCAGAAACATAGTCACCATTAAGATTTAATGTTGCAAGAATTGAATATTCTTGAGGTCGAGTTTGAATTTGTTGAAATATACTGTCAGCTATCCGATCATCAACAAGAATAAGTTCTCTCCATTTCCCATCTCCATGAGAATTTGATATTGATCCAATAACTTCTTTAATTTCTTCGCAGATAAATGCTTTTTTGTTATTTGTAAGCTTGTCAAAACCTGGTTCTATTTTTCGCGCATTATTTTCAATTGTAATTTCTGGATTTTTTTGAATATTATCTAAAATCCAGCTTTCTCTTTCTGTAATGCAATCTTTTCTAAATTCATTTACTGCTAATTCATATCCCCAATCTCTAAATGCACCTTCGGTATATTTCATGATATTACCTTTATGTACAAGAGTCACATGCCTTTTATCTCCTGATAATCTTTTTGCATGCTCAATAGCCTTTCTAATATGCCTTTGGCTACCTGATTTGCTGACTGGCTTTATTCCAATTCCTGATCCCTTTGGAATTGACCTATTTTTTAAATTTTTACTATTTGGTATTACAACGTTATTTAAGTGATTAATTAATTCAAGACAATTATTATCCTCAGCTTCCCATTCAATTCCCATGTAGATATCCTCAGTATTTTCTCTGTAAACAATAACGTCTAAATTTTGAGGATTTTTGTGAGGACTTGGAGTACCTGAATAATATCTGCATGGTCTAACACAGCTATATAAATCAAAGATTTGTCTTAATGCAACATTAAGAGATCTAATACCTCCACCGATGGGGGTCGTTAAAGGACCTTTGATGGCTATACCGAAGTGTCTGATTGCTTCAATTGTATCTTGTGGGAGATAGTTATAGGTTCCATAAAGTTCACAAGCTTCATCTCCTGCGTAAACTTTAAACCAATTAATTTTTCTTTCATCTCCATAGCTTTTTTTAATGGCTGCATCAAGAACAAGTTGAGTTGCTGGCCATATATCAACTCCAGTTCCATCACCCCTAATAAATGGAACAATTGGATTATTAGGAACATTCGGCTTGCCTTGATTAAAAGTTATTATCTCTCCTTCATTAGGTAAATTTAATTTTTCAAATTTTGGCATAGCATTGAATTAATAACAAAGATAACTTCTTGGAGTTCTTCGCATTGTAATTTGCGATGAGTTATTTTCTTTTAAAGCTAGAAATTTATTATTCAAATGTGAATAGAGAATACTTTATTGATCAGCATTTCAACATCTTTATTAAAAGAAAAAGAAGTTGTTAAGCAAGTTAAGGGAAATTATGTCATTTTCTAAAAAACACTTAGCTATTTATGAATGCAAGTTCAAATGTAAGTAATGTTGAAATAGCTAATAAAATTGCTACCACTGCAACTTTGTTTCGGAAATATTTTCCAGATGCCAGCGTAAACTTTAGTCCCTGGGATAATTCCAATAATGAATCTATGCAAGATACTATTGATTTTGCGTTTCATTTCCCTGGTTGGAGTCCTCTCATTGAATGCAGAGCAATACTTTTACAATTAAGAATTGAAAATGATAATAATAACAGAGTTCCAAAATTATTAGGCATAATAATGAGAGGTATGATTGTTCCCTCGGAGAGATGGAGAGTAGCTACTATCGGAGCCTGGGAGATGACTGGTACTCATTTACCGCAAAAAGAACAGAAAGATAATCTTTTTTTGGTTTGTAAAGAACTTTATAAGTTATTCTCTACAACATCCGCTGGTAACAAAAATTAGCTGTTTTATGTATTTTCCTTGTAGATTAAATACACTTACAAAATTAAAGCAAAATATATGGCAGTCGCTCTTGCAGGACAACTAAGAGAAGGGACAAAAAAATCCCATACTATGGCAGAAAACACTGGCTTTGTGGCTTGTTTTTTAAAAGGAGTTGTTGAAAAAAAATCTTATAGAAAATTGATTAGTGATTTATATTTTGTTTATGAGGCTATGGAAGAAGAAATTGAAAGATTGGTTTATGAGGAACATCCTGTAATAAAACCTATTGGTTTTAAATCATTATTCAGGAAAGAAACTCTTGAAAATGATCTTAAATTTTATTTTGGTGATAATTGGAAGAATCAAATTAATATTTCTCAATCTGCAAAAGAATACGTTGAAAGAATTCGTGAGGTTGCAAACAATTCACCAGAGTTATTAGTTGGTCACCACTACACACGCTATATAGGAGATTTATCAGGTGGTCAAATTCTTAAAAGGATCGCCAAAAAAGCATTAAATTTGCAGGGAAACGATGGTTTAAATTTTTATGAATTTGAATTAATTGCAGACGAAAAGAAATTCAAGGAAGAATATTCCCTTACTTTGAATCAACTTCCAATAAATCAAAAAACTGCTGATCAAATTATTGATGAAGCTAATCAAGCTTTTACTTACAATATGAAAATGTTTAAGGAGCTTGAAGGTAACTTGATTGCTGTTTTAGGAAAGATTGTATTCAATTACATTACAAAAAAAGTTAGGAAAGGAAGCACCGAGACCTAGTAGTTATGTTTGATTCATTAGTTGATTTCCTTAAAACCAATATTGATGAATTAAAAGGTCATGAAGTCCAAATATCTAGCGAATTCAAAGAACATCATAATGAGGACTCGAAATATATTATCAAAAATTGGCTTTTTTCATCTCCCGAATATAGAAAGTGGCGAATAACCAGATTAGATGGTGGCAAAAAACTTCAAGTATTTAATACAGTTGCATATCCAAATTTTGATAGTGAAGTGCCTATTCTAGGAGTTGATATTTTATGGTTTGGAACTTCTCAAAAGTTATTAGCAATTCTTGATTATCAACCTTTAATTCAAGAAGACAAGTATCTTGAAAAATATTGTTCAAGTTTAGGGAGTATTAAGAGCAAATATTATGCATTTGATAATAATAAAATGAAGAATATCTACGATTCAAAAAAGTATTTTTCCCCATGGGTAATTATATGTAGAGGAAATAAATTAAACCTTGATAGAGATTTAAATAATATATTCTATTCATTTGTAAATAATTATTTGAACATTTATAAATTGAATCCTGTTAATCAATTTTTAAATGCAGAAGAAATAAAGATTAATCAAATTAAATATGATAAGTACAGTTTTGAAAAAGACCCAGCAGAAAAATTATTTAAATCTTTTTTTGGAGAAAAATGGACAAAAAAATTTATTAATAAATTTCTTTTTACATTAAATAATGAGATTATTCATTGAATGTTAATACAAGATACTATTTTCTATAGACCAGATTGGAGATGGCATAAATTTCTAAAATATTTAATTAATAATTTGATTAAATATAACTGTTTAGAAAAAATAATACCCTCTGAATTTTCTTATAAAGATTCAAATTATGGTTCAAGAAAATCAAAAAAAAATGTTAATCTTTTTACTTGGGGTGTAACGCATAAAAAAAGAATTCAATTTGCAAGAGCAGTTTGTATTAACAGTCCAAATTATGCTGTTTTAAATTTTTTAATAATTCCAAATACTAGTTATAACGTCCCATTTTTTGGGGTAGATTTTGTTTCTCTACCTAATAGTCATTTATTAGTATTAGATTTCCAGCCTTCATTAAAAATACAAAATCAATATAGTAGTGAGTTATTAGAAAAACTAATAAAACTCAAAACTAGTTGTCATTCATCACTTCCATTAGCTGAAGAAATGTCTGCAGATGTAGCTAGATTTTTTTCTCCAGGAGTAATTTGGTCAAAATTACCAAAAGAAGAAAGTAGTGATTTTTTAATTGCTAATCAGCTTTATACGTCATTTAAGGAATATCTAAATTTGTATTTGGAAATTCTTTTCGAAACCAAGGAAGCCAATATAGATCTGCAAAAAAAATTATTAAATGGTCAAAATAATTATTTGAAATATAGAGAAGATAACGATCCAGCAAGGCCAATGTTATCAAGTTTATTTGGTAAGGAATTTACTGAATCTTTAATTAAAGAAGTTTTATTTACTACTTAAAAGGCTTATAATTTATCTAAATTTGAAATCATATGAAAAAAATTTCAGTTCTTTTTGTATGTTTGGGAAATATTTGTAGGTCTCCTGCTGCAGAAGCTATTTTTATAAGTCTGCTTGAAAAGAAGGGATTAAGCGATGGATTTATTGTAGATTCTGCTGGAACTGGGAGTTGGCATATCGGCAAAAAAGCTGACTATAGAATGAGAATTGCGGCTGAAAGAAGAGATATAAATATCTTAAGCACGGCTCGTCAAATTACTAGTAAAGATTTTGAAGAATTTAACTATATTCTTGCTATGGACGACTCAAATTTTAGAAATATTAAAGATCTTAAAAATAGAACATCTTCAATTGATTTTGCCTCAATAAAAAAAATACAAAATTTTAGGTCAGTTTTTAATGAGCAAGAAGTTCCTGACCCATATTTTGGAGGTGATGAGGGTTTTGATTATGTCCTTGATATTTTAGAAGACTCTGTAAGTGGCTTCTTGGAAAGTATTTCTTGAATTTATTGGATTTGAGTCTCTTTAGGAATCTTGTCATTATAAAGATCAATAATTTTATCTACTACCTCATTAATTGAAAATCCATCCGTAATAATTTCGATTGCATCATTCGCTTTTATGAGAGGTGAAATTTCCCTATTAGAATCTTCAAAATCTCTTTTCTTGATAAGTTCCTTTAATGTATGAAGGTCTATTTCTTGTGAATCTTTACTTTTTTTATCAGACTTTCTTCTTTTTGCTCTTTCATCGATGCTTGCAGTTAAAAATATTTTAAGTTCTGCATCAGGAAAAACAGTAGTTCCTATATCTCTTCCCTCAGCCACAAGTCCACCTGATGCGCCAATTTTTCTTTGTTCTTCTACTAAGAATTTTCTGACTTCTTTAATTGAGGAAATTTTAGACACGATGGAACTTATCTCTTGCGACCTAATTTCTTCAGTAACACAGTAGTTATTAATAAAAACATCCTGATGTGAATTTTCATTTGACTTGAACACAATAGAAATATCTTTAAGGATATTCTGCAATATTTTTTCTTTTTTATAATCAATATTTTCTTTTTTTAAGAGCCAACTCAATGCCCTATACATTGCACCAGTATCCAAATATAAAAGTTTAAGTTTCTTCGCTATTAACTTTGTTACAGTACTTTTACCTGACCCTGCAGGGCCATCAATTGCAATAATCGGCCTTCTTTTCATTAGAAAAACGTGATCAATTAATCTTGTCTCTCCACATCTTATCGCACCAGCCAGTATCGAAATATTATCCTCAAATCTTGATTGTTGGAGGGTATGAGGGTGTAAATGTTCTAAATATTCAATCGAAATTTTTTCTGCTGACAGCTTTTTAATTATTTCTTTTAAACTGATCTTTTTTTCTTGTTGAAATTTTGTTTTTGCTACTAATAACTCATTTGAAAAAAATCTAATTAATTTTCTTTCGTTTTTTGATAAATGTACATTACGAGAACTTAAAGGAATTCCATCAAAATCTCTTTGTGTAGGAATAGATTTAATAGCAACATTTAATTTATGTGTTAGGACAAGATTTTTTAATATTAAAAGTTGTTGCCAATCTTTTTCTCCTAAGTAAAGATTTTTTGGCTTGATGAGATTTAGTAATCTATAAACTACTGTACAAACGCCATCAAAATGTCCAATTCGATTTAATCCACATAATGCAGAAGATAATTCTGTTGAAGCTTTCAGCAATTTAATATTTTTATTATTCGGTGGATATATATCTTCAGTACTTGGGATGAAGATGGCATCTGCTCCATTTGCAAAGGAGATTTTAATATCATTGTCAATTGTTTTAGGGTAATTCTCCAAATCTGACTTGTTATCAAATTGAAGTGGATTAACAAAAATACTGACTAAATTAAAATTAGAATTATCATTTTTTGCTGTTGATATTAGTTTGATATGTCCATTATGAAGATTACCCATTGTTGGAATGAAGTTAATTTCACTATTGATATTTCTCTTCCAATTTTCAATTTCTTCAGTTTTCCTTATGATTACTTTCTTCACTTTGTTTTTAAAAAATAAATCTATTTGATAAATAATTACTGGACAAAAGCAATCTTCGGAGGAATATCTATATAGGAAAGTCTATCATTTTTATTTCATGGATTACAAAACATCAGGTGTTGATATAGAAGCTGGTCGAGAATTTGTTTCCAAAATTAAAAATGCAGTTGAAAGAACGCATACATCTAATGTGATTGAGGGTATTGGTGGGTTCGGAGGTTTGTTTAGAATTCCTATCGATAGTTTTAAAAAACCAGTTTTAGTTTCAGGAACTGATGGTGTTGGAACAAAATTAGAATTAGCCCAAAGTAAAAATTATCACTTTGAGGTTGGTATTGATCTAGTTGCCATGTGCATGAATGATATTATTACTAGCGGCGCCAAACCTTTATTTTTTCTAGATTATATTGCTACTGGTAAGCTTGATAAGAAACAATTATTGCAGGTTGTTCAGGGCATTTCACATGGCTGTGGAGAAAATGACTGTTCATTACTCGGTGGAGAAACTGCTGAAATGCCAGGATTTTATTCAAAAAATAAGTATGATCTGGCAGGATTTTGTGTAGGAATAGTTGATGAGGATAAGCTTATTAATGGTAAAAAAGTATCTGAAAATGACTTAATAATTGCTCTGAAAAGTAATGGAGTCCATAGTAACGGCTTTAGTTTAGTAAGAAAAATAATTCAAAACAATAATCAAATAGATAAAGAATTTGAAAAAGTTTCTCACTTAAATTTTTATGATGAGTTATTGAAACCTACAAAAATTTACAATAATGTGATTAACCAAATGTTATTTGAAAAAATAGAAATAAAAGCAATGGCGCATATTACTGGTGGAGGAATTCCAGAGAATCTGCCAAGATGTATCCCCTCTGACTTTATTCCTTATATAAATACCAATTCTTGGGAAATACCTATTTTATTTAAATTCCTAAAAGAGAAAGGAACAATTCCTGAAAAAGATTTTTGGAATACATTCAACCTTGGAGTCGGATTTTGTTTAATTATTGATAAACAATTTAAGAACGCAATATTAAATATCTGTAAAGATCATGACATCGATGGTTGGGAGATTGGAAAGATAGTTAGAAAGAAAGATTCAACAATTAGTAAATTTTTGCCTGAAATTTTAACTTAAATTTTGGTGACGCTAATTTAAATGAATTTTAAAAATTTTTTTTTATACACAAATGAAAAAGTTGGGTGTAATATAATAAAATTACAGCCGAATTATATCGGAAGTTTAAGTATTAAGATTTAACCTTTAATTCAATGCCTTTTGCAAATAATCAAAGAATTACACGTAGACGTAGTTCAGCTGGTCCTACACCTCCAAAAAGACCAATAGGTAATAATTCTGAATTTAGTGGTAGACAGGCTCAAGGTCCAAGGCCTACTTTTTTAACACTAAGGGATCATGGGAAAGTTTTTGTCGCTGATTTACCTAATTTGTCCGATGGTCAATTAGCTCATATTAGTAAAGAAGCTAATGAAGTTTTAAATAGTTTGGAAAAAAGGCTTAGTGATCTTGAAAATGAGCCTAATATTAGTAATCCTGAAAATGATACTCTGATAAAAGCATCTACCAAAAGAGATGTCACACTGAGGTTTATTAAATCCATAGAAGAAGAACAAGAACATAGAAAGAATAATCCTGCATTAAGAGATGCTGCTTCTGAATCGTTACCGAGAACTTTTCTTGAGGTTGCCAGACATAGATTGCCTGGAGCAACATTTGATTCACTACTTCGAGAGGCTCTTGAAGCATGCGCAGTTGATGAGACTACTGAAGAAAATCAAATTATTGATGAGCCAAAAGAAACTGTAAAAATAATGGATATACCCTCTTCCAACACAAATGCTTCGCTTATTGTTAGTATCGACCCAAGTAATGACTCCAAGAATGGCTCTATTTGATTCAAAACAAGAGTTAAAAAGTTTAAAGGTTCATAATAATTCAAAAATTAGTCTTCCTTCCAAGAAAGAGTCTGTTTTATGTAATCATTGCAAAAGGACAGCCTCAAATGGTGTTAGATGTTTAGGAATGTGTGTAGCAGATAATGATTACTAGAATAATTCCAATATACATAAAGTAATCTGATGAAAATAATTAATAAATCCAAGTAATGTCATTTATCAATAAATATATAAGTTAATATTTATCAAATACATAAAAGATTATTTTTCTACATATCAATAAGTAATTGAAACTTTTTACCTTTTACTTGAAATTGAAGTTCCTCGAATACTTCATAATTAAATTCGTAAAAAAATTAAAGAAGGCGGCACCCAGATTCGAACTAGGTTTTGTATTGTAAAAATTAATCTATATCTAAAGTTTTTGAGATCAAAATTTAAACTTTCCTACCACTTTCCTACCATTAGAAGTGTTGAATATTTACTTTCAATCTATTTATTTATTTTTAAGGTAGGAAATTAAATTACTTTTAGAATCAATTTATTTGATTAATTAAATAATTTTTTTAGTTAAACCAACTTCGATTTGTTGTCCAATATTGATGACCACAATTTGAACATCTATAGGTATTTTTATAGACATTTCTTGTTTCACGATTTAATCCTTGTCCAATCCAATATGTTCCATGCCATTCTTGATTTATATGTTCGGTACTATTAGGTGTTCCGCATTTCGAACATTTAGATGCTTCATATTCCCTATCAGCATGTAATTTTGCTCCCCTCTCTCTCAATCCTTTAGTTAATTTTCCTCCTAAAAAGATAGTCCCCGCTACTATAAGGAATGCAATTAAATATGTGAAAATTACCTCTAAATCCTCAAAATTAAATCCATACTTATTTAATATAAAAAAGAGAAAAATTGTTCCCATTAGTATATAAATAACTTTTTTATTTTTTCTAAATTTATAAGTTATTAGATCAATATCAAAAACATTTTGTGTTGTTTTTCTTTTTCTATCAATAAACCATGAATAATTGCAATCTTTGCACCTTAAAAAAGAAGTATTATTAGAAATTAAATTTACTGATTTGCATTTAGGGCAAGATCTAGGAATACTATTGTTCACTAAGTCGTTAAGTAATTTTTACTATTTTTATGTAAAAAATTAAATTTATTGAAAATCTTAATGCCTGCTTCACATTTTTGCTTTACATTTCAATAATGTGTCCTTTATGAAGGAAGATTTTTTAATTAAAGGAGTGGGATTGTAATCAATTTAAAGTTATTTAATAATTTGTTCCTTGCTTTTTATTTTGCGATAATAGTTTCATGTGGGTTAAAGAAAGTTTTGTCTTGACTTTCCTACCACTTTCCTACCATTCATAACGCTTTGAAATTTAAGAATAGATACTCGAAACTCAAGGTATTGGAAGGGATTGCAACGAATATTTTTACTAATATAAAGAAGGCGGCACCCAGATTCGAACTGGGGATAAAGGATTTGCAATCCTCTGCCTTACCACTTGGCCATGCCGCCGAAAAAGATTCAATTGAATCTTTTTATGATCTTAACAGTAAGGTGACTCATTCTCTATTATTTATATGCAATGGCCATGGAGAGGATGTAATCGCATCAGAAATAATAAAAAGATTATTAAAAAAAATAAAAAATAAAAATATTGAAGTTTTGCCTTTAGTAGGCAATGGAGATGTATTTAATTCAATAAAATCAAAGAATTTTCGTAAAATAGGATATTTAAAAGAGTTGCCTAGTGGAGGTTTTAGTAATCAAAGCCTGAAGGGATTTTTGCTTGATTTGTTTGCAGGATTTTTAATTGATAATTTAAGAAATTTTTTAATTGTAAAACAAAAGTCAAAACAAAATTGCAAGATTATTGCAGTGGGAGACTTTCTACCATTACTTTACGCATGGAGTTCACAATGCGAATTCAGTTTTATTGGAACTCCAAAAAGTGACCATACTTGGAGTAGTGGACCCGGTTGGGATTTAAGCGATTCATATCATAAATTGAAAGGTTCTGAATGGGACCCATGGGAAATGTTTTTAATGTCATCTCCAAGATGTAAAAATTTAATTATGAGAGATAAAATTACAGCTAAAAATTTGAAGAGAAAAAATATTCATGCAAAATACTTGGGTAATCCAATGATGGATTTTGTTAATGCAAAAAATGACAAAATATCAAATATTATTTCTTTCAAAAGGATAATTTTATTGGTTGGAAGTAGGTATCCAGAAGCATTAAAAAATCTTGATAATTTTCTTGAGTGTTTGCAAGATTTTTATACACCTAAGGATTTGCTAATACTTTTACCTTTGAGCATTAATGCAAATGTGATTAAAATTCAAAGTTATTTAATTAAATATGGTTTTTTAAAACAGAGTAAATTTGAATTCTTGATTGATGAAGATTCAGTATGGAAAAAGAAAGATCAATATGTAGTGATTGGAAAAGGAAAATTTAATTTATGGGCCAGTATGGCAGAAGTTGGGTTGTCTAATGCCGGAACAGCTACAGAGCAAATTGCTGGCCTTGGAATTCCATCACTATCTCTTCCAGGATCAGGACCACAATTTACAAAATCATTTGCAAAAAGACAATCAAGATTATTAGGAGGAAGCGTTTTAGTTTGCAAGAATAAAGAAATACTTTTAAAACGTTTAAGTTTACTTTTGAGAGAAAAAATGTATAGGTTAGAGCAAGCGAAAATTGGAAAAAAAAGAATGGGTCATTCTGGCGCAAGCAAGAAAATTGTAGATTCCATGAACACTCATTTGTTATCTTAGTAAATGACACGAGCGTTTTAAATTTTTTTATGTATCCAATAAATGATCGGCAATATCTAAAAATTTGCGCAGAGATTGCAAAGATTATGAGTATAAGCTTATCTTCTGCTAAGAAGAAAGTAGAAATTCAAATTGCAAAAGAAGGCTCTAAAACTATTCAAGAAAAAATACAAGTTGCTCAAAATCTATTAGAAATTTGTGAAGAAAATGAAGGTGAAAAATTAAGCTCTTCAAGAATACTCGATAAGCTTATGGAAACTATGAATGATGAAGATAATTTTTTAACTGAAGATTGATTTTTAATGTTCAAATATATTTGAAAATTTAAGTATGTCTAAATCAGCATGCACAGCAATTGCTTTGAAACATTTTTGAGCCAACTCATATCTATTTTCTCTCTCTAAGATAATTTTTAATTTCTGCATCGCTTCAATTAAATATCTAACATCATTTGCTGCATATTCTAATTGATCTTTTGTTAAATCTTCGTTACTACCCCAATCACTGCTTTGTGAGCTTTTGTCTAATTCTATCCCTAACAATTCATTAATTAAATCTTTTAAACCGTGCTTATTTGTATATGTTCTTGCCAATTTACTAGCAATTTTTGTACAAAAAATATTTTTTGAATTAATTCCAAGGTTGCATTTTAGCGCTGCTAGATCAAATCTCGCATAATGAAAGATTTTAGTAATTTTTTCATCTTCTAGAAGTGCTTTTAAATGAGGAGAAGATGATGTATTAAGTTCGATTTTTATACAGGATGTTTTTTTGAATTCATTACATATTTGTACTAAACACAATCTATCTCTTCCATGAATTAACCCCATTGCTTCAGTATCAATAGCTAAGTAGGATGATTTTTTATAAAGATTATATAAATCTGCGGTTAAATCACTATAAAGAAGATCAATATTTTTATTTTCAAAATTCATATTTAATAAATATTTAGAGTCATTTAAGATTTGTGATATAACGTAGGTTTTTATTTAATTGAGAATTTTTATCTATATAGACTTATTTTACAGAATAAATCAAAAAAATTATAATATGGTGTAACTTTAATTTTTATTCTCGAGTTACTAGAAAAAATTAATTTAATGTCCTATTCCTTAAATTCAACATTATTGCTGACAATTCTTCTCGCTATAGGATTATTTTTTTTTCTTAGAGCTTCAAGTAAAGATAGAACTACCATTGTTGAGATTTCATCTTCTCAGCAGCCAATTAAGGTTTTAAATAGTTTATGTGAATGGCTTAATTTAAGGGGTTGGAAGCAAACTGGAGGAGATTTTGAACAAAGAATTTTAATATTTAAGGGGCAAGTCGTTTCTAGTAAATTTTTAGCAATTTTTTTAGGTTTTCTTGGCGGTTTTGGATCTTGCGCTTTGGGATTAGTAATTATTCAAATATATCCTGAATTAGGTTGGTGGCCTATTCTTTTAGGATTAATTGGTGGTCCTATGTCTGGGATTGTTTATTTTAAAAAATCAGCAAGAGAGGAGAAATTTGAATTAAGATTGATCAACGAAAATGATATTGATTCAACTGTAATGAGATTAAGAGCGCATAGGGATGAATTAATCTCTTTAGAAAATGAACTTGGAGAAAAACTTCAATTGAAAAGCGACGGTTCTTTATTTAAAACTCCTATTTAAGATAAGTTAAAAAGTAATTCGATAATTTTTAATCAAAGATATTATTCTCTATACAGAATTTTTCTAAATCTTTATCATTTAACCAATCTTGGGGTTTTGTAAAAATTGATGTGAGAAATTCTTCTCTAGAACCCTTTTTAGCTTTATATCCATACTCCCATCTTGCTAAAGGCGGTAATGACATTAATATTGATTCGGTTCTACCATTTGTTTGTAATCCAAAAATTGTCCCTCTATCCCAAACTAAATTGAATTCGACATATCTACCTCTTCGATATAGCTGGAATTCTCTTTCTTTTGATGTATATGTTTGAGAAGCTCTGTTTTCAATAATGGGCAAATATGAAGGGAGGAATGCCTGCCCACAGTTTTCCGCTAAAGAAAATAAACTATCCCACTTTAAATCAGATTTGCCAATATTTTGTGAAGCTTTTGCTGCCTCTCCGTTTAGATTATTTCCTCTATATGTATTGCCTGAACCATCTTGATAATCATAAAAAATACCACCTATGCCTCTAGATTCATTTCTGTGCTTCAAGAAGAAATATTCATCACACCATGGTTTGAATACTTTATGTAAATCTTTATCAACTTTCTCACAAGCTTTTTTATGCTCTCTATGAAAATTTCTAACATCAGAAAGATAAGGGTAAAAAGGAGTTAAGTCTGCACCTCCGCCAAACCACCAAACAGGACCAGCTTCGAAATACCTATAATTCAGATGAACGGTAGGAATATATGGATTCTTAGGATGTAACACCATAGAAGTTCCTGTCGCAAACCATTCATGACCTTTTGCTTCGGGCCTCTGAGAGATTATTGATTGAGGTAATTCTTTACCCTGTACTTCAGAGAAATTTACTCCTGCTTGCTCAAAAATAGAACCGTTTTTCAATACTCTTGATCTTCCACCACCACCTTCGTCTCTTAGCCAGGATTCTTCAATGAATTTCCCTTTGCCATCTACATTTTCAAGGCCTGAACAAATTTTGTCTTGTAAAGTTAATAAGAGATTTTTAGTTTTTTCTCTCGAGTTTTTAGGAGGTTCTTTGAACATGTATTTAGTAAATCTTTAAGAAAAAAGTTTTTTGTTAATTATAAGTTTCCCTTTATAATTTCTTTTAGGGGGACCTTATTTCCTATTATTTGATAGTTCGACATAGTTCTTAATCTTTTAAACAGTCGACTACCTTGTCAAAATATTTAAAAATTTAATGACCACAATAGAAGATGCGAATTTTGCTTTACAAAAGGTTCTAGATGCTGGATCAAAGAAAAATGTAATTGAATTAGCTTGGATTAAAAACGTAAGAGTAACTATACCAAGAGTTATCGTAACACTATCATTACCTTCATTCGCAAATTCTCAGAGAGATAGAATTGTTCAAGAGGTTCGCAAAATACTACTGGATTTTGAAGATATTGATGATGTTCAAATAGAGATAGATAATAATCTTTCTAAAACAGAATCTAAAACTGAAAGTAATGGTCCTGAGTTGCAGCAGATTGATGGGATTCGACATATCATCGCTGTTAGTAGTGGTAAAGGTGGAGTTGGTAAAAGTACGATTGCAGTGAATCTTGCTTGTTCTTTAGCTAAATTAGGCTTAAAAACTGGTTTGCTTGATGCGGATATCTATGGGCCTAATACTCCCTCAATGATGGGAGTTGCCGAACAGAATCCAAAGGTTACAGAAGGTAGTGGTAATGATCAAAGGTTAATACCAATAAATAAATATGGAATTTCATTAGTATCAATGGGTTTCCTCATAGAAGAAGGTCAGCCAGTTATTTGGAGAGGACCAATGCTAAATAGTATTATCCGTCAATTTCTTTACCAAGTCGAATGGAATAATCTTGATTTTTTGGTTATTGACTTACCTCCAGGAACAGGTGATGCTCAAATTTCCCTTTCTCAATCTGTACCTATTTCTGGAGCTATTGTAGTTACTACCCCACAACAAGTATCTTTGCAAGATGCAAGGAGGGGATTAGCAATGTTCAAACAACTTCACGTACCTTTATTGGGAATTGTAGAAAATATGTCAGTATTTATTCCGCCAGATATGCCAAGTAAAAAATATGAAATTTTTGGTAAAGGTGGTGGACAAACATTAGCTAAAGAAAATGATTTACCATTATTAGCCCAAATTCCTATTGAAATTCCTCTTGTTGATGAAAGCAATAAAGGAGTACCAATCTCAATAAGCCAGCCAAATAAGGAAAGTTCTATTCAATTTTGTAATTTAGCTCAATTAATTAAAAATCAATTTCTTAATAAATAATTGATGTTAAGGAGAATTTCTTTGTTAAATAAGGGAGGATTTTTACAAAAAAAAGACAACTTTAGTAGAGGATTTTTATTTTCCCCACTTCTTTTAATTCCCCTGTTTTTAGTAATTATTTCAGGTTTCTTAATTAAAAGTATTCAGCGTGATTTTTTAGTATCGAATTATTTAAGTCATATCTTAACTGGTTTTTTAGGTTATTTTTTGGCATTTTTTATTTCTTATATACCGTTAGAGAGAATCAGAAAGTATTTAATTCCATTCTATTTGTGTACTTTAATATCCTTATTTCTAATTTATTTTTTTGGGATCTCAGTTTCAGGAGCTCAAAGATGGATAAACTTGGGCATCTTTTCTTTTCAGCCTTCAGAAGTCGCTAAATTAAGCACTGTATTAACTCTTGCTTTAGTCCTAGAAAAAAAAATAATTTCAACTATTAGAGATTTATTATTGCCCTTATTAGTAGTGATTATTCCTTGGTTATTAATCTTTTTTCAACCAGACTTAGGTACCTCTTTAGTTTTATTAGTTTTGACAGGCGTGATGCTCTATTGGTCGCAAATGCCCGTAGAGTGGATTTTGATATTAGTTTTTTGTATTAATACTTCTATATTATATTTAACCTTACCAACTCTTCTTATTTTCTGGATTCCATTTATAGGATATCTTGCTTATAGATCTTCGAAAAAGAAAATTATTTTTTCTGCTATCGCTATTTTATTTCATTTATTGGTGGCAAAATTGACACCAATTTTGTGGCAACATGGCTTAAAAGAATATCAAAAAGATAGATTAGTTTTATTTTTAGATCCAAATTCAGATCCTTTAGGTGGTGGATATCATTTGATACAGAGTCAAATTGCAATTGGTTCTGGAGGGTTTTTTGGAACTGGTTTGTTGCAAGGTAAGCTGACAAATTTGCAATTTATACCAGAACAACATACTGATTTTATATTCAGTGCTTTAGGCGAAGAGTTGGGTTTTGTGGGATGCATAATAGTTTTATTGTTGTTCTTTTTTTTGATCAAAAAACTTATTAATACTGCAACAATTGCTAGGACTGACTTTGAATCTCTAATCGTTATTGGAATCGCTTCAACTTTTTTATTCCAAATAATTATTAACTTATTTATGACTATTGGATTAGGACCAGTCACTGGAATTCCCCTTCCTTTTATGAGTTATGGTAGAACGTCTTTGGTGATTAATTTTATATCTATTGGATTTGTTTTATCTATATTAAAACGCTCTAGATCATTAAGAAATTGATGAAATCACAAATTACTATAAAAAAGATTCAAGATCTTTTAATTAAGGGATTTGAAACTATAAATGTAGATGATGATACCTCTAGAAGAATGTGGTGGGCTTCTTTAGAAGTTATTCAAAAAGAGTTCCTTTCTCAGAATTACCAACAGGGAGGTCTTTGGGTTGCCTCTCCTTTGCCAGCTCTTAATGATAAAAAATTTTTTAATAAACTTCAAGGTTGGTTATGGTCACCTGAGGGGTTTCCATACTTTCAAAAAGATAATGCAGGTTTTTTGCCAGCCGATCATTCAGCTAAGATAAAAAAGGATTGTGATTTCTTTAGTAATTATAAAGTCTTAAATCTAAGTCAGAAAGATGGTTATGAACCTTTTTTGATGATAATTACCCCAAATTTTCAATGTATATTATCAATTGCTGGTAAAAAAGATGAGAAAATCCTAATAATGAAATGTGATGAAGCCAGCTTAAAAATTTCAATTGAATTAATGCATACGAAGTTAAATCAAGAAAATTATGAGGAAGGAGTTAAATTTCGTAATGCAATCAATAATTTAGGTAATCTTAATTTTAATAATCAATTTGAAAAAATTTTTTGGCCAATATTATCGGCAAAATTAGCAAAGTTGAGTCCAAACCATAATATCCAGAATTCTGAGAAAAACGATAAAAAAAATGTACAAATAACTGAAGCAAAATTGTTAAGTGCAATTTCTCATGAAGTCAGAACTCCCTTAGCCACTATAAGAACCCTAATAAGTTCTACTTTAAAAAAATATAATATGGATGAATCAATGAGAAATCGTTTGATTCAAATAGATAATGAATGTAATGAACAAATTGATAGGTTCGGTTTAATTTTTAATGCTGCAGAATTAGTAAGTAATGAAGTCCCCTCGTTCAATAACTTGGCAAAAATTAATTTAGCTGAAATTTTCAAAAAACTTTCTCCTGTATGGGATAAACAATTAAATCGACGTGGGATTTCTTTAAAGTTAGACATCCCAAGTCAACTTCCGCAAATTTTGAGTGATTCTGAAAAATTAGAATTAATGTTAAGGGGATTAATTGATAAAAATACTAGAGGATTGAAAGAGGGCAGTACATTGATTTTAGAATTAAGACCAGCTGGCCAAAAACTCAAACTTCAACTAAAATTACAAAAATTAGATTGTAACAGTAACGAAATACTAAAAAAAGAAAATGGTTCTGATATTGGACCTGTTTTGAATTGGAACCCTCAAACAGGAAGTTTACAACTAAGTCAAAATGCTACTCAAAAGTTGTTAGCTAGTTTAGGAGGGCATGTTACACAAAGGCGTGATACAGGTTTGACAGTATTTTTCCCGATTTCTGATTCAAAATGAAATAAGAAATAAGTTCTACATTTATTAAATAATGTAGAAACTTTCTTGTAAATTTTGAATTTTGTAAAATATGAATGCTAATTTCTTATTATAAATAACTCAAAATCTAGGATGACGGAAACTTTAGTTGGTCAATTTCCAAAGCATATAGGAAGTACTGGGGGTTTATTAAACTCAGCAGAAACCGAAGAAAAATATGCAATTGTATGGAATAGTTCAAAAGAACAAGCATTTGAATTACCTACCGGTGGTGCCGCTATTATGCATGAAGGTGATAATTTAATGTACTTTGCAAGAAAAGAACAATGTCTTGCACTAGGTACACAATTACGAGCTTTCAAGCCAAGAATTGAAGACTTCAAAATTTACAGAATTTTCCCTGGTGGTGATATGGAATTCTTACATCCAAAAGATGGTGTTTTCCCTGAGAAAGTTAATGAGGGTAGGGAAAAAGTTGGTCATAACCCAAGGCGAATAGGTGAGAATCCTAATCCAGCTGGGTTGAAATTTACAACTAAGAATACTTTTGATTAAGTTACTCAAAGTTGATATAAAAGAAGAATGTAATTATAATTTGGGTTGACATTATTAGTATGATCAGCTCAAATAAAGATAATTTTTTTAAGGCTCACAAGGAAGGTAAGAATTTTATACCTATTACTCAAACTTGGCCAGCAGATTTAGAGACTCCATTATCGACATGGTTAAAATTGTCAGAAAAGGATTCACATGGTGTTTTTCTTGAGTCTGTTGAAGGTGGGGAGACTTTGGGTAGGTGGAGTGTTATAGCAACCAAACCCCTTTGGGAAGCGGTTTGTTATGGAAAAGAAATAGTTAAAACGTGGAATAATGGAAAAACTGAAATTCATAAAGGGGATCCCTTTAATATTTTAAGAACTTGGACAAAGGAATATAAATCATTAATGCTTAATGACTTACCATCAATTGGACAATTATATGGGTCTTGGGGTTATGAATTAATTAATCGGATAGAACCAAGCGTTCCAATAAATGAAATACAAGAAAACAATATACCTTATGGTTCCTGGATGTTTTTTGATCAGATAGTTATTTTCGATCAAATCAAAAGATGTATAACCGCAGTAGTTTACTCAGATACAACTTCTTTAAAAGATTCTTCTGTTGAAGAAGTTTATCTAGAATCAATTTCTAAAATTCAGAAAACTAGAAATTTAATGAAAGTTCCTCTAAAAGAATACGAGTTTTTAGATTGGAATGAAAATGAGAATTTGAATTTAGATCTTAAAAGTAATTGGAAGAAAAAAGATTTTGAGGATGCAGTTCTCTCTGCAAAAGAATATATAAGAAAAGGAGATATCTTCCAAATTGTTATAAGTCAGAGATTTCAAACTCAAGTTAATAATGTTCCTTTTAATTTATATAGAAGTTTGAGGATGGTGAATCCCTCTCCATACATGTCATTTTTTGATTTTGGATCATGGTATCTGATAGGTTCAAGTCCTGAAGTAATGGTAAAAGCTGAAAAAAATAAAAATAGTCAGATTGTTGCAAGCTTAAGACCAATAGCTGGTACAAGACCTAGAGGTATTGATAATAAACAAGATCTAGAATTTGAAAAAGATTTATTAAAAGATCCAAAAGAGATAGCTGAGCATGTAATGCTAATAGATCTTGGAAGAAATGATCTTGGGAGGGTTTGTGAAGTTGGTACTGTGGAGGTCAAAGATTTAATGGTTATTGAGAAATATTCACATGTTATGCATATAGTTAGTGAAGTTGAGGGAATCTTAAAAAATAACACTGATGTATGGGATTTGCTAAAGGCATGTTTCCCCGCAGGGACAGTAACTGGCGCGCCAAAAATAAGAGCAATGCAATTGATTAAACATTTTGAAAAAGATGCTAGAGGACCTTATGCGGGTGTTTATGGATCGATTGATATTAACGGTGCATTAAATACGGCAATTACAATAAGAACTATGATAGTTAAACCCTCAGAAGATGGAAACTATAATGTGTCAGTGCAGGCAGGCGCTGGAATAGTTGCGGATTCATCACCTGAAAATGAATATCAAGAGACAATAAATAAAGCTAAGGGAATTCTAAAATCATTAGCCTGTTTGGATAATTAAATGAGTAAAAATAATCTATATAAGGGTTTTGAAGTGGAACTTTTTACAGGTTCTTTAAATTCTCATATTGGTATTTCAGCTGATATTGAGAAAAATTTTTCTAATTTTGTGAAAGAGCCAGATAAAAGGAATGTTGAATACATCACAACACCTGAAAAAGACTATAAGTTTTTATACGAGGAATTAATAACTCCAAGAAAAAATTTAAGACTATGGCTTAGCAACAAAGGGTTAACAATAATTCCTTCATCCACTCTTTGTTTTAAACATGATATTCAATTGCAAAGATCAGATATTGAAAATGTTTATCATCAATTTATACAAGATAATTATGGAATCTCTATTGCAACTTCAAGTGTGCACATAAATATAGGAATAGATGACTTAGATAAGCTCTTTGCTGCTATAAGATTGATAAGATCAGAGGCAGCTTTATATCTATCAATAAGTGCTAGCTCACCTTTTTTAAATAATAAAATTACAGATAATCACTCTCAGAGATGGATCCAGTTTCCCAAAACACCAAGTAACGTACCTTTTTTCGTGGATCATAATAGCTATGTAGATTGGATCGAGGAAAATATAGATAATAAGAATATGCAAAATATCAGGCATTTTTGGTCCTCAATCCGACCAAATGGTCCTCAAAGGCCTTTAATTCTTGATCGTTTAGAATTAAGAATTTGTGATTTTGTTCATGATATTAATTTGCTACTAGGGATAACGGCTATGCTAGAACTAAGGATTTTACATCTTTTTGACAATCTAAATACTTTAGATCCTTTGACTGCAAGTATTTTTTCTATTGATGAATTATCAGAAATATGTGATAGCAATGAAATTAATGCTGCTAAAGATAGTCTGAATTCAGAGTTAATTCACTGGCAAAATGGCAGTAAAGTTATTTGTAGAGAATGGATTCAAGACTTATTATCAGATTTATCATCCACCGCAGAAAAATTTAATATGAAACATCTTTTGAAACCTATCTATAAAGTCCTTGAGGAAGGTAATCAATCTATGAAATGGATTAAGCAATATGAAAAAGGTCTTTCTATTGAACAGATAATGAAAATTTCTATCGAAGATATGATCAAGAGTGAAAACGAGAATATTTGATTATTTAAATAAACTTTTGATCTGAACATTTTCACTTGTGACATAATGATTATATGGAATCCTTTCAACAGATAAAAAATAATAATGTGGATCTTATAAGTAATAATGATTCACTTGATAAAAATCGTCTTTTAATAGAGGATCTATGGGAATCAGTACTCAGAGAAGAATGCCCAGATGATCAAGCAGAGAGATTGATACAGCTTAAAGAATTAAGTTATTCAAAACAAATTGAAGGTGATAGTTCAAAAACTTTTAAAAAAGAAATAGTTGATATTGTCAATTCTATGGATTTGGCAGAATCCATTGCAGCAGCAAGGGCATTTTCATTATATTTTCAACTTGTGAATATTTTGGAACAAAGAGTGGAGGAAGATAGATATATTCAAAGCTTTACCAATAAGAATGTTCAAAAATCGCCAGACAATCTTGATCCTTTTGCCCCAGCATTGGCTAGACAAAATGCTCCAGTAACTTTTAGGGAATTATTTTATAGGCTTAGGAAATTAAATGTACCACCTGGAAAATTAGAGGCTTTATTGCAGGAAATGGATATTCGGTTAGTTTTTACTGCCCATCCTACCGAGATAGTAAGACATACGATTAGACATAAGCAGACCAGAGTCGCCAATTTGTTAAAAAAAATACAGGTTGAACAATTTTTAACAAAAGAAGAAAAAAATTCTCTAAAAATCCAATTAAAAGAGGAGGTAAGACTTTGGTGGAGAACAGATGAATTGCATCAATTCAAACCCTCAGTTTTAGACGAAGTAGATTATGCCTTGCATTATTTTCAGCAAGTTTTATTTAATGCAATGCCTCAATTGAGAGGCAGAATCGCTGAAGCACTAGCCGAAAATTATCCAGATGTTCAAATGCCCTCTGAATCTTTTTGTAACTTCGGTTCTTGGGTTGGTTCCGATAGGGATGGTAATCCATCGGTCACTCCGGACATAACATGGAGAACTGCTTGCTACCAAAGGCAGTTGATGTTGGAAAGATATATTACTGCAACATCTAATCTTAGAGATCAATTAAGTGTCTCAATGCAATGGAGTCAAGTAAGTTCTGCTCTATTGGAGTCATTAGAGACAGATAGGGTTAAGTTTCCAGAAATCTATGAAGCTAGAGCGACAAGATACAGATCAGAACCTTATAGATTGAAATTAAGTTATATGCTAGAAAAATTGAGGTTAACACAAAAAAGGAATAATTTATTAGCTGATAGTGGCTGGAAATTTGACTTAGAGGGAGAAATGGATACCAAAAATATAGATAAAGTTGAAAACTTATATTACAAATCAGTAAACGAATTTACGTATGATCTCGAACTAATTAAAAATAGCCTTATTAGCACAGATTTGACTTGTGAGGCGGTAAACACATTACTTACTCAGGTCCATATTTTTGGATTTTCTTTAGCAAGTTTAGATATTCGTCAAGAAAGTACAAGGCATAGTGATGCCATACAAGAGCTTACAAAATATCTTGATTTATCTGTGCAATATGACCAAATGTCTGAGGATGAGAAAATCAAATGGCTTATAGACGAATTAAATACAAAAAGGCCTTTAATTCCTTCTGACGTCAACTGGAAAAAAACTACAGTAGAAACTTTTTCAGTTTTTAAAATGGTTAAGAGACTGCAGCAAGAATTTGGGAGTCGTATTTGTCATTCTTATGTAATTTCAATGAGTCATAGTGCATCTGATTTGCTTGAAGTTCTCTTACTGGCAAAAGAAATGGGACTCCTTGATCAGAACTCACAAAAGTCAAAATTATTAGTCGTTCCTCTTTTTGAAACTGTTGAAGACCTTAAAAGAGCCCCAGATGTAATGGAAAAGTTGTTTAAATTAGATTTTTATAGATCATTATTGCCAAAAGTTGGAGAATCTTTTAAACCTCTTCAAGAATTAATGCTTGGATATTCTGATAGTAATAAAGATTCAGGATTTGTTTCTAGTAATTGGGAAATTCATAGAGCCCAAATAGCTCTTCAAAATCTTGCAAAAAGAAACAATATATTACTAAGACTTTTTCATGGAAGAGGCGGTTCTGTAGGTAGAGGGGGAGGACCAGCCTATCAGGCAATATTGGCTCAACCAAGTGGTACTTTAAAAGGGCGAATTAAAATAACAGAACAAGGTGAAGTTTTAGCTTCTAAATATAGTCTTCCTGAACTGGCTTTGTATAATCTTGAAACTGTTACTACAGCTGTTATTCAAAATAGTTTGGTAAATAATAGACTTGACGCTACTCCAGAATGGAATCAATTAATGTCTAGGCTGGCAGAAACATCAAGGTCTCACTACAGAAAATTAGTGTATGAGAATCCTGATTTGTTAAATTTCTTTCAAGAGGTCACGCCAATAGAAGAAATAAGCAAATTACAGATATCTAGTAGGCCTGCTAGAAGAAAAAAAGGTGCAAAAGATTTGTCAAGTTTAAGAGCTATTCCATGGGTATTTGGTTGGACACAAAGTAGATTTCTTTTGCCAAGTTGGTTTGGAGTAGGAACTGCATTATCATCTGAATTAAATTCAGACCCACAACAAATTGAATTATTAAGAGTTTTGCATCAAAGATGGCCATTTTTTAGGATGCTCATATCTAAGGTAGAAATGACATTATCTAAGGTGGATTTGGAAGTTGCTAGATATTATGTTGATACTCTTGGCAGTAAAGAAAATAAAGATTCTTTTGATATTATTTTTGAAGTAATTTCTAAAGAATATAGTCTTACAAAATCTTTAATACTTGAAATTACTGGTAAAAATAAGCTTCTAGAAGCTGATAGAGACTTAAAATCTTCAGTAAGCTTAAGAAATAAGACAATCATTCCTTTGGGATTTTTGCAGGTTTCACTTTTAAGAAGACTTAGAGATCAAACAAGGCAACCTCCAATTAGCGAATTTCTTATTGATAAAGATGAATCTAGAAGAGCCTATAGTAGAAGTGAATTATTGAGAGGGGCTCTTCTAACTATTAACGGAATAGCAGCAGGTATGAGAAATACAGGTTGATAATTGCAATATTTTCCTAAAAAAAAACTTATTCTTCCAGAAGGTTATTTTGTTAACTCTTCTCAGATCCCATTAGCTAAAGAAGTAAACAAACTTTTAGCTAATTGTGGTTGCGATACATTTCCAATAAAGCCGCTTTCTGAAGCTATTCAAAAAAGTAATTTCTTTTTTACCATACAGAATCAATTAAAAAATAAATTATATGGCTTTGTAAGGGTTACATCCGACAGGGGATTGAATGCTAACTTATGGAATTTAAGTGCAGCTTCAGATAATAATCAGCAACTTTATTATTCAATATTGTTGCAAGTAACTCTTGATAAAATAAATAGAGAAATGCCTGGATGCAGTATTTCTGTACAAGCTCCGGTGTCTTCGTTCAAAAGTTTAGAAGAAAGTGGATTCATACTTAATCCAAATGGAATAAGAGTAATGGGATATAAACTTTAAAAATTATATTACGAGCATGGAGGGATTCGAACCCCCGACTCTCAGAACCGGAATCTGATGCTCTATCCAACTGAGCTACATGCCCTTTAATTTTTCAATTTCTTTAAAGAAATTCTAAATATTTTAAACTTAGCTAATTTAATTAATGAATGCAGAAAAAAAATTTTTTTAAATAAATTAAAAATTAAAAATTTTCGGAACCATAAAAGTTTTGAAATTGACCTAAAAGAGCAAAGAGCAATTGTTCTTGGTTGTAATGGTGTTGGAAAGTCAAATTTACTTGAATCGGTTGAATTTTTAAGTCAATTAAAATCTAATAGAGCATTAAGTGATAAAGATTTAATAGAAAATGAAAGTGATATGGCTGTGGTCATAGGACAAATAGATTTTAAAGATGATTTAAAGTTAAATTTATTCCGAAAAGGCCCTAAAAGAATTTATGTTAATGAATCAATCTTGAAAAAGCAGAGTGAAATAAAGAATTATATTCAGAGCGTATGTTTCTGTTCTAATGATATAGATATTGTTAAAGGTGAACCTAGTTATCGAAGAACATGGATTGATAAAGTCGTTTCTCAACTTGAACCAGTATATTTAGACCTAATAAGTAGATTTAACAGGCTTTTAAAACAAAGAAATCATTTTTGGCGTTCAGAAAGCGTCCTAAATAACCAGTACTCGGAAATTCTTGAAAGTTTTGATATTCAAATGTCAATAATCAGTACAAGAATTTTTAGGCGAAGAAGAAGGGCTTTATTAAAAATAAAACCATATGTTGAATATTGGCATAATCACTTAAGTAAATCTAAAGAGCAAATAGGCATAAATTATCTTTCTGGAATACAAAATCTTAGTCCAGAAGAAGAAGAAGAAGAAGTTATAAGTAAGAAAATAGCAGAACAACTATTAAATCAGCGTTCAATGGAAGCATTGACTGGTAAATGTAATTTTGGACCTCATCGTGATGATATTGAGTTTCTGATTAATAATATTTCAGTTAGGAAATATGGTTCATCGGGTCAGCAAAGAACTTTTATCTTGGCTTTAAAGATGGCTGAACTAGATTTATTAAGTAAAATATTAAATGTTCCACCAATACTAATATTGGATGATGTCTTAGCGGAACTAGATATAACTAGACAAAATTTGTTACTAAATTCTGTTGGTAAAGATAGTCAATGCTTTATAAGTGCGACACATCTAGATAAATTTAATCAATCTTTCTTAGGGTCTTCACAAATGATTTACTTATAATTCCTAATATTACTATTTTTAGCTAATCTTATTCTTGTATAAATTTATTTAATGGAAGTCCCCAAAAACAATCAAATTTTAAGTTCGTTTAGTAATGATGAAAAATTAATCCATCAAAGTAAACACCTTTTGTTAGAACTTTATAGATGTGATTATGAAAAATTAAATGATGAATCTTTTTTACGTTGTACCCTTAACAGGGCTGCAAAATTAGCAAAGGCATCAGTTCTTAATTTGATAAGTAATAAATTTGACCCTCAAGGAGTTACAGCAATCGCATTACTGGCTGAATCTCATATTTCAATACATACTTGGCCGGAATCTAATTATTCTGCCGTCGATATCTTTACATGTGGTCAATATATGATGCCAGAAGTTGCTAGTCAATATTTAATTGAAGCTTTGAAGGCTGAAGAACATTTCTTGCGTGTTATTGAAAGAAATCCACCTGCTGCAGTTCTCAAAGAGATTAGAACGGTTGTTTAGCTTTTATTTAATTTTCCGCTTATTAAGCCTTCCAGATCTAAACTTGTGCAATTAAATCCTAAATCGGAAAAATATTGCACTAGATCATTAAGATTATATTTTTTAAAAAAATTCTTTAATTCATCTTTGGGGATTTCTATTCTTGCAGTTAAGCCTTGGCATCTAACTCTAACTTCAGATAAACCACCCTTTTTGAGGTATTCTTCTGCTTTCTCAACCATTTTTAGCCTCTCACTAGTTATTTCATTGCCATAAGGAAATCTTGATGACAAGCAAGGTTGAGCAGGTTTATCCCACCAGGGGAAACCTAATGCTCTGGATATATCCCTAATATCTTGTTTTGAAAATTTAAACTTTGCAAGCGGAGAAATAACTCCTGCTTTTTTTGCTGCTTGTATTCCTGGCCTATGATCTTTAAGATCATCAAGATTAACTCCATCTAAAACAATCTTATAATTCAATTTTTTAGAAAAATAGGTTGTGTGTTTGTGAAGCTCTTTTTTGCATGCAAAGCATCTATCTGTGGGATTTTTACTATAACTTGATTGTTCTAATTCTGATGTTTTAATTTCTAAATGTTTTACTCCAATCCATTTTGCTTGACTTTTTGCTTCTTCACGAAGTGTGTTAGCTAATGCGGGAGAAATCCCAGTAATTGCAATAGCTTTGCTACCTAATTGCTCGAACGCTAATGATGCTACCAATGTACTGTCAACTCCTCCTGAATATGCAATACAAACACTATCAAGATTCTTAATGTATCTTCTAATGGTATAAAGCTTTTCACTTTGTTCATCAGAGAGAATTTCTAGTTGATTGAACATGCTAATTACTTTAAAATTCAAATTACCTATGAATAGGTTGAATTTATTATTAAATTTTTAATAATATTCTTAACTATATCTTAGATTAAAGTTATTCACCTTGTTAAATTGACTAATACAAGTAGAAATAGAGGTATTGGAATTGTCACGGCTAGTGATAGTCAGGAGAGATTAAAGGGGCAATTACATATTTATGATGGTGAAGGTAAGGGTAAAAGTCAGGCTGCTTTAGGTGTTGTACTAAGGACGATAGGTTTAGGAATATGCGAAAAAAGACAGTCAAGAGTTCTACTTCTAAGATTTTTAAAAGGTCCTGAAAGGCCATATGATGAGGATTCTGCTATAGAGGCCTTGCAAAGAGGATTCCCACACTTAATTGACCACGTAAGGACAGGAAGATCGGAATTTTTTAATGCTGACCAGGTTACAAAGTTTGATATTGGTGAGGCTGAGAGAGGTTGGAATATTGCTAAAGGAGCAATTGCTAGTTCTCTCTATTCTGTAGTTGTTTTAGATGAGTTAAATCCAGTTCTTGATTTAGGAATGCTTAATATCAAGGAAGTAGTTGATTCTCTTCGAAGTCGTCCTGAAGGACTCGAAATAATTATCACAGGAAGGGCAGCCCCCCCTTCTTTAGTAAGAATATCGCAACTCCATTCAGAAATGAGACCGCATCTAAGGAGAGACTTATCAAAAGAACCAGAAAAAATCAGATTTACTGGTGGAATTGAGATTTATACAGGTGAAGGGAAAGGAAAATCCACAAGTGCACTTGGCAAGGCTCTTCAAGCAATTGGTAAAGGAATATCTCAAGATAAAAGTCATAGAGTTTTGATTTTACAGTGGTTAAAAGGTGGTAATGGCTATACCGAAGATGCTGCTATAGAAGCTTTGAGAGAAAGTTACCCCCATTTGGTAGATCATTTGCGATCAGGCAGAGATGCGATTGTATGGAGAGGTCAGCAACAACCCATAGATTACGTTGAGGCTGAAAGAGCATGGGAAATTGCTAAAGCTGCTATTTTGAGTGGTTTATATAAAACAATTATTTTGGATGAATTAAATCCAACAGTTGATTTAGAACTTCTACCTGTGGAGTCAATACATCAAACGCTCTTGAAAAAACCAGCAGATACAGAAATTGTTATCACTGGGAGATGTAAAAATGAACCTTCGTATTTTGAACTAGCTGATGTTTACTCTGAAATGGTCTGCCACAAACATTATGCAAATGTTGGAGTTGATTTAAAAAGAGGAGTAGATTACTAAATATTCTTAAAAATATTAATTGCGTAATGTATTTTTCACCTTTTCAATACCACCCTCGATAGATCTTGATTGAATTTTGAATTTAGACAAGATTTTTGACGCTTTGTCAGATCTTTTGCCCGATTGGCATATGGTAAAAACTTCCTTAATTAAACTTTCTTTTTTTATAAAGTCTAAGTCAGATTCTCGGTTCAAATGACTTAGAGGGATTGATATAGAGCCCTCTATTGCAGAAGTTGAAAATTCTTCATTTTCCCTAACATCTATTAAAAGTATTTTGTTGGGTTTTGCTGTGTATAAGCTATTAAAATCTTTAGCATTAATTCGGTTAATTTCATTATTTTCCCCAGAACATTCATCGTCACTATAAAATTCTACAAACTGAGAAAGATTTTTTATTTTTTTATTTATTTGATCACTTTTTAGATGTAATTTTTTCATATTCATATTCAAGAGATCAAAAATCAATATTTTCCCATCTAAAATTTCACCTTTTTTTAAAATGATTTTGATAATTTCATTCACTTGGAGAATTCCTATTAAACCTGTTGAGACTCCCACGACCCCATATTCTGCACAACTCGGTATAGCATTTTTTGACGGTGATTCTGGCAGTAAGTCTCTTAAATTAGGACTCTTTTCATTTAAATTGAAAACACTCACTTGACCTTCAAATCCTTGTACACTGCCAAATACTAGAGGTTTATTTAGTATCAGACACGCATCGTTTATCAAATATCTAGTGCCAAAGTTATCTGAGCAATCACAAATCACATCAAATTCTCGAATTATTTTGAGGACATTTGTAGGATTCACTCTCTCCGCAAAGGTTACTAATTTGGAATTAGGATTCAATTTTTCAATTCTTTCTCGTGCAGAATCAATTTTAAGATTGCCAATAGTTTTTGTTTCATGAATTATCTGTCTTTGGAGATTAGACTTCTCAACGTGATCATTATCTACTATTCCAATTTTTCCAATTCCTGTTGCTGTCAGATAAAGCAAAACAGAAGAGCCAAGCCCACCTGCTCCAATACATAATACTGAACTGTTTTTAAGATCTAGTTGACCCTCATAACCTATCTCTTTGAGAGTTAAATGTTTTTGATATCTTTCTTGTTCATCTTTGTTTAAGAAATTAAATTTGATATCTTTTGAGACTGTCATTTTTAATTTCGCAAAATAATCTTATGAAGATATGATAATTAAAATAAAAAATTTAACCTTTTAAAGGTTTGATATTTATGAGATTTATTAAGGTTTTGTTAGAACAAAATAATACTGAAAATTATTTATAAATAAAATTTTTTCAAAAAATCGTCAATATTTAAATATGTTGGTTCATCAAAAAAATACAAAATGTGTCGGTTCGGAATTACACATGAAAAAAAGGTAGCACATAGAAGTTTTTTCCGTTATTGTCTGGTCAATATATTGAGATTACTGATTTCATGAGTGATAATACACCAGAGTCAAATCAAGACTCCGGCTCCGCTACAAGCTCAGAAACTAAAAGCTTTTCAGACAAGTACTCTGATGTCATGGGGAAAGTCAATGAAACCCTTGGTAAGGTTGATTGGACTCAAATGGGGAAGTATGGCAAAGCGGCAGGCATAATTGCTGTTGTCGTAATAGCTCAGATAATAATTAAAGTTATTATTGACACGATTAATTTTTTCCCGATTCTCCCAGGTTTACTAGAACTACTGGGTGTAATTGTTGTTGGTCAATGGAGCTGGCAGAATCTTCGTACTAGTGAAACTCGTGAAGCTGTTTTAGATAAAGTACAAAATCTTAAAAAGACATACTTAGGATAGTAAAAATTAAAAATTTACTATCTCTTTTGCGTAGTCTTTGACTTGATTGAAATATGATCCGCCAAATATATTGGCATGATTTATTATGTGATAAAAATTATATATAGTAATTCTCTTTTCGAATCCCTCTTTTAAAGGAAAAATTTTATGATACTCTTCATAAAATTCTTTACTGAAACCTCCAAACAATCTTGTCATAGCTATATCCACCTCATTATCTGCCCACCAAGATGCAGGGTCAAATATAACTCCCTTACGACTTTTGTCTACTCCTACATTTCCTGACCATAAATCTCCATGCACGAGTGTATTTTTTGGTTGATGAATAAGTAATTCTGATTTAATTTTTTCTTTAACTTTATTTATAGTTTCTTCGTCTAGAACATTTGATTTAAGTATTGATAATTGAGGTATTATTCGTAAGTTTAAAAAACAATCTATCCAATTATCTTCCCAGCCCTTCTTCTGATCACTTATTCCGATAAAACCCTCAATTGGATAACCAAATATTTTTGGATTGGATTCAGTTGAATTTAAGTGCATTTCTCCTAAACCTTTGCCAAGCTTTTTTTGGTCAAAGTTTTTCATATCTATCCATTCAATTAAAAGAATTTCTATATTTTTTATATTTTTATATGCAATAACTTTAGGAACAACTAAGTTTTCTTGATTAATATACTTGCTCAAATTCTCAAGACAATATTTTTCAAATTCAAGAAATTTTTTGGTTCTATCATTTCTTTTAAGGAATAATTTTTTGTTTGAGAATTCTATTTTCCAGGCACTATGTATATCACCCCCATGTACTGGTTCAATACTTTTTGGATAGGTTTCACCTAATTCAGTACAAATTTCGTTAACTTCAATAGGGGATAATTTTTGCATTTTCAATGAGAAAGTCCGAAATTGTTGTTGTTGGCGCTGGTATAGCAGGACTAACTTCTGCAGCAATTTTATCAAAACAAGGTTTATCAGTAACTTTAATCGAATCCCATACTCAATCAGGAGGATGTGCAGGTACTTTTAAAAGAAAGAATTATATTTTTGATGTTGGTGCAACTCAGGTTGCAGGTTTAGAGAAAGGAGGAATACATTCTAGAATTTTTGATTTTTTAGATATTCCATCTCCCGAAGCCATAATTTTAGACCCTGCTTGCATTGTTGATTTAAATGATGGTGGTAAGCCCATCCCTATTTGGTATGAAAAAAGTAAATGGATTGCTGAACAAGAAATGCAGTTTCCTGGGAGTCGCAGATTTTGGAAACTTTGTACCCTCATACATCAAAGTAATTGGATATTTGCTAATAATAATCCTGTATTACCAATAAGTAATTTTTGGGATTTTTCTCAACTTCTTAAAGCACTAGTACCGTCAAATCTTGTCACAGGTATCTTACTTAAATCTACTATTTTTGATTTATTGCGGATTTGCGGATTATCCAAGAATGAGCGCTTGATAAAATTCTTAAATCTTCAACTAAAACTTTACTCTCAAGAGGACGTTTATAATACTGCAGCATTATATGGATCTACTGTTCTTCAGATGTGTCAAGAGCCACATGGTCTGTGGCATCTTAAAAAATCAATGCAGTCTTTAAGCGAAGCATTAGAAAGTTCATTGAGTAAAACTGGAGTTAAAATAATTTTTGGGCAAAGAGTTAATTCTATAAATTTTGATGACGTAAATATGTGTTGGAACGTATCTGCTAATTCAAAAAGAAATACTTTTATTTACCAAGCAAAAGATTTGATTTATACCGCGCCTCCTCAATCTCTGCTCAGGCATTTGAAAGATCCTTTAAAAAGAAAACAAAGTTATAAAAATCGACTTAATAATTTGCCTGATCCAAGTGGGGCTTTAGTTTTTTACTCAGCATTAAAAAAAGAACATATTAAAAACACTTCCTCCAATCATTATCAATTTGTTTCGAATGAATTTGGTTCTTTATTTGTGTCAATTAGTGATGATGGTGATGGAAGAGCACCAAAAGGTGAAGTTACTTTAATAGCGAGTATTTTTACTAAGACAAAAGATTGGTTTGAGCTAGATAAAAAAATTTACTTAAAGAAGAAAAAGGATTTTATAAAAAAAATATCGCTTGAATTGGAAAGACAATTTGATATTCATCCTGAAAATTGGCTACATAAGGAATTAGCAACTCCGTTGGGATTTCAAAAATGGACAAATAGACCTAATGGAATAGTAGGCGGACTTGGTCAAAATCCAGATATTTTTGGTTTATTTGGATTGCCCAGTAGGACGCCTTTTGAAGGTTTATGGTTATGTGGAGACTCAATTTATCCAGGGGAGGGAACTGCAGGTGTTAGCCAGTCGGCATTAATGGTCTCAAGGCAAATTTTAGCTTCTAAAGGCATAGAAAATTTTAATTTATAAATTTTTCTCTGATTTCTTTTGCTTCCGCAAGTTTCTTAGAAAGTAACTCCCAATTTTTTTCTTTTATAAGAGATTCCAATGTATTAAGCTTCTTTTTAAAATTATTAATGGCATTTAAAACATTAATCTGATTATTAATAGCTAAATCTAAGCCTAGTTTTTCATTGCCGCTGCCAACTCTCGAAGTGTCAGCAAATCCTGTAGCTGCTAGCTTTTGTGTGAGATCTAATAAAGATTGATTATTTTTTGTATCTACAGTTTCAATTAGGGTAGAAGCTAAAAATATAGGCAAATGAGAAATCAGAGATACTGCTTCATCATGCTCTTTTGGCGAAGCCTGACAGATTTCACAATCCATTGATTTTATTAGCTCGGAAATAGTTCTGACTGCATTTAAATCACTATTTTGTGTGGGGGTAATAATCCATTTTGCATTTTCAAAAAGACTTTCAAAACCTGAATCAACTCCTTTTTTTTCTGTTCCTGCCATTGGATGTGATCCAATAAATAGAGGATGTAAATTTTCCCATGCATTTACAATTGGTTCTTTCACAGAACCTACATCAGTTACTATTGTTTCTTGAGGTATTGATGCTACTAATCGTTGAGATGGACTGATCAAATCTTTAATAGGCAAAGCCAAAATTATGAGCTCACATTTTTTTAGTAAGCTCAAATCACAGCTAACAAAATTTGCAAGCTTTTTTCCCTTTGCTTTTTTCTCATTAAATTCATTATTTGCTATTCCATAAATTGTATGGTTTAGACTTTGGAGTTTTAATCCTAAAGAACCACCAATTAAACCTAATCCTACTATTCCAATTTTCATAGATTGATTAATTCAAGACTTTCTTATATTCATACCAATTTTTTGTATATTAGGTTCATAAATTTTTGTATGTATTTGAAACTAAATTAATTATAAATGCTTGAAATTTTAAGTCATCAATATTTGAAAAAGTTTTTGAGAGATCAAAGTATTCATTGGGAACACATATATTCTTTTGGGAGGATAATTGCTAAGTGTATTGAGAATGATTCTACATATCTAATCAATTCAGAGATTTTCTCTAGCCATGATTGGCTCCCTCCAATTTTGATTTCTCTATCTTTAAAGGAAGAAGATTCAACTTTTATTTTATTTGAAGAACAAATTCAATTTATAAGAAAATTTCAGATTGATTCATTGAAAAATCTAGGTTTAAATTTTATTTTTAAAAATGATCAACTAATTTTTGCAAATCATCATGTTCGCTTGATAACAATTAAAGATTTACTTAAAAATCCGAATTTTCTTAATCTTAGAAATCATCGAATAGTTTATTCTGGAATTGAGGATATAAAACAGGATTTAAAAAATCATTTTAGAATTTCTTTACTTAAAAAGGACTGGACAAGAAATTTTAAAGAATTTGAATTAATCAATCAAAAATTCATCAAAGTATATGATTCTTTGAAGAAAAAGTTCTTTGTGAGAAAGGTCTTAGGCAATAGTTATATCAATTTAGATGAAAAAGAAATTAGTTTTTTTGTAAACTTTTTTCATGAAAATTCTTTCTTTTCTGATAAATTTTTAAGCGTTTACAAAGCATTATCTCAAGGTTGGGCATGCTGGGTAAAATTAAATGATAAAAATTTAGATTGGAATTTGTATTTGCAGCCAATAGATGAACTTTCTCAAATTAAGGAATTTTTTTCAAATAATAAATTTCTTTTTTTATCAGCTTTGAGAAAAGATAATTTTTTTCAAATTTATCTTAAAAGGCACAGTTTAGATATTGACTTGGTCATTAATTTTAAAAGTAATTTTGAAGAGAAAAAGATCTCATTATATATACCCTCTAAACAGTTCCTTCCTAATAATCCTCTTTTTACCAATTCAATATTGGATAAATGCAAAAAGTTAATACTTTTTAGAAAGGGTTTAACTTTAGTTTTGTCTGACGATATTGATTTGAAAACTAACCTTGCTACAGAATTAGCCTCGATGTATGGAAAGAGGGTGGTGCTAGAGACAATTCCAATTCATAATAATGAAATTCTTTGTTCTAGTTATGATTGGTGGATTATGAATTCTTATTTAATACAAATTCCAGAACAAATTATTATACCTTTACTTCCGATTCCGAATATGTCAGAACCTATTAACGCAATTACAGTCTCTCATAAAAAAAAGCTTTCTCAAGATTGGTTTAGAGACTTCCTTCTTCCTCAAGCCAGAATAAAACTTGAAAGATCTATTTCTCCTTTAAGAAGAAATTCAGGTAAGTTAATAATTTTAGATGGAAGAGCGAATAAAAGAAACTGGGGAAGATTACTTTTGCAAAACATTCAACCATCAAAACAAATTAATTATATGTTACCTTTTGATTAGGTTATGATTTTATAAACAACGAAAGAAATATGGGAGAAGCAAAAAGACGAAAAACATTTGGTTTGCCTCCAAAAAAAAGCAATACTAAGACTAAATATGATCAGTCTCCAAGATTATTTGAATGGATCCCCTTTACCATCAATCAAAGAGATAAACTAATTAAATTAAGTATTAAGGCCAGTTGGTTTGGAATCGGAGGGTTAGTAATCTTATGGGTTGTAGTGAGATTTGTAGGCCCTGCTGCTGGGTGGTGGACTTTGTCTGATTCTTTATAAATCTAAGCTACTGTTTTTATATCATTAACAGCGATTGTATTAGCAGGATTGCTATTTAATGCTTTCATTGAATTAGAACTGACTTCAGTACCTTCTGTTAATTTCTCTTTAACAATGGATTCTACTTTATTCCTAATTTCTAAGTTTTGATCAAGCCAAATAATTGTATTATCTCTTCCTTGTCCAATATTTTCTCCTTCATAACTATACCAAGCGCCTCTCCTTATTATGATATTAGTTTCTTCTGCTAAATCTAATAAACATCCTGTTGTACTAATACCTTTTCCGAAGAGAATATCAAACTCTGCAATTCTAAATGGTGGTGCAACTTTGTTTTTTGCTACTTTTACTTTTGCTCTTATGCCGTATTCTTCAGTACCTCTTTTAAGAGTTTGAATTCTTCTGATATCAAGTCTCACTGAGGCATAAAATTTTAATGCATTTCCTCCTGTGGTTGTTTCTGGATTGCCGTACGTGACGCCAATCTTTAGGCGTAATTGATTCAGGAATATTACCGTACATCCAGATTTTCCAATATTTCCTGTTATTTTTCTCATTGCTTGACTCATTAGCCTTGCTTGGCTTCCAATTACGTGATCTCCCATCTCTCCTTCTATCTCGGCTCTTGGAGTGAGTGCTGCTACCGAGTCAACAACAACAAGATCTACTGCACTCGATCTTATGAGTTGGTCAACTATTTCTAGAGCCATTTCACCAGTATCCGGTTGTGAAACTAACAAATTTTCAACATCAACGCCTAAAGAGGCTGCATACACTGGATCGAGTGCATGCTCAGCATCAACAAATGCAGCTACTCCTCCATTTTTTTGGACTTCCGCAATCGCGTGAAGCGTTAATGTAGTTTTTCCTGAACTTTCTGGTCCGTAAACTTCTACTACTCTTCCTTTTGGATAGCCTCCTCCTAATGCTAAATCTAAGGTGAGTGCTCCAGTAGATATTGTTTCTACTTTCATTCTTGAGGCGTCACCAAGTCTCATTATTGACCCTCGTCCAAAATTTCTTTCTATTTGACCTAAGACGAGACTTAATGCCTTGTCTTTCTCTTTTGATTCAGTTTTTTTCTTTTCTTCAAGACTCATTGTTTGATTTATCGGTTAAAGTTCTTGTAATTATTCTAAATTTGGAATTTTTTATTTAAACCAAACTTCATAAATACAAACTATAGTACATCTGTACTCTAGCTGATTATCTTTAAATTGCAACTAATTCCTCAAGATTATCTAATTTTATTATTATGATTTCATTACTTAAGTTATATCTATCTGACTCTTTTAAATATCCCCAATCAGCTAGGAAGCATGGAATATGAGAAGTTCCTGAATTGTTTTTTATATCAATTAGAGTTTTTTTTCTATCTTCTATAAAACCTAGTATTTTATGTGTTTTTGTAAGTTTTTCAGCTATTTTGATTTTTGTTCCGGATTCATATCCAAAAATAAAATCTGGAAAAATATTTAATTGTTTAAGTATCTTTTCTGCAAATACTCTTCCTTTTGTTGTTATTATTCCCGTTTTTATTTCTCTCTTCCTTAATTCTTTCAAGAAATTTATAACTTCAAAAAATGGATTGTGTAAATTCACCCACGCTTTAAAATCTTTATCAATTTGGTACTCGCGAGACTTATCTAGTATTTTTTGTAAATCTTCTGCAATCCAAGAATTATCTTTTAATATCCTCTGGCAATTTTGATGATAATTATTAATGAAATCATCTTTATTGTGATTTTTTATTGGATTTTCTTTTTTAATAATTTCGTGAACAATTAGAACCATTTCCCAACCATATTTAACCCAAGGCCTAATTTCTTTAAAAGTATTTGGTACTCTTTTATAAAGTTTTTGATCACAAGAGATGTACGGTGAATTTAAATATTTTTCACAGGCTAGCAAAGAACTATGCCAATATTCATGCATTCCATCGACTATAACTCCATCAAAATCTAATAGAAATATTTTTTGAGAAGACACCACTTAAATATTAGAACTGGGCCGCTAGGATTCGAACCTAGGAATGTCGAGACCAAAACCCGATGCCTTACCACTTGGCGACGGCCCATTGAACTTCTAGTTTAATACATCAAAAGATTTTTTTCTATCAAAAAAATACAAAGTTTTTATATACACGGCGAAGGTTTTAAAAAATAAAAATATTATTTGAATTATCTCGATTTCCATGGCTCTAGAAATTTCTGAGCTTTTTTGATTGCTAGAGCCATTCTTTCAGGATACTCATAGAGTCTTTTATTATTCTTGTGTGCAAATTCAATAAGGGGCTGCATAATTTTTCTTGCAGCACTTCCAAATGCTATTCCGTCTGGAAGATTGTTTGAATTCAAAAATTCATGAGTTTTTTCATTTGTTCCTCCTGCTAATTGAATTAATCCTGGAGGAAGATCTGAACCGATTTTTTCAAATAACTTGACTGTATCTCTACTTGTTGTTGGAGCAAGATCACCAGACATTGGCCTTCCATCTAGCTGCCAAATAAGGGGAATATTAAGTTCTTTGAGAATATCATATCTTTTCCAAAGAGCTTTCAAAAGATCTTCGGGCTCATGTGATTTTTTGAAAGATTGATTTAATCCACAACTTATAGATATCTTATCCAATTTAATTTCAGAACTTTTAAGGATATTTACAACTTTTGTAAAAGAATCTAAGCGATTGATTTCGGTATGAATTTCTACTGCATTAGGCTTTGTTTTTTTGAGCGTTGACGCTAAATCATATTTTGACAAATTATATTCATATTCACTAATTAGATTTAGGGGACAACTATTTATACACCTTCCACATCCATAACATTTACTCTCTTTGATCCCAGAATTATCAATGGCAAAGGTGGGGCATACTTTTTCGCACGGTCTTGAACAATTAGGGGGACATCTTAATGGATCAAATTTTGCTTTACGAAAATGGATATCATTACCATCACTGATGCTTATCATTAATCCAGGGGAGTTTTTAAAGATTTTTTTAGCCCACTCGATTCCTTTTTTTGCTGCATGAACTATAGATTCTTCAGCAGCAACATCTATGTAGTCGACACCAGCAGCAGTATAAATTGCACATAAATCTTCGATAGCAACAATATCTTCATTACTCGCGCCACAAATCAACTTAATCCATTTATCTTTTTTCTTCTTGGTTTTATTCAAACAATTTAACTGGCAAATTCATCCAAAATATAATCATTTAATGGTTTCCATTCAAGTTTTCTTGAACCCCCCATTTCAACAACAATTGTTAGTTTATTGTCTTTAGTACAAATCTCTATTAAGCTCACTAACTCAGATTGAGACAACACTTGACCTTCTAATAACCAAAGTAATTTATTTTTATCATTTTCATTAAATAACTCAGAAGCCATTGGGATTACTTGTTGAACTTCACCGAGCGCTCCATTTTTTCCTACGCTTTGATGACCTAGGTGAGGTGGCCTAATGCCATGCAATTTGAGCAAAAAGACTTCTGGATCTCCAAGCCCTCTTGCTGAGGTAATAAAAGTTTTAAAGCCCTTGGCTCTCATTCTTCTCAAAAGACGAGTTTCATAGCCACCTTCAAGAGGAGCAAAGATTGCAAGACATTTGTTAGTTTTTAGATCGTTATGAAACTTTTTCCCTGTGAGAAGTAATGGCATAAAAAATTCCTTTATTTTTATTTTATTTTAATTTATGGTACTTGATCATGTACAATTATAATTTAGTGAATTTTTAAGCTCGCAAGCTAGCCGAGCCTCTACGAAATTTCACATTTTTTAGCGTTTCGTTAAAAAAATCAGGTGGGATTATCCCTTGAGAAACTATCTATGTTTTTAGATAAGTCTCAACCTTATTAATTGTTTTTTATTAACTTACACCTTTTAAATGTAAGGCTTTAGATAATTAAAAAATCATTACGAGCTAGCCTAATTTAGTCTTATGTCTATAGGAATTTTAGGAAAGAAATTGGGCATGTCCCAACTTTTTGACGACAAAGGTAATGCTGTACCAGTTACTCTTATTGAGGCTGGCCCATGCCGTGTCACGCAATTGAAAACTACCGCTTTGGATGGTTACACTGCCGTTCAGATAGGCTATGGCTTGTCCAAAGAGAAGCATATTAGTAAACCTGAAAAGGGACATTTACTGAAATCAGGTGAAGACCTTTTAAAGCATTTAAAAGAATATAGGGTTGAAGAAACTTCGTCTTATGAAATTGGAAATCAAATAACTGTAAAAAACTTTGAGGTTGGCCAAAAAGTTGATATCAGTGGCAAATCTATGGGTAGAGGTTTTGCTGGTTACCAGAAAAGACATGGATTTAGTAGAGGCCCTATGAGTCATGGTTCAAAAAATCATAGAGCTCCAGGTTCTACAGGAGCAGGAACAACCCCAGGTAGAATTTATCCTGGGAAAAGAATGGCAGGTAGATACGGAGGGAAACAGATAACTACGAAAGGTTTGTTGGTTCTCAAAATTGATGACCAGAAAAATTTGCTTGTAGTAAAAGGTTCTGTCCCAGGGAAGCCTGGCTCAATAGTTAATATTAAGCCAAATAATGTTGTAGGAAATAAAGGAGGTGAAAAATCATGACAACACTCGAAACTCTTAAGTGGGATGGTAAAAAATCCGGGAAAGTTACTCTTGATTTAGCAGTTGCTAAGGAAACTTCTTCGGCAGACTTAATCCATAGAGCAGTGCTTAGGCAACTTGCAAACAAAAGACAAGGGACTGCATCAACTTTGACAAGATCTGAAGTACGAGGTGGTGGTAGAAAGCCATACAAACAGAAAGGCACAGGAAGAGCTCGTCAAGGATCAATAAGAACACCCTTAAGACCTGGTGGTGGAATTATTTTTGGACCGAAGCCACGTTCTTACAATCTTGATATGAATCGTAAGGAACGTAGATTAGCTCTCAGAACAGCACTTATGTCCAGAGTATCTGATATAAAGGCTGTTGAAGATTTTGGTTCTAACTTAAAGCAACCTAAAACAAGTGACATCATCAATGGCCTCGCTCGATTAGGCATAGAAAAAACTGAAAAAGTTTTGATTATTCTTGATAGTCCTTCCGATGTAATAAAAAAATCCATTAATAATATTGAAAAGGTAAAATTAATCTCCGCCGATCAATTAAATGTATTTGATATTCTCAATGCTAATAAGTTGGTAATAGGTCAATCAGCAATAAATAAAATTCAGGAGGTTTATGCATCATGAGTAAATTATTCGATTCTCGTTTAGCCGATGTAATAAGAAAGCCAGTTATTACTGAGAAAGCTACAAACGCACTAGATCTTAATCAATATACTTTTGAAGTAGACCATAGAGCGGCAAAGCCACAAATAAAGGCAGCTATTGAAGCCTTGTTCAGTGTTAAAGTCATAGGAGTTAACACTATGAATCCTCCTAGGAGAACAAGAAGAGTCGGAAAATTTTCCGGTAAACGTTCTCAGGTCAAGAAAGCAATTGTACGTCTTGCTGAAGGAGACAAAATCCAACTATTTCCAGAATCTTAAGGAGTTTAATCATGGCAATTCGTAAATTTAAACCTTATACTCCTGGCACTAGACAGAGAGTAGTTACTGATTTTAGTGAAATAACAAGTGCAAAACCTGAGAGATCACTAATAGTTTCAAAACATAGAGTTAAAGGTAGGAATAATCGTGGAGTTATTACTTGCCGTCATCGTGGAGGTGGTCACAAAAGGCAATATAGATTGGTCGATTTTAGAAGAGATAAGAGAAATATTAATGCTAAAGTTGCAGCTATCCACTACGATCCTCACAGAAATGCGAGGCTAGCACTTTTATTTTATGAAGATGGAGAGAAAAGATACATTATCGCTCCAGCTGGAGTAAAAGTTGGCCAAAATGTCATATCTGGAGAAAGTGTTCCAATTGAAGATGGAAATGCAATGCCACTTTCTGTTATGCCATTAGGATCTAGTGTTCATTGTGTTGAGTTATATGCAGGAAGAGGTGCTCAGATGGTTAGATCCGCTGGAGCTAGTGCACAAGTTATGGCAAAAGAGGGAGATTATGTTGCCTTAAAACTCCCATCTACCGAGGTAAGACTTGTTAGAAAAGAATGCTACGCAACTCTTGGAGAAGTTGGTAATTCAGAAATAAGAAATACTAGCTTAGGCAAAGCAGGAAGAAGAAGATGGCTTGGACGAAGGCCACAAGTAAGAGGAAGTGTAATGAACCCATGTGATCATCCACATGGAGGAGGAGAGGGAAAAGCACCAATTGGTAGAGCAGGCCCTGTTACTCCATGGGGTAAACCAGCTCTTGGGTTAAAGACGCGTAAAAAGAACAAACCAAGTAATAAATTAGTAGTTCGAAGACGTCGTCGCGTTTCTAAGAGGAGTAGAGGAGGAAGAGACTCTTGATTACTTCATTTATGACTTTAATTTCTATTTTATAAACATGGGACGATCACTAAAAAAAGGACCTTTCATAGCAGATAGCTTGCTCAAAAAGGTAGAAAAACAAAATACTGATAATGACAAGTCTGTTATCAAAACTTGGTCTAGAGCCTCTACCATTTTACCTGTAATGATCGGCCATACAATCGCTGTCCATAATGGCAAGACCCATATTCCTGTATTTATAACCGAACAAATGATCGGTCATAAACTCGGAGAATTTGCTCCTACTCGCACTTACCGCGGTCACATAAGAGATAAGAAAGGAGCAAAATCATGACAAAAACACCTGAAACAACAAAAACGGCTATTGCTCATGGAAACTATGTTCGCGGATCAGCCTCTAAAGTTAGAAGAGTTTTGGACCAAATAAGGGGTCGGTCATATAGAGATGCATTAATCATGTTGGAATTTATGCCTTACAGATCTACTGATCCAATCACTAAAGTACTAAGATCTGCAGTTGCTAATGCAGAACATAACCTTGGAATGGATCCATCTACCTTAGTTATTTCCTCTGCATGGGCTAATAATGGTCCTGTAATGAAAAGGTATAGGCCGAGAGCTCAAGGGAGAGCTTTTTCTATCAAAAAACAGACTTGCCATATCAGTATTTCTGTTGAACCTGCTCCTACTCAAACTAATGCGGAGGTACAAAACTAATGGGACATAAAATACATCCTTCTGGGCTAAGGTTAGGAATTACACAAGAGCATCGCTCAAAATGGTTTGCTACTTCAAAGACATATCCAATTCTTCTTCAAGAAGATTTTAAAATTCGTACTTTTATACAGAAAAAATATGGTGCAGCAGGAATTAGCGATGTGCTGATAGCAAGGAAAGCTGATCAACTGGAACTTGAATTAAAAACAGCAAGACCAGGAGTGATAGTTGGAAGACAAGGAAGTGGTATTGAAGAATTAAGATCTGGAATTCAAAAAACTATTGGTGATAGAACAAGGCAAGTCAGAATAAATGTTGTTGAAGTTGAGCGCGTTGATGCAGATGCTTTTTTACTGGCTGAATATATTGCGCAACAACTGGAAAAAAGAGTCGCCTTTAGAAGAACTATAAGAATGGCATTGCAGAGGGCTCAAAGGGCTGGAGTCCTAGGTCTTAAAATACAAGTTGGGGGAAGGTTGAACGGTGCTGAAATTGCTAGAACAGAATGGACCAGAGAAGGTAGAGTTCCTTTACATACTTTGAGAGCTGAAATTGACTATGCAATCCGTGAAGCTAATACTACTTACGGTGTTTTAGGTATTAAAGTGTGGGTTTTCAAAGGAGAAGTTCTTCCTAAAGAAGAACAAACAATCCCCGTGGGTGCAAACCCTAAGAGGAAAGCTAGTAGAAGACCTCAACAATTTGAGGACCGTTCAAATGAGAATTCATAGGAGGTATAAAAATGCTTAGTCCAAAACGCACAAAATTTCGTAAACAACATAGAGGCAGAATGAGGGGGGTGGCCTCTAAAGGTAATACCATTGCTTTCGGTCAATTTGCTCTCCAAGCTCAAGACTGTGGATGGGTCACTGCACGCCAGATTGAGGCAAGTAGAAGAGCTATGACAAGATATATCAAACGTGGAGGCCAAATCTGGATAAGAATTTTTCCTGATAAACCTGTAACCATGAGACCTGCCGAAACTCGAATGGGTTCTGGTAAAGGTAATCCAGAGTTTTGGGTTGCGGTTGTAAAACCTGGAAGAATACTTTTTGAAATGGGCGGTGAGGATATCACTGAGGAAACTGCAAAAGAAGCTATGCGTCTAGCTCAATACAAACTTCCTGTAAAAACAAAATTCATTTCGATTGATAAAAATCTAGAAGCTCCCTCACAAGAAAAGAAAAAAAATAATAAACAATCTCAAGAGGAGGTTAAACAATGAAAAACTCAGAGTCTCTTAAAGAATTTCAAAAATTAAATTCTGCTCAAATTACTGAAAAAATTGAGCAACTGCGAAAAGATCTTTTTGATTTGAGATTCAAGCAAGCTACTAGACAGCTCAATGAAACGCATAAATTTAAAACAATAAAGAAACAAGTTGCGCAATTACTTACTATTAGTAAGAGTCAATCTGCTTCTCAAACAACTTCAGATTAATTATTAGTTATGGCACTTAAAGAAAGAATTGGTACTGTTGTCAGCGACAAGATGGATAAAACAGTTGTTGTTGCTGTTATTAACAGATATCCACATCCCACTTATAAAAAAATTGTAAGTAAAACTACGAGATACAAGGCGCATGATCCTGAAAATACATGTGTTTTAGGTGATCGAGTTAAGATTAGAGAAACTAGACCACTTAGTGCTCATAAAAGATGGGCAATAGAAGAGATCCTCAACAAAACAATTAAGTCAGAGGAGGTCAAAAAATGATTCAACAAGAAACTTATTTAACAGTTGCAGATAACAGTGGTGCAAAAAGACTCCAATGTATTAGGGTTTTAGGATCTAATAGAAGGTATGCACATGTTGGGGATGTCATTGTAGCAACTGTTAAAGATGCTCTTCCAAATATGGGAGTTAAGAAATCTGAAGTTGTAAAAGCCGTTATCGTTAGAACGAAAGCAACATTAAGAAGAAATACTGGTAATTCAATCAGATTTGATGATAATGCTGCCGTTTTGATTAATGAAGATAAGAATCCAAAAGGTACTAGAGTTTTTGGTCCTGTAGCAAGAGAACTACGGGACAAAAATTACACTAAGATTGTTTCTCTTGCTCCGGAGGTGATTTAAATGTTGGATTCATTAAAACAAAAGAAAAACTTCCAAAGAATAAAAATGAGAATCAAAACTGGAGATTTGGTAAAAGTTATTAATGGCAAGGACAAAGGGAAAACTGGTGAGGTTTTAAAAACTATCCCTCTTGAAAATAGAGTAGTGGTTAAGGGAATTAACCTTAGGACTAAACATGTAAAACCAACTCAGGAAGGAGAAACTGGAAGAATACTTACTGAAGAAGCATCTTTACATGCATCAAATGTAATGTTTTTTTCAAAGGATAAAAATCTTACAAGTAAGATTGAATACTTTATTGATAAAGAGGGAGTTAAGAAAAGAAGATTGAAGAAAACTGGTGAAGTAATTGATTAATTTTTCATCAGAAAACAGATTTCAACTTTTTCTAATTTATCAATTCTGACAAAGACCAGAATTAACAAAAAATTATGACTCTAAAAAATCGCTACAAAGAATCAATTAGACCAAAACTTTTAAAGGATCTTGGTCTTAAAAATATTCATCAAGTACCTAAAGTTGTCAAAGTCAACGTTAATAGAGGCCTTGGTGAAGCAGCTTCTAATTCAAAAGCTCTTGAAGCCTCTTTAAACGAAATGGCAACAATTACAGGACAAAAGGCCTTAGTAACTAGGGCTAAAAAAGCTATCGCGGGTTTTAAAATTCGTGAAGGTATGCCGATTGGTTGTACTGTAACTTTGAGAGGGGATAGGATGTATTCCTTTTTGGAGAGATTTATAAATCTTGCTTTACCAAGAATAAGAGACTTCAGAGGAGTTAATCCAAAAAGTTTTGATGGGAGAGGGAATTACACCGTTGGAGTTAAAGAGCAATTGATTTTTCCTGAAATCTCTTTTGATAAAATAGATTCAATAAGAGGTATGGATATAACTATTGTCACTAGTGCAAGATCAGATCAAGAAGGTAAAGCTCTTTTGAAAGAGTTAGGAATCCCTTTTAGTAAGAATTAAATTAAAACTATGTCAAATCACGATCCTATTTCAGATATGCTTACTCGAATTAGAAATGCGAGTCAGAAAAAGCATACAACTACATCAATCCCAGGTTCAAAAATGTCCTTAAGTATTGCTAAAGTGCTTCAAAAAGAGGGTTTCATTTCTGATATTAATGAGGAAGGTGAAGGTTATAAATCACAAATAATACTCGGTCTCAAATATAGTGGTAAAAATAAATTCCCTACTATTCGATCTATGCAAAGAGTTAGTAAACCTGGTTTGAGAATTTATAAAAATACTAGAGGCTTACCAAAAGTTCTTGGAGGTCTTGGAGTCGCCATCATCTCAACTTCTAAAGGAGTCATGAGTGATCGCGATGCTAGGAAGCAAGGTATTGGCGGCGAAGTCCTTTGCTATGTTTATTAAGGAGAATTAATTATGTCAAGAATCGGAAAAACACCAGTACTTATTCCAGAAAAAGTTACAGTTGATTTTGATGGATTAACAGTGATAGTTAAAGGCCCTAAGGGTGAGTTAAAACGTCTGATGCCTGAGGGAGTTAGTTTTGATAAAAAAGATAATACTGTGGTGGTAACCCCTACTACAACCAAAATACATTCTAGGCAAAGACATGGTTTATGTAGAGCCTTGATTGCAAATATGGTTGAAGGAGTTAGTCAAGGTTTTTCAAAGAAACTTGAAATTGTTGGCGTTGGATCCAGGGCACAAGTTAAAGGTAAAAATCTAATTGTAAGTGCAGGATATAGTCACCCTGTAGAAATGATCCCCCCTGATGGTATAACATACAAAGTTGAGAGTAATACAAACGTTACCGTATCTGGAATTGATAAGGAAATTGTTGGTAATGAAGCAGCAAAAATCAGATCAATTAGACCTCCAGAGCCATATAAAGGGAAAGGAATTAAATACCATGATGAGACAATTCTCAGAAAAGCTGGTAAATCTGGCAAAAAATAATTCAACTTAAAAAAATGACCAAACTTTCCAGGAAATTACAAACCCAAAAAAGACATAGAAGATTAAGAAGATTCTTGATTGGAGATGCAACGCGTCCAAGATTGTCTGTTTTTCGCTCTAATAACCATATTTATGCACAGGTTATAGATGATAATGCTCAAAAAACTATTTGTTCAGCTTCAACTGTTGATAAAGAACTTAGAGAAAAATCAGAGAAATTACCATCTGATTGTAATTCTTCTTCTATTGTTGGAAAATTATTAGCAAATAGAGCGATAAAAAAAGGTATTAAGCAAGTAATTTTTGACCGTGGAGGTAATTTATATCACGGGAGAGTTAAGGCACTTGCGGACGCTGCTCGTGAAGCTGGCCTAGAATTCTAACTTTTAATTTTTACTATGACTGACACTCCAACAAAACAAGAAATTCAATCCAAAAATGGTGACGTTCCTGGAGCTATGCCTGGCGAACAAAAAAAGAATAATCGTAATAACGATCGAAAAAGAAATAGAAGAGGTGATTCGAAAAATCTAGAAAGAGATTCTGATTGGCAAGAAAGAGTTGTTCAAATAAGACGAGTATCTAAAACTGTTAAAGGTGGAAAAAAAATGAGTTTTAGAGCAATCGTTGTTGTCGGTAATGAGAAAGGTCAAGTTGGCGTTGGAGTTGGAAAAGCTGGAGATGTTATTGGTGCGGTTCGAAAGGGAGTTTCAGATGGGAAAAAGAATCTTGTTAGGGTTCCTTTAACTCCAAATAATTCAATACCAACTTTATCTAAAGGTAGAGACGGTGCTGCTAATGTACTTATTAGGCCAGCCGCTCCAGGTACAGGTGTAATTGCTGGTGGTTCAATTAGAACAGTTTTAGAATTAGCGGGTATAAAAAATGTCTTAGCAAAAAGATTGGGTAGTAAAACACCTTTGAATAATGCAAGAGCTGCTATGGTAGCCCTTTCTCAATTAAGAACACACAAATCTGCTTCAAGGGAGAGAGGGATCTCACTTGAACAGCTCTATTCCTGAAAATTATGACTTCAACATTAAATACACTTAAATCAAACTCTGGCTCTAGAAAGAAAAAATTAAGAAAGGGTAGGGGTATTGCTGCCGGTCAGGGTGCTTCATGCGGTTTTGGAATGAGAGGGCAAAAGTCACGTTCTGGAAGACCCACACGTCCAGGTTTTGAAGGTGGCCAAATGCCTTTATATAGAAGAGTTCCAAAATTAAAGCACTTTGAAATAATTAATCAAAAAAACTTTTCTATAATAAATTTAGATAAATTAAATGATTTTAAAGATAATGAAACTGTTAATTTAGACTCACTAGTTAAGAAAGGATTGATTTTTAAGCCAAAATTTCCTTTAAAGATTCTTGGTAACGGAAAAGTTAATGTAAAGTTAAAAGTTCAAGCTCATGCATTCACAAAAGTTGCAAAACAAAAAATTGAGGATGCAGGTGGATCTTGCGAGCTTATAAATAATAAATAAATTTACTAAAAAATTTAGGTAAGCTTCAAAATGTTTGTCAACAAAAGTAGAAATCCTAGCGCTTCTGAAATACTCTCCCAATTATTTTTAAATAAAGAGCTAAGGAGTAGAGTTTTAACAACTTTAGGTCTTCTTCTTTTAGTAAGACTTGGTATATATATCCCCATGCCTGGTATTGATAGGGTTGCTTTTAAAAGTTTTATAGATCAAGGAGGCCAATTAATAGGTTTCTTAGATATATTCACTGGCGGAGGAATTTCTACCCTAGGAATTTTCGCATTAGGCATACTTCCATTTATTAACGCATCAATTATTATTCAGCTTCTCACAGCTTCATTACCTGTTCTTGAAGATTTACAAAAAAATGAAGGAGAAGCGGGTAGAAGAAAAATTGCTCAAATAACGAGATATGTTTCTTTAGGTTGGGGTTTTTTGCAGAGTATTATTTTTTCTTTAATTCTTAGACAATATGCAATTCCGGGGATAAGTGAAACTACATTTGTCTTGCAAACCTCCATAGCATTAGTTACAGGCTCAATGTTAGTGATGTGGTTCAGTGAAATTATTACAGAGAAAGGAATAGGACAAGGCGCTTCATTGGTAATTTTTCTGAATATTGTTTCGACTTTGCCAAAGGCTCTAAGCTCAACTATTGAAAAAGCTCAAACTGGAGACAGAGGAGATGTTCTAGGCATAGCAGTGTTACTTGGAGTCTTTTTGCTGACAATTGTTGGGATAATTTTTGTACAGGAGGGAGCGAGACGTATCCCTATTGTTAGTGCAAAAAGACAAATAGGCAATGGAACATTACTTCCTACAAGGCAAAGTTATTTACCTCTCAAATTAAATGCAGGAGGAGTCATGCCTATTATCTTTGCATCTGCTTTAATTTTTTTACCAATAACTATTGCAAATGTAACTGGTAATCCAGTCTTAATAAAATTAGCTAGTAGTTTAAATCCTGGATCTTCAAATCCATGGCCATATGCTCTTACATTCTTCGCCTTGATTTTGGGATTCTCCTTTTTTTATGCATCCCTTACGATTAATCCAGTGGATGTGGCATCAAATCTTAAGAAAGGAGGAGTAGCAATACCAGGAGTTAGACCTGGAAGTAATACAGCAAACTACTTATCAGGTATACAAAATAGGTTGACATTATTAGGAGGATTATTTCTGGGATCAGTAGCTATAATCCCAGCCGCAGTAGAAAGGGCAACAAATGTCCAGACTTTTCAAGGTTTAGGAGCAACTTCATTACTGATCCTCGTGGGTGTTGCTATAGATACTGCTAAGCAAATCCAAACTTATGTTATTTCTCAAAGGTATGAGGGACTAATTAACAATTAATGAAAAAACATTTACTATTTTTAGGAGCCCCTGGAGCAGGTAAAGGGACTCAGGCAGAATTATTAAGTAAAAACAATTCTTACTTACACCTTTCCACTGGCGAATTATTAAGAAAAGAAATTGAAATGAATTCTATCCTTGGTAAACAGGTAAGGGATATTATTAACCGGGGAGAACTTGTTAATGACGAACTTGTATTAAAAATAGTAAGGCAAAATTTAGATAAAGATAATAAAGGTTGGATTCTAGATGGCTACCCAAGAAATTTATCGCAAGCAAATTCATTGAATGAGGTCTTAATTGAAATAAATCAACCTTTAGATGTAGTTTTTTACTTAGATATTCCTGAAGAAGTTCTAATTAAGCGTTTGCTTTTAAGAGGAAGAAAAGATGATACTGAAGAGACTATTAGAACAAGAATTGACATTTATAAAAAAACTACAGAACCATTGATTCAATATTTTAAAGATCTTTCATTGCTAGAATATATTGATGCTGATAGAGATTTAAAAACTATTTCCTCTGATATCAAACAAAAAATGGCTTGATGATGATGTAGAATAGAGTATTAACGTTTTATTTGTAAAACCCCTATGAAGGTCAGATCTTCAGTCAAAAAAATTAGTCCTGACGATCAGATCGTGAGGAGAAGAGGTAAAATCTATGTTATTAACAAGAAAAGACCTCGCAATAAACAGCGTCAGGGTTAAATTTCAACCCTTTAATTCAAACTTTTACTTACTTAAAACACGTGGCCAGGATTGCAGGAATTGACATACCTCGCGAAAAGCGAGTTGAAATTGCACTTACATACGTCTATGGAATTGGTTTAACAAGATCAAAGCTAATTCTTGCTAATACTGGTGTAAACCCAGATATTCGTGTCAAAGATCTTTCAGATTCTGATATTCAAAAACTTAGAGGTGCTACAGAGGAATTTACCTTAGAAGGGGATTTGAGAAGAAAAGAGGGAATGGCCTTAAAACGTTTACAAGATATCGGTTGTGTAAGAGGAAGAAGGCATAGAATGAGTCTTCCAGTAAGAGGCCAAAGAACTAGAACTAATGCAAGAACAAGAAGAGGTTCAAGAAAAACAGTTGCTGGAAGAAAAAAATAATTAACTAAATCTATTCACAAATTCCAGTATTAAATTAAAAAATCATGGCAGCTACAGTAAAAAAAACAGGTTCAAAAAAATCCAAACGTAATGTACCTAATGGTGTGGTACATATTCAAAGCACATTTAATAATACTATCGTCTCAATTTCAGATACTTCTGGCCAGGTAATTTCTTGGTCATCTGCTGGAGCCAGTGGATTTAAAGGCGCCAGGAAAGGTACTCCATTTGCTGCTCAAACTGCTGCGGAAGCTGCCGCTAGAAGAGCACTTGATCAAGGCATGAGACAAATAGAAGTATTAGTTAGAGGACCAGGTTCAGGTAGGGAAACGGCCATAAGAGCTTTACAAGTGGCCGGTTTAGAAATAACTCTAATAAGAGATGTAACTCCATTACCTCATAATGGATGTAGAAGACCTAAACGGAGACGCGTTTAGGTCTTAACCATTCTCGAACCCCCCCCTAAAAAAACTTTAACCACATTTTTTTCCGTGTTGCAATACCAGATTGACAGAATCAACCATCAAATAGCAGATGATCGCTCCCAAACAGGAACTTTTTTAATTGGCCCTTTAGAAAGAGGACAAGCTACAACTTTGGGTAATTCGCTTAGAAGAGTCCTGATGGGAGGACTTGAAGGAAGTGCAGTAACTGCAGTCAGAATAGCAGGAATTAACCACGAATATGCAACTATTCCAGGAGTTAGAGAAGACGTTTTAGATATTCTTCTCAATTGTAAACAACTATCAATTAATAGTTCTAATCCAGAACTTGAAATCGGTAGGTTAGTAGTTAGTGGTCCAATGGAAGTCAAGGCGAATGATATTCAATTCTCCTCTCAAGTTGAAATTGTTGATGGTGAAAAACCTATTGCAACTATTCAGGAGGGCCATAACTTAGAGTTGGAAATACATGTAGAAAGGGGGGTGGGATATAGACCCGTTGATCGTAAGAATGAAGAGACAACTGCTATTGATTTACTTCAAATAGATGCTGTATTTATGCCAGTGAAGAGAGTTAATTTTACGATTGATGAAACAGCTGTAGCAGAGGGTGGTACAGGTAGAGAAAGATTAACAATGGAAGTAGTAACAGATGGCTCAACAAGTCCTGATGATGCTATTGCTGAAGCTGCAAACCAATTAATAGAACTTTTTCAAACTCTTGCTACTGTCACAATGGTTGAGGAAATCCCTGAAGAACCAGAACCATCTCCTGAAGCTCAAATTCCTCTGGAGGAACTAAATTTGTCCGTTAGAGCTTATAATTGTTTAAAAAGAGCGCAAGTTAACTCAGTTTCAGATTTAATGGGCTTTAGCTATGAAGATCTTCTTGAAATTAAGAACTTTGGCTCAAAATCTGCAGATGAGGTTATTGAAGCTCTTGAGCGCATAGGGATTTCTATTCCACAAAGCAGAACCTCCGTTTAACAATTTTTAAGATTATGAGACACCAACTTAGAATTCCATTATTGAGTAAACCTGCTGACCAGAGGAAAGCACTTTTAAGAGGTTTGACTACACAATTAATTAGGGAAGGTAGAGTTACAACAACAAAAGCTAGAGCAAAAGCTTTAAGAAACGAAGCTGAAAGGATGATTTCTCTTGCTAAAGATGGTAGTTTGGCTTCTAGGAGAAGGGCTATTGGATATATCTATGATAAGAAATTAGTTCATTCGTTATTTGAGAAAGCAAAGGAAAGATATGGAGAAAGAAAAGGTGGTTATACACGAATAGTCAGAACCGTCTCTAGAAAGGGTGATAACGCTCAGATGGCTATTATCGAACTTGTTTAAGTTTGCCAATAAATAGTCTTTTAATAGAAAACAAAACTTTTGAAAAGGGTAGCTTTACTAATTCAATATGATGGATCTAATTATTCAGGCTGGCAAAGACAAAAAAATGCAAATACAGTTCAGGAAATTCTAGAGAGAGCACTTTTTAAAATTACACATCATGTAGTAAAGACTTTTGCTGCCGGAAGAACAGACGCAGGGGTTCATGCATCGGGCCAAGTAGTTCACTTTGATGTTGATTGTGTTATTCCTGGCAATAGTTATTCAGATGTATTAAATAGTCTTTTACCCTTAACAATTAGAATCTTGGAATCGGTTGAGGTTAAATGTAGTTGGCATGCATGCTACTCAACAATGTATAGACATTATCGATATGTCATTAATAATAGTAAGTTTCCTAACTTGTTTATTAATAATTGGACATGGCATAGGTACCAAAAAGTGCTAGATGAAGTTTCAATGTCAAATGCATCAAAGGAAATGGAAGGAGAGCATGATTTTTTTGCTTTTCAGAAAAGTGGAAGCAATAGGTCAACTTCTATTACAAAAATAAAAAATATATCTATTCAAAGAGTAGAGGATTTGATTTTAGTTGATATTAAAGCTACTGGTTTTCTCTATGGAATGGTTCGTTTGATTGTTGGTCAACTAGTGTTAGTTGGAGAGAAAAAAATATCGCCAGAAATTTTTACGGATAGATGGGTAAATAAAAAGAAAAATGAGGTTAAAGAATCTGCTCCAGCTAAGGGGTTATGTTTGGTGAATGCTGTTTATGAAGAAAATGTTTTTAAAAAAATCAATAAAAAAGATTTTTTCCCAGTATTTTTAATTAAAGGTTTTTCTTAAGTATATTTGTTTAAAGGAAGTTATTTGTGTAAATAATCCAAAATAATTGTTTAATACTCCTCCAATAAGGTAGAATTTAGAACTAAATTTAAATTTATTTGCATAAATTTGGTAAATGAATAAAACGATTACTCCGTCATTAGAAACTATTGAAAGAACTTGGTTTTTAGTTGACGCAAAAGATAAGACACTTGGTAGACTTGCTACAGAAATTGCAACTGTTTTAAGAGGAAAAAATAAACCAACATTTACTCCTCATTTAGACACAGGTGATTTTGTCATTGTTGTAAATGCCGAAAAAGTTGAGGTAACTGGTAAAAAAGCATCACAAAAGTTATATAGAAGACATTCTGGCAGACCAGGAGGAATGAAAATTGAAAAATTTGAGTCTCTTCAAGAAAGAATTCCTGAAAGAATCATCGAGCAAGCTGTTAAGGGTATGCTGCCCCATAACTCTTTGGGAAGACAGCAATTTAAAAAATTAAAAGTTTATAAAGGTGCTGATCATCCTCATGCTGCACAGAATCCTGTATTATTGAATAATTAAGTTATAAAAATGAATAGTCAAATAAAAAACAAAGCTGTTTATTGGGGAACTGGAAGAAGAAAAACTTCAGTTGCTAGAGTTCGTTTGATTCCTGGAAATGGACAAATTAAAATTAATGGCCGTTCAGGAGATGATTACTTAAACTTTAATCCACTGCATTTAAATTCGGTAAAAGCTCCCTTGCAAACATTAGGCCTAGAAAACTCTTATGATATTTTGGTAAATGTTTTTGGTGGTGGATTGACAGGTCAGGCAGATGCTATTAAGCAAGGTGCAGCAAGAGCTCTTTGCGAATTATCTCCTGACAACAGGAAACCACTAAAAACTGAAGGCCATCTCAGCAGAGATCCTAGAGCAAAGGAAAGAAGAAAATATGGTCTTAAAAAAGCAAGAAAAGCACCACAATTCTCCAAACGTTAAAGGAATTTAATTATGCCAAAATCAGAAATCCACCCAAAATGGTATCCAGATGCAAAAGTTATTTGTAATGGAGAAGTTGTAATGACCACTGGCTCAACTCAGCCTGAACTACATGTAGATGTATGGAGTGGTAATCATCCCTTCTTTACAGGAACTCAAAAAATTCTTGATACAGAAGGAAGAGTTGATAGGTTTATGAAAAAATATGGAATGGGTTCAGCTAATTCAGCGACATCAAAAAAGCAAAAAGAAGAAAAAGATTCTAAGAAATAGAATTTTCATAATTTTTAAGCATAATTTCAATTGGAATACTCAACATTAATTGCAAGGTTGAAAACTGCTTCAGAAAGTTTTGAAAATTTAGAAGTGCAGCTCGCAGATCCTGACATAGCAAATGATCCTAAAAAATTGGAATCAATAGCAAGAGAAAGGTCAAAATTGGAACCTTTAGTAATTGATTTTAAAAAGTTACTTGAGACTGATAGGGAAATTGAAGATTCAAAAAATCTACTTAAAGAGAATAGAAATGACAAAGAGATGGAGACTTTAATTACTGAAGAGATAACTAATCTAGAGGAATTTAAGGATAAACTTATTCAAAAAACTACAATCGCCTTGTTACCGAAAGATCCAAGAGATGAAAGAAGTGTAATGTTAGAAATCAGAGCAGGTGCTGGAGGCAATGAGGCTTGTATATGGGCGGGTGATTTGGCAAGAATGTATGAAAGATATGGGCAAAAAATTGGATGGTCTGTAAAACCTGTTACTGCCTCTGAGTCGGATATGGGAGGATTCAAAGAGTTGGTTATCTCTGTTAAGGGAGATTCTGTATATAGTCAACTTAAATTTGAGGCTGGTGTTCATAGAGTTCAAAGAGTTCCAGCTACTGAATCTCAAGGTAGAGTTCACACTTCTACAGCTACAGTTGCCGTTATGCCTGAGGCTGATCCTGTTGAGGTGAAGATTGATCCAACCGATTTAGAGGTTGGCACAGCAAGATCAGGGGGTGCAGGGGGACAAAATGTTAACAAGGTAGAGACTGCTATTGATCTTCTCCATAAGCCCACAGGGATAAGAGTTTTTTGTACTCAAGAAAGATCACAGTTGCAAAATCGTGAACGGGCAATGGAAATTTTAAGAGCTAAATTATATGAAATTCAATTAAAAGAAGCTAATGCCAAAGAGAGATCACAAAGGCTTTCGCAGGTTGGAACAGGCGATAGGAGTGAAAAAATTAGAACTTATAATTTTAAAGATAATAGGACAACTGACCATAGATTAGGCTCTAATTTCTCACTAGAACCAATTCTCGCGGGTCAATTGGATGAAGTCATTGATGCATGCATTGCGCAAGAACAGAAGAGAATGATGGAAGATTTTAATAACGAAGTAAATTAAGTTTTTATATTTATTAGATTGCTAACCCTATTACATATTTACCCCATTCTTTATGCCTGCCAGAGTCGATTTGTCTTGTAGCCTCAAAATTGAGATTACTTAGTGGACGGTAGGGCTTCCGTTTTAAAGGCATGTTTGCCTCTTCTGGGGTACGGTTACCTTTTTGTACATTACATGTAAGACATGCTGTAGTAACGTTCTCCCAATTATCAGTTCCTCCCCTGCTTCTCGGTAAAACATGATCTATTGATAAATCACCACCCCTATAATTACAGTATTGACAAGCATTATTATCTCTTAGAAGAATATTTTTTCTTGTCAACGAAACCTCCCTAAAGGGTACCTTAACGTAGTAACGAAGTCTTATAACTGTAGGTAATTTTCTGCCTAAATGTATTGAATAAGATTTATCTTCCTCCAAGCTTTCTGCCTTACCTTTTATCATCAAAATAACGGCTCTTCGCCAAGAAGTGATGTTTAAAGGTTCATAAGATGCATTTAAAACTAGAGTCTGGCCCATGCCAAAATACAATTTACATGTCATGCTAACTGTATATTTCAATATACGCATATAATTGCGCAAAATTAATGCAAATTCCTCAAACAAATAAGGTATTTAATTTTGACAAATATCCAACTTTAGAAAAAGATATAGATCCAAAACAAAGAGCATGGATTGAAGTTAGAGGTAAAGAATTAGAAACAAATGTAAGGCATTTAAAATCAAAATTAAGTAAAAATTGTCAATTTATGGCAGTTGTTAAAGCTGATGGATATGGACATGATGCAAAAGTAGTATCTGAATATGCTATCAAAGGTGGAGCTTCACAATTAGGCGTTGCCACATTAAAAGAGGGGATTAAGCTTCGTTCTTCTGGAGTTAAAAAACCAATTCTTATCCTCGGAAATCTTTATACAAGAAGGGATTTAATAATATCTTTTAAAAATGATCTTATGCCAACTATTAGTAGTATCAGAGAATGTTTAATTTGCAATAATATTGGTAAGCACTTTGGATTGAAATTTTCTTTACATCTTAAAGTTGATACTGGAATGTCAAGATTAGGATTTGAATGTAATAAATTTTTGCATCAATTTGAAAAAATCAAATCTTTTGAAAATATTTCTATAGAAGGAATATACAGTCATTTAGCATCTGCAGATGAATTCAATTCGTTAGATCCTAAAAGCACTACACAATTACAGAGGCAAAAGTTTCAGGAATTATTAGAACAAATTAAGGTTAATAGAAATCAAAATATTAAGATTCATTTAGCTAATTCTGCAGGCATGCTTCTCAATCAAAATTTCCATTTTCATATGGTACGTGTTGGGCTATCAATGTATGGATATAGTCCTCTAGCAAAAATAGATAAAAATTTGTCGCTTAAACCAGCTTTATTTTTGAAGGCCAAAGTAGCTTTTATAAGAATTATCGATCAAGGTGTGAGTGTAAGTTATGGAGGAAAATTTTTAAGTAGTAGAAAAACTAAGTTAGCTGTATTAAGCATTGGTTATGCAGATGGCGTCCCAAGAAATCTTTCAGGCAAGATAAATGTTATTCATAATAATAAATTTTATCCCCAAGTTGGATCTATAACTATGGACCAAATGATGGTGGACATAACAGATTCAAATGAAATTCAGATTGGTAGTACGATGATATTACTTGGATCTGATGGAGATAAAACAATTTCTCCTCTTGATTGGGCAAGAGAATCTAATACTATTCCTTGGGAAATTCTTTGTTCTTTTAAAAATAGATTACCGAGAGTTCAAGTTGATTAGACATTTCGATTAAATAAAAAATTTTGAATGTTTGCAAAAAAATTGATAATGTATAAGAACTGGAGAGGTGGCTGAGTGGTTGAAAGCGGCTCCCTGCTAAGGAGTTACAGGAGGTAACTTTTGTCGAGGGTTCGAATCCCTCCCTCTCCGTATTTTATTATTGTCAGATAACGTCAGAAAGGGTCAAAATAATTGCAGTTAAAAGAATTAGAGAAACTTATGAGTTATTTGTTATGGTTAGATTTTTAATCCAAACCCAAATTTTTTTGTCGGAAATGTTGTAGGAAAAAAATTTGCACAAAAAACCCTACTATAGAAGCAGTAGTAGGGTGTCCAGATTTAATTAAGAAAGTTTGATATGTAAATTTCCAAAAAAGATCTCACACAGTTGAAGTGCAAATTGCTATGCGTTATAAAAGAATTGAGAACTTAAGTGATCATCTACAAATCAATTTTCACAAATAAGAATGTCATTGTTAAATCAATTCTCGATTAAAGATATCATACTCTCAAGCAAAGAGGCATATCAAAAGGAACTCAATAACAAAGGTGTGGGTTCACAAATAGGAAAGTCGTTATTTAATAAATTCTCGATTAATGATTTCATACTCTCAAGCAAAGAGGCATATCAAAAGGAACTCAATAACAAAGGTGTGGGTTCACAAATAGGAAAGTCGTTATTTAATAAATTCTCGATTAATGATTTCATACTCTCAAGCAAAGAGGCATATCAAAAGGAACTCAA
>NZ_JNAM01000005.1 GCF_000759975.1 Prochlorococcus marinus str. MIT 9302 | reverse complement strand
GATTCATCAAACAGTACACATCAAATAGGTTTCTATGCTCGCGATGCATATGACTGCCTGATGCTTGCTAGAGAATTTAATTCTTTTATACATGACCATCCAAATTCTGTAACCAGAATCCAACAAAAATTTTGAGGTAATTAATTATGAATTTAAAAAGATCACCATTCGCAATTCAAGATAAGAACTCAAGAGATCTTGATAATGCAAAGGATTATTCAATACTTAAAGAACTTGTAGAAGAGCAAGGGATTTCTAATGATTTATCAGACTACTGGGATAAGGAATGTGAATTAAATCCATCCGACCCACGTTGTCTGGTCTACGATGATTAGTGATCCTTTATTAATTGGTATACCTATATTTATATTATTGCTATTAATTAATCAGAGACTTTTTTATTTAATGCCATTAGACGTTTTTCTAATGAATATGTGTGTTGTAGTAATAGCATTGCTTGTTAGAAGAGAAATCAAACTTAAAAAAGCTAGATAGTTATGAGAATTAATTCTAAAACCAATAGCTTATTGTTAAACATAGCTGTCTGTATTTTGATATTTGTTATTTAGTTATTGCAATGTATTTAAGAATGTCTCGAGCGTGACTTGAACACGCGACCTGCGGGCTATGAATCCGCCGCTCTAACCAGCTGAGCTACCGAGACATGGAAATATTGTAAGACATTGCTTGTACTTAATTACCATTTTAAAAATTTATTTGTTTATGAGCCTCATAAATAGCAATACCGCATGCTACAGAAAGATTTAAACTCCTAACTCCTTTTTGATCATTGGTTCCAGTCTGTAAATTTGGCATAAATATTGATATTAAAAAGTCACTTTTATCAATAATGCAATCTGGCAATCCAGAATCTTCTCTTCCAAAAAGCAAAATATCATCTTCCTGAAATTTAAAATCCTTCAAATACATTCCATTTTTTTTACTAAAAGAAATTATTCTTTTTTTTTGCTTTGACTCCAAAAATTTATCAAAATTTCCGTATTTATTAACAGTAACTAAAGGCCAATAGTCTAATCCTGCTCTTTTTAAATATTTATCTTCTAGTTTAAATCCTAAGGGCTCTATAAGATTTAATGGTATTTTAAAAGCAGCACATGATCTGGCAATGTTTCCAGTATTTTGGGGGATCCTAGGTTCAAAAAGAGCGACTTCCAATTTTATGTAGGTATTTCTAAACTTATTTCATCTATTTTGATTGCTCTGCCATTTATTGCAAGCCAATTATCTTTGGATATTTTGGTTATTCTTTTTTGAAGCTCGCCGATTCTTTCAATATAAGTATTGCCAATTTTATATTCTGAGACCAAGCTCCAACCTACTTGTTCTCCAACAATAAATGTTTTGCTTTTTCTTTTCATTAAAAGACTTATTAGTGAAGACATCTTTATTGACCATTCTTTATGTTCTTTTTCAATACTTTCCATAACAAATCCACCAATCGAGTCTATTAATAATGGACCATCCTCTTGCCTTAATGTATTTAATAAATCTGTTGTTTCTATTGATTCCCAATCTTTTGGCCTTCTTTTTCGATGTAAATTAATTTTTTTTTGCCATTCTTTATCATCAATATTATTTTTTGATAAGGCAATATATGATAACTTCTTTGTCTCCTTTGCTAGATGCTCTGCAAATTCACTTTTACCACTCTTTGTTCCTCCTGTAATAAAAACAATATTAGATAGATTATCCTTAATAGTTAAATCCTTTTCATTCATAAATTCTCTATTATTTAGAGAAATACCACCATGTTGCTAAAGGAATAATCGTTGCTGCAATTAATAAAGCAATAACTATATACGTAGCAGTAGAACTCTCAGTATCTTTGGATCTCATTACATTAAAATTTGGATCCACTACAGGGTTGTCAATAGATGAAGGCTGACTTTTTTCGTAATTGATAATAGTCTTTTGTTGTGTGACAACAAAAAGTCTGTTTAAATTGCTAACACCTTCTGCGTATGTAGTTGTAGGAATAAGTATGAATATTAAACCAGTAACGATAAATGAAAAAATATATTTTTTAATGTTTAGGTACATTTTAAATGGTTTTGGTTAATTATATATTAAAAAAGATATTTTTGAGTATTTTTAAACGTACTAACTAATATAATGTTTTTGATAATTAAAATATAATTAACATATTTTATGTATGGGATTTAATGGGAAATCTTTAATATTAATCGGCATAACACTCTTTATTCTTCAAATAATTAATTTCTTTTCAATAGAGACAATTACTCCTGAACTAGAAAGAGCACAAGTACTAGCTGCAATAGCTTCATTAATTATTATTTTGATAGGATTCTTATTTAAACAATTTGAACCTTTGGCTGGTGAGCAAGCTGACCTAAAAGGAGAAAATAAGTTTATCTTCGACAAAAACATTCCGGATGAAGTTATTGATGAACTTGCATGGGGGTCTGAAGCGATATTAACTTCTACAGCAGCAGCAGCAATATTAATTCACAATGATGGGGTAAATATATTGAGAAGAGGAATTACTTCAAATAATGAGTTTAACCCAGGAGAAACTTGTCTGAGATCAATAAAAGATATGAAATTAATATCATTAGCAAACACTAAATTTTATCCAGGGAGATATGAATTTTTTAATTTTTGTGCCGATATTCCATCTATCTTAGTTGTACCTATAAATAGTAAGGCTTTTATATTGATAGGAGGCTGGAGAGCTAAATGTTTTACTAAGTCAGATGAAAAATGGATAAATAACTGGTCAAAGAAAATTAGTAATATTTTTTCAAAAAATAATATTTAAAAATAAATAATTGATTCAACTCTTTTATCTTTTGCTTTAAAAATTACGGATTCTGTGTTGAGATTATAGAAGGCATTTTCTGAATTTATTTCATATCTATTTTCGTTATTTTCATCCTTTATTATATATTTTACTGGATTAAAAAATTCAATTATGTTATCTGAACTCAACTTGGCTTTCTCTGAATTTAAGATGATATTTTGATTTTCAAATCTTATATTCCCTTCTAATAGGTAGCTAGACTTTTCGATATTCCAAATAAAATTATCTGCATATAAAAAATCCTCATCTTGCTTAAGAGTTTTTAATTTCACATTCCCTTTTAATTTTAGGAGTTTATTGTTGTCTGATAATACAGAATCGTCAGAACTAATTATATATTTAGTTTCTTCTCCTTTAAAAATATTGATGGTAGGTTTTTTAAATTTGAATTTTAGTTCATTAATATTATAAATTGAGTTTGGACTGGTAATAGAGTATATTTTATCTCCACTTTTAGAAAAAATATTCATATCTAAACTGTCTATTTTTTGTATTACTTTATTTTCTTTAATTACATTTGGTGCACAACCAAGAATAATAAATGGTAGGAATATTATTAATCTATAAATGTTGATCATACTCAAGCTTATTTATGATTGGAGTGGGTTTAGGAAGACTTGAGTTGCTAGCTAATAATCCCCAACTTAATTGTTGTTTCCAAGGCACTTCTTCTCTGTATATAGAACCAAGTTGTTTATTAATCTTTGAAGATAATTCTGGCAATAAAGGTAGTAATAATATGCCTATTATGCGGGTACTTTCTAATACGTTGTAAATAATTTCTTTAACAATAGGCAAATTATCTTTTTCTTTTATTAACGTCCAAGGTTGATTATCATTCAAATACAAATTTGTATTAATTGCTAGGCTAAGCACTTCATTAGCTGCTAGATCTAATTTATAGATATCAAAGTTTTGAATATATTTTTCAACAGCAATTTGGGCATAATTCTCTAATTTATTTTCACTTGAAATTTTTTCATTATTTGGCACTTTATTATCAAACCATTTTCTAGACATAGATGATGTTCTATTTAATAAATTACCAATTGTATTGGCTAAGTCATTATTTATAATGTCTACAAATCTTTTATCTTGAAAATCTCCATCATTTCCAAGTGATATATCTTTAATGAGGTACCACCTTACTGGATCATTTCCATATTTAGAAAGCAATAGGTCAGGGTCGAGTACATTTCCTAAGCTTTTACCCATTTTTTGCCCCTCTCTTGTGAGAAAGCCATGTCCAAAAACTTTTTTTGGAACTTTCATATCTGCAGAAATTAGCATTGCAGGCCAATAGACAGCATGAAACCTCAGTATATCTTTACCAATTAAATGAATATTAGCTGGCCATCCTCCATTAATTGATTTTTCTAAAGAATGATCTGTTTCATCAGAACTAATAGCACTTACATATCCAAGTAAAGCATCAAACCATACGTAAAAGGTGTGATTATCGTAACCAGGAACCGGAATCCCCCAGGATACATTTGTTCTTGAAATTGAAAAATCCTTTAAACCTCTAGAAACAAAATTTATAATTTCATTCCTTCTTTCTATTGGCTCAATGAAAGAAGGCTCGTTGATTATTTTCTCAATTTCTTTTTGATATTTCGAAAGCCTAAAAAAGAGATTCTCCTCATTTTTCCATTCTAAATTTTTTTGATGGATTGGACATTTGTATGTTGATGAATTTTCTGGATTATCTTTAAATTCTTCACAACCAACACAATACCAACCTTTTTGTATACCCATATAAATATCATCTGAGGCTTTTACTCTTTCATAAAATTCGTTAACAACCAACTCATGATTTTTTGAGCTAGTCCTTATAAATTTATCGAAGGATATATCCCAATTTTTCCAATTAATATTAAAGATTTTTGAGATTTCATCACAATGTGATTTTGGTTCAATACCCTTTTCATTTGCTGTTCTTTGTATTTTTAAACCATGTTCATCTACACCTGTGATGAACATAACATCTTCACCTACAAGCCTTTTATACCTAGCTATCGAGTCACAAATTATTGTTGTGTAAACACTTCCTAAATGAGGTTTATCATTTACATAATATAAAGGAGTAGTAATGATAAAACTCATAAAGCTTTTTTATTTATATTAACAAATATTTTTTAAACTAAAAATGAACTTTTTTAATAATTATTTGATTAATAAATAAACTCTAATAGATTACTATTATTTATAATATATTTTACTTTATATATTTTATTAATATATATTTCTATTGATACAAAAAGAGTAATAAGTATTTCTAGTGAATATTCTGGAAAAAAAACTAAAGCAATATTTCTTTTATGATTTATCCACTTAACAAATATTATTTTATAAAACGGTTTATTTTCTTTCTCAAAAAATAATTTTAAATACTTAAATTTATCATTTTTAAAGATATTATTGTTCTCTATTTGTCTATTTTTTGAATAATCAATAATTTTAGAAATCGAATTGATACTTAGGATTTCATAATTATTTATCTTATTATATACCTGTCTTTGTATAATTAAATCTAGATATCTCCTAAGTGGTGAAGTGCATTGTACATACATTTGAAGACCTAATGATTCATGGCAATTAGGCTTAGTTGTAATATAACTTTTTCCCATATATTGTTTTAATATTATATTTTTAATTTCACTATCTTTGTATCTATTAAGTATATCGTCTGGATTACAATTTAGTTTTTGAATTCTAAACGCAGCCGCTATATTATATTTATTTATAAATAGACTTGTTACATAACCCATTAATATCATTGATTCTGCAACAATTACTTGTGATATTGTTTTCTCTAATTTATTTATTATAATTTTATTCTTATATAATTTTATTTTACTATTAGGACTATCAAAAATAATTGCTCCTTGTTTTTTTCTAAATGCAATACTTTTTTCTAATAAATTTTTAATTTTAACTAATTCAATTTCTTCTTTAGGTTCTAACTCCAATATCTCATTTACATCTTCATATGTTAATTGATATTTGGGTTTTATAATTGCTTCAGTTATTTCATAATTATGTATTGAACCATCTTCGTTGAATTCTATTGCTGCACTAATGGTTTCTGAAGTTTTATTTTGAGCTAGATTTGCTTTTTCAAGAATATCTTTAGGTAACATTGGGATATATTGATCTGTTAAATATAAACTGCTATTTTTCCTTCTTGCATCTAGATCAACATTTGAATCATGCAAAAATAGCTTGCATGGATTACTAATATGTATCCACAGAATTTTTATATTTCCTTCTTTTATTTCTAGGGAAATAGCGTCATCAACTTCATGAGGATCTTCAGAGTCAATAATATATGTTTTTAAACTTTTTAAATCTTTCAAATATTTGAAATATTAATTATAGTTCTAACTATATTTATATTCAATAGGAAACTATCCTTCAGGATTTACAAAGGGTAATAGAGCTACAATTCGTGCTCTTTTTACAGCTAATGTTAGGTCTCTTTGTTGCTTTGAGGTTAACCCAGTCATCCTTCTTGGTAGGATTTTACCCCTCTCGGTAATGAATTTTTTTAGAAGTTCTACATCCTTATAGTCAATAGGATCTCCAGGCTTGATAGGTGATAATTGTTTTTTAAAAATTGAATTAGGCATGATTTAATTTGATTTGATTACTTTATTTCTTTGTGAATAGTCATTCTGTTTAAGTGAGGATTAAACTTTTTTAGTTCTAATCTTTCAGTTGTATTTCTACGATTCTTTTCAGTAGTATATCTTGAGACACCATTCGATCTCTTAGGATCTGTGCTAGTCCTTGCTTCAGTACATTCCAGGGTCACTACAACTCTTGTCCCTTTTTTTGCCATTTTGATTAATACTTTAATGTATAATTTTCTATTGTACATCTTCAACAAACTTTTTTGAAGATAAACTTATTTCTATTATCATCATTGAATAAAAACTATATATGAAAGTTTCTCAAAATTGGTTGAAAAATTTAGTAGAAATAACCTCTACACCCGAAGATCTCTCTGAGAAATTGTCTATTGGTGGATTTGAAGTTGAATCACTAGAAGATTGTTCAGAGAATGTAAATGGTGTTGTTTTAGGTAAGGTTTTGTCTGTTTTAAAACATGAAGGATCTGACAAACTTTCAATTTGCCAAGTCGATATAGGAGCTTCAAAGAATTTACAAATTATCTGTGGAGCTCGCAATATTAAACCAAATATTTATGTTTATGTTGCTACCGTGGGTGCGAAATTAAATGCAGTTAATTTAACTATTAAAAGAAGCGAAATTAGAGGTGTCATGAGTGAAGGAATGATATGTTCACTGCAGGAACTTGGATTAGAGGACTCTAGCGAAGGGATAGAGATTATTGATGAAGAATTAGCCTTAAAACATGAATTGGGGGCCCCAGGATCTGATTTGCTTCAATTAAATGATTTTATATATGATTTAGCAATTACAGCTAATAGACCTGACGGAATGTCGGTTATTGGTATAGCTCGCGAAATTTCTGCTCTTTTAGAATCAACATTAAATTTTCCAGAATTAAACCATAAATACAATATTCATTTACTTAAAGAAATTCAACTTTGCCCAGAGGCTATCACATCTGATTGCATTTATACTATAAGCTGTATTGATGGAGTAAATGGCGTAAAATTATCACCTAAATGGCTTCAAGATCGTATTGAAAAATCAGGTATAAAATCGATTAATCTAATTGTTGATTTAACAAACTATATTCTCCTAGAACAAGGCCAACCGTTGCACGCGTTTGATAAAGATAAACTATCAAACTTAATTGGAAAGGAAGTTTCTCCAGAAGACTTCTCTGTAAGAAAAGCCAATGATAACGAAACCCTTGAATGCTTGGATGGTAAAAATTATGACTTAAATGAAAATATCACAGTAATCACTTGTTGCGATAAACCTGTTGCTATTGCTGGGGTTATAGGTGGTTTAGAGACTTCAGTAACTAATACTACTTCATCTATTTATCTTGAAGGCGCTGTTTTTAATCCAGTTACTATAAGAAAATCTTCAAAGGCGATTGGAATAAGAACAGAATCTAGCAGTAGATATGAGAAAGGGATTTCATATAAAAATACAATAGGTGCAGTTACAAGGGCAATTAATCTTTTAGAAGAACATTTTGCTATTAATTTACCAATTATTAACACTTCGAATTTAATAAATAATGAGGATATTTTTATAAAATTGCGGAGAAATCGTATACATAAAATTCTTGGCCCATTAATCATCAACGATCAATTTGAAAAAAGAAATTTATCAGACACTGAAATAGTAGATAAATTAACACTCATAGGTTGTAGTTTAAAGAGTAAGGAATATGGCTGGGATGTAGCAGTAATTCCTAATAGATCACAAGATTTGATAAGAGAAATAGATTTAATTGAAGAAATTGCGAGATTAATAGGGTATGACAGATTCGACTTAAACCTTCCTAATCCAATTAAGCCTGGTAAATTATCATCAGAGCATTTGGCATTGAGAAAAATAAAAAATGGTTTTATAGAAAATGGTTTTAACGAAGTACTGAGTTATTCACTGGTTCCAGAAGATAAAGATACACTTATAAAGATTTCTAATCCTTTGTTATTAGAAACTAGCTGCCTTAGAGATAATATCTGGAAAGAACATTTGGAGATTGTAAACCGTAATATAAAAGCTGGACAAAATAATTGTTATGTATTTGAAATTGGAAATGTTTTTTATAAGAATATAGATCTCATCCAAGAAGAAATTCTGAATGGTGTAATTTTTGGTATTAAGAAATTTGGAAAATGGGCAGATTCAGGAAAGGATAATGATCTTAATTATTACCAGGCTAGAGGTAAGTTAAAAGAAGCTTTGTCATGTTTGAATATAAAAATTGAAGATAAACCTACTGATTCAATTGATTTTCTTCATCCAGGAAGAACAGCAAAATTATTTATTGAAGGAAAAGAAGCAGGATATTTTGGTGAAATAAATCCAAAACTAATATTAGACAAGAAGTCTTTAAAAAAAGTTTATTTGTTTAGGATAAATGTAATTAATCTCTTGGGAGCTAGTACGAGAAAAAACAAATGGATTCCACTATTTAAGCAATACCCAATTGTTCCAAAAATGGAAAGGGATATTAATTTTGTTTTCAGTAAAAAATATTTAATTAGCGAAATAACATCACAAATAAGAAAATCAGGAAAAACCCTTCTAGAGGATGTCTATTTAAAAGATGTTTTTGAAGATATTAAACTTGGGGAAGATTTCATAAGTTATACATTTAGATTATCTTATAGAGATAAAGAAAAAACCTTACTAGATTCAGATATACAATCAATACACTCAAATATCATTTCTAATATTGAGAAAAATTTTAATACTAAATTAAGAAATTAATAGTATTAGTTATCTAAATTGAGACTATATATAAGTCTAATATTAATTCTTATATAAGATAGCTAATAATCCTATAAATCTATTTAATGTTGTATTATTGATATCATGATCAATTTAATATCTCTATTTTTATCTTCAATACTCTGGGTACAAGTTCCTCAGTGGTCTGACGATTGGTCAAAATGTTCAGTAGATGTACCTGATGCATCATGTCATTGGTACATAGCTTCACCAGACAATACTTTTGGTGAAGGGTTTGATTGGGCTAATGCCCCATGGTTTGACGCAAATGGTTTAAGCGATGTGCCAAGCATCGATAAGAAAACAGCTATACAGAAGCTTCAGGTTAAGTAGTACTGTCTTTAAGGCAGTACTATTAGACAAAAAGCCCTTTTATAGCAGAGTTTCTTGGATGACATTATTTTCTTGGACATACGCTGGACATAAATTAGTTATTAATTAATCTATTTATAAAATCATGGCATCCATCAAATTGGGAATGGGCTACTTTAATTGATAAGTTAATATATCTTACTTATCTATTTTGAGACTATATAATAGACCTAACTTTAGTCTCATATAGGAATCACAATAAAAATAAATTTATTATATTTTTACAAGAAATATTTTATTTAAATTTTATTTATTTAAAAAAATGTTTCTAAAAATTATGACTAAAAATATATATGAAGATCAATAATTTGCTATTCACTATAATCTTATATTGGACTACTATATAGACTTATATTTAGTCTTATATGAGAATTAATATACTAAATTCTATATAAATTTTTTAGCAATTGATACGCTTCATTTAATTTTCTCATTTGATCTGTAGATCCTCCAGCGTCTGGATGCGTCTCTAAGGCTATTGATTTATAGGCCTCCCGGATTTTTCGTAATGTATGAGCTGATCCTGCTGATGTTGATAAATTCAATAATTTAAGTGCTCCATGTACCGTCATTGTTGAGTCCAAAGTTTCAAATGAATTTGATCTGTTATTTCGTTTAAATCTACTTACAAACCTCCTCACTAGTGTTGGTATCCTATTAATTAAATCTGATGTAGCAAATGGGTCTTCTAAAACGCCAATCATTAATAAAACAATTTCAAGGGATGGATTTTTCTTTATCCAAAATGGGCATAATTCAGACATAAATTTATTGGCTGCACTCCACGTAAAGGGTAGATTTTCTGTCCCATCAAGATTTGGCCATATATCCCTTCCAAACCAATCCATCGAAGCTTCTATTACATGATCGTTAGGAATAGTTCCATATAAGGTTTTCCAATGACTAATTAACGCTATTTGACATTTAATTAATTCATTTTCTTTAATTGTATTAATTTGAATATCATTAATATTCTCTTTTAATTTTTCACTATTAATACTTCTTCTTAGATTCCTTACTTTTTTTTCAACAAAATTGGGAAGGCTTATGTTTAAGTTAGCTTTTTCTTTATATTGATGGTTATTTGAAACTCTTTTATTTAAAGATATCTTATTTACTTCTTTGTTAATGTCTTTTTTAATGTCTGATTTAATTAATACCAATGATGTATTTTCATCAATATTTAATTTTTCATTATTATTCTTTTTCTCGTTAAAGTCTATTTCTTGCTGTTGGTTCTTAGGAAGTAAATCTTCTTGAAGAATTTCTTTAAGTATCTTTTCAATTACGGGTCCTCTAGCTCTAAATCCCCACTCTTTTCGTAATTGATCAAACCTGGAAATTAGTTCTTCAGGTAAATCAATTGATATTCTTTTTGTATTTGAATTTTCGGGAATATTCAATAATATTTTTCTTGAATAGTAAGGAATTTATTTAATTTTATTCAAAAATAATTGAAAGTCCATATAGAATATTGTTTTTAAATTAAAACCAACTTATTTTCATGTCACAGGTTAATTAAGTATCATTTTATAATAAAAACAAAAAAATGTTAAATTGTTATTTCAAGTCATCTAAAGAAAAAAAGAGTTTTTATCAACATAAGAAATTAGAAATGCTCAATTATATTAAGGATTCACTTGAACGTAAAATCGCCTCTGTAACAGCTGCTATAGAAGTTTTAGAAAGCCAAATAAACAGAGATAAGGATCCTGAAGTTGTTAACTAGTATTCAAACAAAACTTTCTAGAAGTTTTTCAGGGCCAAATTTCCTTAAATAATTAATATTCGATTTTTCAGTTACTAATAGATAACCTGCGAATCCTAAACTGTTAATACTGAAACCATGAATATGATCATTCTTTCTCTTAATAATAGCGATCCATTTATTAGTTATTAAAACATTGTAAGGATATATCGGTTTCTTATCACTAATAGGATTCCCAAGTCCTAATTTCTTGCATAATTCTAAATACAATTCCAAAAGAGATACTGAATTTTCTAAAAAATTAAATTTGGATACAATAATATTTTTTTTAAGTTTACTATTTATATCTTGATCTAAGTTCATTTCCATAAACCACTTTTCTCTTGGGCATGATATTTCATCTCTAGATCTACGTAGAAGTTGAAAATGTCTGTGAGGTTGACTTGCTCCTGCAATTGGAGAACTATTGAAAAACCATAATCCAGTAGTATCTTTATTAACTTGTTGGATCGCTTTCCAATCATAAATATCTAACCATCCATTTTGAGGTTTCCAATTATTTGTAATAAGTAAAATATGTCCTTTTTGTACAGGGTACTTATTTAATATTAATTGATGATTATCACCAATTTTGTCAATTTCTAGTATCTTTTCCCATGGACAAAATGGATTCTGCTTAGGACCATAAAGTTTTTTTTTATTAAAGTTTGAAGTGTCTAGCTTCCTAATTATGAAGTCGTCTTTTTCATATAAATCGTCTGTAATAATAACAGTTTTGAGAGGATATAATGATTCATCATCAATTGATACTCGAGTTTGTTCTAGTGCCTTTTTCCAATATTTTTCTAAACTCATTTAAAATAAATTATCATAATCATTCTAAAAAAAATAATAAATTTGTAATTACTTTTTATTAAATTGATATTCTTTCAATTTTTCTAAAGGTACTGATTCTAAGACTACAATATTTGTTGATTCTAATATTACTTTAGGAGCAAGTCCGTCTAATAATGCTTGCTTCCACCTATCAAGACAAATACACCAATGATCACCATCCTTAAGTCCTGGGAAGGAATAAGCAGGCATAGGAGTTATTAAATCATTACCTTGTGATTTACTATATTTCAGGAAATTATCATCCATAACACAACATATAGAATGATTCCCTCCATCTGTTTTATCATAATTACAAAATCCATTTCTAAACCAGCCTGTCATTGGTTCACAACTACAAACTTCAATGTTTTCTCCTAATACATTCAATTGAACTTGATTATTTATGGTCATAGAATTTTTTGTTTAATAATACTAATAAAACACCAACATTTCTTAAAAAAAGGTTGACGAGTATGGGGGGTAAGGAGGTAATAATTCTAATAAGGTTTTTTTCATTATGGATTGGGACTTTACTGAAAACATAGCATTTAAAACTCTTTATGATGCTTTTAAAAATAGTGACGAAACATCCGCATTAGAATTTTTATCTAGTGATGGAGCTTCATACTATCTTGAATTAACACAGGACGCAGCTGGTGAGGGGCTTGATCTGGGTGATAATGAAACGATGGAAGAACTTCAGGAAGAAATTATTGAATATCTAGAAAACAACTAATTATTTAGGTTAAGCGCTGAAATATTTAGCTTTTGAGTGTAGTGAAATGATAGCTGTAGTACTTTGTTCCGGATGAAGTTGTTCAGATTCATCCATGGTCAAGTTAATTCTTTTTGTATCCAACAATGATAATTGTATGTTTGAATCAGAAACTTTTGGACATGCAGGATATCCAAAAGAATATCTAGCTCCTCTATATTTTTGTGCAAGTATTTCTCTATTATTGTCTGGTTCTTCAGTCCTAAAACCACATTCAATACGAATTAATGCATGGACATACTCAGCTAGAGCTTCTGCTAATTGCACAGTAAGTCCATGGAATAATAAATAATCACTATATTTATCTTCTTTAAATAATTTTTGAGAATACTCACTAGCAATATCACCCATTGTTACTGCCTGCATAGGAAATATATCTATTGGTTTATCATTTTTTAAATCACAATAGAAATCAGCTATGCAAAGATTATTTCCAGATTTTTGTCTTGGAAAATTGAATTGGGAAATTTTATTTAATGATTTATCATCAAATAACAAAATACTATTATCTTTTCTACCACATCTGAAATATCCATAAACTGCTTTGGGTGAAATAAGTTTTTTTTCTACAATTGTCTCTAACCATTTATCTAACAAAGGTTTTGCATATGAATCCAAATAGTTATTGTATTCATCTATGCTTTGGTTTTTTCCTTTTTTTATTTGCCATTGTCCACTAAATAAAGCTTTTTTATCTAGATAAAAAATTAACTTATTTAAATCTATATCAACCTCGTATAAGACTTTCGTTCCCAAAAAAGGAGGGTTAATTGGTTCTTCTTCATTTATAAATTTAGATCTAATAAAGTTTTCTTTTAAATTAAGTTTGGAGGTCTCGGTGCTTATGGATATTGAATTATTAACCTCTTCAGAGTTAGTTTTGGATGAGGCTAAGCTAATATTTATACCTTCATTGTTAATAAATCCCTCTGTATTTGACCAATTACCCTTTTTTTTATTATCCATATATTCATTCATAAATTTTAGATCAGTGAAAGCATCTTTCCCGTACAATATTTTTCCCTTATATATTTTGCTGCAGTCCTCATTTACAAATTTTGGGGTTAAGGCTGCACCTCCTAATATCACTGGTACACTAATATCTTCATTGTTAAAGGCCTCTAAATTATCTTTCATAAATGCAGTTGACTTTACAAGTAATCCGCTCATAGCAATGCAATCTGCATTGTGCTTCTTTTGTGCATCTATAATTGCGGAAACATCTTGCTTTATTCCAAGATTTATTACGTCAAAACCGTTATTAGTAAGTATTATATCAACCAGATTTTTTCCGATATCATGTACATCGCCTTTGACTGTTGCAATTAAGAGTTTTCCATTTGATATTTTTTCATCTACAGTTTCCATATATGGTTCTAAAATTGAAACAGCAAATTTCATTGTTTCAGCAGATTGCAGTACAAATGGCAATTGCATTTGACCTGAACCAAATAAATCTCCTACAACTTTCATCCCATCTAGTAAAAATGTATTAATTATTTCAAGAGGTTTATATTTTTTTAACGCTTTATTTAATTGATCTTCTAAACCAATTTTTTCTCCATCAATAATATGATTTTTTAAACTTTCTTCAAGAGTTAAGTTTTTATTTTCTGAAGATGCTTTTTTGAAATCCTGAATAGATAAATCTTGAAAAGCCTTTGTTAATTCTACTAATGGATCATAGGTACAAATATCATCTTCAAATTCTCTTTTGTCATAGATCAAATCTAAGCAAAGCTTTTTAGTTTCATGAGAAATTTTTGATAATGGTAAAATTTTATTTGGTGCGATGATAGCAGTATCCAATCCTGCCTTAATGCATTCATCTAAAAATATTGAATTTAAATTAATTCTAGATAATGGTGAAAGACCAAAACTTATGTTCGATACACCTAATATAATATGAATATCTGGATAATTATCACGAATTTTAGAGATAGCGCTAATTGTCTCTTTAGCGTTTAATCTATCCTCCTCTATCCCAGTAGATATTGGAAGAGCTAATGGATCAAAAAAAAGCTCATAATCAGATAAACCACATTCTCTGGTTCTATTAATCGCTCGTTTAACAATGTTATATTTTTTTTCTGAATTCCTTGCCATTCCATCTTCATCAATAGTTCCAATTACAAGTCCTGAGCCATAAGCTAAGGCCAAATTTAGAACTTGATCAAACCTTTCATCACCGTCTTCGTAATTGGTTGAATTTATAATACATTTACCACCAGCTGACTTTAATCCACTTTCCATTTTGTCAGCATCTGTAGAATCAATCATTAATGGCAAATTTATATTTGTAACTAGTCTTGACGTTATTTCCTTCATATCTTTCACTCCGTCTCTCCCCACATAATCAACATTTACATCTAGAACGTGTGCATTTTCTTTTTGTTGTTGCTTAGCTATTGAAACTAAACCATCCCAATCGTCGTTATTTAATAACTCCCTTACCTTTCTAGATCCACTTGCATTTAATCTTTCTCCTACAATCAAAATCGAATTGTCTTGTTTGTATGGCACAGAATTATATATTGATGATGCTGAAGGAATATAACCTCTTGAATTGTTCCTACAATTATTGTTAGTCCTTTTTTCTTCAATAATATCATCGATAATTGAAGAAAGATATTTAATATGGTCTGGTGTCGTCCCACAACATCCACCAATCAATTGAACATTAAAGTCATAAATAAAATTCATTAACTGCATTTTTAATTCTATTGGCGTTAATTTATAGTGAGCAACACCACCAATATTTTCAGGTAGGCCTGCATTGGGAATACAACTTATAGCGAAGGGTGAATTTTCAGATAAATATTTAATATGATCCTTCATTTGTTCTGGACCAGTTGCGCAATTAAGACCAAGGATATCTATATTAAATGGCTCTAATATTGTTAATGCTGATGCTATATCTGATCCAACAAGCATAGTACCTGTTGTTTCCATTGTTATAGAGACCATTATAGGTATATCTATATTTTTACTTTCAAGTAATTCTTTTGATGCTAATAGGGCAGATTTTATTTGCAAAACATCCTGGCAAGTTTCTATTAAAAGAAGATCAACTCCGCCATCTATAAGACCATGTATTTGTTCTTTGTATGATTGCTTTAATTCATCAAAATCTATATGTCCTAATGTGGGTAATTTAGTTGTTGGTCCAATTGAACCAGCAACAAACCTTGGTTTATCAATTGATGAATATTTAGCAGTACTTTTTTTGGCTATTAATGCCGCATTTTTATTTATCTCATAAGCCTTGTCGGCAATATCATATTCTTCAAGAACTATTGATGAAGCTCCAAAAGTATTAGTTTCTATAACATGACAACCTGCTTCTAAGAATGAATTATGAACCTTTTCAACTAACTTTGGTGATGATAAAACAAGGTTTTCATTACATCCCTCTAATTCTATTCCTCCAAAGTCATCTGAAGTAAGATTTAAGTTCTGAAAAGATGTTCCAGTACCCCCGTCAAAAATAATTAATGGCTTTTCATCTCTATTTAAATAGCTTCTGAAACATTCCATAATGGTAAAAATCGATTTTTATATTGAAATTCTTGTAACCCAATTATCATAGTCTTGAGAACGACCTTCTGTTATTTCAATAAGCTTATTTTTTAACTTATTCATTATTGGTCTTTCAACATTTAATACAGTTGATTCAATATTTTTAACTGGCGTAATTTTTGCTGCTGTACCAGTAAGAAAAACTTCATCTGCTATTAATAATTCTGTTTTATCTACAGGCCTTTCAATTACATTTATTCCAAATGTTTTTGCTAATTCAATTACGCTAGCTCTAGTAATCCCTTCCAGGATATCTTGATCAACACCAGGAGTGATTAATTCTCCATTTCTAACAATAAATAAATTCATACCGCTAGCTTCACTTACCTTACCACTTGAATTTAATAGTAAGGCTTCATCAAAGCCCGATAAACTGGCTTCTGTTTTAGCTAATGAACTAGTAATATATGCTCCACTTATTTTCCCTCTCAATGGTAGTGATCTATCTTCTTGTCTAGTCCAACTGCTCATTCTGCAAGAAACGCCCTCTGGGGACAGATAATCTCCTAGTTCAATACAATAAATAAAGAAATCTGTTTCAATATTGTGTAGTCTTGGAGCTATACCTAAATCGCTTGTATAAACAAATGGTCTTATATATATAGGTTTTTGTGGCTTATTTCTTTTTATAACTTCTTGTAATGCATTAAAAATATATTCTTCAGATATTTCAGTTAAGAGCAATTTTGCACTTTGAGATAATCTTTTTATGTGTTTATCAGTTCTAAACAAAAGGAATTCTTCTTTATTAGAAGGATTAGGTATTGCTCGCATTCCTCCAAATGCAGCAGTACCATAATGTAGTGCATGTGTAGCTATTGATATTTTTGCTTCTTTAAATGGAATACATTTACCTTCGAACCAGGCGTATGGAAGAAATTCATGCATATTTAATTTATTTAATTGAGGTAAACTTGTTTTATCCTACTTAATTATTCTAAACCTTATTTATATATAAAAATGCACAGGATATTAAATATAGCAGGAAATGAAAAGAATAAGGATGATTTAATAGAACAACCAGTCGCAGATTTTATTTTTATAACAAGTGTCAAAGCTGATTTGAATCTAATATCAAGTCTATTATTAGAAGAAGAATTAACTTCAATAAGAAATAATATACGGGCTTTAGAAATTTCTAGTTTAAATTCCTCAGCTCAAATAGATAATTATCTATTAAAAACAGTTAATTATGCAAAAGTTGTAGTCCTAAGATTATTCGGAGATAAAGGTACATGGAGTTATGGCATTGAACAACTTTTAAATTGGCAAGAAGTTGATAAAAAAAGGAAGCTAGTAATCCTATCTGGTACACATGACCAGGAAGTCTCCTTATGTGAAATAAGTAGTATAGATAAAGATTTAGCATTAAATATTTCTAAATTACTAAGATCTGGAGGAATAGATAATTATAGAAAATTTCTTAATTGTTTAAATTATCTAAAAATAGATGAAACATTAATTCCTAATGAATTTTTGAAAATTTCTTATTATGCAGATCCATATTTGTATGATTGGAAAATTGAAAAAGGTGAAAAGATAGGAATAATTTCCTATAAATCGCTTTTTTTGGCTAATGAAATTGAAGTAAACGAAAAACTTAACTTGCAGTTAAGAAAATGCGGACTATCCCCTAAAACATTTTTTATTTCAACTCTAAAAGATCATATTATTCAAAAGAAATTAATAGAAATTTTTAAAAAAGAAGATATTAAAATAATAATTACCACAACTTCATTTTCTTCATCTCAAATTAAAAATAATGATTTAATTGAAAATTCAACAAATATTTTTACTTCTCTTAAAATTCCAATATTACAGCTTCTTTCTTCTAATAAATCAAGAAAAAATTGGTTAAATTCATCCATTGGAATGAATTCATCTGATTTATTAATGCAAATAATTATTCCCGAATTTGATGGAAGAATTACTACCTGTCCTTCTGCATTTAAAGAAATAATTTCAAAAAAAAATACACTTTACAGTGAAATAACTAGTTACAAAGCTGATCAAGTAGGTATTGAATGGATTTCAAAATTTGCAAAAAATTATGTGAAACTTCAGAAACTTAATAATTTTGAAAAAAGAATTTGTTTAGTAATAAGTAATTATCCTGTAAAGAACGGAAGAATCGGTAATGGCGTTGGTCTTAATACACCATCTTCGATAATAAATATTCTTAACTGGTTAAAAGAAGAAGGTTATGACCTTGGATCTTCTGATTATCCTCAAGATTCTTCGGAATTAATGTCAATTCTTATTAAAACTAGAACTAATGATATTGAATCTCAAAATAACAAACCTTTAGATTACTTACCACTTAGTGAATATTTAAAATATTGGAAATATTTAGAACTTGATCCAAAAAATATTATTGTTAATCGTTGGGGCAAACCATCTGATGCGATCGATCTTGAAAATAATGGCTTCTCAATAAATGGTCTTAGATTTGGAAAAATAACATTATTGATTCAACCTCAACGAGGTTATGACGCTTACACTGATAGAGATATTCATTCACCTGATCTTCCACCTCCCCATAGATACTTAGCACAATATTTTTGGATTGAAAAAGTTTTTAATGCAAATGCTATATGCCATATTGGTAAACATGGGACTGTTGAATGGTTACCTGGCAAATCTATAGGTCTCAGCAATAAATGTTTCCCAAATGTTATTTGTCCAGCCATACCAAATATATATCCCTTTATCGTAAATGATCCTGGCGAAGGATCCCAAGCTAAAAGAAGAACTGCTGCTACAATTATTGATCATTTAACCCCCCCTTTGGATAGGTCAGAATTATATGGAAAATATTCAATATTAGAAAATTATTTAGACGAATATTTTGAAGCAAAATTATTAAATTCTAATCGTATTGAAATAATAGAAAAATCGATTTTTGAATTAATTAAAAAAGAATTTAGTGAAATTACGTTAAAGAATAAAAATAATCAAATAGAAGAAATTGATTCCTTTCTTTGCAAAATTAAAGAATCTCAAATTAGAACAGGATTGCATGTTTTTGGCAATAGGCAGAATGATATTAATGAAATAAATTTATTCTTGTGTATTGCTAGAGTGCCAAATGCAAGACGAATTGGTATTGTTCAATATATAGCGAAAAATTTAAAACTAGATTTGAATCCTTGGACAAATATATATGATCAAAAGTTAACTGAAAAGGATAAAAAAATATTTTTGAATTTTTCAAACAATAAAATACTAAACTTTAGAATGGCTATCGATTTTTTGGAACAACAAGCAAAATATCTAATATATTTGTTTTTTTACAAAAAGAAAACCAATATAAAATTTCTAGAAAAATATAAAAATCAGAAAATAATAGACTATTTCTATAATGATAAAAAACATAATAATTATTTTTTATTATTAAAAAATGAGATTCTTAATCCAATCATTAATTCTTCATATAATGAAAAATTATCATTTATTAATTCATTAAATGGTAAATATGTAAAAAGTGGTCCATCTGGTGCCCCTACGAGAGGTAAAACTGAAGCTTTACCTACTGGTAAAAATTTCTTTTCAGTTGATGCTAGAGGACTGCCAACTGAATCAGCATGGAGTGTTGGTTGTAAATCTGCGTCTCAAATAATTGATTTATATAAACAAGACAATGGAGAAGATTTAAAAAATATAGCAATATCTGTATGGGCAACATCCACCATGAGAAATGGTGGAGAAGACATTTGTCAAATATTATATTTATTAGGCGTACAACCTATTTGGGATGGACCCTCAAGAAGAGTAATTGATTTAGAAATCATCCCTTTATCTGTTCTCGATAGGCCAAGGGTAGATGTTACATTAAGGATTTCGGGAATGTTTAGAGATGCATTTCCTCAGTTAATTAAATTAACTTCTAAAGCAATAAATCTTATTTCTAATCTTAATGAAAATGATAAATTTAACCCTCTTGCTGGCGCATTAAAGGGTGGTGATCCAATTAATCGTATATTTGGTTCAGCGCCTGGTTCATATGGAGCTGGTCTACAAGAACTGATTTCAAATTCTAATTGGGAAAATATTGATGATTTTGGAGAATCTTTTCTTAATTGGAGTAAGTGGATTTACAGTGATAATCTTGAACCCATAGAGGATATAAAATCATTAGAAAATGCTCTTAAAAATGTGCAGTTAGTTGTTCATAACCAAGATAATAAGGAACATGATATTTTAGATTCTGATGACTATTATCAGTTTCAGGGTGGTTTATCTTCAGCAGTAAAAAAATTGAGCGGTAAATTACCTGAAATGTATCATGGTGATTTATCTAAATTTGGATTATCTGAAATTTCAAAATTACAAGATGAAATTAATAAAGTTGTTATATCAAGAATTCTTAACCCTAAATGGATAAATGGAATGAAGGATAATGGATATAAAGGAGCTTTTGAATTTTCAGCGACACTAGATTACTTATATGCTTTTGATGCATCTACTGAAGTAGTATCAGATTGGTGTTATGAGGAAGTTTATAAATCATGGTTATGTGATCGGGATCTTATGAATTTCTTTCTAGAGAATAATCCATGGGCATTAAGAGATATTGCACAAAGATTTCTTGAAATTGTAAATAGAAAAATGTGGAATAATTGTTCTTCTGATTTTATTGAAAATTTAAAAAAAATAATTATTAATACTGATTCAAGAATTGAAAAGAACGAATTCTGAATTATCTGCCTAATAGTGAAAGTCCATGACTATCTGTTCCGCATGTTTTTAGCATTGAATATTTATCTGCTAATTTATCTATTTCTGAACAGACAAATAAACTAGGATTCCATACTTCATTAAGTTCATAATCGTACCAAACCTCTATTCCATCAATACCTTGTATTTTGGCCTCTGGAATTAATTTATAAAAGGGAATCCTGTACCTTGCCGGATGTGCAAGAAATGATAAACCACCAGCTAAATTTATTGCATTAGTAACTGATTTAATATTTAAATCATTACCTATTGGTGATTCTCCAAGGATGTAGGGATTAAGGTATCTACTTTTTATATCTATTCCCAATCCAATTACATGTACTAAACATCCTAGAATCAAACAATTAATTTCTATTCCCGAAATTAATTTAAAAGAATCTTTAGGATAATTTGTGAGTATATTATTTTTTTTTATATATTCATGAGCTTTAATTGTATGATGATCGGTTATTGATAAAAATTTCAAGTTATTTTTATAAGCTTGTTCTAAAAGTTCATACGGTTCTAAACTTCCATCACTAAATTTTGTATGACAGTGAAAATTAATATTTTTAGGACAACTATATTTATTAATATTGGAAGTTAATTTAATTAAGTCTTCCCTATTCATTACTTAATGAATTCTCATTTTTCTTTCTAATCTTTGCATATAATTGTATTGAAGCCAACATGAAAATAACAAGTCCAACTACACTCCATGTAGCTACACTGGTTGGGAAATTATTTTTAAAAATAACTAAAAGTACAATTATAAATAATAATAAAGTAGGCAATTCATTTAATAATCTTAGATTTTTTGCTGAAATGGTTGAGGTGCCATTTTGTAATGAATACATTATTTTATAACAATAAGAATGATAAATTACTAATCCCAAAACAAAAGAAATTTTAATTTGCAACCACTTCTCACTTAACCAACTTGGCTGCATAATAACCATGCATATAGCCATACTTAAAGCTAATATCATCCCAGGAGTTGTGATTATATTCGCCAGCCTTTTTTCCATCAAGGTGTATTGTTTATTAAAGGCAATTTTTAATTCATTATCCATATTTTTAGATTCTTCATGATATATAAAAAGTCTTACTAAATAAAAAAGTCCCGAAAACCAAACGATTACACCAATAATGTGAAGTGATTTAAACCAGAGATATGCTTCAGCTGCCAAATTACTAGATTAATTTATAAATATATATTTTTAATATAGTTATATTTAACAACAACAAGAATTCTCTTTTTCAAAAATTAATTAATATTTATAACTCGTTAAAATAATCATATATATCATTTACTGAATTTTTTCCAAGTCCTTTAACTTTTGATAAATCCTCTTTACTAGCTATTCTTATCGCGTCTATTGATTTAAAATGTTCAAGCAGTTCTCTTATTCTTGATGGCCCCAATCCACTGATTTGGGATAGTTGTGATCTATTCATTCTCTTAGATCTTTTGTCTCTATGAAATGATAATGCAAATCTATGTGCTTCATCTCTTATCCTTCTTAATAGAAGAACTCCTTTTTGATTTTCATCAGTATCAAGAGATTTTGTAAAGCCTGGAATAAATATTTCTTCATTTTTTTTTGCCAATGAACATATAGTAACTTCCTCCTCAAGATTTAATTCTTTTAATGCTTTAATAGCTGCATTTAACTGCCCTTTCCCTCCGTCAATCATTATTAAATCAGGCCAATCTGATAGAAGTTGATTATCTAATTTGCTATTCGTTTTATCATTTAATATTGAAAAATCTCCTCCGCTATTTTTAAACCTTGACCATTTTTTAAACCTTCTATGTATTACTTCATATATCGAGGCAAAATCATCACTATGCCCTATAAAAACGTTTGGATCTTTTATCTTATATTTCCTATAATGCTGTTTAGAAGGAATACCATCAATAAAAACGACTTGTGATGCTACAGGGTCTGTACCTTGAATATGGCTTATATCATAACCTTCAATTCTTTTAGGTTGTTCGCTTAATTCAAGTATTTGAGCTAGATCCTCAATTGATGATTCATTATCTTTTATCCCATTTAATATCCTATCTAATTCTAATTTTGCATTTTTTAAAACCATTTCTACAGTTTCATGTTTTTTATTTCTTTTTGGGATTATAATTTTTACTTTCTTTTTTCTTAGCTCCGTTAACCAATCCTCTATTGTTGTTTGTTTTGGAAGGTTATATTGCATAAGAATTTCTGATGGTATTTCTACGCCTTCAACATTCATATAATGCTCTTCTAATACCCTTTGTAGTATAAGATTTTCATCTTCATTATTTAATTTTTGACTATAGCCAATTCTACCAATTAATTTACCAGATCTCATTTGAAAGATTTGGATACTAGCTACGTTTTTTTCTGAAACTATTCCAAAAATATCTCTATTAATTGAAGAATCTGGAATTGATATTTTTTGTGATTCAGTTAATAATTTTAAACCTGAAATTTGGTCTCTTATTTTTGCTGCATTCTCATAATCTAAATCATTTGAGAATCGCATCATTTTTTGGTTTAAAACTATTTCTAAGTCATCATTTCTTCCCTGAAATATCATAGATACTTGTTTCATTATTTTTTTATAATCGTCAGAAGATATTATTTCTTGGCATACACCTGGACATCTTCCTATTGAATAATTCAAACAAGTTCTATCTTTATAGACTGGCCTTGGTCTTTGTCTAAGTGGAAAAATTTTTTTTATCGTAAATAATGTTCTCCTTAATAATCCGACATCAACATAAGGTCCATAATATCTATCTAAATTATTTCTATTTCTTCTTCTTCTTGTAATAAATATTCGAGGATATTTCTCACTCCAAGTTATGCAAAGATATGGATATTTCTTATCATCCTTTAAAAGAATATTAAAGTATGGTTTGTTTGTTTTTATTAAATTTGACTCTAAATTTAGTGCTTCATATTCGCTATCTGTAACTATAATTTCGATTTCAGTTATTTGACGAACCATCAAACTCAATCTTGGAGTTAAATCTGAAAAATTATTGAAATAACTACTTACTCTACTGCGTAGTTTTTTAGATTTGCCAATATAAAGTAAATTGTTATCTATGTCTTTAAAAAGATAACAACCAGATGATTTTGGAATTTCGGATAGTCTTGATTTTAATAACTCCTTATTGTTAATTAATTTATATTCAATTTTGAAATTATATTTATTATCTATTGTTTTGATAGAGGAATTGATCATTTAAGATGGTTAACCTCCATAATTCCAGCCAGTTGAAGATAAATTGAGTGAGTCAACATCATTATTCAAATAAGCCGATTGAACTTCTCCTACAAAAACGGTATGGTCTCCATGAATAACATTTCCAACAACATTACATTCAACTCCACCGACACTATCAACTAAAATAGGCAAACCAAGCTCTCCTAAATTAAATTCAACTGATTCAAATCTACCTCCTAATGCTTTTTGTGGTTTAAAGAAAATTGCTGCTAGATCCTTTTGATCACTTTTAAGTACATTTAATGAGAACTTATTTGTAGATTTTATTATTTCATGACTAGAACCCTCTGCTCTAACAGCCATAACAACTAATGGGGGGTTGAAGGAACCTTGAGTCACCCAACTAGCAGTAAATCCATTCACTTCATTTTTATCTTCGTCTCTAACGCCACAAATAAATAATCCGTGCGGTATTTTTCTTAATAAGATTTTTTTTGCTTCTAGATTTAATGTCATAATTGATTTATCTAATAATCTTATTTTAGCTAAATTTTTTATTTGATCATAATAAATTCATGAAAATTCTTTATCCAGGTACATTTGATCCACTAACAAACGGACATATTGATTTAATTGAAAGGGCAGAAAAATTATTTGCCAATCTAGTTGTTGCTGTTTTAGAAAATACTTCTAAAACACCAACATTTAATCTTCAAAAAAGAATATTACAAATAAAAAATTCTCTTTCCCATTTACCTAATGTTGAAGTTATTTCTTATTCAGGCCTAACTGTCGATTGTGCAAAAGATTTAAAAGCTAACCTTATTTTAAGAGGGTTAAGAGCAATGAGTGATTTTGAGTATGAACTTCAGATTGCACATACAAATAAATCTCTAAATAATGATATTGAAACTATATTTTTATCCACAAATACAAATTTTAGTTTTCTTAGTAGCTCTTTAGTAAAAGAAGTTGCAAAATTTGGTGGAGAAATTAAACACATGGTACCTCCCTCCGTTGAAAGAGATTTAAAAGAATATTTTAAATAAAATATTTAGTTACATGATTTTATGTAATAAACATCACGTAATAATTTAAAAGCTTTTTCTTTATCAATATTATTAGAATTTTGGATAATGCTAATAATTATTGGCTCTCCATTTTTATATAAATAGCCAGATAATGCAAATACATTTGAGAGAGTACCAGTTTTTCCAAAAAACTTTCCTGATAATTCACTATTAACAAATCGATTAGCTAATGTTCCTCTTAATCCCATAATTGAAAGTGTAGATTGATAAGCTTTAAAATCATTTGAATATCTCATTTTATCTAAAAACAATACAACTAACTTTGTTGTAATTTTATTATTTCTAGACAATCCACTAGCATCTGTAAAGTATGTATTATTTACTGGGAGACCTTTATTTTCTAACCAATTTTTTAACTTTATATAATCATTGTCGTTCCATGTATTTGAGGCATTTTTAAAGAGAGATTCTGCAGTAAAATTATGGCTTTCAGAATTTATTAGAGTTAATAATGAAAGAATTGGAGTTGAGTATATTTTCTTTATCTCGATAGTATCTTTTAAATAGAATTTTTTTTCTGAATCATAAAAATTAATATTTATATTTGAATTTAAAAATTTATTTTTTAAATAGTTTTTAATAAAATTTTTTAAAGCATAAATATCTTCATATTTATTGTGATTACTTTCTATTGCAAGAGAAGTAATTGGAGATCCATATTCGTAAAGTTTATCAGTATTTGTCCAACCATTAGGCCAATGTAATTCTGAATCGATTTCTACAATATTAAAGTTAATAATTTTATTTTCTTTAACATTCGAAATTAGTTCAATTATATTTTCATAATTCAGATCTGGATCACCTTGACCAATCAAATAATAATTTTTCTTATTTTTTTTTAATAACGAAGTCTTTAAATTATTATTTAATTTATATTTACTTAAAACATAAGCTGATGAGAATAACTTTTGATTTGATGCTGGCAACCTTGGAACTTCATCATTATAGGAACTAATTATTGTCCCTTTATTATTGATAATTGATACACTAAATGAATTATCAAGAGTTTGATTCAATAAAGCATCATAGTTAGGACATATTTTGTTATTAGTAATTATTACAGGGAAATTAAAATAAATACTATTTAAAATACTTATTTTTTGATTTATTAGTAAATATCTTATTAAGTAAGGTGATGTTACTAAAGCAATAACAATCAGGAAAACAGAATAAAATTTTTTTTTCACATTCAATCTATAAATTTACAAAAATAGATTCATTATCGGGTTTAATTTCAAATTCTTTTTTTAAAAAATATTTTTTGTTTTCTTCTTTGAAAAGCAACCAGTTATTAGGATAAATATGCATAAGAGCTGCTTTATTTAAAGGTTGAAGAAAATAAATATTTTTCCATGTTTTAACAAAGTTTTTACGTCTCTCTCTAATAACACTTCCTATACCAATATTCGCATCTTCAAATTTTGGATTTAATGAATAATGAGTCCCTTGATAATTATTAGACATAGGTTCAAATGAATCAAAATCATAAGGCTGAGGTATCATCGATATCATTGTACTATCAATATTATTTATATTATTAGATTCATTAAATGCTTTAAAAGTAGAAATTCTATCTTTGATATCTGGATAGTCTCTTTGAGCCAAAGCTACCGCTCCTTGATCAGCAAATGTTATGAATACATTATTATTTTTAGCTAATATTTTATAAATAGTTATTCCTATTCTGTTAAATTTCAATCCTTCAAAATTAAATTCTATAGTAAATCTTTTATCTGAATCTAATAAAGTTGGAATGATTGCATCCTCCATATTTTTAAGAGATTCGTTTAAATCTTTAGGTAGTCTGTACTTACTTGCCATTAAAATTTGTCAATGCATATTTGAATAAGTTCTAAAAATTTATCTATTTCTGACTTATTGTTTATTGAACCTAAAGTAACACGAATATTTGAATATAGTTCATCATCTTTAAAACCAATATTCTTTAGGGTTGAACTAGGTTTCCCAGATGAACTTGAACATGCACTTCCACTACTTATTGCTATATGATTTTCTGACATGAAATTAACAATTTTATAGGCCCTTATAGGCTCAAATAGTTTATTTAATATTAGAAATGAAATATGATTAGGAAGTCTATGGTTAATACTGCCAGTAATCTTTATGTGATTATTATCCTCAATTTTTTTAAAAAAATAATTTTTAAGTTTATTAATATTATTTGAAGGGAATTCAGTTATGTAATCATATAATTTTATTTTTCCTTTAATATTCTTTAATGATTCATACATTCCAGCGATTAATGGCAAAGCTTGTGTACCTTGTCTAATTGAATATTCCTGGGTAAGTGATATGTCTTTATTTTTTAAAATCATTCTAGACTTTTCTTTTGTTAAAAGTATACCTATACCTTTTGGACCTCCAAATTTATGAGCAGATAAACTTAAAAAGTCACATTTAAGATCTCGCCAACTGAATATTCCATTACTTAATATTTGAGTTCCATCTAAATGAAACATTATATTTAATTTTTCACATTTTGAACCTATAAATTGAACAGGTTGTATTGTACCAATTTCACTTTGTCCCCAAATAATTGATACAAGCTTAGTGTCTTTAGTTAAAATTTTTTCAATATTTAAAATATTTAAAATTCCATCATTATTTACAGTCCATTCACATATATCCCAGCTTTGTTTTCTTAGTTTATTAGCACATATAGTTGTTGCCTGATGTTCAATATTTGAAATAACAACTCTACCATTTTTAAAGCTCTCATAGATTTTACTAAATACAATATTTGTCGATTCCGAAGAACCAGATGTAAAAATTATATCCTCTGGTTCTGCATCAAATATATAAGCAATTTTAGATCTAATTTTTTCAAGATATGTAGAGCATTTTATACCCTGCTCATATGTGGATGATGGATTACACCAATAATTCCTATAAGTTGAATTTATTATATTTAAAACATTATCAGATAATGGAGTTGTAGATGCATTATCTAAATAGATAAAATTATTATCCATTAATTTACTAACATTGATCCCGAGAAAACCTTTTTAGCATTACCCGTCATCATGACTTCACTATCGTCTTTTGACCAATCAATCTTAAGATTACCTCCTGGTAAAGTTACTATGGTTTCTGAATTACAAAGGCCTAATTTGTAAGCTGCTACATGAATAGCACAAGCTCCTGTTCCACAGGCTAAGGTTGGACCTGCGCCTCTTTCCCATACTTTTACATTTATATTATCTCTATTTAGGATTTGACAAAAATGAACATTAGTTTTTTCTGGAAATAATTCATTTTTTTCAAATATAGGACCAAGTCTAGAAAAAGCAATTGACTCTAAGTCTTGCACAAAGAATATTAAATGAGGATTTCCCATGCCTACTGCATAACCTTTATTATTAAAATTTTTCTCAATAAAATCATGTGAAGGAAGTGAATTAGTTTTTTTTTCGATTTTTGTTGGAATATTTTGACTATCTAAAATTGGTACTCCCATTTTTACTGTAATTTCATCATTTATGTATTTTGCAATTTTTAAACCAGCCTTAGTCTCAATTTTATATTCAATATTTTTATTCTTAATTGAATCATTTAAATGGAGATACTCAACTAAACACCTGATTCCGTTTCCACACATTTGTGCCTCAGAACCATCAGAATTAAAGATTATCATTTTTGCATAATTATCTTCATTAGGTTCTTCTATAAAAATTACACCATCAGCTCCAACACCAAATTGTCTGTTACAAATTTTTTTTATATCAAAAAATTTATTTGTCTTGTAATTTTTATATAGTTCATTTCCTCTGGAATCAATTACTAAAAAATCATTTCCGTTTCCTTGATATTTTTCAAAATTTATATTTTTCATTTGTAGATAATATATTTTAAATTTTAATTATAAATTATTCCTTTTAACAATCTATTTCTATTTTATACAATGGATATTAAAATAATAATTTAATAAATAAGAATTAAGTGATTTCTCCTGATAAACAATATGAATTTGATACCAATTTATATAATCCATCTGAAATAGAAAAAAAATGGCAGTCAATATGGACAGAAAACGATTTATATAAAACCGATGTATTAACTGAGAATAGCGAAAAATTTTATGCCTTATCAATGTTCCCATACCCATCAGGTAATCTTCATATGGGTCATGTTAGGAATTATGTCATTACAGACTTAATAGCTCGGTTTCAAAGGTTTAAGGGGAAAACTGTTTTGCATCCAATGGGTTGGGACGCATTTGGTTTGCCTGCAGAGAATGCAGCGATTGAAAGGGGAATTAGTCCAAATGTCTGGACTAAAAAAAATATTTCTCATATGAAGTCACAATTAAAGCTTTTGGGATTATCAGTTGATTGGGAAAGGGAATTTGCCACCTGTGATGAAAATTATTATATTTGGACACAATATCTATTTTTAGAGTTATACAAGGCAGGTCTTGTTTATCAAAAGGAATCAGAAGTAAATTGGGATCCTATAGATAATACGGTCTTAGCGAATGAACAAGTTGACTCAGAGGGTAAATCTTGGAGATCTGGAGCTTTAGTTGAAAAGAAATTATTAAAGCAATGGTTTTTAAGGATTACTAACTATGCAGATGAGTTATTAAAGGATTTAGAAAAATTAGATAATTGGCCTGAGAGAGTAAAAATAATGCAAGATAATTGGATTGGAAAATCAATTGGTACAAATATTATTTTCAATATTAATAACAAACCAAAAGAGAGAATAACTGTATTCACAACAAGACCTGATACTTTATTTGGAGTTACCTATTTGGCAATTTCGATTAATCATTCATTAATTAAAAATATTTCTGATCACGCAACTTTACAAGAAATAGAAAAACTAAAACTATATTTGAAAAAAAATACAAATAATGATCTTGAAAAAATTGGAATAAAAACTAGCTTAATAGCTATAAATCCAGTAAATTCTGAACCTATACCTATTTGGGTGGCAAGTTATGTTCTTGATGAATACGGTACAGGTGCTGTCATGGGTGTACCTGCTCATGATCTAAGAGATTTTGAATTTGCCAAGAAAAACAATATAGATATTAAAGAGGTAATAGTAAAAGAAAAAAGTGAATCAAGTATCGAGCTTGATAATGCTTATGTAGAAAATGGATTTCTTATTAATTCAAATCAATACGATGGTTTAGAAAATACTATTGCTAAATTAAAAATATCAGAGGACGGAGTAAATAATGGATGGGCTGAAAATAAGATTCAATATCGTCTAAGAGATTGGTTAATATCTAGACAAAGATATTGGGGATGTCCCATACCAATAGTTAACTGTAAAAAATGTGGTTCTGTTCCTTTAAAACAATCAGAATTACCTGTTTCCTTACCAAAAGATATAGAAATCTCAGCAAATAAGATTAATTCTCTAGGTGATAATAATAATTGGATAAGTACAACATGTCCAAAATGTGGAACAGCTGCTATAAAAGAAACTGATACTATGGACACTTTCATGTGTTCATCTTGGTATTTTTTAAGATATCCATCGTCAAAATGTTCGAATAAGCCATTTAAAAAGATTGAAATTAATAATTGGTTGCCCGTAGATCAATATGTTGGAGGAGTAGAGCATGCAATTTTGCATTTGTTATATGCAAGATTTTTCACTAAAGCCCTCCGAGATAATAAACTATTTGAAATTGATGAACCATTCAAAAAACTATTAACTCAAGGAATGGTTCAGGCCGCTGCCTATAAAAACAATAAAACAGGTAAATATGTTTCTCCCTCAGATATTTCGGACCTATCAAATCCAACAGATCCAATTGACAATTCTAAACTTGAAGTTCTTTTTGAGAAGATGTCCAAATCAAAATATAATGGAATAGATCCTGAATCTGTAATTAAAAAATATGGGGCAGATACAGCAAGAATGTTTATATTATTTAAAGCACCACCAGAAAAAGATTTGGAATGGGGAGATACAGATGTTGAAGGACAATTTAGATTTTTAAGCAGGATTTGGAAGCTGTATATAAATTGCGAAAAAGATATAAATAGTAAAAATAAGTCCTATCCAGATAAAGAAAAAGCTTTAATAAAGTCAATGAATATTGCAATTAAAGAAATTACAAATGACATAATAAATAACCAATTTAATACAGCGATTTCAGAACTAATGAAGTTTTATAATTCATTATCAAATTTGATTAATGACGTAAACAAAAATTTAAAAAATGATGCTTTAAAAACATTTTGTATTTTGTTGGCTCCATTTGCTCCTCATATCGCAGAAGAAATATGGCATCTTATAGGATTTAAAAATTCTGTTCATTTAGAACACTGGCCTTCATTTAATGTCGAAGCACTAAAAGAAGATTCATATGAACTAGTAATACAAGTGAATGGAAAAGTTAGAGACAAAATAAATATTAATAATGAAATCAATGAAGATCAAATAAAGGAATTAACACTTAAAAGACCAAACATATTAAAGTGGACTAAAGATAAAGAAATTAGAAAAATAATTATTGTTAAAGGAAAAATTATGAATATTGTTGTTTAAAATTTTGTTTTTTGAATAACTAATGAATTTGGATTTGACCAGTCGCCCTTAACTAAATAATCATCATTACCGAAACACATTTCACGGAGGATGAAAAATATAGGTTCTTTTACTGAATTATCAAATAATGATGTTATATCATTTATAGAATATTCTCCTCCTTTGTCTAACAAATCACTTACTTTTTGTTGATAATCAATAATATTTGCAGCTGCTTTCTTTCCAGCTTCAACACCAGGTTGATCATATGCATTTATATTTACTAATTCAGCATAGAAAGATACAGCCCTCTCAAATAAAGCGATTAAGGAACCTAGTGAAAAACAATTTAATTCTTCTAATGTGATAGTGATACTTTGTCTGTTTTCACTAGAAAGTGCGGATCTGGTTCCTTGCAAAAAACCAGAAAGATATTCTTTAGGATTCTCTTTATCATTAAAAATATTAGTCGAGGGAGAATCTAATAATTCAATAAAAATACAAAAGAAGTTATCAATACCATCTCTCAGTTGCTGAACATAAGCATGTTGATCTGTAGATCCTTTATTACCAAAAACTGAAATACCTTGATTAACCACTTCACCATTCCTATTGAATTTCTTACCTAATGATTCCATTACTAATTGTTGAAGATATTTACTAAATACTTGTAACCTATCTCTATAAGGTAAAACAACCATATCTCTCTTCCCAACGCCATCACCAGTTAAATACCATGCAGATGACAATAATGCTGCGGGATTATTTTTAAAATCGCTTGTACGTGTTGCCTCATCCATTAATGATGCACCTCTAATAAATTCAAATATATTTTCATTAATAAGAGCTAATGGAAGTAATCCAACAGCACTTGTAATACTAGTTCTTCCTCCAACCCAATCTTGTAAATTAAAAATTTTTAACCAATTTTCAGTAGTAGCTTTTTTAAATAACTTACTATCTTTCATAGTTATAGCTATCGCATTTGAATTCCATTCAAGAGAATTGTTCTCACAATGACTTTTAATAATTTCCATAGCAATTCTAGGTTCAGGGGTACCACCTGATTTGCTTACTACTACAAATAATGTTGTAGATAGTTTTTCAGATAATTCTTCTAACTTTTCGCTAATTAAAAATGGATCAACATTATCGATATAAGAAAATTCTAATCCTGTTGAGTACTTTTGTAGTGACTCTGTAATAAGTAATGGGCCTAATCCACTTCCACCAATTCCTATCCAAAGAACATCAGTGTAGTTCTGATTATTCTGATTCTTAATATTTCCATTTAATATTTGTTTACCAAATTCAGAAATATCATTAATATCTGAACTAATCTCCTCTCCTATTTTGGAAGATGGAGAAATTGTTGGATTTCTAAGCCAATAATGTCCAACTTGTCTATTTTCATCAATATTTGAGATTGCACCATTTTCTAATTTTTTTATTGATGAAAAAACATCTATAAATTTCTCTTCTAAAGAGCCTATTTCATCATTTGTAAAATTAATTTTGCTTATGTCTAACCATATATTTAATTTTTTATCAAACCAAAGATAATTACAAAATTTATCCCATGAGTTTAAATCTCCATTCATTTTATATATTTGTTTCTTTTATTTATTTAATTATATCTATAGGAATAGTACAAAGATTTAAATCATTTAAAATTGTTTAAATATTTATTTTAAATAAATATGTTTTTAAATATACACAATTAATAAAGTAGGTTTTTTTTATTTCATATAAAATTATCATTGGATAAAATAAAAATTTGGAAAAATCATTTAACTACATAATTTCGCCTGAGATATCTGAATTTAGAAGATTTTCTCCAAAATTAAAAATAGGTGTACTTGCTTCTGGGCAAGGAACAAACTTTCAGGAGTTAATTAATCTCTCAGAAAAAGGAGAATTAGATATTGATATAAAAGTTCTTATAACTAACAAGGATGAAGCAGGTTGTATAAAAAGAGCTGAAAATGTAGAAATACCTCATAAAATAATAAGAGGTAATGACTTTTCACAAAAAGAGTTATTTGAATTAGAAATTATAAATACTTTAATTCATTACGATGTTGAACTTATTGTAATGGCTGGCTGGATGAAAATCGTCACTCCTTTTTTTATTAAGAAATTTAAGAATAAAATTATAAATATTCACCCTTCATTACTTCCTGCATATAAGGGTGGTTCTGCGATAAAGGACTCTATATTAAATGGTTCAAAAATAACTGGTTGTTCAGTACATTTTGTTGATGAGGAGGTAGATAGTGGTTCTTTGATTATGCAAGCTGCATTGTCAATTAGAGATGATGATGACATTGAATCACTTTCCAAAAGAATACATATGCTTGAGCATAAAATTTTACCTCACTCAATCTCTCATGCTGGTTTTTTGATAAGAAGTAATTTTATGGAAAGTTATTAGTTAACTCAAGACCTTCATCCATTGATAATCCACTCATAATATTTAAATTTTGAATTGCTTGCCCAGTCTGTCCTTTTAACAAATTATCAATTACTGATAAAATAATAATCCTTCCATTTCGAATATCAACTTTAACAGAAAGGAATATTTGGTTGGTATTTTTAACCCATTTTGTTGATGGAAATGTATCTACAGGTAAGACTTTAATATTTTTGAAATTTCTATAATAATTGTCCAAGAGAATTCTGCAATCATCAGATGTTAATCCTGGATCTCTTAATCTCCCATATATAGTCGAATGCATACCCCTTGAAATTGGAATCAAATGAGGAGTAAAAAGCAGTTCAATTTTATTTCCAGAAATTATAGATGCTATTTGTTCTATCTCTGAGGTATGTCTATGGTTTATCAATCCATATGCTGATAGAGTTTCTCCACATTCTGATAAGAGTAGCTTTTGGTTTGGTTCTCGACCCCCTCCAGAAGTTCCGCTTTTAGAATCAATTACTATACCCTCATTTTCAATAATTCCTTGTGATAGATAAGGAGCTAGTGGAATAAGAGCAGATGTTGGATAACATCCTGGACAAGCAATTAATCTTCCTTTTGAAATGGCTTCTTTATTTATTTCAGGAAGACCGTAGACTGCCTCTTTACATAAATCATCATCATTTCTCTTATAAATAATAGCTTCTTTGGAATATACTTTTTTCCATTCATCTAAGGATTTATATCTGTAATCAGCAGATAAATCAATAACTTTAACTCCTCTATCTAATAATTTCCTTGTCAAAGTTGAAGATAGGCCATTTGGTAAGCAAAGCAGAGCAACATCTGCATTGTTTGAAATATTCTCTACTGAAATTTCTTCTATATAAGGATCATTATCTAGATAAATAAAAGGGAAATTATCATTCCACTTTAAACCAGATGTTTTATTACCTCCTAAAAATGAAATTTTGTAGTTTTTATTTTTCTTTAAAAGATTTACCGCTTGAATACCGCCGTAACCAGTAGCACCTACTATTGCAACATTCATTTCTTTGAATTGGCAGACTTTGAGATAGGATTGTAAAGTGTTAAATTAAGGGTAACTAAAACACTATTTTTCTATATTGATAGGAATAATGAAAGAAACAAGTCCCAAATCAAATAATGGAACAATTTTGGATATTAATAAATCTTTTAAAATTGAATTTGATCCTATAAGCGATGCATTAGCAGCAATAAGAAATGGTGAATGCATAATTGTGGTAGATGATGAAAGAAGAGAGAATGAGGGTGATTTAATTTGTGCGGCTCAGTTTGCCACACCTCAGCAAATTAATTTCATGGCTACTGAAGGACGTGGTCTTATATGTCTAGCTATGCAAGGTGAAAAACTCGACTCTTTAGATTTACCTTTAATGGTAGATAGAAATACGGATGAAAATCAAACCGCGTTTACTATATCAATTGATGCTGGACCTGAAAATAACGTTTCGACAGGAATATCAGCTGAAGACAGAGCTAAGACCATTCAAGTTGCTATAAATCCAAATACAAAACCAGAAGAATTAAGGAGGCCAGGACACATATTTCCTTTAAGAGCTAAAAAAGGTGGAGTTTTAAAAAGGGCAGGTCATACTGAAGCAGCAGTAGATATTGCCGCAATGTCAGGACTTTATCCCGCTGGAGTGATTTGTGAAATACAAAATCCTGACGGATCCATGTCAAGACTTCCACAACTTAAAGAGTATGCAAAACAGTGGGGAATGAAATTAATATCCATAGCTGACTTAATAAGTTATCGGTTTCAAACTGAGAGATTTGTATTCAGAAAATCTGATGCAGTTCTTCCAAGTATTTTTGGGAATTTCAAAGCTTATGGATATGTTAATGAACTTGATGGTTCAGAGCACGTTGCATTAGTTAAACAAAAAGCATCAAGATTAAGCGAACCTGTATTAGTAAGAATGCATTCAGAATGCTTAACGGGTGACGCTTTTGGATCATTACGTTGTGATTGTAGACCTCAGTTAGAGGCTGCATTGTCAAGGATAGAAAAGGAAGAAGAGGGTGTTGTTGTTTATTTGAGGCAAGAAGGGAGAGGGATTGGTCTTATAAATAAACTAAAAGCATATAGTTTACAGGATGGAGGATTAGACACAGTAGAAGCCAATGAAAAATTAGGATTTCCTGCAGATCTAAGAAATTATGGAGTTGGAGCGCAAATATTAACTGATCTTGGTATTAAAAAATTAAAATTACTTACGAACAATCCTAGAAAGATTGCTGGATTAGGCGGTTATGGAATTGAAGTTATTGAGAGAGTTCCATTAGTGATTTGTCCAAATGATAATAATGCTGAATATTTGAGTGTTAAGAAAACAAAGCTTGGCCACATGTTTGATGAAGATATTTCTAATCCTAGGAATATCGATCCATTTATATCTATTTTTCTTGATGGAAACTATAAATCTATAGATCTAGTTTCAATAAAAAATAAAGTTATTAAATTCTGTAATATTCAAAACATTAATATTAAACTCGAAAGTACTCCTAGATTATTGGCTTTTTGGAATCGTCCAAAATTAGTTTGGAAAATTTTACACGATCGAAATAGAACTAATTCCAACATTACTGATGAAGAAATAAAGAATATAGAATTATTTATTCAGTTTTTATCTAAATACGAAAACAGTACAAAGGTTGGGGTTATTGTTTCTAGAAATATTGAACAAGCATTACATCCCAAAAGTAGCATCAAACTTATCAAAACTAAATTTACTATTAATAATGAAATTTTATATTCATCTACAAGAAAATTTAATCTAGATAAAGAGACATTTAGTATAGTTTTTGAAGACTAAAGTTACTAATTAAGAGTTGCCTTTAAAATTTTTGATCCGTTAGTAAGCTTTAGCACTACATCCATATCATCTGTCTTACCAAAAACAGTATGAAGTCCATCGAGATGAGGCTGTGATTCATAAACTATAAAAAACTGACTACCACCTGTATCCTTTCCTGCATGAGCCATAGAAAGTGAACCTTTTAAATGTTTATTGGAATTGATTTCACATTTAATATTATATCCAGGGCCTCCAGTTCCAGGCATACCAGATGCTCCATCACGAGTATTTGGACATCCACCCTGAGCCATAAATCCAGGAATAACTCTGTGAAATGATAGACCATCATAAAAACCATCACCAATCAACTTAGTGAAGTTTTTAACTGTATTAGGTGCGTCGTCAGAGAAAAATTCAATATTAATGTTTCCAACTTCTGTCTCAAATAATGCAGTTGTCATTTTTTATTTGTTTAATAATTAATTGATATTTTAATAGCTAAAGCAACTTTTCAAGGTTTTCCTTAATGGTATTTATATCAATGTTATCTTTATTATTATTTTTTTCTTCATCCCAATTTTCAACTTCTAGGTTTTTCTGGGGTGGTGAAATTAATAACCTATCTTCTGCGGTTTTAGGTACAAAATTTTTTTCTACTAATTTACATTCATAATCTAATTTAATGCAGAAATCTTTTATTTCCTGGATGTTGATCATTTCAACTTTTGGCAAAGGAAAATCTTGAGCTTCTAGTAGACCACAATATCTTGTTGCATCATCCTTATCTTCAAACATAAGAACAATGGTCCTTCCTTTAAGTTCGATTGAATGAATTCCTTCCTTATCTGTTCCTGAATTATATAAAAGAACAAATATATTCATAAGTATCGACTTTTCTATTTATTATAGTATTTGATTAAGAATCAGAAAGTGATAGTTCTTGTAATCTTGTATATAAAGCAATTTCTTCATCATTAATATCAGCTGGTATCACTACCAAGATTTCAACATATTGATCACCTACATTATCTTCGAAAGTTAAACCCCTACCTTTCAAACGTAACATTCTTCCCGTAGATGATTTTGGTGGAACTTGAAGTGTGACATTTCCATCAAGAGTAGGAACCTCTACTGCACAACCAAGAAGAGCATCATGAGGAAATAACTCTAATTTATAAAGAACTCTTAAACCATCAATTCTTAGACCACTTTCCGTTTGAACTTTTAACTGTAGATAATGATCTTTACCTCCTCTTGCAATATTTTCAAGTCTTAATCGCCATCCATCTCCAGCGAAAGGAGGTGTGTCAACTTCTACTACGGTTTCATCTTCAAGTTCTATTAAAATTGAAGCTCCATTTAATGCCTCATCAGGAGTTAATTCAATAACTGTTTCAATATCTTGATGGAGTTTAACTGGAGGCGGTTCTTCTGGAGAGGTTGTAGGGTATTCATAATTATTAAATTCATCATTATTTGTATTTATCGATTCATCATCAAATGGTTCATTGTCATATTCCTCGTCATTCTTTGGTGAGTATTCATATCCAAATAATGAATCAAGATAATCTTGAAAATCAGGAAATCCTGTCTTGAAATTATTATTTTCGTAATCATCCTGGATATTTTCATCCGAACTATTTTTCCTTATATTAGGATCACGTAGATATTCGTATGCTTCATTAATTAATTTAAATCTTTCTTCTGCATTAAGATCATTTTTATTTAAATCTGGATGCCATTTTCTTGCTTCTCTTCGAAAGGCCTTTTTAAGTTCTTTATCATCGAAATCAGGGGATAAACCCAAAATCGACAAATAATCTTTTTTAGAGGAAGTAGTCATTGTCCCATGGATCATCGTCCCTAGAATTACCATACCTCGAATTTCTATAATTTCTATTCATTTGATTATCCCAAGGATCATCATCCCAATAATCATCTGAAAAGAGTTCATCCTTTAATGATCCAAATGTATTTTTAATGCCCTGTAAGGGATTATTATCAGTTTTCTTTTCTGCCGCAAATTTTCTGTTTAAGCCGAATAATGCTTCTTGTAGAGCACTTACTGAAATTTCTAATTCTTGAGGATCATTGTCATCTATATACTCTTCAACATCTTGAATGGCTAATTCAACAGCTCGTTGTTGCCTTTCGGCCCCATAAGGGCCAAATTCTAATGAAGCATCCCTAAGTCTTCTCTCAGCTTGCGCAATAAGAGTTAAAGCGCTGTTTTTTCTATCAATCACAGATCTTCTCTTCCTATCTTCATTAGCTTTTGCTTTAGCTTCTTCAATTATCGAATTTATTTCTTGTTCATTTAAATTAGAACCTCCAGAAATTGAAACTATTTGCTTTCGACCAGTTGTTCTATCAGTCGCACTTACTTCTAGAAGACCATTAGCATCAATATCAAATGCTACTTGAACTTGTGGTATTCCTCTTGGTGCTGGTGGTATTCCTGACAACCTAAATTTACCAAGTGATTTATTTTCAGAGGCTAAAGGCCTTTCTCCCTGTCGTACTTGAACAACTACTGAAGATTGATTAGCTTCAGATGTACTAAAAACATCAGATTGTCTTACTGGTATTGGTGTATTACGAGGTATTAGTACCTTCATAAGACCTCCAATAGTTTCTAAACCTAAAGATAGAGGTGTAACGTCGTTTAGCAGTAAATCTTGCAAATCGCCACTAATTATTCCGGATTGTATTGCAGCGCCAATTGCAACTACTTCATCTGGATTAACAGATTGACATGGATCATTAGGCACTAGAGTCTTGACTAATTGTTGAACCATTGGGATTCTAGTGCTACCACCGACAAGAACTACCTCATCTATATCTTCTGCGATCCATCCAGAGTCATCTAAGGCAATTTGCACAGGTTCTAATAATCTGTCTAATAGATCTTGAGATAATGATTCAAATATTTTTCTATCTATGGTCTCTTCAATGTGTAATGGACCCTCTTTACTTGTGGTGATAAAAGGTAATGATATTTTTGTTTTTAACAATCCTGATAATTCACATTTAGCTTTTTCAGAAGCTTCAGTTAATCTCTGCAATGCTTGTCTATCCCTTCTTAAATCAATATCATGTTTAGCAAGAAATTTTTCAGCAAGCCAATCTACTATTTTTGAGTCAAAATTGTTTCCTCCTAGTTGAGTATCTCCACAAGTAGCTTTAACATCAAATACACCATTAGAAATTTTTAATAATGAGACATCAAAAGTTCCACCCCCTAAATCAAAAACTAAAACATTATTAGAGGAACTTTTTTCAAAACCATAAGCTAGAGCAGCTGCTGTAGGTTCATTTAGGATTCTATCAACTTTTATACCAGCTAATATTGCAGAATCCTTAGTAGCCTGCCTTTGAGATTCATTAAAATATGCAGGGACAGTAATAACAGCAGAGTCAACAGTATCTCCAAGATATGTTTCAGCATCATTAATTAACTTTCTAATTAATGAGCTCACTAACTCTTCAGGAGCATACTCTCTTTTTGTATTAGGACTAAGAACCCTAACACTTCCAGTATTATTTGCTTTGACATTGTAGGGAACAGAAATACTTGTTTCATCTAGTTCGTCCCAGTCGCTACCAATAAATCTTTTTAAGTTATAAAAGGTATTCTTTGGATTTAATACAAGTTGTCTTCTTGCTTGGTCACCTATTACTATTTCTCTGTCTTTTGTAAAACCAACTATTGATGGTGTAGTTCTAGAACCTTCAGAATTTGCAATAACAATTGGACGACCAGCTTCTATAACTCCTACAACAGAGTTAGTAGTACCTAAATCTATTCCAACTATTTGCCCCATGATTTTAGATCGCTAAATAAAAGCAAAATTTACTAATAATTTAATTAATTTTTATCTTAGATATTTACATATAATAGTAAAAATCAAATTTTTTCAACTTATTTTAAATAAAGTAAGATTATTTATAACCTATCAAACTAACTGCTTTCTATTTTAAAATATATTCTACAGACAAAATTGTTGATGTTATCAACCTAAATCAACTAATATAATACGGAGAGAGAGGGATTCGAACCCTCGATAAAGTTGCCCCTATACAGCATTTCCAGTGCTGCGCCTTCAACCACTCGGCCACCTCTCCCAAGATAACCATTTTAACCCTTGATCATCCCATTTTTGAGGAAAGTTATTTGAAAAAGACTTTCACAGTCACGATTAAAAATAAGGCAACCGGAAAGTTCTACCAAGAACAGGTTAATAGTGATGAGTACATCCTTAAGGAATTTGAAAAGAAAGGTTTCAAACTTGCATTTTCATGTAGAAATGGTTGCTGTACAAGTTGTGCAGTTAAAATAATTTCTGGTACGTTGCAACAACCTGAAGCCATGGGTGTTTCTCAAGCCTTAAAAGATAAAGGGTATGCTCTACTTTGTGTCGCTAAAGCAACTTCAAATCTTGAGGTTGAAACTACATATGAAGATGAAGTTTACGAATTACAATTTGGACAATATTTTGGGAGGGGAAATACAAGAGTAGCGCCACCTTGGGAATTTGAGGAAGATTAATTATCATGTTTGAATTAAGTGAAATAGAGAAACTCGCAAATCAAGTAAATATATCCAGTTTGTATGAAATAGCCAAGAACTCAGCTCAAATTGGTAATGAAATTCTAAAAATTAATTACAATAAAATTCAGAAAATATCATCAAAGGGTAGGAAAGGTGATCTAGTAACCAATGTAGATTTGGAAGTTGAAAATAAAATAAAAGAATATTTATTAGAAAAGACCCCAAACATATCTATCAATGCAGAGGAATCGGGTAAGTTAAATAAATCCTCTAATTTAACATGGTGTATAGACCCATTAGACGGTACAACAAATTATTCTCATGGATATCCTTTTTTTGGAACTTCTATTGGTCTTATATATAAAAACAACCCAATTTTAGGTGCTATATCAGTACCTTATTTAAATGAATTATATTCAGCCTGTATCGGTTTAGGATCATTCTGTAATGATATTGAACTTAAAGTATCGAGTCCTTCTAAGCTTTCTGATAGTCTACTTGTAACTGGTTTCTCTTATGACAGATTTGAGACAGAGGATAATAATTATGCTGAATTTTGTTATCTAACACATAAAACTAGAGGTGTCAGAAGAGGAGGAGCAGCAGCTGTAGATTTAGCATTTGTTGCTTCAGGTAAGGTCGATGGATACTGGGAAAGAGGATTGGAGGTATGGGACCTAGCGGCCGGTGCTATCATTGTAAAAGAGGCTGGTGGAATTATTTCAGATTATCCATCAGGTAAATTTAATTTAAATTCTGGAAGAATTTTAGCTTGTTCTCCCAGCGTTGAAAATGAATTAAAAAATGAACTAGATAAGGTTTCTCCATTTAAAAAAAATCTCTATACCTAAAATTCGTTAAATATTAAAATGACAGATATAAAAGAAATTAAATTAGTCGATGTAAAAAATAACTCTAATATTATAAATAATCTAAATAATATTTATAAACTATGGGGCTATGAAGAGGTTTCACCGTCATTTATAAATACTTTAGAGACGATAAAAGGCCGTGGAGTTATTGAAGAAAATCAGGTTGTGGGAATAGTAAGTAATAATTCATTATGTCTTAGGCCAGAAATGACAACATCTATTGTTAAATTGTCATCTACTAGATTAATAAATAAGAACAGACCTATAAGATTATTTACCAATGGAATGGTCTTTGATAAGAAATTAAATAATAAAAATTCTTTTAAATTACAAGAAAAACTACAGAGTGGAATCGAATTAATTGGATATGATACAAAATACCCAGAAATTGAAGTTATTAATATTTTGTTTGATGCAATCGATAATATTAATTTGAAGGATAGTTGTAATTTATTTCTACTAGTAAGCACCACAAAAATAATGGATTTAATCTTAAATAAATATAAGAATAATAATTTAGAAGAAATTAAGAAAAGTCTGGTTAACTTTGATCAAGATAAATTATCTAATTTACGGATTGATGAAGATGATAAATTTATTCTTAAAGATATCTTATTCACAAGAGGAGAACCAATTACAATATTAAAAAAATTGAAAGCTAAATATGGCACTAGTAAAACATTAGATGACTTAAATTTTTTATTTGAAATATTATCAAAAATATCAAATAAATATGGTGTTAAATTACAACTTGATCCCACGTTTCAACCTCACTTGAATTTATATGAAGGAATAGTTTTTCAACTTATAGGGGATGATGGTAAAAATAAAAGCGTTGTGGCAAAAGGCGGAAGATATGATGAATTGGTAAGATCCTTTAGTCCTAATGAGAAAATCTTAAATGGCATTGGATTTACAATTTCAATAGACATCTTACGAAATTTAATTAGGGAAGAAAAGACAGATAAAAAAAAGATTTTATTAATGTTTAAAGATTCTTATTTGTTAGAAAAAGGTATGAATGAACAAAAAGAACAACAGAAAAGAGGAAATATTGCTGTCTTACATTTAAATCCATGTGATGACCTAGCTAAAGCCAATCAAATAATGAAAGAAAACAATTGTAGTGAGATTTTGTGGGTTATATAAAACTATTTCAAAATTTATTTAGGTTTTTAAATTTATATATTGTTCGGACAATACTCCTAATTAAACTTGATTAACTAGTTTTTAGGAAATAGGATTTATAATGATTGATTTTTTTTTAAATGGAAAAAGGCGAAATTCGTATTAATACCGAAAATATTTTCCCAATTATCAAGAAGGCAGTATATTCTGACCATGAAATCTTTTTAAGAGAACTTGTTAGTAATAGTGTTGACGCAATAAGTAAACGAAGAATGGCATCTATGGCAGGCGACTGCGAAAATACTGAAAAAGCTCAAGTAAAAATATCTATTGACCGTGAGAATAATACCCTAACAATTTCTGATAATGGAATTGGAATGAATGATGAAGAAATTAAGAAGTACATAAACCAAGTAGCATTCTCTAGCGCAGAAGAATTCCTAACAAAATACAAAAAAGATAATGATGAATTTATAGGCCATTTTGGACTTGGTTTTTATTCAAGTTTCATGGTGGCAGATAGAGTTGATATATTAACTAAATCAGCAATTGGAGAATCAAAAGCATTCAAGTGGTCTTGTGATGGATCGCCAAATTTCACGTTAGATGAGTCAGAAAGAGAGACAATTGGTACAGATGTGATACTTCACCTACTTGATGAAGAAAAAGAGTTTATAGAGCCTGAAAGGATTAAATCATTAATAAAAAAATATTGTGATTTCATGCCAATAGATGTTTTATTAGATGGTGAGACAATTAATAAGAAAAATCCTCCATGGAGAAAACAACCTAGTGAATTAAAAGATGAAGATTATATTGAGTTGTATAAATACCTTTATCCTTTTCAGGGAGATCCACTCTTATGGATTCATCTAAATACAGATTATCCATATGACATACAAGGGATATTGTATTTTCCTAAGTTGTCTGGTCGAGCTGACTGGGAAAAGGGAGAAATTAAACTATTTTGTAATCAAGTATTTGTAAGTGATTCGATTAAAGAGATAGTACCAAAATACCTTTTACCTCTAAGAGGAGTAATTGACTCTACAGATATACCGCTAAATGTTAGTAGAAGCGCATTACAAACTGATAGAAAAGTAAGATCTATATCTTCATTTATTTCAAAAAAAATCGCTAATAAACTGAAGGATTTAATAAAAAATTCTCCAGAATTTTATGCAGAAATTTGGGATTCTATTTCTGCTTTTATTAAAATTGGTGCTATCGAAGATGAAAAATTTTCTGATTTAGTACATAACAGTATAATTTTCGAAACAATAATCAATCCGGATAAAGACGTAACTAAGGATATTGAAAATAAATCTCTTATAAAATCCAATGATAAGTATTTCACAACTCTCGCAAATTACAAAGAACGAAATAAGATAAATGACTCTAAGAAAATTATTTATTGTTCAGATTTAATTTCTCAGTCAAGTTCATTAAATATCTGTTTATCTGATAACAAAGAAGTTATCAAATCAGATCCCTTAATTGATGCACAATTTCTCCCATGGTTAGAAAGTAAAAACGAAGATTATCAATTCCAAAGAGTTGATTCAGAAATCAATGAACTTGATGAAAAGGAATCAAAAGAAATTGTTGATAAGGATGGTAAATCAAATAAAGAAAATCTTAGAGATACAATAGTTAAGGCACTTAACAATGAAAAAGTAACAGTTAAAGTTCAGTCACTATCAAGCAAAGGTGCTCCCCCTGCAATGATCTTGCTTCCAGAACAAATGAGAAGAATTAATGATATGGGTGCTTACATGGAACAAAAGATGCCTGGCTTACCTGAATATCATGTTCTTTTAATTAATAAAGAACATCCACTTATTATTGGCCTCAATAAAATTACAGGAAATAAAATAATTGTTGATAAAAAAGATCCTGATGAAAATCCATTGGCATCTAAAATCGCTAATCATGTTTATGATATGGCTAAATTATCCGTTGGTGGATTAGATCAAGAACAGATAATTAATTTACAAAATAATAATGCTGAATTAATTTCAGAATTACTTAATTCAACAACATAAGTCGTGTGTTAAAATTTCTTAAGATACAACTCAAAAGATATGTCAAGAGTTTGCGAACTTACTGGTGCAAGAGCTAATAACGGGATGGCAGTAAGCCACTCACATATTCGTACAAAAAAATTACAACAAGTTAATCTTCAAAAAAGAAGACTTTGGTGGGAAGAAGGAAAAAAATGGGTAAATATAAAAGTTAGTACCAAAGCGCTAAAATCTATACAAAAAGTAGGTTTAGATAAATTTGCTAAATCAAATGGGGTTGATTTGAAAAATTTCTAGATTTGATGATAAATTTTGTTGTAAGTATATTAATATCGTTTTTTCTTTTAATTAATTGTAATTCAGCATTAGCTTTTGATTTTGCTCCTGAAGTTAGTGACTCAGCTCCAAACTTTCATCTAGAAGGTTTTAATAAAAATATAAAAACAAAAACAATTTGGGAATTAAGTGATTTTAAAGGTAAGTGGCTTATTATTTATTTTTATCCAAAGGATTTTACAGCAGGTTGCACTCTTGAAGCTAAAGGTTTTTCGGAATTAAAAAAGGATTTTTCTAGATATAATGCAGAAATAGTTGGCATTAGTGCTGACAATCAAGATTCTCATAAAACTTTCTGCAGCGAAAAATCCATAAATTATACTTTATTATCAGATCCTGGCGGAATTATTAGTGATAAATATGGTTCATGGATTCCTCCATTCTCAGATAGAAATACTTTCTTGATTTCTCCAGATGGAAAAATTTCTTATAGATGGATAAGTGTATTGCCTATAAATCATGCTAAGGAAGTACTTAACGTATTAAAGAAAAAAATATAAAATTTTGCACGAATTATCATTTGGAACTTGGTTAATACATATCTCATCAGTAATTGAATGGATTTATGCAATATTTATAATTAAAAAATTAAGTAATTTTGAAGAATATAAAACTTTTTTCTGGTTAAGCCTAGCTATGATTCCTAATTTGATAAGTGCAATGTGTGCAATTACTTGGCACATTTACGATAATCAAGAATCTTTGTACGGGTTAGTTACGCTTCAAGGAATATTGACTTTTATAGGTAACTCAACATTAGCAATAGCAACTATTGTTATATATAGAACATCTTCGACTTATGAATAATTTCTTCTTAAAGTCTTTAGAAAAATTAGCGACTTTTGACAATACTGTATTATTTGCTGCTTCAATTATTCCATATTCAATCTTTTTGTATTACTTATACAAAATTAAATCTGTCAATAGATTAGTAAAAGCAGGATTTTCATTGACAGTTTTCTTTGTATTTATAACTATAATATTGTCTATTCTATCATTGACTTATTACGACAAAACTCTTGTTGAAGTTGACCATCTACATGGTTCAGCTGAGTTTTTCTTAACCTTAAGCGATTTTGTTATATTATTTGGTTTCATCAAGATTTTAAACAACTTAGAAGTAAACAACTCTTAAGACCTTTAACAATTTTGTGTTTTTTAGGCAAAAGTATTAGAGAATATATGAAAATAACGAATTTTTATGCTTACTACATTATTTGCAGCTGCTGATCCAGCAACATTTTCTTGGTCTCCAAAATGCGCCATGATAATGATTACATGTAATGGTATTGCTTATGCAATAGCAAGAGCAAATATTCAAAAACCTAATGATGGTTTTGAAATACCTAATTCAAAATTTTATGGCGGTTTAAGTCACGCGTCAGTTGTTGGTGCTAATTGCTTAGGTCACATATTTGGAATTGGAGCAATACTTGGTTTAGCATCTCGTGGTGTTTTATAAAAATTTATTTATTAAATTTTTAATTATTTAATTTAAATTTCTCAATGATTTTATCTGCCATCTGATCAGGCATTAGGCCTAATTTTTCCTTACTCTGATCAGGTGATGCATGATCAACTAAAACATCAGGGATTCCAATCCTATATACAGGAATATTTACTTCATTATCGTTAAATAATTCAACGATAGCCGAACCAAATCCACCAATTAAAGTCCCTTCTTCCATAGTTACTACTTTTTGAATTTTACTTGCTAAAGGAATAATAAGGTTTTGATCGAGAGGTTTTACAAATCTTGCATTTACAATACATGCATTAATGTTCATATCCTTTAAGATCTTTGTTGTTTCAATAGCTGAAGCGACCATTGAACCATAAGCAATAATTAGAATATCATTACCCTCTTCTATTATTTCAGCTTCACCTATATTAATTGGTTCCCATCCCTCATCCATTACAGCTACGCCCAATCCAGAACCTCTTGGTATTCTTAGAGCAGTAGGTCCTTTATGGTTAATTGATGTTATTAACATTCTCTGCAATTCAGACTCATCTTTTGGCGCCATTAACACAAAATTAGGTATAGATCTCATATAGCTAATATCGTACTGACCTTGATGAGTAGGACCATCAGCTCCAACAATCCCAGCTCTATCAAGTACAAATGATACAGGTAAATTTTGTATCCCCACATCATGAATTAGTTGATCAAAAGCACGTTGAAGGAAAGTGCTGTAAATAGCTACAACTGGTTTAAGACCATCGCACGCCATTCCTGCTGCAAGAGTAACTGCATGCTGCTCAGCTATTCCTACATCGACATATTGATCTGGGATATTTTTTTGCAATATATCTAATCCAGTGCCAGTAGCCATTGCTGCAGTAATACCAATTACTTTACTATCTTGTTCACATATTTTTAATAAGGTTTGACCAAAAATTTTACTGTAACTAACAGGCTTTGGTTTATTTGATGGAATAGATTTACCAGTCGTAAGATCAAATGCAGATTGCGCATGATAACCAACTTGATCAGCTTCTGCGTAAGGGTATCCTTTACCTTTAGTTGTAACAACATGAACAAGAACAGGTTTTTTAAGTCTATGAGCAGCATTAAATGTATTAATTAAATTTCCAATATCATGCCCATCAATAGGACCCATATATGTAAATCCAAGTTCTTCAAAAACAGCACCAACTTTAGGTACAGCTAATCGTCTCACGCTTCCTTTAATATTTTTTAATTCCTCTGGAATATCCTTACCAATTAGCGGAATATTTTTTACACTTTCTTGTACACTATCTGACAAAAATTGTAATGGTGGACTAAGTCTAACCTTATTTAAATAAGATGATAGAGCTCCAACTGGAGGAGATATAGACATATCATTATCATTTAGTACTACAACCAAAGGTGTATTTGGTAGGTGTCCTGCATGATTTATAGCTTCTAAAGCCATACCACCAGTTAATGCTCCATCTCCAATAACTGCCACACATTTATAATTTTCACCTTTTCTTTCTCTTGCTATTGCCATTCCTAATGCTGCAGAAATAGATGTACTGGCATGACCTGCACCAAAATGATCAAATTTACTTTCACTTCTTTTAAGATAACCTGCTACACCATTCTGTTGTCTAAGAGAATCAAATTCACTGAAACGACCTGTTATTAATTTGTGAGGATATCCTTGATGGCCAACATCCCAAACAACCTTGTCAACATCAAGATCAAGAGTTTGATATAAAGCCAATGTCAATTCAACTACACCTAATCCAGGACCAAGGTGTCCCCCACTAGTAGAAACCACTTGAAGATGTCTTTCTCTAATTTGACAAGCAATTTCCTCTAATTGTGAAACAGTTAAGCCAAGAAGTTCATTAGGATGACTTAACTCACTTAAAAGCATTACATAAAAATAGTTATCTATATAATTTAAAACGCCGAGGTGCAAAATGAGTATTTTTTTTGAAATAGATCATATAATGTTTTTTTAGATTAATAAATTAGTGCTAAAAATATATATATGAATGATTATTTTGAAAAAATACTTCAAGCTGATGTTTATGAAGTAGCAAAAAAAACACCACTAGAAAAAGCTCATAATTTAAGTAGTACACTTAAAAATGAAGTTTTCTTAAAACGAGAAGATCTTCAAGAAGTATTTTCATTCAAAATAAGAGGTGCATATAACAAAATGAGTAAGCTCAGTAAATTAGAGCTGTCTCAGGGAGTAATTACATCTAGCGCTGGTAATCATGCCCAAGGAGTTGCACTGAGTGCTCTTAAGTTAAATTGCCAAGCAACTATATTAATGCCCATTACGACACCTATAGTAAAAATAAATGCAGTTAAAAATTTAAAAGCAAAAGTTATATTATTTGGAGACAATTATGATGAAACATATAAAGAGGCAATAAGGATAAGCCAAGAAAGAAATTTATGTTTCATACATCCTTTTGATGATCCAGATGTAATCGCAGGGCAAGGAACTATAGCTATTGAACTTGTACAGCAATTAAAAGAAAGACCATATGCCATTTATATAGCTGTTGGAGGTGGTGGTTTGATATCAGGAATATCTCTATATATTAAAAAAATATGGCCTGATGTAAAAATAATTGGAGTAGAGCCTGAAGATGCTGATGCTATGTCTAAATCCTTGGAAGAATCAAAAATTGTTGAATTATCTTCGATAGGGCAATTTGCAGATGGAGTGGCAGTTAAAAAAGTTGGTAATAACACTTTTGATATTGGAAGAAAATATATAGATAAAATGATTAGGGTTAACACAGATGAAATATGTGCTGCAATAAAAGATGTTTTTGAAGATACTAGATCGATACTAGAACCAGCAGGTGCATTATCAATTGCAGGAATGAAAAAGGATATTGCGATTTCGAACCATTTAGATAAAAAAATGGTTGCAATAGCATGTGGTGCAAATATGAACTTTGAAAGGCTTAGATTTGTTGCAGAAAGAGCTGAACTTGGAGAGTGTAAAGAGGTAATGATGGCTGTTCAAATTCCAGAGCAAGCTGGCAGTTTAATTGATTTTTGTAGGTTGCTTAATAATAGAAATTTAACTGAATTTAGCTACAGAATGTCTAATTCCTTAAGTGCGCAGATATTTGTAGGAGTGCAAGTATATGGATTAATTGATAAAAAAAACCTTCTAGATGAATTTAGAAATTCGCGGTACCCATTCATTGACATTAGTGATGATGAATTATCTAAAAATCATCTTAGACATATGGTAGGTGGAAGATTACCAAAAGATTTTAAAGAAATGAACAATAGGAATTTTGTAGAGTTATTATACAGATTTGAATTTCCTGAAAGGCCTGGAGCTTTAATAAATTTCTTAAATAATATGAAATCTAATTGGTCAATAAGTGTATTTCACTATCGGAATTACGGTGCTGATGTAGGAAAAATTGTCATTGGAGTTTTAATCGATAGAACTGAAATTAATGAGTGGAACGAATTTGTAAAAATTTTAGGATACAAATACTGGGATGAAACTAAAAACGAAACATATAAATTATTCCTTGGTGCACCGGAATAAATATAAGGTAAATTAGGGAATATTTCGGTAATAACAATTAATCAATCTGATCCAATTACTAAGCAACTATCTGATATAGATCTTGTTACCAGAATTGAGGCTGTACTTTATTTAAAAGGCAGACCAATATCAAAAAAAGATCTTTCAGAAATTACTAATTCTGATATCAATTCAATAAATGATGCAATTAAAGATCTAAAAAGTAAATATTCTAGTCCAAACTCAGCAATTGCATTAAATGAGTTGAATAATAGCTTTTGCCTCGAATTAAAATCTAATCTTAATGATTTTGTAGAGGATTTACTGCCTTCTGAGTTGAAAACATCAGAATTAAGGACCTTGGCAACTATTGCCATCAAAAAAAAGATCCTGCAATCAGATCTTATAATTCTTCGAGGCTCAGGAGCTTATGATCATATTAAAGAATTATTAGAAAAGAAGTTCATTGTTAAACGGAAGCAAAAAGATGGTAGATCATATTGGTTATCATTATCCGAAAAGTTTTTTCAAACTTTTGCTTTGAGTAATGAATATCTCTCAAAAATAGGAAGCCGGACCAATAAGCAACAATAATAAGTAAATGTTAGAATAAAGTAAATTTGGAAATATTAATGTTATCTGAGATTTTTGCAGTTCTGGGCCAAACATTATCAATTTATTCTTTCATATTAATCATAAGAATTTTACTTACATGGTTTCCAGGGATTGACTGGAGTAATGGTGTCTTATCTGCATTAACGTCTATCACAGACCCTTATTTAAACATTTTTAGAGGTATTATCCCTCCAATAGGTGGATTTGATATTTCATCTTTACTAGCTTTTCTACTTTTAAATGTTATTCAAAACTTAATTACAAATCTCCAATATGCAAGCTTAAGTTATAGCTGAATTTATCTATCATCACCTGACCCTTTTATCTTACCTTTAGCTGCTCTTAATTTTAATTTTTCTAGGTTTTGTAAAGCAACATCTTCCAAATTAAAATTTAATTCTGTACAAAGATTTGATATGTACCATAAAACATCTCCTAACTCTTTTTTTATACCTATTTTTGATTCATTATCAAATATTCCATTTTTATCTCTAATTACTTTTTTAACTTTTTCTGCAACCTCACCAGCTTCGCCAACTAAACCGAGAGTTGGATAAATATTATTTGAACCTAAATTTGGGTATTGTGCTGTTTCTCTTGCCTTTTTCTGATAAGTTTTAAAATCCATGACTTAAATAACTAACTTTGGGTATGGTAAATTTATTTATATCTAGCAATATTATTTATATATGTCGAATATTGATTTAAAAAGAAGAACAAAAATTGTAGCAACTATTGGGCCTGCAACTCAGTCGGAAGAGATAATTACAGATTTAATTAAAGCTGGAGTAACGACATTCAGATTAAATTTCTCACATGGAGATCATAAAGATCACGCAGAGAGAATTAAAACTATTAGAGAGGTATCAAAAAAGTTAGATATTGATATTGGAATTCTACAAGATCTTCAAGGACCTAAAATTAGATTAGGAAGATTCAAGGATGGTCCAGTAAAAGTAAAAAAAGGGGATAAATTTACACTAACCTCTAATGAAGTTGAATGTTCAAGTACTATTGCAAACGTAACTTACGAGAAACTTTCTCAAGAAGTTAGTGAAGGGAAAAGAATACTATTAGATGATGGTAAAATTGAGATGATTGTTGAGAAAGTAGATACTAAAGCCAATCTTTTGGAATGTTTAGTTACTGTTGGTGGTGTTCTATCAAATAATAAAGGTGTAAATTTCCCAGATGTTCAATTATCTGTAAAAGCATTAACAGACAAAGACAAAGAGGATTTAAATTTTGGATTATCTGAAGGAGTTGACTGGATTGCCCTAAGTTTCGTAAGAAATCCATCCGATATTAACGAAATAAAAGATTTAATTAACAAAAATGGTCATTCAACACCAGTAGTTGCAAAAATTGAAAAATTTGAAGCAATTGATCAAATTGATACTGTATTACCTTTATGCGATGGTGTAATGGTTGCAAGAGGGGATTTGGGAGTAGAAATGCCCGCTGAAGAAGTTCCACTTTTACAAAAGGAGTTAATAAGAAAAGCAAATACATTAGGTATACCAATAATTACCGCGACTCAAATGCTTGATTCAATGGCTTCTAATCCAAGACCAACTAGGGCTGAAGTTAGCGATGTTGCCAATGCAATACTGGACGGTACAGATGCCGTAATGCTTTCAAACGAAACTGCAGTTGGTGATTATCCTGTAGAGGCAGTGCAAACCATGGCCACCATAGCAAGAAGAATTGAAAGGGATTATCCACTCAAAGCTATTGAGAGTCATTTACCTAGCACGATACCAAATGCTATAAGCGCAGCTGTAAGTAATATAGCTAGACAACTAGATGCAGGAGCAATAATTCCTTTAACAAAATCAGGCTCAACTGCTCGAAATGTTAGTAAATTTAGGCCGCCAACTCCTATTTTGGCGACTACTACTGAGAGGAGTGTAGCTAGAAGACTTCAATTAGTTTGGGGCGTTACTCCGATAGTAGTAAATAATGATGAAAGAACAGCCAAAACATTTAGTTTAGCTATGCAAATTGCTCAAGAAATGGGGATCTTGAATCAAGGTGATTTAGTGGTTCAAACTGCAGGTACACTAACTGGTATAAGTGGTTCTACAGATTTAATAAAAGTTGGTTTAGTAAGAAAGATTCTTTCTAGAGGGATTTCGATAGGTGAAATTGGAGTTACAGGTAAAGCAAGAAAAATTAATACTATGCTTGATTTGTCATTAATATGTCCAGGAGAAATTTTATTTGTTCCAAAAGAATTATTGGAAAATGTACCATTGAGCAAAAATATTGCAGGTATTGTTACCAATCAAAAGGTAGATGATGTATATGCATTTTTTAATAAAAATAATAAGAAGATCTCTACAATTTGTAATGTAGAAAACATTGATAATCATCAAATTATTAATGGTGACCTAGTAACCTTGCAGCTTAATGAAGGGGTAATTTATATGGGACAAATTGAAGATGATGAAGAAGCTATAGATAAATATAAATATGTCTAGAAACATATCAATAAAAGAAGCCTTAGGCATGGCTACTAAAACATTGGTATCGAACAAATTGAGAAGTTCTTTGACAATGTTGGGAATCATTATAGGAAATGCATCTGTAATTACACTTGTTGGACTTGGAAGAGGTGCTCAAACATTAGCAAAAAACCAATTAAGTAATTTAGGTGCAAATGTTTTATTTATTGTTCCTGGTAATAATGACACAAGAAGAAGAGGTATTTCATTTCCTAAAAATCTAGTTTTGGAAGATGCATTAGCAATTAGTAATCAAGTCCCAACTGTTAAAAAAGTTGCTCCACAAATCTCTGCTAACGAAGTTGTCCAATCAAATTCTAAGAGCTTAAATATTTCAATTGCAGGAGTCACTCCTGAATTTCTAGATGTTAGAAGTTTTGAAGTAGACAAGGGTAGATTTATATCAAAAAATGATGTTAACAGTGCAAGAAGTTATGTAGTAATAGGTCCTGATCTTAAAGAGGAATTTTTTATAAATAAATCTTCTTCACTTGGGGAAAAAATCAGAATTAAAGATCATACTTATGAAATAATCGGAATATTAAAACCTAAAGGAGCTGTATTTGGAAGTAATCAAGATAAAAATGCATATATACCTTTAACTACAATGGTTAATAGAATAACTGGGAAGGATCCTACATATGGGGTAAGTTTAAGCTTCATTAGTGTGGAAGCAAAAAACAAAAATGCAACAAGTGCAGCAAAATTTCAAATTACTAATCTATTAAGGCAGAGACATAAAATAATAAGAGATGATGATTTTGCAGTTAGATCACAAGAAGATGCATTAAACATAGTAACTAACATAACAAGTGGGCTAACATTTCTATTAGCAGGTATTGGGGCAGTATCTTTAGTAGTTGGAGGCATAGGAATAATGAATATTATGCTAGTTTCTGTTAGCGAAAGGACTGAAGAGATAGGTCTTAGAAAAGCAATAGGAGCAAAACAGTCAGATATATTAATTCAATTTTTAATAGAGGCATTGATTTTATCTACAATTGGAGGATTAATAGGAACAACAACTGGATTATCAGGTGTATTTGTTTTATCTCTGATAACACCGCTTCCTGCATCTGTAGGTATTACAACAACTCTTTCTACCATGATCATTTCAGGATCAATAGGTTTAATCTTTGGAGTTTTGCCCGCAAAAAGAGCTTCTAAGTTAGACCCGATTGTTGCATTAAGAAGTTTATAAATAGAAATTATAATCATGCTCAATTTATATAAATTAATTGAGATACTAGTTACTCTTCAATTATTAATAATATCAATAATGATTCCTGTTTATATTCCTTTTCAATTTATAGAAAAATCTATTAATAGCTATGAGATACCAATTACATGGCAAATTCCAACCATTATTTTATTAACACTTATATTTGATAAAAAAGTAGTTTTCAGAGCATTTTCTCTTTACTTAATTATAGGTTTATTTTTATCCCCAGTTTTTTATGAAGGGGGTTCACTTGGATATTTGCTCACTCCAAATTTTGGTTATTTATTAGGTACTTATCCATTAATTAAAATAATTGATAATTTAAATAAAAAAAGTAAAATAAATATTGGCAATTTTTTAAAAGAAGGATTCTTAGCAATAATTGCATTGCATTTAACAGGAATATTATATAACTTTTTACAAATGATATTTTACAATCATTTTAATATTTTTTTATACAATATATCAAAATACTCTTTAGGTAAAATTGGATATCATTTAATAATGCTTATTCCACTAATATTACTAATTAGACCTATAAAATATTTAAAAAATAATAAATAATGATTAATAAAATACAAACAAAATTATATTTTTTATTTTTGAGTATTTTTGTAATTCTAATTGATCAATTTACAAAATATTTAATGTTTTTTAACTACAAAATATTTGTAAATAGTGATTTTCTATTATTTAGATTGGACTTCGTAAAGAATTACGGTGCAGCATTTAACATATTTAGTGGAAGTAGAATTTTTTTATCTATAATAAGTATTATTTTTTCAATAATACTTATTAATTTAATATTAAGGAAGAACTCCTCAAATTTAATAGATCTTTTTTCATATAGTTTTTTTCTTGGAGGAACAATTGGTAATGGAATAGATAGAATTGCAAAAGGTTATGTAATTGATTTTATTAATTTAAATTTTATAAATTTTCCAGTATTTAATATTGCTGATATTTCCATTAATATTGGTTTTATCATAATAATCTTTAGAATTTTAAAAAAAAAATAATATGAATTACTTGAAATTAAAATATTTAAAGTATTTTAAATTTTTTATTTTAATATTTATTCTATATATTTTATTTTCGATTTTAATAAGAATAGTAAATATTTATACGCTTTTATCTTTAATAATAACTATGTATATCTTTTATAAGATTGATAAAAAGTTATTTAAGAAAATAGTTTATAAAGTTATATACATAAATAAAAAGAATACACTTTCATTCAAGAATACATATGGTGCTGCCAAGATAAGTTTGGAAGGGATCGATAAAATAAATAAAAAAATAAACGATAAACTAAAAGTTGAATTGTTAAATTACCAAAAAAATAAACTAGAGTCACAATTAAAAACAGGAGATTATAAAGTTACTCTTTTTGGAGCAGGTTCCTCAGGAAAAACATCAATAGCAAGATCTTTATTGAAAAATATTGTAGGACAAACATCAGCGAAAATAGGTACAACAAAGCAAATTAATAGCTATAAAATTCGTATCCCAATATTAAAAAGAAACATTAATATAATTGATACTCCAGGATTATTCGAACCATCTAAGTTAGGCGAAGAAAGAGAAAAAGCAACAATTATACAAGCATCAAATTCTGACTTAGTTCTCTTTGTGTTAGATCAGGACATAAATAAATACGAAAACTATTTAATTAATGAATTATTGAAAATAGGAAAAAAAATAATAATAGTTCTAAATAAATGTGATTTAAGGTCTAGAGATGAAAATAACCTTATCAAAGAAAATATAATTTCTATAACTTCTGCTAGAAAAAACAAAATTTCAGTTGTTAAAACAATTGCAGTACCTCAACAATCTCCTTATGTAAAATCAGATGCCATAAATTTAGTTCCAGAGGTAGGAAGTTTATTTAAAGAAATAATTGAAACGCTCGATAATAATGGTGAAGAGTTATTGGCAGATAATATCCTTTTTCGCTCAAATAAGTTAGGTATTAAAAGTAAAAATTTCGTACAAGAACAAAGATACTTAATGTCAAATAAAGTGATTAATAAATATATGTGGGTAACAGGAGGAGTAATCCTAGTTAATCCACTTCCAGCGGTTGATTTTCTTACTACTACCTCGGTTAATCTTCAAATGATAATGGAATTATCAAAAATATATGAAATAAAGCTTACTAAAAAAGATGCAAAAGATTTATCGAAATCATTGCTAAGCGCATTGGCTAAACAAGGAATACTAAAAGGTGGGCTCGCCATTCTTTCTCCTGCTTTAGCTACAAGTTTGACTAAAATAATAATATCAAAATCGATACAATCAATTACAGCAGGCTGGTTAATAAGAATAGTAGGACTAAGTTTGATTGAATATTTTAAAAATGGGCAAGATTGGGGAGATGGAGGAATTCAAGAAGTTGTAGATAAAATCTACAGAATAAGTAAGAGAGAGGACATTTTAAATAACTTCATAAAAGAAGCTATTTCAAAAATTGAGATAACAAAATATTCTAAATCGAATAAAAGTTTGCCTCCATTTCCTATGTAAAATTTGACAATTGATCATTTAGATAATTTCTGAAATCAAAGATAGTTATTAAAAGTAAGTAAGCAATACAAATAGCTATAGATATAAACCCTGTTACTATTGCAATAATTTTTGGTCTACCGATATTCATTGTTAAGCGTGTAAAATTTTCAAAAGTTCTTCAATATGAGATTCATTAGTATTGTAATTACCCATGACAACTTTTAAATAATATTTACCTTTAAATTTTGGTCTAGAAAGCATAAAATTATTTTTCATTAGTTCATTAACTTTAGATTGCGTCCAGAAATCTGTGTCTTTTGTAGTAAGTCCCTTTGGTAAGAATGAAATAATATGTAGAGGCCCTGAATATATTTCAAACTTATTTTTATTAATATTTTTTATAAAAAAGTCTTTTCTATTAATTGATGAGGTTAAGATGTCTTCCATTCCTTTCAAACCTAAAGATCTTAATCCAAGCCAAAGTTTTATAACTTCTGCAGGTCTAGAACCTTGAATACCTAATTCTCCTCTGTTTACAATATTTTCCTTAGATGATATGTATGGAAGTCCAGTTGAAAATGTATTTTCCAAAGTACGCATATTTGATACCAATAACAGAGAAGAAGTCTTTGTAATACCAATTATTTTTTGGGGATTTATTGTTATGGAATTAGCCTGATGAATATTATTTAATCCTTCTATTGGAATAGATGTTACTCCAAAAATCCCACCTATAGAGCCATCGATATGTAGCCAAATATTTCTTTCTTTGCATATATCACTTATATTCTTAATAGGATCAATTGCTCCTCTTACAGTTGTTCCTAATGTGGCAACAATAGCAAAAATTTTTTTATTATTTCTTAAACATTGATCTAAAGATTTTTTTAGATTATCTATATCCATACAACCTTTATTATCAGTTTTAATCTTTACTAGATTTGTATCAGCAAGTCCCATAATTCTTGTGCATTTAATGAAGGAAGAATGAGCATCTTCACTTACAAGTAATACAGAATCAGGATCTGAACCTAATCCAGCATTATATCTAGCTGCTATAAGTGCATTCAAATTACTTAAAGTGCCTCCGCTGGCTGCTATGCCTCCTGAAGAATCATTAAACCCTATTTTCTTTGCAAACCATTTGCATATTGATTCCTCAAGTAAAGTAACACTTGGAGACAACTCGTAAGCAAGAAGATTATTATTTAAACCAGCAGCAATTAAATCTCCTAAAATAGAAAAAATCAAAGGTGGGGGATCAAGATGAGCTAGAGAGCCCGGATGAACGGGATTAAATGAATTATTCAGAAGGGATTGAATCTCAGAAAACAAATCTTCTGTAGAATCACCATACTCATCAGGCATTAAGCACTTGAAATTCTCATCAAAGGTTAATGGACCAGATTTTTCGGCATTAGAGAACCAGTCACAAAGAATTTGAGTTGCTCTATTGAGGAGAGTAATAGAGTTATTGTTAGTCCCTAAATACGAAGGAAAGTATATATCTTTTTTATTAATTAAATCTTCAGTCATCAGATAAGATATCTATTAATAAGTCTATTCTCAATATTGTTAAATGAGGAATATTTTTGAAAATGGAAATAGAAATAATGATCCACATAAAATAACAAATAATTTAAATTACATTAAATGGATGAATTCCATATTAAGAAGATCAGAAGAAATTGGAAAAGTTGAGCTACCAATCTCATCAATAATTTTAGATGATAGAGGAAGATGTATTGGAAGAGGGGTCAACAGGAGAAGTGTAAATAAAGACCCATTAGGTCATGCTGAGATAATGGCACTGAGGCAGGCATCTCTAATAAAAAATGATTGGAGATTTAATGAATGTATTACTATCACAAATTTAGAACCATGTACCATGTGTGCATCGGCGCTTATTCAAGCGAGGATGGGTAAAGTTGTTTTTGGTGCCTACGATAAGAAAAGAGGTGGATTGGGAGGGTCAATTGACTTATCAAAGCATGAAAGCTCTCATCACAAGATGGAAATTGTAGGGGGTATATTAGAAGAAGAATGCAGTCAAATTTTACAATTATGGTTTAAAAAGTTGAGGACTCAAAAATAGAATATTTCTTTAACTCAGTATCAAAGAGGTTTAATAATCTGTCGACATTCTCTTCACTTGAGTTATAGCCCATTAATCCTATACGCCATACCTTACCAGACAATTCTCCAAGTCCATTTCCTATTTCTATTCCAAAGTTTCTTAAAAGATGATTTCTAAAACCATCTCCGTCAACTGCTGGTGGAATCTTAACTGTTGTAAGAGTTGGCAATCGATAATCCTTTGATACATGTAATTCCATGCCTAGACTTTCTAAACCATTCCACAGTTTCCTTGCATTGGTATTATGCCTATTCCAAACATTCTCTAAACCTTCATTTGCAATTAATCGTAAACCCTCTCGAATAGCAAAGTTCATATTTACAGGGGCGGTATGATGGTAAACGCGATCTGAACCCCAATATTTATTTAAAAGGGATAAATCTAAATACCAGTTAGGAACTTTTGTTTTTCTTGAACTTAGTTTTTCTTCAGCTCTCTTATTCATTGTAAAAGGACTTAATCCAGGCGGGCAACTTAAACCTTTCTGGCTACAACTATAGGCTAAATCTATTTTCCATTCATCTATCAATAGTTCTAAAGCGCCAAGGGAAGTAACTGCGTCAACTAAAAACAAACAGTTATTTTTTCTACATACATCACCAATTCCATCAAGAGGTTGTAAAACCCCACTAGATGTTTCAGCGTGAACAATAGCAAATATAGCTGGTTTTTTAGTCTCTATTTCATACTTGATTTCTTCATAAGAAAAAGATTCACCCCAAGGTTTTTCCATAACAGATACATCTGCTTTATATCTAGAAGCCATATCAACAAGTCTGTCTCCAAAATATCCTTTCTTAGCGATAAGAATTTTTTCTCCTTCCTCTATAAAATTCGCTATTGAAGCTTCCATAGCGGCACTTCCAGTACCACTCATTGGGAGAGTAAGACGATTATTGCATTGCCAGGTATATCTTAGAAGTTGTTGAACATCAGACATTAATGAAATATATGCTTCATCTAAATGACCAATTGGATTTAGGGAAAGAGCGTTTAAAACTTCTGGATGTGCGTTTGAAGGACCAGGACCTAATAAAAGTCTAGAGGGAACATAAGTCTTTGAGAAATGAGTTAAATTCTCTTCATTTAAAGCAGAAATAAGTTTTGCTTCTGTCAAAGCATTACATCCAATTACTTTTAAATTAGACTAATTTCGCCACATAAGCGAGATTTATTTAAAGAAATTCATTCAATTTAAATATTTAAGTAAACAATTATTAAACTTATGACTTGAAACACTGAAAGAAGTCATCTAGTCTTATAAAAAGTTACGGTTGATACATAATAAGAATCATCAAGTTATTAATTTCATATATAGGTATTACAAAAGTTTTGTCTAAGTCTCCACAAGATGTTTTAAGTCAAATTAAAGACGAAGGAATTGAACTCATTGATTTAAAATTCACAGATATTCATGGTAAATGGCAACATTTAACTCTTACATCAGACATGATAGAAGAGGATTCTTTTACTGAAGGTCTAGCATTTGATGGTTCATCAATAAGAGGTTGGAAAGCAATTAATGCATCTGATATGTCAATGGTTCCTGATGCAACTACAGCTTGGATCGATCCTTTTTATAAACATAAAACTCTAAGTATGATTTGCTCTATTCAAGAGCCAAGAAGCGGGGAGCCTTATGATAGATGTCCAAGAGCTTTAGCTCAAAAGGCTTTAAAATATTTAGACTCTACTGGTATAGCAGATACTGCATTTTTTGGACCAGAGCCAGAATTCTTCTTATTTGATGATGTTAGATATGACTCTAAAGAAGGAGGTTGTTTTTATAGTGTAGATACGATTGAAGCTCCATGGAATACAGGGAGAATAGAAGAAGGTGGAAACTTAGGATACAAAATACAGTATAAAGAAGGATATTTTCCAGTAGCTCCAAATGATACTGCGCAAGATATCAGATCTGAGATGCTTCTTCTTATGGGTGAATTAGGTATCCCTACAGAAAAACATCACCATGAAGTTGCTGGTGCCGGCCAACATGAGCTTGGAATGAAATTTGATTCTTTAATAAATGCTGCCGATAACGTTATGACGTATAAATACGTGGTTAGAAACGTAGCTAAAAAGTATGGGAAAACTGCAACATTTATGCCTAAACCTGTATTTAACGATAATGGAACTGGAATGCATGTTCACCAAAGTTTATGGAAGAGTGGACAGCCACTATTCTTTGGTGAAGGTGCCTATGCAAATTTATCTCAAACAGCTAGATGGTACATCGGAGGCATACTTAAACATGCTCCATCATTCTTAGCATTTACTAATCCAACTACAAATAGTTATAAAAGATTGGTTCCAGGATTCGAAGCTCCAGTAAATCTAGTTTATTCTGAGGGTAATAGATCTGCTGCAGTCAGAATACCATTAACTGGGCCAAGCCCAAAAGCTAAGAGATTAGAATTTAGATCAGGTGATGCACTAGCCAACCCATATCTAGCTTTCTCTGTAATGATGCTAGCTGGTATTGATGGAATCAAAAATCAAATTGATCCTGGTGATGGAGTTGATGTTGATTTATTCGAACTCCCAGCCGATGAACTGGCAAAAATTGATACCGTACCTTCATCTCTAAATGATTCACTTAACGCACTAAAAGCTGACAAGGATTATCTTCTAGCTGGTGGAGTATTTACTGAAGATTTTATTGATAACTTTATCGATATAAAATACGAAGAGGTACAACAATTAAGACAGAGGCCTCATCCACATGAATTCTTTATGTACTATGACGCTTAAATAAAAAAATCTTTTTATTCTTATAAATCAATTTGAGAAATATCACAAAATATTCTCAAATTGATTTTTTTTTTGTTGGAATATATATATATAAATTTAAAAATGGCTAGAGAATCTATTTCAAAAATTGCATATAAAACGCTCCAGCAGAGTAAAAGCATAGCGGGATTTGCACATAAACAAATAAGTTCAAGGATAATGAATTTTATTCTTCCCGATTCGAAACTTAAAGATTTTCTTATAGATAAGGATCTTTTAATTCAAATCCAAAATTCAATGGATAACTTAAGAGAAGAAGATTGGAATGACGCTGAAAAAAATATATATCCAAAAAAATTATTGTTTGATGAACCTTGGCTTAGATATTTAATTCAATATCCTAAAATTTGGTTAGATATGCCTTATACATGGGATAGACGCCGAAAACAAAACTTTGATGATCTTCCAAATTCCGTTGAAAAAAATAATTATCCTCAATATTACTTGAGAAACTTTCATCATCAAACAGATGGTTATTTATCAGATTTTTCAGCAAGTATTTACGATTTACAAGTAGAGATACTATTTAATGGAAGTGCTGACTCTATGAGGAGAAGAATAATTAAACCAATAAAAGAAGGACTTGAAAAGTTTAGTGATAGAAAAAAAAGTTCTATAAAAATTCTAGATGTTGCTACTGGATCAGGTAGGACTTTAAAACAATTAAGGGTAGCTTTCCCAAAAGAAAAAATTATAGGAATCGATTTATCTGATTCATACTTAAAGGAAGCAAGCAGATATATTTCAGATTTATATGGTGATTTAATAGAATTAATAAAAGGTAACGCTGAAGAATTACCATTTGAAAATAATAGTCTTCAATGCATTTCTTGTGTTTATTTATTTCATGAACTACCAAGAACAATTAGAGCAAAAGTATTGAATGAATTTTTCAGAGTTCTTGAACCAGGAGGTATATTAGTATTGGCTGATTCCATTCAAATAAGTGATTCTCCTGACTTTATATCCATAATGGAAAACTTCTATAAAACTTTTCATGAGCCTTTTTATTGTGATTACATAAATGAGGATATAAACTCTAAAATTGAGGAAATAGGCTTTAAAAATGTGAAGTCAAATTCTTTTTTTATGACCAAAGTATGGTCTGCTGTAAAGTAAATTAAAACTTCTATGACATATTGGGATAAAGATACTATTAAGCTTGTTCAAAATCTTAATGGCAAGTTAAAAATTGATCATTCAAAATGGCATAAAGATAAAGGAAATAAATACAAAAGATCTGCAGAACTTATTTCAGCCGGGTTATGCCAATTAATTATTTCTTGTAATGAGAAAGAAACTATTGCGTATATGGAAGAAAGTATTAAATGGTTAAAAGAAATCAACGTCGATCAACCTTGTCCGAGTAAAAATCACCTTTTTAAAGCCAACTGAAGCCTATTACCTTTACTACTCCATCTAATATCATCAAAACATTCATTAATAATATACAGCCCACGTCCATTTACACTATTTAATTTTTTTGGTAGTTTATAGTTTCTTTTTTTTATTTCTAAACCATTACCTTGGTCTTGGATTTGCCAAACACACCAATTAGGAGTAATAATTCTTCTTACTCTAATACTTTTTGTTGGATCTAATTTGTTTCCATGTTTTACTGCGTTAACAAGAGCTTCATGTAATCCAAGTTTGATGAGATATGTTGATTGTGAATTATTAATTGGTTCTAATAATTGATCAACAAATTCATTTAATTGTAATGAGGATTCAAATTCGTAATTTGACCAGTTAATACCTGGCCAATTAAAAAGTTTTTTTAAAATATTTTTGCCCTGAGATAAGGACATAATAATATTTTTATACTATTTTAATTTTAACTTATTAAATACCTCAATATCAAAGAATATTGTCATGTCTCTCTGCTATAGCAGGATGCCGCAGGATTGAGTCCATAAGTCTTACTCCTCTTAATTGATTTATTAAAGGCATATGTCCATCAGGAGCATCCAATGACCAACAAAAAGATGAAGGATATCTAGTCCATAGGCCTTTTTTCTTCCAACCGATTTTCGGCCACATTAATTCATATTTTTTCCCTACTGATTTTAATATCTTTGCTTGAATTGAGAATCCAAATCTACCAGTAGAATAAATAGTCCATAATCTATCTATTGTTTGTAAATCTTTACCTGAAATATTCTTAACCTCACTATAAAAAACATATCCACGTTTTTCAGCTAATTTTCCAGCTAATTTTCGCAGGTATGAACTTGTTAATCTATCAGCCTCTTCAAATTCTTGCTCAACTAATATCAATTGCAATTTATCATAATTAATATCAACGTCTGAATAAGTATTAAACCAATTATTGAATTTATTGTTTTCAAAAAAATTTGGCTTATATTTTTTTAAAACTTGCAATAACCAGCCTGCAGCCCAGTCGTCTCCATCTCTATCAAACATCTCAAACAATCTAGGTCCAATATTAAAAATATTTTCTACTTCTGATTCTAATTGAGTTAATAAATTTAATCTTTTTCTTTGATTAGAATCTACAAATTTTTTTATCAAATCTAATGTAGCATTATTATAGTTATCTTTTTCGTTGTTAGTCATTTTCAATAAATTAACCTAGAAATAAAAACTATCCATGTATTTCAAAAGAAAAGAACTAGAGAAATTTAGAAGTTTTAAAGGACCACTTATAGATGTTAGGAGCCCGAGTGAATACTATAAAGGACATATGCCTAATTCTATTAACATACCATTATTTGATAATGATGAGAGAATAATTATTGGAACAATTTATAAAAAAGAGGGTAGAAAAAAAGCAGTAATAGAGGGATTAAAATTTTTTGAAAAAAAAATAGAATTTTTTCTTGATAATTTATTTATGAGTATTGACTCTTATAAAAATTTTCCTGATAACAATAAAAATGAATTATTTATAAGAATATATTGCTCTAGAGGAGGAATGCGCTCACAAAGTATTGCATGGTTACTAGAAAAATATAAATTAAATCCAATAATACTTAAGCGAGGATACAAAACATACAGGAGATGGATATTAGATTGTTTCTCAAAAAAGTGGAATATTGTAATTATTGGTGGGAAAACAGGTTCTGGGAAAACAAGGTTATTATCATTACTAGAGAAATATAAATATCAAACTATAGATCTTGAAGGATTTGCTTGTCACAGAGGTAGCACATTTGGTGGTTTAGGAATGAAAGAACAACCATCAAACGAACAATTTGAAAATGAAATAGCAGAAAAATTATATTCCTTTAAAACTAATAATAATATTTTTGTAGAAGCAGAAAGTGCGAATATTGGTAAATGTAAAATACCTCATGAATTCTTTAATCAGATGAAAAAATCAAGGAGGATTGAGATTTTAAGGAGCGAATCAAACAGATTAAATGAGTTAATAGATACTTATAGTGTATTTACAAAAGAGGAACTTAAGAACTCTGTACAAAGGATTAAAAAAAGATTAGGTCCTCAAAGAACAAAAATAGCTCTTGAATCAATTGATGAGGAGAAATGGGATTTAGTATGTAGATCAGTTTTAGATTATTACGATAGGTGTTATGAATATGAAAAGGTTGGGAAAGAAAACATAACGTTATTAGATTTAACTGATAAAAATTATGATGAAAAGATCTTAGAGTTAATAAATAATGTTTTATAAAATATTTGCAAACAAAAGTAAAAAATATTTCTTAAAATAAAATATTATCAATGAAACATTATGACAGCAAATAAAACTGCAAAAATACAATTTTATAAAGGAACTGATGAACCTGTAGTTCCTGAAATAAGGCTTACTAGGAGTAAAGATGGTACAACTGGCCAAGCATTATTTCTGTTCGAGAAACCTCAGGCATTATCTTCAATTACAGACGGAGAAATAACGGGTATGCGTATGATTGATGCTGAAGGTGAAATATTAACGAGAGAAGTTAAGGTTAAGTTTGTCGATGGAGAACCCATATTCTTAGAAGCTGTTTATATTTGGAAGAAAACTTCAGACTTCGATAGATTTATGAGATTTGCAAATAGTTATGCCAAATCAAATGGATTAGGATATTCTGAGAAGAATTAGAATATTATCTAAATTGAGTAATCCATTATATTTCAAGTTAGCAGTAATTTTAATCACTACTTTAATAATTTGGATTTTAAGAGACTTCTTACTTCTAATAATTTGCTCTTTAGTAATTTCAAATATTGTATGTAATTTATGTAATCAAATACAAAAAGGGTTGAACATTCCCAGACCCCTATCTTTATTTTTTGTACTAACAGTTATATCGGTGACAGTGTTTACTATTTTTATTCTAGTTTTACCTCCATTTGTAAAAGAATTCAATGAAATACTAGTTGATATTCCAAATGGTTTATCCAAAATAAATATTTTACTTAATACAAATCTGAACAAATTTAATAGCCTATTTTATGGCGAACAATCAGAAAATGTTATAGACATATTCAGTCTTATAAATAATGTAGTTACCATTCCAGATGCCTCAACTATTGCAAAAGCTATTCAAGAAAGTTTTAAGAATTTAATAAATATAGCTGGGAATCTGGGTTCAGGTCTTTTGAAATTAATATTCGTATTAGCAGTGAGTTTGATGATTTCTATTGAACCAAAACAATATAAAGAAAATATACTTCTATTAATTCCAAAAAATTATCGCAACAAATTTAGAAATATTCTTGAAAAATGCAATATTGCATTATCAAATTGGACCTTTTCTATGGTCATAAGCTCATTATCAGTAGGTCTATTATCATTAATCGTTTTGTCTATATTAGATGTCAAATATGTTGTCTCGAATGCTTTAATAGCAATGGTTCTTAATATAATTCCAAATATAGGTCCAGTTATTAGCGGTATATTTCCAATTTCAGTTGCACTACTAGATAATTTTTGGAAACCACTGGCCGTTTTAGGAGCATATGTAATCATTCAAAATATTGAAAGCTATATAATAATGCCATCTATAATGAAGAAAAAAGCAAACTTACTTCCTGGTTTAACATTAATATCTCAATTTGGATTTACCTTCATTTTTGGTCCATTAGGCTTAATACTATCTCTTCCATTAGCTGTAGTAATACAGGTTTTAATTAAAGAATCATTTAAAGATATTTAAAAACTACTTAATTAATTTTTTATATAAATATGGGTAGGAAAAAAGTATAAAGAAAGCTAAGGGATGTTTTCCTATAGCAAAATATAATGAATTAAAAGTAAAATGATCAAATAATATTCTTAGCTCAGTAGAAAGATCTATTAAAACTAAAGAAAATAAAATTATCAAATAGTAATTCAATTTCATAAAATTAGAAGCTTGAGCTCAATCTTTAAGCAACAAAGATGGAGCCAATAAAATACTTGAATAACTTCCAACTATAATTCCTAATGATAAGGCCAAAGAAAACCAAAATAGCGAGTAAGATCCAAACAAAATTATGCTTAATAAAGGGATAAGGGTTGTAATACTGGTAAACGTTGTTCTCCTAAATGATTCGTTAACTGATAATTGAATAGTTTCGTTATAGCCTTCTTTCTTTATTTTTAAGTTCTCACGAATTCTATCAAAAATAACAACGGTATCATTTACAGAATAACCAGCAATAGTTAACAAGGACACAGCAAATAAACTATTTACCTCAACAGATAATATAATTCCCAACCAGGAGAATATACCGAAAACAATTAATAAATCATGGAATAAAGCTAATAATGCAAATAGTGCATATTTTTTATCAAATCTAATAGTTATATATAAAGATATTGCAAATAATGAAACTAACAATGAAGTAACACAATTAGTAAGTAATCTTTTTCCAAGCTTTGGACCTATTAATCTTGAATCCTTACTCTCATAATTTAGAGGTCCAATAATATTATCAAGATTAGTAATAAGATTATTTGATTCTTCGATACTCAAATAAGGAGTTCTTATTGAAATTAATTTATTATTATTTTGGAATTGTAATTTAATATTATTTAAAACGTTTTTATTTTTAGAGATCTCTCTTAAATTTTCTAAAAGTGAATCAGGGGAGAAATCAGAACATTCCTCTTCACAAACTCTCTCTATTCTTAGTTCATTTCCACCAACAAAATCCATCCCTAAATTTATAGGTTTCTTATAAGAAGTATTAAAAGTAGAATATAAAATTCCTAAAAGACTCAACAAAATAAGAAATGTTGAAAAACCAATTATCTTTCTTTTATTTTTTATTAGTTCAAGATTGTATTTCATTGGAAAATAAGAAAAAAATTTAATTTGAAAAATTATTCCTGGGTAGATAGAGATTTTTTTGTCTAAAAGATTGATATGTTGTAAAAAATCGCAAAATAGTTTTAGAACAATTTAATGAGGTAAACAAGCTTATTAAGACTCCAATACCTAATGTTGCAGCAAAACCTTTAACAAAATTTGTTCCTAATAAAAACAATACAAAACAACTTAGAAGAGTTGTAATATGGCCATCAACTATGGATGAATTAGCTCTTTGAAAACCACTATCAATAGATCTTATAAGAGTATTACCATCATATAATTCTTCTCTAATTCTCTCAAAAATTAGAATATTTGCATCAACAGCCATACCAATGCTAAGTATAAGACCAGATATTCCAGGTAAAGTCAAAGTTACAGGAATTAAAGAATATAAGGCTAAATTAAAGAAACCATAAAGTACTAAAGAAAGAACCGAAACAAAACCTAGAATTCTATAATTAAAAATCATAAATATACCAACAAAAATTAATCCACTAATAGCTGCATAAAGACTTTTTAAAATATTTTTCGATCCCAACAGAGCCCCTATAGTGTTAGTTTCTACTATTTCAATTGGCAATGGCAAAGAACCTCCTTTAAGTTGAACTTCTAATTCTCTAGCATTTTCAGCACTAAAATTACCGCTTATTGTTGCTGATCCACCTGTAATCCCAGTATTAGCAAACTGATTACCAACACTGGCTTCACTTATTGATTCACCATCAAGAATTATAGCCAATAGTTGATTAGTGCCCGCAATTGACTTCGTAATTTCTGCAAACTTTTCACCTCCTGAATTACTAAAAGTTAATAAAACTTCCCAATTACTATTTGTTTGTTCCTGTCTCCTTCCTGCGTTAATAAGATCCTTACCAGATAAATCTGTTTTAATAAATAAATTAGTAATTTCTTTATCAACATACTTTTTAATTTCAATTAACTTCCCATATAAATCACTACTAGTAGAGGAGTAATTTAATTCTTGTTCAATCTCTTTAAGATCATCTTGAATAATCTTTAAAAAATTATCATCATATTGACTTTTTTCTAAAGAGGAATATTGTTCAATTAATTCTTTAATATTTAATCTCTGAAGTTGCAAGGTTTTTAAATCTGTAGAAGTTCCTTCTTTTTGAGTCCTAAACTCTAATAAAGCAGTCTTACCTAAAACTCTTGAAGCAACTAATGGATTTTGTTCTCCAGGTAATTCTAAAATCAATTGATCTCCACCTAGGGTTTGCAAGTTAGACTCTGAAACACCTAAGTTGTTAACGCGTCTATCTATAACCGAATTAACTGCTTCAAGTTCATCCTTTGTTACCTTCCCTTCCTCTTTAATAATTTGTAGTGTAAGTTGAGAACCACCTTGTAAATCCAATCCCAACTGTAAGGGATAATTTATTAATAGATAAACAGATAACGTAAGTAGAAATAAAATAAAAAAAAGCCAGCCTTGCCTTCTTTTCATTGTCTATATACTCCCACTAATTAAATCTTCAACTTTTTCAACTATTTGATGTGGTTGGATTATTGTCAAATTCTCAAGATTTCCATTATACGGGGTTGGAATATCCTGACTAGATAATCTAATTGGCCGGGCATCAAGTTCATCGAAGCACTCTTCTGTTATCAAGGCAATTAATTCTGCACCAATACCTCCAGTCTTCATACATTCTTCAACAATAATTACTTTATTTGTTTTTCTTATTGATTTTGAGATGGTTTCCATATCAAATGGTTTTAGACTTATTAAATCAATTAACTCAACATCTATTCCTTTATTATCTAATTCTTCAACAGCTTTAAGGCAGTGATGTCTCATTCTTGAATAAGTCAATAAAGTAATATCTTTACCTTCTTTTACCACGTCAGCCTGATCTAAAGCACAAGTATAGTCACCATCAGGTAATTCTTCAGACAAGTTGTAAAGAAGAACATGTTCGAAAAATAGAACCGGATTATCATCTCTTATAGCCGCTTTCATTAAACCTTTAGCATTTGTGGGTGTACTGCATGCAACAATTTTTATACCAGGAACTGCATGAAAATATGCTTCAAGTCTTTGACTGTGTTCAGCACCAAGTTGACGACCAACTCCTCCAGGTCCGCGAACTACTGCTGGTATCTTATAATTTCCTCCACTGGTATATCTAAGCATACCCATATTATTTGATATCTGATTAAACGCTAAAAGCAAAAAACCCATATTCATTCCTTCTACTATTGGTCTTAACCCAGTCATTGCTGCTCCAACAGCCATACCTGTAAAACTATTTTCTGCAATTGGAGTATCTAAGACTCTTAACTCGCCATATTTATCATATAAATCCTTAGTTACCTTATAAGATCCTCCATATTGACCAACATCTTCACCCATAACGCAAACATTTACATCATTTGCCATTTCTTCATCAATTGCCTCTTTCAAAGCATTAAATAATAATGTTCCAGCCACAATTAATTACCTAATTAATCACATATGTAATCCTACCACTTTGATTAATTTATCCTCCTTCAGCAAAAGTTATAAGTAGTAAAATTGATAAAATCATTCCTGGTGAAAGCAAAAGTATTAAAAGTCCTAGATCATGTAAAGACATTCAAAGAAAGTATTTTCTTAATAATATTCGCAATTCAACTTTTCTTCAGAAAAAAACTGCGTATAAATACAATAAAAAGTCCTATACCTATAAAAGCAAATGAAAAAGTTAGCAAAAAAGATAATCCAATTATTAAGGTATTAATACTAGAAGAAATATTTTGGACTATTTCAGAAGAATTAGATGGTTTATGTATTGAAAAATAAATTGCAATTTTATTACTTAAAAAATAAAAAAATATAAATAATAAGAAACTGGTTAAAGATCCAACAATAAAATTTAATGGTCCTTTTTCTGGAATATTATTTTCAATATTCTCATTATTGTTTTCAGCCAAAATAATATTTCGTAAAAAAAATTTACATGAATGCTATTCCCATTTCAAGGAAAGTGCAAACCCATGCATCATAACCTTTATCTTTAAATAATTTATAATTTGCCGATAATTCTTTTTTAGCAGTCTCTATATCTTTAAAGAGTGCAAAACAAGTAGGTCCTGATCCACTCATTGAAGATGTCAGACAATTCTTTAATTTAGAAAGTAAATATAATGATTGCTTTACAGAATCATTGTCATTTTCAACAACTAACTGCAAATCATTTTTTATAGTTAAATGTTTATTATCAAAACTCAAATTTTTTAAACCATTATCCCTTAAATTTTTTCTTATGTTCTCAATCTTTTCTCTATTCGTAAGATATTGATCACAAAATTTATTACTATATTTTTTATAAGTTTCAGCTGTAGATACTGATACTTTGGGATTTTTTAAAAGAAGAACTCCATATTCAAAGTTTGAATCTAATTTCTCCAAGATTTCGCCTCTCCCAAAACATAATTGAATACCTCCATTAATAAAAAAGGGAATATCAGATCCTAACATTGATGCTAATGAACATAATGTTTTTTGATCTAAGTTCAAATCCCATAACTTATTAAGACCAATTAATGTTGCTGCTGCATTACTGGATCCACCAGCTAATCCTGCACCAATTGGAATATTTTTTCTTAAAAATATATTCGCACCTAAATCTATATTTAATTTTTTCCTTAATAGATTTGCCGATTTAACAATTAAGTTATCACTAGCTAAGCTTAAATTATTACAATCAGATTCAAGCTTAATTAAACCTTCATTATTAATTTGAAATTCTAAATAATCAGAAAGATCAATATTTTGCATAATCATTGCTAACTCATGGAATCCATCCTCTCTTTTACCAATAACTTCAAGGTGCAAATTTATTTTGGCAGGAGATTTTATAATAATTTTCGTTTTAGCTAAATCTTGCATATACTTAAATTTTATTTTTTAATTTTAATACAATTTTCTGCAAGCTTAACCCATTGGTCAATTGAAATATCTTGTGGTCTTAAATTAAAACAAACTTTTGAGGATTCAGATAATTGATTCATCTCTTCATTTGAAAGTATTGAATTAAGAGTATTTCTAAGCATTTTTCTTCTCGAATTAAATGAAATTCGAAGAAGTTTATCTATGTATTTTTCTATACTAATGTCTAATCTTAAATCATTTTTAATTGGTTCGAAAACTACTAAAGAAGAAAAAACTTTTGGAGGCGGACTAAATGATGAAGGAGGTACATCGCAAATTCTTTTTATTTTTGATAAGAGTTGCATTCTTATACTAAGAGCACCAGCATTGGGATTTCCTTCTTTTGACAAAATCCTATCTACAACGTCTTTCTGCATTAAAAAAATTATTTTTTCGTAATTATAGTTTCTTATAATGCCCAATCGCCCTATGAAAATATCCAATATTGGGCCAGTTATATTGTAAGGAATATTTGCAATCACTTTTGTAACCTTCTTATTAATTGAATCTAAATTTACAGAAAGAATGTCTCCCTGCTGAAGTGTAAACTTATCATTATTATTGAATTTATCATTTAATAAATTTATTAAATCTTTATCTAATTCAATCGCATGTAATTTTTTAATTTCTGAATCTAATAACTTAGATGTTAGAGCTCCTTTACCTGGACCAATTTCTAAAATAAAGTCATTTTCATTAAGAACAGCATTTTCTTTAATTTTTTCTAATATTTTTTTATTTATCAACCAGTGTTGTCCAAATCTTTTTTTTTGATGATAGTTTTTAGAATTCATCTAAAAGATAAATAATATGTTTAAATTAAATATGAATTTATTTAATACTTTATATCATGAGCTTATCAAAAAAAAATTTAGATAAACTCAATAAATTAAAAAAAAATCAAAATTTAGATGACGAAAGTAAAAATATAAGTAATTACACAAATATACCTAACAATGATAATTTAATCACCAATCCACTTAATTCAGAAGATCCTAATAAAATTTTTTATTCGTTAATAGATAATTCAGAATCTTTAGAAGATACTTCTAACGCTAATCATTCACTAAGAAAAAGTGAGCTTAATCAAATTAATATGAATTCTAAAAATGATAATTATCCTAAGAAATTAACAACCGAAGAGGAACTATATGATGAATTTAATTATCTTCTTGATGAATAATTAAATTTAATATTTTCTTATGCTTCAGAGTAATAGATTAACAATTTATGCTATCGGCAAAATAAAGAAACTTTGGATTAGAGATGGAATTAATCAATACAAAAAAAGAATGCCAGAACTTATCATTAATGAGTTAAAGACTTTTAATTTAAATAATCTTAGATCCAATAACAATATTATTATCTGCCTAAGTGAAGAAGGGAAGCAGTTTAATTCAGTTGAACTATGTTCTTTACTATTAAATTTTAAAAATAAAAAAATTAATTTCTTAATCGGTGATACTGATGGAATTAGTTCAGAAGTAAAAGAAAATTCAGATCTTATATTCAGTCTGTCCCCTTTAACTTTTCCTCATGAATTAGCTAGATTAATCCTAATCGAGCAAATCTATAGAGCTATTTCCATATCTAATAACTCCCCTTACCATCGCTCTTAAAAAATTAGATTTAATCTAAATTAAATTTATAAAAGGCTAACAACTAACTATTTTTTTTTGATTTTTATTATATAGTACATATATACTGCTAATTTAAGTCTTGGATTCCTTTGGTTCAACTATTAAAAAGTCTAAAATCCCATTATTAACTGATTCAGTATCAGCCGGATTTCCTTGTCCTGCTGATGACTATACGGAAGAGAATATTGATTTAAATGAACATTTAATATCTAATCCGTTTAGCACTTTTTTTCTTAGAGTTAAAGGTGACTCAATGATAAATGCAGGAATTAAAGATAAAGATTTAATAATAGTAGACAAGAGTTTAACAGCCAGGCCAGGGAATATTATCATTGCAATGATAGACGGGGAATTTACAATAAAAAGATTATCTATAAAAAATAATGAATTATATTTAAAAGCAGAAAATCTTAATTATCCTGATTTTAGATTTCAAAACCATATTGATGTACAGATATGGGGAGTTGTTATTTATTCAATACATAGTTATTTATGAGAATTTCAAGTATTAATGCTATAGCTCTTATAGATGCTAATAATTTTTACGCGTCATGTGAACAAAATATTAATCCTCATTTAAGAAACAAACCAGTAGTAATTTTATCTAATAATGACGGATGTATCATTGCGAGAAGTCCTGAAGCGCGAGTTTTAAAAATTAAAATGGGAACTCCTTATTTTAAGATTAAAGAAAGATTAAATAAATTAAATGTAGCAGTCTTAAGCTCAAACTACTCGCTTTACGGCGATATGAGCAGAAGACTAATGAATTTACTAAAAAACTACTGTGAACAGATGGAAATTTATTCTATTGATGAAGCATTTGTCTCAATTTCTAGACCTAATGATAAAAATCTATATCCTTGGGCAAGAAGCATAAGATCATTAACATATCAGAATCTTGGGATTAACATAACAATAGGAATAGGAGAAAATAAAGTAAGAGCAAAAATTGCCAATACATTAGCTAAAAATATTGACTATTCAGCTGGAATATTTGATTTAGCTAGAACTAGAAATGAGAATAATTATTTGAAAAGTATTAGTGTAGATAAGATATGGGGAGTCGGGAAACAAACCTCTAATTGGTTACAAAGTAAAGGTATTAAAAATGCGAGAGAATTAAGAGATATAGAAGAAAATGAAATTATTAAGAAATTAGGCATTATAGGGAAAAGATTGCAATTAGAACTGAAAGGTTATAAATGTCTGCCTATAGAAAAAAACAAGAAATCAAAAAAAGAAATTCAGGTAAGCAGGAGTTTCGGTACTCCTGTCACAAAATTAGAAGACTTAACTCAAGCACTGGCGACTCACGCAATAAAAGCATCTGAAAAAATGAGAAGTCAGAATTTGCAATCATCCGATATTAGAGTATTTGCCAGAACCAGTAAATATTCAAGTCAAAATTATCAAAGAAGTGCTCATAGAAAACTTACAAATGCAACAGATGACACAAATAATATTTTAAAAATAGTAGTTGAATTATCTAAAGAAATTTATAATCCCGAATATAAATTCTCAAAAGCTGGTGTTTTAATGAAGGATTTAACTAATAGCAAATATTTACAGCAATCAGTTATCAATTATAAATCTCAGAAAGATCTAAAAAAATCAATAACTCTTATGAGAACGATTGATTTATTAAATAAAAGATTTCATAACAATGCAATTACATGGGCTATTACAAAAAAACCACAAAGTTGGACGATGAATAATAATTTCTTAAGTCGCTCATCTACAACTGATATAGAACAAATCCCAACTATAGTGAAGTAAACAAAATAAAATGGAATTTATAATATTTTTAAGCAAATTAGATAAAGAAATTCTTGACTTATTAATAAAAGCAAACTACATAGTTGAAGAGAATAAAATTGAATGTCTTTTAAACAAAGAAATAAAAGGACTATATAATTTTGAAGAAAATAAAATAATAATATGTACTGAAAATGCAAAAAGGAAAACAAATTATAGAAATAAAAAGAAAGGACCAAACAAAGATAACTTCAAAACAGAATTAGCAATAAGAAAAGCATTAAGACATGAAGCAACTCATGCTATACAAAAATGTAATAACAATAAAATAGTGGGGGATATAAAAAATTTAGAAAGTAAATTACATCAAAGTAAGAGGAAAGCATTAGAGTTCTCTACTTCCAATTTTTCTGGGACATATGCAAAAGAAGTAGAGGCTTATATTCTTGAAGAAAAACCCAAAAAGGTAAAAAACATGATTAAAAAATACTGCCTATAAATTTAAAGAAAATATATTAACTAGCAATGAAATTACCACAGCGTTGTTTGTCTAAAAAATTTATATGTTGTCTTTCTAAGTAATATAATTCCTGAAATTTAATCGCGTCTGAGTTTAAATCTTTAAAAAGATCATCTATTTCTTTATTTGTATTTGAGGAAACTGAAGATGGATTATCAATTAAGATAGAAATACAGTTTTCTAAAGTTTTTAATCTTTGAGATCCCCAAGATTCTATCAGGTGTCTACATCTTTTTAGAGAATTATATTTTTCAAGAAGTGATAAAGTTCCAAGTAAATTGTCTTTAGGATTACTAAGCAATGTTAGAAACAACTCATTTGGATTAACAAAAATATTAATTTTATTTGATGATTCAGGATTATTGAGATCTAAGTAGTCAGGCAAGAGTGAAATTAGGTTAATAGCAGAAAAATCTTTTTGAAGAATTTGATTATTTGTTTGTTTTAATTCATTTAAATAATTTAAGCCCAAAGTATTTTGTTCAATTTTTGAGATAGATTCCCATAAATTTTGAATATATTTAGTATTAAAACCATTAATTTCTCTTTTAAGAAATTCATCACGAATAAAGAGTCTAAGATCAGGACAATGCAAATAATAAAAAATTATTTCCGATTCATTTTTCTCACGACGAGAAATTTCATTTGGTTGTTCAAATTTTTTTGATCTACCATGCCATCGAAATCCCTTAACTTGATTTCTTAAATCTTGTTCAAACTGTATTGCTAACCTAGCTTGCCCCTTACTTAATCGTTCGGAAATTTTTTGTAGGTAATGAGTTCTGGTTGATGATTGAGGTAATTTACTCAACAATTTTACCAATGAAGAAATAACACTCTGGAAAATCTCAGACTTAGTTAAATCTTTATCTTTAAAGATCTGATCAATCTCCCAATCGATCCAAAAGGATGAATTATCAATTAAATTAAAATAATCTTCAGGAGTATGACTATTCAAATATTCGTCAGGATCTTTAAAATCATTAATTTGAAGTATCTTAAGATTAATTTGATCATGGAGAGATAAGCTTTCGACTTCTTTTATTACTCTTTTTGTAGCTAATATTCCTGCATTATCAGAATCAAAATTCAAGATTATATTTTTATTATCTGTACATCTACATAGTTGGGAAATTTGATACTTATTTAATGCGGTACCGAGGGCAGCTACAGAATTAGTAATACCTTTTGCATGAAGAGAAATTACATCAAAGTATCCTTCAACAATAATTGCTTTATCTCTTTTTCTAATATTGCTTGAAGCTTTTTCAAATGCAAACAACATTTTTCCCTTTTCAAATATCTCTGATTCAGGAGAATTAAGATATTTAGGTTCCTGACCATCAAGAGATCTTCCTCCAAAGGCAACTACTCTTCCCTGAATATCATGTATTGGAACAATTAATCTATTTCTAAAACGATCATAAATCTTGTCAGAATTATCTTTAGAAATTGCAAGACCTGAAGCCAATATAAGATTAATAGGAAATTTTTCTACATTGGATAGATAGTTATATAAATCATTCCATGAATTTGGAGCAAAACCCAATTCAAAGTTATCAATAATCTTATTTCTTAAATTTCTCTTGGATGTCAAATAGTTCATAGCTTCAACACCAAGAGAATTATTTAATTGAGACTTAAACCAATTTTTAGTGACTCTCAATATTTTATAAAGCTCTTCCTTTCTAGATAATTGTTTTTTATACGCTTCTACTTGGGGACCCTCAAGATTTTCAACATTAATGTTATTTTTTTTTGCAAGAGAAAGTACAACATCTGAAAAATTTGCACGAGTAAATTCCATTAAAAATTTAATAGAGTTACCACCAGCACCACAAGAAAAACAATAATAGAATTGTTTAGTTGGTGATACTGTCATAGATGGCTTAGTATCATCATGAAAAGGACAAATCCCAACAAATTCCTTGCCTTTCTTCTTTAGAACAATATGTTCGGATATAACGTCAACAATATCTGCCTTTTCCTTAACCTCTTGAATAGTTCTTGGGTGTATAGAATGAACCATTGAGATTTTAATCAAAAAATAAATAATGATTTAATTGTTATAGGTCAAAATCAAATAAGAATCTACTTAATTTCACAATAAAACTATTTTTTAAATGATAAATATCGAAAACTTAGAAAAAAAATTTAATTCATTGAATAAGTTTAACTTGGTATTTGCCTCATTCTTTTTTAGTTTGATGACTTTGTGCGTGAAAAATATTGATAAAAGGATACCTATTTATGAATTAGTTTTATTCAGATCATTATTAAGTTTAATGATTACATTATTTATAATTAAACTAAAAAATATAAATCCTTGGGGCAAAAATAGACCATTACTTATCTTAAGAGGCCTTTTAGGAACATTAGCTTTAGTTTGTATTTTTTATGCGATAAGAAATATGCCACTTAGTATATCTACCGTCATTCAGTATACATATCCTATTTTTATATCTATATTTGCTGGAATATTTATAAAAGAAAAGATAACTCGGAATATAATTTTTGCTTTAATTATTGGCTGGATTGGAATATTAGTAATATTAAATCCAAATCAATTATCCAATATAAACGTTGAAATTGAAAATATTTCGATTTCAATAGCTTTTCTTGGAGCAATCTGCACTGCATTAGCTTACGTTACAGTTAGGAAGCTTTCATTTACTGAAGATGTCTATGTAATTATTGAATATTTTCCACTTGTTTCTTTTATAACTTTATTGCCAATTGTATTAATAAACTGGGTCACCCCAAATTGGAATGAATTAGTTTGGATAATTGGCATTGGCTTATTTACTCAATTAGGTCAGACTTTCTTAACTATAGGATTAAAAAATTTACCTGCTTCTGAAGCTTCAACAATTAACTATTTGCAAGTTTTATTCGGGTCAATTTGGGGGATTTTATTTTTTAATGAAATAATAAACATAAATTTTTTATTAGGCGCCTCACTAGTTTTATTAGGAACTATTATTTCTACTACCAAAATAACCAAAAGGACATAGAATATTAAAAGAATAAAAAAAAAAGTGAAATTTTTCTATTTAGCTTTACTATTTTGTTTCTCTCCTATTCTTCAAGTTAGTGCAACAACCCCAAAGTCAGTAACTTGTACAAGAACTGAATACAGAGAAGAATATATTCCTGGGACGAAAACAAGCCCAGGCTACGTAAAAAGTTATGAAGTTGATGTTGTAATCCCCTGTGCAGGGCAAAGTCAAGCTGGGAAAATAGATAATAATGACTGTAGTGAAGGTACATTTATTGGAGGTCTTCTTGGTGCGGGATTAGCACTGTCCTCCTCTAGAGGGAAAGATAGATTTTGGGCCGTACCTGCTGGTGGTACTGCAGGAGCACTAATAGGATGTCAGGTGGATGGTGGTTAATTGATTAGTTGGATAAGTGGAGAACTGATTGAATTATGGCAAACTAATCAGAAATTTTTTATTTTAATAAATTGTCAAGGATTAGGATACGAGATACAAATATTGGAATCTTTTTTTCTCAAATTAAAAACAAATCAGATATCTAATAAAAATATTACTCTTTGGATAAAACATATTAAAAAAGAAGATTCAGATTCATTATTTGGTTTTTCATCAAAAGATCAACGAAATTTCTATATTGAAATTTTAAATATTAGAGGTATTGGTTCCCAAATCGGGATGAGTATATTAAATAAATTTTCCATTAATCAAGTTATCAATGCAATTAATACACAAAACAAAAATTTAATTTGTTCAGTACCTGGCATAGGACAAAAAATGAGTGAAAGGTTAATTTTAGAATTAAAAAGTAAATTTAAAAAAGAATTACAAACCAAGGCAGTAACAAGCAACGATGAATTTCATATTATGGATGATGAAATCAATAATATTTTAGGTGACCTCCAAGTGACCCTAAGGTCTTTAAATTACACTAATAATCAAATAAAAAGTATATTGCCTATTATTATTAAAGAGACAGATAGTCTTACTAAAAAAGAAAAAAAATCATCATTTGAAAATTTATTGAAATTAGCTATGAATTATTTAGATAATGATAGTAGTAATATAGTCAGATAACATAGTAATATAGATTTAAGAAATATAAATTTTATGTCATTAGATACAGCTGAAAAACAGAAGCTTATTGAAAATCATCAAGTACATGCTACAGATACCGGCTCAGTGGAAGTTCAGGTTGCAATGCTTTCTAAAAGAATTTCTAAATTAAGTGACCATCTACAAGGTAACATTCATGATTTTGCCTCAAGGCAAGGTTTATTAAAAATGATTGGCAAAAGAAAAAGATTACTATCATATATAAAAAATAAAAACGTTCAAAAATATCAAGATCTAGTAAAGAAAATTGGAATCAGAGGATGATTTCCATTAATGAAAAAAAAACAATCAAAAAAAAAGATAATTAATAGAAAGAAAAAAAGTATATCTGAGAAGACTGCTTTCGCCAATCTTGAAATAGAATCTAATACATTACCTCTACCAAAGCAATCATCAAGTGGGATCCCTAAATATGTAGCTGATAGAATGGCGAGAAGAATATTTTTTACCGCGGGAATACCAACAATAATGGGAATGTCTGTTTTTGTTGTGAGCTATATTATCGTTACAAGAAATATTGCTGAAATACCTCCTTCTTCAACAATTGCAATTTCAGCATTGTTTTTCTTATTAGGTCTTGCAGGATTAAGTTTTGGAATATTATCCGCTAGTTGGGATAAGGAGCCTGGATCTTTTTTCGGAATTGAAAATATTCCAATGAATATACAACGAGCAAAGGCTGCATTCAAGCCTGCAACTCAAAATTTTGAAGAGAATAGTTAATCTATGAGACTAAAGATTTCAAATTAACTTGAAATGATTTATCTTCCAATAATTTGCATGCCCCTTGAATATCTCCAATACAGAATTGTTCCCCAAATTTAACGTAGGTAATACTATTTTTATTTCTTACTGCAGCTAAAACTGGAATCTTGATTCCACATTTGCCTTTATCTGGCTTAAATTTAATTAAACAGTCTCTTAACGTATTTTGTATTCTTACATCTGATGCTTGAGAACTTTCAAGATTAATAATAAGTAATTTAAGGTTATCTATTTCTCTACAATCATCAATTATTAATTGAGTTTTATCACTTTTTTTATCTATCGTTCCCCACACCAATAATCTAGTATCGGTCAAAAGAAATTCTGATAATCTGATATAGGTTTTAGGAAAAACTATTGCTTCGCAACTACCTGAAAGATCTTCAAGCTGAACTATAGCCATCCTATCTCCTTTTCTCGTAGTAATTTGCTTTAACTCAGGGATCATACCAACTAAAGAGACTTTGGTTCTATCTTTTGTTTCTTCTAATTGCGAAATACTAATTGGAGATACAAGTTTTGCTGGCTTAGTTAAATGTTTTAGCGGATGATCAGATAAGTAAAAGCCTAAAAGCTGCTTTTCTAACTTTAACTTTTCAATAAGTGAATAATCATCAACCTTAGCTAATTGTGAATCTGAAAATGCTAAATTTGAAAATTCTTCTTTAGAATCAAATAGATTTCCTTGCCCGGATAATCTATCACGATTTCGTGAAGAGGCCCATTCAATGACATGTTCAAGATCTGACAATAATTGAGCTCTATTATTGTTAGTTGAAAACTCATCTAGAGCTCCACAATGAATTAAAGATTCAATACTTCTTTTATTAAGAACATTAGAAGGTAAACGATCGCACAAATCTGATAATGACTTAAAACTTCCAGAATTTTTACGATTTTCAATTATATTTCTTATTGCAGAATCTCCTAAATTTTTAATTGCAGACAGACCAAATAAAATCTGATTATTATTAATAGTAAAATCAATTCCAGAGAAATTAATACTTGGTGAAATAACCTCTATTCCCATCGAATAACAATTAGAAATATATCTTTGCATCTTATCGCTGGAGCCAGAATTTACACTTAAAAGGGCGGCCATATATGCAACAGGAAAATGGGCTTTTAAAAATGCAGTTTGATAAGTTACTGCACCATAAGCAGTTGAGTGACTTTTGTTAAAACAATATTCTGCAAACAAAACCATTTGATCAAAAAGATCATTTGCTAATTTTTCATTTACACCCTTTTTCATAGAGCCTTCTACAAAAATATTCCTATGCTTTACCATCTCTGATACTTTCTTTTTCCCCATTGCTCTGCGAAGTAAATCAGCATCACCAAGAGAATAACCGGCTAAGTCTTGAGCAATTTTCATAATTTGTTCTTGGTAAACCATAATTCCATAGGTTTCGGTAAGAATTGACTTTATAAAAGGATGAGGGAAATCAACCTTTTCTTTTCCATTTTTTCGATTTATGAATTTAGGGATAAGGCCAGCATCAAGAGGACCTGGTCTATAAAGAGCTAAGATAGATGAAATATCTTCAAGAGAGTTAGGTTTAAAGTCCTTTACAACCTGTTTCATACCAGAAGATTCAAGTTGAAATATACCTTCAAGATCACCTCTCCCGATAAGCTCAAATGTTTTATCATCATTTTGAGGTAAATTATCAATATTTATTGTCTTTCCAGTGGATTGATTAATTAGTGAAACTGTCTTTTCAATCATCGTAAGATTCTTAAGACCCAAGAAATCCATTTTCAATAATCCAAGTGATTCAATATCATCCATAGAATATTGGGTTATTATTTGACCTTCATTATTCCTTTGAAGAGGTACAAGTTCGTCGAGAGGATCTGAGGCAATAACAACTCCTGCAGCATGAACTCCATATGTTTTATTAGTACCTTCAATTCTCAAAGCCAAATCAATCCATTTTTTTACCCTGTTGTCATTAATATATTTATCTCTAAACTCTTGGCTAGGAGAATTCTTATCAATCATTTCATTAAGTTTATAAGGTTTCCCTCTTACAACCGGTATTAACTTAGCTAGTTTATCAGCGTCTCCATAAGGAATATCAAGAACCCTAGCAACATCCTTTAAAACCGCCTTAGAAGTCATTTTATTGAAAGTAATTATTTGCGCGACTTTATCCTCTCCATATCTATTAGAAACATAATCAATAACTTCATTTCTCCTATCAATACAAAAATCGGTATCAATATCTGGCATAGACTTTCTTGCAGGATTTAAAAATCTTTCAAACAATAATCCATGCTCAACAGGATCTATATTTGTGATTTGAAGAGCATAAGCTACAAGTGAGCCTGCTGCAGAACCTCTACCTGGTCCTACGGGGATAGAGTTATCTCTAGCATATTTGATATAGTCCCAAACAACCAAAAAATAATCTGGAAAACCCATATCTTTTATTATTTTCAATTCCGAAGATAGTCTTTTTTTATAATTATCATCAACTTCTATAAGAGCGTTTTTTTTAAGTCTTTTTAAAAGACCTTCATTAGATAATTGTGTTAGTAGAGAAAATGAATCTTTATCTTCGTCAATAGGGAATTTTGGCATTCTATATTTACCAAACAAATCAAATACTTCAATTTTTTTTGAAATTTCTACTGTATTGTTAACTGCTTCTTTAATTGATTCATCATCAATATGATCTTTAAAAAGTTCAAGCATTTCATTTTCACTTTTAATATATTCTGTACCGGTATATCTCAATCTTTTTTCATCGCTTATTAGTTTTCCTGTTAATACACAAAGTAATGCATCATGAGCTTCAACATCCATATTTGATATATAGTGAGCATCGTTGGTAGCAATAATTTTTATTTGATGCTTCTTCCCAATTCTTACTAATTCAACGTTAACTATTCTATCCTCAATAGAGCCATGATCTTGTATCTCTAGATAAAAATCATCTGCAAATATTTTTTTATACCAAAGAGCAATATCCTCTGCTACATCAAATCTTCCTTTCAATATGGCCTGAGGTATCTCTCCACCTAGACAAGCTGTAGAAACTATAAGACCATCGCTATATTTACTTAAAAGAAATTTATCAATACATGGTCTAGAAAAAATGCCTCGACCTCTCATACCATTTAAGTGACTAATTGTTGTTAATTTTACGAGATTCTTATAGCCAGTATGATTTTTAGCTAAAACCACCAAATGATATCTTTTTTCTTTCTTAGGTTGAGGATCATCAATAGAACCATTAATCACATACATTTCATTACCAATAATTGGTTTTATACCTTTCTCTTTACACTTTTTGACCAAATCAAGGACTCCATACATTACTCCATGATCGGTCAAAGCAATAGAATCCATTCCAAGATCACAAGCTCTATCAACAATTTTAGAAATTTGACTTGCTCCATCAAGAAGACTGTAGTCACTATGATTATGAAGCGGAACGAAACCCATACTTAATCGATTTATATATATAAGATAGAGAAAATTTTTAAAAGGTCTATATTTTGTAGTTACAAATTAATTATTAATACAAATTTAGGATAAAGGTCTATTCTTAATTACCTGAGCATCAATCTCAAAAATATGTGCTGCATTCAATATTCTAGCCTCATCAAGTACATTACCTATTAGTTGAAGTCCTATAGGCAATCCTTTAGTATCAAAACCACATGGAATACTTATAGCTGGGAGTCCGGCTAAATTGGCCGGAACAGTTAATAGATCAGACAAATACATAGAAAGTGGATCATTAACAAAATCACCCTTTAAAAAAGCGGTGCTTGGACAAGTTGGAGTTAATAAAATATCTACTTTTTTAAAAGCATTATCAAAATCTTTTCTTATTAATGTTCTAACTTTTTGTGCTTTCTTATAGTAGGCGTCGCTGTAACCAGCAGACAAAGCATAAGTTCCAATCAAAATTCTTCTTTGAACTTCATCTCCAAATCCTTCAGCTCTACTTTTAGAAGTCATATCTAAAAGATTAGTATCATTATTTGATCTGTAACCATATTTAACTCCATCGTATCTAGCTAAATTTGCTGATGCTTCAGATGGGGCAATTACATAATAAGTAGCAATTCCATCGTTAAACCTAGGACATTCAACTTCAATAATTTCTGCTCCTAGATTTTTGAATCTTTGTACTCCATAAAGAACAGAATCTTTAACTTCTGGATTAAGTCCTGGATGGTCAAAGCATTCTTTAATGATTCCTATTTTTAAATCCTTTATAGAATTATTTAAATTACTCAAATAATTTGGTACTGGTTTATCAAGACATGTTGAATCAAAAGGATCTTTTCCAGATATTGAATAAAGTATTTCAGCAGCATCTGAAACAGTATTTGTAATTGGACCAATTTGATCAAGAGAGCTAGCAAATGCTATTAGTCCCCATCTACTTACTCTTCCATAAGTAGGCTTAAGACCTACAACTCCACAAAAAGAAGCTGGTTGTCTTATTGATCCACCAGTATCAGAGCCTATAGCTGCAGAACATAATCCAGCGGCTACCGAAGCGGCACTACCTCCTGAACTTCCCCCTGGAACTCTATTAATATCCCATGGGTTTGAAGTCACACCAAAGACAGAGGTTTCTGTTGAGCTGCCCATTGCAAACTCATCCAAATTTGTTTTACCTAAACAAATACCACCTGAGGACCATAATTTTCCTGAGGCTGTAGACTCATAAGGTGCGATAAAACCTTGGAGCATTTTACTTGCACAAGTGGTTTCGACCCCCTTAGTGCAAATATTATCCTTAATCGCAATTGGCACTCCTGCAAGAGGAGGGAGTATTTCTTCATTTTGAATCAATTTATCTATATTTTCAGCTTGTGCGATTGCGTTTTCTTTTGTAGTACAAATATAGGAATTAATTTCAGGATCTTTTGAACCAATTTTTAAAAAAATATCATTTACTATTTCCTTAACAGAAGCGTTTTTACTGTTAATTTCCTTTCTTAAAGAATTAAAATCCATTTCTCAACTTATTTCTTAAAATTAAAATTTTCAAAAAGTTAATGGTTCTTCTTTTTTGCAACGAACTACACTATGTTTAATATTTATAGAACCCTCGTCGGAAAGCTCATTAATAAAAGAAGGTATATTTTCTTTCAAGCTTCGTTTAGTAATAAAAGGACCATACCAATATGTGGTATTGGGTTGCTCAGTCTCAATCTTAGCCCACCAAGCTAATCCGAGTTTGTTTCCAAAATTTCTAATCAATTTATTTGACCTGTTAAAGGCCTTATAATTCTTGTTAAATTCTATACAATTTTGTAGTAAAAATTCAATAAATTTTGATTAATTATATAAATGTATTGAAACAGCAATATTTAAAGAACCTAAAATATAGTCTATATCAACAGTGAGCTTATTTAATTGTCAAATGAAACAGTGATATTGCCGCTGCGACAGAGGCATTTAAACTTGATGTTTTTCCTTTAAGAGGAATTCTTAATAAATAATCGCATTTTTTCTGAGTAAGCAATGAAATACCTTTATCTTCAGCCCCAACTATTACTACCAAGGGAGGTTTTTCATTAAAATTTGAAATAGATATTTGACCATCTCCAGATAATCCAATAACTAAAAAACCATTTTTCTTTAGCTCCTCTAGTGCCCTATTTAAATTAACAACTCTACTTACTGGCAAGTGTTCCAAAGCTCCAGCAGCCACCTTGGCAACTGTTCCTGTTAATCCAGCAGATCTTCTTTGAGGAATAATTAAACCTTTGCAATCAAATGCCTCAGCTGACCTAATAATTGCACCAACATTATGTGGATCAGTAATTCCGTCTAAAGCAATAATAATGGGATTTGAAGAGTTCCTTTTAGATAAATCGATTAATTTATCTAGGGAGACTGTTTTAGAGCATGCTAACTGTAACGCGACGCCTTGATGTGAAGCACCAAAAGTAATTTGTGAAAGTCTATTCCAGGATACTTCTTCAATAAGGACTCCTTTTGATTTAAGGTCCTTAAGTAAAATATAGAATTTCTCTGAAGAAAAGATTTCTGATGTACACCAAATCCTATTAATAGCTCTTTCACTAATAAGAGCCTCAAAAACTGAATGTTTACCCCATATCCAATCATCCAAATTTTTATTATTTGCAAACTCATGATAATTATTCTGAGACTTAGAAGAAAATCTTGTATTAGCTTTATTTATTGGTTTAGTTCTTTTTAGAAATGAAAAATCAACTTTCATTTTATCACTATCATTTTGATTGTTATCCCCTTGATTTTTAAAGGAACTTATTTGATTTCTATTGTTTTTTTTCGATGAATTTATATTTTTTGAATAAAAATTAGAATTAGAATTATTTTTGGGATGTTTTCTATTTTTTCCAGAATAATTATTTTTTGGTGAGTTTTTCATTAATTCAATTCATTTTAATTTCAAGGTACTCAAAAAGAGTTGATAATCTTTGAGGATCTTTTAGAAATAGCCAACCAATCAAGGTTTCGAATCCAGTTGCTCTAGAGTAAATGGTAGGGTCTGAAGACTTTGGATATCTCTTAGTTTTATTTCTAGCACGTCTAATTAAATTCATTTCATTAGCATTCAATAAATGTTCGATTTGACTTAAAGATTTTGATTGAGATTTTGCTTTTACTTCGTTAACGACTGATAAATGAAGTTCTTTAGATTTCAAAGGAATATGAACATGTCTGAGTCTTTGATGAAGTTCCCATACTGAATCCCCAAGCCAAGCAAGTTGAATAACACCTATTTCTTCAGGAGATCCATGTGGAACCAAGTTTTGAATCCAATAATTCAATTTTTTAAGTAAGTTAATGCATCTTCAAGACTTGCTTTTAAGTTAAGGAAATCGCCTAAACGCACAAGTTTAATTGTTTGTGCAACTCTCGAATTACCAACAACTGAGAAACCTAAATTCAACTTTTTACATTCTTTAGCAGTCTGAACAAGAGCTCCAAGGCCAGAAGAATCTAGAAAATCAATTTTTGTAAGGTCAATAACAAAGGGAAGATCATTTTTTAAATTATTAGTTATAAAAGTCTTAAATTGTTTTTCTGAGAAGGCATCAAGTTGGCCTTTAAAAGTAAAAACAATAATATTTGTTTTTACATTGAGGTTTCCTCTTAAAGAAACTGTTAGCTTCTGGAAATCTTCTATGATCTTATCCCTCCAAAAAATTAATGTATCAAATGTAATTATCAAATCAAAAGAAAACAATATGTCAACATCTTTCTAACATTAGAGATACAAATTTTTTAAATAAATAATCTGAATCATGAGGACCAGGTCCTGCTTCTGGATGATACTGAACACTAAATATTGGCTTATTATTAACTTCCAATCCTGCAACAGTATTATCGTTAAGGTTATAGTGAGTGATTTTGACAATGTCCTTTGAGAGAGAATTAGGGTCAATAGCAAAACCATGATTCTGGCTAGTTATTTCGATTTGACTATTCTTTCCACAAGGATGATTTAGACCCCGATGTCCAAAAGGGAGTTTATAAGTAGAACCTCCTAAGGCTAATCCAAATATTTGATGACCAAGACAAATTCCGAACATTGGTATTTCTCCATATTCAATAAGTGATCTAGCTAAATCTATACCTTCAGTAACAGAAGAAGGATCTCCTGGACCGTTTGAGAAGAATATCCCATCCGGCTTATTAGATAGAACATCATTCAAAGAAGATTGAGCAGGTAAAACTAAAATTTCACAACCATGAGATACAAATCTATTTAAAATTGATTTTTTTATACCAAAATCAATTGCTACTACTTTTAATGTATTTGGCTTTTCAGAATAAATTTTTCTGACGTCAAAATCTGTTTCTGTATGATTTTGCCATAAATATTGTTGCTTTATTGAAACAACTTTTGATAAATTTAATCCCTCCATTTTTGGAGTTTCATTGATTATTTTTAAGCAACTTTCTAAAGTCCTATCTTCAGAGGTAAGAACTCCATTCATTGAGCCATTAGATCTTAAAATTTTAACAAGAGCTCTTGTATCAATTCCATAAAGACCTATGATATTTTTCTCAACTAACCATTCATTAAAATTCTTTTTAGATCTCCAATTGCTGCTATTAGATGAGAAATTTCTAACAATTATACCTTTAACATTAATATTAGATTCTGAATCTTCAAAATTAATACCAGTATTTCCAATCTCTGGATAAGTGAATGTTAATATTTGTCCATAATAGCTTGGATCAGTAATAACTTCTTGATATCCGGTCATTCCCGTATTAAAAACTATTTCACCAATGGCTGTACCAGAAGCACCAAAAAAGAATCCTGGGAATACAATTCCATTACTTAAAACCAATTTCGCATTTTTCTTATATGGATTAATCATCAATTTGAAATAAATTAAATTGTTTGTAAATAATTTTTTAAAAGTAAAAACTTTTTCCAAGGATCTCCTTGATTTATCGAAAATAAAGCTTTATTAAATCCTTCATTTAAATCATCCTCAATACCTGCGGCCCAAAGCACTAAAGCAGAATTCAAGGCAACCACATCAATATGAGATTTTTGTCCAGAACCATTTAAGACAGACTTTAATATTTCCTCGTTAGAATCAGGATCAGAAACCACAAGCTTTTCGTTAGATATATTTTCATGGTTAAAGTCTGAAATATTTATTTCTGAAAACCTTAATTCACCATTATCAACAAATACTAATTTATTTTCTCCTTGAAGCGAAGCTTCATCAAGGCCACCAGACCCATGAACGACTATTGCTCTATTCATACCCATTTTTAAAAGCGCGCTTCCCATAGGTTTTAAAAGATCCTCAGAAGCAACACCCAAAACTTGTGCATTGGGTCTTAAAGGATTTACCAATGGTCCAAGTTGATTAAATACTGTCCTTATTCCAAGAGTCTTTCTTAATGGAGCAAGTTTTATTAAAGATTTATGCCAAACAGGTGCGAACAAAAAAGTTATTCCAATTTCACTTACCGCTTTGATTACCTTTTCTAAAGAACAATTCAAATTCAAACCAAGATTCAACAAAACATCAGCAGAGCCAACTTTTCCACTAGCACTTTTATTTCCGTGTTTTGCAATTTTTACCCCACAAGATGCAGCTACAAATGCAACTGCAGTTGAAATATTGAATGTATTAGCTCCATCACCCCCTGTTCCACAAGTATCTACCATATACAAATTTGGTCTTGCTACTGGCAATTCGCAAACATTTAAGAGTTCCTCAGCCATAGAACTTAGTTCGACACCTGTAGAACTCTTTGCTCTCAAAGCACTCAAAAAAGCTCCTGTTTCAACATCTGAAATTTCATCATTAAGCCATCTTTGCATTAAAGATCTAGAAGTTAATTCATCAAGGTCTCTTCCCTCCAATAAATTATTTAGGATTTCAGCGTTTGATAGATTAGAAGACATTTATTTATAAAAGAAAAATTATGCAGAAAAATTCAATTTGAGGTATCAAAGCCTGAGCCAACTAAATCTTTATTTGTATTAGAAGGCCTGAAGCTTTTTGACCAAATGTTTTTTGTTTTTGAAAAAAGTTCATTTTTAGTGATCTTCCAAAAATTTAAAATTTTTTCAATATCGTTTTTAATTTCAATTTCTCCTGGGAAATTGGTATAACGATTTATTAATCTAGCTAAATTTATATAGTCAAGATCTTCTGGTATTTTTTTAGCAATAAGGGAATCTATAATCTTCTTGTCTGTTTCATGTAATGGATGAGTTTGATCGTTACCCATAAATAAATACTGAATCATTTATAAAATTAGCTCACATATTCAAAAATGAAACATTATCTTAATCATATGGGCAAAATAAAATGAAAAATTTAAAGATAAAAGTTATATCTAAATACCTAAGACCATACAAGAAAGAATTCTTATATGGAGCTATAGCTCTCTTATTAGTAAATATACTAAGTGTTGTAATACCCTTAGAAGTAAAAGATATAATTGACCAATTACAAAATGGGTTTTCTTCGAATTTTGTTATTTCTAAATCTTTATGGTTAATATTTTTAGCAACTTGTATGGGTTTAATAAGATTATTTTCAAGACAGATTGTCTTCGGCATAGGTAGAAAAGTAGAAGTAAATCTTCGTCAAAAACTTTTTGACCATTTACTTATTCAAGATCCAGAATGGATTCAAAAAAAAGGTAGTGGAGACATTATTAGTAGAGCTACAAGCGATGTTGAAAACATAAGAAGACTTTTAGGTTTTACAGTTTTAAGCTTGTGCAACATTGTCTTAGCTTATTCATTCACTATTCCTTCAATGTTTTCGATTAATAAAACATTAACAATATCAGCTTTAATGATATTTCCATTAATCCTTGGAATTGTAAGTCTATTTGGCGGCAGAATGGTTAAACAAAGAAAAGCTCAACAAGAATCATTATCAAAACTTAGTGAACTAATACAAGAAGATCTTTCTGGTATAAGCGCCATTAAAATTTATGCCCAAGAGAATGCTGAGAAAAAAGAATTTAACATATACAATAATGACTATCGAAATTCAGCGATAAAACTTGCAAGAACAGCGAGTACCCTATTCCCTTTGTTACAAGGGATTTCCTCAATTTCATTATTGATTTTATTATCATTAGGAACTTTTCAATTAGAGAGTGGTTTTATTTCGATAGGTGGTTTAGTAGCGTTAATTCTTTACGTAGAAAGACTTGTCTTTCCAACCGCTCTATTAGGTTTTACCTTAAATACTTTTCAACTTGGTCAAGTAAGTTTAGATCGTGTGGAAGAAATCTTTCAGAACAACCCAAAGATTGTAGATAGAGCAGAAATTAAATTTTTAAAAAGAAAGGTTAAAGGATTCTTAGAAGCAAAAAATTTAACAATAAAGTATCCAGGATCAAAATTCAATTCATTAAATAGTCTTAATTTTAAAATTTATCCTGGAGAACTTATTGCAATAGTTGGCCCAGTAGGTTGTGGCAAGACAACGCTAGCAAAATCACTTGGAAGAACAATTGAAATTCCAGATAATCAATTATTTTTAGATGAAATTGATGTAAAAACTTTAAAATTAAGTGATCTTAGAAAAAATATTTCAATCGTTCCTCAAGAAGCATTCTTATTTACTTCTACAATCTCAGAAAACCTAAGTTTTGGAGAACCCAAAGCTTCTAAATATTTAGTTAAAGAAAGCGCTATAAAAGCTGGATTAATTGATGATATCAATAGTTTTCCACAAAGGTTTAAAACTATTGTTGGCGAAAGAGGTATTACATTAAGTGGTGGACAAAGGCAAAGAACTGCACTAGGAAGAGCACTACTTGTTAATTCTCCTATTGTTGTTCTTGATGATGCTTTAGCAAGCGTAGATAATAAAACAGCCGCAAGGATAATAGATGAAATGAGTGATAGAAGTAATAAAACAATCATAATGATTAGTCACCAACTTTCTGTTGCAGCTACCTGTGATAGGGTTTTAGTAATGGATAAAGGAGAAATAGTACAAGAAGGGGCTCATAAAGATTTAGTAAAAGTGAATGGGCTATATAAACAACTTTGGGAGAGAGAAATAGCTACCAGAATTGTTAAGAGCTAAAAGTAATTTTTTTACTTATAATAAATTGATTTAAATTATGTTTAAATTCCTGAAAAACATTATGAATAATGAGGAGGTAAATTTAACTAATGATGCTTATTCATTACATAGAATATTAAAAACAGATATCAAAAAAGATCCTAATGTAGAAGAAGATGAAATAATTTTTGGATGTGGTTGTTTCTGGGGAGCTGAAAAATGTTTTTGGAAACTTCCTGGAGTTGTCACAACTTCTGTAGGTTATGCTGGAGGTAAAAAAAACAATCCAACTTATTATGAAGTGTGTTCCGGCTTAACTGGCCATTCAGAAGTTGTAAGAGTTATATGGGATAAAAGGGAAATAGATGTAAGTGATTTATTAAAAATGTTTTGGGAATGTCATGACCCTACTAAAAAAAACAGGCAAGGTAATGATATTGGAACACAATATAGATCAGCAATATATTACAAGAATGAAAATAATATTAAAACCATATTAGCCAGTAAGGAACAATATCAAACGGAATTAAGCAAAAAAAATCTTGGTTTAATTGAAACGGAAATAAAAATGATTGATTCATATTTTTATGCAGAACAATACCATCAACAATATCTTGCATCAGCTGGAAGCAGGCAGTATTGTTCCGCTTCACCTACAAAAGTAAAGTTGGGAAATTTTACTGGAAGCAACTACAAATTAGAAGACCATATATGGGAAAACTTTAATTGGAAAATTGATAAGTGTGTATTGAGATCTGATAACAATCCTATAAAGAATAACATTTAAATCAATCTAATCTTTATAGTAAAGACACGGGGCGTAGCGCAGTTTGGTAGCGCACCACTTTGGGGTAGTGGGGGTCGTGGGTTCAAATCCCGCCGTTCCGATTACTTATCGTCTTCATTTATAAGCGATTTGTATAGTTTATATGAACTTATGCCTACTGCTATGAATGTAAAAGAAGAAAAAAAAGCTAAAACTAATATAGTAAGATTTGAAACCTCAACTTCACCAAGCTGGTAAGATATAAAAACATTCATTAGACACTATTTTTTTTAAACCTTAACACAATTGAAAATTTTAGTCGCAAGAAATTATAAATTCAGAAGAATTACAACACCAAATACAACACGATATATAATAAATAATTTTAAACCATTTGAATAAAAATAATTTACTAAGATATCAATAGCAAATAATGAAGATAAAAAGGTTGTAATTAGACCAACAATTAGAGGTAAAAAGCTAAATTGAGAAAATTCATTAAAAGAAGAAATTAACTCAACAATACCAGCAAAAAAAATAGCCGGCATGCCTAAAAGAAAGGAGAATTTTAAAGCATCTCCTCTTTCCCAACCTGATAATAAAGCAGTCGAAATAGTAACACCAGATCTTGATACTCCCGGGAAAATAGCAATTGCTTGAGAAAGACCTATCAAGAGACTATCTGAATAGTTATGATTTCTTAAATTTATAGAACCTTTTTTCGATCTATCAGCAATGTACATCAAGAAAGCCATAAGGAATGAGACTAATGCTATAGACAAATTAGAACGAAGAAACTTATCAAAAAAATAAGTGAAAAATAATTTAATGGTCCCACCAAATAAGATAATTGGGATGGTGCCAATAAAAATTGACAACAATAACTTTTGATCTTTTAGATAATATAATTTTTTTTTTGAAAGTTGAGTGCTTAATTTAAAAATATCATTCTTAAAATACCAAGCTAGAGCAAAAACACTTCCAAGTTGAATAATTGCAGACAATGAGGCACCTGGATCATCAATTTCAAAAAAAAGAGATAAAACTTTTAAATGAGCAGTACTACTTACAGGTATAAATTCTGTTAAACCTTGAATCAAGCCGTATACGATAAATTTAAAATATTCCAAAATTTATATAATTTCCTGACTAATTGATAGCAATTTTAAAAAAACAATATACATTTAGTAAATATAATAAATAAAAGTAATATAAATCGATGAAAAAATCTTTTTTAGTGCTATTTATTATTTTTTCTCAATTCTTTTTTTCTGATTCTATTAGGGCTAATTATTGGTTAATAATTGGAACTTATAGACAAGGACCTGGTAGTAGGCCAGAAGTAAGTGGAATAACAAGTCCCTCGTTACACTCTATTCCTATGAAAGACTTAGATACATGTAATAATGCAGGCGAGAAAATTACAAATGAAATATTTACACCTGTTTGGCAATTTGATAGTAAATGGACTTGTGTATTTAGCGGTGATAAAAAATAAAGTTATCTTTTAACATCGTGAGCACAGCCATCACCTTTATAATTCTCACTTTCGTAAAAATCATTTTTTGTACCAAAATAAACGGTCAATAAAACGAATGGTAAGCTTAATATAAATAAAATAGTTGTTAAATCCATAATAAAATAATTGAATTAATAAGTTATAAAATAATCAAGAAATACAATGTGTAAATTAATCTCAGGATTAGTAATCTTTAGGTCCTTTGATACCAAGATAAAAGAATGCTCCTAAACCACTAAAATCAAAACTCCTGCAATAGCTGCAGAAGGAACAAATCCTCCAATCGAAAAAGAAGATAAATAATACATCACTATTTACAAAACTAGTTAGATAATATCAATAAAAAATAGGTATTTGTAATAAATTATGACTCGAAGACAATTAGAGGTGATTTATTTTAAGCAACTAAAGTCGAATCTTCATTATCGGATGAAACTCTTATTCTCTCTTCTAGTTTGGGACCATATAATTCATTCCCCCAGATTTCTACTCTTGAATCATTTGGTGCCATAAAAGTAAGAATGTCAGTTGGGAATAAAACTCTCTCTAAAAAAAAATTTGATGGACCAATACATCTCAAAACAACCATTCTACAACCTTCATTTTTGTAAGAAAACTCAACCATCTCTAAAGTGGACAATAAGTTATTTATTAAACACCATATAGATCTAAAAAAAATGTATAAAAAATTACTGAAAAAAAAGTAATTTAGAAAAAATTAAATATTTAATCCAGCCTCAACTAAATTTCTTTCTTGATCAATTAATAACAACGCATAAGAATTTATGAAGTCAAAGCTTTTACGAGGAATAGAAACACTAAGCATCCTCAAGAAATTAGATAATTTTTCCTCTTGAAGGGCATTTCCTTTCTTTAAAAACATTTCTTTCTCTTGATATGTCTTCCACTTATTCATATATTCAAAGCTCAAGGGCTTTAAATGCCAAATATTGTCTATTAAACTCCAAACATCTAAATATTCATTTAGGTTATTTTGAATCTTTAATCTATAAGAAGATTCATTTGGACTCAACTCTGCTGAATTTATGGATTGATCCATAACCTCAATAGAGGAAGGTTCTATTCCCAAAAACCATCCCTCAAGAATTAATAAATCAGGATTATCGAATCTCCAATGAGATCTATCTCCTAAGCCATTCCTTAATGATTTATCGTAAACTGGGGCTTCTAACTTACCATTTATTTTCCAATTTAATAATTTTTCATGCATTAATTTTACTGAATGACTTCCAGGAAAACCTCTTGAGACTTTCCAAGGGTTGTTCTTAATTGCTAATTTCATTTCATCAGATGGAAGATAAAAATCGTCAATTGAAATTACAGCAATTTTGAAATTTAAATTTAACGAAATTGCTTCAAGCCATTTACCTAAAGTTGTTTTGCCTGTTCCAGGGAGAGCAGAGATCCCAATTATTTTTCGATCAGATAAATTATTATGTAATTTATAGGCATGAGATAAAAGAGGTAAAGCTAAACCCCAAATCCAATCATCGTTAACTTTATTATTCCAAAATTGATCAATTGAAAGGATTTTTTTTTGATTATTCCAAAAATTGAACCAATCATCCAAGGATTCCCAACCAATATCAATAATTAATTTTTCAAATTTATCAAGTGGAAATTTAATATCTAAATCTTTCACGTATCTAAATTAGTTCTAGCTTATTTATTAATTTATTGATTTCATTTTTCCAACCATATCCATTTGGTTCAGAAGCCAAAGTGAATTCCAATTCTTTTAATTGATCAAGTAAATTTAAGTTAGGTCCATTTATTCCTGGTATAACAATTCTAATGTCTGAATTTAGAAGTAAAGGCAAATCATTGGGAGAATCACCCAAACCTATAATTTGAATATTTTGGATATTTGAATATTTTTTAAGAGCATTTATTGCTTTTCCTTTATTGGAATTTATGGATAATAAGTGACTCATTCTATTTCCTTTAAAAATATCTACTTTGAACTTTTTACAACAGATTTTAATTCTCTCTTCTAAAAAACTAGGCGGATTTAAGAAAGGCATACTCCAATGTCTATCTCTCATTAAAGTTAATGAATTTCCTTTTAATCCAGTTAAGTCAGTAGCTTCTTGATCAGTAAGATTATTAAGAGGAATTAATTTATAATCAATTTCTTTAGAAATTGCATTTAAGATTTCTTCAAGAGTCTCGTACTTTTTTCCAAGAATAATTTTTCCATTAACCTTCTTGAGAGATTCACCATAAATTGCTGCACCATTCTCAACAATGTAAGGATCCGTTAAGTTTAGTTCCTTTCTAATAACTTTTACTTCAGAGGCTGTTTTGCTTGTACAAAGAATTACAGGTATGGATATTTTTTGTAGTATTTTTATTGTTTCCTTAGCAGGAGTTAAATCATATGAGTGATCCATTAAAGTACCATCTACATCACTAACAACCCATATAGAAGAATTTTCAATCATTTTATAAAGAACCAAGCCAAATAACTTGAAAAGGTTCAAGACTAATATTTTTCCAATTGTATTTAGTAGATTCTAAGTAGTCTTGCATATTAGATACATTATCTAATATTTGTGGAAGATCATTATCATTCAATTGATAGTTAATCTTATTTTCTGTCATATTGTGAATAGCAAAAATAGATTTTCGGCCTTTACCTCTTTTTATTACTACAATATCGCTTCTATCCTTAGACAAACATTTCATTTCTGAACAAGGGTTAAATTGCTTTAATTCTGATCTTACATCCATAGCATTACGAAGATATTTTAAGTTTTTATTAGCATTTGATTCAGGATTATTTAAAACAGATAAAAGATTATCTGATTTAAACTTTTCTCTATTTAGGTCTCTTCTTTGACCTGTCATAGAGAAATTTTTGATATCATTCTCGGAAGCAAGTAATGCTGGCAAATAAAAAGCAGGAACACCCTTTAGAGCCATAACTAATAATTGAGTTAAGATAAATCTCTCAAATTGGTATCGATTAGAATCTCTACTCGAGTCTTCCATTGCACTCCACCAACTAATATTCAATTCATATGGTTTATCATCCCCATTAGATAAACGTCTATGACTTACTAGTCCTCCTCTTTTTTCACAATTAATCAGTAAGTCTTTAATTCTCTTCTCATTCATTAAACCCTCAAGAGCTCTTAACCCAACACCATCATGAGATGCAGTGAAATTAAAAAGAGTAGTATTATTCGGTAATTCTGGCCAATTAAAAATCCATGAGTTTAGGATATCAGCTCTTGAAGTGATAATTGCCTCAAGGAGAAGAGGAGGCAATGGGAAATTATATGCCATATGGGCTTCATCTTCTGGAATAAGATAAGACAAATTTTCCTTTTGTGGAACATTGGTTTCTGTTATTAAAACTCCATTTTCATAAAGATTATTTAAAAGAACTCTTAAAATTTTCACAATCGAATGTGCTTTTGGTAAATGTAAACAAGTTGTCCCTGATTCCTTCCAAATAAAACCTACAGCATCGAGTCTGAACCATTTAATTCCATTAGATAAATAAGTAATAATTAAATTTAAGAACTCAATAGTCATTTTGGGATTATGCCAATTCAAATCAATTTGATCTGGACCAAAAGTTGTCCAAACTTGTTTAGGACCATCTTCGGTATTTATTTGACTAAACAAAGATGAACTTCTTGGCCTAACTACATTTGACCAGTCAAGATTTGCCTGAGGTGAAAAAACATTTGATATGCCTGGTTCTTGGGATTTAATAAATTGTTGAACCCATGGGTGAGATGATGAAATATGGTTAAGTACCAAATCAGCCATTAAATCATGATTTTTTGAAATACTTTTAAGATCATCCCAACTACCAAATTTTTCTTCTAGGGATTCATAACTAGAAACAGCAAAACCTCCATCACTTGTAGATTTAAGAAAAGGAAGAATATGTACAACCTTAGAAAGGCTCCCGAAGTAATTGCTCAATAAGTTTCGAAGAGTAATTAATGTTGCCTCACCATTTTTATAAATGCTATCTGCATAAGTTATTAAAACTGAATGAGATTCATCCCATATTTTTTTATTACTTATTTCTTCATAAGCAGATTTCTCTGAGAAATCATCTAAAATCTGTAATAATTGATTTGAAATACAATTAATTTCTTCTGTAGTATTATCTGAATAAATTGTTTCCAACAATTTATAAATTTTTAATCTATCTAATTTTTTCTCTGATTCAATTTGCTTCACTTTGAAAAAATCATCGAAGTATTAACACTATTCTGCACATCAATTAGAAAATGGACTTTCAACAAGGGTTAATCACAACAATACATGAATATGGTGTAACTAATGATTTACTTAAAGAATTAAACAAAAGTCTTAAAAAAAGAACAACAAGTATATTAATTCCATGCTTATATGAAGAATTTGAACGTCCAGCATTAAAAGATATAAGAGAAGTATTAAAAAACCTGACAGGATTAAATGAATTAGTTATTGCGCTCTCTGCAAAAACTGTTGAACAAGTTAAAGCAGCAAAATCATTCTTTAACTCAATGCCATTTCCCGTTCACGTGCAATGGACTAATTCTCCCTCTGTAATAGAGCTGTTAAAAAACCAAGAAAAAAATGGGTTGGAACTGTTAGGAACTCCTGGTAAAGGATGGGCTGTCTGGCAGGGCATAGGTGTTGCAACTAGAAAATCAGATGTTGTAGCCCTTTTTGATGCTGATATAAGAACTTTTAGTCCTTTATATCCTTCAAGAATGATTCTTCCGCTTCTAGATGAATCTTATGGAATATCTTATGTAAAAGCTTTTTACAGTAGATTATCTTTAGAAACAAACCAATTACAAGGTAGAGCAACAAGATTATTTGTTGGCCCTTTTTTAGCAAGTCTAGAGCAGCTGGTTGGGAAAGGCCCTTTTTTACAATATCTTCAATCATTTAGATATCCATTAGCAGGAGAATTTGCTTTCACAAAAGACCTTGCTATGAATTTGAGGATACCTTGTGACTGGGGTTTAGAAATAGGATTATTATCAGAAGTTTATAGAAACGTAAGAACTTCAAAAATAGCCCAAGTGGACTTAGGTTTGTTTGATCATAAACATAAGAATATTGGAGATTCATCCCGAGAGGGACTTCAAAAAATGTGTACTGAAATCCTTTCAAGTGTTTTGAGAGGTCTAATGGAGCATCAAGCAGAGACATTAACTAGTACTCAACTTGCAACCTTAGAAGTTCTTTATAAAAGAGTTGGAGAAGACCGGGTAAAACAATTTGGTTTAGATTCAGCAGTTAATCAACTTCCATACGATAGACATGAAGAAGAGCTATCAGTACAAAAATTTGCAAAACTATTGAGACCGGCTACTGAAGATTACTTAGCTTGCCCTACTACACAGCAGTTACCAAGTTGGTCAAGAGTTCTATCTTGTGAAAACAAACTGCAAGAAGATTTGGCTATTGCTGGGTCACAAGACATAAAGACAACAGAAAAAGAATTAATTAAAAACTTCTAAAGTAAAAAGTACCTTTGAGCCATTGGGACTTCATCAAGAGGTTCACAAGTAAGAAGTTCCCCATCAGAAAAAACTTCATAAGTTTGAGGATCAACTGAAATATTTGGCAGTTTACTATTAAGTTTTAAGTGTGATTTATTGATATTTCTGGTATTTTCTACGGCAATACACTTCTTTTGTAAGCCTAATTTATTTGGAATATTTTGATCAATTGAATTTTTACTTAAAAAGGTAAAAGAACTCTTAATTAGAGATTGGCCAAAACTTGCAAACATAGGGCGACCATGAACAGGACCTGGAGTAGGAATTGAAGCGTTTGCATCACCCATTTGGGACCAAACTATAGATCCTCCTTTAACAACTAATTCAGGCTTTACACCAAAAAAGGAAGGTTTCCACAATACCAAATCCGCAATTTTACCCTTTTCTATAGATCCAACATGTTTATCAATACCATGAGCTATTGCAGGATTAATTGTGACTTTAGAAATATATCTCTTTACTCTATGATTATCGTTTCTATCAGAATCCTGCGATAGCGGCCCCCTTTGGACCTTCATTTTATGAGCGGTTTGAAAAGTTCTTGTAATTACTTCACCAACTCTTCCCATAGCTTGAGAATCACTGGCAATAATTGAAAAGGCACCTATATCATGCAAAATATCTTCAGCTGCAATAGTCTCTCTTCTGATCCTTGATTCAGCAAATGCAATATCCTCTGGGATTTTAGAATCTAAATGATGACAAACCATTAACATGTCAAGATGTTCTTCTAATGTGTTCCTTGTATAGGGTCTTGTTGGATTAGTACTACTTGGAAGAACGTTTTTTTCTCCACAAATTTTTATGATGTCTGGAGCATGACCTCCACCTGCTCCTTCGGTATGAAAAGTATGAATAGTTCTTCCTGCAATAGCGTTGATGGTATCTTCAACGAAGCCTGCCTCATTCAAAGTATCTGTATGAATACATACTTGTACGTCAAACTTATCTGCAACATTAAGACAAGAATTTATTGTAGAGGGAGTCGTTCCCCAATCCTCATGAAGCTTCAATCCACATGCACCAGCTTCAACCTGATCAATAAGATTGCTCTCGTTTGTTGAGTTTCCTTTTCCAAAAAAACCTAAATTCATGGGAAATGCTTCTGCAGATTGAAGCATTCTTGAAATATGAAAAGAACCCGGAGTACAAGTAGTGGCATTTGTTCCAGTAGCAGGTCCAGTTCCTCCTCCCAACATGGTTGTAATTCCGGAGGCTAGTGCTGTCTCAATTTGTTGGGGACAGATAAAGTGAATGTGGGTATCTATTGAACCTGCAGTAAGAATATGGCCTTCTCCAGCTATTACTTCTGTTGATGCACCAATAACAATATCGACATTATCCTGGATATCAGGATTACCAGCCTTACCAATTTCAAAAATCATTCCATCTTTTATACCGACATCAGCCTTAATTATTCCCCACCAATCTACGATCAAAGCATTAGTTATTACGGTATCTACTGCTCCATCAGCTCTTCTTACTTGAGACTGTCCCATCCCATCTCGAATAACTTTACCTCCACCGAATTTAACTTCATCTCCGTATGTAGTTAAATCCTTTTCTACTTCTATAAAAAGTTCAGTATCAGCAAGCCTTACTCTATCTCCGATAGTGGGTCCGTAAGTTTGCGCATAAGTTTTTCTATTAATTCGATAAGACATAATTTTAAGTTTCTAAAGAACCATTAACCAATGAATTAAAACCATGTGCAATTCTTAAACCTGTATATGGAACTAATTTGACATCAGTTGTATCCCCAGGTTCAAATCTAATTGCTGTTCCTGCAGGAATGTCAAGACGCATACCAAGTGTTAATTCTCGATCAAAAATTAAAGCCTTATTAGCTTCAAAAAAATGATAATGAGATCCAATTTGTACAGGTCTATCTCCAGAATTAGAAACTTTTACTGTTTTAACTTCCTTACCAAGATTTAATTCGATTTCCCCTTGTTCAGGAATTATTTCGCCAGGAATTAGATTACTCATAATTAGTTAATCGGATTGTGAATAGTAACTAACTTTGTCCCATCAGGGAAAACTGCTTCTATTTGAACTTCATCAACCATTTCAGGAATGCCCTCCATAACTTGTGATTTTGAAAGCCAGGTAGTTCCCTCTGACATTAATTGACTTACACTTTTTCCATCTCGAGCTCCTTCAAGAACTTGAAAACTCAAAAAAGCAATTGTTTCAGGATAATTAAGCTTAAGACCTCGACTAAGCCTTCTTTCAGCTAAGAGCGCAGCAGAAAAAATCAATAATTTATCCTTTTCTTGAGGTGAAAGATGCATAATAAAAAATTAATCTATAAATTCTTAAAAAAGGTTCTTTCTGAACATAATTAATAATTCATAGAATCTTGTAAAGGCCATACACCTTGATATTTTGGCTCACAAAATCCACAAACAGACCTAATTTGTTTCCAAATACAAAAAAAACATTTCCTAGCTTCTTGAGAAGAACTCCCTAGGAATCGTACAGAGATACCATTTTCAAGGATTCCTATAGATAAATTATTATCAGTTTCATTGAAAATCTTTTTTATATTTCCTACAAGATTATTTATTTTTGGTTTGGAAAAATCTTTTTTGCAAATCCAAATTAAGGATCCAAAAACAGGCATGTAATCCATACCTGACTTGGAAACATAACTTGCCTTAGATAATTCAATTTGATCAACATATTCCCAATCATCATGTAAATCATTATTTCTCATAATTTCTAATTTAGACCTAAAAACTCCACTCTCAATAGATTCTCCGGAAGAAGATCTTCCAAGTCTTATTAAATCAGTAAATAAAAAACTTGAAGTTTCTGAAATAGATACTTTAAACTTTTGCTCATATAAACCATTTGCAAAGATAATTGTTTCTTGGGGGAGATATTCCAAATGAGAATTATCAAGAATCTTTATGAGAGTTTTCTGCTTTGAAAAAGTTCCTTTTGGATTAATTTTTGATATCCCAACTGATCCATATACTTTCTGAGCCGAGGAAGTAGTCAACAATACCTTAGAGTTTTTTTCAAGATTCACCTCAAACTCAAGTAAATCGCCACCAACCAATCCCCCAGCAGTATGAAGAACAGGTAAGATGCATCTGCCCTCCTGATCATGAGTTGACTTTAATAACTTGTAAGGAGAAGTTGATTTAGATTTAAAGATTGTTTTATCAACATTTCCTAAACTTGCTTTATTATTAAAAAAATTTAAGAAACAATTACCTTCCCAAGAAGTTTTAATCATAAATTGTTTTCTTTAATTACTAAATTAAAGTAACCAAAAATTTTGATTATGAGAATGAATAAACAATTAGTTGTAACTGATTGGATTAAGGAAAAACCTCGACTAGGTTCATTTTTAAAACTTTCTCTAAGTTCAGATGAAAGAAGAATCTTACGAGGTAAAAGATTAACTGATTGTGATCAAGAAATAATTTTACAATTACCTAGAGAGGGCAAATTAAATGATGGAGATATTCTTTCAACTAATGAGTCAAATTTTTATGTAGAGATAATTGCCAAAACAGAAAATTTAATTGAAATAACTTCAAAATCTAAAATTGAACTTATTAAAACTGCTTATCATCTAGGAAATAGGCATGTAGAAGTAGAAATTGAAGAAGATATTCTTCTAACAAAAGGTGATTACTTAATTGAAAATATGCTTAAAAATTTTAATGTTGATATCGTAAATACCCAGAAAAAATTTTTTCCGGAAAGAGGTGCCCATAGTCATGATTAAAAGTCACTTATTAAAATATTTATTAATAAGCCCTAACTTACCAGTTGGAGGATTTTGTTATTCGGAGGGATTGGAGAGTTATCTTAATAATAAGAATTTAAAAGACTCAAATTCGGTAAAAGAATTAATCATAAGTGAACTAAAAATTGGCCAAATTAGATTAGATGCGAGACTCTTATCAGATTTTTTTGATATTTTCAATGAGTTAAACTACGGAAAAAATTTAAAAAGTAATTTGCAAAAGCTATTGAGTTTGGATAAATGGATACTCTCATCAAAAGACTCTGTCGAAATGAGAGAACAACAAACTCAAATGGCAAAATCTCTATTTGATTTAAATAAAGAATTTGGATTTGAATATCCATATAAAAAAAATAAAAAAAACTCCTGGCCATTAGCTTGGAGTTGGGCTTGTTATTGTTTTGAAATTACGAAGTTAGAAATGGTTGAAAATTTTTTCTACGCGTGGAGTGCAAACCAACTTAGTGCGGTATTAAGGATTATTCCTATTGGTTCTACAAAAGCACAATTAATTCAGAGAGATTTATTAGCAATAATTTCAAAAGTTTCTAAAGAAATTATGGACAAAGAAATTGATGACATCTATTTTGGCAATATAGGTTTAGCTATGGCACAACAAAATCATAATGACCTTTATACAAAACTTTTTAGAAATTAATTTATGAGCAGCAAATTGAGAGTAGGAGTTGCTGGGCCTGTAGGTTCAGGAAAAACTGCATTAGTAGAGACTCTATGCTTAAGCCTGAAACAAAATTATGAGATAGCAGTTGTCACCAATGATATTTATACCAAAGAAGATGCTAACTTTCTAATAAATAAAAAAGTTTTAGAGGAAGGAAGGATTATTGGTGTAGAAACAGGAGGTTGTCCTCATACAGCGATAAGAGAGGATTGTTCCTTAAATAAAAATGCAGTTTTAGATTTAGAAAATAAATATAATCCTTTAGATTTTGTTTTTGTAGAAAGTGGAGGTGATAATTTGGCATCTAGTTTTAGTCCAGAACTTGTAGATTTATCAATATATGTGATTGATGTATCTGCGGGAGACAAAATCCCTAGAAAAGGAGGACCAGGGATAACAAGGTCAGATTTATTATTAATAAACAAAATTGACTTAGCAGATATGGTTGGTGCAGATTTAAATATTATGAAAAGTGATACTGAATTCATGAGGAAAGGGAAACCTTGGTTTTTTACCAACCTAAGTAGAGACATAGGAGTTGAAGAAATAACTCAATTTTTAGAATCACATATACCCAACAATCAAAACTAGAAACATGTTCTTTGTTAATATATTGGATTCAACAAAAAGTTACGACAGATACAAAACTTATCCTCACTCGTTAATAACTTTTACTTTATCCCCCTAATGAGGGTCAATTACCTAAATCAACCTAATTCATGAGAATTTCAAGGCGTATTTTGGCAGGATTAGCTACTGCCTCACTTGCGGTCACAGCAACTTCATGTGGTGGAGGTGGAACCTCCGGAAGTTTCGATGACACAGTAACCGTTGGTATTTTGCATTCGTTATCTGGAACAATGGCCATTTCTGAATCAACCCTTGTTGATACAGAAAAAATGGCTATTGAAGAGATAAACGCTGCTGGTGGTGTAACAGTTGGTGGCAAAAGCTACAAAATAGAGTACATAGTAGAAGATGGTGCATCTGACTGGCCTACTTTTGCTGAGAAATCTAAAAAACTAATTGACCAAGACGGAGTTCCTGTCGTATTTGGTGGTTGGACATCTGCAAGTAGAAAGGCAATGTTACCAGTCTACGAATCAAAAGATGCCTTCCTCTACTACCCGATTCAATATGAAGCCCAAGAATGTTCTAACAACATTTTCTATACAGGAGCTACACCAAACCAACAATCAGAACCAGCTACAGATTTCATGTATAAGCGTTCACCCGCAGCAGGTGGAGATTTCTTCCTTGTAGGTTCTGATTATGTTTTCCCAAGAACTTCCAACACAATTACAAAAGCTCAAGTAAAACAATTAGGAGGTAAAGTTGTTGGGGAAGATTACCTTCCATTAGGAAATACTGAAGTTGCTCCAATTATCTCAAAAATCAAAAAAGCTTTACCTGAAGGTGGAATAATCATTAATACACTGAATGGTGACCAAAACGTTGCATTCTTCAAACAGATTCAAGACGCAGGTATCACTCCTTCAAGTGGCTACTATGTAATGAACTATTCGATTGCTGAAGAAGAGATTAGTACAATTGGTCCTGAGTTCCTTGAAGGTCACTACGGTGCATGGAACTACATGATGTCAATTGATACTCCTGCATCTAAGAAATTTGCTAAAAGTTTTAAGAAAAGATGGGGATCTGATCGTGTTGTAGCTGATCCTCAAGAATCTGCTTATAACATGGTTTATTTATGGAAACAGGCAGTTGAAGATGCTGGGACATTCGACGACAACGCAGTAAGAGAAGCCCTAGTTGGACAAACTTTTGATGCCCCACAAGGTCCTGTTGAGGTTATGCCTAATCACCACTTATCTCAAACAGTAAGAATTGGACAGATTAATGCAGAGGGTGGATTTACAATTCTTGAAGAGACAGGAGTTGTTCTTCCTCAAGCATGGAACCAAAAACATCCAAGTTCAAAAGGATTTGCATGCGACTGGACAGATCCTTCAAAAGGTGAAAAGTATAAGCTTTAATTTAATTAGAACCTATACTTCTAAATAAAAGGAGGTTAACACCTCCTTTTATTTTATATAATCAAATATTTTCTTTTTATAAATTGGAGTTACTTCTCGATAGTCTTTTTAATGGTGTTGCAATAGGATCTGTACTACTTGTTGCTGCATTAGGTCTGGCAATTGTTTTTGGTCTTATGGGTGTAATTAATCTTGCCCATGGAGAACTTATGATGCTTGGGGCTTACACAACATACGTTACACAACTAATTTTCAAATTACCTATATTAAAACCCTTCTACAATTCATATATTATAGTCTCAATTTTTCTAGCTTTTATTGTTAGTGGAGTGGTAGGCATTATCCTTGAAAAAACTATAATAAGAAAGCTTTATGGAAGTCCTCTAGAAACACTTCTCGCCACATGGGGAGTAAGCTTAATTCTTCAACAATTTGTCAGAAGTGTCCCTTTAGCTTATGGTACGGGTTTGGTTATAAGTCTGATAATTGGTTTATTTTTACCAACAACGTTTCCTTCAAAAATAAAAGAATCAATTAATTTCAAATATTTTAAATTTAGTTCTTGGATATTTGCTGCTTTAACTGGGGTTCTCACCGGTAGCGTTATTTCATCCACTGTAAGCAAACTTAGTAGAGCAAGTGCTCGTAATGTTGATGTAACAGCTCCCTCATGGATGAGAGGTCAAGTAGAAATTATTGGAACTGCATTTCCTAAAACAAGATTAATGATAATTGTAATTACACTAATCTCTGTAATAGCAATAACATTATTTCTTAATCAAAGTTCTTGGGGGATGCGTATTAGAGCAGTTACTCAGAACCGACAAATGAGTGATTGTCTGGGTATATCTACTGAAAAAGTGGATATAATTACCTTTGGAATTGGATCTGGCTTAGCAGGAGTTGCCGGAGTAGCAGTATCACTATTAGGTTCTGTAGGACCAAATGTTGGAGGGAATTATATAGTTGGTTGTTTTATGGTTGTAGTTCTTGGAGGAGTAGGGAATTTATTAGGCACAGTACTTGCTTCCTTTGGAATTGGAATAATGACAGATTTAATTGGAGCTGGAAGGCTCTTATCAATATGGCCAGATATGCCTTTACCTCTCTCAAATACAATCAACTTTTTTGCCACAACAAGTATGGCAAGAGTAATGATATTTGCATTAATAGTTATATTTTTACAATTTAAACCCACAGGTTTATTTCCTCAAAAAGGCAGGATGGTTGAAAACTAATGACCTTAAGTAAAATTAAATTTGATAAAAAAATAGTATTATCATTTTGGATAATATTAATAGCCTTAATTATTGCAGCACCAACTCTGCTCCCTGTATTCAGATTAAATCTTCTCGGTAGATACTTATCTTTATCCATAGTTGCTCTAGGTGTTGATCTTATTTGGGGATATACAGGTTTATTAAGTCTTGGACAAGGTATATTTTTTGCACTCGGTGGATACTGTGCAGCAATGTATTTACAAATAACCAGTTCTTCTGAATTTCCAAATAATATTCCTGAATTTTTTGCTTTATATGGCGTAGAAAAATTACCTTTTTTCTGGGAACCATTTAGATCGCCAGTTTTCACATTCTTTGCTATTTGGACTATTCCTGCATTGGTTGCAGGTTTAATTGGATTTCTTGTTTTCAGGAATAGAATCAAAGGCGTATATTTTTCTATACTTACTCAAGCATCTCTTCTCGTTTTCTTTAATTTCTTTAATGGACAACAAAAACTTATAAACGGAACAAATGGATTAAAAACAGATGTAACCCTGCTATTTGGTCAGATGGTAGGTTCTGAGTCTATGCAAAGAATGTTCTTTTGGTTAACCTCCATACTTGTAATAGCGGCATGGTTTTTTGCAAAGTGGGTAGTCAAAGGAAGATTTGGCAATATTCTTATAGGAATTCGAGATGATGAACCAAGAGTAAGGTTTACAGGATACAATCCCGTGATATTCAAGACAATAATATTTTCTATAGCTGGAGGCCTCGCTGGAATTTCGGGGGCTTTATATACTGTTCAATCTGGAATAGTATCACCTCAATTCATGACTGTTCCCTTTTCTATAGAAATGGTTATCTGGGTTGCAGTTGGAGGGAGAGGAACATTATTGGGAGCAATATTAGGAGCAGTTTTAATTAACTATGCAAAAAGTCTGGTAAGTGAAGCTTTACCTGCTAGCTGGATGTTTATTCAAGGAGGAATGTTTATTTTAGTTGTTACAGCATTGCCAGAAGGTGTTTTAGGATGGATTCAAGGAGATGGCCCTAGGAATCTTCTTCAAAGATTTGGTTTTAAAAGAAAAATTGAAACCTATCCAAGCTTGGAAGTTAATAATAATGAGGAAAATTAATGAATAATAACTCTCTCCTAAATTTAATTGATATTACAGTTAGTTTTGAAGGTTTTTTAGCACTTAACAAGCTTAATTTGAATTTACTTAAAGGAGAATTAAGAGCTGTAATTGGACCGAATGGCGCCGGCAAAACAACATTCCTTGATGTAATAACTGGAAAAGTTAAGCCCACAAAAGGGGAAGTAATTTTTAAAGGGAAATCACTAATAGGTCGAAAAGAGCATAAGATTGCTCGACTTGGAGTAGGTAGAAAGTTTCAAAGTCCAAGAATCTTTGAAAATCTTACGGTTAAAGAAAATCTGGAAATATCAGTAACAACTCCTAAAAGTCCATTGAACCTAATAAATAAAAATATTAAAGATGAGCAGCTTGATGAGATTGAACGTCTTATGAAAATTGTTAATTTATCTCAAAAAGTCAATTCAAAAGCAGGATCTTTATCTCATGGCCAAAAACAATGGCTTGAAATAGCCATGTTAGTAGGACAGAAGCCTGATTTAATGCTTGTAGATGAACCTGTTGCAGGCTTAACTGATGAAGAGACTGATCTTACTGCTGATTTATTAAAATCTTTATCGGGAGAAAATACGGTTGTTGTAATAGACCACGATATGGAATTCATAAGAAGACTTGATAGTAATGTTTCAGTATTAAATCAAGGCTCAGTACTATGTGAGGGGACGATGGACACTATACAAAAGGATAAAAAAGTGATTGACGTTTATTTAGGAAGACCTGAGGATTAGCTATGAAAAATTTATTGGAAATTAAATCATTAAATACTTATTATGGCGAGAGCCATATTCTCAGAGATGTAGATTTAAATGTTAAATCAGGAGAAATGGTTTGTTTAATTGGTAGAAATGGAGTGGGCAAAACAACTTTATTGAAATCACTTATTGGTTTGTTAAAACAAAAAAAAGGCGATATTTATTTAATTGGTGAAAATATAAATAGAAAGGCCCCTCATCAAAGGGCTAGGAAAGGAATGGCTTACGTACCTCAAGGGAGAGAAATTATTCCATATCTTTCAGTTGAAGAGAATCTTATGTTAGGAATGGAGTCTCTGCCAGGTGGATTATCTAAGAACAAGAAAATAGATTCATTTATTTATGATCTCTTTCCAATCCTAAAAGATTTTTTACAAAGGAAAGGAGGAGATCTTAGTGGAGGACAACAACAGCAACTAGCTATTGCAAGAGCATTGCTGGGCAAACCTCAACTTCTATTACTTGACGAGCCAACTGAAGGTATTCAGCCCAATATAGTTTTAGACATTGAAAATGCAATTAATCAGATAATTAGAGATACAGGAATTGGTGTTTTATTAGTTGAACAACACTTGCATTTTGTAAGACAAGCCGATAGATATTATGCTATGCAACGCGGAGGCATTGTTGCGAGCGGAAATACTAGGGAGTTAAGTCAAGCAGTTATTGACAAATTCTTAAGTGTTTAAATAAATTATTTCTTTAAAATAACTAAAACAAATTTTAATTAATTTTCACATCTTATAAGGTCAATACTGTTTGGATGTTCATTAATATACTTATTAAATTCCATCGCTAGTGTTCTAGCTTCGTAAGCATCAAAAGCATAAAAACAATTTTCTAATCTTATATTTTGAAAGTCACGATAATGCACAGTATATGGCTTCAAGGAATTATTATTATTGATCATTTTAATTTGCTAAAAAGCAATTGGTTTATATTTCAACAATGCATGTATTTATAAATAAAAAGTATATCTTTTGTTGTTATCAATATATATTGACTTTAATTATGTATTTAAGGCCACTTTATGAAGACGAAAAAGTAATTAATCTCTTTGTTTCTTATTTTTAGAATAATGCTTGTTACCTTCAATTAAAAAAACAAATTTGGATAAAATGTAGCCAAAAAAAGGAACCCAAACTTTTTCATATAAAAACTTCATAAAAAACTAAGCAGCTAATGATTCGTTATCTTTAAATTCAGATGTTTTAATAACCTTTAAATCAATTGAATTAAAAAGATGTTGAATAAGTAAAAAATCAAGTTCACCTTTCAATAAATCAACATCCGAAGAAACCAGATCGTCTACAAAATCATCAAAAGTGTCTGAAAGAGGGTTCACGATTAAAAATTTTTTTTTCAATTATCATCGCATCAACAATAAAAGTCAACAATATATATACATAAAAGATATTTTCTCAGAAAAGTGAGAAGTATAGGGATTTATTTTTATTAGAATATAATATTGTTTTAGATAATATTTGGATAAGTTAATTTTAAACCAACTTTAAAATTTTAAGGACTAAAAATTTAAATAACTACTATAAGCAAACAAAATAAAATATTTAATATTAAACTCAGTGACTTTGAATTAAACATTATTTATCTTGCTCTTCTTAATTTTATATCTCTCCTGATTAGTATTATCAAAAAGACAATACACATATTTTCTAAAAAGAAATTTAAGGAAATCATGATCAACCCATTTAATTAATTTTTAACAAGATTATTGATATGCCAATTGCAAAAGAATAACTTTGAAAATTTTTATATTCAAAAAAAATTTCTGTATAGAGATCTAATTGGGTAGAAAAAAGTAAATTTAAATAATTATTCTTTAATTAGTTCAAAGTACCCATTTTTATTCAACAAGTACTTATCAAACCAAAGACTTAATAGATTATCCAATCCTATTCCATTCATTTTATTTAGTTGGGAAGTCTTATAATCAGAAAGTGCTAGCAATAAATACGGAAAAATCATATCAGAAACACCTTTTGGTAGCTTTTCTAAAGGCACCCCATGGGCTTTATCCCATAAAATTTGCATATCCTGAGAAAACAAAGTACTCCAATAATTAAAGTTACAATATAACTTCTCAGGAGGTAGAAGATTTATAGATAAAATTTGGAATGATGATTTCATAGCATATTAATATTTTATGGATTAATTGATTTCTAGATTTAGTAAAGGTAATAAATAATTTTTAATAGCAAAATCCCCCAAAACAAATACATATTAAACTTAACCCATAGTGAAGTACTATGCAACACCTATTCAATTATTAAATTCATTCATCATTTCCTGAAATTTAAGGAATGATAAGAACTTTTTATAAGTTTGCGAATCAAAAGACTCCTGATTTGTTGGTTTTAATAGAGTTGTTTTACCAAAGTTTTTATGATTTCCAACTTTAGTATTAATTTTGAGTTTTTCATTATCTATAAAGTCAGGAGAATCTTCAGATATGTGTAGTGAATTATTATTAATCCTTTGATATGATTGAGTTATTTTACCAGTTTTTTTATCAAAAATACCTCTTATAGAAAGTGCTTCCTCTACTAAAATGCTGATTATTTTTGAATTGCTTAAATTATTCTCTACACTCAATTCATCAATTATTTTCATAACATTTTCTCTTGGAATAAAACCAACTCTTTTTTTCTTGGTAGGCATCTAAAAACGAATTAAAGTTCAGCACTTGACTCTAATAAGTGTTGCACTATATTCATTATAAGTCAATAAATTCTAATGATTTTACCCACAGTATTACTTTTTGGAGCTCTTGGATATCTTTTTTACACTTCAAAAAAGGAACTTACACTGGATGATGATGCCCCATTAACAAACTCAAAAGAGGATGATGATTTGTACAAAGACTTAAAAGATCTATTTATTTAGAATTGATTCCTAGGTTCTTAAGAACTTTGTTTCTTGACTAAAGACATACAAAAACCAAACCATAATTAGAATAAATATAACGATATAAAATCTATGACTGTTCATCAAGATTACGAAATAAAAATCAATCTAAATGAATTGATTGAGAAGAGAATTCCCTGCTGTGATTTACTTCATCCAGATCATTGTTTAACTGAACAACAAGTTTCTGAAATTGCACATGACATTCGTATGGATTTAAATTTGCATGATCTTTATAAACAAGTCGATCAACACATTATGAACTATGTAAATGCAGCTGGTATTGATAACAAAGATCATTGGGTTGAACCCCATCTTCCAGATTTGGAGAGAGATAAAAAAGAAGAAGTCGGTATAGAATTTGAATAATCTTTTTTACTTTTAAAAGAATGATTAATATATGTATTTTTTTTCTAAATCATCTATTAATTTATAAATACTTTTTGCCGATCTCTTTCTTTTTTTTAAAATTGAAAAAACTATAAATCCAATTAATACCATAAATATAGGTGTGAAAATTATAATTTCATAATTCATAGCCATCAAATAACAAGCATCTAATATTTAAATTATTAAAAAGTTTGATTCAATAAAATAGGTACTTTATACAAATATATTTCACTATGAAAATTAAGATTTTTTATAAAAAATTGAAAGAATAAATAATTTTTTATAAATTATATAGTAAACAAACTTTAATTCTAAAAAGGTTTATGATTAATTATTTCGCCTTAACAATCAGCGAGATGGGTCTCGGCAAATTAGAGTTATCAGTTATTGGAGCAGTAAGTTTAATATTTCCAATATTGTTTGTTTATACATCTAAAAACCTAGATGCTAAGGGAGTTTTTGAGTGGATGATGGAGAAACCTAATGACTGGATAGGTAGAAAATAAGACTTTAACAATTTCTATTTTTCTAGTTAAATTCTAAATTTTCTAAACTACTAATATCAAAATCATAAATTTGGCAACTGTTTTCTAAATCATTAGCTATTGAATTTTTCAGTAGGGGATAATCTATCAACTTATTGAGTTTATTATTTTTAAATTCCTTATTCGTCTCTCCAATAGCGAATGCCAAAGCCCCCTCAGAAGAAATCCCAAATTTGGTAGTGTTACAGTAAGTTCTAGTGAATTTATTAGAAATCTTTTTAGTATACTTTTCAAGAGCTATAGAGGAAGTATCTAAAGAGTAAACTGGACTACTAAATAGAAGAAGCAAAGTTAAAGTAATAATCGTAAAAACTCTTTTGATCATAATATTTCATAAATTGCAAATTTAATATAATTTAGAATTTAATTATGCTGACTATGTTTTATTAAAAGTTATAAAAATTAAAAATTTGTATATACGATAATGGGAATCTCATATTTTGGAAGATAAAAACTCTCTAAATGAGTATTTTATAGTTTGAATTTTTTTTGGTAATTTTTTTAATAAACGCCTAAAAGCATTTGGCATAATAAAAATCTAAATCAATAATTACATAGATACCAAAGGATTATTAGGTATTCAATAAATAATTATCAAAAAATAAGTAAATTAATTATTAAATATATTGCTTGTGCTATGGAAATGTATTTGCACATGACTTATTGTTTAGATAGGAATAAAACTAAAATTAATATGACATTACCAGAATTCATATATGCTCCTATTGATGGAGGAACAATACATAGATATGAAATTAGTGGTGGAAAGAGAAAATTCTTGAGATTTATAGGTTGTTATTTGGGCCAGTGCAATTTCCACAAAAATATTGATGATGCTATCGATTTCATAAAGGATGTAAAAGAATCACAAAAGATACAAAAAACATAAAAAAGATACTTAAATACTTTAGGTCGTCAGTATATTTCAAAAACTACATAATTATTGCTACAAATAATAGAGAATTATATTTTTATGAGAAATTAATTATTTACTTGGGTTATAGTTCCGATAGATAACTAGTCAATAAAAAAAGAAATTAATTTATGGAAAACAAACAAATTAATTTTTTTAAATCAAAAGGCTTAAATACCGTTGTTAAGCCTTTTGAGAAAGGATCGGTAGTAAAAATTGACTCGTTTGATATTAGAGAAAATCAAAAAGATTTAAATATAGGTTTATTTGGTTGGTATGCAATTTGTCCTTCAAAAGAACTAAAAAAAAATACGCTACATTATTTTTCCCTCTATGATGAGCCTCTTGTCCTTTACAGAGATGAGAATGAAAATGTAAGGTGCATTAAAAATATATGTCCTCATAGGGGTGCATCCTTTTTTGGAGGCACATTATCAAATGGAGTGATAACTTGCCCATATCACGGAGCGAAATTCTCATCTGAGGGAAGTTGCCAAAATCTAGATAGAATTACTTGTAGCCACATAGTGGATAATAACTACGATAACTACGCCAAAAAAATACATTTATCTCAATACAAAGCATTAGAAAAAGATGAATATATTTTTGTACATTTTTTAAAAAAATCTGAGACTGATTTAAATAATATAAGTGAGGATTCACCTATAAGTAACTACGAATTATCTGATAATGGCTTTTCAGTTGAGGATTATGTATCAGAACAGGTGTTGGTTGACTTCAAATGTGATTGGTCAAGGATAATTGAGAATCACTTAGATATACTTCATCTTTTTTGGGTTCATGGGGATACAATTCCTGATAAAGATGTTAATAAAAACGTACTTGTTAGTTTTAAACAAAAAATTAATGTTACTCCCAAATACATTGAAAGTATTTACTTCTACAAAAATGACCCTTCAAAAGAATTTATCCGCATAAAATATATCCCACCTGGAAGGATATTAATTTATAAAGGAAATCCTTCGGTATGTCGATATTTACAAGTTCTAGATCATATTCCATTAGGAAATAATAAAGCAAGAGTAATAGTAAGACACTACAGGAAATTCTTAAAAAATAAGCTACTTAACAACCTCATATTATTTAAAGAGACTCAAAGAAAGATTTTTTATAAGATATTTAATGAGGATTATATGATTTTAAAGACACAAACATATAATCATAAATTGGGATTTATTAAAAAAGATGAAATAAAATTATTGGGAGAAGACAGAATAATAAATTACTTTTGGAAATGGTATAAGAAGTCTGAAGAGAAAGATAATCCTTGGAAAAATATTAATAAAGGTGAAAATCTTAGCGTATACGATAATGTGATTTTAAAATATCCCCCAGAGATTAAAAATTTAGAAGTTATAAATAATATAGATATTATCAGAAAAACATTTGTTAGATTTGCGGCTCCACTACTAATTTTCATGTTAATCATATAATTAATGAAGAAAGTAAATAGACCTTCATGGTTGAATTGGCTTTATCTTCTTATATTTATTCTAAGCTCAATTCAATTGATTATATTTTGGAGCAATAAGTTTTAGTGGTTAATAAGTTTTGGTTTGAGGCAAAAAATATAAATTGTTTTAAAGGTGGTTTTAGAGTAATAAAAGATTTAAATTTAAAGATAGCGTATTCAGAGAATGTAATATTAATTGGACCAAATGGTTCGGGTAAATCATCTTTAATAGAATTAATTAATAGAAACATATACCCAGTAATAACTAATGATTCAAAACTGAAAATATTTGACAAAGAACTTATAAATTTATGGGAACTAAGAAAAAGAATAAGTACAGTAAATAGTGATATTAAAAATAGAATAAATCCAAATCTAAATGTTTTTGATTTGATTTTAAGTGGACTATATGGAAGATATTGTTACATACCAAATAAATCTGAAAGCGATCTTTATAAGGTTGAAAATATCATGAAAACTATGAATGTTTCAAATTTATCTAAAAAAAAATTTTTTTATTTGTCAGATGGAGAGAAACAAATATCTCTTATTGCCAGAGCGTTAATCAAAAAACCTGATATATTAATCCTAGATGAGCCAATTGCAAATTTAGACTATAAATCAAAGTTTTTTGTAATTGATAAGATTAATGAATTATCAAAATTAAATACCAAAATACTATGTGTAACCCATAATATTTCAATGATTACGTCTATTTATGATCGGGTAATAATGATAAAAAGTGGAGAGATAATGGCTGATGGATATCAAAATAAGGTTATAAATAGTGAAAATCTTAATAAGTTATATGGGATTGATGTAGAGGTAATTAAAAATGATGGATTTTGGAATATAAACAAATTATCTAAAGAATAATTATAAAAATAGCTATCACAATAGCAAGAAAAATTAAGTTTTTCCTTTTTAAAAATGAAGAGGATTTATTTTTAAATGAAGAAGAACCACATTTAGAGCACACAATCTTACCTCCTAAAGATCGATCTGAAACTAATGAAGAACTTCCACAATTAAAACAAACTCTATTTACGCTCATCTAAAATAAAAGATTTTTAAGAATTATATTTAAATTATATTCTTTATAAACTTTGTAAAGAAAAAAGTCAAAAAACATGTTGATAATGAGAATCTATTGCAATAAGTATATTTATAGTACATAATTGATAATAATTCTCATTATCATATTAAATTTAGATGAATTTCCATAATTATGGAGAACCCACTTCTAGAACTATAAGGTTAATAACTGGGCAAAGTGTCTTAATAGACCCTGCATCTAGGCCAAAAGGCACATGCTTAGAAGTTGAAAGTGGAATAGCTAGAGTTTATTGCCCTTGCGAAGAAACTGAAGGCATGACACTTGCATTTTTACAGTCAGGAGATCAATTAAGAACGGAGCTTTTGTGTAGTGAAGGTGTCTGTGTTGAAGCACTTACAGATTTGTCATTTCAAAGCAATGTAAATATAGATGAAAATATTGGTTTCGACGCAGTAAATGAGTGGACTTTGCAACTCCTTAGAATTAGACACTTAGGGAATGCGGAACAAAGATTACAAGCTTTATTTTCAATACTAGTAAATCGTTTAGGAAGACGATGTGGTCAATGGTGTGAGCTACCTTTTAGGCTAACTCATGAAAGGATAGGTGAATTAATCGGCTCAACGCGAGTAACATCAACAAGATTAATTTCAAAATTAAGATCATCTGAGTTATTAATTGCTCCAATTGGCACCCAAACAGTAAGTGTTGCGCCTTCTTTTATTGAAACATCACCACTTTAAAAACATGAAGGAATCACAATCAATAACTAACAACTTGTTAATAGAAGTTGATGTATTATCAAATAGACTTAGAAACATAAAGCAATCTTTCAAAACTACTCATAATAAAGGATTGAAAGAAAGGTTATTTTATGAAAACAAAAATATTTTTAAAAGAGTAAATGAAATTTCTAAAATCGCTAAGCTCTTAAATAAAAAATCAAATGAAAAAATAAACTTTTCTAAGTTACTTGTTGAAATAACCAAAAGAACATTGAATGAGAATAAACTTGAAAGTAATTTATTTTTTCTTTAAATCACTATCTATCAACAAGATTGCAGACGGTTGATTAGATGCAAACTTAACTTTGCCAAGTATGTTTGCAAATTCATCCTCTGATTTTGTTTGAGCCTCTACAATTGGATCTAAAAATACGTTGGTTCTTGTATCTGAAATTCTTTCTGAAATGGAATAAAGTTGTTGTAGAGATGAAGTTAAATCAGCCTCCATGTTGAAAGAATAAGAAATTAAATCCTCAATTGAATCCCATGATTGAACTGGAGCAGGAAGTTCATCTAATTTTACGCTTTGTCCTCTTGCTATTAAGTAATCTGCAAATTTTTGAGCATGTTCCATTTCACCTTGTGATTCACTTAGAAAATGTGAGGCAAAACCATTTAGGTCCCTCTCTTGAAACCATAGGTATATCGAAAAATATTGAACATTGGCATATCTTTCCATTGTTAAATGTTCAAACATATTATCCAATAAAGAGACTTCCATTGGTTGTGCAACAGCTCTTCCAGATGGGCCAAAATTAATTAATTTCTTTGTTTTTAAATTATTTTCATTCATTACTAAAAAAGAAACTATATAAATAATACAACATTTTGTATAAATTAGTAATTAATTAAACCTTTAAATTAAATTAAATAATATGATAATGAAAATCAATCTCAATACTATAAATGAATTCAGAGTACAGTTTTTCTGAACTGCTATTAACTAATAAAATATATTTAAGTAAAAAAAAGAAATGTAAAAAGAAAAAATGCTCTAATTGGAGGGGTGGGAAGTGTAATTGCTCATAATTAAAGTTTATATATATACCTTATGTGCACCAGGATATAAAAAATAATAACTATTTTTATTTATAGAAAGTGAACATTTATCACCGTTATTTAGGAGATTATTAATATTAGTTCTAACTCTCAAAATGTTATTATTAATAGATACTTTATAGATAAGAAATTCTCCAAGAAATTCTTTAGATATTACATTTGCATTACCAGATTCTGATTTTTTAATTGAAATAAATTTAGGCGAAATTGACATTATTTTTATATGTGTATTTTTTAATAACCCTGAACTATTTATTTCACCTAAACAAGACAACAATGTATTACCATTTTTTTTGAGATTAATAATATTATTTCCCAAAATAAAACTGCTAACAAATATAGTCTTCGGATTATTTAGAAGGTTAATTGGTGTATCAATTTGATGAATTTTACCTTCATTCATAACGGCAACTTTATCGCAAATTGACATAGCTTCTTCAGGATCATGAGTAACCATCAATCCGCTTGCATTACAACCTCTTAGAATATTTGGCAGTTCACTTCTCAATTTAAGTTTGACATGCATATCAAGACTACAAAAGGGTTCATCCAATAAAATAAAATTAGTACCGGGAGCAAGAGCCCTCGCAATTGCGAGTCTTTGTTTTTGACCTCCAGACAATTCATGTGGGTACCTTCCAACAAAACTATCAAGGCCAACAACCTTTAATAAATAGTCAACTCTAGATCTATCTTTTTTGTTTTTCAAACCAAACATCACATTTTCCATAACGGTTAAGTGAGGGAACAGTGCGTAATCTTGAAAAACCATCCCAATATTTCTTTTCTCAGGGTTAAGAAAATTTTTCCTACTTGAAATTTCCTTATCATTTAGAGAAATACTTCCTTTAGATGGATATTCGAACCCTGCGATTAATCTCAAAAGAGTAGTTTTTCCACAACCTGAAGGTCCAAGCAAACCTAATAATTCGCCATTTTTAATTTTCAGGTTAATTTCATTTAATATCCAATTTGAATATTCTCGCTTATCATATTTATGATGCAGATCATCAATTATTAACGCATCATTTTTCACAAAATTTTTCTTCTTTAAACACATTAAATTAGCAGAAAATATCAACTTAAAATAACTCATGTATAATTTTATACACCATTCAATTTTTCAAATTTAATGAGAAAGGCTGAAAGAGCAGAAATAATACGCAGGGAACTCAAAAAGCTATATCCGTCGCCTCCAATACCTCTTGATCATAAAAATGCATATACACTTCTAGTTGCAGTGGTTTTAAGTGCTCAATCAACAGATAAGAAAGTTAATGAATTAACAAAAAGCTTATTTAAAGTTGCAGATAATCCAGAAAAGATGGTTAAGTTAGGTATTAATGGCATTTATGAATACATAAAATTTTTAGGTCTATCGAATCAAAAATCAAAGAACATCTATAACCTTTCTAAACTCTTGATTGAGAAGCATAAAAGTATAGTCCCAAATACTTTTGATAAACTTGAATCTCTTCCAGGGGTAGGTCATAAAACAGCTTCGGTTGTAATGTCACAAGTTTTTAAAATCCCCTCATTCCCAGTGGATACTCACATTCACAGGTTGTCACAAAGATGGGGTCTAACAAATGGAGATAGCGTAGTTCAAACAGAAAAAGACCTGAAAAAAATATTTCCTGTTAATGAATGGAATACATTACATTTGCAAATAATCTTTTTTGGAAGAGAATACTGTACCGCAAGAGGCTGTGATGGAACAAAATGTTATTTATGTAGTACTCTTTATCCCAAAAGAAAAAAGAAATTCATATGTAAAAAAGCATAAGAAATTTATATAATAATTAAATTAGTTTTTTAATCATGAAAATTGCAATTACTGGTGCATCGGGAAAAACGGGTTACAGAATTTCTGAAGAGGCAGTTAAGAAAGGATATAAAGTAAGGCAAATCATTAGAAAGAACTCAAAAGTTATAGAAGGACTAAAGAATTTAGAGACATTTAGAGTTTCATTAGACAAAAAAGAAGAACTAGATAAAGCTATAAAAGATATTGATGCTTTAGTAATTGCCACTGGTGCAAGAGCATCTTTAGATTTAACTGGTCCAGCGATGGTTGACGCATTAGGAGTATACAGGCAATTAGAAAGTTGCAAAAGAGTTGGCATTAAGAGAGTTATTTTAGTTAGTTCTCTTTGTACTGGAAAATTATTTCATCCCTTAAACTTGTTTGGTTTAATTCTTATTTGGAAGAAAATTGGTGAAAACTTTCTACGAAATTCAAATTTCGAATGGACTATAATTAGACCTGGCGGATTAAAGGAAAATGAAGATATTAAATCAGAAAATATCAATTATTCAAAGGAGGATACTCAAATTAATGGATCAATACCAAGAAGATTAGTTGCGCAATGTTGTATAGATTCCTTAAAAAACAAAGAATCCATAAATAAATTAATAGAAGTTACAAGTTCGAATGATAATAAAAAGATATCTTTTAAAAAAGCTATGCAAATGATTTAAAAAATGTAAATATATAAATTAAAACTATGAAAATAAATCCCAAAATTGACGCATTACAATTAATGCTTACTGATTTAAGAACTAGAAACGAGCCAATAAGACATAAAGCTGCATTTAAAGGCTGTCAACCAGAATTTCAAAGTCTTGTCTCAAGATTAATAAAGCAGTTAGAGGAAGAATTAGTTGCTGAAAAGCTTACTAATCGTGATAGTTAAAAAATTTAGATTACTTAAATGAAATTAAGTTATCCAATTTTGCTTGTTCTGAAAGTTCATCATATCCTCCAAAAAATTTATTATCCAAAAATATTTGAGGGAAAGTATTATGGCTACTTTGAGTCATTATTTTTTTAAAGCTCTCATCATTGTCTATTAAAGTAACTTCATGAGGGATAGATAAAGAATTAAGCAACCTAATTGCTCTTTTAGACCAAGGACAATCCTTTAAAATATATGCTTTTACACGTGATTCATTTTTTAAAAAATCATTACTTGAGATATTAATAAGTTTTTGTTCAAAAGAAAGTAATAATATATCAGTACCTTTTTTTACAATACATCCCTCCTCAAGATGCCCGCCAAATACATTACATCCCTCATCTGCAAAACTCAAATGTAAATGAACATCTCCTTTATTAAAATGTCCATTTAAAGAAACTATCTCTAGATTACCCTCAAATTTATTTATCTCTTGATTTCCTGGGCATTGAATACAAACTGTTCTAAGATTACCAACCACTCCTGAAACATACCCGTATAAATTGTTCGATAAAGAATATTCTTTAATTGAATTTATTAAATCAGATTCTGGAGATAGCTTTAGGCTATGAGGCTGCATTAGAGATATGAGGAATAATTTTGTAATATAAAACATCATCAATCATAAAAAGAAGTTGAGTTTATAATCTTTAGGATTCAGATCTAAATTAAATTTTTAGAATCTAGTATTAAAAACAATTTTAAATTTTTACTAAAAATTTAAGCTTGTTGAGAGTGTAATATATTTTTTATATACAAAAACTAATTTGTTATTAAGAAAAAATTTTAAAAATTTGGAATTGAATATTCCCAACTTTTTATCGATATCTCGCCTTTTCCTTGTATTTCCATTAATACTTTTTTTAGAAATTAACAGACCTTTTTATGTCTTTATATTGATTATTATTGGAGGTTTAACTGATTATTTTGACGGGTTAATTGCAAGGAAATTTAATCTTAAAACCAGATTAGGAGCTATCCTTGATCCCTTAAGCGATAAAGTATTCTATTTAATTCCTTTAACCTTCCTTTGTAAAAATAATTTTATACCCTTCTGGTCTTTGTCACTAATTTTATTTAGAGAATTAATTATCTCTAGCCTGAGGAACTCTACAAAAGACGGTTTACCAGCATCTAGGTTAGGTAAATATAAAACATTTTTCTTTTTTATTTCAGTAATCACCTTCTTTACACCACTAAAAATTAGCTTTTTGAATAATTTGGCTTTAATTTTTTATTGGTTAGGATTCATCCTGACTTTTGTAACTTTATTAGGCTATTTAAGAATTAAAAAGAATATTATCTGAATCTTCATCAAACTCTTCACTCTTTTTATTATTAAAATCTTTCACAAAACTATCCTTTAAACCATTAAGTAAATCAAAAGTGGGCACCCACTCTAAATCACGTTTTATCTTAGAGATATCAGTCTGATAATGATTTAATCTTATTGGAAATCCCTTTCGAGATTTAGGATCTAATTTTTGATAATCAAATGTTCTTAAAGAGATCTCATTTTGGTTTAACCCAAGAACATTCGCACAGAAACAAATTAAACCCTTTATTGTAACTCCTTTTTCACCTGAACAGTTGTAAATATTATTTTTGGAATTTTCAAAATTTATGCACCTAATCATTACATCAGTTAGATCAGAAACATGGCCTAGCTGAGTAATTAAAGACCCGTCACCAGGAATTGGTATAGATTTTTTAGTAAATAACCTTTCAAAAAACCAATTTTCAATTTTATTATAATTTCCTGGTCCATAAATATAAGTAGGCCTAAAACTTGTAAAAGGAATTTTTTGGTTTTTCAACCAATTTTCTGTCTCAAACTTTCCTTTGTGCCTACTATCTGGATCAATTGCATCAACTTCGGATAAGGGTAGTTCACAATTATCTTTATAAACACCTGCAGAGCTGACATATATATATCTCTGGAAAGAATTATCTAAATTTTCTATAAGAAGTTTGGTTTGTTCTAACTCTCGTCCAGAAATATCATAAACAAAATCATACTTTTTATTTCTTAGCTTGACGATATCTTCTGAATTATTTCTATCACCCTTAATTAAATTTGTTTTTTCAGGATTAGCTTTATTACCTCTCGTAAAAATATCAATATCATGATTTTGACTTAATAACTTTCCTACCAAAGACTTGCCAACAAATCTAGTGCCACCCATTACAAGAATTTTCATATTCAAAAAATATTTAACTGAAGTAGTAATCTTAAATAGAATTACATATTGAATAGTACTACTAATAAGTAATTAATGAAAAGGATGATTCTATGGACCTAATACCAGCAATTGATTTAATGAATGGTAAGTGTGTAAGGCTTTTTAAAGGCGACTTTAATAAAAGAAAAGACTTCACAAAAGACCCTCATGAGCAAGCTAAATTTTGGGAAAGCGAAGGAGCAAAATATATACATATAGTTGATTTGGATGCTGCAAAAACTGGATCCCCAACAAACGATAAATCAATAAAAAAGATTGCAAAAACAGTTAACATACCTATTCAAATAGGTGGTGGGATAAGGTCTCAAGAAAGGATAGAACAATTATTTTCTTATGGTATTGAAAAAGTTATCATGGGAACCTCTGCAATAGAAAATAAAGAACTAGTTAAAGACTTATCAAATAAATTTCCTGGAAGGATAATTGTTGGGATAGATGCAAAAGATGGAAAAGTTAGTACAAGGGGTTGGCTTGAGCAATCTAATATTTTTGCCACAGATCTAGTAAAGGAGTTTTCTTCATTTAAAATTGCTAGTTTTATTGTTACAGATATAAATACAGATGGGACGTTAGAAGGGACAAATGAAGAATTCATAAAAAGCATACTTGAAATTACAGATATTCCAGTAATAGCCTCAGGAGGTGTTGGTTCAATTTCTGATTTATTATCGTTAGTAAAATTTGAAAACTCTGGACTCTTTGGAGTAATTGTAGGTAAAGCTCTCTATGAAAATAAATTCACGATAAACGAAGCAAATAATGTATTATCATCAGAGAGATTAGATGACTTTAATTTAAACAGAAATTATTACGCTTAAAAGAGTATAAAAATTGATTTAAGGCTGGTATTTGCAGTAATTGTTAGTTAATTTTGTATAAGAGATAAGAAATCTAGTTTTGGTATTAATTTCAAAAAAATCGATATTAATTATTGCTCCAAGCTTAATAGCAGAATCTTTATCGCTTAAATTAACATCACTAGACCAAAATTTAGACATTAATTTTAATAATGGAACAGGTGATAAAACTCCGGAATTAGTTATTTGGAATCTTCTTAATTTTCAATCAGAAGATCTTATAAGATTAGAATTATTAAAATTAAGAGAAAGATATGATGATTCAAAGTTTCTTATAATTCTCTCTGGCGAACTTGTTTATGAAGCAAATACCCCTCAATCGTTAAATGCTGAAGGTTTTCTTTTAAATCCCAGTGCAGAAAAAGTTCTTGAATCTATTGATACCATTTTAAATGGAGGAAGGGTATTTGATATTGAAAATAATTCCAGAGTTCAATTAAACAAAAATAAGCCTCTCTCTTTTAGTCAAAAAATTCTAAGTTCAGGTCTTAAACAAATAGATTCTGAAATTAATTATATTTTCAAATATGTCAACTCTGATTCAACACCAGAATTTTATAAATTCATTTTAAAAGGAAGATTAAGAGAACTTATTACTGCAAAATCTTTTCTAATTTTCTTATGGGGTAATTCACTAGAACTTTATACAGAGGCAGTTTACACTGAAAATAAAATTAATCTTGAGAATAAGAACACTGTATTCATTAAAGATAAAAACACTACAGAAATATGGAATTTAATTCTAGATAGACTAAAAGAAAGGTATAGCTCAACTAACTTACAGGTTGAATTTAATAATTCATCAATAATTCTCTCTGGGATAAAGAAAGAATTCATTTCACGACTAATTTGCAAAATGTTAGATGAGTTAGATAATTTAGTAAAAAATATTAAGGAAAACTATAAGGAGAAAGATTTTAAAGATGATCTAAATTCACTAATAAAAGAACTTAAAGTTAATACAATTTCAAATATCACAGACAGCTATTTTCGATTAAAAAAAGGAAGCGAATCTATTTCAATAAATGATTTTATTTATAGTGAGGTAAGATGCGAAGAGATAGATAGAGAATCACATGAATCAATAATGTTTATTGAGCCAATTATTAAAAATGAAGCTCTTGACTATGATGGGAAATTACTCCCTCTATATGAAACAGAATCGTTTTTGATCCTTGAAAATATAATTTCAAATTGGACAATAAGGAACTGTAATTTATTGGCTTCTGAAATCTTTAATATTTGTTCTTCTTGGCCTGAATTAAGAACTGTACTTATAAATCCCGAATTACAATCAACAAGAAATTTTGAAAGATTTAGAAATAATATTAATAACTATAATCGCTGGCATGACTATATTTATATGCCTATCTACTTGTATGAGAGTAAACGAGAATATATTGATATTATCGATAAAAAATTTACCCGTTACTTTAAAAATGAAAATAGGGAGAAAGAATTAGAGAATCTAGAATGGCTACAAAAACAAGTTACATTGTTAGTCGAGATAAGAGATGCCGTAGCACCTCAGTTAGAAGTTGCAGTAAAATATATCGGTAATCTTTTCGTAACTTTCCTTACAAAGGTCGTTGGCAAAGCTATCGGTTTAGTGGGGAAAGGAATCCTTCAAGGATTAGGAAGATCAAATTCAAAGTAAGTTTTTAAACTTTTAATGAAAATAATTCAATGGATCCTAATAGCATTAATTTTCTTAAGTCCATATAAAGCGAATGCCAATAGAGATACAGACAGTTATGATGGCAACATTTTCCCTATATATGCAGGGAATGGAGCAATAGTTCCTCCTAAGACAACATTAAAGGATTCATTAAATAATAAAAGGGTATCAGTTCTATTCTTCTACCTTGATGATAGTTCTGACAGCAAAGCAATGTCTCCGGTGATATCAGGTCTAGATTTGATATGGAGGGAAAATATAGATATTATTGCTTTAACCACAGATGAACTACAAAACGAAGAGAAATCTGATCTTCCAACTGAACCCAATTTTTATTGGAATGGATTAATTCCTCAAACTATTATTATTGATAGTAATGGGCAAATTAAATTTGATAAAAATGGAATGGCTGACTTTGGTGAGATGAACAAAATTATTAGTCAATCAACAGGGATCGAAAGAGATAAAAGTTCCACATTTACAGTAGAAGCCTTTAATGAATACAATAGTACAATTTCAGAAACAAAAGTACAAGAAGTAAAATTAGAGGAACCAGAAGAAAGTGAAGTTAAAGAAGAAACAAAAGTACAAGAAGTAAAATTAGAGGAACCAGAAGAAAGTGAAGTTAAAGAAGAAACAAAAGAAACTAAAAATAATTAAATATTTAAGAAAAAATGTTATTTGTAAATATCCTTTTATTTTTACTAATTTTTTTAATTCTTTCAGATTTATATATTAAAAACTCACCCAAATCAAAGTTAAATCTGGTACCTATAAATTACAAAATCAAAAAAAAGGATGGTTTAAACGAATTAATTATTGATTTAAAAATAACTAATAAAAGTAAAACCAAAGAGACGATGGTATCTAATATAAATTTTGAATTAGATTTTTTTAAAAGTAAAGGTAACGAATATTGCCAAAATTTTAATTATCAAGAAGATATATATATTTATGAAAATAATAAAATTAAGAATTTAAATAATTACTGGCCAACAACAATTATCAAGTCAAATTCAGAATTATTTGTAAGAATCATATATAAATTTAGCAATAATAATTTTAGAAAAAAAATAAAATATCTATGGTTAAAAGCATATTGGGAGAACTATGGACATTTTGGTATTTCACATAATAAGGATTGTTTGTTAATTAATTTAGATGGTCAAAAACAAAGGCCGAAAGAAGTTTTTGAAATTCCAATAAATAATAAATATAAAGCTTTTGCTATTAAAACTGATTTACTTGGTTGCTTTGATAATCCAGTAAATACTGTGATTGAATACAGCAAAGGAATTGTAGAAAAAAATGATATTTTAACAATCGGTGAGAGTCCGCTAGCGATTATGCAAAATAGATATATTTCCCCTCAAAATTTAGAATATAGTTTATTTTCGAAAGCTTTATGTTATTTTTTTCACCCTACAAGCAGTCTCGCAACAGCTTGCGGCATGCAATTATTAATAAATAGAATCGGAGTAACAAGAATAACCTTTGCACTATTTGTTGGATTTCTCTCCAAATTAATTGGTATTAAAGGTATGTTTTATAGGTTAACGGGTTCAGAATCATCTCTCATTGATGATATAAGCGGTACAATTACACCTTACGACAAGAGTATAGTTATGGGTCCTATCAATGCGGAGTTATTTTGTAAGGAGGTCTCAAACTATCTAAATATAGATGTTGCTGTAGTCGATGTTAATGATCTTGGCGGTGTGAAAGTCTTAGCTAGTTCAAATAAAGCAGTAAATAAAATACTCAAAAGAAACTTAATATCTAATCCAGCTGGCAATGGAGATGAAAAAACCCCTATAGTATTAATAAGAGAAAAAAAGTAAATGAAAAAAGATACCTCTTATTCTTTTCAATCTAAAAAAGGAATGGAAGTAACTTTTGAAGAACTCCATATAAGGCACATTAACCTTTTAATAGATATTAAAAATAAGGAATTGAATAATTGGTTTTTAAAGATGGCAATTATAAATACCTTTGATGACTTAAAAATTTTTTTAAATAATCTTAAGAAAAATAAAAATAAATGCATAATTGCTATATATGGAAACGAAATTATTGGTTATTTAAATATTTTTCCTTTAAACAAAAAAGAGACTTGCTTAAAAATATCTAAGCCCAAGTTGATTAATAACAAGTGTTCTTTAACAGATAAACAATTAACTTTAGGATTGATAAAAAAATCTATCTCCATAAAAGACATCAAAACTTCAAGTTGGATAATTAACGCTGATATAAATAATGTTGACCTCATATCAACCTCAAGAGAATTAGGCTTTCAACCGTTAGGAGAGATAATCCTTTGGGATGGTTCTGATCTAAATAAATCTATAAAGCAAAATACCAATTCCTATGAATTAATTAATGAATTCCAAAACATCAATAAACAAAATATCTTAAAAATAGTGAATTTCATAAGATCAAATCAATCTCCCTTAATAAGAAATATTTTAGATTTTGATCAAGACGACATTCTTAAAAGAAATAATTCTAAAAGTGGTTCATTAATATATGAAAATTCAGTTTTATGTACAATTTTAAAAGATATAAATTATCAAAAAGAAGAAATTTATACTTTAACTATAAGTAGATATTGGGATAAGAGATTCAATTCTATTTTAAAAGAATTTATAAAAAGATTTTTTGAAAAATCACCTGTTTCATATTTAAAAACCTATAAAGAAAATTCTCAATTAAATCTTTTTCTCGAAGAATGTAATCTCAAAGAAAAAAATCAAGAAATAATTCTTATCAGGAACACAATAGTTAAAAATGAAGCCAAACAAGTAAATATAATAAATCAATCTTTGGAATCAATATTTGAAAAATTAAGTCCAAAAGGTAATCCATATCCATCTCCTTTTCCATTAAAAACAAAGTGAAATTTTGCAAACCCAAACCCAAGTCAATTTTGAGTTTGGATATAGGTTCCAAAAGAATAGGATTAGCTTATTGTGATCCACTATGCATAACATCAAATATACTTCCAGCAGTAAAACGATTTGAAAATAATCAAGAGATTAAAATCATTAAAAATTATATAAATGAATTTAATTTGACTGGTTTTATTGTGGGTATTCCACTAGATGATGAAGGTAAAATGACCACTCAAGCTATTGACTGTAAAAATTACGGTCAATTACTTTCAAATAAATTAAAGCTTCCATTTTCTTACGTAAACGAACATAGTTCAACATGGGAATCTTTGAATAGATTTGGAATTAAAAAAGACAAATCTGGATTGATTGATAGTTTTTCAGCAAAAGTAATACTTGAACAATGGATCAAAGAAGGTCCTGAATTAGAAGAATTAGCTGGTAAAGCTCAGATAAAATATTAGTATTAAAAAGAATTAGATTATTTTTAAATGGAAGAAACTAACTCAAATGATAATTATGAGGCGCAGACACTAATATTAAATGACTCAAATGGAAACGAGCTTTTTTGTTATCTTGAACAGTTAGTAAGTGTTGAAGGTGAAGAATATGCTTTATTAACACCAGTTGATACTCCAGTAAGTCTTTTCAAAATAAATGAAGAAGATGAACCTGAACTAATTGAGAAAATAGATAAAAATGAACAAATACTAAAAAATGCTGAAGCTGTTCTTCAAGAACATGATTTAAGACTTATCAGATCAGCAGTTACATTAACAGTATCAGGAGAACTTGAAGAACCAATTTACGATGAATTAGAAGAAGATTACATCGATGATGATAGCGAGAGTTATGAATTGCTTGTTAACTTTAATCTTTTTGACCAAGAATATGGCTTATATATTCCACTAGATCCTTTTTTTATTGTGGGTAAATTAAAAGACAAAGGAGCCTTATTAATTGAAGATGATGAGTTTGATAAAATTCAACCTTTGATTGAATCTGAGCTTGAAAAAAGTAATTCTTAAAATTAATGAGATCTATCCTAAAAGTCAATTGGGATTCAAATTTACCAATATATGAGATTTCTCAATCTGAATTACAAAAAAAAGGAATTCATTGTTTATTACTTGACGTTGATGGGACTCTAGTAAATAGAAACTCAACTAAGGTCCCAAAAGCTGTAAAAAATTGGATCAGAGAATCTAAAAAACTGTTCTCCTTATATCTAATAAGTAATAATCCATCAAAAAAACGAATATCGAAACTAGCAAAAGATTTAAATTTAAGATATAAATATAATGCTTCAAAACCAAGAAAAAAAGTAATTTTGAATGTTATCAAAGAAGTAAATTATGAAGTAAAAAATATAGCCATTATTGGCGATAGGATTTTTACAGATATTATTGTTGGAAATAGATGTAATATAAAAACAATTCTAGTTAAGCGATTAAACAGAGATGGTCTGCCTATTAAATTTAATTTAACTTTGACAATAGAAAAAATAATTTCCTTTTTTATAAAATGAAAATTTGGGTTATAAAAATTGGTACTAGTATTTTAAGAGGGACAGAAGGGACATCTACTGAAGAAGTGATTGAAACCCTTTGTAGATCATTTAAAAGTTTTCTGTCAAAAGGAAACAAATTGATCTTAGTAACTAGTGGAGCAGTGGGATTAGGTTGTCAAAAATTAAATATCAAAACAAGACCAAATGATTTAAGTACACTTCAAGCTACAGCTGCAATAGGTCAAGTAAAGTTAATGTCTTTGTACGATAAAATATTTAATAAATTAGGTCACAATATTGCTCAAATTTTAATAACCAAAGCTGACTTTAATTCCCGAGAATCTTTCAATAACGCTTCTAAAACTTTAAAAAAATTAATCGATTTGAATATTATCCCAATAGTAAATGAGAATGATACCGTAGCAAATGAAGAGCTTAAATATGGAGATAATGACACCCTTTCGGCATTAGTTGCCCTAGCTATAAATGCTAATAAGCTTATTTTATTAACCGATATTGAGAATTTATATTCAAAAGATCCACGAAAAAATAAAGATGCACATCCAATTAAAGAGGTTCTCAATAGTGAATTAAAAGAAATTAAAGATAAAAATACTCAAAACACAAATAATGAATGGGGAACAGGCGGAATTTCTACAAAACTAATTTCTGCAGAAATAGCAACAAAAGGAGGAGTTGAGGTCCAACTAGTTGATGGAAGGAATAAAAATAATTTAATTGAAATTTTTAATGATAATAAAATTGGAACTTTATTTTATCCAGTAGAAAAACCTATTGGTAACAAAAAAAGTTGGCTTTCTCATGCAATTCACACAGTTGGTAAAATAACTTTAGATGATGGTGCTTGCTTTGCAATTAAAAAAAAAGGTGCTTCACTTTTAGCTGTTGGTGTTAGAAATGTAGAAGGGAACTTTACGGTTAATCAAGCTGTTAAAATCGTAAATAAGGACGATAAAGAAGTTGCAAAAGGTTTAGTATCAATAAGTAGCGACAAATTAAGAAGTATCTTAAATACTAAAGAAAATAAAAACACCTCAATAATTGTCGTTCATAGAGATGTTCTAGCTCTCTCTTAAAAAATTAAAACTGACAAATGCTTTTAAGTGAATTAGTTGATCTCCTTAAAAAAGGAAATTCAAATTTTATTAGTGCCAATATTGTTAAAGATTTAGATATAGAGGATGCGGCCTCTTTAGATGAAGCAGATAATCATCAAATATCTTTTTTAGAAGAAAACAATATCCTTAAAGAAAAATTAGATCAAACAAGAGCATCAGCAATAATAACTTCCAACAATAATGAGATTATTAGATCTCTAAAGAAACTAAAAATTTCCATCATAACTGTTAAAAATCCAAGAATTGCATTTGCAGAAGTATTGAATTTTTTATATAAAACTCTCAACTTTAAACCAGGAATTCACTCTTCAGCCGTTATTGATAAAACAGCAATAATTGGATCAGATTGCCATATTGGACCTAATGTCTACATTGGTGAAAACACTTTAATTGGTGACAATAATCGTATTCTTACAGGATCATCAATTTTAGGAAATGTTCGGATAGGAGATAATAATATAATTCATCCAAATTGTGTAATTTACGAAAACACCACTCTTAAAAATAATTGTGTAATTAACTCAAATACTGTTATTGGATCAGAGGGATTTGGTTTTATTCCACAAAATGGCAAATGGGTAAAGATGCCTCAAAAAGGTGGTGTAAAAATAATGAGTTTTGTAGAAATTGGTACGAATTGTTGTGTTGATAGGCCCGCAGTGGGATCTACCTTTATTGATGAGGGAACAAAGTTGGATAATTTAGTCCAAATAGGTCATGGAGTGAAAGTTGGGAAGAATTGCGCATTTGCTGCTCAAGTTGGGATCGCTGGAGGAGCAATAATTGGAGATGGAGTTATTTTGGCAGGGCAAGTAGGAGTCAATAATAGAGTAAAAGTTGGAAATAACGTGATAGCGAGTTCAAAATGTGGAATCCATTGTGACATAGATGAAGGCAAGGTAATTAGTGGTTTCCCTGCAATGAATAATAAATCCTGGCTTAGGAGTTCAAGTATTTTTAAAAAATTACCAGAATTAGCAAAAAAACTTAGACAATTAGACAATCAATAATTTATTGTTCTATTAAACAAAAATTTAAATGAAGAAATATAAGATTGTTTTATTGTCAGGTGACGGAATTGGACCAGAGATTTCAGAAGTTTCAAAATTAGTTTTAAAAAAGCTTTCAAAAAACTATAATTTCGATATCGAGATTATTGAAAAATTATTTGGAGGCATAGCTTTTGAAAAATATGGTAATCCCGCCCCAGATGAAACACTAAATCAATGCAAGAAAAGTGATGCGGTACTCTTAGCATGTGTTGGAGATATTAAATATGACTCTCTTGCAAGAGAATTAAGACCAGAGAGTGGGTTACTTAAGTTAAGATCTGCACTAAACCTTTTCGCAAATATAAGGCCTGTAAAAATAAGAAAATCTCTTATAGATTCGAGTACATTAAAACAAGAAATCGTTGAGAATGTTGATCTTATAGTTGTAAGAGAATTAATAGGCGGTATTTATTTTGGAAACCCAAGAGGTCATATAACAAACACAAAAATCCCAAAAGCTTTCAACACGATGGTTTATGATTCTGCAGAAATAGAAAGAATAACTGAAATAGCAATAAAAATTGCTAACCAAAGAAATAAGAAAATATGTTCTGTTGACAAATCAAACGTTCTGGAAGTTAGTCAATTATGGAGAGATACAGTTTTAAATTTTACGTCAAAAGATAAAAATATATCTTTAAGCAATATGTACGTTGATAATGCAGCAATGCAATTAGTTAGAGATCCTAGTCAATTCGATGTGATTTTAACTAGTAATTTATTTGGTGATATATTAAGCGATTTAGCCGCAATGTTAACTGGTTCTATTGGTATGCTTCCATCTGCATCACTAAATAATAATGGACCAGGAGTTTTTGAACCTGTTCATGGTTCGGCTCCCGATATAGCGGGTAAAAACATAGCTAATCCTATTGCAATGCTTTTATCCGCATCAATGATGTTGAAGATTGGATTAAACGAAGAAGAAGCCGCAGAAAATTTAGAAAATGCTGTTGATAAAGTTTTATCAAAAGGATTTAGAACAGCAGATTTAGCTGATAGGTCTTCGGAAGTATTAACATGTAGTGAAATGGGCAAAAAAATTTTAGATGAAATTTAAAAAAATGAATAAATAAAAAAATATTTTTAAGTTAAACATAAAGTTGGCATATGACCTGTCAGAATCATTAAATATTGTTTTTAAAAAATGTCAAAACGTCATCCAGTAGTTGCTGTAACAGGATCTTCAGGAGCAGGAACAAGTACAGTTAAAAGAGCCTTCGAGCATATTTTTGCCAGAGAAGATATTGTTCCCGCAGTTGTAGAAGGAGATAGTTATCACAGGTTTGAAAGGATGCCTATGAAAAAAGCCATGGCAGAAGCTCTATCAAAAGGTGAAAATTTTTCTCACTTTGGTCCAGAGGCTAATCTTTTTGACAAGCTAGAAGAACTTTTTAAAATCTATGGTGAAACTGGAGGAGGAAAGAAAAGATATTATCTACATAGTCCTGAGGAAGCCGAAGAACATAATACAAGACTTGGGACATCCTTAGAACCAGGGCAATTTACTCCATGGGAAGATATTCCTGAAGGAACAGACGTACTTTTTTATGAAGGTTTACATGGCGGTGTAGAAGGTGAAGGATACAATGTCGCATCTTATGCTGATTTACTTGTTGGCGTTGTCCCAATAACAAATTTAGAATGGATTCAGAAAATCCATAGAGATAATGCAGAAAGAGGTTACTCAGCTGAAACCATTGTGGATACCATCTTGAGAAGAATGCCTGATTATATAAATCACATTTGTCCACAATTTAGTAAAACTGATATTAATTTCCAGAGAATTCCTACAATTGACACTTCCAACCCTTTCATATGCAGAAACATTCCAACTCCTGATGAGAGCTTTGTGATAATACATTTCAGAAAAGGGGCACGAGAAAAATGGGGAATTGATTTCCAATACTTGCTAGGAATGATTCACGATTCATTTATGTCAAGTCCAACCAGTATTGTAGTTAATGGTGGGAAAATGGGTTTCGCAATGGAACTTATTCTCACTCCAATAATTCATAAAATGATTGAGGAGAAAAATAAAGGATAATTAATATTCGATATCAACTCGAATAATTCTATTTTTTGTAAACTTTACGAAGTATATAATCTACAAAATCTCAAATTTTTATATATCTTTCTTGATAAAAGTACCTTAGTTAGATTTAAATAGAAAAAAAAGTAATGTTGTGTCATTAATCGACTGGTTTGCCGCAAGGCGCAAAGATCAATTTGTTGGAAAAGTTTCGCAAGATACTGACGAAGCAGATGGTTTGTGGGTTAAATGTTCAGAATGCTCGCAAGTAGCATATAGAAAAGACCTAATTTCAAATTTGAATGTTTGTAGTAATTGTGGACATCACAATAGGATTAATAGTGATGAAAGGATAAATATAATTGCTGATAAAAATTCATTCAAAGAGTTTGACAGTTCACTAAGTCCTACAGATCCTTTAGGTTTCAAAGATAGAAGGTCATATGCTGATCGAATTAAAGAAAGTCAAGCAGGTACAGGTTTAAGAGATGGTGTCATAACAGGTTTCTGTTCGGTAAATTCAATACCTTTAGCATTAGCTGTTATGGATTTTAGATTTATGGGAGGATCCATGGGATCAGTAGTTGGGGAAAAAATCACACGGATAATTGAGAGGGCAACTAAAGAAAATTACCCAATTCTTATAGTTTGCGCTTCAGGTGGAGCAAGAATGCAAGAAGGCATGTTAAGTCTCATGCAAATGGCAAAAATATCTGGTGCACTAAAAAAACATAAAGAAAAAAATCTTCTATATATGCCTTTATTGACTCATCCAACCACTGGAGGGGTAACAGCCAGCTTTGCGATGTTAGGTGATTTGATTTTGGCGGAACCTAAAGCTCTTATTGGATTTGCGGGAAGAAGGGTAATTGAACAAACATTGCGAGAAAAACTACCAGATAATTTTCAAACAGCTGAATATCTTCTCGAGCATGGTTTTGTTGATGTAATAGTGAAAAGGAAAGATCTCAAAGATACTTTGACCAAAATTTTAAAGATTCACGGTGTAAAAGAACTTGCAGAAGCAAAAATATAAAATGAAAATTATTTCTAATTTATTTTATTTTTCATTAACTTTTTTAATTCTCATTTTAAATTTTGCTTCCTATTCAAATGCAATAGGAAATGTTGATTGGCTTCTACTAAAAGAGAATAATGATGGAAAAGAATGGCTTGATAAAGGAAGTATCAAGCTACTTCCAAATGGTGAAATAAGTGTCCTAACAAAGTTCTTTAAAAATCCAACTAATTCAGATGATGATGGAGAGTTATCACTTTATGTAATGAGAATTAATTGCGAAGAAAAAAAGTTCAAAGATACTTCTATAAATGGAATTCCTCAATTTAATTCAAAATGGCAAACATCTAATAATGATGAACTATTAGATGTTGTTATTGAAAATAGTTGTTCAGATTTTATTAATGGATAAGAATGAATACTAAAAATAAAAAATTAAAAATAGCCATCGCTGGACTAGGGTTTGGAAAAAAAGTTCATTTAGAGGCATTAAAAGAGTCTGATTATTTAACCCCTGTAGCTATTTATCATTATGAGAAAAAGCAAAAATCGATTTTAGAAAAAGAAACAGGATTAGATTTTTTTCATAATTGGGAAGACTTAGTTAAATCTTCTGAAATTGATGGAATTATTATTGCTACCCCTCCTGAATCAAGATTTGAATTAGCGAAAAAGGCGCTTGAGAACAATAAACATTTGCTACTAGAAAAACCCGTTTCAATAACTTCCTCTGAAATTGAAGAGCTTCAGAGAATATCTTTGATTAATAATTTAAGCGTATGTGTTGATTTTGAATATAGAGCAGTACCCCTCTTTCTCCAGACAAAAAAGCTTATTGATGAAAATATATTAGGAGATATATATTTAGTCAAATTAGATTGGTTAATGGGCAGTAGATCCGACCCAAAAAGAGCTTGGAATTGGTATTCATTGGAAGAAAAAGGTGGAGGAGTTATTGGCGCCTTAGGTACTCATGCATTCGATATGTTGAATTGGTTTTTTGGAGAATCAATAAACGTATCTGGCAAGTTAGCAACATCAATAAAAAAAAGACCTTTACCTAATTCATCTGATTTAAATGATGTTTCGAGTGAAGATGTTTGTTTAGCCAACATAGAAATATCAAACTACGGCTCAAATCTTATTCCATGTCAGGTATCTTTATCATCGATTTCTAAAAATGGTAGAGGATTTAGTTTAGAAATATATGGAAGCAAAGGTTCACTTATTCTTAAAAGCGAAAACCAAAAAGATTATGTACATGGTTTTAATTTGAAATATTCAAACAACAAAAATAGAATACTAAACCTAACTGCAGATTCAAGTTTTAATTTTGAAAAAACATGGACTGATGGGAGGATAGCTCCAGTTTTGAGAATTCAAAATTTATGGGCTGAGAGTATAGTTAATAGAACACCTGTAATCCCAGGCTTATGTGAAGGACTTGCTAGTCATAAAGTTTGCGAAGCTATAAGAGAATCCTCGAAGAGTGGATTAAATATAAAAATATAGATTTTGTATATCTAATTACGTGACATTTGATCCCTCTTTGTACTAAACTCGCGAAAACAAGTGCTTTGTATAGCATCTAACTTATTTTAATTATGGCCCTCGTTCCACTAAGACTACTTTTAGATCACGCTGCTGAGAATGGTTATGGTATTCCAGCTTTCAATGTTAATAATCTTGAGCAAGTTCAAGCAATCATGGAAGCAGCATATGAAACAGATAGTCCTGTAATCCTCCAAGCTTCAAGAGGGGCAAGAAGTTATGCAGGAGAAATTTTCCTACGTCATCTTATCCTTGCTGCAACAGAAACATATCCTAATATTCCAGTTGTAATGCACCAAGACCATGGTAACGAACCATCAACGTGTTATTCAGCAGCAATTAATGGTTTTACATCTGTAATGATGGATGGTTCCTTAGAGGCAGATGCAAAAACACCAGCAAGTTACGAATATAATGTTGCAGTTACTAAAAAAGTAGTAGATTTTGCTCATTCAGTTGGAGTTAGTGTTGAAGGAGAATTAGGTTGTTTAGGTTCATTAGAGACTGGTAAAGGTGAAGCAGAAGATGGTCATGGATTTGAAGGTGAACTTTCTACAGATATGCTTTTGACTGATCCTGAAGAAGCTGCAGATTTTGTTGCCAAAACAAAAGTTGATGCTTTAGCTATTGCCATAGGTACAAGTCATGGTGCATATAAATTCACAAGGAAGCCTACAGGAGAAGTTCTTGCAATAAGCAGAATTGCTGAAATCCATAAAGCACTTCCAAATACCCATCTTGTAATGCATGGATCTAGTTCAGTGCCTCAGGAATGGTTAGATATCATTAACAAATATGGTGGTGAAATTCCTCAAACATATGGTGTTCCTGTTGAAGAAATTCAAGAGGGAATAAGAAATGGAGTCAGGAAAGTTAACATTGATACCGATAACAGACTTGCATTCACTGCCGCGGTTAGAGAGGCAGCATTTGCTGACAAGGCAAACTTCGACCCAAGACATTTCAACAAGCCTGCTAGAAAGTACATGAAGCAAGTTTGTCTTGATAGATACAAGCAGTTCTGGTGCGAAGGTCAAGCAAGTAAGATCAAGCAAAACAGCACTAATTATTTTGCTGATCTTTACGCAAAAGGTGATTTAGATCCAAAAGTAAAAGCTACTGTTTAATTTCTTCCCAAATTAAATAAAAAAAGGCCTCCAAAATTGGGGGTCTTTTTTTATTTCAATATTAATGATTTTAATGTAAAGAGACCATCAGTTCCACCAATTGTCTCGTCACATGCTCGCTCTGGATGAGGCATTAAACCTAGAACATTTCCCTTTTCATTAGTTATGCCTGCGATATCGAATGAGGAACCATTGGGATTATTTTTATATCTCAAAGCGATCAATTCATTATCTACAAGTTTTTTTAAAGTATCAGAATCACAATGATATCTTCCTTCCCCATGCGCTATTGGCAACTTAATAGTTTGTTTTTCATCTCTATTATTAAACCAACCTCCTTTTGAAGAAACGATATCCAGTTCAACGTCATCACAGATAAAATTAAGATTTTTATTTGAAACAAGAGCACCAGGCAAAAACCCTGATTCTGTCAGAATTTGAAACCCATTACAAATTCCTAAAACTCTTTTCCCGCTTTTAACAAACTCATCCAAGGCATTTATTAATGGAGAGAATCTCGCAATTGCTCCGCATCTTAAATAATCACCATAGCTAAATCCTCCAGGTAAAACTATTGCATCTACATCACTTAAATCTGAAAACTCATGCCACAAGTATTTTGTTCTTATGTCTAAACAACCTTCCAATGCCCATGAAACATCACGATCACAATTAGAACCAGGGAAGACAACAACTCCTACAGTAAAATTATCCATCTTATAATTTTTCTAGTGAATACTCATAATCTTCAATAACAGTATTTGCGAATAACCTATCACACAATAAATCAATTTTTTCTCTTACTTCGTTTTCACCATTACCTTCTATTTTTACCTCAATCATTTTTCCTATACGTAATGATTTTATTCCCTCGGCTCCAAGTTTTATAGAAGCAGATTTGGTAGCTTCCCCTGCTGGATCTAAAACTGAAGGTCTTAGTCTTACAAAAACTTTTACTGCAAATTGGTCCAATTAAAAATTAATTTCTACTAGAAGATTAGTTTAAATTTTAATAAAAAGTACTATTGATTAATAAACAAATATTTTTACCTTAAGGTTTTCTGAGTTATTAAATGTTTATGTAGCCTCTACCAACACAAACTAAGCAAGTTCTTCTTGAATTTTCATGTGTTTTAAAATTTCCTGCCCCTCCACATTTTGAACATTTTATTTTATCAATTGATGTAACGTCGTCAGAGATTATTTGTTTTAAAGCGATTTTTGGATTTTCCATCTTGGACTGTTTACTGTAGTAAGTATCCCGGCAGCTAACTATAAAATCAAATTGCTATTTTTGGGTCACTTAAAATCTTAAATTTCTCTTTAATTTTTCTATTGAAAGTTTTTATAGATTTTTCATCAAAGGAAATTATTACTAATTCAATCCCAGCATTATCATTTGGTCTCCAACAATTATCTGGAGCTTCTTCAAACCAAGTATTAATTTTCTTTCCAACAATTTGTATTTGTAAAGGCAATGATTTGTTTGGTATCCAAATACGTCCTTTTATTCGAAGAATGTTTAATTCATCCAAGATTTCTGACATCTCCTTTTCAAAGTCATTTTTTTCAAGGAAATAATTTAATTTAAATGAATCTGATACAAGCTCAACATGATTATGGTCATGTTCTTCAGTTAAAAATTCTTTATAAGTCTCTTTTTTAAAATTAAAATCAAATAGATAATTTAAATCAATTTTGCCATTCTTGGATTTAAGGACTGGTGTAGATGAGTTTAGACTTCCTTGAATTTTATTTTTTACAACGTCAAACTGATCATCATTTAAGATATCTGATCTAGAGACTAAAACGATATCAGAAACTTCTAGTTGCTCCTCAAAAAGTTCATCTATAGTGGCGTTGTGATCAATTTTATCTGTTTCATTATATTGTTTTGTAATTTTATTTAAATCATTAATTGGTGATCCATTAAGCATTGATTCTCCATTAACGATACCAACTACAACATCAAGGTAGATGGAAGACCTAATCTCAGGCCAGTTAAGTGCTTGAATTAAGGGAATTGGTAGTGCCAAGCCACTAGTTTCGATAATTATTGATTCGATAGGAGGATTAAATTCTAGGAGAGCTTTTATTGATGGAACAAAATCATCTTGAACAGTACAACATAAACATCCATTGTTTAATTCGATTACGCAGTCGTCTTCAGATTCATCACATTTATCACAACTTTTAATCAAATCACCGTCAATTCCAACATCACCAAATTCATTAATTATTAAACCAAATTTTTTATTACTCTCTTTTAATAAATATCTTAGAAAAGTTGTTTTACCTGAGCCAAGAAATCCCGAAACAACTATAACTGGTATTTTTTTTTTCATCATTGATCATTAACATCCTAAGCTATATTCTGTACTCTCTCCAGTAGAACTATTTGTGCCATTAGCAATCGCACATAATTGTTTTTGTTGTGTACGACTAAGAACAGCATCAGTAAAATCTGCACCATCTATTTTTGCCCCTTCAAAATTACTCTCCATTAATAAAGCATTTGTAAAATTAACATCCGAAAGATCTGCACCTGAAAAGTCTGTTGCATAAGCTAGTGAATCTCTTAAATTGGCTCCAGTAAACTTTGAGTTTTGCAATTTACTATTATTGAACACCGCGCCTTCTAAATTACTTTCACTGAAATTAAACCCATTCAAATCAAACTTAACGTATTCGTTACCGCTTAAATCTTGACCATGCATATCTGGCTCTAAATTAAGGTCTTGTTGGTTTCTAATCTCAGGAGGTCTTTTAGCCCATGCAGAATTTACAGAATTAAAAAATAAAATCCCAACGAATAACAAAGTAATTAATGCATTCTTTAATGAGGAGAAAACAATTGATTTAATCATAATAAGACTGTATTTTAGAACTTAAGTATTTAAAGTTTGTAAGAGTATCTTAAAGGAAAATATATGGCAATGTCACTAAAGGTTATTGTTCCTCCTCATCCATTAATAAAACATTGGCTTTCAATATTGCGAGAAAAAAACACTCCAAATATTTTGTACTCAACAGGATATGAGCAATTAGGGAAATGGCTTACATATGAAGCATTACGTAATTGGCTGCCATATAAAAAAGAAATAGTAAATACTGATAATGGGGACGCAGATGGATTCTTTATTAATAATGATTATCCAATAAAAGTGCTCGCAATGTTGCCCGAAGGGTTATCTCTTTGGTTTGGATCTAAAGAAGTAATTCCTAATTCAACCCTCTCATTAGGAGAACTTCCTAAAACTATTGAATCAAATGAAGGAGTTATATTTTATTCAGAACAAATAACGACAAAATCAGCAACATTAGAAACTTTAATTAAATTAAAGGAATTAGGTGTTGATTCAAATAGGATTCTTTTAATAACTGCTATTTGCTCAAATAAAGGTTTAAATGAAATTGCGAAATTATTCCCTAATCAGGTAATTTACACTTCTTGCATAGATGAGGAAGATGAAGACACAAAATTATTAGTACCGGGTATTGGGAATCCTTTATCGCGTTTAAGTACTATATTTCAAGATAAGAACTAATATAGAATATAGGAGTAAATATTTTACCAATGTCTGAATACAGAGATTCGTCTTCAAATAATCTTTTATCATTAATAAGCGGTGCTTTTATTGGAGCAGCAGGTCTAGCTTGGTGGTTAATATCCGAAGCAGACAAAAGAAAGGAGGAAAAGAAACAAAAAGCCATGATGTATTCCTCCAGAATTCAAGACGGCTCTGAAGCGATTGATTCAAATAAAAATATAAATGAAGTTGAAGGAGAGAATCTGGAGAAGAAAGTTGAGCAACTTAATTCTGCAATTGCTGATGTGAGGAAGCAACTTGAAGAGTTGGGGCAATAGAATAAAAAAAGGTTCACAAATAATATGAATAAACTCAGATCATCTGCAATAACCCAAGGTGTTCAAAGATCCCCTAACAGATCGATGTTAAGAGCTGTTGGATTTAATGATGAAGATTTTAATAAACCTATTATTGGAGTTGCAAATGGATACAGCACCATAACACCATGCAATATGGGTTTAAATAAGTTAGCTCTCAGAGCAGAAGATTCAATAAGAAGATCCGGTGGGATGCCTCAGATGTTTGGGACTATAACAGTAAGTGATGGCATTTCTATGGGAACAGAGGGCATGAAATATTCCCTAGTTTCAAGAGAAGTTATTGCTGATTCAATTGAAACAGCATGCAATGCTCAGAGTATGGATGGAGTACTTGCTATAGGTGGATGTGACAAAAATATGCCTGGTGCAATGATTGCGATTGCAAGAATGAATATTCCCTCAATTTTTATTTATGGAGGGACAATCAAACCAGGTAAACTACATGGAGAAGATCTTACTGTTGTTAGTGCATTTGAAGCTGTTGGACAACTAACATCTGGCAAAATTAATGAAGAAAGGCTAATCCAAGTTGAAAAAAATTGTATTCCTGGTGCTGGTAGCTGTGGAGGGATGTTTACAGCTAATACAATGTCTGCGGTTATTGAAGTATTAGGGTTAAGTCTTCCTCACAGTTCCACTATGGCTGCTGAAGATCTTGAAAAAGAACTAAGTGCAGATAAAAGTGCTGAGATATTAGTCTCTGCAATAGAAAAAGATATAAGACCTCTAGACCTAATGACTAAGAAAGCATTTGAAAATGCAATATCAGTAATTATGGCAATTGGCGGATCAACAAATGCGGTATTGCACATCTTAGCTATTGCTAATACTGCAGGAATAGATATCAACATTAATGATTTTGAGAGAATCAGACAAAAAGTACCCGTTATTTGTGACCTTAAACCGAGTGGTAAATATGTGACGGTGGATCTTCATAAGGCAGGTGGGATTCCACAAGTAATGAAAATACTTTTAAATGCAGGATTAGTTCATGGCGATTGCAAAAACATTGAAGGCAAAACCATCTCGGAATACCTACAAAATATTCCAGATAAGCCTCCAACAAATCAAAATGTCATAAGAGACATAGATGACCCTCTTTATAAAAAAGGACATCTAGCGATATTAAAAGGTAACTTAGCGAGTGAAGGTTCTGTAGCCAAAATTAGCGGAGTAAAAAACCCTGTATTAACAGGTCCAGCAAAGATTTTTGAAAGTGAAGAGGATTGTTTAAAATCGATATTAAATAACGAGATCAAAGCTGGTGATGTTGTTGTTATTAGAAACGAAGGTCCTGTAGGAGGTCCAGGCATGAGAGAAATGTTAGCTCCAACATCTGCCATTGTTGGTCAAGGGCTAGGAGAGAAGGTAGCTTTAATTACCGATGGCAGATTTAGCGGTGGTACCTATGGTCTTGTTGTGGGTCACATAGCTCCAGAGGCTGCTGTTGGAGGAAATATTGCCCTAATAAAACAAGGTGATTTAATTACTGTAGATGCTGTAAAACAACTAATTGAAGTTGATTTATCTGACGAAGAATTAGAAAAAAGAAAAAAAGATTGGGTAAAACCTATACAAAAATACAAAAGAGGAATTCTTTCAAAATATTCAAAAATCGTAAGCACATCAAGTTTAGGGGCTGTTACTGATTTATAAATCAGCTCAAAGATTATTTTCTTAATCAATAAAACTTTTTATCCTATTTGCTAAATTTTCCAATCTAGCACTGTATTTTGGTGAGTTGCATTTTTTTCCATTATTGCTATCCATCCATAATGTTTTAACTCCACACCATAATATTGGTTCATCAGGGAAATTAAGCTTAGAGATTACTAAAACCAACTCTTTATTTGATTTAAAAAGTTCTAATTCAAGATCGTAAATTTCTAATCTTTTACCTTCTTTATCTCGACATAAGATATTAACCGTCAAATCAATACCTTCTTCTTCAATTTCGTATTCACCATTTATTTTTACGACAGAATGAACAAAAGGTTTATTTGTTAAATCTGCTGACTTAGCGATTAAGCTCTCTATATTTTTAGGTGGATTTTCAAATAACACTTATTGATTTAATTAAAACTTTTATGGAACCCTGTTTAAACTCATTATTAAGTAATCCATCATCACCAAACTTTGAGTGTAGTAGCTGCAATCTTTTAATTTTAGATGGCTTGAATTTAAATGGAAAACGTACCTTATTAGCTCTTACTGAGGGTTTTAGCTCAATAAAGGGTATTTGAATATTTGTTGTTCCGAATTTTTTTGTTGGGAATGATTTAATCCATCTAAGACCACCTGGAATAAATTCGGTTAGACCTAGTAGATCATCTTCACAAGCTACAGCAAATTTAAAAGTTCTTCCTTGTCCATCAATATTTAATTCAAAGGATGAATATTCAGATATATTTAAAGGGGGTTTATAAATAGACGATCTACAACTAACAAATCCTCCTGCTTTCTCGACAATATTACCCTTTAATAACAAACCAGAATTTGAAATTTCACAAAATGCCGAACTTGATCCACCCATAACAGTATCATTTAATGTTTTCCAACCATTGAAGTCCTTTTTCTGGAATAAAAATTTTTTCTTATTCATTAAATAATTTTAATTATTAATAGACTCTAACTAAATTTCTAATTCTTTTGCTGATTCCTGATCACAAAATATTGAAATTTGATTAATAGATTTTATTAATCTTGATGGTGTTCTTTCTGGTGGCTCTTTTTCATCTAATAATCTCTTAAGAGCAATTCTTTTAGAAGCTCCACTAACCAAAAATACTATCTTTGAAGAGGTTGAAAGGACCTTTGGAGTTAATGAAATTCTTTTTAATCCTTTACCTTCATTAAAAATCACAAAATCATCTACGTTATTATTTTTTTGATAAGGGAATAGTGAAGCTGTATGACCATCGTCTCCAAGACCTAATAATGTTAAATCAAAGGTTGGAGAGTTTGATCCACATATTTCAAATAATTTAGAAATAAATTGATTTTTTATAGCTTCATCATCAGCCTTTAAATCATTGAAAATTTCATAAAAAAAAGCTTTAGATCCAAAGTTAGTTAACAATGAATTTTTCAACATTAACGAGTTACTCAATTCTGAATTTGGATCAACACATCTTTCATCTCCTAAAAAAACATCTACCATATCCCATCTGAGATCACTATTTGATAGAAGCTTATATACAGATTTAGGCGTTGATCCTCCACTCACACAAAATTTGAATCTTTCTTTATTTTTTAATGTATGAATAATTTGGTTTTCAATAAAGTCAAAAACTGCTGATGAAAGTTCTAACTTGTCTTCATAGATTTTTAGAGTGTATCCATTTTTAACCTTTTCGATCATTTCATCCATTCAGTATGAAAACTACCTTCCTTATCAATTCTTTCATAAGTATGAGAGCCAAAACAGTCTCTCATAGCCTGCACTAAGTTCTGAGGGAGTCTATTTGTTCTATAACTATTAAAATAATCTAAAGTACTAGATAAACATGGAACGGGTATACCAGCTTTTGTTGATAAAGAAACTACATTAGCTAAGTTATCCAATCTTGTTGAAATTTCTTTATTGAACCAATCATCAAAAATTAGATTTTTTAAATTGGGATCCTTATTATAAGCGTCTTGAATTTTACTTAATAATCTTGATCTGATTATGCAACCTCCTTTCCATATTTGTGCAATTGATGGCATATTCAAACCATAATTATATACAGAAGAAGCTTCTCTTAAAATATCCATTCCTTGAGCATAGCTTGCTATTGTGGCAAGGACTACGGCATCAAATAAAGGTTTCATTCCATCAGAAATATCTCCTAAATCAAAATCATCTATCTCTTTATTTGGTATAGTTTTTCCAATCTCACTACGTTGATCTTTTAAAGAACTCATAACTCTTGCATTTAAAGAAGCATAAATCGTTGGGACTGATACCCCTAGTTCTAAAGCACTTACAACAGTCCATAACCCAGTACCTTTCTGGCCAGCTTTATCTAATATTTTCTCTACAACATCATCTCCAGTTGTTTCGTCTTTTGTATTTAGACAAATCTCTGTTATCTCAACAAGATAAGAAGCTAATTCATCAGTATTATTCCAAATACCAAAAACCTCTGACATCTGCTGTCCATTCATACCTTTGACTCTCTTCATAAGGTCATAAGCTTCTGCAAGTATTTGCTCAATTCCATATTCGATTCCGTTATGAACAGTTTTTACAAAATGACCCGAGCCCCCTGGCCCAACGTATGCAACACATGGTCCGTCTTCAACTTTGGCAGCCATTTTAGTTAATAAGCTTTCTATCGCATCGTAGGAGGCTTTAGTACCTCCAGGCATCATACTAGGCCCTTCAAGAGCCCCTTTGGCACCCCCAGAGACTCCCATTCCAATGTATCCAAAACTTTTACTTTCAAGAGTATTTACCCTTCTTTCTGTATCTTTAAATTGAGAATTACCGCCATCTATTAATAAATCGCCTTCCTCAAGGTATCCAGAAATATTATCAATAACAGCATCTGTTGCAGATCCAGCTTTTACCATCATTAAAATTCTTCTAGGTCTCTCAAGCTTATTAACAAATTCTTGAAGAGTTTCAGCTCCCTCTATATTCTTCCCAAGGCCTCTACCTTGTAGAAATTCTTCAGTTTTTGAGTAGGTTCTATTAAAAACTACACTAGAAAATCCATTTCTTTCTGCGTTAAGAACTAAATTTTCGCCCATAACACCAAGACCTATTAAACCAAAATGCGCCTTGGACATAAAAATTAAAAAACTCAATAAATATAGTGTGCATGCAACTCAAAAAAATTGCTCAAAAAAAATACTTATGTCAGCGAAAAACGATCGAAATTATTTAAATAACAGTTCCGTTTGCAATAGTTGCATTTTTAACTACTACAACAATTCCATTTCTTATATAAAAGCCTAATTCTGGCTTATCTGCTTCTTCAACTCTATCTTTGTTGATAATAACAACATTATCGCCTATCCTAGTATTCTTATCAAGAATTGCTCTTTTTACAGTAGTTCCTTCACCTACTCCAAGAGGTGTTCCACCTCCTTTTCTTAATTCAATTCTTTCTTCAGGTGATTCAAAGAAATCTGCACCCATAACCAAAGTGTCTTCAAGAACAGAATCACTTTCAATCCTGCTTCTTACACCTAAAACACAATGCAAAATACTGCATGACTTCAGAATTGTTCCTTCGCAAACTATTGAATCAGTAATTTGAGCATCTACAAGTTTAGAAGGGGGGAGAAATCTAGGTCTTGTATAAATTGGAAATTTTTCATCATAAAAACTAAATGGAGGTTTTGGTTGTTCTGTTAATGCTAAATTTGATTCAAAGAATGCTCCAATGGTTCCAATATCTTCCCAATAATCATCGAATACATAACTCTTAAGAGTATCACCTCTATTAAGAGCTTCAGGAATTATGTCCTTACCAAAATCTGTATAACTAGGGAATTTATTTAGAAGATCAAAAAGAGTATTTCTACTAAAAACGTAAATCCCCATAGAAGCAAGATATGGTTTTTCTGCGGCCGATTCCTTAGTTAATCCAAATTTCGATGTATCCACTGCCATTGCCTTCAACTTCTCTCCAGTAGGCTTCTCACTGAATTCTTTTATATTCCCTAAATCATCAGTTCTCATGAGGCCAAAACCTTCTGCTTGAGCTTCATCAACAGGTAAAGCTGCAACAGTTAAATCCGCTCCATTATCTCTATGATGCTGAACAAATAAACTGTAATCCATTCTATACAGTTGATCACCTGACAATATTAAATACTCATCCACATCCCATTCTTGAAATAACCATTGGTATTTTCTTACGGCATCAGCAGTCCCTTCAAACCACTTTGGACTATCAGGAGTCTGTTGTGCGGCTAGAACCTCCACAAAACCTTGACCAAAAGGGCCATTCAAATTATAGGTTCTCCCTATATGTCTATTTAGAGATGCACTATTGAACTGAGTCAATACGTACATTTTTTCTATACCTGAATTAATACAGTTACTAATTGGGATATCTATTAAACGATACTTACCTGCCAATGGGACAGCAGGTTTTGCCCTCATTTTTGTTAAAGGGTAAAGTCTAGAACCTTTTCCTCCTCCGAGGATGATTGCCAACACACGCTTCATTCAATCTAATGGAGGTAGATATACAACTATTTAAAGTAACTGATTATGTGCAGATTTAGAAATAGCAATGGTCAGTTTACAAAGGTATTTCGATAAATCACTAGAAAAACTTAATATAAATAAAGAAAATTTAGCTATTTTGATCCTCATCTACTAAAGAAAACAATTTTTCAACGATTTTTAAAGAAGCTTGTCTCTCTTCTCTTGATTGAGGACTTCTCAACTTAGTAACAGGAGTGTGAAGTATTTTATTGATAATTCCTTTAGTCAGAGCTTCAACAACTTTTCTTTCTCTAGCAGAAAAGTCTGGTCCCATCCTACTAAGTGCTTTTTGCAATTCCTCTTTTCTAATTAACTCCAAATCTGATCTAAGTTTATTAATTACTGGAACCGCTTCTAAACTTGCCCACCATTCTAGAAAAATAATTCTTTCTTCTTCTACTAAAGATTCTGCTTCCTTTGCAATTTTCTGTCTAAATTCTTGATTCCTTGAAACGACCTCCTGCAAGTCATCTACATCAAATGAATTTACAAATTCATGTTGTTTGACATCATTAGATATATTTCTCGGTACACCAATATCGATAAATTTAATTTCATTACTCAAATTCAATTTTTCAATTTTAGCGAGATCAATTATTGGCTCTTCGGACGCTGTACTAGTAAAGACAAGAGAAGATATTGATATATGTTCATCTAATTCGTTTAACCCTTTACAAACAATCTCCAAATCGGGGAAATCTATCGCAAGATTTGATGCTCTATCAATATTTCTATTAACAAGAATAAGTTTATTACATCCTTTTGATTTTAAATGAGTTATTAAAAGCCTACTCATTCGTCCGGCTCCAACCACAAGAACCTTTTCTGATTCCAAACTTACAAGAGTATCAAGCCCCTTTTCTTGTCCAATTTTTAATTGAGCAAGTTCAACTGCTGCTGAACTGATTGATACAGCTCCAGTTCCTAAATTCGTCTCGGATCTAACTTTTTTACCAGTACTAATAGATTGAGTTAATAATCTATTAAGAATAGGCCCAGTAGATTGATTCTCTTGACCTAATCTCATCATTTTTTTTACCTGCGAAAGGATTTGTCCTTCGCCTAAAACAAGACTATCTAGTCCTGCAGAAACTTTCATCAAATGCAAAACAGCATCTTCTTGTCTAAAACAAAAAAGATGTGGATTTAAATCTTTAAAAATTATTCCAGAATAATCTGATATAAATTCTTTAATCGATGAAATTCCAGTATTTTTATCCTTTACTAGCGCATATATTTCTAGCCTATTACAAGTACTTAAAATTGACACCTCCAAAACATCTGAGAAAGCTTTTAATGCTTTCAATGATTCTGTTATGGATTGGTCAGGAATACTTAACTTCTCACGCACTTCGACAGGTGCCGTGCGATGACTTAGTCCGACGACAACAATATGCATAAAATTAAAAGTGAATTTTTAAAGGCTGATACTCTTAGCACCATCTTTTATATGGACAGTATTTGTAAATCTTGCAGTACTATCCAATGTACTAATTAGTAGACTGCTTGTTCTAACACAATCCCTTTCAAATTTAACTCCGTCAAATAACAATCCATCGGTTATTCCACTTCCAGCGAAAACAACGTTTTCTCCGGATGCCAGTTCGTTAGCTTCATATATTTTATCTATATCAGTTATACCCATTTCATTAAGACGTTTTATATTCCCTTCCTTTGTGTAATCCGCCCATTCAGAAGTTTGAGCAATTGCTGGATCATAAACTAGTTGTCCTTGAAAGTGTCCACCTAAAGCTCTCATTGCAGCAGCAGAAATAACACCTTCCGGAGCAGCACCTATACCCATCAAGCAATGTGTTCCCGTCCCTGCAAAACCACATGCAATCGCAGCTTGAACATCACCATCAGAAATCGGTTGTACTTTAGCACCACATCCTCTAATCTCTTTAATTAAATCTTTGTGCCTAGTTCTATCCATTACAACAACAGTGAGTTCATCAATAGAAAGATCCAAACATTCACTAAGTATCTTCAAGTTTTCAGTCGCCGAATTTCTTATATCAACTTTCCCTTTAGCAGCAGGAGGAGCAGCTAATTTGTTCATATAAAAATCAGGAGCATTAAAAAGACCGCCTGTATCAGAGGCAGCCAAAACTGCCATAGAACCTCTTTGATTATTTGCACAAAGATTAGTTCCTTCGCAAGGATCTACAGCAAAATCAACTCCTGGTCCACTCCCACTCCCTACCTCTTCACCTATATAAAGCATAGGTGCTTCATCTCTTTCACCTTCTCCAATAACAATTTTCCCTTTCATTTCAATTTTGCCCATTCGCAATCTCATTGCTTCGACAGCTGCAGCATCAGCTTCATCTTTTTGACCAAGTCCTGTTAGCTTTGCTGAGGCAATTGCTGCTTGCTCGACAACTTCGAGAATTTCTTGAATTAAAGTTTGATTCACAATTAAATTTTTGAGGTTTTTCTAAAAGGTTTTGAGTATATAATCTCATAAAAAATGTCATTTTATATGAGAAATATTATGCTAATAAGCTTTTTTTAACTCTTTACAGCTGTTACTTTATCAGGCCGCGACTTGAAATTAGGAATAAGCAACTAAATATAGTATCTTTATTAAATATTTTAAAAATTAAATGACTGAGTCAAATCAAACAAATTCAGCTGGTGTTAATAGACCAATTCAAATAATTCCTTCAGTTTTACCAGCAGATTGGGCAAATATGGGGGCATGCGTGAAAGAACTTGAGGAAGCGGGGGTAGATAGAATTCAATTTGATGTAATGGATGGAAATTTTGTGCCAAATCTTACTTTTGGTCCTGAGATGATTTTTGCATGCAGGAAATATTGTAATGTCCCTTTTGAAACTCAATTAATGGTGAGCCAATACAACTGTGAAACCATGCTTGAATCTTATGTAAACGCTACAAAAGGTGCAAATGGTGAACCAGGAGTAGTAATAGCACATGCGGAAGCAAATATTCATTTACATAGAGTTCTCGGAAGGATAAAAGACCTAGGAGGATCTCCTTCTGTAGCATTAAACCCCCATACTCCATTTGAAATGATTGAAAACATTATGGATATGGTTGATCATGTTTTAGTTATGACAGTTAATCCAGGCTTTGGAGGACAAGCTTATATACCAACAATGCTTAATAAAATCAGAAAAATAAGAAACTTTATTATCGAAAAAAACTTAAATGTCGACATTGAAGTTGATGGGGGCATAAAAGCAAATTGGACTATTTCACAATGTGCCGCTGCTGGCGCTAATTGCTTCATTGCAGGCAGTGGAATGTTTGCTTACCCAACATTAAAAGAGGGATGTGATGACTTGAGAAAAGTTGCTCAAGAGGCACAAAAAGGTAAGGTGCTTGCAGAACCACAATAAATATCCTGAGATATTAACAAATCATCCAAATATCCAGCCATAACTATGTAAACCAATGCCTAAGAAATTGACCCCTAAGTAACATACTAAAACAACTAAGAAGCCAGTGGAGGCTAATAATGCTGGTCTTCTTCCTTGCCAACCTTTACTTATTCTCATATGCAGATAAGCAGCATAAAACAACCATGAGATAAATGCCCATGTTTCTTTTGGATCCCAACTCCACCATGTGCCCCATGCTTCATTAGCCCAAACCGCACCTGAAATCAAACCGAGGGTCAAAAGAACAAAACCTATCAATATAGAACGATAACTTAAGGTATCTAGTTCTTCTGAATGCGAGAATTCAATAGGATCAATTAAATCCTTTAAAGGATAGTTATTAGAAATTTTGAACCCTCCTATACCTGTAGAACTACTTCTAATTTGAAGCGGTTTATTTTTATTAATGAACAAAACAGAAGCTGAAAGTAAAGAACCTATTATTAATGCGGCATAACTAAGCATTACTACACTAACATGCATGACTAACCAACTAGATCTTAAAGCAGGAACCAGGTTTGATGATAATTTCAAATCGTCAGGCAAAACAAAACAAGCAAAAGCTACCAACAGTAACTCAATTGGTATAGCAATTGAAGGTATTATTGGAGATTGGTATTCCCTCTCAATCAATAGTTGGCCCATTGTGATACCCCAAGTAAGGAAATAAAGAGATTCATATAAATTGCTGATTGGGAAGTGTCCAGAAATTGACCACCTAAAAAGTAATTGTAATGTTATGAATAAATTCACCAGAATCGTAAGTAGTCTTACACTAAAAGAAGACTTTTTTTTGAAAACTGCACCTAAAGATATTGGTAAATTAACTAATAAGATATAAAAGACTAAAAGACCTAAAACTGAAACAGGTTCATATATTAAATTTTTAAAAAAATTATCGAGTATCATTTCTAGAAATTTATCAAGATTTAATATTCTAATGACAACCAAATAATAATTTAAATCATTCTTATATGAGTAAATCTTTAATAATTAAGTTTTAATTTATTTTGCAAAAGGATTTCAAAGCTTGAAATCATCTCCTAGATAGTACTTCTTGACTATTGGATTATCTGCTAATTCACTAGATGATCCGTAAGCTAAAATTTTTCCTTCACTTAACACATATGATTTTTGGGTAATTAAAAGAGTTTCCCTCACATTGTGGTCCGTAATAAGAATCCCTACCCCTTCATAACTTAATTTAAGAATTAGTTTCTTTAAATCATTAACAGCTAGAGGATCAATTCCAGCGAACGGCTCATCTAATAATAAATATTTAGGCCCTTTTCTACCTACAGTGAGAGCTCTCGCTATCTCACACCTCCTTCTCTCTCCTCCTGATAGTTGATAACCATAGTTATCTACAAAATTATTCAGATTAAATTCATTAATTAATTGTTCTCTTCTATTTCTAATTGCTGCTCGACTATAAGATGAATTCTGCAAAGCCAAATCTATATTGTCCTTAACAGTGAGATCTCTAAATATACTCGCCTCCTGAGTTAAATAACCCAACCCAAGTCTTGATCTAATTGGGAGTGGAAGATTAGTTATATTTTTACCATTCATTAAAACTTCCCCTTTATCAGGTTTAATATTTCCAACTGCAAGATTAAAAGTGGTAGTTTTCCCTGCACCATTAGGTCCCATCAAACCTACAACTTCTCCTGGATTTACATTTATGGAAACATCATTTACAATTGATTTTCCTTTAATTGAAAGTGATACATTTTGAATTTTTAAGTTCATCTTCCTTGAAAACGATTATTTATCTTATTTTCTTGAAAAAAAATAAAAATAGAAAACAATAATTTAATTAAAGATATAGATATATGCATAGTGATTAAAGAGGTTTCAAAAAAGGCTTATCGTTCTCAGTTAAAATCTCTTTGTATTGTAATTTTCTCAATAAATATTCCAAACATCGACAAAAGGATTCAAGATCAATCCCTAAATTAATATTGGTTCTTGTTTTTATTCTACCTAAACCTTCTCCAAGCAAAATAGTAGCTCCATTTAAATTACCCTTACTTAAGTGAAACTGAGAGACAGATACTTGTAAAATCCCCTGGATGACTTGTCTTTCGTCACCATCAACAGAATTCCATATTTCTTCAAAAGCATCATGGGCCTCATACCATTTATGATTATTAAATAGATTTAAAGCAGTAAAAAGGGATTCTTCAAAACTTTTTCCATTTTCTTTAATCATAAAATTAATTATTAAGCTTTTTTCTTCTTATTTATTTTTCTCATTCTTATTGAATCGGGTGTCACCTCAAGCATTTCATCAGGACCAATATATTCTAGTGCTCTTTCAAGGGTAATATCTACAGGCGATTGCAAAGTATCAAGTTCTTCAGCCCCTGCAGACCTCATATTAGTCAACTGCTTAGTTTTACATATATTTAACTCAAGATCTTGAGGTCGATTATTCTCTCCAATTATCATTCCCTTATAAACTTTTACTCCAGGTTTAATAAAATAAACTCCCCTATCTTCAGCATTCTTTAGAGCATAAAATGTTGCCACACCTTCCTCAAAAGCAATGAGGACTCCATTTCTCCTAGTTTCAAAATCTCCTGTTTTTGGTTTATATTCATAAAATGAGTGACTCATGATACCTTCACCTCTAGTTATCCGAACAAATTCACCACGAAATCCAATCAGTCCTCTTGATGGCACAAGAAATTCTAATTGAGTTCTCCCATCTGAGCTTGTCTGCATGTTTTTCATCTCTGCCTTTCTCGATCCAAGTTTTTCTATACATGAACCAACAGACACTTCAGGTACATCTAAAACCAAAGTTTCTATAGGCTCACATTCAACATTATCAATTTGTCTAAAAATTACTTGAGGTTGTGAGATTTGAAATTCAAAACCCTCTCTTCTCATAGTTTCAATCAAAATCCCTAAATGTAATTCTCCTCTTCCTGAAACTGAGAACCTATCAGGAGATTCAGTTTCTTCTACCCTTAGGGCAACATTTGTTAAAAGTTCCCTCTCTAATCTATTTTTTAATTGTCTACTAGTAACAAATTTCCCTTCTTTTCCTGCAAATGGGGAATCATTGACAACAAAAGTCATATTTAAGGTAGGTTCATCAACTTTGATTAATGGAAGAGGATGAGGAGAATCGGGACAAGCTATGGTCTCACCAATATTGACGTCATCGAAACCTGAAACAGCAACAATATCTCCTGCGAATGCTTCATTTATATCAATTCTTTGTAATCCTTCAAATCCTAATAGTTTACTAACCTTACCTTTAATAGTTTTTCCATTTTCTTTAATTAAACTAGCTTGTTGACCATTTTTTATAGTTCCATTGTGAATTTTTCCAATTACAATTCTGCCCAAGAAATCAGAATAGTCCAAAGTGGTTATTTGCAGCTGAAGAGGCTTATTTGAGTCACCTACTGGAGGTGGAACATGTCTGATAATAGCTTCAAAAAGAGGCATCATATTGTCACTATTAGATTCCATCTCTTCTTTTGCAAACCCAGATAGGCCGCTTCCAAAAAGATAAGGGAAATCACATTGATCATCATCAGCTCCTAATTCTAAAAACAAATCAAGGACCTTATCTATTGCTATTTCTGGTACTACTCTGGGTCTATCAATTTTATTTACAAAGACTATAGGCCTAAGTCCTTTTTCTAATGCCTTTTTTAAAACAAATCTTGTTTGAGGCATAGGTCCCTCATTTGCATCAACAATAAGCAAACAACCATCAACCATTCCCAAAACCCTCTCGACTTCTCCTCCAAAATCTGCATGTCCAGGTGTATCTATAATATTAATTCTGGTGTCTTTATAGTTTACTGCAGTATTTTTTGAGAGTATTGTTATTCCTCTTTCTCTTTCAAGATCATTTGAATCCATTACACATGTGGGAATAACTTCATTGTCTCTAAATATTCCTGATTGAGATAACAATGCATCCACAAGAGTTGTCTTCCCATGATCTACGTGGGCAATAATTGCAACATTCCTAATTTCTTTTATCGAAGATGACATTTATAAAATTTATATAAATAATAGATTGACTTTATTAAGGCTAACTCAAAGAATGCTTATTATGACAATTTTCTCTTTAAGACTTTGAAAAACATTATCATAATTGAATAATTAATCAGTTAAATTTATAATTCTCTATTTGAAGTTTCAAAAACTTTTAAAGCTTCAATTGACCCCTCATATCTCCAATGCCAGGGTTCGTAGTCGATATATTTATTGTTTTTGTTAAACGATAATTTAAAATGAAACTTAGCTGCATTCTTTATTAACCATCTAAAGGCGCGAGTATTTTCGAATTCGGTCTCAAAGTCCGTTTCTCTTTGGGTTGCATCACCAATATCAATTGCAAAACCAGTACTATGTTCTGAATATCCTGGAGGTGCTGAAACTCTAGCTCTTTCTGATGCTTCTTGATTTCTAATAGATTTTAAAGAATAAAAGATTTCGTTTTGCAAATTCATTGATCTATAACCACTTAAGAAGACCAAATATATCCCATCATTTTTCGCTTCTTCTCTCATTTTTAATAAAGAATCACGCATGTCAATATGAACTTCAATATTAGGCTCAATTAAAACTAGTTTCTCCTTTGGAATTTCCTTATAGGGTAGATGGCCTAAAATTCTATGGTCGTAACTTCTCTCAGCCTTAAAATTAAGATTACTTAGAGCTCCTAGTTCTATATTTCTAATCAATCGCAATGTAGCGATAGAGAAAAAAAAGAAAAGAAATGGAGAAAATATTAATAATTTTTTTAATAATATTGAATTAGAGTTATTTAAATAAGTTCTTTTGGCTAAGGGGATATCAAATTGATTTATATCTTTGTTTTGTTCCAATATTTAGTGGTGAATTTGGAAAACATATTTCGATATTAACTATTATTTTAAGAAATGCACTTTTATAAGCAAAAAAGATGTAGCTTTTATATAAAGTATTATTTTTTTTCATATGTTGAGGGTAGCTGTTATTGGAGGAGGTCCAAGTGGTTCATGTGCTGCAGAAATACTTGCTAAAGCAGGAATAAAAACTTGGCTCTTCGAGAGGAAATTAGATAATGCAAAACCATGTGGGGGTGCTATTCCTCTTTGCATGGTAGAGGAATTTGATTTACCTGAGTCGATTATTGATAGAAAAGTAAGGCATATGAGAATGATATCTCCATCAAATAGAGAAGTAGATATTAGCTTAGATAAGGTTTATGGAAAAAGTGATAATGAATTCATAGGAATGTGCAGAAGAGAAGTAATGGATGCTTTTATGAGAAACAGAGCTGCTGATCTGGGAGCTACATTAATAAATGGATTAGTTACTTCTATAGATACTGGAGATAACAATCAAGGTCCATATAAACTTATATATTCTGATTATTCTTCTGGAGATAAAAAAGGAGAACTGAAAGAACTTACAGTTGACCTTTTAATTGGGGCAGACGGAGCCAATAGTAGAGTTGCTAAAGCTATGGATGCTGGAGATTACAAAGTAGCTATAGCCTTTCAGGAAAGGATTAAATTACCAAAAGAAGAAATGAGTTACTATGAAGATCTAGCTGAAATGTATGTAGGAACTGACGTCTCTCCTGACTTTTATGGTTGGGTATTCCCTAAATATGATCATGTTGCCGTTGGAACAGGTACAATGCAAAAGAACCAATTATTAATAAAGGGTCTACAGGAAGGTGTAAGGAATAGAGCAAAAAAAAGACTTGTAAATGGTGAGGTTATCAAAGTAGAGGCACATCCAATTCCTGAACATCCAAGGCCTAGAAGAGTTGTTGGGAGAATGGCTTTAGTAGGAGATGCTGCTGGTTATGTTACGAAGAGTTCTGGAGAAGGTATATATTTTGCCGCAAAGAGTGGAAGAATGTGTGCAGAAGAAATTGTTGAAGCTTCAAAAAATGGAGAAATTATCCCTTCAGAAAATGATTTAAAAAATTACTTAAAAAAATGGGATAAAAAGTATGGAGCAACATATAAGGTACTAGAAATTTTACAAAATATTTTTTATAGGAACGATTCTGCTAGAGAAGCTTTTGTGGAGATGTGTGATGATATGGACGTTCAAAGACTTACTTTTGATAGTTATTTATATAAAAAAGTCGTTGCAATGAAACCAATGCAGCAAATTAAACTTACGTTGCTTACTCTTGGATCAATTTTAAGAGGTAAAGCACTTGCTCCCTTAAATTACAAACCTGTTGATAGTGCTGTTAGAGCAGAGAAAGAAGTTGAAAAAATGCTTAAAAATTATTCAATCAAAGGTGGAATTAAAGTTAAGAGTTCAAAAGTGTAAAGTCAGCGATCTTTAGAGAGTAATTTCTAATTAGGCTCAATAAGTTAAGCCTATTATTTCTTATTTTTATATTTTCTGACATTACCAGAACACCCTTTTCATTATCAAACAAATTTTCAATAGTATTTATATTAATCTCGAACAAATTTAGAAGTTTTAAATAATTGCAATAACCAGCTGAAAAAAGTTTTTCTAATTCTCTAATAAAATCAAAAACTTTGAATTCACATTCTTTTTCAAAAAGTTTTATGTTTACATAATCTCCTATTTCAAAAACGTCTGTTGAAAGATTACTGCTATTGGCTAATTTGCTTACCCTAGTAATTACCTTCTGGATTTCAACAAAAGTTTCTTTCTCTTTAAAATCAATGATAGTTTTTGTCCTTTTTTTTAGATCGACAATATTCAATATTCTTTTTTGATAAAGTTCATCAGAAGAGCAAACGGCCTTTATTAATTCTTTACTTAGTGATATTTCTTCGAGATGACTAACAATTCTTTGAACTAAAAATTCATTTAAATCATTTAAAACTTTCTCTTTTGAGAAGTTCAAATTAGGGAATGCAATTTCCCAAAAATCAATAAGTTCATTAAATAAATTATCTAAAGGCAAATCAAGTTCATAATCCCAAATTATTTTAATAACTCCATTTAAATTTCTTCTCAAAGCATAAGGATCAGATGATCCACTTGGACGCTTACCCGCAATAAATATACTTATTAAAGTTTCAACCTTATCTGCAATAGAAACTATTGCACCATATTTTGAAGAGGGCAAAGCATCTTTATAAAAAGAAGGTAAATAATGTTCAGCTACTGCCAAACAAACATCCTCACTAAATCCTTCATTTTTGAGATATTTACCACCCATTATTCCTTGCAACTCAGGGAATTCGAAAACAATTTCACTACATAAATCGTTTTTACAGTATCTTGCAGCTTCTATTATTTTTTTATTTTCTAAAGACTTATCATTTAAAAATATAAGGATTTTTTTAGTAACTTCCTCTATTCTCTCTACTCTCTGGAAAATATTTCCAAGTCCTTTCAAATAAGAAACAAATTTAAGTTTTTTATTTCTTTCATTGGAAGGAATTTTTTTATCGCTTTCTACAAAAAACTTTGCATCTGCAAACCTTGCCCTCAAGACTTTTTCATTACCCTTAGCAATATTATTATTTGATTCTTCAAGACCATTTGAAATAACGAAAAAATTTGTACTAATGTTATTTTCGGATTTTAGGTCAAGTTTAGAAAAAGTATTATTTTTTAGTAAAAGAGGTACATATCTCTGATGACTTTTCATGACTGTTGACAGAACTTCAACAGGAAGTTCAAGAAATTCTTCAGAAAATTTACAAATAATTAATTCTGGCCATTCAACTAAATCAGTTAGTTCATTTAATAATCCTTCAGAAAGGTCAGGATTCAGATTTAGTGATTTAGATGCATGATTTATTAGAATCTCAATTTTTTCTTTTCTTTCATGTCGTTTAACTAAAACTCTATTTTGTTTTAATAATTCAAAAAAATTATCAACATGCTGTACTTCAAAAACTTCATTTAATATTCTATGACTTTTTGATTTATTACTTATTTGAATTTCTGGATCACATTCATCAAATGCGAAATCAAGAATTTCATCATTATATAGAGAAGCAATCCATCTAATAGGTCTCGAAAATTTTATGTTCCCAGCCCCCCACTTCATAAATCGAGGACCTTGAAGACTCTTCAATACTTTAGGAATAATTGAAGACAAAGAAATTCTTGTTGATTGTCCTTTCTCAATTTTCTTTCCAAAGACAAAATCACCCTTTTCTGTACTTTTTATTTCTAGCTCGCCTACATCTATACCTAAACTATTTGCAAAACCTAAAGCAGCATTAGTAGGAGATCCATTTAAATAAGCTGAATTTGCTTTAGGCCCTTTTCTTACTATTATCTTATCTTCTGCATGATCTACTAAACCTTCAAGAAGTAGCACTATTCTCCGTGGTGTGGAGGTGACATCTATATTGTCGAATTTGATTAACTTTTTATCCAATTCAAATTCTATTAAAGATTTAAATTGATCTAGAACAGAATGAGAAAATTTTGCGGGCAACTCTTCTGTTCCTACTTCAAGTAAATATTTAGACAAGAAAAAAATATGACTACACTTACTATAATTTACTACCAGTTAAATAAGCTTTTCGCTAATGTATAAAAAGAGATATGTTTTGGTCCTTTGATCAAGGTTGAGAAAGTAAAAAAGAAAAAAGATTCTGCAAAGGAAGAGACTGTTTGTTTAGCAAATGGACTAGAAGTTTCTAAATTTGAAAATTTTAAAAAAAGTAGCCAATTTCTTAAGGAACCACTTGCTACGGAATTAGTAAATGAAAGTGATCATTTTACTAATGATGCAGTTCAGTTATTAAAATTTCATGGTAGTTATCAACAAGATAACAGGGAAAATAGAAGGCCGGGCAAAAGTAAAGATTGGCAAATGATGCTTAGGTTAAGAAATCCGGGAGGAGAAGTCCCTGGGAAATTATTTTTAGCATTAGATGAATTATCTAACAAACTAGGTAATGGAACACTTAGGGCCACTACAAGACAAGCCTTTCAAATGCATGGCATCAGAAAGGAGAACCTAAAGGAAGTAATTCAAACAATAGTAAATTCAATGGGCTCCACATTAGCTGCATGTGGAGACATCAATAGAAACGTTATGGCCCCTGCGGCTCCATTTGATTCGCCAGACTATAATATTGCAAGAGCATTAGCAAAAAAAGTTGCAGATCTTCTTACCCCAATCGCTGGCCAAGGCACTTTTTTAGAGCTTTGGGCTGATGGAGATTTAGAGTACACCATAAAGCCTGACAAAGATATTGAAGCAATTAGGAAGCTACAATTCAAAGATAATGTTTTTAGTGGGATAAAAGATGAGCCTCTTTATGGTTCAACGTATTTACCGAGAAAATTCAAATGTGCTGTGACAGTTCCTGGGGACAATTCTGTTGATCTTCTTACCAATGACATAGGAATAGTTGCCTTTACTTCTAAAGATGGAAACTTAGAAGGGTGCAACTTCTATATTGGAGGTGGTATGGGTCGCACACATAATAATGAAGAGACCTTTGCCAGAATTGCAGATCCACTTGGATATGTTGAAGAACCTGATATTTATGAACTAATACAAAGCATTGTGGCTATTCAAAGAGATTATGGTGATAGAAAATCAAGAAAAAATTCGAGAATGAAATATCTTCTTCATAGAAAAGGTATTAAATGGTTCAAAAAGATACTTTCTGATAAGTATTTCAAAAAAGAAATTAAAAAAATCAGAAAAGAACCAAATCAAATTCTTATTGATTATCTAGGTTGGCATAAACAAAATAAAAACTCTTATTTTGTAGGTTTACCATTATTATCAGGGAGATTATCTGGAGAGAAGAAGAATACCATCACAAGTATTGTTAAAAAATATAATTTAGATTTAAGACTCACACCTAATCAAGATATTTTACTTTGTAATATCGCCAATAAAAACAAAGGTGAAATTCAAAAATCTCTATCAAAAATTGGATACGAAAATTTAGAAAACATTAATGAAATACAAAGACATGCTTTAGCGTGTCCAGCTTTACCACTTTGTGGTCTTGCGATGACTGAAGCTGAAAGAATATTACCTGATTTATTAAAAAGGATTGAAAATTTACTATTAGATCTAAAAATAAAAAAGACAATATTATTCAGAATGACAGGATGTCCGAATGGGTGTACCAGGCCTTATATGGCCGAATTAGCACTTGTTGGAAGTGGGCAAAATAAATACCAATTATGGTTGGGGGGAAGTAAAAATCTACAAAGGCTAGCTAAACCATTCTTACAAAGAATGGAACTTAACGATTTAGAAAAAACTCTTCAACCATTATTTGATAATTGGAAGAGTAATTTAGATTTGGATTTCGGAGATTTTATAAATACTCAAGATGAAAATCATATATTGAATTTACTAAATAAAAATCAATAGAATTTAGATTTTTCCATAAAGGGCATTTGCTTTTTTATTTTTCCAAGCCCATAATTGATCACCATAACTAAAATGCCACCATTCATTAGGATGTTGAGCAAATCCGAATTTAGTCATAATATCCCTTAATAAATTTCTTCTACTATTCCAAATAATTGCTTCTTCATTCTTTATGTTTGCATAAAAATAAGGATTTGAGGTCTCATCCATTTGATCAACCATGCTTCCCATTTCAATAAGATTTCCGCCTTTATCTGATAAACAAACATCCAATGCTCCCCCAGTTGAATGAGGGGGCGGACACCTAGTGTCATAAGAAGGATATGCCCAAAATTTTTCAACTTTTTTTAGAATGGATGGATAAGATTTAATATTTTCAAAAGAAATATCAATATCGAATTTTTCACACTCTAATAAAAATGCTCTTTTAAACATAAATTCCTGGACTTCTAACGGTCGCCAACTGTCATAAATTAAAAGGTTAAAACTACTCTTTGATATCAAATAATCATTTACTTTTACTAATCTATTTACGACCTCCTCTCTTAATTTCCAAATAGAAGTTTTATCTTTGTAAGGTGCTCCTAAATGAGAGTAAGGGTGCGGATCTAAAAAGTTTAAGTAGCTAGGTATAGCTATTAATTTGTCTCCATTATCTTTAATTGGTATTTTATTCCAAATTTTCAATTGAAATTTGCAATTGATTTATATTTGCATATATATCGAAAATTACAATGATAGTTCTCAATTCAAGAAATCATGAATGAATTTATTATCAGAATTATCAATAAGTATATTCCTTAAAACAATATTTTCTTTTAAATCAGGATCATCACTAACAATCTTAATGGCCTCTTCACGAGCCTTATCAATAAGAAATTTATTGTTAGGTAAATTGTCCAGGACAAAATCAGGCAATCCTGATTGTCTATATCCTAAAATCTGGCCTGGTCCTCTAAGCTCCAAGTCTTTTTCCGCAATATAAAAGCCATCATTAGATTTTTGTAAAACACAAAGTCGTTTATTTTCTAATCCATTTTTATCGGAGGTTACCAGATAACAAAAAGATTTTGTTGATCCCCTACCAACTCTCCCCCTTAATTGATGTAGCTGGGACAATCCAAATCTTTCCGAATTATAAATAATCATAATTGTGGCGTTAGGCACATCAATGCCAACCTCAATTACAGTGGTTGAAACCAATATATTAATTTCATTTTTTAAAAAAGAATTAATCACTTCATTCTTTTCTTGTGAACTTAATTTGCCATGTAATAATCCAACTTTTTTGTTAAAAAAGACCTCTTCTGATAAATTTTTGAAAGTTTTCTTTGCGGAGCTTAAATTCATTTTTTCTGAATCTTCTATAAGTGGCAAAATCACATAAGCTTGCTTTCCCTTATTAATCTCATCTTCAACAATCTTGAACAAGTTAGTTAAATCACCTTCTGAAATTATTTTTGTAGTTATGGGAACTCTCCCAGGAGGGAGTTCTGTAATTTGGCTCACATCTAAATCACCATAAATGGAAAGCGCAAGAGTTCTTGGAATTGGTGTTGCTGTCATTGATAACAAGTTAGTATTTTCTCCTTTATTTAGTAATCTATTTCTTTGAGTAACTCCAAATCTATGTTGTTCATCAATTACGACCATCCCTAATGAATTAAAGATGACTTTATCCTCAAATAATGCATGAGTACCTACAAGGATATCAACTAATCCATTATTCAAATTAGCGAAAATTTCTTTTCTCTTTTTTTGAGGAGTATTCCCAGTAAGTAGTTCAACAGAAACTAAAAGTGGATTCAAATATTTTAATAAATTTTTATAATGTTGTTCTGCCAATACCTCAGTTGGGACCATAAATGCACCTTGCAAGTTTTTTTCAATAACAAGTAAAAGAGACGATATTGCAATTATGGTTTTACCGCTTCCCACATCTCCCTGAAGCAATCTTGACATTGGTACAGGGTTAGATAAATCTTTCTTAATTTCATTTAAAACATTTTCTTGAGATTTTGTTAATTCAAAAGGAAAGGTATTTAAAAATTCTTTTAATAAAGATTTCTTTTGAGGTAATTGTTGGGAAGTTACATTTTTGTTCGTCTTTCTTTTTCTAAGTAGGAACTTTATTTGCAGTAGGAACAACTCATCAAAAACCAAACGTTTTTTTGACTCAATAAGTGCCTGTTGAGTTGGTGGGAAATGAATATTAATCAACGACTCTCCTTTAGATAATAAAGATAATGAATCAAGTTGCTTTTTATTTAAAATTTCTGGATATTGCTTTGCATAAATTAATACCTTTTTCATAAGTTTTATAAAACTCATATTTGATAATGATTCGCCTAATGAATACAAAGGTAATATTTTGCCTGAAAAATTAAAATTATCATTGTTATCCTTAAGAATTTCAATCTGTGGATCTACAAAAGTCTTGCCATACTCTGTCAATTTAACCTTACCGGAAATTGCTAATTTGGTTCCAGGAGTATACAAAGATTTTTGAGATAAGAGGAAGGAGTAAGATCTAAATCTTCTACCTAAAAAAAATTTTGTAACCTTTATTGAAGACGTTTCATCAGAAACTACAAAATTCATTATTGATAAATTACTATTCTTTTTACTCTTATGAATATAAAATCTTTTAACGTTAGCAATGCACGTGTATAAATTATCTGGTTTTAAATTTATTATCTTAACTCTATTCGTATAGTCTAGATATGTTCGTGGGAAATAATTAATTAGATCTTTTATATGAAATATCCCTAATTCATTAAGCTTATTTTTATAAACTTTTCCTACATTTTTTATTAATGAAATATCTGAATCAAAAGACAAACTTGAATCAGCTTTATTCAGAAAAACATTATTAGAAATATTATTAGAACTTTCAATTTCTAGAGTTTTGCCTAGTTTATAAAGATTTTTTCTTGTATCTATAATTAACCTTTTTCTTTGATTTTCATCTAATTTATTGTATTCATTATATTTTTTAGAAAATTCATAAAATATCCTTAAATATTCTTCTGAGATATTTAGATTATCTAGTTTTTGCAATGATTCATGCAAATAATCATTAAAGTATTTTTCTCTTCCTAAAGTATTAATAAAATTGTTTTCAGTTTCAATAGTAAGAGACTTTTGAAGAGGTCTTATCCAATCTTTAATTAATTTATTATTATTCCCGCTAATAGTCACATTTGAAAAAAGATTTATTTTTTCAACGTATCTTATTCAAAGTTATTTCTTTTTGCCTCCAATATGTCTCTTTTTTAATCAAACGCTGAAATTGAATTTTTAGTTCATTTATTTTATTCCTTTGGATAGAAAGATTTAAATTTTTAAATTCCAGTTCAACAGTAGATATATTAAAGAAAATTATACTTGTTAGATTATCTCGTTTTGATAATTTCTGATTTATGTTGAACTCTAAATTAATAACAAACGGATGTGGATGTTTTATCATCAATTTATTGCCTATTAAATACTCAAACGAATCTTTTGATATTAACTTATTTATTAGATTGGCATTAAATAATTCTTGGTTAATCTGGTATGAAAGATTCAATAGTAAGTTTTCCAAAGACTTGTCAATTAATTCAAAGTTTTTTAGATTCTTATTCTTGGAAAAAATATCTATTTGATTGATATTCTGGTTATCAGAATGTCTAGGCTTTTCAAGCTTAACTTCTTCTATTAACTCCATTAGGGAGGAAATAAATTTTTTGTCTAGTCCTATATTTTCAAAAATATGATTATTAGATAAATAATTAATATTATCATTCTTATCTAGATCAAGTGATACTAATTTCTCACGATTTTTAGCTTGATAATATTCAGAATTATTAGAAATATCTTCACTTATCTGAAACTGCATAGTTTCTTTGAATTGAGAACCATTTTCATATTGAAATTGTTCTGTGTTTTCAGCCTTTGTTTTTGAGGGTCTTCCTAAACTATTGAAATCAATTTCCTTATTTATATTTTTTTCACTTTTATTTATTTTTAATTGTTCTACTGTTATTAAAGGTAATTTTGTATAAATGAGTTTACTTATTTTTTTTTCAAAAAGTTCTTTTGTATTTAAGATATCATCTTTAATTAAATGAGAACTACATAATCCATTAAGCCCCTTTTCTACAGAAATGTAGAGAAGATCTCTTACAAGATTAAGATAAAGTTCATATTCTCTATATAAATTACAAATTAATCTGTTTTTTTGTAATTCAGCACGTTCTAATTGGGAATTAATTTGATCTATTTCTACGCAATTATTGAAATTATTCAAATTATTTAACTAACTAGTTTGATTTCATTGATGCAACTTCCTCGGCGAAGTCCATCTGATTTTTTTCGATACCTTCACCCAACGTATATCTTGTAAAGCGTCTTACTTTGATATTTTCTCCAATTTTTGCGGCTGCTTGTTTAACAAGATCCTCAACAGTGAGAGAACTATCTTTAATGTAAGGTTGTGAAAGTAAAACCAGTTCATTAAGTCTTTTCGCTATTCTACCTTCAACTATTTTTTCTTTAATTTGCTCTGGTTTTCCTGATAAATCATCTCTCCCCATTTCAATCTGCTTTTCTTTCTCCACAATATCTTCTGGTATTTCATTAATTGAGACATATTCAACATTTGGGCAAGCTGCTACCTGCATTGAGACATCCTTCAATAGAGATTGAAATATATCACCTCTAGCAACAAAATCAGTTTCACAATTTAACTCAAGCAGAACTCCAACTCTTGATCCTGTGTGAATATAACTACCAATACACCCTTCAGCCGCAACTCTTCCCGATTTTTTTTCAGCACTAGCTATGCCTTTCTTTCTTAACCATTCCAAAGCTTTATCTGAATTTCCGTCAGTTTCGTTAAGTGCTTTTTTGCAATCCATCATTCCTGCTCCAGTCTTGTCTCTAAGATCTTTTACAAGTTTTGCTGTAATGTTTCCCATTGAAATAATAAAAAAAATAGTAATTAGTAAGTTTTAAATTCGAATTTAATTTTTATCTGCATTAGAACCTTTCCTGCCTTCATTTATGGCATCTGCAAGCCTTCCTAAAATAAGTTGAACAGATCTGACTGCATCATCGTTACATGGAATTGGAACTTCACATAAATCTGGATCACAGTTTGTATCCAACATTGATACCAGTGAGATATCTAATTTCCTAGCTTCTAGAACAGCATTCGATTCTCTTCTCTGATCAACCAAAACCACTACATCTGGTAATCTTCTCATGCCTTTTAGTCCACCCAAGTATTTTTGTAATCTTTCAAGTTCTCTCCTTAAAACTGCAGCCTCTTTTTTAGGCCTCATTGCTATTGAGCCACTACTTTCCATTCTTTCTAGATCCTTCAATCTTTCAATCCTAGCTTTCATAGTTGTCCAATTAGTCAACATACCACCAAGCCATCTTTGATTTACATATGCAGCACCGCATCGAGTAGCTTCCTGGGCAACTACGTCTGATGCTTGTTTTTTTGTCCCAACAAAAAGGAAACGTTTACCACTTTTTGCTGCGTTCCTTGTCCACTTATATGCATTGTTCATACACAATGCTGTTTTTACAAGATCAATAATATGTACTCCATTTCTCGCACAATATATATACTTAGACATTTTGGGATTCCAACGTCTAGTTTGATGCCCAAAATGAGCACCAGCTTCCATCATTTCAGATAGTGATACAACAGCCATAGTTTAAAAGGTTTCGGGTTAGCCTCCATCTGACTGGGAATTTAAATTAATAAATCACCCGAAACTGTCAGATGTGTGGGTTTAATTTTTTATAATTGTAGCAAGTTATGTGTATTTCTAAAAGTTTTTATCTTGATTTAGCTAACTGTTTAATGTAAATCATATTTAAAGGGATCCTAAGAATCTCAAGTGCAAGTCTATTTCTTCTAGTATTTACTAGAAATCTTAAAAATGGAAGGATTTTATTAACACTGATTATTCCTCCCAAGCAAAGGATATACCAAAGTAAATTATGAAGGGGAGTTAATTGAATCATAAATCTAACCCTTATATTTGGATGCTTCTTATAAAACACTAAAGCCATCTTTGCCCTTTCTTTTTCTTGAGCTATTAGTGATTCTATTTGTTCACAATTAAATGGAGGATGCCAATGAAATCCAACAGCATTTGGACATTTAATTAATTTTGTCCCTATTTTTTTTAATCTTTCTCCTAGTTCTAAATCCTCCCAACCATAAAGACTAAAAGAAGTATCAAATAAGCCTACGCTTAAAATCAATTCTTTTGATATCGCCACATTTCCAGTAGCGAAGTAAGCAAAAGAAGTATCCATTATTTTATGTTTTTCACTCTGCGGATTTAGAAAATTAGATGTATTGACCACCGAGCCATAGGTAAAACATTTTTTGTCATTTTTTCTCCAACAGTCAAGTAATTTATCTACATGGCAAGTTATAAAATTATCTAAAACAATAAGATCACTATCAATAAATATAATAATTTCATACTTTGATTTATTTACTCCAAGATTTCTTCCAAGCGCAGGTCCACCATGTTCTTGTTGAAATAGAACCACGTGTGGGAGATTAGCTTTATTGTTATTTATCCATGAGCTTGTTCCATCAGTAGATCCATCATCAACTACTATAATTTCATAATTACTAATATTTGTATTTAATTTCTGATTCTCAAGCGCTAAGAGACATTTCTCTAGTATTGGTTTTCTATTGTAAGTCGGTATAACAATACTTACATTCATAATCAAGCTTCAAATATGCTTTAAAAAAGGACTCCAAGAAGATAAAAATAAAAGATATTTCCTAATCAGCTGCCCCGCCATTATTTGCTGTGCCTGTAACGTTGCCACCTTCAGGTCTACCGTCAGTTCTTAATTTCCTTTTTTTGAACTTTCTAGCATATGCTCGATTACGTTCCTGCTTTTCTTTTTTAAGATTCCTTCTCTTTGACATGAAATTTTAAACTTTTAACTATATTAGCTCACTATGAGCACTAAATATTTTACCATCTTCCATATTTAATATCCTATCCGCCATATCAGAAATTCTGGGATCGTGAGTAACCATAAGTACAGAACAATTTTGCTCTTTTGCTAATTTTCTTAAAAGAGTGACTATTTCCCTTCCTGTGACACTATCTAAAGCAGAAGTTGGCTCATCAGCTAGTAAAAGTTTTGGATTAGCAGATAAAGCTCGAGCAATTGCTACTCTCTGTTTCTGTCCACCAGACAAATCATTGGGTAACTTTTTATGATGTTCTTCTAATCCTACTGCTGACAACCAATTTCGTGCTATTTCACGCCTCTGCAAATATGTTAAACCTTTTATTAAATCGGCACCCATTTGAACATTTTGTTCAGCTGTTAAACATCTCAACAGATTATGACCTTGAAAAATCATACCAATACTTCTTCTAAGAATCTGTCGCGTTTTTCTTGATGCTCCATTCAGTTGATTATTTAATACAGTTAAATCTCCACTTTGACAGGTTCTCAAAGCACCTATTAAGGTTAAGAGAGTTGTTTTACCGCATCCTGAAGGTCCTTTTAAAAGAACCAATTCTCCCTTATCAATATTTAAATTAACATCATTAAGAACTTGTTTTTTATTTTCATTTTTTCCATAAAAGTGACTTAAATTATTTATTGAGACTGTTTTTAAATTGTAAATATTTTTTGATTTATTAGCTTTAGCCATTTAATTAAATTATTAGAAAATTTCAGCAGGATCGGCATCAACTAATTTACGCATAGCAATAGCAGCAGAGCCCATACACATAACTAAAACTAATACGAAAATTAAAATCGTTTTATCTGCATCCATTACTATTGGGAGTTTAGTAGAATTTCTTATGACTGAGTAAAGTATCTGACCAGAGAAATAAGCAGGTAAATAACCAAACAATGCTAACAAAAACCCCTCTCTAGCTACAACAAAGAAAAGAGACTTAAGTCTATAACCCATCGCCAACAAGGTAGCGTACTCTGGGAGGTGGTCTGTAACGTCACTATAAAGAATTTGATAAACGACCACGCATCCTACAACGAAACCCATCAAAGCTCCCAAGCTAAATATAAAACCTATTGCAGTGCTATTTTTCCAATAATTCTTTTCAAATTCTATAAATTGATTTTTTGTAAGAACTCGAACATCATTTGGGAGTGAGTTACTTAAAATTCTTGAAATCAATTCAGGATCAGATCCTTTTTTAAGCTTTACTAAACCAATTTCTATACTTCCAGGGGGATTTGCTGGAAAAAGTCTTAAAAAGGTCTCTCGGCTAGTTATCAAATTACCATCCGCACCGAAAGATGGGCCCAACTCTACAAGACCCTCGACAATTACTCTTTTCCCAGCAACCTCAGTTTCAACTTTTTGATCCGATAAAAACCATTCTTCAATTGGGCCAAATTCAGGTCTAGAAAGTTTGTCAAAAAGAACTCTTGATGGATTTCTCAATTTATAAGCTTTCTTTGCGAATCCATCATCTAAAAGAAGTGAATCGGAGGGATTAAAACCTAATGCGAGTATCGATCTAGTTTTAAGATTTTCAGGATTTCTCCACAGCAAATAATTTAGATTGACAGGAGCAGTTTTTTCAACATCATCCACAGCAAGAGTTTGAATCAACCTTCTTTTTGGGAATCCACTCATGCTTATAGAACTTTTTGATCTGGGACTTATTAAAACCAGATCAGCATCTAAAAGTTTATGAATAGTTACGCTGGTATCAAATAAACCATCTCTGAAACCTAACTGCATAAACATCAAAATCCCTGCAAAACTTATTCCTGCAATAGCAACTACCAACCTCAATGGTTGCCTAGTTAATAACAACCAAGCTAATGGTATTTTTCTGAATTTAAAAAGAGAAAGACTCATTAGGGAATAAATTTTGCAATCACTTTCATTCCTGCATAATTTTGCACTCTATCTATAGAGTCTTGATCTAGTTTTACTAGTACCTCGATAATTCGCGAATCAGCATCCCCAGTTGGATCAGTCGATAAAACTTTTCTTTGTTTTACCTGAGGACTTATCCTAATAACTTTACCTTTAAGATTTTTTTGAAAACCTCCATTCTCACTACTCAATTCAACATTCTGAGAGATGAAGACTCTATCAATATCAGATTCATAAACCTCTATTAGAGCTTCCATCTTTTGACTAGAACCAATATCTAAGATTCCTTCATTTTTAGGCCTCTCACCAACTCTTGTATTTATCCCAAGTATAAATCCATCAATTGGGCTCCTTAGTTTTGAATTAAAAAGATCTATCTTGATATTTTTCTGATCTCCGATGAAATTAATTTTTTGTTTTTCCAACTTTAATAATTCATCTTTTCTCTGCAACAACTGAACGAAAGAATATGCATCTTTGGTCAAAGCCATTTCATACCTTTGAATTTGATCTTTCTTTAGGGCAATTTCATCGTTAATAATATTAATTAGATTTTGATTCCTTTCAAGATCAGAAATTAACTTTTCTTTGTTTTCAAAAATAGCCAGGGTATCGCCTTTTTTTACAAACTCTCCTTCATTTACTAGAATTTCAATTACTCTAGGGGACGAACCAAACTGACTTATCGGAGCTGCTAGTTGTCTAATCTCTCCAGAAGGGGAAAGTTGGCCTAGTGCAGCAACAGCAGTAATAGACGGTATGAAATCTGCAGTTATTTCCTCTTTTAATTTGGAACTAGATTTATTATTGAAAGAGCAGGAAACAATTCCAAGAGATAATGGAGTAAATAATAATAAATAAACAAAATTTTTTTTAAATGTTCTAAATTTCATTTAAAAATCAAAGAGTACTGTTTTCATATAATTTTTGACCCATTTTTCATCAAAATATTTTAATAGAACCATGCTAGTTTTCTCGTTTTTCAATTGTTGCACACAATAATTCTTTTGATAATCTATTCTCTCTTGAATAATTTCCTCCTTAAAATCAGGTTTAGCTTCCTTATTTAATTTGATCAAAATAGAGAGGTATTCATCAACAACTCTGCAAAAATCAATTTTTTCAAATTTACTTTTTAAAGAAGCAAAAAATACATTTTCAGAAAATATCTCACCCCAGTTAGGAATCTCTCTTAATGAGGTGAAAGAACTTTTATCGACTTTAGAAAGAAATTTTTCGTATTTAACACCTTGATTTTGAGATGCCGGCGATAAATCAACAATGGCCGCGGAAACAATATCATTTATTTTCACTAAATCCATTCCAAAAATTGGAATATCAAACCTTGGATCAGGAAAAAAAACGCAGTGTAAAATTTTAAGATTCTTTGAAAATTCTGCAACTTCAATATGTAATTTTCTAAATCCTTTTGCTTTATGAAATTCGTTTTCTATATATAGTTCCTTACCTATTTCATTGGATATTATATTAGAAAGATTTGGATCAAAATTAATACACTTAAGATTCTCAAGAGTGGATCTATGCTCTCTGATATTTTTTAACAAGTCCAAAATAAGAGGATCTGTTAATTTAGTTTTAGTTAAAGATTCAGACAACAAGAGTAAAAAGTACCAAAATAGAGTTTAAAGAGAGAATTTAAATGAATGTAGGAGAGGTTAACTACTATACCCATTCAAGCAACACTAAATGCGTTTTTGTGGATAATAAAGAATTGCCACTTATAAGCATTGATATTTGGTGCAAAGCAGGTTCTTCATTTGAGGAAGTTGATAAAAATGGCACTGCTCATTTTCTAGAGCATATGATTTTTAAAGGGTCTAACAAAATAATGCCAGGCGAATTTGATCATAAGATTGAATCACTAGGCGGATTAAGCAATGCTTCAACGGGTTATGATGATGTACATTACCATGTCCTCATACCACCAATTAACTTTAGAGAATCACTAGCTCTTTTGACAAATATTGTCGTTTCTCCAGATTTTAATCCTAATGAATTTATAAAAGAAAAAGGTGTAGTCATTGATGAAATAAAACAACAAAATGATCAGCCTGAAGAAAAATTATTTAATTACTTTTTAAAAAGGGTTTGGCTAGGTTCTAATTATGCTAATCCTATTTTGGGAACTGAACATAGTATTAAAAAACTGGAGGTAAATGACCTTGAGAAATTTCATAGTAAACATTACACTAACGAAAAAATTTGTATTGCAATTGCAGGAAATCTCTCTGGAGATATTTATAAAATATTTGAAAAAAGTGATCTATCTGGGATAAATAAAAAATCAATTTACAAGGATCCAAATCCAATAAATTTAAAAAGTAAATCTTCTTTAAAAATTAGGAATAGTAGAGAGTTAATTAAATTTGATAATTTAGAGTTTTCAAGAATATTTATGGCTTGGTTTATCCCAAACCTTAATGATCAAAAAAATATTATTGGACTAGAGATATTAGCATCGATACTTTCTGTAGGAAGAAATAGCAGGTTAGTAAAATTTTTAAAAGAAGACAATAATCTAGTTGAATCAGTATATGTAGATGTAAATGCAGGTGAATTAGGCGGATTATTTATCTTAGAAGCAAGTTGTGAGAACAAAGATCTTTCTTTAGTAGAAAATAAAATTAATAAAATAATAGATGAGATATCAGATTGTAAACCCTCTACTTTGGATGAAATTAAAAAAGCTATAAATATTGTTAAGAGCAATTATGTCTTTAATTTAGAAACATCTACACAGCTTTCTTCATTCTTTGGTAATGAACTTCTTTGGGGGAGAAAATCTTCAATCAATAATTTAGAAAGTCATTTAAAGTATTGGAGTAACTTGGATAATTTCGAAAAGATCACAAAATATATCCGTGGAGATAAATTTACACTAATTGCATCCCCCAATAAATGTTAAAAAAATATTTTTTAAATCATAAAAAAAGAAATTTTTCAACTGCTTCAATTTGGATTAAGGGTGGTAGTGATATGGATAGTATTAGCAAAAAAGGTATAAATAAGATCCTTTGTTCATTACTCTCCAGAGGATGTGAAGGTTTTGATAATTTTGTTCTTTCTGAGTATATTGAATCTCATGGAGCAGAGTTAAATCAAGAAGTATTTGAAGATGGTATTTCGATAAGTATTAAATCCCTAAATGAACATTTCAGCGAATTATTACCTCTATTAGAACTAATAATTAATAAGCCAATTCTCTCGGAAATTGAATTTAAAAAAGTAAAAAAATCATCTATTGATTTTATTAAAAAAGAGAAGGAGAATCCATTCAATATTTGTTTTGAAAAATGGAGAAAGATAGTTTACTTAAGTCATCCTTATGCTTTCAATACAATTGGCAATTCAAATGATGTCTCAAAAATCTCATATGAAGATATTTTATGTGAGTTTAAAAATTTCAAAAGTAGAGAAAAGTATATAATTTCAAATAATCCATTAATAAATGGAGAAAATTTAGGAACACTAAAAAAAGAAATCGTAAAAGAAAAATCAAAACCTATAAATTACGATTTAGGTTCTAATAATAGATTTGATTACATCAATAATGATTCAAATCAAACAATCATAATGATAGGGAACCAAACTTGTTCGCGAAGAAGTAGTGAATACTTGCCACTTAAAGTTTTGGAGTCATATTTATCTTATGGAATGAGCGCTGCTTTATTTAAAATTTTTAGAGAAAAAAATGGCATCACTTACGATCTAGGTGTTTTTAATCCTGTTAGAAGTGGGAATGCGCCATTTTTAGTTTATTTATCAGTATCAAATAAAAATGCCCTTTTTGCTTTTGAACTTTTATCATCGCTGTGGAATAATTTACTTTTAAACCCGTTGAATGATGAAGAGATATATTTAGCTAAAGAAAAATTAAAAGGTTCTTTTCTTTTAGGCAATCAATCCTTAGATGAAATTTTACAGCGAAAGATACAATTAATTAGTTATGGTATACCCCCTATTTCTGAGATCGATTTAAATTCAAAAATAGAAGAAATATCTTCGTTAGATATCATTCAATTGACTAAAAAATACTTTTCGAAGCCTTTTTTGAGTATATCTGGGAATAAAAAATTATGTTTAGAAATTAAAACTAGGTGGAGCAAAAACTTTTAGTTTAGATTCTCTCAATCTTATCAATGTCTATTAGAAATGCCCCTCTTCTAAACTTTACTTCCAAAGTATCTGGAGATTTTATTGATATAATTTCTCCAATCTCATCAATTGCGACTAGATCAGGTGGTCTTAGCATTGGCATATTATCTGAAGTCTTAAGGTAGGATACTGGTGCAATCAACTTAACCTTATCTTTGATCTCAAATTTCATCAATAAATCGTATACCTTCTAGGATAATATAAGCATAAAATTAGAGAAAACATCAACGAAATGAACTGATACATTCTAGAATCTATTAATTAACTCATATTAAATTTATGAATCAGAAATTTAAAACAATAATTTTATGGGCTTTACCTATAGTTTTAGTAATTGCTCTTTCTTACCAATTTTTATCCTCTAGCAATGGTGATTCACTTAAATCAAATGGAACCACCATAGCGCCAAGAAATTCTGCGGTAGCAAGAGTTAGTTATGGTAGATTTTTAGACTATATTAAATCAGGAAGGGTTACATCAGTTGATATTTTTGAAGGCGGTAGAAATGCAGTTATAGAGACAATCGATTCAGATTTAGATAATAAAGTTCAAAGATTACGTGTAGATCTTCCTGGCTTAACCCCTGAACTTATAAATAATTTAAAAAATGAGGGGATTAGTTTTGATGTACATCCTGTCAAAACGGCCCCGCCTGCATTAGGAATTTTGGGTAATTTACTTTTCCCAGCTATTTTAATTGGAGGTTTAATTTTATTAGCTAGGAGATCAAATGGTATGCCAGGAGGTCCTGGTCAAGCAATGCAATTTGGAAAGACAAAGGCAAGATTTGCAATGGAAGCTGAAACAGGAGTTGTTTTTGAAGATGTAGCAGGAGTTAATGAAGCTAAACAGGACTTACAAGAAGTTGTCACTTTTTTAAAAAAACCAGAGAAATTTACTTCTGTTGGAGCAAGAATTCCTAAAGGTGTTTTATTAGTGGGACCTCCTGGAACAGGCAAAACTCTCTTAGCAAAGGCGATAGCTGGAGAAGCAGGTGTACCATTCTTCTCATTATCAGGTTCTGAATTTGTTGAGATGTTTGTTGGTGTGGGTGCAAGTAGAGTAAGAGACCTTTTTAAAAGAGCCAAAGAAAATAGTCCTTGTTTAATTTTTATTGATGAAATTGATGCTGTAGGAAGACAAAGAGGTGCTGGTATTGGAGGAGGTAACGATGAGAGAGAACAAACTCTCAATCAATTGCTCACTGAAATGGATGGATTCGAAGGAAATAGCGGAATAATAATAATTGCAGCTACTAATAGACCTGATGTTTTAGATTCCGCACTAATGAGACCAGGTAGATTTGATAGACAGGTTACTGTAGACGCACCAGATATCAAAGGAAGGTTATCAATACTCGAAGTACATGCCAGAAATAAGAAACTTCAAAAGGACTTAACACTAGAAAGCATCGCAAGAAGGACTCCAGGTTTTACTGGAGCTGATTTAGCAAATCTACTAAATGAAGCTGCAATCCTAACTGCAAGGAGAAGGAAAGATTCTATAAGTATTTCAGAAATCGATGACTCCGTAGATAGGATTGTTGCAGGAATGGAGGGTTCTCCTTTAACAGACGGAAGAAGTAAAAGATTAATTGCTTACCATGAAGTTGGTCATGCTCTTATTGGTTCACTAGTTAAAGCGCATGATCCTGTTCAAAAAGTTACTGTCATTCCAAGGGGTCAAGCCAAGGGATTAACTTGGTTCACTCCAGATGATGAACAAACCCTTGTTAGCAGAGCTCAATTGAAAGCAAGGATAATGGGCGCATTAGGTGGAAGAGCTGCGGAGGATGTTGTTTTTGGAAAAGGTGAAATTACAACTGGTGCAGGAGGTGATTTCCAACAGGTTGCTTCTATGGCACGCCAAATGGTAACTAGATTTGGAATGAGTAATTTAGGTCCAATAGCTTTAGAGGGTGGCAACCAAGAAGTTTTTGTGGGTAGAGATCTAATGACTAGAAGTGAAATTTCTGATTCAATCTCCAAACAAATTGACGAAAGTGTAAGAGTAATGGTTAAAGAATGTTATAAAGAAACCTATTCTATAGTTAGTAAAAATAGAGAAGCCATGGATAAAATTGTAGATCTACTAATAGAAAAAGAAACATTAGATGGTGACGAATTTACTAATATTCTTTCTAAATTCACAACCATTCCTAAGAAAGAGAGATCACCTCAACTATTAAGTTAAATTTTAATAGGTTTCTTATCTAGTACTAGATCTATTAATCCATACTCAACCGCCTCATTCGGAGACATATAAAAATCTCTATCAGTATCCTCTTTAATAGTTTCATAATCCTTACCTGTTCTTTCTGATAATTCAGTATTAAGACGTTCCTTTAAGAACAAAATTTCATCTGCCTGAATTCTGATGTCGCTGGCTTGACCTCTGGCTCCTCCAAGTGGTTGATGAATCATTATTCTGGAATGCCTAAGGCTGCTTCTTTTACCTTTAGTCCCTGCAGCCAACAAAAAAGCACCCATACTAGCCGCCAAACCAACGCAAACTGTATGAATATCGGGTTTAACATGTTGCATTGTGTCAAAGATACCTAGACCATCGTACACGGATCCGCCTGGTGAATTTATGTACATATAGATATCTTTTTCGGGGTCCTCTGCTTCAAGGAATAGTAATTGAGCAACAATTCTGTTAGCAGTTTCACTAGTAACTTGTTCTCCCAAAAAGATTATTCTCTCTCTTAATAACCTTGAATAAATATCAAAGACTCTTTCGCTACCGCCAGATTCCTCTAAAACCAATGGGATCATAATAATATTTATCTGTTTATTAGATACTAACGATATTGATTCAACATACGCTAACCTTATTAAGGTTTACATATAAAAAATTGAAAGAAAAATTGACTGTTTCAGATAGCAAAAAGTTATTTCATGAACAATTCCCTTACGTTATTCCTGGCTTATATAAAAAAATAGTTGATGAAATGCTTGTCGAACTCAATCTTTTAAATCATAAAAATGAATTTAAACAAGATTATCTCTTTTGTATTGGTCTCACGGAAACATTCAGAGAATTAACGAAAGGCTACAAACCCGATAAACATTTGGATATACTTTTTGAATCTTTATGCAATTCTACAAATTTTGAAGCGAAAGCAATAAAAGAAATCTCCCAAAAATCTCAAAAAGAATTTAGTGATAAGTCATCAAAAGATATATTGAAATTATTAAAAGAAAAAAGCAATTCCAAACTTTATCCTTCAAGGATACTGAACTTAGGAATATATATAGTAATTTCAAATTCCCAAGATTTCGAAGAGAACAATGAAATTGGGATGAATAAGATGATCTCTGATATTTTTGAAGAGTTAAGCTTATCTACTAATAAAGCAGAAAAAGATATTGGAATTTACAAAAGCAGCCTATCAAAAATGGAACAAGCAAAAGAATTAATTGAAGAATTAAGAATAAAGGATAAGAAAAAAGACCAGAAAAAATAGTTTACTATTTTTTCAATCTTTTTTTATCTTTCCAAGATACATAAGATATGTAAATTACAGCTAATGTTATGAATATAAGTAAAACAAACGATGTTAAGATAATGAATTTATTTAAATAGACTTCATAAGTTAAAAATGAAATCATATGTCAATGGATCCATCACCATTTCTACCCCAAACGACCATTGCGATGGAAAAAGTAAAAATTGCAGCTAAGGCAGCCCACCCTATTTGAAAGATCATTTAATTTAAATTACTATTATAAATATAACAGAACTTCAAATTTTTTAATCATTTCTAAGATAAAGTTAATTTCTCAGAAACAAAATATCTTAAATAGAATAAAGAAAAATTTAAATTGGCAAGGTTAGTATTAAATCATAGTACAAATATCGAAGGTCTAATTCCGATACTGCAAAAGTTAGCCCTTAATATAAATATCAAAACAATTACTCCTGCTGTGATATCGAGAGTAAGAGGAAGATCTTCTAAATTGACAATAAGATTGTCCGTCAAAACTATAAATGGGTATAAAGCAATAGCAAGAAAGGGTAAAACAGCCCAAGAAGTTTTTATTTCTACAAACTTAAGTAAAGATGAATTAAAAAAAGTAATAGATACTTATAATATTGGGTAATTTTATAAAAGGGTTTAGAATTAAACAAGCAGAAAAACGATGAAATTAGCATTATCTTTATTTGCTTTATTTGCTTTATTCACATTTGATGATAAATCATACTCACTTACTAATTACCAAATAACAAAAATTTGCAAAAAGGAGAAAAGACCATCAACTTGTAAAAATAATTTGCTAGAGAAAAAATATAATCTACAAAAAGGAAATCAAATTGAAATACCTGTAATACCTTATAAAAGGTAATTAGAATTTAAATTTCAAACTCTGATTCGAAAAGATTAAAAGCATTTTTATAGTTTGTGAGAAGTACTTCTGAATTATCATTAAATCCTTGTTGTTCATAATCTTCTTTTAATTCATCATATAAGTAAACAACTCCGTTAAACGCACCCATATATTCTTTTTGAATATCTTCATCATCGATATCATAGATTTTGGCTAAAACTAATTCGACATTTTTTTTGATGAATATATTATCCTCTCGAAATCTTTATTTAATTTCCTTCTTTTTTTTGCCATCTAAAATCTTTTTAAATACAAATTAACAATACTAAAATTCATAGATAAATTAAATTAAAACTTATAAAATAAAAATATAGTTTCCAAATCAAAATAAAACCTCTACATTCCAAATAAATTATTCGATGATATGAATAGTAAAGAAAGAAGTAATCCCAAAGAGGCTAGAAACCAAAATCATGAAGATATGAAAATGAATACTTCCGAAAACTCAAAGAAAAAGAAAGATAAAGATCTTCCATGGTGGGTAGAGTTGTTATTTATTCAAATAGGCTTGCCAGATAAGTTACTAATAAAAATTTTAAAAACCAATAAAAAAATTAAAGAATTGATAAAAAGTGATAAAAAAGCATTAATAACAGTTTTGTTTGTATTTGCTACTTTGTCATATTTTTATCCAGTTGTTAAACATGCAAAAAACAAATTAGATTGTGAAGCTATTGCCAAAAATTATATTATTAAAAATAAAAATATAATAGGTATTAATACGAGGGAAATAAAAATGTTATCTATAAATTTTTGTTATGGTGGTGAAGAAATCTATGAAATAGAAAATCTAAAAAACTAAATTTTTATTGTTCTCTATTAATAACCCCCCAAATATTATAATAATAACTTTAAGTTTAATTAATTTTAAATTTTCTAAACCATGACTGATATAAAACAAAAAAAAGAAAACGTAAAAATGCATTTAAAAGATTTAAGGCAAAACTTAAAGAAAATGCATTTAGAAGTGACCGAAGAATTAACATTACCGCAGCCAGATGAAGTAAAAAATTTGATGAATAAAATGGATCAACTATTAAAATTAATAGAATCTAAATAAACTATAATTTGAATAACTAAGAATTATCAAAAGATAAAAAAATGAAAACAATAAAACAATTTTCACAAATATTTTTAATTACAATTTTCTTAAGTTCTTGTAGTTCAGCTATCAATAAAGAATCTCCTATAAATAATTTTGAAGACAATATTAATGAGAACAGTAATTCAGAAAAGAAAAGAATGGAAATAAAGTTTTCCTGCGGCAAGGATGGTATCTCAGAATACTTAGATGATGGTTGGCTTATCTTAAAAGAGGATTCCCAAGAAAAAATTTGTACCTGGAAATCTGTTCCTGCAACAAAAGATTGTGATATGGAAAAAGATAAGGGGTGCAAAATAACAAAGCCTGATAAAATTGGTAAAGAGAAAATATATTTATTAGAAAAATAACTTTATATGTCTCCAAAATCAGAATACTTTGTTAATTTAATTTTTAAGAAATTAAAAAACTATAAGGCTAAAAAGATTTTTTTAGAAAAAGAAAATTTGAATAAATACATTTCTTCGCTTTTTAAAGAGATCTGAATTCAAGGAAAAATTAATGAAAACTGCTATAGTTAAAATAATTTTTTTAGATATAGTTATGTATGATTTTTCTTCATTAACTATTATACTAATAATCACTTTTATAGTAAGCCTTTATTTTTTATTTAAGGTTACCTCGAATACAAATAATTAAAAAATAAGTCTTACATCATTTTAGATAATAGGGTCTTCTCTAAGTAGTAAAACTGTATGCCTATTTAAACCATCATTAATCCATTCCTTATATTCTTCTAAAACGCACTTTTTATCAGAGTTGTCTAGTAGATTAATTCTTTTTTGTGCATTTTCTAAAGCGACTTTAATACAAAATTCATAGTCTTTGGAATTTTCTTGCATTATCATTTTTTTTTTAATTTTAATAAAAATAATTACCAAATCTGTATTGAAAATAACAATAAAAAGCTTTCATTTGATAAGAGTATCAAGCAATACGGAACAATTTTTTATATATTTGTCATAATTGATTTTTTAAACTCTTATGTCATACGAAGCAGGTAGTAAAGAATGTAGACATTTGATAGAGGCTAAGGAAAGTCTTTTATCAGCAATGGATGCTTTGAGCAATATAAATTCAACCGATCTAATACAAATACAAATTAAAGAAATTTACAATAAATTAGAACAGATGCATGATAATCGCAAAAAAATAGAATCCGCTACTAATTATTTATAATTTTTCAATTAAAATAAATTTTCAAAATTGGCTTTTTATCTTATTTACTCTTTTTTCTGATAATAAATCCAACAGAGCATCGAGCTGTGCATGCACTTCCTTTGCTTCATTAAGATCTGGCAATAAATCTTCTTTGATAAGCATTTGATGCATTTCTCTAAGTTCTAACCTTATGTATCTAAGGTGAGAACATACTTCTTCTCTCTTAGTTGCACTCATATTTCCTTTTTATTCATTACATTATACAGTATTGTCTTTTTTTGATTCATAAATAAAGTTAGCTAAATTATTTTTTTTTTTGAAACTCCATAACGTATCAATATCTTTTAAAGTTGCATTGTAATATCATAAAATTAATGAAAAAGAAAAAAACAACAACTGTTCAAACTAAATCAAACATAAAAAATCAAACATTAGGTCAAACAAAGAATTCTGCAAAATTAGTACTTTTTGTATTTGGAATAGGTCCGATAATAGGCATAATAATATTTTTATACAGTCAGGGGTTTTTTAATTCACCAAATATGTAAATCTTAAGTATTCAAGATTAAACTAAAATATTTAAATAAAAACCTAAAATAATTATTGAAATTTTTTTAATGAAAATATTCTAAATTCTGCCATTTTTCTTGCATTTTCAGGATTAGATACTAAAAAAGGGTGTTTGGATAAAAGTTCCAATACTTTATCTATCTTTAATCGTAAATCATCGCAATCAATAGTTTTCCATTCCTCATCAAATGACATTGCAAAGCTGTCAGCATTGTCATATAGTTTATCTTTCATAAGATTTAGAATTTAAAGTAAGAAAATTTTAAAATTTTGACCTATTCTAAAAGAGTAATTAGAAAAAGAATATAACTAACCTAATCACTATTTTAGAAATAACTTTCTTTGAAAGTTCATTAAAATTATACTTTCTTTCATTACTTAACTTTACACTTAATACTATTAATCAAATCTAATTCAATTTGACAGAAGTGTTACAATAACGGCATATCGAAAGATTTATGGAAAACAAAGTTAAAAGAATAGGATATCTACCCAGAAAAAGAGTACTTGAAATTATTGATGAAATATCCAAAAGCGAATCAATAAGTAGATCTAAAGTTGTTGGTATATTAGTTGAGGAAGCATTAGATGCCAGAGGAATTGCAAATTTTGGATATAGCAATGTCGGAAAGTCAAATAGATACAAATCTGATAATTATAACGATCTCCAAAATGATAAAATTCACTTAAATGAGGCTGAAGATGAATTTGTTGATGATAGTGGTTACACAGTTTCTTCTCAGAAAACATTAGATCGCGCAATATCTTCTGCAGATATTGAATTAGCAAATAAAATTAATATTCTTAAGGAATCTGGATTAATATAACTTCCATTGAGTATTTATTTTATTTTTAATGCATAACATTGGATCATTGTTTATTCTTAGTCAAGAATAATATTCTTTTTTACATAATTTGAATATTAAATCCTTTCTAATATTAATTTTGTAATTAAAAAATGAAAGACATTAAATGTCCCTCATGCGGCAAAACCTTCCGAATTGATCCAAGCAGCTTTGAAGAAATACTTCATCAAATAAAAGACGAGGAATTTAACAAACAAATAAAAGAAAGACTTCTCTTAGCTGAAGAAGATAATAAAAAAGCTTTGGAAATTTTAAAGCGAGAATTAAAAATACAGCTAATAGAGCAAAACCGTATTAAAGAGACTGAGATACAAACTCTTGAATCTAAATTAAATATAGCTGAAGAGAAGAAAATAAATTCCCTTAATGATTTAAAATCTCAAGCAACAAATAAAATCAATTCACTCAATAATGAGTTAAACAAGTTAAAGTCTGAAATCAAAAACCAGTCTTTAATTTCAGAATTATCTTTAAAAAACAAAGTCAATGAAGCTGTTACTAATCTAGAAAAAGAAAACTCATTGTTAACAACTTCTATTGAAAAGATGAAACTTGAACAATCAATTAATGAAAAATTAATTGAAGAAAAGTTTAAAAGCAAAATTAGTGAAAGGGACCTGACTATTCAGGAGCTAAGAGAAATGAAATCTAGATTATCGACAAAGATGGTAGGCGAAACTTTAGAAATCCATTGTGAAACCCAATTTAACCTTAATCGTGCTACCGCATTTAAAAACTCATACTTCGAAAAGGATAATGATGCAACTTCTGGAAGTAAAGGTGACTATATTTTTAGAGAATTTGATGAGAATAAAATTGAAATCGTATCCATAATGTTTGAAATGAAGAACGAAAGTTTAAATGGAAGTAATAAAAGAAAAAACGAAGATTTTTTAAAAGAATTAGATAAAGATAGAAGACAAAAATCTTGTGAGTACGCAGTACTCGTTTCACTTCTAGAAACAGATAGTGAATTATATAATTCAGGCATAGTAGATGTTTCACATAGATTTCCAAAGATGTATGTCATAAGACCACAATTTTTCTTGCCGATTATTTCTCTACTAAGAAATGCATCTATGGAAACCTTAAAATATAAATCACAAATTGATTTAATGAAACGCGAGAATTACGACATAACTAATTTTGAAAGTACTCTTGAGCAATTTAAGAATGCAGTTGGCAAAAATGTATCACTGGCCCAAGATAGATTTAATGATGCGATTTCAGAAATTGATAAATCAATAAACCATTTACAAAAAACTAAGGATGCTTTAATTCTCTCGAAAAAACACCTTTTATCCGCTGACATCAAATCTCAAGATTTAACGGTAAAGAAATTAACCAAAAATAACCCAACCATGAAAAAAAAGTTTAATGATTTAAATAATTTCGAAAATGAAGCCGCCTAATATAAAAAAAGTTTTGAAATTAATTTTAGTTAAAATAAAGTAAATTACTATTTTATAAATATATTATTAATAATAAATTATATAGTAAAAAATAATGTCTATGAACACTCCAATTTTCACTATTGCTAAAGATCTTAATGTCGAAAGTAATAAGATATTATTAGCCTGTAAGAAACTTGGAATAAATGCAAAAGGGGCGACAAAAAGATTAAATGAAGAAGAATTCAAAAAAATTAAGAGTTATTTTGAAACTGGTAAAAACGTATCCGATGAAATAGTTACTCTAAATAAAAATAAAGTCAGTACCAAAACCAGTTCTAGACAAATTGAAGAAAAAGTAAAGATAAATTATTTTAAAAACAGACTTATTCGTAAATCTTAAAAAATTTTATTTTTAATCCCATTTGAAAATAAACCACAGAAGAAAAAGTTAATAATTTTGGTGGATTTATCTATAGTAAATATTCAATAAGAAAAAGCTTTCAAACAAACGTACAAGAGCTTCCTTTACTTCTAAAAACTAATAAGGAAATTTTCCTTGGAAACAATGTTATTGGTTGTAATTTTAAAAATATAAAATTTTTTGATAAAAAAAAAAAAAAAAATCATTTACATCAATGAACCTTTAAATATATCAAATAATAAAAATCAGAATAATTGTGGACATTATCATCCAAAACTCTATTTAAAAACCAAGGTCGATAAATTATCTTTTATATATTTTGCAATCGATACGAATAAAATACTTTATATTTTCCTGCATTTGGATACCTAACAGGAGTATATCCCGATAAAAATCAATTAAAAAAATGGGAAATTTTACTGAAGAAGAAATTATTAATATGCAAATTTTTAATTAAAAAGTTTACTAATGTGACTAAATTATTTATTTAAATATATAAATTTATACTTAAAATTCGCGTTAAACATTTTCATCAATTAATTTACAATTAATCAGTAATTTCTTAATTTAAGAACAAATAAATAGAAAAACAAAAAAGCTAATGACCCTTCCCTTAGCATACATTTCACGTTATAAAAAAAATAAACCCTATTTATAAATATGAAAAAATTAATAGCCTTGATTTTATTCCCAATGCTGATTAATCCATTTGTGAGCAAAGCAAATGAAAATTTTTCCGTAGAGATAGAGGCCCTTACACTTGTAATGGAGCAATATAAAGAAGATACTGAATCTCTAATTGAATTAGATATAAACGATAAAAAACCAAGTTACATGGCTCTTAAACAAGACGAATGCAATGCAAAAGTTGAAGTTACTGAAAAAACAGGGTTAGAACAAGTAAATACTGCATATTTCGATGTAAATGTATGTAAGAAAGAAATCTATAAAATTATCAATTAAATATGCAGAGCGTAAAATTCAGATAAAAAAATATGAAATGCAGAGGTCTTTTACTAGAAGAAGGTAAGACCTCGAGACCTAACAGAAAACTTTGGAACGGGTTCTGCTTAACTAAATTAATATCTACAAATTAATTAAAGAGGTGTAATTAAAATTACAAAACCTAAAAATAATTTTTTTAATTTATTATTTCTTCTTTGATAATGTTTGTGATTCTTCTCTAGACATTAAAGCTTCAATTTGAGCAAGAACTTTCTGAAGTTCATCCGTTTTTGTAAGAGATGCTTCTGCTACTTCTCTTAGTTTTTCTAACTGTTCTTTAGTTTTATCCATGAAAAATAAATTAGAAATTGACCACGTTTAATAATGGTTTTAATACAGATTTTTCACTCACACACAAATTCATATTCTCTCTTTTTTTCATAAAGTCAAATAAATTTCCTTTTATTAATGTTTTATGAGGACTTCCAATTAATTCTTTATTTATTATTGAAACCATAAGATTAAACAAAAAGAATTACTTTAAAATTATGAAGTAAATACAGGCAAACCTATTGTTGCAGTTGTTATAAGAGCCCCTGCAAAAATCAAGAAAGGTAGAAATGGAAAGTTTTTCAAGGATTGACTTGCTAATTCGAAATTAACTATATAGGTATTTATACTGTTTGTCTACCCCTAGGACGTATTAAAGGGAAATTTTTTTCTTTTAAAGGTAAAAATTCAACATCAACCAAATTTACCAGATATATATTCCTGCGTAATTTTTTCTTTTGGAGAGTTAAAAATTTTCTTTGTCGAATTAAATTCCGCGAGGTAGCCAACCTTTCCTCCATCACCATCTTCGTATTCAATTGCATTAAAGAAAGCAGTCATATCACTAACTCTTAAAGCCTGCTGCATATTATGGGTCACGATTATTATTGTGTAATTCTTTTTAAGATCATGCATCGTCTCTTCTATTTTTAAAGTAGAGATTGGATCTAAAGCTGAGCATGGTTCATCCATTAGAATTATTTCAGGCTCAATTGCGATGGTTCGAGCAATACATAATCTTTGTTGTTGCCCACCAGATAAAGAATAACCACTATCATTCAATTTATCCTTACATTCATCCCATAAAGCAGCCTTTCTTAGTGAACTTTCGACTAATTCATCCATATCTCCCGTAAAGCCATTAATTCTTGCCCCAAATGCAATATTTTCATAGATAGATTTAGGAAAAGGATTAGGTTGTTGAAAAACCATTCCTATTCTTCGTCTCACTTCAACTGGATCTACTCTTTTATCGTAAATATTAGTTCCATCAAACAGCACAGTTCCTTTAAGTGAACAATTAGGAATCAAATCGTTCATCCTATTTAGTGATCTAAGAACAGTTGATTTACCACAACCTGAAGGGCCAATAAGGGAGGTTATATCTCCTTTTTTAAAATTACAAAAAACATTTCTTACTGCTTCAAAAGTTCCATAGCTAATAGAGACATTCTCAAGAGATAAAATGATATTCTTTGCTATTTTTTTATTAGTTTTGATCATTTATACCCTCTTAGTTTTCTCAGTAAAAGCGGCTAATATCCTTGAAAATATATTTACTGATAGTATCGATAAAACAAGAATAAAGGAAGCTGCCCAGGCTAATTTATTCTGTGCATCATAAGGTTCAAGAGCAAAGTTGTATATCAATACAGCCAAAGAACCCATCTCATAAAACAAGTCTCCAAAGCCTGTTATGTAGTAGTAAGAGAATAAAGCTGTAAAGATCAAAGGTGCTGTTTCGCCTGCAGCCCTTGCAATTCCTAGTACAACACCAGTAGCAATAGATCTAAAGGCAGAAGGCAATGTAACTTTCAATATGGTTGTATACATACTTGCTCCAACACCAAGAGACGCATATCTTAATTCATTAGGAACTAACTTTAAACCTTCGTCAGTGGTTTTTATCACACTAGGCAACATCAATATTGAAAGCGCCATACCTCCTGCCAAACCGCTATACATACTTCCAAATAAGATCTTTGTAGAAACAATTAAGGCATAAATAAATACTCCAGCAATAATTGAGGGGACTCCAGCTAAAACATTTACCCCAAATTTAATAAATCTTGAAAAAGCACCACCTCTGGAATATTCCGCTAGATATATCCCACCGCCAACACCTACTGGTATGGCAATAATTGAAGCAATGGTAGTAATTATTAATGTCCCTACTAATGCAGGATTAATACCTCCTGCATCTAAATCATCTCCAGGAGGATTTGGTTCTAAAGTAAATAATTCCGGTGTGATTTGAGATCCACCTTTGTAAAGGATATAAGTCACTAGAAAAATTAAAGGAAGTATTGCTATCAATGCACAAATTACTGATAAAGAAGTAAAGAATTTATCTCCTATATTTCTTGATAATCTTTTCTGGTAATAGAGTGAATTCATAATTATCTAATATTTGAGACTAAATTTCTTAACTAGCCATTGCGCAAAGATATTAACCAGTAAAGATAGGATCATCAGTACAAAAGCCGCATAGAAAAGTGATGAAACCTGACTTCCATCAGCCTCACCAAACTGATTTGCAAGCATGGAGGAAATGGTATATCCAGGAGATAATAGAGACCAACTAAATGCATTGGAATTACCAATAATCATTGTGACAGCCATAGTTTCACCCATTGCCCTACCTAAAGCCAATAGAACACCTGCCATAATTCCTGATAACGCTGCTGGCAAAATTACTGAAAATATTGTTTTCCATCTACTTGCTCCAATTCCATAGGCTGCATTTCTAAGCTTTTTAGGAACTTGATTAAGTGAATCTCTTGCAATGGAGGTCACTATTGGCAAAAGCATTACAACTAAAATCAATATTGCTAATAAGGAATTCCTGCCTGAAGGTTCTGTACTAAATAAAGGTATCCAACCAAAGAAATTATGTAAAAAGACAAAAAAGGCTCTAAAAAAAGGTTCCATAACAAATATTGCCCAGAGTCCTAATACAACTGATGGAATAGCTGCTAATAATTCAACAAAAGAACCTATTATTTCTCTAAAAACTTTTGGGACAAAGTCCTCAGTAATAAATATTGCAGTTCCAACTCCCAAAGGAATAGTTATTAATAACGAAAGAAATGAAGTTACCAATGTGCCATAAATTGCAGTAAAAGCTCCGTATTCATCTTTTACTGGGTTCCATTCAGAGGTTACTAAAAACTTCAAACCATACCTTGAAAAGGATTCAAATGACTGGAAAAAGACTACTAAAATAATTCCTAAAAGTATTATTGCTACGAAACTAGACAAGACTAGGGCAGTATTCTTGAAGATAATATCTATATTTTTTTCGATACCGAATCTTTTACGATTCTTGAAAAGAGTTAATTTCTCTTCCATTAAAAAAACAATATCTCTATAAATCTACTACTAAATGCTGTAAAAGACTTTAAGAGGACTTAAAGGTATATGAAAGTCATGATAATTTGACATCTATTAAATTTTTTAACTACCTATTTTTTCAACGGCAGCTCTTGATTTCAAAAGGATATCCCCTTTTAAGGGGATAAATCCAAGGGATGAAGCCTTATCTTGATACTCATCACTTAACAATGTATTAAAGGCTTGTTTGATTGCTTTTGTGTTTCTACCATTACCTTTTTCGTAAGCAAGTATCCATGTCAATGAAGCGATAGGGTACGCTCCTTTTGCTGTTGGATTAGGATTTTTACCCGCAAGATTTTCATCTAAAGTAATACCATTAAGAGCCTTAGCTCCTGCTTCTGCAGATGGTTTTAGAAACTCCCCTGAAAGATTTTGAAGTGCAGCAGCTTTAACATTACCTTTTATATAAGACTGATTTACATAACCAATTGCGCCTGGAGTGTTTTGAATTACACCTGCAACACCAGAATTACCTTTTGCTCCAACGCCTGCTGGCCACTTAACTGATTTACCAGTTCCTAAAGTCCATGTTGGTGAAAATGCTTCCATAGAGTTTGTGAAAGCCTTAGTAGTTCCTGAACCATCAGAACGATGTGTCCAAGTTAACTTTCCTGATTTACAGCCTAATTCTTTCCAGTTTTTAACCATACCCATTGCAACTCGTACTGCTTGCTCTTGAGTAAGTTTCAAATCGCAATCATAGTTATAACCAAAAGCAATAGTTCCACCAACCATAGGTATTTGAACAAGTCCTCTAGTAACTTTCTCTATATCAGAATCTTTCATAGGATCATCTGATGCACCAAAGTTTACGGTTTGGTCTATAAAAGCTTTTCTTCCAGAGCCAGAACCAACTGCTTGGTAATTAACCCTTGGTCCACCAGATTTAGCTAAATCAAAAAACCATCTAGTATAAATTTTCGAGGGAAATGTAGCACCTGCTCCGCTCAATCTTTTTGATGCCATCGCAGATGGAGAAAGTATTAATGAAATTGCAGCAGAGAAAATGAGGGTATTTTTGAAAATGCTCACTGAGTAATGAGAAATAAGTTTGTTAAATATAAAGTTAATTTACAGCATTAAGGAAATTTAAAAATTGAAAGATTTATATATCAAATTATTTTGATATATCTATTTTAGTAGCTCTACTGCTACAACAAGATTACCCAACAAACCGTTCAAAATATTTAGTTGTTCTTTACTACCAAATGCTATTAATACCTGTCCTGGTTGAAGTATAAAGTTACCTCCAGGGTTGGTTACTAATTTTTCGTTTTCCTTAATGGCTAAAATTTTTGCACCACTCTTTTTGCCTATTCCAAGTTCAGAAAGTGATCTTTTCTCTGCAGTTTCAAAAAGACTAATATCATTACTTAATTCAAATTCTTCAATTTCACATTCACTTCCTGCGAGCAGATCAAGAAAATCAATAGCAATAGGTCTTAAAGCCATTGATGCCATTGCTCTTCCTGCAGCTATATAAGGACTTACAACTATACTTGCACCAGCCAATCTTAATTTACTTGCAGCTTCTTCAGTACCTGCTCTTGCTATTACTCTTATAGAACTTCTTATCCCTTTAGCACTTAAAACCACATATAAATTAGCAGCATCATTAGGTAAGGTAACAACTAAACTTTTGCATTTTTCTAATCCTGCCAGTTTTAAAGTCTCATCAAGAGTTGCATCAGCACAAAGTACTTCTAAACCATTTTCTTCAGCAATCTTTTTTCTATCTTCATCGCTCTCAACAACAATAATTGGAATATTTTGCGTTTTTATTTGGTTAGATATTTCCTGACCTACCCTCCCATATCCGCACAAAATTACATGATTTTCCATTTTTCTAAGAAGTCTTTTAAAACGTAATTCGTTTACTCTTTGAAAATAGCCGGATTCGAATAATCTAACAGCTTTTTGAAAGGTAAATTGAATAAAGATCAATCCGCCAACGATTACTAAGACAGTAACGAACCTGCCTTCAGGACTTAAAGGTTGAACTTCTCCAAAACCAATAGTGGTTATTGTGATCAGAACCATCCATAAGCAATCACTCCATTCCCATCCCTCTGTTATTCGATAGCCGATTGCACCTAAAAAAAACAGAAAGAATAAAGAATAAATAAGTCCAAACCAAGGCCTTAAGTAGTCTTTAATAAAATAGAACTCAAATAATCTAAGCTTCATATCCCTTATTATCGTTAACTATTCAAAAATTTCAAAAAAATTTCCTATTATGTTCCTAAAACTATTTATTTGTTTAGGTGAAATATATATTTAGCAGGATAATAATATTTATTTTCGTAGCTGTTTGCATTAAACAAATGATTACTGTTTCAGGTCTTAACTAGTGCTTGATTAAAAATTAATTCAAGGTTTTACTTTTACCGATTCAACTAGAAAATCAGAAGCTACCTTTAACCAATCAGCGACTGTAAGACGAAGATCAGGTTGAGAATATACAAGCGCAATAATAATTCCAACTAAGATTATTTTTACCATGGCATTTCAAATATTCTTATGAATTAAAGCACACCTATTTAGTAAAAAGAACCTTATATTTATAAAAAGCAGATTAATTAAATTTTCTCTAATTGATTAAACAAATATTCCACTCTTCTGAGATTAACACCTAAATCTGATTGACCTAATCTAGCCGCAGATCTTATTTGAATGATTCCTTTAGATCTATCTACATAACTTCTTGAATCAAGCTTCAAAATTTCGAGGTCATCTGGAAATCTAAAAATCAAGCTTCTACAAACACCTCTCCAATAATTGCTTCCACTTTCAATAACTTCTGTACGAGGTAACCCTTCTGCTAGAGAAACGAGTTGAATAAACTTCTGATCAACATTTATTAGTTTCTTTTCTATTAAGACACTATTTAATGGATTGGTTATTGGAGCAAGACCTTGAATAGAGGAAACCATATTATTTAAAAACAATGTAAATGTTCTAACCGATTTCACATACAAAGTGAGAGAAGATAAGTAAAGAATTTGCCCATAAATTTGATCTCTTTATAAAGATTCCTTATTTTGTAATCAAAATTCTAAAATTTTAGATTTTTAATTATTTTTATTGGTAGAGATGGTTGTCTAGCTTGTTTACTATTTAGTTTCACAACCCATAAAAAAACTGCCACAAACAAAAAAATCTCAACAATAATTCCAACCTTTATTAGACTCATTTTTTATCCTCTTTTTTCTTGTTTGTGCCCTCTATGTATGGCACCAGAATATTCAATAACCATTTTTTAAATGAAATTAACGGTTTCATAATCTATTTACTTCCCTTTTTTCCACAAACTTCTCCCTTTGATGAGATCCTCTATATTTGGCCAAGCTGCTATTAATTCTTTAAGTGCCTTTCTATTAGGAGTATAGAAAACGCATGACAAAGCACTTATTACATAAAGTATGAACCACAACTTACTTTCTGAATAAGCTAAAAACAACGAAAAAAGAAAGCTTCCAATAAAGAAAAAGAAAAATAACCTATTTACTATCTCTAATGGACTTCTTTTAAGTCTGTAAAATTTAATCTTTTTACTATTTTGTTCGGTATCTTTATGAAATTTACTTTCGTATGAATTAATTATTTCTTCTTCAAGAACTTTTTCATACTCTAAATTATCAATTGGATCACTATTATCCTTTTTATTTTTCATTAAAATCTCTTCAGCATAAACATAGTAACTAATTTATTGTGTTTTAAAAAGTATCAACTATTATCTATCACCAGGAACTATACGAATAGATCATGATTTTGAAAACACTTCAAAATTCTCTTATTTATAAAAGATATATTATTTAAGACATTTTTTCTAATTTTTCCAAATCTTTCTGTCATTTAAAACAATCACTTCTATAAACTTCATAGCATTTATTAAATTGGAAGGCAATATCTAAATCTAGAGTTAAAATAGTTTAGAGATTTTAATAATAAATTATATGCAAAGGTATTTGATTTCCTACGAATTTACTGATGGCGAGGATCAAGAAGAAGGGGCAGAAATGCTAATTAATTGGTACGAATCAGGCGGTCCTCAAAACAGACCTGAAAACTATGAGGTTCATTCTTGGATTTTTATGGTTCAAAATGGGATAGGTCATTCTGTAGTTAGCGCTGATTCCCTTGAGACAATTTGGAAGCAATGGCATCCTTGGAGAAGGTTAATGGATATAAGTATTCAGCCATGTATGGATCTAGATGAGACAGTCGGATTATTCAAAAAACAAAAAATGAATACACGAATGGTTTAAGAGTATTTCTCATTCCATTTATAAATTTCTTTTTAGTAGCAGACAATACTACATACAGAACTCTTTGCGTTAAAAAGGAAAAGATTGATTTTCCATGATGAATGATTCTTATCACATTTACTTTAAAGGAGAAATTCTTTTCAAGAATTTAAATAAAGATGAATTCGAATTTGTTTGGGGGAAACTTTATACATCCTATATAAATGCCCTAAATAAAGAACTCACGTACGAGTTAATTAGCGAAAATAATATTAAAGAGCCAAGCTTTAACTTTGAGCCATCTTACTAAATCCTGAAATAGATTATAAATTATGAATAAAATAAGAAAAATTGTATCTCATTAATATTGAGATACTCCTTTTCTTCTTTGCTTATATCCAAAGCTATTTTATTGGCCTCAGTTTCAACATTTGAATTATAAGTTTCAAATTTCTCGTCTCCTTTAAATAGGGCAACAATTCCAATATCTGATATAAACCAAGTAAAGTGATGAGTTTCTCCAATTGGCTCGTCTTTTAAAGAGTCAATAATCAAATCACATGTTGAATTCATTTAATTGTTATGAGTGGGACTTTTAATTACCCCCATTGCAATATCTCACTGCATCAGATTTACTCCCACCGTCTTCAATAATTTCGACAACACATTGATTAAAAAGTTTAGACTCTTTTTTTACTGAACAGAATCCAAAAGCTATTGCAGCTAAAGCTATTGCAGATACAAAACTAGATCCAAGTTGAATAAATCCATAGGCAAACATAATGTTTTTCTTTCCAGAACATTTTTTTGAATCCTTTTTTTCCTCTGACATTTTAAATTTTTTAACTTAATTTAATTTATTTGATTAATTTTAGATTTGAGAAATATTTCCATAGAGAAAACCGAATCAAGACTTAATTTCAATGGATGAGACAAAAATAAAAAAAATCAAGTTTCCTTTTATTTTTCTTAACTTTAATTGTCAATTTGATACATCATTAAAAATAAATTTTTTTATTATTTTCTCAACATTATTTTCAGGTAAAGATACATTTTCTAACTTTAAAAGTAATGATCCCACTGTTATAACAATAGATTATGATGCCTTTTAAACTATATTTAAACTTTTCTTAATGGAGTATAAATACTTAAAAATTATTCAAGAAAAGCTTGTTTTGATAATGCTCCCCGAGAGTTATCCACTTTTTTAGTGTTTTTCAACAGGGTTTTCCACAATATGTTGATTGAATTAAATCTTCTATGTGCAAAATAAAATATTTTCGTTTTTTTGACAAATGATCCCACATTTTGTTTTAGGGATTGGTAGGATTCAGATTGTCATTTTTTTAAAATAATTTTAAATTTATGAATTCCAATAAAATAAAAAAAAATTTGACTATCGAAATTAAAGAAGAATTTAAGAAATCAAAGCTTGATGTTCTTACTAACGAAAATGATTTTTTAGTAAAAAATCTTAAAAAGGCTGGATAATAATATTTTTGAGCTATCAAAGATATAATTAAGAAACAATCCTATTTATAAATTTACTCATCTGAAAGTAAAAAATATTTTTTAAACTATCTGAGATTATTTAATCAAATATAAATCTTCTATTAAAAGATACAAAATTGTACTCCTTTCTTAAACATTAAAAATAAATATCAGTTATATTAAAAAAATCTCAACAAGAGATCAGATTAGAAATATAAATGGTAATTTCAAAGGTTTTATTTAAATTATTTATTTATTCCTTTTACCTATATTTGAAAAATAGCACCAGCTAAAAGATGAATACTAAAGAACTTAAAGTCAACTACAAAAAGCTTTTAAACAAAGCTGCTAAAGCAAATGGTCGTAAAGAAACTGTTTCATGCTTAAATCGTGCTGCTAAAATCAAGTCAAAACTCTATTCAAATACTCAAGTAAATTGTTTTAGATGTAATGGAGCAGGTTTTCTAAGAATTTCATTAGATGAAACTCAAACCTGTCTTTCTTGTTATGGAAAGGGTTTTTTAATTAAAGAAATCCAGCAGGTTTAAAATAAATTTGATTTATTAATGAAAAATCTAATTCAAGCTCATAAAAAATTAATTAAAACAGTCAAAGAACAAATGGGGTTTTCAGATTATGGGATGTATTGGTTAGCTTTCCTGGAAGGGGGGTTAACTATTTGGTTGCTAGATAGAATTTTTTTTCACTGGTTAAAGTTTTAATTTAGATCTAAAGAAAAATATTTCTATAGGTATTAAATAAATTAATTTATCGAAACCATTTAAAAGGTTGTAGCATAGTAAAAAACTAATATGCAATTACTGGGATTAATTCTTCTACTAGCTAGTAGCTGGTATTTATGGAAATTGACATCAAACTTTCTTGATGAACCAACAAAGAAAGAGTTTTCCAATAGTTTTAATAATCTCAAAAATAAATTCTCTGAGGGGAAACAAAATTTTTCTAAAGCAAAAATAAGTGAAGCTTGGGAAAAATACAAAGAAGAAGGTGGAGCCTTATCTAATAAAGACAAAAGCTAGTGGACTTTTTTATTATTACAAGTTTCACCAAAAATATTTCTAGAGTTGATCTAATAGGCATTTTGATTGGTCATTTAATTTTTGGTTTTGCATTGACACAGCTTTTAGATTGGACGTGGTTGAAGAACCTTATGAGTGAGGAAGATAAAACAAGGATGCTTAAAAGTTATACATGGAAAGACTTATTAGTTGATGGCGCAATTGTTACGGTAGTTCTAGGAATAATTTTTTTGATAATTAGCATTTTTTTATAAATGAACGTAACTTACATCCTTTTAGTTTTTTTAATGCTATCAATTGTGATTTTTTCTCAAATAATCAATTCCTCAGACAAAAATCAAAATAAATGACAGAAGTAACTAGCGACTCTACAACTGGGTGGTATTTAATCGCTTTGGTAAGCACTTTATCTTTTTTAGCCTTAATTTATTTCGGAAAAAAAAGATAGATTACATTTTGAAAGACTATTTAAATTAATAAAAAAAGCTCTGCAAATACTCGAGATGCAGAGCTTTTGATTATTAAGTGATTAATTTATATAAATCTATTGATAATAAAACCTTTTTTCTTAATTAAAGAAAAAGAGACCGATGAATGTGATGAAGATACTGAATTCACGGTCCCTTTGATAACCGCATTTTTCGGTAGATACGACAATGAATCACCTCCTTTACTAATGTTTTTCTAAACATAACTAAAAGAATTAAAGAAGAAAAGAAATTCGTTAAAAATTTAAAAGTTTTTTAACAAATTAACGATATAAATCTCTTCAATACAAAGGTAAAGATATTACCAGGGTAAAACTTCTCCGTTGGCATGCCAAAACTTACCTGAGTTTTTTTTATTTAAAGAATCAATACGTTTTAAAAGGCCATTTGCTGATTCTACAGGACTAATTCCATTTCTTGTAAAGCCAGTCATTCTTGTACTCACTAACCCGGGATGCAAAATAGCTACATAAATATCTTCTTTTAATAAATCTATAGAAAGTGATTTTGCAGCCATGGACAAGGCGACTTTAGACATCCTGTAACCATAAGAACTTCCAGAGGTATTATCTTCAATAGATCCCATTCTACTTGTGATAAAAGCAACTTTAGAAGATCTTTTTAAAAGAGGTTTAAGTGATTGAGTCATACATATTGGGCTCAATGCATTGACTTCAAATTGACGCAAAATACTTTTTTTATCTAAGTTTTCGAAAGAATTAAATTCATAAATTCCTGCATTATGAATTAAGCAATCTAAATTAACTCCAGATAATTTTTTACACAAATTTGTTATCGACTCATCAGAAGAAATTTCTATATTCTCTTCAATTCTCACTCCTAAATCTCTAAGTTCTTTTGAAGCTTTCCTACACGTTGCAATTACATTATCTCCCCTCTTATGAATTTGCTTACATAATTCTAATCCAATACCCCTATTTGATCCTGTAATTAGATAAGTCGACATCTTTAAACTAAAAATAAAAAATTAATCTAAATCCAAATATAAAAAAAACAAACTGGAAAAAGAAAAAAGTTATAAAATTCCTGATATGATTTTTTAAGGTTATAATTATTTTTGATATTTAAAAGATTTCTAAAAGAAAGCGAAGATATTTTTATCATCAAAATTTAAATTATGGAAATTATTAATCAAGAATTTATACAAGAGATTATTAGGTTAACCTGGAGAAATCCTGTTTTCATGGCTATTGCTATTGCATTAGTTTGGCTTATCCCACAATTATTTATCAGAAAAATAATGGCAAAAAAATATGAACAAAGAAAAATAGAAATTCAGAAAAATAAAATTCAGAAGCTTTACCCAACCAATACTCCTAAATAAAATTTTTATTTATAAGATGATCTAATGAATCAAAAAATTTATTTTTTGCATCTAAGTAAAATATGACCTACAAAATAATTAGAATTGATGGAAAAGTTGACGAATTAACCGCTAAAAGTTTTGATAACTATTCAGATGCATACGATTTGTTAGAGGAACTATATGGAGATTTATGTTGTTCAGATGCAGATTATGGAGACATAACCTACTACGATATTGTGGAAAATAATTCAAAAAATATTAATGGAGAATAAAAAATGGGCTCCCTCCCAAGAAGAAAAAATTGGGATAATAACGAATGTATATGAATCCATCAAAGAAAAGCTTTCAGAACTTTAAAAAGAAACTGGATGTCCCTTTTCATTTATATATGATTTCATTGGGGAAATTCAAAATGAATGGCATCCAAAATCTTGCCGCTCTTTAGTTAAAAATAAAACAAGGCAAAATTAAAATATTTTCAAAACTTAAACTCAATAATATAAAAATTTGAAGAAATTTATTTAAATAAAAATTCTTGAATATAATATTAAAAATAAATTAATTACATAATGATTATTAGAATACTAGGTATAATTTTAATTCTTGGTACGATTGCATATTATGGTTTAGTTTTAACTGGTCATGGCAATCTCTAGTTTTTCATAGTTTTTTTAAATTATTCATGAAATGGCCTCCTCCTTTATGTTGGACAGCACCAGAGACTATTAATGGCAATAGGCATTTTCAAGTTAAAGCTTATGGTGGTAAAAAGGAAGATAGATGGGTTGATATTTTTCCTACCAAAAATAAAAAAGATATTAAAAGGATCTCATGGGAAAAACTAAAATCCGAATGGACTTCAGGTTGGTTAAGGCTTCCAAAAGATAAAAATTAATTTATTTATGTAAACAAATATTATTAACCCGCAAACTGTAAAAAATCATACCTAATACCAGAAAAATATCTTCTAATATTTTTAAAAAGCCATTTGATATGAATCCAGAACCTAAGAAAAAACTTCCTAATAAAAAAGTTATAAGTTCAGCAAAATTTGAGGCTAAAGAGCAATTCACAAAATCTGCATTAGAAAATTTAAAAACAGAAAAGGAAAGGCTTGTGAATTCTCTAAAAAAATCTGGAGAAATTAAAGAATCATAATAAAAAATAGATTTACAAAATTAAAAAATTTTTACTAACATAATATTTTATAGATTAAGAAATGATTGAAAAAATCTCTCTTGCAAATTCACATTTACCTCAACTTATTGGTTTCGTACTTATGTCAATAGGTTATACATTAGGCAATAAATTTTATCTTCCCGAAATCAAACAAAATAATCGTAATTAGTTGTTAAAGTTATTATTTGCAAGTCAATATTAATTGAAGATATATTCCCATACAAAATTGTTTAATACTCTCTTAATTTAGAAAATCCTATTTAAAAGCAAATGCTTTTGTGAATTTCTCTACTTCCTAAAGCAATACATAAACGTAACACTTTAGTCTTTTTAAATTTGAAATCCAAAAATAAACTAAGAATTCATACTATTTTTTATTAACTATGTTACATTTATTAATAATTACAGCTAAGGTTTCCTTTGCCATAAAGCAGATATAAGGAAATGTTTAATATAAACTAATGTTATTTACTCTTTGGCTGATTCAAATATCACAGATGAAAAATAAAAATGGATGCTCTTACTAGTTTTATAGTTGTAATCATTTCAATTACAATCCAATTTTCTTTATATACAATCAAAAGGTTACAGGAACCTTTAGAACCAAATTATTCAATAGATAATAATGCAAAAAAAATTAAAAACTATATGGGTAAATATTGGAAAAATGCCGAAATAACAAATGGTAGATTAGCTATGGTTGGTTTTTTAGCATTAATAATAAACTACGGTTTTTTTGGATGGATAATTCCTGGGTTTATTTAAGCGATAAATATATTTAAGATTTTCGGCAAATTAAATTTCTCGTTCTAAAACAATCTAATTTGTAAAAAAATTTTTATAATAAGAAAAAAAACTTTGAGTAATTCTGATTTTGATAAAAATGGATTAGACAGCTACGGAATACACTGGCTCCAATATGCTGCTTTTGCTTTCTCTTGTTTTGCTATATTTACGACCTGGGGATTTTTTTATGATGAAAAATTTCATAACTTCATAATGAACATTATGAGGGTTATTAATTGCAGTGAATTTAACTGTAACGGAGCTTTTTAAAATTCTATGTCTAATCCAGATCAAAAAACATTATTAATTGATAATGCCTATAAGCAAATAAATAATATCTGTAAAAATCTTCAAAAAGATACTGGTGCTACGAATTTAGAAGTTAAAAGTTTTTTAAAGCTAATTATGAACGAATGGGAAGAAAAGAAAGATCAAAAAACTGGTTTTGGATTCAGGTAAAATTAGCCACTTAATAAAGTGCCCGTGACATAAAATATTAATTAAATAAGAATATATTATTTTATTTTAAAATTTAATATTCTTAAATTTCAGAGTTTTTTAAAATCAAAAAGGAATGAATCTCGAAGAAGAGATACATTCCAAACTTAGCTTTAGTTTTATCTAGATTTAGATTTTATAATCCAACTCCTCTGGTGGACTGTCAATCATTAGATTCCTCCAATTCAACAAATTAAACCTACAACTAACTTATAACGAAGGTAAATCAGTAAAAATGCTGATTTTATTATTTACTATAAAAATTAATTTTTATCTGTTGATAATCTTAAAGAAGTTTTGGGTGATAAAAAATAATTGAAAACATATTTATTGCTTCCTAAAAGGTTTGAATTAAAGAAGCCAATTCTGGTGCATCTAACAAAAGTGCAAAAAAGGTTAGCACAACCAATAGAAATATGGAGAAGTAAAATTGAATCATGACTAAAAATTACTTAAAAAGTTTTTTTGAAGTTGTATAAAATAATGCTTTGTTTACATAATTAAATATATCTACAATGAAAAATTTATTTAGAGAATAATTAATTTGCTTCAGGAGAAAATATAGTCCTATTTATTTGCAAATATTCACAACCTTTAAATAAATAATTACTCTTTGGTAAACGTTTTTCGTATCTTGGACAGATCAAGACAGTAGCAAACGTTTAAGTAGTTCTTTAGCGAAAGCGATTACAAGTAGTACAAATTTTTGTACTTTTTCTTTTTAGAATAGGTTCTTTTAGATATTCTCATTTTGCCGAATTTACCTTAATCATGATTACTGGAATTTATTAGTAACAATTTGCCAACCCCCAGAAATTAATTCATTCCATGTTTCATAAGCACATTCAATTGAATGAAGTCTTGATTTTTTAAGTTGGGCTGGTTCACCTAATTCATTTGCATAGAAAAGGTAAGTATAGACTTTTAAGTTATAAGATACAGATTTCTTATAACTTTCAAAAAAAATCAATAAACCACTTTTTTGGTTAAACAACCAGCCAGTTGGGGGGTCAATAAGGCTGCTGCGATAAAAATTAGTCCAAACATTAGCGACTCCTGATGTCATATTAGATAATACAGCTGTACTAATAGTATATGTATACTACTCTTCAGCGTCAAGTATTCTTTCCCAAGTATTATTTGAATACAAAAATTACTTTTTAGAACTTGTATTTTTCATTTGGTAATAATGAATACCAGTAGTACCTCCAATAGGGAAATATCATTAAATAGTAAATCGAAAAAATAAAATGTATCGTAATCCCTTCTATTTAGGATGGAATAAAGGTTGGTCTTTTCTATTTTTTTTAGAAGGTGGTACAGCAAAAATCGAAGCAAAAGGTTTTGGCATATCAATATCAACAAAAGTTGATAAAGGTTAATCACCCTTAGAAAATGCAGATAGATTGGTCTCCAAAGAACAAAGGATTAGAAAATCAAGATATTATTCTTGGGTTAGATCCATTAATGGAAAAACAATCAATTAAGTAGTCCTTTAATTATTAAATTAATTAGTTGACAATCAATTTAAAATATAATTAGTTATTTATTTATTTTCGTGTCCAACAAATTTTATGAATGGTGGAAAAACCATAGAAAAGTGATAACCTATGGTACTTTTATTGTCTTATTTGGTTTTTATTTGTTTCCTGTTGTCAAAGAAGCAAAATATAAAAACCAATGCATTATGTACTCTACTAAAGGAGCATTAACTAAATTTAATAAAGACGATATCGGAGAAACCCTATTAAAAGAGACAGGTTTGACCGTTGACGAGCTAGCAAAGATTGAAGGTTATAAGAATTGCAAAAATTAAAAAGTTTGCAAAAATTATGCTTAGTTTTTGAATGATTAAGTTTTTGTTCAAACTAATCTTACTAATATCATTAATTGGATTTATATCAATAAGTCCAAAAACAAGATATATAGTTGGAATATCTTTAAAACAAATTTCTTCATTTCTTTTATGGACTGTTAAATTTGAAGATAGAGAAAAATGGATTATGGATAAACCAAGTTGGATCCCTAGCCAAAAACTTAATCAATCGTATTAAATGAAGACTTATTTAGAGGAACGAATTGAATGGTATGACGATAATTATAGAAATGGTAATGCTTTAATCTCTGATAAGCAGTTCAACCAACTTGAAAAGAATTTATTAAGAACAAATCCTAATTGTGATTACTTTAAAAAGAAAAATAAGCTAGTTTTGCCTTCATTAGAGAAAGATTCAATAGATAAATTTTTGAAAGGATTATTACCAGATACTAGATTATTAATTGAGCCTAAAATTGATGGTTGTGCTGTTGCTTTGCAATATAGAAATGGAAACTTAGAGAAAGCAATTTCAAGAAAAGGCACTGAAATTACAAATAAAATTATAAAAGTTAAAGACATTCCTAATCATCTCCCTATAAAAGGAATTCTTCAAGTTAGAGGCGAACTATATGCACCCAACCAAACTCCAAATATCTCCCAAAGAATCGCTTCTGGATTTCTTAGGGCTAAAGAAGGATTTTCTGAAAACCTCAGCTTTTGCTCATTTCAAATACTTAATTCAACACTTAACCAATATGAGTCAAAAAAGAGTCTTTCTAAGCTAGGTTTTACAATACCTCATGATATTTCTTGTAATTTCACTAGCCAAGTCCAAGTATTTAGAAAACAATGGATAGAAGGTAAGCTATTTGAAAAATATCCAACAGATGGAATTGTATTAAAAATAAATTCTAGAAAATTACAATTAATTAGAGAAAAATCAAATTTAGATTATCCTTATTGGCAATTGGCAATAAAAAGCTAATGGAACTAATACACAAGATTTTTCCTACTTGGCATATTTACTTGGACATGTTTTTGGTTGGTTTTGGAACTTACAGTTTTCTAAGGATTAAGAAAAAAATAAAATCCAAATAAATAATTCATAAATAAAGTTTTTAAATCATCCTTGTTCTTTAAGCATGGCTCTAAGTTGTTCGGTATCCAATTGCTCGAGATAATTTCTAATTGCCAACCAAGATCTTCTGCTTTCTAGCTTTCCGCTTTGTTTAAATAAATTTGCGGAAACTTGATCTATCAATTCCTTATGAGTCATATTCATATTCTTCATCAAGTTCAATAACAACACCATTAAAAAATTCTGCTAATAATTTTGAGGGGTCTTGGATAGATAACTTTCTATCTACTTTTGATGGTTTTTTTTTGATTGGATTTAAATTAATCATGCTGATTCAGGTAATTCAAGTTCTTCAAAAGTCCAACCTTCTAATTGAAGGTCATGCCATTTATCCCAGGCGTTGTCCAAATACATTTGAGTTGATGATTTAATTGCCGCTGGCTCTCCAAGATTATTTGCATAATATGTATGAGCAAAAATTCTCATTCTATTTCTTGGAGATTTTTTATTCATTGTAAATAAAATTAATCTACTGCGGTCTGGACTAAGCAACCAACCACTTGGAGACTCATTACGATAACCGTAAGAAAAATTAGTCCAAACATTAGCCCCTCCTAAAGTCATTCCTAGATAATACATATGTACTAGTAATATAAGTACATATGGAATGAATCGTCAAGTATCTTGACAGATAACCACTAATATAGTGCTGCAAACCAAATTCACAAAAATAAAATACCTACCAAAAGCTTGTTATAGCAAGGATTTTGATAGGCAACACCGGATCCCCGTCAGTTCTCTGCTGCATCGACCTGGAAATGCCAGAAGAGGATTCAAAGTGGGCTTTCGTTTCCGATTACAAGATCGGTTTACTACCGCATCACGACAGTCTCCTCATGTCGAAAGAGAGTCAGATCAGAGCACATAAAGAAGAACTTAACCAAAGATCCAGTAACCTAACTTTAACTCATTTTTTTATCCATTTGGAGATGGCCAAATGTCTCTTACCATAGTTAATAAAACTTGAGCTTCATCATATCTTTCTGAATGCGTTTTACCATTTAATAAAAATGTAATGTGAGCCATTTTTCTTCCCAGAATTTCTCGAGATTTGCCATAACAATGAATATTAGAACCCTCAATTTCAGATAACATTTTGACTCTTGTTTCAATTGTCATTGGGAAATTTTTTTTTAATCCCAGTAGATTGATCATAATCGCCCCTTCACAGTTCATTTTAATTTCAGGTGGCATTATCCCAGAAGAAATGCAAACATATTGATCAAACTGACTTGAGGTACAAGCTTCAATAGAGAAATGAGCTGAGTTATGTGTTCTAGGAGCTATTTCATTAATTAAAAGACCATTATCTCCATAGAAGAATTCAATAGCTAAAACTCCAACATAATTAAGTTCATTGACTATTGAAGAGAAAATATTTATTGCAAATAAGTTCAAATCATATTCATTTGTTCCAGGTGCAAGAACCCAATCACAAACATGGTTTGATTGGAATGTCTCAACTATTGGAAAGAATCTTATCTTACCGGTCCTATCTCTCGAACCAACAAGAGCCAGTTCTTTTTCATACTCTATCCATTCTTCTATTAACCATTCATCAGAATTATTCTCTGTTAAAAAAGAATCTAAATCTTCTTTTGTCCTTATTTTTCTGTTCCCTTTGCCGTCATACCCACCTTTATTTGATTTTGCCATTAGAGGAAAAGTCCAGTTATTGATTTCTTCATCCGAGAGATTTTTAAAATCTTCAATACTTATCCATTTTGGACAGGGAATATTCATTCTATCTATTAATTTTTTTTGAGAAAACCTATCTACTAATGGCTTAATTGCATTAAGGCTTGGGACAAAAATATCGTTATTATCAATTAAATTTAATTTATCAATTTTTATCCATTCATTTTCAAAAATTATTTTTTCACACTCATTAATTAATGATTTATTACCTCTTATCTTTAAAGGATCAGCTTCTATGACATGATCTGCCTTTAAGCCAGCAGGATCATCACAAGATTTTGTTTGCACGCATACTTCTAAATCTCTTTTTTTTGCTGCCTCAGTTAACATCAAAGCCAGTTGACCACCTCCAATTATTCCTAGGGAATAATTTTTCTTAATATCGTTTATATTTTTTTTTAAACTCATAGCATGATTTTATTACCATTTCTAATTCTTAACAACTGAATTTTTAAGTATCTAGAGCTTAGATTTTGCTAATATATAAAGTATTTAATACCAAATATTTATAAATTTTAACTAGGTAATCAATTGTGAATAATAGAAAAATATTAGTCCCATTAGGTGATAAGTCATACGAAGTAACTATAGAAGCAGGGATACTGAATAATATCAGCGAAGAACTTTTAAAAATTGGAATAACAAAGAATAGAAAAATACTTGTGATTTCAAATGAAGAAATATCAAATTTGTATGGTGAAAAATTCTTAAATAATTTAAAAGATAATCAATTTCAGGCCAAAATGTTCCTTATAAAGGCTGGAGAATCATATAAAAACTTAAAAACCTTAAGTGAAATATATGATGTTGCATTTGAATTTGGCTTAGATAGAAATTCAATAATTATTGCCCTTGGAGGAGGAATCGTTGGAGACGTTAGTGGTTTTGCAGCTGCTACTTGGCTGAGAGGTATTGAATATATTCAGATTCCAACAACATTGTTATCAATGGTTGATTCATCTGTGGGAGGAAAAACAGGAGTAAATCATCCAAAAGGTAAGAATTTAATTGGAGCTTTCAATCAACCTAGAGCAGTTTTCATTGATCCAGAAACTTTAAAAAGTTTGCCTAAAAGAGAATTTAACGCTGGAATAGCCGAAGTCATTAAATATGGAGTAATAAGAGACAAAGAACTTTTCGAATACTTAGAAATTGAAAAAAACAAGAATGAACTTATAAATCTCAAGAATGAATATCTAATTAAAATAATTAATAGTTCAATAAAAACAAAGTCTCATATTGTTTCTCAAGACGAACATGAAAATGGTGTTAGAGCAATATTGAATTATGGTCATTCTTTTGGTCACGTTATTGAAAATTTATGTGGATACGGCAAATTTCTTCATGGTGAGGCAATATCAATTGGTATGAATATTGCAGGGGAAATAGCAATTGATAAAGGGTTATGGTCTAAAGAAGAATTAGAGAGACAGAAGAATCTTTTGAAGAGTTACGATCTTCCTACCGAGATCCCCAAAATAAAGAAAGAAGAGGTTCTAACAATACTTATGGGCGATAAAAAAGTTCGTGATGGCAAAATGAGATTTATATTACCGAAAGAAATTGGTGAAGTAGATATATATGACGACGTAGAGGATTCATTATTTTTAAAGTTTTTTTCTTAACGCAAACAGGTTGAATTTATATTCATTTCCTTCTCCTTAAACTTATTAAAAACAAACCACTTAAAATCGCCTAGACATACAGGATCCACGAGTCTAAGTAATGCCTCTCTTCTTAAAAGAGCATTTGATAAATCCTCCATAAATTCCTTCTGAATACCATAAAGTCTCTCTGCCAATCCAAGTGCCAACAAAGCCTCACCTTGTTTAGTTAGTCCAACAGTATTAAATCCAAGAGTCTCAGCATCATTAATTAAAGTTTCTATGCACACATGAGATGTTAAATCGCAATTTCCAGGAGAATCTAGGACATTATTTGTCATTTTTTGATTTCCATAGGAAACTATCGTCCCATCAGAATTCTTAGAGGAGTAGTATTTTTTAGCTTCCTTAGCGTAATCAATTATCAATAAAATACCATTGTTAATTTTTCCATAAATAGCTTCTAACCATTTTGAGTTATCTATATGCCATTCTGTTGTCCATCCTTCAAGAGCGTCTTCAGGCGGGATAGTAATTCCCAACTCACTTTTAGCAAGTTCAATACTTTTTCCCAATTCACTTGTAATTGGCATTTCATCAAAATATAATTTATGAGATGTTTTGTCTATAGAAACTGCTTGTCGAAGTAATTTTCCTTTTGAGAAGGTTATTCTCTCTACTGGCAAAGCATCTAAAACCTCATTTGCAAGAACTATTCCATTTATATTATTTTCCTCTACTTCTTCCAAACCTTTCCATAAAATATCAATACCTAAGTTTAAAAATTCGTCCAATTTAATTTTTTGTTTTTCTACCATCCCTTCATTAGGTTCAATAATTACAAAAGAAACTCCTTCCAAAAAATTCTTGTTATTTTCTAAAAAATATTTAATTAATCCACTCATAAAGCTTCCATCTCCTGCTCCAAATTCAATTACAGCTAATTTCTGATTAGATAAAAAACTATTTTTGAACTGAATCAACCAATCTTCTATTTGTTTACCAACCAAAAAAGCAAAATCATCAGATAAAGAGGGTGATGTAACAAAATCTCCTCGAAAGCCTAACTCAGCTTTACCGCTGCCGTAATAACCATTAATAGGATCATTTAAAACAAAATTCATATAGTCATAAAAACTTATAGTCCCGCCCATTTTTATTATTTTTTTTACTAACCAATCTGGATTATTCGCGGGTAAGCTATTCATCGGCGAAAATATAAAGAGACAAAACTTATTTATGCCTTCAAAGATTAACTATTTATTAGGAATATTTCTAACTATAGTAGTTTTAACTTCACATAAACCCGTTTTCGCTATAAATAATCCAAATCTTTTACCAGAAGAAAAAACACCTGTAATTGATTTAGCTAAAACATTGAGTCCCAATCAGAAAAAATCTTTAGAGGATAATCTAAACAAGCTAGAAATTGAAAGTGGATGGAAAATTAAATATTTATCTCAGTTTGAGAGTTCTCCTGGTAGCGCGATAAAAGACTATTGGGATCTAGATGAGACGAGTTTATTAATAGTTGCAGATCCCAGAGGTGGTAATTTGCTTAACTTTAACGTCGGAGAGGCTTATTTTAATTTTATGCCAAGATTATTTTGGGTTGAACTTCAAACAAGATTTGGTAATCAATATTATGTAAAAGATCATGGTGAAGATGGAGCAGTACTAGATGCAATTAATTCAGTAAAGATTTGTCTTAAGAGAGGAGGATGTCAAGTTGTCCCAGGTCTGCCCAAAGAGCAATATATATGGACTTTATGTACCTCTATCCTTGGAGGTTTAGTAGCAGGATTCGCATCTGCCCCAAGGAAAGAAGGTCAAGTTATATCAATTGGATTTTTAGCTCTTCTTTCTCCTTTATGGGGAATGTTATTTGGAATCTTTGGTTTAGCACCGATAATCACCAGAACGAATGATTTATTACCTTTATTTAAAAACGGCTTAGCATTTACTGCAGCAGGAATTGCGGGATATATTTTATCTCAAACATTATTTTCAAGATATGAAAAACCCAAAAACACTTAAAATATGATCAAAAAAATTTTTCTTCTTCACAAATTTCTCCTAACTCTGAGTACCATCGATGAGAAACATGTCTTAATTTCTTTTCTTCAAACTCAATCCATGAAAAATTAATTAACAATTTTCCATCTTCAACAGTTTTATATCTTGGAACTACAGCAGTATTAAAATAAAATGTTCCTTTACTATCAATTTTAAACATTTCTCTTAAACCAAGATTTCTTTTAAGCCGATTGTGCATATGACCAAAAATCACAAGATCAACTTTTCTTTTCTTTTGTATTTGTGAAATAGCAACCGACAAATCTCTATCTCCCCAATCTAGAGAGGGTAATTTCCAGTCTTTCCCACATATACTTCCAGGTTCAGAACCTAAACCTGAAGGGCCAGCATGAGACATAATTATTAAAGGTATATCTTCAATGGAATTTTCAGAACATTTGATAATTTTATTTATTGAATCTTGTTCGCTGATAGGACCATAAACTCCTTTTACTTCTTGTGAAAGATAGTAACCACCGCCAGAACTACATGGTCTTGCAGATAGTAAATTTATTTGATTATTAAAAACTTTCAAATCCCATGCAAAATATTTTCCGCCAAGAACTCTTATCTGCTTTGAGAGAATTTCACCTGTAGAATCCTTCCCTCTATCATGATTACCTAAAATCACAAAAGTTGGGATTTGAATCTTATTTATTTTTTTAATTATTTTGACACTCCCATCAGAAATATCGCCAACAAATAAAACAATATCTGGTTTAAGAATCGATAAAACTTTCAAGTCTAATTCAGACCATTGACCATGACAGTCACCAACAATAGCAATTTTTAAATTTGTCAGAATTTTTTCTGTTTAAAGGCATATAATCTATTAAGAGATATTCTAAATCCTGACCAGTATAACTTCTACTGCAAAACAGAAATCGATTCAAAAAGAAGAGGATTTGATTTCTGAAATAAAGGAGCGTTGCCTAGAAGCCAATGCCATTATTTTGGCGCATTATTATCAAGCTCCAGAAATTCAAGAAATTGCAGATTTTATTGGAGATTCACTAGATCTATCTAGGAAAGCTGCAAATAATGATGCAGATATAATAATTTTTTGCGGGGTACACTTTATGGCCGAAACCGCAAAAATACTTAGCCCAAATAAGACAGTCTTATTGCCAGATATTGACGCAGGATGCTCATTAGCAGACGATTGTCCCTCAGATAAATTTCAAAAGTTTAGGGAAGAGAATCCAGACCACTATGTCGTAAGTTACATAAATTGTACTGCGGAAGTAAAAGCTCAAAGTGATTTAATATGTACAAGCAGTAATGCAGTCTCATTAGTTAAAAAGATACCTGAAGATAAAAAGATAATTTTTGCTCCCGATCAGAATCTTGGGAGATGGGTTCAGAAAAATTCAAGAAGAGATCTCAAATTATGGCCTGGCAGCTGCATTGTACATGAATCATTTAGTGAAGAAGCTCTACTAAAATTAAAACACCAAAATCCTGGAGCAAAAGTTATTGCTCATCCTGAATGTAGTCAGAATTTACTTCTTCTCTCAGACTTTATTGGATCAACCAGTAAATTACTTGATTTTGTCAGCAAAGATCCATCTAAAACTTACATGGTATTAACTGAACCTGGAATAATTCATCAAATGAAGAAAAAAGAACCTAATAAAGTCTTTATTGAAGTTCCAGATATAGAAGGTTGTAAATGTAACGAGTGTCCATATATGAAATTAAATACTTTAGAAAAAATTCTTGATTGTTTGAAAAATAATTCACCATCTATCGAACTCGACCCTGAAATAATTAGAAAAGCCTATATACCAATAAAAAGAATGTTGGATATGAGTAATTAATTTAATGAAAATACTTTATTTCCATTATTAATTTTTAAAAATGTATTTAGGTTTGTAGTGGCAGGATTAAACTGACCTATCTGATTTTTCCTTTTAATGATATTTATTAGCTCTTTTTCACCTGCTTTATATTGTTTATCTTTTCTAGTTCCAATCTCTCTTTGAAGAATAGGGTTGATATTCATTTTTACTTGTAGGTCCGGAACAATTCCAGATTTATTTATATCAGTACCGTTAGGAGTTAAATACTTGGCGACCGTAACAGTTAGACCTGAACCATCAACTAAAGTTCTCATAGATTGAACTAGTCCTTTACCAAAAGTTTTCTTCCCAACTAATATCCCTCTATTGTTATCTTTTATTGCACCAGAAACTATTTCACTAGCACTAGCAGAGCCCTCATTAACTAAGACAACTAAGGGCTTCTTTGTTAGAGCTTGACCATTTCCTCTTTTTGTTTCTTTTAAACCATCTTTACTTAAGGTGCTTACTATTATTCCCTTATTAATAAAATGTCTTGAGATGTCAATGCTTGATTCTAGTAACCCTCCAGGATTACTTCTTAAGTCAAGAACATAACCTGCGACTTTTTTTGTTTCTAAATCCTTAATAGCATCTCTCGCCTCTCTTGATGCATTTGCATTAAATTGTTTAATTCTTAAATAACCGATTAACAACCCGTTTTTGGTTTTATTGACTTTACTTGAAACAGTTTTTATTTCAATCTTTTCTCTTGATAAAACCTTAAAAAAAGATTTAGAACCTCTAAGAATTTCAAGCTTAACTTTAGTACCTCTTTGACCTCTTATTAGTTTCACAGCATCCTCTATATTCATCCCTTCAGTAGAAATATCATCTATAGATAATATTTTATCTCTAGCTTTAATTCCAGCATCATAAGCAGGAGTACCTTCTATAGGAGAAATAATTATTAAATCATCAGATTCTTTGTCTTTAACTATTTGGATGCCAACCCCAGTTAATTCTCCAGAGGTGTCAATTCTCATTTGATTAAATTCCTTAGGTTCTAAAAATCTTGTGTAGGAATCATCTAAGTTCGATAGCATATCTCTAATCGCATCATATGCTTCATTACTGTCTGAGTATGTTTTTGATAAAAACTCTTTTCTTAGCTTAATCCAATTAGACTTTTGAAATTTACCACTTGAATCAAGAAAATCTCTATATACAATTTGCCAAACATTATCAATTACTTCTTTATAACTATTATTTAAAACAGTTGCTTCTGCAAAATTATTGAAAAATATCCCAAAAAAAGTTGTCGCAAATAAAATTATAATTTTTTTTTTAGGCAATTTTGTTATCTTCAAAGAATTAATTATTTTTTTTATATTATAAAAAATTTATTTAAAATTTCATAATTTGGCAAGTTCTTAAGGGTCAATCCACTTCCCATCATCCTTAATAAGTTGAATTAAAGCATTAACCCCCTCGTCTTCAGGTACTCTTTTTATCTCTTCTTTCCTTCTATATAAAGCAATTGTTCCTTTACCTTTCCCAACATAACCATAATCAGCATCTGCCATTTCTCCTGGCCCATTTACGATACATCCCATTATTGCTATATCTAAACCAGTTAAATGTGAAGTGGCATTTCTAACTTTGTCTACTACTTCTTCTAGATTAAAAAGAGTTCTCCCACAACTAGGGCAACTTATATATTCAACCATCGTTTTTCTTAATCCTAAAGACTGCAAAATTGAATAGCACACTGGAATTTCCTTCTCAGGAGCTTCTGTTAAAGAAACTCTAATGGTATCTCCCAATCCCTCTGCTAGAAGCGTTCCGATTCCGGCAGTACTTTTAATCCTTCCATAATCACCATCTCCAGCTTCCGTCACTCCTAAATGCAATGGATAATTATATCCTTCTGAGTCAAGTCTATCTGCAATCATCCTGTAGGCTGCCATCATCACTGGAGCCCTAGAGGCTTTCATAGAAATTATTATATTATGAAAATCAAGCTCATCACAAATTTTGACGAACTCCATCGCAGATTCTGTCATTCCCAATGGAGTATCTCCATAAGTAAAAAGCATTCTCTCAGATAGAGAACCATGATTAACTCCAATCCTTAGAGCTTTGTTCTCAGCCTTTAAAACTTCTACTAAAGGGGTAAATCTTTTAAGTATTGTTTGTTTAATAGTTTCAAATTCCTCATCGGTATATTCAGTTCTTGTAGGGTCTGATTTCTCAAATACAAATAATCCAGGATTAATTCTTACTTTATCAACATGTTTTGCAACCTCCATTGCAATTTTCATACCATTATGATGAACATCAGCTACTAAGGGAGTGTTGATATTATTTCCCAATAATTTTTCTTTAATATCTCCTACGGCTTTTGCATGTGCTAGAGATGGAACAGTTAATCTCACTATTTCACAACCCACATCATGTAGCCTTTTGATAGCTAAGTAAGCATTTTCGACATCCATAGTATCTTCATTTATCATCGATTGAACTCTTACTGGATAATCACTTCCAATAGCTATATCACCAACCATTACTGTTCTAGTTATCCTCCTCTCAATATGAGTTGAATATCTTTTGGAGAGACTATTAACCTCTTTTGATTGAGTTAATGACATTAAAATTCTTGATATTCAAAAAGGATTTACTAAATTATAAGGCATACAGTTTACCACTTACATTCTCTAGGTCTTTTAAAGTTAGATGATAAGGTTTATTGATTTCTTTTGAAGGAAATCTCAACAAATAAGATGGATGAAAAATTACCATAATTTGCCTCCCATCTTTTTTAATCCATTGACCTCTTAAATTACTTATAGGATCTTTAACTTCTAAAATAGCTCTCATAGCAGTCGAACCAGTAAGTAATATAAATTTTGGATCAACTAGCTTTATTTGCTGTAATAACCAAGGTTTATGAATATTAATTTCTCTAGCAGTGGGTTTTCTATTATTTGGTGGACGACATTTAATTACATTACAAAAATAAACATCCTCCTTATAGTCAATCCCCGCTTTTATCAATAATGAGTTTAATAACTTACCAGATTTACCTACATAAGGTTTTCCTTCTAAGTCTTCCTGTGCTCCAGGTGCCTCACCAATTATTAACAAATCTGCAAATACACTTCCTCTCCCTATAACTAACCTTTTCACAAAAAATAAAACTTTAAATATTTTTTATCTTAAGAACTCAAAACATGAAAATAAAATAGATTAAGAAAATGAACTAAATTAAACCATTCTGTGATACTTTTACTTATTCTTAATTTATGCATTTGTCATTATTAAAAGCCATATTTGAAAAGCAATAAAGCGATGAGTAAAGTTAATTTATCGGAACGGGCACTTTCAATTGAGCCTTCACTTACACTGCAGATAAGTGCCAAAGCAAATCAATTAGCATCAGAAGGAGCAGATATTTGCAATTTAAGCGCTGGAGAACCTGATTTTAATGCCCCAAAAGAAGTTATAGATGCCACTAGCAAAGCTATATTCGATGGATTTACAAAGTATGGGCCCGCAGCTGGTAATCTAGATCTTCGAAAAGCAATTGCCAATAAACTTCAAATTCAAAACAACTTAAATATTGAATTTGAAAATGTAATGGTCACAAATGGAGCTAAACAAGCAATATATAATCTTTTCCAAGTTTTATTAAATGCTGGAGACGAAGTTATCATACCTGCTCCATACTGGTTAAGTTATCCCCAGATGGTTAGGTTGGCTGGTGGAAACCCAATCTATACAAATTCTTCTGCTGTAGATGGATTTAAAATAAATATAAAAGATTTGAAGTCTAAAATCTCTTCAAAAACTAAATTTATTATTATCAATTCTCCCAATAACCCAACTGGGAGAGTGATGTCAAAGGAAGAGTTATTGGAAATTGTTGACATAGTAAGAGAGAATCCGAATATCAATATTCTTTCTGATGAGATTTACGAACTAATCCTTAAAAAAGAATTTAAACACTACAGTTTATCTACACTAGCAAATGACTTAAAAGATAGGATTTTTATAATAAATGGGTTTGCGAAAGGATGGGCTATGACTGGCTGGAGGATAGGTTATTTAGTAGGTCCCAAAGATGTAATCAAAGCATCCTCAGCATTACAAAGTCAAAGTACAAGTAATGTTTGTTCTTTTGTTCAAAAAGGTGCTTTAGAGGCTTTAAAAATTAATAATGAGTTTTTCTCAATGATAAATAGCCATTATGATCAAAGAAGAAGTCTTCTCTATGAGGGCCTTAAGAATATAAATGGGATATATATTGAAGAACCTAATGGAGCATTTTACGCATTTCCAAGATTACCTAACTCCTCAATTACTTCTGTTGATTTCTGCAACAAAGTTCTTCAAGATTACGGATTAGTTGTTGTACCTGGAAAAGCTTTTGGAGCTGACGAATGTATAAGAATGTCTTGTGCAGCTTCAGAGATTAAAATAAAAGATGGACTAGAGAGGCTTGAAAAAGCAATCTCTGAATACTATTAAAATAACTAAATGTATGTTTAATTTAAAAAATATCCTACTAAGTTCATCTCTATTATTTTCTATTTTTACATCACCTGTATTTTCAAATCCCAAAGTTTTAAAAGTTGGAGCAATACCTGATCAAAACCAAGATGTTTTGGACAAAAGATTTAATTTATTTTCAAAAGAATTATCCAAACAACTTGATGTAGAAGTTAAATACATTCCTATTATTAATTATGTTGCAGCAGTAACTGGTTTTAGAACTAAAGATTTAGATTTAGTTTGGTTTGGCGGTTTATCAGGAGTTCAAGCAAGATTACAAACTCCTAATTCAATTGTAATAGCTCAAAGAGATATCGATAAGGAATTTAAAAGTGTTTTTATAGTAAACAAAAATTTAGAACTTAACTCAATTTCAAACATTAAAGGACTTAAAAAACTAAAGAATTTAAGATTTACTTTTGGCTCTGAAAACTCAACGTCTGGAAGATTAATGCCAGAATATTTCTTAAATCAAGCAGGGTTAGAAATTAAAGACTTTAAAGGAAAAAAAGCAGGTTTTAGTGGGAGTCATGATGCCACAATAGCTTTGGTTAATAGTGGGGCATTTGATGCTGGAGCTTTAAATAAACAAGTTTGGGAAAACAATCTTAAAAATAATCCCAAAAGAACAAGTAATTTAGAATTATTCTGGATCACCCCAGAATATGTTGATTATCATTGGTTGGCTCAAGGGGATCTTGAAAATAGATTCTGGGAAGGGTTTACAAAACAACTTAAATCAGTAATTCTAAATTTAGACATAAAGCAAAAATCACATAAACAGATATTAGATATGTTCAATGCAAAAAGATTTATTAATGCAGAAGCAAAACAGTATAAAAATATAGAGGATATCGGGAGGAAATTAAATAAAATTAGATGAATAATACTCTCTTAGAATTAAAAAATATATCTTATAATTACAAAAATAATCTGATTCTAAATAAAGTAAATTTAAAAATAAATTCAGGGGATAAAATTGCACTTTTAGGTAAAAGCGGTTCAGGTAAAACTACTCTTATATCAGTGCTTAATGGCACTATCAAGCCAACTCAAGGTGAGGTTAAATTATTCAATAAAAGTTTCGAGCAATTAGATAGAAAGCAGAAACGCAAGATAACAACTATTTGGCAAGATTTAAGATTAATAGAAGATCTCTCAGCAGAACAAAATGTTAATTGTGGACTACTAGCCGAAAACAATTTTTATTTCGCTTTTAAAAATTTGCTAAATATAAGTTCTTTTAAGAAGGCGCATAAATATATGCAATTATGTAGACTTGATAACTCTATTTACAACAAAAAAATCAGAAGCCTATCAGGGGGGCAAAAACAAAGGGTAGCTATAGCTAGATCATTAATTCAAGGATCAAATATATTACTTGCAGATGAGCCTTTTAATAATTTAGATCCCAAATTGATAACAACAATTAAAAACCTGCTGCTAGAAAATGTAGATCAAAATACAAAAAAATCCTCAAAGACAACATTAGTTGCATTACATAGATTAGATTTGCTGAATGATTTCGATAAAGTTATTGGAATAAGGAGTGGTAAAATTTTTTTTAACATTAAAAGAACTAACTTAAATAAGCTTCATTTAGACAAAATATATTAATTAGTTGAATAAATTAAAATTAAACTATACCTCATTATCTTTTCTTCCAATTTTGGTTTGCATACCTCTAGGGTATCAATTAATAACCAATATTCATTTTGGAGGATTTAAATTATTCCAAGAATTCTTAATTTCTGCATTTAATCCCAAGATCGATAATGAAATTATTATTACCGCAATTAATCGATTAAATCAAACTTTCTTAATTGGTTTTTTTAGTTGGTTAGTAAGTATTATTTTTGGGGCAATTTTTGGAATATTATCCTCAAATATTTTTTATAAAATCTTTAATATTCCAAAATTTTTCTATAGCATGATAAGGTTTTTTCTAACAATAATTAGATCTATTCATGAAGTGGTTTGGGGAATACTATTAATGCAAATATATGGCATAAATTTTTCAATAGGAATAATAGCTATATGTATTCCTTATATTGCTGTAAATTCAAAAGTTTTTGCTGAACAATTAGAAACTATTAACTACAAAAGTTTTGAATCTATAAATCAAATAAATGCGCATAAATTTTCTTCTTTATTAACTTTAATATGGAATCCAATAATAAATACATTTAAAAACTTTGGTTTATATCGATTAGAGTGTTCAATAAGAAGTACGGTGATTTTAGGACTTTTTGGGATTGGAGGAATAGGTACTAGTATTTTTTTATCTTTCCAAACTTTGAATTTTAGAGAGTTATGGACTTATTTATGGTCCTTAGCAATTTTAATAATTCTTTCTGGAGTAATATACAAAAAAATAAAATTTAACAATACAAATAAAATCCTATCTATTTTTTTTATTGTAGTTTTTTTTATAACAATTTTATTTTCTTTTTTTTATTTTCTTTTTTTTATTTTTAATAATAATTTTGAAAATTTTAATTCTGTTAGTTCTCTATTTAAATCAAGCTCAAATTTTGGATTATTTGATTTCTTAAAACTTATATTCGATACAATAATTTTAAGTCTTTTATCAACAGGAATCGCAATTAGTTTGCCTCCATTAGTAATAGGAATTTTTAACAACAATACTTCTAAAATTTTTATAAAAATTTTTGCATTTTTATTACGTTTAATACCCATACCTGTAATACTTCTAACTCTATTAACTTTTAATAATCCTTCTTTATCTTTAGCAGCTTTAACATTAGGTCTTCACAACGCTGGCATTACAAGCAAATTACTTTTTACAAATCTAGATAGCCAAGATAAGAGAAATTATATTGCAATGAGATCTTTAGGAATCTCAAAAAACACTAGTTGGCTTTTAGGTTTATTTTCTCAACAAGCAAAAAGTTATTTAGCATATTGCGCTTATAGATCTGACATAATTATTAGAGAAACTGCAATTGTTGGGGTTATTGGAGGTGTTGGTCTAGGTTGGCAATTGCAAGAATCACTAAGTTCCTTCGCATGGCAAGAAGTTACCATAGTTTTGATAGCTTATAGCTCCATCGCAATAGTTGGTGAATTAATAAATGGTAAAATCAAAAATAGTTTAACTTAATTTATAAGAATAATTTGTTGAATCAAGTAATTATTTTTTCCGGTTATAGTGATTAGTTTACCAAAACAGCTAGTTGTAATTGGAGATAGCTCAGTTTATGGATGGGGAGATAATGAAGGTGGCGGATGGTGTGAGAGGCTTAGAAAAGATTGGTGCAATAATCAAAATGGGCCAATAATTTATCAACTTGGCGTAAGGGGAGATGGGATAGAAAAAGTTTCATCTAGATGGGAAAAAGAATGGTCATCTAGAGGAGAAACGAGAAGAAATAAACCTAAAGCAATCTTGCTAAATGTTGGTCTTAACGACACTGCAGCAATTGGTCAGAAAAACGGAAGACATCAATTAGATATAGAGGGATTTGAATATGGATTAGAGAGACTAATTCATGAAATGAACTCTCAAACAAATGTCTTTGTTATTGGACTGACACCAGTTAACGAAAGCAAAATGCCGTTCGCAGGATGTCTATGGTACTCAAATGATTTTTGTAATTCTTATGAAAGGAGAATGGAGGAAGTATGCCTCAATCAGAATGTCCCATTTCTTCCTACTTTTAGAGAAATGTATTCTGATAAAAGGAGTAAAAATTGGATTACGAATGATGGAATTCATCTAAATTCGGAAGGTCATTTCTGGATTTTTCAAAGACTGAAGAGCTGGGAGATTCTTACAAAATGGAAGGAATCCTAAGTCTTTTCAAAATTTTTTAATTTAAAAAATATGAATATAAAATAATAGCAACGATAGCAAAAACGGAAGCAATACTTGTCTGAATAGCATTTACCAATTCATTACTTAATTTATATTTATTTTGAAATTTAGCACCAATAATACTTTCAGTAAGTGTTGCTAAAAATCCCGAGACTGCAACACTTATGAAGTGGAATTTTGTAGTAACAATTGATAGACGGAGCATTATAAAAGCCATAAATATTGATCCCAAGATACTAGCTAATGTTCCTTCTAAACTTATTCCTCCTTCAGTTCCTCTCTCAACCTTTTTAAGTGAAGTAATTAAAAATGTATCTTTCCCAAATCTTTTTCCAATTTCACTCCCAAAAGTATCCGCCAACTTTGCTGAAAAACTTGCAGCAAAACCTACTTTAAACAAAACTTCGTTGGCAAAATTAAATTTAGTCATCAAAGCAAAAAATAATCCTGTAGCTGCAGAGCCCCATACATTTTCAGGTCCTCTTCTCCCACCTCTTTTTTCAGCTATTCCTTGTTCTTTTTTAAATTTATAGCCTATTTTAGTTACGAGAGATCCAAATAATAAATAAATCACAACTGACATCCAACCCTGCCAAGAAAAACATCCCCACAAAATTGTGCCTAAAATACCTGCACTTATCCAACCCTCTTTTGTCATTAAAGGAATCTTGCAGAAAATATAAATCAAAATAAAATTAATACAAAAACCTATAAAAAATTGATTTGTAATCAAACTCATTTTCATCTAATTAATTAATTTCAAATCAATTCTCCACTGATTTAGAATTGATGATGCGTTAATACTAGCTGTTGAAGTTCTTAAGATAGTGTCAGAGAGTTTAACAAAGGAATTATTGTTTTTATTAAAAAAATCAATTTCTTTAGAGGACCAACCTCCTTCTGGGCCAATTACATTCCAGAAAATACCTCCTTTTTTATTTACAAATTCTTGCTGTTTTCTTAACCATTGATTTAAGTCATAACTAGTATCTTCTCTAGTTATGGAAATTGAAACTCTTTCTTGATTATCTCTACTTTTTAGCCATTCAATAATATCCATACCATTTAAAATAGATGGTTTCCATAATCTCTCACTTTGCTCAACTGCTTCTTTGATAATTGAATTCCATCTCAAAAGTTTTCTAGTAAAATTTAAATTTTTGTTTACCTGTCTTTCTGAAAATAATGGTTGTATAAAATCAATTCCTATCTCAGTACACATTTTTAAAATATCCTCAAAACCACTTTTTGGAATAACAACAGCTATTCCTAATAAGTAAATCTCTTGTGCTTGAAATAAGTAAGGTTTTTTTAATTGACTTATCTCTAAACAATCATTTTTAACTTTTATAGCTTTCCATAATGAACCCTCTCCGTTAGCTAAAAATATTTCTTTACCATTTTTTATCCTCATTACTTTATTTATGTAATGAGCCTCTTCATTAGTCAGTTCTAAATTATTGTTCTTAATATTTTCAATTCTTTCTTGGGAAATAATTAATCTTGTTAAATCTTCCATCTAAAATACTTAATCTTTGAAAACTAAATCTTCATGTTCTTCAATAGCCCAATCATTATTTTCACCACCAATAATTAACTCTTCAATTTTTACATAATTATTTGATATCTCATTCAAAGAATTAATTAATATATCTATTGAAAGGGAGTCTGATGTCCCAAAATCAACCCAACATCTTCCCCATAGATTTTGATATTCCATAATTCCTAAATTATGCATTAAGGCTGGTAGAGATTCGTTTTTTTGGTCATTATCGTAGGACATCCAACTTAGATCGGAACCCTCTTCATGAGTTTGCAAATTTTGAGCATTAAAGCCCCCTAACCTTCCTAAAACATACCAACTATCAAAAACACCATCTAAATAATTTTTCTCATTTTGAGTTGGTGATTCTGAAAACCTTACCCATATCCAACAATTAAAAGGATCAATTTCTCTAAAAATAATATTCATATTGACTAATAGCTTTTTAGATCTATAGCTATTATAAGTAAGTTATTACTAGATTAAAATTCATAACTATAACTTAATTAATAATGCTTGATTTAAAAGAAATATCTTATCAACCTCAAACTGGTGAAAGAAAAATAATAGACAATCTAAATTTAAAAGTTCATGAAAATGAAATAATTTTAATTTGCGGCAATAGTGGTTCTGGTAAAACAACCCTACTCGAAATAATAAGCGGATTAACAAATCCACAAAAAGGAAAAATTACTTGGAAGAATAAAATTTTATCTTCTAGGCAAAGAAGATGGTTTTGTGGAGTAGTATTCCAATTTCCTGAAAGATACTTTATTGGTACAACTATTGGAAACGAATTAAAAATAGGCCATAAATCTTTAAGAGAAAAAAATATAGAAATAGTTTTAAATAAGGTCGGTCTGAAAAAAATAAACCTGACCCAACCACCAGAACAGCTTAGTGGTGGAGAACAAAGAAGATTAGCTGTAGCAGTTCAGCTACTAAGAAATCCCTCAGTTCTTTTACTTGATGAACCAACTGCTGGATTAGACTGGTCAATGAGAAATGATGTAAAGAATTTAATTCTTGATCTAAAAAATAAAAATACAATTATTATTGTTACCCATGAACCTGCCTTATTTGAGGGAATTCCCTCTAGGATGTTACTTCTGGAGAAAGGTAAAATCAAAAACTTTTGAAAGAAAATTATGAACGATAGGATAGTTAGGGCTACTGCCGCAAATGGTGGAATAAGATTAGTTGCGGTCTTAACAACAGAATCTTCTTTAGAAGCTAAAGAAAGGCACGGTCTTTCTTATTTAACCACCTGTATCTTAGGAAGAGCATTTAGTGCTTCTCTGCTTTTGGCAAGTTCGATGAAGATAATTCATGGAAGAGTTACTTTAAGAGTTAGATCTGACGGACCTTTAAGGGGATTGCTAGTTGATGCAGGTAGAGACGGGAAAGTTAGGGGTTATGTAGGTAATCCTGATTTAGAATTGGATCTTGTCAAAATAGATAATAATAAATATTCTTTTGATTTCACAAAAGCATTAGGTACAGGATATTTAAATGTTATTAGAGATAGTGGATTTGGAGAACCCTTTACAAGTACTGTTGAATTAGTAAATGGGAATATTGCTGAAGACTTAGCTTCATATTTGTATCATTCAGAACAAACTCCTTCAGCTGTATTTATTGGAGAAAAAATCCAAAATAAAAGTGTTATTTGTAGTGGTGGCTTATTAGCTCAAGTTTTACCAAAAAAAGGCACTGACCCTTTACTAGTCTCACTGCTTGAAGAAAGATGTAAAGAAATTAATTCTTTCAGCGAAGACCTATTCCAGTCAAAAGATAATCTTCTTTCATTAATAAGAAATATATTTCCCGATATTGACGATAAATCAATATCTGAAAAAGCTCGTTCCCAAGAAGTTAATTTTAAATGCAAGTGTTCCAAACAAAGAAGTTTAAATGCAATGAAAATGCTTGATAAGAGCGAATTGGAAGACATCCTAAAGAAAGATGGTAAAGCAGAATTGGTTTGTGAATTTTGTAAGAATAAATATCTCATAAATTATGAGGAAATTAAATCGATGATAGAAAGTTAATTATAAGAAAATTACACCCAGCCATAAAATAACCATTGCGGGAAAACTTTGAATTTTTTGTATTGATAAAGAATCGTTTGATATTTCCTGAATGAAAGAATTAGTTTCAAGTAATCCGCCGAATATTAATCCTATTGAAAGAAAAGTAACACTCCATCCTAGAGAACCTATAAATCTTTTCCCCGATTTAATTTGAGTATAAGTAAGAATTAATGTTGAGATAGATAGCAAAAGTCTATTATTCGAATCTGGGCTGATAAACAACAAAATCAAAAATAATAGTCCAACAGATATTTTTATTGAAAGGTTATCAAACGAGGGGGGGGTTATTTTTGGAAGACTATATTGACTCGAGTTATTAGAGTTATTATTTAAGTTTTTTATCTTAGAAAGCAGTGGGAAATTATTATTGTTAAGTTGATTAATTTGTTTTTCTTTTTTTGAAGCACTCACAGCTTCATAACTTACATTTCCTGATTGTCTGGCTTTCAAACTCCCCATAAGTAATTCATCAAAGGAAGATTCTATTTTTGCTTTTAATATCAAATCTTCACCAGCCTCTTTAACTTTAATGTCTCTGGCCTTCTGAATATCCTCAAAAGCAGCGCCTTCTTCTACACCTAAAATTTCATAAGGTGTTTTGTCACTATTGTTTTTACTACTGTTTGAGTCCAAAATTTTTTACCAATACTAACAGATTAACCAATTCTATAATCCATTAAGGCTTTATAAAACAATTGGTTCTACTCCACTAACAACAGGAGCAACTTTGTTTAAATTTAAGTGATTATTATCTTCAATAAATTGATTTAGATTCCACTCGTTTTTAAAAAGAATAACTGGTCTATTCCAACAATCTTTAACTATTTTACAATTGAAGACTCTGCCAAGTTTTTCAATAGATGGCCATCCATCAGAAACCCATCTAGCTAACTGATATGGCATTGATTCAAGAATTGAATCAACACCATATTCACTTTTTAACCTATGAGTTACTACTTCCAACTGTAATTGACCAACAGCTGCAAGTATAGGATCTCTTTTGCTCTCATCAAAGTCATAAAGAATCTGAACAGCACCCTCTTCACGAAGTTCATTCACACCTTTTCTAAAGTTTTTAAATGCTGAAGGATTTGGATTTCTTAACCAGCTGAATATTTCAGGACTAAAAGATGGTATGCCCTCGTATTCTAGATGAGCACCTGTGTAAAGAGTATCTCCAATAGAAAACATTCCTGGATTATTTAAGCCAATAACATCACCAGGATAGGCATCATCAACAACTTCTCTATCTTGCCCAAATATTTTTTGTGGTCTTGACAATCTAATTGTTTTGCCAGTTCTGGAATGTTTAACTGACATATCCTTTTCAAATTTTCCACTACAAACTCTTATAAAAGCAACCCTATCTCTGTGCTTTGGGTCCATGTTTGCTTGCAGCTTAAAAACAAACCCACTAAATTCATTGCTTGCAGGTTCAATATCACCTTTATTACTATTTCTTGAAGTTGGTTTTTGAGCCATTTTTAGAAAACTATCTAAAAATGGTCTTACACCAAAATTAGTCATGGCAGATCCAAAGAAAACTGGAGTCAAAGAGCCATTAAAAACTTTTTCTTTTTCAAATTTAGATCCTGCCTCATCAAGAACCTCCAATTCTTCGAGAGAGATCTCAAGTAACTCTCTCTCTACATATTTTGATAGTTCTTTATCATCAAGACTTAATTTCTTCTCATTCGATTGTTTTCCTCTTAAGGCTTTATCAAATAAAATCACCTCTCTTGAAAATCTATCTATAACTCCTCTAAATTCCTCGCCACTCCCAATTGGCCAGTTAATAGGTAAAGTATTTAATCCAAGTTCTGATTCAATTTCATCAAGTAAAGAGAATGGCTCTCTTCCCGGTCTATCCATTTTATTTATGAAAGTAAATATTGGTATTTTTCGCATCTTGCAAACTTCAAACAATTTTCTAGTTTGGGGTTCTAGTCCTTTAGCAGCATCTTCTAACATAACTGCATTATCAGCAGCAGCTAATGTTCTATATGTATCTTCAGAGAAATCTTGGTGGCCTGGCGTATCTAATAGATTAATTACTGATCTTTCATATTCAAATTGCAATACAGTCGATGTAATTGAAATACCTCTTTGTTTCTCAAGTTCCATCCAGTCTGAAGTGGCTTTTCTCTGATTGCCCCTAGCCTTTACTGCTCCTGCCTGTTGAATTGCACCTCCATACAAAAGAAGCTTCTCAGTAAGAGTCGTTTTCCCAGCATCTGGATGTGAGATAATTGCAAAATTTCTTCTTTTATTTACCGCATCCAGAATATCTTTATTATTTATAATTTTAGTACCTAAGCTCATTTATCTAATATAAAGTCCTTACACTTAGTTCTTAAAGATTACCATAGACTATTAAATATTTATCACCATCCTCAAATACTTCTAAAGAAGATAGATCATTCCTTAAAGTGAAATTTTTTAACTCTTTAAAAGTATAAGAAGCTCTTAAAGATGCATAATAATCATTAGTCAAAATCTTATTATATTTAGTTGAACATTGTGCTTTAAGTTCTAGAGCAGTCTTCTCATCTAATGGTCTTTTTAAGTCCTTATGAAAATTTAAAGTGCTATTACTAGACAAACTTCTTATGGTGTTAAAGAAATCCTCCAGATGTGTAATGTGATGGATCAAACTGTTACTTACAAGTAAACTTATTTCTTTCTTAAGTAAAAAATCAGTTAATTTAATGTCCTTGATATCAGAACAAATGTAGCGTAAATTTTTTAAATTTCTTTTATTCTTAGAAATCTCTTTGTTATTTTCTGCTCTCAAAATCATCTCTTTAGAACCATCTATTCCAACGACTTCAGTATTAGGCCATTTTATTGCTAACTTCTCAGAAATATTTCCAGGGCCGCATCCTAAGTCAACAATTAAATCTTTTTCATTTAAAGAAATTTTTTTTCTCAAAAGAAACTGACTAATTTGATTAACTAGATTAAATTCCCCTTCTGAAAAATCAGCTTCGTCATAAGAAATGACCTGATCTTTTTTTTCCATTAATTCAGGTTCAGGAATTCTTTCCATATCCTTTCTTAAACAAAAATTTCATATTAAACATAATTTTACACAAACCGTTAAATAGTGGTAAGAATGGTTGCAGACGCCACAGGTAGAGCTATTCTTCCTGTACAGGTTTTTTACATACGTTTTTTTATTGTGACTATTGCACCAAATAAAGCTTCTTCAGAGAGCAATTCCAATAATCTTAAAAAAGATAATTTCCCAAAGACAGCACCAGCTGCTTATCCTGTTTTCTTCAGATCCTACAGCAGGAAAACTTCCTCTGGCCAAAGAGAAAACTGGAGCGAAGTAGGTGAAAGAAATTTATCTGGATTGAAAGAATTAGGAAAACTTTCTGATGAAGAATTGAACCTAATGAGAGAGATGCAAAGTAACCAAAAAGCCCAGCCCTCCGGTAGATGGTTATGGATTGGTGGAACTCCTTGGATTAACAAAAACCAAAATTTTTCGGGAGCATACAATTGTACTTCCACAAATCTAATTGATTGGGAAGCTTTCGCTTTGATGATGGATTTAGCAATGATGGGTTGTGGAACCGGCGCAATAATTGAACCTCATTTTATAAATAATCTACCTACAGTAATAAACAAACTAAATATTAAATCAGTTAGTGAAGTTGGAATAACTCCTAAAGGTCAAAGAGAAGAAAAATCATCTCTGAAAATCAAAGGAAAAGATCTTCACATTAAAGTTGGTGATAGTAGAAGAGGTTGGGTAGATAGCTATAAGTATCTTCTTGAGGCATCAAGCAACGAAACTCTTGAAAGAGCAATTGATGTGTACATTAATCTGGAAGATATTAGACCTGCCGGAGAATCATTAAAGGGTTTTGGTGGAATGGCAAATCCTATTAAATTGAAAGATCTCTACTCCAGAGTCGCTTCACTTCTAGGCAAGGCGATTGGTAGGAAACTAAGTACAGTAGAGTGTTGTTTATTAATTGACGAAGCTGCCGTAACCATAGTTGCAGGAAATATAAGAAGAAGTGCTGGAATGAGACAGTTTGCTTCAGATGATAAGGAGGCCGCATCGGCTAAAGAAAATCTATGGAGTCAAGATGAGAATGGTAATTGGAGAATAGATCCAGAAAAAGATGCTCTAAGGATGGCAAACCATACAAGGGTTTACCACACTAAACCCTCTTACCAAACCATTTTGGATGCTGTCACAAAACAATTCCATTCAGGAGAGGGGGCTATTCAATTTGCTCCAGAAGCAATAGCAAGGTCAAATGCAGACATTCTTAAAGATGATGAATTGAGAAAGGAATTTATTGAAATTTACTCAGAACAAGGCAAAGATGAAGCTAGAAATTGGATAAACAGTAGTTATGGACCATTTTCTGAAGAAGAACTAAATCACAGGATGAGTAGATATGGACTTAATCCTTGTGGAGAGATCCTAGGAAATGATTTTCACTGCAATTTGGCTGAAGTTCACTTAAATCAGATTGACCCTAAGAATTTTGAAGAGCAGAAAAAGGCATTTAAAGCAGCAGCTCTTTCAGTAGCATGCTTACTTAATCATGAATTTGAAGTTGAGCGTTATAGAAAAAGTAGGGAATATGACCCCATTGTAGGGGTCAGCTTCACTGGATTATTTGATTTCTGTGTTCATGCCTTTGGGACACCATGGTTGAAGTGGTGGGAAGCAGGAAGGCCCGATACAGAACAAGGAAAGGCTTTCAAAAAGCAGGAAGCCAGTTTCTTAGATTCGTGGAGAAAAATAGTAAAAGAAACTGTCTGGGAATATTGTGATAAACATAATCTAAGAAGGCCAAACCGATGTACAACTGTTCAGCCAGCTGGGACTAAAAGTCTTCTAACTGGAGCAGCTCCAGGCTGGCATCCTCCAAAGGCCCAAAGATTCATAAGAAGAATCACTTTCAGGAAAAATGATCCAATTGCTTTAGCTTGCATGGATTATGGTTACTCGGTTGTCCCATCTCAATCTGATAAAGATGAGAATGGCTGCTTACTTGATAATCCATTTGATCCAAGATGTACAGAATGGTTAGTTGAAATCCCAACAGAAGTAAGCTGGGCAAATATAGATGGTGCAGACCAGATAGATATCAATAATTTCTCAGCATTAGCTCAATTTGATTTTTATATGCAAGTACAAAAATTCTACACAGAGCATAATACCTCTGCAACAGTTGAATTTAGAGAGAATGAAATCGAGGATTTAGCGAAGGCTATTTATAATGCAATAGATAATAATGAAGGATATATATCAGCAGCATTACTAGCTCGATTTAGTGCCAATGCTACTTTCCCGAGATTACCTTTTGAACCAATAAGTAAAGAAGAATATATATCATTGCAAAATAAAGTAATAGAGAGAAAAGTTAATAACGATTTCTTTGACGCTCTAAATAAATATGATGTTGGCGAGCTATCTGAAGCAGGGCCCGCAGGTTGTGATTCAGATAAATGCCTTCTTCCTCTGGCTAAACCAAAAGATTAAGTTTTAAATTATTTGTAAATAAAAAATATAAATTAGTTTTTAAAAATTTAATTTATGGCTAACTCTTAAATAGGGACATAAATTATTTATGACATTAAGCTTAAATATTGGGAACTTATTTAATGATTCCTCTAGTCATGCCTTAGTGGATGAGCTAAGAAAAAGAACATCTGAAGAGGATATATTAGACTTTGAAGAAAAATTTAACTCCAAAAATGAAAAAAATCTACATATATACATATGTAGATTTCTCAAAAACCGATCAATATCTAGGGGACTGGCCTCTAAATGGTTAATAACAATAATTAAAAATAAAGAATCAAAAATTAATTATTTGCAAAAATCAAATAATTAAGTGAGCGCTGTGAGTCTCCATAGCGCAATTCCAAAAATTGAGATCCCCATAATAAAAGTAAAAGCCAAAGCATTTACTAATTGAACCTTTTCATTCATTCTGCCTGCGAATGGTAGTAAGTCAGCAAATAATGGAGTCCATTGAGTATTGGCAGAGTTAGATCTTTTTACGGTAGGTTTTTTGCTTCTGGAAAACATAAAACAAATTTTATAATATTCAGAATTTTACATTTAAAAGTTGATTAAATAAAAAATCCTTATCAAAAACGAACAAAATGTAACCTGCAGGAAACGGAATAAGAATAAACTTAAATATTTTTAACTAGTAAACAAAACATTAAGATATTAATTTTTTTTATTAAAGACCTAGACAAATATTTTTTTTGGATGTTATTATAAATATGTAGCAACCGCTACCAAAACGTTCAACTTGCGTTTAGCAAGCCGCAAATCGACTTAAGCCATGGAACGGGGACTTAAGCGAAACCGGAGCTTAAAAAATGACTCTAATTTATAGAGGACAAAAATACGTCCAGAACAAAGAAGCAGCTAAGAAGCAGCATAACGAACTAACTTACAGAGGCAAAGCTTATACCAGCTAGTTTATTTATCGAATAAATAGAAAAAGCCACTTTTAGTGGCTTTTTTATTGTCCAATCTTAAACTAAAAAGTCACTTAATATTTCTCACAAGATTTAAACTAATATTATTTATATAGCGTTACCAGATTTGAAAATCATGACAGATAAGAAACCTCTATTTAAAGCGCCCTATGACATAAAAGATGTAAGTGCTCTTTTTGCAATAGTTGCATTCGTCTTAATCATCGCTGCCATCGTTGGTAATAACTTATTTGGTTTATTCCAAGAAAACGTGAATTTCGGATGATTGAATTTTTATTTACATAAATTACTATAGACTTCTGAGACTCCCATAATCCATCTACCTTTTTTCATGAAAGTTTCCCAATTATTTATTTTCGCAGCTTCAACTTGCTCATAATATGAACTTTCAATAGTTTTTACTAATTCAAGACAATAAAAATTCAAGAATTTAGCAGCTTCTTTTTCATTCTTAACCTCGGCTGAAGAAATTGAATTAAATGAGAAAATAAAAATAATAATTATTAAAAACTTTTTTTTCATTAAAATATAAAAAGTAATTATTCAAATGATATTCAACTTTTAATTATTTAAACATTAATACTTAAGAAGATTTTTTACTAATAAATACTTTTCAAACAATTATTTTTGAAGTTTTAACAAAGCCTATCTTTTTTGAGTAAACACATTAATATTAAAAGTATAAAAAGAACCTAATTAAACAATAATTTAAAATTTTTTCCTAATTTATTATGAAATTTCAGCATTTATTTTTTTTATTTTTGATTTTTTTTATCCCAAATGTCAAAAGTGAATCTTTATCTGATGAGAATATTAATTTGGTTTCGAAAGAAAAAGTTTTTAATAAAAAAGAAGATATAAGCTGCATAAAAAATTCTTCGGATTACTTAATTTGTAATCAAAAAACTAAATATGGGATAAATTTCAAGATTAAGAAAAAAGATGGTCTCCTATTATCAGAGTATTCAATTAATTGCCTTGAGGGTTACGTCGAAGGGACTGCAATAAATAATAATGATAAAAACATTAACGAAATCATTTCAGAGAGTATTAAAAAAACTTGTAAAGATATTCCTAAGAAAAAACTTGTTCTTTCTCCTTCATACAACTTACCTGATTCAACAAACAAAAACTCTGAATTAATTTGTGATCCTTATGATTTGAGTTTTTCAAACACTAAATTTGAAGTTTGTAAAGCTCATGATAATCAAGATAACTTTTTAATAAGAATCAATGATTCCAGTAAAGATGAAATTTTGACTCAAATTACTGGCAATTGTAGTAATCCAAGTGTGCAGGATAGTTATTTTAATAAAAAAGATGTAAATAATAACAAGATTTCTCTTATAAAAGAAAAAATTTTACCCAACGTCAAAAATAAAATTTGTAAACAAGAGGGTAATAAAAATACTTCCTTTGTAAAAACAAATTTTGTAAAGATGAAAGACCCCGCTTCTGAAGCTTATCTAAAAATGGCTAACGCAAGATATGGAGTTGGAGATCTTAGAAATGCTATTAAAGAAGTCAATACATCAATTTCAATAAATCCATCTAATTCATTTGCATATAATTCAAGGGGTAAATTTTTAAGGGATATGGGATATTTAAATTCAGCATTAATTGATTTTGATAAAGCTATAAAATTAAACCCTGAGATAATCGAATTTTATATCGATAGAGTAGGTATCCTACTTAAAATGAATTCATATAGTGAAGCTTTAAGTGACTTTGATAGAATCATAGCCCTTGAGCCAAAATCAAATATTTGGCTTTTAAGAAGAGGATTATTAAAAATTAAACAATTAAAATATGATGAGGCTTTAGCTGATATAAGTAAATACATAACATTTGAAAAAAATAATAGCTTGGCCTTCAGAAGCAGAGGTATTATTTATTTGAATTTTGGTAATTTTGATAAAGCTTGTAGTGATTTATCAATTTCTAAAAATCTTAATGATGATAAAACTGAAAAACTATTGAGATTCATAAATTCTAAAAATCCTAATATTTGTAATTCAATTGCTACAAAAAATTCTAATAATTCAAATACTAATATTGATGACGAGAACAATAAAGAATTAAATATAAAAGAAGTATGTAATAAAAATACTTTTGTAAAGTTTGATGATAAGGAGAGTTGCTTTAATTAAACTTGTAAAGTATATAAATTATGCAATAATCAAAAATAATAAAAGTTATATATTCAATGGATAAGAAAGAGGATCAAAATATTATTAATTCAAATAATAAGAATATAGATAGCGGAAATGATATGTCTATTAATGAAAATGAGAAAAATATTTATCCTTTTTCAGAGAGAATCAATTTCAAATATAATTTTGAAAATAATTTAAAGAAAGATTTTTCAAGTGATAAATTACTTATTGCAAAGAATAAAAATACTCAATATGAAATTTCTGATTTTGAAAGCGACCCACTTAATTTATATGAAATAAATGAAAATAGTTCTGCTTATTATGAAATTGGAGATAATTGGATATCAGATATCAATCTTGATTACTTATCTGGTAAATTATTTTCTTACAAATCTGATACAGATACCAAAAATGATGCTCCAATAAAAATAAAAATATCTCAGGGTGCCTTTAATGAGAATATAAATGCGAATAGTTTTATAGGATCATTTTCAACAATAGATGCCAACCTATCAGATTCTCACAATTATAAGTTAATTTCTGGAAAGGGTGATGATGATAATGATTTATTTTATTTATCAGGTAATGATTTATATATAAACCATTCTCCAAATTTTGAATGGAAACCTTCCTATAGTATTAGATTAAGTTCCGTAGATAGTGAAGGTTTTATTCGAGAGGAGGTTTTCAATCTAAATACTAATAACTTGGAAGATCATGGAAGAAAATATTTTAAAGGTAATAACTCTCTAAACTCAACCAATACTTGGAGCCAATTAAGCATATCAAATGCCTACTTATTAGGGAATTACACAGGAACAAAATGGGGTAACATTGATCCTGATTCTGGGGAGTGGACTGATCTTGAATTCTATTTACCAAGTGATGAAACAATTAACTTTACCGATTATGGAAATCTTTTGACTTCTGGATATTTTCACCCCTTATCAAATATTGAAAGAAACTCATATCTTTCAATATTTGAGAGATATGAAGACGTTTGTAGAGTTACTTTTACTGAGGCTAAAACGTATAGTTTGGATACTAGAAACATTTTGTTTGGTTCAGTTGACTCAAATTTCTGGGGTCCTGTTTTAGGAGGTCCAGGTTTAATAGGACGTGCAAGTTTCCCAACAGGATCTGCGGATAATGGTTTAACAACTATGGTTCGGGATCATTTTGCACCTTATTTAAATAGTGTTAATAACGTTTATGGCCCTGGTAGTTGGTTATACGCAGTAGCTATGCATGAACTAGGCCACTCAATGGGTCTTGCTCATCCTCATGATGGATATGTTTTCCCTGGAGTAACTAGTGCTGGCAGTACAGGAAGTAATGGCTTGAATTCTGGACCATACACTGTAATGACTTATAACATGTATGCAGCAGGAGGTTATACTCCACCTGCAAATGCTAGTCATCCTGTTAATTGCGGATGTATGACTTGTCTAGGTGCTTTTGATATAGCTCATCTTCAATATCTTTATGGACCAAATCAATATAATGCAAGAAAAGATGATTCTTATATATTGAGTGATTCTTTAATGGGATATGAATGCATTTGGGACGCTGCGGGTAAAGATACAATTGACGCTTCAACTGCATCTAAGTCTTCAACAATAGATTTAAGAAACGCAACTCTTCAAAATGAAGTTGGAGGTGGCGGCTTTGTAAGTGAGATAAATGGAGAATACAAGGGTTTTACAATTGCTTATAATTCAACAGGCGATTGCATTATTGAAAATGCGATAGGATCTAACTTTAATGACCGAATTACTGGGAATGAATATTCAAATACGATTTATGGTTTAAATGGTGCTGATGAAATTTTTGCTAGAGGAGGAAGTGATTTCGTTTATGGAGGTGTTGGGGACGATGTGATTCATGGATCATTCTATGGAGATCCCTATAATTCTGTTGACACATTAACCGGGGGAAGGGGATCAGATTATTTTGTTTTGGGAGATAGTTCAGGTTTATTTTATACAAACTCTCTATTAGACGATTTTGCAAATATTACTGACTTTGACTTTCTTGAAGACAAGTTAAGATTGAAAGGTTCTACTACTTATTTGACCTCAATTACTTCATCGAATAATATTAGTGGACTTGGCATATTTAAGGATAATAACTCATCTGGAAATGTAGATTCTAACGATGATTTAATTGCAATAATTTCAAATAAAAAAGACTATTTATCTTTTAATAGTATAAATACAGACTTAGTTTAATAATTTCTAATTTTTTATGCCTCTAAGATTATCTATTGCTTCATTTATTGGATCAATAAACAAACTAATAATTGGTTTATTCCTAACTACCAAATTTACAGTAACACTATAACCAGAGCGAAGATCAAAGGTTTCATCACCTTTAGTCAATTTCTGTTTATTTAATCTCACATAGGCTGGAAATCTTGGCATTGCATTCATTTGATCTGGAGGTAATACTTCATCTCCTATTGACAAAACTTTTCCCTTTAATGAACCATATTGAGTAAAAGGAAATGCGTCTAATCTTATTTCTGCATTCATGTTTGGCTTAACAAATCCAATGTCTTTATTAGAGATATAGATTTTAGCTTCAACTTCTCCATCTGGAACAATATTTAATAATGTTTCTCCTAAAGTAGCTGCATATCCTGTACTTATAGCACTTAGATTAAATACTCTCCCATTTACTGGTGACCTCAAATTTGTTGCAGCCTCATTGAATTGAATTTCCTTAATATTTGCTTCCAATTGTTTTATCTCATATTCTAATTCAGTAACTCTTTTTTCTTGTTGAAGATACTGTAATTTTTGAATTCCGCCTACTTGTGAAAGGATTTGTAGTTCATTTAATATTTTTTTTTCAGTATTTAAGTTAATTTTTTTTTCATTTAATTTGGCCACAAAGCCTTCTTTTTTTGCTTTGAGAGATTTTGTATTAAAAGTAATTAATAATTTATTTTTTGTGACGCTTTCTCCTTCTCTTATTAAAACTTTATCAATAACTCCAGATAATGGAGATTTAATTGGTTTTTGCGCACCTAAAGCTTGTAATTCTCCTCTTGAAACAACGACCTCATCAATTTTAGAAAAGCAAGCAAATAAGATACCAAAACCAAAGGTTGTTATAATAGTGCTCAACAAAATTTTTGGCCAAAGTGGAGGGGATTTATAAAAGAAATATTCTTCATCCTGACTTAGATTTATTTTCATAAAATTTTTTAAAGTTCTTTAGTTCTTAAATTGTTGGTTATAAAGATTCTTATAAATACCATCCTCATTAATCAAGTCTTTATGTTTACCTGCTTGTTTTAAAATTCCATTATCCAACACAAAAATATTATCAGCTTTAATTAAATTCATAATCCTATGTGTAATAAAAATAATTGTAGATTCTTTATAATTTGTGAAAATATTATTGAGGATTTTAGATTCTGTTTTTAAGTCTAAAGAGCTTGTTGATTCATCTAAAATTAACAATTTTGGTTTTTTTAAAATTGTTCTTGCAATTGAAATTCTTTGTTTTTGACCTCCAGATAAAATCGAACCTTTTTCACCAATAATTGTCCCATATCCATTTGGAAGTTGATTAATAAATTTATCTGCCTCTGCTAATTTTGCTGCAAATAATATTTCTTCAAATGTTGCCTCAGGTTTAACTAATGATATGTTTGATTGAACAGATTGATTAAACAAAATTGATTCTTGGGAAACTATACCTATTTGGGATCTAAGAGACTTAAGATTAACTTTGCTGATATCAAAGTTATCTATAAGAATTTTACCCGAATCTGGATTAATTAATCTAGGAAGCAATTTTAATAAAGTACTTTTCCCAGATCCACTTTCCCCGACAATTCCAACAAATGATTTCTCTTTAATATTTAATGATATGTTCGAAATAATAGCTGGTTGATTTTTTTGAAATGTATAAAATACTGATTTATATTCTATTTTTCCTGAGAGACTTGGTAGTGGGGGCTTATCAAAATCTTCTATTTCATCATCTTCTTTTTTATAATCTATAACGTCTGAGAGTCGCTCTATAGATAGGCAAGTTTCTTGGAAATTTTGCCAAATCGAAGATAGCCTCAAAAGTGGAGTAGTAACATATCCAGACAAAATCCTAAATGCTATTAATTGTCCTAGAGTCAATTCACCTTTTAAAACCAAAGTTGCACCAACCCAAATAACTAAAAGGCCAGATACTTGGGATAAGAATTGACTAAAATAAGATATTGAAGAACTCGTAATTATATTTTTAAATGATGAATTAACTTCTTTACCATAAAGTTTTTTCCACCTCCACTCACTTATGAGTTCAATATTTTGATTCTTTACAGTCTCAATTCCTGATAATAATTCAACTATTTGACTTTGTACTTTTGCTCTTGCCTCTGCTTTATTTTTTAATTGATTTTTAATTATTGGAGTTAAAGTTATTGCAATAAGTGCAAGTAATGGAACACTTACTAAAGAAACTATAGTAAGTTTTAATGAATATAATACCATCACTGCTATATAGATAAAAGAAAAAAATCCATCTAAGATTGCAGTAAGGGCAGTGCTAGTTAAAAAATGTCTTATATTTTCAAGTTCATTTAGCCTACTGCTTACCTCTCCTACTTGTCTCTTAATAAAGTATTTAATTGGTAATCTCAATAAGTGGTTAATAACTTTTGATCCTAGTGAAATATCAATCCTATTTGTAACATCAGAAAATATATATGTTCTAAGAGAACCAATCAAAGCTTGAGCTAAAGACATAGTCACAAGCAAAATTCCCAATATATTGAGACTTGATATATTGCCTTGATTGATAACTGCATCAATAATTTGTTGAATCAATAATGGATTAAACAAACCTAAAAGCTGGAAGAAAAAGCTTGCAATAATAACTTGTATAAATGTATATTTATAATTTTTTACATAAGGAATAAACCACTTAAAATCAAATGATTTTGTTCTCTCTCTATTCAAAATTTCAAATGATAGTTTTGGAGTATTAAAAAACTCTTTATCTTTTAGTAATTCTTCAGTTGAAACTAATTTTTGCCCCTGTGAAGGGTTGCTAATAATAAATCTTTTGTTTTTATAACCCCAAATTATTGACAAATTATTTTTGTAATATGACAAGATTGGAAAACTTGCTCTTTTTAAGTAGTTAATATCTTTGGGATTAATTGGATTAGAACTTATTCCAGTCAATTCGATTAATGAGCATATGAATTCTATATTTAGAAATTTTTGTGGTGATTTATTTAAATAAGAATTAAGAATATTTCTTATTACTTCTCTTCGGAAAGGTAAATCATAATATCTACATAACATACGCAAACAAGCAGTCGTTTCATTTATGGTCCCTTTTCCTTCTTGATGAGGAAATTGAATATTTTCTTTAAGGTTCCCATAGAGATCTTGAAAAGCCTCAATAGATTGTTCAGTTATATTAATTTTGTTGTTTGTATCTAAGTTTTCAGAAAAAGAATTAGTTATTTGTGATTTATTTAGTAAAAAATTATTTAATTCTTGACCTCTAAAAGCAACTAATCTTGCTGGCAACTTTCCTTTAACAGTTACATTTTGAGAATCTTTAATTATGGATCCAAGAGGATAATTTTCGATATTATTTGTACTTACTAAAAAATTCTGATTTTTATTGATCTTAATTTTTTGATTACCAGGGTTAAGGAGAGTAATATCCTTTTTTGTAAATTCTGATTTTTTGATTAAATTGATTAATTCCAAAAATTCCAAATTAAAACTATTTGGATTTGAAATAAATAAAGAGATAATTTCTTGGAAAGAAATTTCTTTAAACTTGCTTATTAGTTCGTAATTAGTTAAAAAATTACGCAAAAAATCAAAAGAAGGAATTAAATATCCTTTTGTATTTTCAGATGCAATAAATGCGCAATCATTTACTCCTCTTAAGAGTTCTGTAATTCCTACTATTTCATTATTTTGGTAATTTTTGATAGTATAAATCTCTTTATTTTCATTTCTATATACCTCTCGAATCTTTCCATCAATAATTAAAATTATCCCATTAGGAAGTGAATTAAAATCCCATATTAGGGTTCCCATATTAAAAGATATTGGTCGAATTTTTTTTAATAGATCTGTCTTTATATCAGTATTTAAATCTGATAAAGGTTTCCATTTTTTAAAATTTTGAATTTCTTCATTCATATATCTTTAATGCCAAGACTTATTCTTAATTTATTTATTTATTATAATTTCGTTTAGATAATTTTCACCAAGTTCTAAAAATAAATTATTTTTCAAATCTTCATTTAATTCTAATTTAATTCTTCTATCTAACTTTAATATAATCCACCATTCATTTAATCTTTTAGGAGGCCATAATTGTCCTAATTCACTAATTTCTAATAATTTATAAATATATGGATTTAGATCTGACATTCTTGTTGGTCCAATTCTTCCTTCTGAATATTTTTCTGGACCATCTGAATAGTTTTTAGCGATCTTCCAAAATGGTTCTTCGTTTTCCTTAATTCTCATATATAGTTCATTAGCAACATTTCTATCTTTAACCCGAATTAAAGAATAAATGACTCTCTCAAGTTTACTTTTCTTACTCACAAAATAATCATATAACTTATCTTTAAATTTTTCCTTACACCATTCTTTCCAAATCCAATTTCTTATTATTAAAGATAAAAATTTATTCTCATTGAGATTAGATGAAGATAGCCAAATTTTAAATTTATTTTCATCTTGAAGATTATAGTGTTTCATCCATTCTTTTTTAATAGATGCAATTACTTCAGGAGAAGGGTATTTTGCGTTTATTATAATCTTGTCCTTCTCTTTTTCTCTTTGTACTTTTTCTAGGACTCCCCAATTTTCTAATTCCTCATATGAAATATTTAAATATTTTTCATTACCCATTTTTAGAAAATTTATTTAAATAATTTTAATAATAAATAATTTTTGAACTTTATAAAAAAATTTAATTATTATTTTAATTATCATTGCATTTAAATTAATAAGGTATAAAATTAAAAAAAAAAAATTTGCACAAGGTTAACTCTAAATTTATATATTTTTATATTTTATTTCAAGGCATTTTTTCTTTTAATAATGGCCTATTAAATGCATCGCAAGCAAAATCATTGAATTACAATTATGGTTTAAGCAAAGTTTCTAGAGAAATAGCGATAAATGATCAAGCACTTTCAAGAAAATATATATATCCAAAAGAAGATATTTTCAATTCTAAAAATCATGATTATGAATCTAAGGAAGTTGAATTGGCAACAATTTCCTTGCCCTCTGAAATCAAAGAAAGAGAAATAATCAAAATTAAATTTGATGAATTATTAAATTTAATTATCAAAAATAATTCTGAATATAAAGCAGCTTTTCAAAGAGTAGAACAATCTAAAAATAGATTATTAGCTACCATATCCCAAAAAAGCCCAACTATAGATTTAAATTCCAATGGTTTACCTGAGTATTTATATATAGATCATTATACAAATCCAGATATTACTGGTACCTCATATAAAAGAAGTGAGCAATTTAAAGCTTCTATTTCAGCAACTATTAGATGGGATATTATTAATCCAAAGAGAAATCCTCAAATACAAGCCTCTAAAAAAACTTTTGAAAAAGCAAAAAACTCTTTTATTATTGTAAGCAGAGATCTTGAACTAAAAGCAAAAATAGATTTCATTAATTTAAAGAAAGCACAAGAAAAATTTTATATTTCTAAAAAAGCAGTTAAGATCTCTTCTCAAAGCCTAAAAGATGTAAGGCTAAGAAATAAAGCACTAGTAGCTACAAATTTAGAAGTATTAGAAGCAGAAAATCAATTATCTAGAGATCAAATGTTTCTTAATAAATCTATTAGGGATGTAAACAAAGCAAGTAAATCATTATCTAATGTACTAGGTCTAAATAACGCAAAAAAAATTATTGCTGATTCTGAAGGTGTACTTATTGGTGAGTGGAAGAGAACTTTAGAAGAAAGTATTGCTAGCGCACTAAAATTCAGGCTATCTCTAGTTAATTATGATTTAGATATACAAATTAATAATGAAAAGTCAAAAGAAGAGCTTGGTGATTCTTTACCCAAAATAAGTTTAGTTAATACCTTTACTATTAGTAGAGATCAGGGTCAAACGGAAGTTATTCCTCCAATAGATAGAGATGACTATGAAGAAAGAACTTCAAATTCGATAGGTCTTTTTGGAGAATGGAAAGTTTTTGATGCTGGCAAGTCTAGACAATTAAGTAAGTTTTATAAAAACAAATCTATAGAATCTAAATATCAATCCCAAAAAGAAAGGTCTTTGATTATAAAAGAAGTAGAAAATAACTATATAGATTTAGAGACTTCAATACAAAACATTTTTTCAACATCAAGAGCAATTATTAAAAATAATAAGATGCTTCAAATTTCTATAATGCGATTTAAAGCTGGAGTTACAAATCAAAGGGAAATAGTAAATTTACAAAGAGACCTTAAACAGTCTCAAATTAACTACTTAGATGCAATAAAAAATTATAATATAAGTATTGCGAAACTTCAAAGATCTACTGGGTTAACAAAATTAGAAAAATGTAATACAAAAAATCTGGAAAAAGATTTTAATTCATTTGATGAATATAGTCTTTACACTCTACCCATTATTCCCATTAATAAAGCCTGTGAAATATCTTTGAGTATTAACTCTCTTAATGAAATAAAAATTAATTCAACCAATAATGAACCTATTAAAGTAATAAATGAATTTGAAGATAAAAATGATTCACCTATTTTAGATAGTTACATCCCTAAAAATAAAATTCTAAACAACCCAAATTCCAAAGATAATCAAGAAAATATTAATAATAAAATCCTAAATGATCCTAAGACTAAAGATAATCAAGAAAATACTAATAATAAAATCTTAAATGATTCTAAGACTAAAGATAATCAAGAAAATACTAATAATAAAATCTTAAATGATTCTAAGACTAAAGATAATCAAGAAAATACTAATAATAAAATCTTAAATGATCC
>NZ_JNAM01000004.1 GCF_000759975.1 Prochlorococcus marinus str. MIT 9302 | reverse complement strand
GCATATCAAAAGGAACTCAATAACAAAGGTGTGGGTTCACAAATAGGAAAGTCGTTATTTAATAAATTCTCGATTAATGATTTCATACTCTCAAGCAAAGAGGCATATCAAAAGGAACTCAATAACAAAGGTGTGGGTTCACAAATAGGAAAGTCGTTATTTAATAAATTCTCGATTAATGATTTCATACTCTCAAGCAAAGAGGCATATCAAAAGGAACTCAACAACAAAGGTGTGGGTTCACAAATAGGAAAGTAATTAGATTTCCTCCTTCAAGAATTGTTCAAGTGTTGTCGAAAAAATGTTATTTTCTCTATCTTCTATATGACAATCCTTGCCATACCGAGATATAGAGGTGCTCGCATAATCCCTCCCTTTCCGTAATTAATTGAGAAATATTTTTAAATTTATACTTTTTTTAAAACAAGTCAAGATTAATATTTTTAAGATCATAAATAGAATTTAAAATCAAGTCAGCACCTGCATTTTGCAGATTTTTTTCGTATGAATTACGTTCTTTTAATCTAGACTTTAAACGTAAATGAGGGGGAGCTATTCCAATACTTACAAATTTCTGAGATGGTATTTCCTTTCTGGCGTTTGTCACTGTATTTATATCTGCAATAGTATCTCCTACATATGCAATGGGAATATTTGACTCGCCAAATTTATCTCCAAGAAGCTTTTTTGATAATTTAATAAAACCTTTTGGATCAGGCTTGTCAGGGGCATCTCCCATAGATATCAATGGTGGTGATTTTAGTCCAAGTCTTTTTTCTAAAACAAATTTTGCAGAAGCAGACTCTGCACCACTCACAAAACCCCAAATTATTCCATTGCTTTGTAATACATCAAAAAAACTTTTATCAACTAATAACTCCTCATTTGTTATGAATCCAGACCAATATTTACTATTTTTATTTGGATCTCCTCCAAAGTAAAACTCTTCAAAACATTTAACTATTTCCTCTCTTGGAGGTACTTCAAGGTTTAAGTTATCTTTTTTTATACATCTTTTTATAAGCTCTAAACTTAAATCCCAGTCATTATTCCAGATTCCTTCATTTTTTGCATTGTCAATATCTATGTAACTTGGCTCCCATCCTGAAAATTTGTAAACTGTTTTTTTTAATGAAAGTCTGTAACTATTCTCTACGCTGCGTATTACACCATCTATGTCAAATAAAATTAAACTAATATTTTTCAATGAATTTTCTTAATCCTTTTATAAAAGATTAGTATTCTTATTAAAAAAAAGCAAAGAAAAACATTCTATTATTTATAGATAAATCATCTAAATTTAATTTTGTAAGTATCCTCTGGGAGTAAGAAATATTTCATCTATTAATGTGGTTTGAGAATTTCCAATAATAATTATTGATAACATGTCGATTTCTTTAAAAGGAATGGTGTTTAAAGTAAAAAATCTTTTGGATTGATTTTCTCTCCCTACTTGTCTAGCTATTAAAACGGGAGTATTTCTTTGCCTAGATTTTAAACATAGATCAATTGCACTTTTTAGCTGCCAATTTCTTTCAATGGATTGAGGATTAAATAAAGCTATTACAAAGTCACCTAGTAGAGCCCCTTCAATTCTTTTTTCTATTAAAGACCAGGAAGTTAACTTATCACTTAAGCTAATTGAACAAAAGTCATTCATTAGTGGTGCTCCACTAAGCGCAGCCGCTAATTGAACACTACTTATACCAGGATGTACTTCAAAGTAAGGTCTAAATTCTTTTTTGATTTTCTGAAGTAATTCTAAAAGTAAACCAGCCATTCCATAAAATCCAGATTCCCCTGACGAAATTAAAGCCACTTTTATTCCTTCCTCTGCTAGTTTAATTGCTTTGATGCATCTTTCTTTTTCCTCAGTAAGTTTACTTTCTATTAAAACCTGATCTCTTCTTTTTAAGGGTTTAATTAAATCTAAATACATTTTGTATCCAATCCAAACAGTACATCTTGCGAGTGCTTTTCTTGAATCATTGGTTAGGTAGGAGATATCTCCGGGGCCACTTCCAATAATATGAATTTCTCCATTTCTTGGATAATATTGATTTTTTGATTCTGCTATGGCTATAGTTACTGCCCCAGATTTAGTTGCTGAAAAATCTTTATCTTTAAAAATTCTTTTTTCTTTTAATAATTTTGATTCTTCTCCTGCTGCGAGTAAGCAAGAAGCTTCTGCTACAGAAGGTGTGCCAATTTCCTTTTTTACAACACTTGATGGATTTGGAACAATTATTTTTGAAAGATCTTCTTTACTAAAAAACATGATAGGGAAGTTATTTTCTTCAGCAATTTCTAAAATTCCTTTCTCATCTTTTTTAATATCAATAGTTGCAAATCCCGCAATCGAATAACGTGATATATTTTCTGAATCCAAAAAATTATTTAATGAATTTGCTATTAATTCTTTACTGGTATTTCTCTCACAACCAATGCCAATCCATAATACAGGCGGATGCCAAGTTGTTTCATGGTTTTCAAATATACTCACATTAAATGTTGAGTATGGTTTCTCGGTTTCCTTTTCTTTGATTTGATTAATAATCTCTCCTGATTCTGAAGTTTTCCATAATGTATTACCAGATAATTGTTTGCAAAATATTTCTTCGTTCTTAGCTTGTTTTATTACTAGTTTTGACCAGTTTTGTATTTTGCCAGATCTTTTCCACCCCCATTGATTCCCAAATGAATCAAGATTTAAGAAGCTTTGATCATATGAATTATTAGTTTCTATTATTTGGGCCCCAAATAAATTAGAAATTTGAAATGCGATATTTTGAGTATTTGACTGATGTAAACCAATTAAAGGAACTATCTTGGAACAATTTTTATCTATTACGATTACACCTGGATCTTGATCTTTAGAGGTTAAAAAAGAATTTATTATGCGTATTGAGGCACCAATTGAGCCTATGAATATTATTAAATCTAATTCCAGCCATTTTTTACGTAAGATTTCTTTAGGTTTTTTTATTTGAATAAGTTCATTTTCTCTTCCATCATCTTTTGAAGAACCTGCAGTATATATCTCTTCAACAAATTCCGTTTTTTTAAGCCTTTTTAAAATTTCTTTTGAATGACTAGATAGACCTATTGCGATACCTTTCAAATCGGAAATTATTGTTTGTTATGTTGAAATTATATACTGTCGCTGTATTTAAAAAATTTGCCTGAAATATAAAAAAAAATTTAAGAAATTTAAACAAAATTTAAGTAAAAATACTCATAGATTAGTCATAGACAAGAATTTAACAAAATATTCATATAGTAACAATCATTAGAACATTTGTTACGTTAATGCATAACGAAAGAATCTTTGCCTTATTATTTTTGAAACGAATATCTAAAGTTCCGTAGGATTTGTTTTTTGAACATTATTATTAAAAATAAGTTCAAGATTCAATAAATCGGCTTTAATGTCAATTATTTTCGAGGTGCTAGATGACCATCAGCCCACCAGAAAGTGGAGAAAAAAACCAAAAAGTTTTGGAAGATCCTGTAAAGGCCGATCCAAGACCGATTGATTTTGCCAAATTAGATAAGCCAGGTTTCTGGTCAAGTAAATTATCTAAGGGTCCAAAAACTACAACTTGGATCTGGAATTTGCACGCAGATGCACATGATTTTGATGTGCATACCGGCGATGCTGAAGAAGCAACAAGAAAAATCTTCTCAGCTCACTTTGGACATCTTGCAATCATCTTTATATGGATGAGTGCTTCTTTTTTTCATGGAGCAAGATTTTCAAACTACACAGGTTGGTTAGCAGATCCAACTCATGTTAAACCAGGAGCTCAGCAAGTTTGGGCAGTTGTTGGACAAGAGATGCTAAACGGTAATCTTGGTGCTGACTATAACGGGATCCAAATAAGCTCTGGAATTTTTCATATGTGGAGAGCTTGGGGTATTACTAACGAAAGTGAGTTAATGGCTCTGGCTATTGGTGCAGTAATAATGGCTGCTCTTATGCTTCACGGAGGCATCTACCATTATCATAAGGCGGCGCCAAAAATGGAATGGTTCCAAAATATTGAGTCAATGCTTAATCACCATATTGCAGGTTTGGTTGGGCTTGGATCATTAGCTTGGGCTGGACATTGTATTCATATCGGGGCTCCAACAGCCGCACTTCTTGATGCAATTGATGCTGGATCTCCTTTAGTTATCAATGGTCAAAAAATTGCAACTATTGCTGATATGCCAATGCCACATCAGCTTTGCGATCCGCAAATAATTGGTCAGATTTTTCCTGGTCTTGCTAGTGGGGTTGGTAATTTCTTTAGCCTTAATTGGTTTGCTTTTTCAGACTTCTTAACTTTCAAAGGTGGATTGAACCCTGTTACAGGAAGTTTATGGATGACTGATATTGCTCATCATCATTTAGCTTTTGGTGTAATTGCAATAATTGGAGGTCATTTATATAGAACTAACTATGGTATTGGTTCCAGTATGAAAGAGATATTAGAAGCTCATCAAGGAGATCCAATATTATTCCCAGCACCAAAAGGTCATCAAGGTCTTTTTGAGTTCATGGCTGAAAGTAGACACGCACAGTTATCTGTAAACCTCGCATGTTTAGGCTCTCTTAGCATCTTGATTTCTCATCATATGTATGCCATGCCTCCATATCCGTACATAGCGACTGATTATATGACTGTTCTGGGTTTATTCACACATCATATGTGGATAGGAGCTTTATTTATAGTTGGAGCTGGAGCTCATGCTGGTATAGCAATGGTTAGAGACTATGATCCAGCAAAACATATTGATAACGTTTTAGATAGGATTTTAAAAGCGAGAGATGCCTTAATAAGTCATCTTAACTGGGTATGTATGTGGCTAGGTTTCCATAGTTTTGGACTTTATATTCATAACGATACTATGAGAGCTTTAGGTAGACCTCAGGACATGTTTAGTGATACTGCAATTCAACTCCAACCAATATTTGCCCAATGGATCCAAAGTATTCAAGCTTCTGCTGTAGGTACTTCAATCTTAGCTGGTACTCCCGAGGGATTACCTCAAAAAGCTTTAAGTGAAGTTTTTAACGGAAGTTTAGTTGAAGTAGGTGGAAAAGTTGCAATAGCTCCAATTCAACTTGGAACTGCTGATTTGATGATCCATCATATTCATGCTTTCCAAATACATGTAACCGTTTTAATACTCCTTAAAGGAGTACTTTATGCAAGAAGTTCAAGACTAATCCCTGATAAGGCTTCTCTTGGATTTAGATTCCCTTGTGATGGTCCTGGAAGAGGAGGTACATGTCAAGTTTCATCTTGGGATCATGTATTTTTAGCCCTTTTCTGGATGTATAACTGCATATCAATAGTTATTTTCCACTTCTCTTGGAAAATGCAAAGCGATGTTTGGGGACTAACTGGAGGAAACTTCTCACAAAGTGGTATCACTATCAATGGTTGGTTGAGAGATTTCTTATGGGCTCAATCATCACAAGTACTTACAAGTTATGGTGAAGCTATTAGCATGTATGGATTGATGTTCTTAGGAGCTCACTTCATATGGGCATTTAGTTTAATGTTCCTATTCAGTGGAAGAGGTTATTGGCAAGAATTATTCGAATCAATAGTCTGGGCTCATAATAAGCTTAAAGTTGCCCCAACAATACAACCAAGAGCACTTTCAATTACTCAAGGTAGAGCCGTTGGAGTAGCTCACTTCCTTCTCGGAGGTATAGCAACCACTTGGGCTTTCTTCCATGCTCGCCTTTTCGGGCTGGGCTAATTACCTGAACTTCACCTTTTTAATTCAATGGCAACAAAATTTCCATCATTTAACCAGGGTCTAGCTCAGGACCCGACAACCCGCCGAATATGGTACGGAATAGCGACAGCTCATGACTTTGAAAGTCATGACGGAATGACCGAAGAGAAGCTTTATCAGAAGCTTTTCTCTACACATTTTGGTCATCTGGCAATTATTGCACTCTGGGTAGCTGGTAACCTATTCCATGTAGCTTGGCAGGGTAACTTTGAGCAATTTGTACTTGATCCAACTCATGTCCGTCCAATTGCTCATGCAATTTGGGATCCCCATTTTGGAACTGGCATAACAGAAGCAATGACTCAAGCTGGTGCTAATGGTCCAGTTAACATAGCTTACTCAGGCCTGTACCATTGGTGGTACACAATCGGTATGAGAACTAACGAGCAACTTTTCCAATCTTCAATCTTTATGAGCATTTTAGCTTGTTGGGTTTTATTTGCTGGTTGGTTACATTTACAGCCTAAATTCAGACCTACACTTGCTTGGTTTAAAAATGCTGAAGCACAGTTAAACCATCATTTATCTGTTTTATTTGGTTTTAGTAGTATTGCTTGGACAGGACATTTGGTTCATGTTGCAATCCCTGAGTCTAGAGGCCAGCATGTTGGTTGGGATAATTGGTTAACAGTTCTTCCACATCCTGCAGGATTGGCTCCTTTCTTTACTTTAAATTGGGGTGCTTATGCTCAAAATCCAGATTCATTAGATGCAGTATTTGGTTCGACTCAAGGAGCAGGAACAGCTATATTTACTTTCTTAGGTGGTCTTCATCCTCAAAGTGAATCTTTATGGTTAACTGATATTGCACATCATCATATTGCTATAGGTTGTGTATTAATTATTGGTGGTCATATGTATAGGAACACATTTGGCATTGGTCACACCTTAAAAGAAATAACTGAAGCGCATAACACTAGACATCCAAACGATCCCCATAAAGGTTCCTTTGGTATTAGTCATGATGGAATTTATGAGACAGTAAATAACTCTCTACACTTTCAATTAGGTTTGGCTTTAGCATCTCTTGGTGTTGCCACTTCTCTAGTTGCTCAACATATGGGAGCTCTTCCTTCATATGCTTTTATTGCTAGAGATTACACTACACAGTCAGCTCTATATACTCACCATCAATACATAGCTATGTTTTTAATGGTTGGAGCTTTTGCTCATGGAGCTATTTTCTTTGTACGTGATTATGACCCAGAGTTAAACAAAGATAATGTTTTAGCTAGAGTTTTAGGAACTAAAGAAGCACTAATAAGTCACTTAAGTTGGGTAACAATGTTGCTTGGATTCCATACTCTTGGAATTTATGTTCATAATGATGTAGTTGTAGCTTTTGGAAATCCAGAAAAACAAATTCTAATTGAACCTGTATTTGCTCAGTTTGTTCAAGCTGCCCAAGGGAAAATGATGTATGGATTCGATGCTTTATTATCTGATCCTACGAGTTCTGCAACTATAGCTGCAAATTCTATGCCAGGAAATCACTATTGGATGGATCTAATCAATAGACAAGATGCTCTAAGTTCTTTCTTACCTATTGGACCAGCAGATTTCTTAGTACATCACGCTATCGCACTTGGACTTCATACCACAGCACTTATACTTATTAAAGGAGCATTAGATGCTAGAGGGACAAAATTAATTCCTGATAAAAAGGACTTAGGTTATGCTTTCCCTTGCGACGGTCCAGGTCGTGGAGGTACTTGTGATAGTTCTTCATGGGATGCTATGTACTTAGCAATGTTCTGGGCATTAAATCTAATTGCATGGGTAACTTTCTACTGGCATTGGAAGCATCTAACAATTTGGCAAGGTAATATGGCTCAATTTAACGAATCAGGTACATACTTAATGGGCTGGTTTAGAGATTATCTATGGCTTAATTCGTCACAGTTAATTAATGGATATAATCCATTTGGTGTTAACTCCTTATCTCCTTGGGCTTGGATGTTCTTATTTGGCCATCTAGTTTGGGCTACTGGATTTATGTTCTTAATTTCATGGCGTGGTTATTGGCAAGAATTAATCGAAACATTAGTTTGGGCACATCAGCGCACACCAATAGCTAATCTTGTAGGCTGGAGAGATAAGCCAGTTGCACTTTCAATTGTTCAAGCTAGATTAGTTGGTTTAGCTCATTTCACGATTGGAAACATACTTACATTTGGTGCCTTTGTCATTGCATCAACTTCAGGTAAGTTTGGTTAAGATCTCTTTAAATAATTCAAATCACCACATTTGTGGTGATTTTTTTTTGTTTAATTTTATTGCTCTACATTAAGTTAAAATTATAGAATTATTAGCAAATAAATATGTCAAAAATAAACCAATTAATTTCTATTGTTATTCCTGTTTTCAACGAAAGTGAGAGTATTGTTTTTTTATTGGATGAAGTTGTAAGTGTAATGGAAACTAATAAATTTAGTTTTGAATTGATTGTTGTAAATGATGGTTCTCAAGACAATACTCAAAGGGTGTTAGAAGAACTAACTCTAAAAATTAAAGAGTTATCACTTATTTGTCTTCGCAAAAATTATGGACAAACTGCAGCAATGGCTGCAGGTTTTGATAATTCTAATGGTGATATTGTTCTTACTTTAGATGGTGACTTACAAAATGATCCAAATGATATTCCTAAATTGATTGCTGAAATTAATTTAGGCTACGATTTGGTATGTGGATGGAGGTTTGATAGAAAAGATAAATTACTTAATAGGAAGATTCCATCAAAAATAGCAAATAAATTAATAGCTAAAGTAACAGGTTTAAAGTTGCATGATTATGGATGTTCATTAAAAGCTTTAAAAAAAGAAATAATAAATGATATTAAGCTATATGGAGAACTTCATAGGTTTTTACCAGTTTTAGCAAATATTGAAGGAGCTAGAATTAAAGAAATTAAGGTTAATCACAGAAGTCGGAAATATGGATCTAGTAAATATGGAATTGATAGAACTTTCAGAGTTTTAATGGATTTATTAACTGTTTGGTTTATGACTAAATTTTTGACTAGACCTATGTATGGATTTGGATTTGTAGGAATTATAAGCGTATTAATTAGCCTAGCAATGAGCTCCTATTTGGCCGTGCTAAAAATAATGGGTAATGATATTGGAAATCGTCCGATGCTAATGTTTGCATTAATTTTGGGTATTGCTGGCGTTCAATTATTTAGCTTTGGATTATTAAGTGAACTTTTAATTAGGACATATCATGAAAGTCAAAGCCGACCAATTTACAGAATTAGAGAAATTCAAGGTAAAACTAAAAATGCAACTTTTACTTAAAATTCCCTATTAAGTTAGCTGAAATCTCAACTACTTCAGGAGAAGTATCTTTTAATCCTTTTCTCAAAATAGGTAATGTTGATTTGTCTGCTAATTCCTCAGCAATCTGAAGCGCTTTTAATTTATCTTCTTTATTACTTTCAAAGAGTTGAAACATTTTATTTCTTAGTGCTTTTTTATCAAATTCTGAGTATCTTTTATATTCGTGCTTATATGAAAAACTATTCTTTTTAGATATATTTTTTTTATTATTTATAATTTTATTTAAAGATAAGTTCTTAATATTTATTGCATTTTTAGACTGTCTTTTTTTAAAAATTAATAGTAAAAATACAATAAAAATAATGAGTAATACTGCAAAAAAATTTAACATGTAAAAAGTTAATAATTTTTATATCATCCAGTAATAAAATATACACTATTTATCAGATAAATACTAAAGTGTTTAAAGATGTTAAACGAATTATGCCATCTGAATTTTCAAATCTTCTACCCTCGGTCTTTGTTCCCATGATTGGCTTGGTAGCACCTGCTGTATTTATTGTATTAATAGGCAGATTTATAACAGCTACTGAATAACAATTTATTATTACATTATCTTTTTTTAAAATGAGCGATTCAAAAACACCATTAGGAGCCAATCCTAAATTTCCTGAAAAATATATAGACCAAAGTGTCCAACCTACAGATATTGGCATCGCAGAACAATGGGCTGTTAAAACAGTTGCTGATCCGTTTGTTGGGAATTTAGCTACCCCAGTTAATAGTGGTTATTTTACCAAAGCTTTTATAAATAATTTACCTTTTTATAGAGAAGGAATTTCTCCTAATTTTAGAGGTTTAGAAACTGGAGCAGCGTTTGGTTATCTCTTATATGGTCCATTTACTATGACTGGTCCTTTAAGAAATTCTGATTTCGCATTAACCTCAGGATTACTTGCTGCTATAGGCGCGGTTCATATTTTGACAGCACTTTTAGTTCTTTATAATGCTCCAGGGAAAGCGCCTAATGTTCAACCTCCTGATACTACTGTTAATAACCCTCCTGCAGATTTATTTACTAGAGCAGGTTGGGCTGACTTTACCAGTGGATTTTGGCTAGGCGGTTGCGGTGGTGCAGTTTTTGCATGGCTTCTTGTAGGAACACTGCATTTGAACAACATAATGCAACTAATTCAGAATATTTGGACTACTGGTTAACTTGAAATTTAAAGAAGTAATCAATTTTTAAGATAATCATTTAATAAAAAGACTGCTATCTAATAGTTCTATCCCATCTATATCTTCTTACTAATCTTCCTGCTGATATTAGTTTGGATTTATAATGTAATGAAATTGGATCATTTGTCTCTTTTATCGTATCTAATCCTATTCCATTTCTTCCAAACTCTTTACCAGAGCTGTGATAATACAATCCATCACCTTTGTAGATTCCAACGTGATCACATTTTTCTTTGGTTCCGAAGAACAATAGGTCTCCTGGTTGAAGTTTCCTGTTAAATTCTTTGAAATAAAAAAGGTGTTTACAAAAATTTTTTATTTGATAAGAGTCTCTAGGTATATGAATATGATGAGTCAAAAAAGCAGTCTGAATTAAGCCGGAACAATCAAAATTTGGTCCTAATGTACCTCCCCAAAGATATTCATTAGTTAACTTAGATTGATCTTGAATCCATTTTAGAATTAAGGGAACTTTTTGTTTTATAAAGGAGTATTCATGGTTTATATTATCAGATTTTCTTAATTCGCATTTCTCAATCATCAATCCATCTAAATTTATCCAACAGACGTATCCATCTTCATATAGTTGAACTAAAATCCTTGAAAAATTTTGGCTTTGTTGTTGAATATTTGGATAAATTAGTTTAAAAATTCTATTTTTAAAAATTTCTGTCACTAATTTATTTTCTGTTTCATTTTGATATCCAGAAATATTAACTTTTAATCTCCACCAAATAGTTTTTGAAAAATTAGTTTGTTTAAATAGTGAGATAGGGTCTTTATAATTTTCCATAAAATGTCCTTCTACTATTTAAGTAAAGAGATGGGTCTAGCCTTAAATCAAATTTTAGGGAGAGTATGTACTTATAATAAAGATTTTTCAAGAGAAGATATTGCCATAACTTGGATCAACTACAAAAGTGAAAATAAAATCGTATTTAAAGGGTTTGGATCTGGTATTAATAATAAAAAAAATTTTTATCCTGCCAGCGTAGTCAAGTTGGTTTATGCCCTCGCTGCATATTATTGGATTGAAAAAGGAAGTTTATTATTGTCAGATGAGATCATTGATGCTGTAAGGAAGATGTTGTCTTTCTCAAGTAATAATGCGACAAGTTTTTTAGTTGATTTACTGACTGGAACCACAAGTGGACCATGTATTGAGGGAGAATTATGGGAAAATTGGAAATATCAAAGAAATATAATAAACGATTGGCTACATGATTTACATTGGGAGGAATTGATTGGGATAAATTGCTGTCAGAAGACCTGGGATGATGGACCATTTGGCCGTGAAAAAGAATTTTATGGATATCAAAATAAAAATAGGAATGCAATGACTACGGATTCAGCTGCAAGAGTTTTGGAGGAAATTATGATTCATATTGATTATCAAAAAAATGACTTAAATTTAAGAAGTTTTTTAAAAAGAAATTTAAATAAAGTTGTTCTTAAAAACGATTCTCTTAATCAGATAGATGGTTTTTTAGGTTCAGGATTACCAGAAAGTATTAATCTCTGGAGTAAAGCAGGCTTAATGTCTGAAGTAAGACATGATTCTGCTTGGTGGACTAATAGTCAATCTTTACAAACTTTATTAGTCGTTTTTTGTAATGGAGAAAAATATTCCAAAGATACTTTCTTATTGCCCTTTATAGCAAAAGAAGTATATGAATTTAATAAGAGTTATACCATTGAGGACTAATTTAATCGTCTAAGAAATTGGAATCTAATTTGTCAGTATAGGCTTCATAAGGCAACATCATTACTTCGTTAAAATCTAAATCATTCATAATCCATTCTCTATATTCTGCTAATAAACTTTTTCTATCTTCATTATCTAATTCATAAATACGCAATGCTGTATCTTTAAAATTTTCTTTAATTAAATTTTCAATTTCTTTATCCCTCATTTTATCTTAGTTCTCCTTCCAAAATTATTCTCCTTATTGTTGACAATGCAATTCCTGTTTGTGATCGGATTGATCGATATGAATATCCCTCATTACGCAATCTGATTACTAGAGATTCTTTTAAAGGACTTATCTTGGGCCTTCCTCCTAGATTATTCCCAGATAATTTTCTACGTAATAGTTGTTCTTTTTTTCTTTCACCTAAACTTTTGTCTGCTAAATTATCTAATTCATATAAAATTTTAAAAATTGAAGAATTTGTTTTAGAGGAATTATTAACCGCAAAAAAACCAGTCAAAGTTCGCAATTTAATATTCTTATTAATAAGTTTATTTATTGTCACTAAACATTCTTTTTTATTTTTAAATGCTCTATCAAGCTGAGTTATTATTAATTCATCTCCTTTAGATAAGCAATTAATAGCTTTATTGAGTTGGGGTTTGATTTCTTCCTCTAAACTTATAAATTCAGAGAACACTACACTGCAACCTTCTTCCTTTAAATTTTGTATTTGCTCCTCTAAATATTCCAATTCATTATTAGTAGCTCTAGCATATCCAATGACTTTAGAGTTTTTATTTTTTTCAGATAGTAAAAGACGTTTTCTTTTGAATTTGAAATTCAATGTTTTATTACATATATTTTTTACTGTACCAATTAATAACTAAAAAAACACTTTTTAGTACAAATTAGATTAGATATTGAAGATTTTTTTTGCTTTATTCTAAAGTTATCATGTTCTGATATCTGTATTAAAAATAACGTTCTGAAATCTGTCTAAATTTTAGTTAATGATACAAGTATGTTGTGTGACAAGTAAATTTAATTAAGATTTTCTAAATTGCAGAAGGATTAGTTGAATTCATTTATTTCTTTACTTCTATTGAATGATCTTCATCTTTGAAATTATTAATAGTTAATTCATCTTGTTTTTAGTAAAATAAAATTACAGGTCAAGAAGAGTTAATGTGACTAATAATCCTAATAGTTTAATTTCAAAACCTGAATGGTTAAGGGTAAAAGCTCCACAAGTTGAGCGAATTGGTAATACTGCAAATTTATTAAATGATTTAAATCTCAATACCGTATGTCAAGAAGCAAGTTGTCCAAATATTGGTGAATGTTTTGCTAGTGGAACTGCAACTTTCCTTATAATGGGTCCTGGTTGTACAAGGGCATGTCCATATTGCGATATTGATTTTGATAGATCGAAGAGAGACTTAGACCCAACAGAACCATATCGTCTAGCCGAAGCTGTTTTTAGAATGAAGCTTAAGCATGTTGTAATCACATCAGTTAATAGAGACGATCTTGAGGATGGTGGCGCATCTCAATTTTTTCAATGTGTTTATCAAGTAAGAGAAAAATCTCCTGAAACTACTATTGAGCTTTTAATTCCTGATTTTTGCGGCAACTGGAAAGCGCTTGAAAAAGTTCTTGATTCTAATCCAAATGTTTTAAACCACAATATTGAAACAGTGCCATCGCTATATAAAAAAGTAAGACCTCAGGGTAAATATGAAAGAACTCTTGAGTTGCTTAAAAGAACCAGAGACTACTCTCCCAATGTTTATACAAAGTCAGGCTTTATGCTTGGTTTAGGGGAAAAAGACGAGGAGGTCTTAAGTCTGCTTAAGGATTTAAAAAGTAATTTCGTTGATATTGTTACTATTGGCCAATATTTATCTCCTGGCCCTAATCATTTACCTGTGAAAAGATTTGTGAGTCCTTCAAAATTTAACTACTTTAAAGCGTTCGGGGAAAAAGATTTAAACTTCATGCAAGTAGTTAGTTCACCTTTAACTCGTAGTAGTTATCATGCTGAAGAAATTCAAAAACTTATGAAAAAGTATCCAAGATAGTTATTTCATTTATTTGAATCTACCCACTCATTTAATTTCCATTCAACTAGATCATTTTTAATCATTGGATCATTCTTAATTATTTTTAGTGCATTTTTATAATTATTCATCTCAAGAATAAGTAATCCGCCGTCACCTGGCCTATTTAACTCATCTACCAAAAAGCCACTTTTTATATTAATTCCCTCTTTTTTTAATTTTTTTATCCAATCAATATGTTCTTTAATTATTTTTCTTTTTAAATCATACTTAATTAAGTATTCTTTTTTTATGATTTCAGTTTTTACAAAGAAAGGCATTTACATTTTCTTTATGCCAAGCATCTCTTCCTCGCTTGGGGGAACTATTAATTTGAAAGAACTCTTGAAATAAGACCAATTTTCAATCATTTTGGCAGCCTTTAAGCTATCTGTTTTTGCTTGATATTCTCCAATAATTTCCAATAAGATTTCTTCCTGCTTTGATGAAGTTATTTTATGAATGCTTACTATTTCCTTATTAACTTTATTGCTTAAATCATTATTCTCATCGAGTATGAAAGCTATTCCACCAGTCATGCCCGCACCAATATTCCTTCCTGTGCTACCTAGAATAACTACTTTCCCACCAGTCATATATTCACAACAATGGTCACCTGCTCCCTCTGTTACTGCTGTGGCGCCACTATTCCTTACTGCAAATCTTTCTCCCGATTTACCTAATGCAAATAATTTTCCTCCTGTTGCTCCATAAAGACAGGTGTTTCCTAAAATAACTTGCTCAGAGGAGCTTTTATCTATTTTCGGTGGAATAATAGTCAGTATTCCTCCATTCATTCCTTTGCATACATAATCATTAGCTTCTCCTATTAATTGAACATTCATTCCCTTCAATAAAAAGGCACCAAAGCTCTGTCCTGCAAATCCTTTGAAATTTAAGTTGATTTCGCCATTGAATCCTGTGTTGCCATGAAGTTCTGCGATTTCGCCTGATATTTTCGCACAAACACTTCTATCAGTATTTTTTATCTCAATTTCTTTGGTTAATTTTTTGTGATTTTTAATTGAATCTATAAATTCAGTATCTGACAAAAACTCGTCTTCTAATACAGAACCATTACTATGAGGATTTTGTGAATGTTTTAACCATGATCTATCAGTGGTTGAGTGTTCATTATTTACTAAAGAAGAAAGATCGATATTAGAAGTTTTTGGAAGACCGATATTTCTTGCAGAAAGAAATTCTTGATTTCCAATCAGTTCTTCCATTTTAGAAACACCGATACTACTCATTATCTGCCTTACTTCTTGAGCAATATACAAGAAAAAATTGACAACATTTTCTGGAATACCTTTAAATCTTTTCCTTAATTCTTCTTTTTGAGTGGCAACTCCAACAGGACACTTGTTTGTATGACAAACCCGAGCCATTATGCATCCTTCAGCAATCATCGCTACAGAACCGAAACCGTATTCTTCAGCACCTAGTAAGGCTGCAATAACTACATCCCAGCCTGTTTTAAGACCTCCATCAGTTCTTAAAATTACTCTTTCACGTAAGTTATTCTCTAAGAGAGATTTATGAACCTCAGCAACACCTAGTTCCCATGGTAAACCTGCATGTTTGATAGAACTGAGGGGGGAAGCACCTGTTCCTCCGTCATGTCCTGAAATTTGAATTACATCTGCATTAGCTTTGCTTACTCCAGCAGCAATAGTGCCTATACCAATTTCGGAAACAAGTTTAACGCTCACTTTCGCTTGTGGATGAACTTGGTGTAAGTCATGTATAAGTTGAGCTAAATCTTCAATTGAATAAATATCATGGTGCGGGGGAGGAGATATTAGAGCTACTCCAGGTTTACTATTTCTTAGTTTTGCGATGTAAGCATCAACTTTTGGACCAGGCAATTGTCCCCCTTCTCCAGGTTTTGCACCTTGGGCCATTTTAATTTCGAGTTGTTTACCACTTCTTAGATATTCAGGTGTAACTCCAAATCTACCTGATGCTATTTGTTTAATAGCTGAGCATGCGGTGTCTCCATTTTTTAGACCTTTAATAAATGGCAACGTCGCTGATTGAGTATTTTCATCAATATCATTTAAAACATTAAAACGAGCTGGATCTTCCCCACCTTCTCCACTGTTACTTTTTCCACCAATTCTATTCATTGCAACTGCTAGAACTTCATGCGCTTCTCTTGATAAAGCACCCAAACTCATTCCTCCAGTACAGAATCTGTTGCAAATTGATTCAACACTTTCAACTTCATCTAATGGAATGCTTTTTCTTTTTGAATTAATTGTTAGTAAATCTCTTAGAGATGTTGTCGGTCTATTACTAATGAGTTTTTTGTAAGTTTCAAAATGATCGTATCCTGGTCCTTGTTTTACAGCTGTATGTAAAACTTTGGACATCTCAGGATTATTAGAGTGATATTCTCCATTATTTCTAAATTGTACAAATCCTAAAAATTCTAATTTCTTTAAATCGATCTCTGGATAGGCTTTCGTATGTATTGAAAGTGTTTCATTAGTTAATTCTTTTAATGTTATGCCAGCGATACGGCTTGTTGTCCCATCAAAAGCAATTTTTATTAAGTCAGATCCAAGGCCTACAGCTTCAAAAATTTGTGCACCATGATAACTAGACAAAAGTGAGATGCCTATTTTTGAAAGAATTTTTCTAAGACCATCTTCTAGAGCTTTTTTAATATTTTCTTGAACATCAATTATTGATAATGGATTAATTTTTTTGCTATCTATAAGTTTTTGAGTTTTTGGATGCTTTAACCAGTGTCTACCAGCTTCGAAGGTTAGCCAAGGACAAACTGCGCTTGCACCATAACCAATTAAACAAGCTAAGTGATGTGTACTCCAACATTGCCCTGTCTCAACTATGAGAGAAGCTTTTAATCTGATTTCTTTTTTAAGAAGATAATGATGAATTGCTCCAACAGCAAGTAATGGAGGAATAAAAGTCTTTTTAGGATTAATCCCCTTATCAGAAATAATAATTATGGAACAACCCTCTTTTATAGAGAGCTCACTCTGTTCACAAATTGTTTTTAATTGGTTCTCTAAGCCTTGCAAACCTTCTTCAATATTAAACAAACTTGAAATTGTTTGAGATTTAATTTTTGATTTTTTTATTGTTAAGAGCTCTTCTTCGTTGAGAATTGGAGTTTGTAAATGAACAAAAGGTTTAGCTCCTTTAATCTCAAATGGTGTACATCTTTCTCCAAGATGCATTTCTAAACTCATGACAAGTTTTTCTCTTAGAGGGTCAATTGGAGGATTAGTAACTTGCGCAAATCTTTGCTTGAAATAGTCATATAAAATATGTGGCTTTGAAGAGAGTACCGCTAATGGGATGTCATCTCCCATGCAATAAGTAGGTTCTTTAGCTAATGAGGCCATTGAATCTAAGATAAGATCATTATCTTCCGCTGAAAAACCATATGCAGTTTGCTGTTGTAATAACTCAAGGTCTTTTAGCTTGCAGTCTTTTAACCATTCATTATTTTCAATTTTTAAAATTCTATTTTTTAAGAGATTTTTATAGTTATGCCTTTGAGCAGCTTCAGTCTTTACTTCCCAATTTCTCAGAACTTTATTTTGATGAAAATCAACAGCTAACATTTGCCCGGGTCCTAATCGACCTTTTTCTATTACTCTTTCCTCTTCGAGATCTACCACTCCTGTTTCGGAACCCATTATTACAAAACCATCGTTTGTTATTGAATATCTTGCTGGTCTTAGACCATTTCTATCAAGCGTTGCTCCGACAAAATTTCCATCAGCAAATACAAGGAGGGCAGGACCATCCCAGGCTTCTTGTAGGCTCGCAGAATATTCGTAAAATGCTTTAATCTCCCCTCTTTGTTCAAGTTCGGGTTGATCTCTAAATGCTTCAGGAACAAGTTTTAATAATGAGTCGGTAATGGGTTGACCTGAACGAATATTGATTTCAAGAGTTGCATCGAGATTTGATGAATCACTTTTATTTACATCTACGATAGGCTTGATTTCATTAGATAAGTCTCCCCAAAAATCATCAATATGTGTTTCTGATGCCTTAGCCCAGTTGATATTACCTAAGAGAGTGTTTATTTCACCATTATGACCTAAAAATCTCATGGGCTGGGCTAGCGGCCATTTTGGAAGTGTATTAGTACTAAACCTCCTATGGTAAACGGAAAATGAGACTCTAAAATTTTCGTCTTTTAGATCTTGATAAAACTCAGATAATATTTCAGAACGAACCATGCCTTTATATACAACTGTTTGAGAACTCAGAGAAGCAAAATAAAATTCACAATCACCAACATGGTTTTTAAAAGCTTTTCTTATTTTTTTCTCAATTCTTTTTCTTAATTGGAATAAAAGCCTCTCAATATCCTGATTATCTTTTTTATCTATGTAGATAATCCACTGACTTATGAACGGAGCATTTGCTTTAGCTAAAGGACCTAAGATTTCATTGTTAACAGGTACTGTTCTCCAAAATGTTTTCTTGACTCTTAATTTCTCTGCTTCTTTTTCACATATTGATTTACATTCTTCAATTTTCTCTTTTTTATTAGGCATAAAAACCATGCCTAAACCTCTATCCAAGTCTTGTGTATTTTCAAGATTCATTTTTGGATCGATATATCCCCAGGGAATTGAACATAAAATGCCTGCGCCATCTCCTGAATCACTATCTCCTCCACAACCACCTCTATGCTCCATGCAGTTAAGTCCCTTTAGCGATTGTTTAAGAATCCAGTTGCTTTCTAGCCCATTGATATTTGCTATAAAACCAACTCCACAAGCATCTTTTTCACCAATTATTCCATTTGGGGAAAAACTATCTTGATATGGCTCAACTATTCTTTTGATACTCTCTCCCATAGATTATTTATTCTATTTAGTTATTGATGTATCTCTATTATAAAAATAAATATCAAAATAAATCTAAAAATAATGAATATTTAGTAAACAATTTTATTTTCAAGATTTTTTTAAATATGATTAAAACCTTTGGTTGGTGCGCGCAAAAGGTTATGATAGTTGAATGTTTATTTTATTTAACATATATTAGATGCCCACCATTTCTCAATTAGTAGGATCAGAAAGAAAACGTCTGACAAAAAAAACAAAATCACCTGCACTTAAAGCTTGCCCTGAGAGAAGAGGGGTATGTACAAGGGTTTATACATCAACTCCTAAAAAACCTAATTCAGCTCTAAGAAAAGTTGCGAGGGTAAGATTGACCTCCGGTTTCGAAGTAACAGCTTATATCCCTGGCATTGGACATAATTTGCAAGAGCACTCTGTAGTCCTACTTAGAGGAGGAAGGGTTAAAGATTTACCGGGAGTTAGATATCATATAATAAGAGGAACTTTAGATACAGCTGGAGTCAAAGATAGACGTCAATCCAGATCTAAATACGGAGCAAAAGCTCCAAAAGATTAATTTGTAAACAGTACTTTTAAAAAACATGTCACGTCGTAACGCAGCAGTAAAAAGACCAGTTCTTCCAGATCCCCAGTTTAATAGTCGTTTAGCTTCAATGATGATTTCTAGATTGATGAAACATGGTAAGAAATCTACAGCACAAAGAATATTGTCTGATGCTTTTTCACTAATAAGTGAGAGAACTGGTGGGAATGCTGTTGAATTATTTGAAACAGCTGTAAAAAATGCTACTCCTCTTGTCGAGGTAAGAGCTAGAAGAGTTGGTGGTGCCACATATCAAGTTCCAATGGAAGTGCGCCAAGAGAGGGGTATAGCTATGGCATTAAGATGGCTTGTAACATTCTCTCGAGCAAGAAATGGCAAAAGTATGTCCCAAAAACTTGCTGGTGAGTTAATGGATGCGGCAAATGAAACTGGTAGTTCAGTCAAAAAAAGAGAAGATACTCATAAAATGGCTGAAGCAAATAAAGCATTTGCTCATTACAGATATTAATTTCGTCAAAAAGGTACTTAAGTAGTTTATTATTATAAAAGTTTACTTTTTAGTGTGAACTATACTTATCAAAAATTATTTTATTTGGAGCTTTAAAATTGGCACGCGACTTTCCCCTAGAACGAGTAAGAAACATAGGTATAGCCGCTCATATTGATGCAGGGAAGACAACAACAACCGAAAGAATATTGTTTTATTCAGGTGTAGTTCACAAGATAGGTGAGGTTCATGATGGCGCTGCCGTAACAGATTGGATGGCTCAAGAAAGAGAAAGAGGAATAACTATTACTGCTGCTGCAATATCTACAAGTTGGCAAGATCACAGGATAAATATTATTGACACTCCAGGACACGTTGATTTTACCATTGAAGTGGAAAGATCAATGCGAGTCTTGGATGGAGTTATTGCAGTATTTTGCGCTGTTGGTGGAGTTCAACCTCAATCTGAAACAGTTTGGCGTCAAGCGGATAGGTACTCAGTTCCAAGAATGGTTTTTGTTAACAAAATGGATAGAACTGGCGCAGATTTTTTAAAAGTGAATAATCAAATTAAAGATCGACTAAAGGCAAATGCACTTCCTATACAGTTGCCTATTGGATCTGAAGGTGATCTAACAGGCATTATTGATTTAGTTGCTAATAAAGCTTATCTCTACAAAAATGATTTAGGTACAGATATTGAAGAAGCACCGATCCCTTCTGCAATGGAGGCGGAAGCTGCAGAGTGGCGAAATAAGTTGATGGAGAGCGTAGCAGAAAATGATGAAGAGTTAATAGAAGTATTTCTTGAAACAGGAGAATTATCTGAAGAACAACTGAAAAAAGGTATTAGAGAAGGGGTTTTAAAACATGGATTGGTACCTGTATTGTGTGGTTCAGCTTTTAAGAATAAAGGAGTTCAACTTGTCTTAGATGCTGTTGTTGATTACTTGCCAGCTCCAGTTGATGTTAAACCAATACAAGGTGTTTTACCAAGTGGTAAAGAAGATTTTAGACCTTCAGATGATAATGCTCCTTTCAGTGCATTAGCTTTCAAAGTGATGTCAGATCCCTATGGGAAATTAACTTTTGTAAGAATGTATTCAGGTGTTCTTTCAAAGGGAAGTTATGTCATGAATTCCACTAAAGATGCTAAAGAGAGAATTTCTAGATTAGTTATTCTAAAGGCTGATGAAAGAGAGGAGGTTGATGAATTGAGGGCTGGTGATTTAGGAGCTGTATTAGGTCTAAAGAACACAACAACTGGTGATACTTTGTGTAATACAGAAGATCCTATAGTTTTGGAGACATTGTTTATCCCTGAACCAGTTATCTCAGTGGCCGTCGAGCCAAAAACCAAAGGGGATATGGAAAAATTATCAAAAGCTTTAACTGCTTTGTCTGAAGAGGATCCAACATTTAGGGTAAGTACAGATCCTGAGACAAATCAAACTGTAATTGCTGGTATGGGTGAGTTGCACCTAGAAATACTTGTTGACAGAATGTTAAGGGAATTTAAAGTTGAAGCTAATATTGGAGCTCCTCAAGTTTCGTATAGAGAGACCATTAGATCTAGCTCTAAAGGTGAAGGGAAATATGCAAGGCAAACTGGAGGAAAAGGTCAATATGGTCATGTAATAATTGAAATGGAACCTGCTGAAGTTGGTAAAGGTTTTGAATTTGTCAACAAAATTGTTGGTGGAACTGTACCAAAAGAGTACATTGGGCCTGCATCTAATGGAATGAAAGAAACCTGCGAATCTGGTGTTCTTGCCGGTTATCCACTCATTGATGTAAAAGTAACACTAGTCGATGGTTCATTCCACGATGTAGACTCATCTGAAATGGCTTTCAAAATTGCAGGTTCCATGGCTTTTAAAGATGGGGTTAAAAAATGTAATCCTGTCCTCTTAGAGCCTATGATGAAAGTTGAGGTCGAAAGTCCTGACGACTTTCTTGGCTCTGTAATTGGTGATCTCTCTTCTAGAAGAGGTCAAGTAGAAGGACAATCTGTTGATGATGGATTGTCTAAGGTACAGGCCAAAGTACCCTTAGCCGAAATGTTCGGTTATGCTACTCAACTCCGATCAATGACTCAAGGTCGGGGTATATTTTCAATGGAGTTCGCAAATTATGAGGAAGTTCCTCGTAATGTTGCTGAAGCTATCATTTCCAAGAATCAGGGCAACTCCTGATCTCTAAACTAAAACACTCTTAAACCCTCGATTCTTTAATTCAAAATGGCTCGCGAGAAGTTCGAAAGGAACAAACCACATGTCAACATAGGTACTATTGGCCATGTTGATCATGGAAAAACAACACTTACTGCTGCTATTACAAATGTATTAGCAAAAAAAGGTCAAGCTCAAGCTCAAGACTATGGAGACATTGATGGTGCTCCTGAGGAAAGAGAGCGGGGCATTACAATTAATACGGCTCACGTAGAATATGAAACTGAAGGCAGACATTATGCTCATGTCGATTGTCCTGGACATGCTGATTATGTGAAAAACATGATTACAGGTGCTGCCCAAATGGACGGAGCTATTCTAGTTTGCGCAGCGACAGATGGTCCTATGGCGCAAACAAAAGAGCATATTCTTCTAGCTAAACAAGTTGGAGTTCCTGCTCTTGTAGTTGCTCTAAACAAATGCGATATGGTCGATGATGAAGAAATTATTGAACTTGTTGAAATGGAAATCAGAGAACTATTAGATAGTTATGACTTCCCAGGAGATGATATTCCTATAGTCCAAGTTTCTGGTTTAAAAGCTCTTGAAGGTGATTCTACTTGGGAATCAAAAATTGAAGAATTAATGAAAGCAGTTGATGCTAGCATCCCTGAACCGGAAAGAGAAGTTGATAAACCATTTTTGATGGCAGTTGAAGATGTTTTCTCAATTACTGGTAGAGGAACTGTTGCTACTGGAAGAATTGAAAGAGGTAAAGTTAAGGTTGGAGAAGAAATTGAAATAGTTGGGATAAGAGATACAAGATTAACAACTGTTACTGGCGTTGAAATGTTCCGCAAACTTCTCGATGAAGGTATGGCTGGAGATAACGTTGGGTTACTGTTACGTGGTGTCCAGAAAGAAGATATTGAGAGAGGAATGGTACTTGTTAAGAAAGGTTCTATTACTCCTCACACTCAGTTTGAAGGAGAAGTGTATGTCCTCAAAAAAGAAGAGGGCGGCCGACATACTCCTTTCTTCGCAGGATATAGACCTCAGTTTTACATCAGAACAACTGATGTGACCGGTCAAATCACAGCATTTACCTCTGATGATGGTTCTAATGTTGAAATGGTTATGCCAGGTGACAGAATCAAGATGACTGGAGAATTAATTTGTCCAGTAGCTATTGAACAAAGAATGCGATTCGCAATCCGTGAAGGTGGACGTACTATTGGTGCTGGAGTTGTTTCTAAAATTCTTAAATAATAAATTTGAATTTTAAGAATTTAACCTCAATAACCTAATATAAGTTAATGGATTAGGGCCATTTTTAATCAATGGCCCATTACTAGAAGTTAATTTGAAATTATGACTGCATCAATTGCACAACAAAAAATAAGAATAAGACTAAAAGCGTTTGATAGAAGAATGCTAGATTTATCTTGCAACAAAATAATTCAAACTGCCGATAATACCTCTGCCTCAGCGATAGGTCCAATACCTTTGCCTACTAAAAGGAAAATATATTGTGTCTTGAGGTCACCCCATGTTGATAAAGATTCTAGAGAGCATTTTGAAACAAGAACTCACCGAAGAATAATCGATATTTACAGTCCTTCCGCTAAAACTATTGATGCCTTAATGAAGTTGGATCTTCCTAGTGGTGTAGACATAGAAGTTAAACTTTAAGAAATCCCGAAAACGACTTAAATTGATTATTATAGAAAAATTAATGAGGTTTAAATGGGAGAGCTTTCAGTAAGGGAATTACCTTTATTCCCTTTGCCGGAAGTTGTTCTTTTTCCTCAAGAAATTTTGCCTTTGCACATTTTTGAATCTAGATACAGAATCATGCTTCAATCTGTCTTGGAATCTGATTCCATGTTTGGAGTGATAAAGTGGGATCCAAATACAAAAAGTATGGCTAATGTCGGATGCTGTGCGCAAATATTACAACATCAAACTGCAGAGGATGGAAGAAGTAATATTGTCACTCTCGGACAACAAAGATTTCAAGTATTAGAAATAACTCGTTCAACCCCATATTGCACAGCGATGGTAAGTTGGATTAGTGATGATAATGTTGTTAACCTTCAAAAATTAGATTCTCTAAAAGATTTAGTTACAGATGCACTTAGTGATGTTATTAACCTAACAAGTAAATTGACAAATACCAAAAAAAAACTACCCGATAAACTACCTAACAATCCTATGGAGTTATCATTTTGGATAGGCGCTCATTTAGGCGGTCCTGTTGCGGAGGAGCAGCAAAGACTTCTAGAGGAAAAAAATACTTATACTCGTTTGCAAAGGGAATATGAAATGCTTGATCATACAAGAAAACAATTGGCAGCAAGAACAGCTTTGAAAGAGAGTTTTCCTGATATAAAAGAAAATTAAATGTTTGAATTAATATTTACTTTTTTTGCACTGGTTTTATTCCTTTTTGCTTTATCTATTGTCTGGAGAATTAATTCTAGAAAATATATTTCTTCTGGGACAGTTGCTTCTGCCTATGATGCTTGGACCCAAGATAAGCTACTTGAGAGATTGTGGGGAGAGCATATACATTTGGGCTTTTATCCCTCAGAGAGGAGGGATATTGACTTTAGAAAGGCTAAAGTACAGTTTGTGCATGAATTAGTCAAGTGGAGTGGTTTAGATAAATTGCCAAAAGGGTCCAGAATACTTGATGTAGGTTGTGGAATAGGAGGAAGTTCTAGGATTCTTGCTAAATATTATGGTTTTAATGTTACTGGAATTACAATTAGTTCTGCTCAAGTAAAAAGAGCAAGAGAACTTACTCCTCTTGGATGCAATTGCAACTTCCAAGTTATGGATGCATTGAATTTAAAATTTGAAGATGGATCATTTGATGCGGTCTGGAGTGTGGAGGCCGGCGCACACATGAATGATAAAGCTAAGTTTGCAGATGAAATGCTAAGAACTTTAAGACCTGGAGGGTATTTGGCATTAGCTGATTGGAATTCAAGAGATCTCAGGTCATATCCACCTTCTTTTTTTGAGAAGTTGGTTCTTAAACAATTACTTGAACAGTGGGTACATCCTAATTTTATAAGTATTAAAGAATTTACTAATATTCTTAGGACTAATAAAAACAGTGCTGGATTAATTGTTTCTGAAAATTGGAATTTTTATACAAATCCTTCATGGTACGACTCCATAATTGAAGGTATTCGAAGACCTTTTGCAATTTTGACTCTCGGTCCTTTAGCTATAGTTAAGTCAATAAGGGAGATCCCGACAATACTTTTAATGAATTGGGCATTTAGAAAAGGTTTGATGGAGTTTGGAGTTTATAAATGTAGAGGATAAATTAATCTAACTCAACATTCTCAGAAAAATAATTTCCAAAATCTATAAAGTTATTGCATAGAGGTTTTAGATTATTTTTTAATTCAAGAAGGTTTTCAATATTATTTTGATTTTTGATTTCTAAATCAATATATATTATGTATTCCCCTAACTCTCTTTTAGAAGGTCTAGACTCTATTTTACTCATATTAAAGCCAAAATCAGCAATATAATTTATAGCCTTAAGTAAAGCACCGGGTTTGTTGGAGATTAATGAAAAAGCAAAACTTGCAAGATTAGCTGAATTAGAATTTAATTCTTTGCTCAATAAGACAAATCTAGTGCAATTTCCTTGGACATCATTAATAGGAAAGGCTAATTCTTTAAGACCTTCAATTTGAATTAATGATTTTGAACCGATAGCTGCTCTAAATTTACTCCCCTTCACCATATTCACAGCTTCTGATGTTGAATTTGTTGGAAGAGGGATAGCATTTGGAAGATTTTCAGATAACCATTCTGAACATTGAGCTAATGCCTGAGGATGAGATAATACTTCTGAAATATTTGAAAGTTCTCCATCACTAATTAATGCATGTTTTATGGGCAAAACAATTGCTTTATTTATAAAAATATCAGGAAATTTCCAAAGAGCATCTAGAGTAGCTGTAACTCCGCCTTCTACAGAATTTTCAATAGGAACTACAGCAGCATCACAATTGTTGTAGGCTATTGATTTTATAACCGAATGTAGCCCGTTACATGGTACAAATATAGGTGTCTGAAAATTGGCAAGCTTTGATAATATATGAGCTGCTTTTTCTGCGTATGTCCCTTTAGGACCTAAATATGCAACTTGTTTGCGCATGATTAATAGTAAGAAAAAAAGAGATCAAGTAAGCATTGGAGGAATATAGAAAATGCTATTGTCTTTTGATGCAAAACAAAAACTAAAGCTTTCCGTAAGACGGAATAAAGAATATCTTTCTAAATATCTTTTGGAAGAAGAAAGAGTTGTTGGAGCAATGCTGGACTCCAAAAAATTAGTACCAGAAGGAGAAGGTAGGTATAAGTATACAGTAACAAGTTTTAAGGTTTTTCAATTAGATATCAATCCTGTTGTTTCAATTGCGGTAGAAAATAAAAATGGAATTTTAAAAATGAGTGCTCTTGAAAGTGAATTGGATGGTTTGGGTATCATAGATGACTTTAATCTTATTTTGAAAGCAAATTTGGAAGCAACTGATATTGGATTAGAAGGAGAGGCGCTTTTAGGGGTAACTGTAAGCCAACCTCCTTTACTAAAGTTGGTCCCAAAGAAAATTTTGGAATCTACTGGTCATTCAGTATTGAATGGAATTTTGTTGGGTATAAAGTCAAGAGTTCAAAAGCAATTAGTGAAAGATTTTTTAAGTTGGTGTGAATCAAATAAGATCTGATTTGCTTAAAAAACTTTTCCTATGAAGATTAGTGATTCCATTTTTTTTGATAATTGAAAAATGCTCTCTAGTACCATAACCTTTATTTTTAGAAATTAAATATCCTGAGTATTTTTTTTCTAACCTTTCCATTAGATTGTCGCGAGATACTTTTGCAACTATGCTTGCTGAAGCTATTGCTGTAAATTTCGAGTCTCCGGATATTATGTTTTTCTGAGTTCCTTGCCATGGCCTTAATAATAAAGGGCCATCAATTATTAGTTCAGATGGTTTTTCTTTTAATTTTTTTAAAGCTCTTATCATTGAAAGTTCTGTTGCAACTCTGATTCCAAGCTTATCTATTTCTCTTACGGAGGATTGCCCAATCCCATAATCTGAAGAAAGTAATAAAATTCTTGGCAAAAGTAATTTTCTTTTTTTGGGAGTTAATTTTTTACTATCCCTTACTCCAAATTGTCTCAAGATAAATTTATTTTTTTCAGTTAACACTACAACTGCAGAGAAAACTGGACCAAAAACTGCTCCCCTTCCAACTTCATCTATTCCAACTTCGGATAATTTATTCAATACTTGCTGAAGATCTTCTTCTTTTTTTTCTCGCATTATTTATTTCATTTGTAAGTTCAATTTCATCATTATTATCTTTAAATACAACTTCATTGTTCTCATTAGTTTTTTTTGTTGATTTATCTTTGGAATTTGAATTTGTTTCAATTTTAATGTCAATAATTTCTTCTTTTATTGTTGAGATTTTTTTAATTTGCTTTGCTTTTGTTTTTTTGTTATTTAAAGTTTTTTCTTGTTCCTTACTATTGTCTTTTAAACGAACAAAATTATTATTGGTAAGATATTCTTTTCCTAACTTTATTAGTGGATTAATACCTAATTGACTGAAAACTATTTTTTCTTCATTAGTAAGATCGACAGTTATTATATTTTTTTCTTTTGAATTTAATTTGTTCAAATCATCATTATCATTTTCTTTTTTATTAGAAAAATTCTCCTTACCTAGGTTCTGGTGGTTGAGTAATTCCTTGTCAATTATTTTTTCCTCCTTATCGGTTGATTGAGAAGTATCTATATCCGAAGCTTTTATACTGTTTGATTTATTAGATTTTTCTTCAAGATTTTTAATTTTTAGGTTAGGGTTTTCGTCATTTAATATATTTTCTACATGTCCTGTACCATTGCATGTAGAACATTTTTTACCGAATAATTCATATATATTTTGACCTTGCCTTTTTCTGGTTAACTCAACTAAACCTAATTCAGTAAGCTGAGCTATTTGAGGCCTAGCAGAATCATCTTTTATTGCTGAAGTGAAATGTTCAAGTAACTGGAATTGATCTCTTCTTGATTCCATATCAATAAAATCTACTATAATAACCCCACCAATGTTTCTTAATTTCATTTGTCGTGAGATTTCAACTGCTGCTTCACAATTAGTCCACAAAACGGTTTGTCTTGAGTTGGCGGATCTTGTAAATGATCCAGAGTTTACATCAATTACTGTTAAAGCTTCAGTTGGTTCAATAATTATATAACCCCCAGAAGGAAGATCTACTCTAGGCTGAAGAGCTGTTTCAATTGTTTTCTTAATTTTGTATTTCTCTAAAATATTCTTGTTTAAATTGTTATCGTGAAACTCAATATCTATATTAGATTCATAATTTATTAAAAAATCTTTTGCCCTTTCAACTGAAAATTTACTATCGATAATTATGCTTTTAGTTGATGATTTGATTTGATCTCTTAAGATCTTAAGAGAGAAATCATCATCTCTTTTTACTAAATTTGGTGGATTAGAAGCCTCAGAAACTTTTAATACAGTTTCCCATTGTTGAATTAAATTTTCTAAATCATCAATTAGCAGTTCTTCTTTTATCTTTTCAGCCTCTGTTCTAAATAGTAAACCTGTGCTAGGTGGTTTGATTAAAACCCCAAGAGCTTTTAAACGGCTTCGTTCTGTTTCTGTATTTATTTTTCTGGAAATATTTACTCCTTGGCCATATGGCTGTAATATCATGTATTTTCCAGGAATTGAAATACTCCCGCTTAGTCTAGGTCCTTTAGATCCTGTGGGTTCCTTTATTACCTGTACTAGAACTTTTTGTTTTGGTTCTAGTAATTCAGTTATTCCAAATGTACCTTTTTTGAGTCTTAATGGACCTAGATCTGAAACATGGATAAATCCATTTTTATCACTTTCACCAATATTTATGAAAGCGGCATCAATTCCAGGGAGAACATTTTCAACTGTTCCTAAAAAAATATCGCCAATTTGATATTGACCTTGTGCGACGATTAATTCATCAACTCGATCATCTGTGAGTAGTGCTGCAATACGAGCCTGCTCAGCGATGATAATTTGCTGAGACATATATTTGATTCTGAATGGTTTGGATTTTGAAAATCATCTAAAGTAAAGAATTAGATTTTTTTCTTTTAAGAAAGCAATTTTTTTTATAGCTAGTATTATGTACTTTTTAAAATTAATAAAGTTAATAGTGATTGAATTCTGCTATTTATAAAGCTTTAAACGATTTTCAAACTATATTGAAATTGAATTGATAGCTATGATTATCTCTTGAAGTTATCATAACTAAAATAATATTAACATCTAATCACCACTAAAGCACGTTGATCCATTATTCTAATATTGGTGAAATTTTTTATCTAAAGTGGTTCAAGTAAACGAAAACTATTTAAAACTCAAAGCAGGTTATTTATTCCCGGAAATTGCTAAAAGGGTGAAAATATATTCTCAATCAAATAAGAGTGCTGAAATTATTAAGCTTGGCATAGGAGATGTCACGGAACCATTACCTAGAGCATGCATAGAGGCTATGGGTAAAGCTTTAGATGATATGGGAAAAGCAGAAGGTTTTAGAGGTTATGGACCAGAACAAGGTTATTCTTGGCTTAGAGAAAAAATATCTGAACATGATTTTATTTCGAGAGGCTGTCAAATATTACCTGAAGAAATCTTTGTGTCAGATGGTTCTAAATGCGACAGTAGCAATATTTTAGATATTCTTGGCAAAGATAATTCAATTGCTGTAACAGATCCTGTTTACCCTGTTTATGTAGATAGTAACGTTATGACGGGCAGAACTGGAGATGCTCTTGAAAATGGTACTTATCAAGGATTGACATATCTTTCAATGAACGAGGGAAATAACTTTCTGCCTGAACTACCTGAAAAAAAAGTTGATATTTTATATCTTTGTTTTCCAAATAATCCAACTGGAGCAACGATTACTAAAGAAGAATTGAAAAAGTGGGTTGACTATGCTCTTCAAAACAAATCTTTAATACTTTTTGATGCAGCTTATGAAGCATTTATTCAAGATAATGATATTCCCCATTCAATATATGAGATTGATGGTGCAAAGGATTGTGCTATTGAATTTAGATCTTTTTCAAAGAATGCAGGATTCACTGGAGTTAGATGTGCTTTTACAGTAATTCCAAAAAATCTCAAAGGTTTGAGCTCAACAAATGAGGAAATAGACTTATGGCCTCTTTGGAATAGACGACAATCTACAAAGTTCAATGGAGTAAATTATGTGGTTCAGAGAGGAGCAGAGGCTGTTTATTCCCTTGAAGGGAAGAAAGAGGTGAGAGGTTTAATTGATTTTTATATGGAAAATGCAAAAATCATGAAAAATAAACTTCAGACTGCAGGATATAAAGTTTATGGTGGGGACAATGCTCCTTATATTTGGATTAAAGTCCCTGATCAAATGACATCTTGGGACTTTTTTGATTTCCTTCTCCAAAAAGTTAGTGTCGTGGGCACACCTGGGAGCGGATTTGGATTGTCAGGAGAGGGTTATTTTCGTTTGTCAGCATTTAACTCACGATCAAACGTCATTGATGCAATGGAAAGAATAATTAATATATAATTATTAGTAATATTTAGATTCTAAAAAATTAAATGCTATCTATAAAGTTAGAACAAAGTGTAAGTAATAATTCAGCAGTGATTGAAAAGAAACCTGCTGAAGTAAAAAATAAATCTCCAAAATATAAGGTTTTACTTCATAATGACCCAGTTAATTCTATGGAGTATGTCACTATTTCACTACGAGAAGTTGTTCCGCAATTAAGCGAACAAGATGCTATCGCCATAATGCTAGAGGCACACAATACGGGTGTAGGTTTGGTAATTGTGTGTGATTTGGAGCCAGCAGAATTCTATTCAGAATCTTTAAAATCAAAAGGAATTTCTAGTTCAATTGAGAAAGAGGATTAATAACGTTTGAATTTATTATTTAGAATGAGCTAATTTCCTTTCTGATAATGGACGGACTTTTAAGGAAGACTTACCATATTCTCTCTCAAGAATGTTGATAACTGTTTTACCAAATTCATCTTCTTGATTATCAAAAGCTTCTAAGCAAACCTGACCAAGTTTTTTTCCTAGTGAGCCTGGATTCCAAAGAAGTTTTCTCGCTGTCCAGGGCATCATGCTCATTGGATTATAATTAGGCTTCAAAATTTTATGATCTAAGGCGTACTTCTCAAGAAGAGTGTGAGGTTGCAAACCTATAAAGAATATAGCTGGATCAACTAAGCCTTTACCAAAAATATTTTCTAATTCTCGATGGTAAGCAATTGTTTGTCTTATGGTGTTTGGCGTTTCATCAAAAACATTAAATGAATAATTGACTGAAACATGGTTCTTGAAACCTGATTGGACTAGCATTCTGCAATTATTTAATACCGTTTCAAGGTCATATGCTAATCTCATTTTTCTAACAAGTTCTTGAGATCCTGAGGTGATACCTATTTCAAAATAGCTCATACCAGTATCAACCATAAGCTGAGCTAGCTCAGCATCAATATTATCTGCTCTAATGTATGCAGCCCAATTAATATCTTCCCAGCCTTGATCCTTAACAGCTTGCAAAAGTTTTTTTGCATCTTCAATATGTTTTTTGGATGGAATAAACTGTGCATCTGTGAACCAAAATCCCCTTACTCCAAGATCATATAATTGCTTCATTTCTTTGATTACTTCGTTAACAGGATTAACTCGAACCTTCTTTCCCTCCACAACTGTATAAACACAGAAACAGCAATTATGAGGACAACCTCTTTTTGTTTGCACCCCTACATAGTAATCTCCACCTTCTATATACCAATTGAATTCAGGCCATATTGATTTAATGTATTTATAGTTGCAGGCAGTTTTAACAGTGCCTGTAGGTTGTTCATGTATTAATTTATTCCGCGGTTTTTGTCCAGCAAAGTAACATCTTTCTTCCTCTATAGAATCTCCCCTAATAATTTTCTCAATGAGATTTTCTCCCTCTCCAACAGAAATAACAGTTCCTTTTGGAAGTAGATTTCCTAATTGTTCATAGAAGACACTAACAGCTCCACCTCCTAAAATTACTTTTACATCTTTGTTGTATTTTTGTGCTCTTTTTAGTCCCATCTTTAATAAAGAAGTATTTCTATATATTTCTCCATAATGAGATGCAATTAATTTTAATCCGCCCCAAGAACCTCTAATTTTTTTAAGGATATTTTTTGAGTAGAAAACCTCAAAAGAGTTTTGTAGGGGATTTCCACTTCTGCCATCAACAGGTGCATAAATTTGTATATCTCTCCATGAAAAAATGATTATATGAGGTCTAAATTGATCAATTTTTCTAGCTAAATATTTGGAAACTTTATTTGATGGAATTATTGCTAGATCAATAAATTGCTGCTCTATACTTGGAAAACATTTATGAATATGGTCTGCTAAATAAATAGGTCCTATTGGAAATATCGGATTACATGGCAGTCTTACAGTTAGGATTTTTCCATATTGCTTTCTGTGGTTATTTTTTTTATTTAATTTTTTGAACTTCAAATTAAAATTCATGTCATGAAATTTAATGAATCTTTTTCATTAAGAATCTAACTATTTTATTACTAATTTGGAAAAATTAAAAATTCCTGGAAAATACTAACGAAAATTTAATTAAATTCAAATATCAGAAATCATATAAATCCAGCATACTTTGAGAAGTTTTAATCCATCTATCCATCTAGATATATTTGGTGCTCCAGATTTTCTAGCATAATATCTAACTGGATAATTTAGTATTTTAATATTGTTGTTTGCAGCTTCAAATATTATTGTAAAGTCTCCAAATGGGTCAGACTTTGAATCCCAACTTCCATTTTGTTTCATGAGTTTAAAGAATTTTCGTGAAAAAACTTTTGTTCCACAAAGTGAATCTGATACAGGCTTATTTATGAGAATTGATAGAAATACTGCAAAGAGTCTATTTCCTATATAATTTGCCCATCTCATCGCATCTTTTTCCATTGGAAAAGTTGTGCGGGCGCAATTAATTAGAATATTTTTATTTTTGGTTGCCTCCATAATTGCTGCAATACTGTCATCAATATCTACAGTAAAATCACTGTCAATTATGGCAAGGGTCTCACCTGAAGAAAGATTAAATCCCTCTACAACTGCATTTTTCTTCCCTTTAGAAGTTTGTTTTAAAAGAGATATCTTGAAGAAATTGGAGAAATTTTCTTTTAACTCTTTCAAAATTTCATATGTATTATCATTGCTATTACCTTCAACAAATATAATTTCTAATTTATTGGGTATATTTTTGAATTTATTTAAAGCATTAATTAAAAGTTCTTTATTACCAGCTTCATTTCTTGCAGGAATTACAATTGATATTAAATGTTCGGAAATATTTTCACTATATTTATAAAAAACTATTTCGAGTTCGTAGGCAAGTTGTTTTATGATTGGTATTTTGCGAAAAATATTTTTTAGAGATTGTGGAATTACCTTAGTTGGTAAAGGAGTTAATTTTTTTGCTTTCCACCTAACTGATCTATAGTTATAAATTTCAGCAAGAGATTCAATATCGTATAAATTTATTCGTGCTTTGCTAGTAGTTTCTCTAAATATTCTTGAATCAAATCTTAGCCATCTTGTAATTGGCTCCCAAGTATTACCCCGGACTTTAATTGATATAAATTCGTTATTATCTTTGAATAATTGATGAAGTTTATTGTTAGTTAAATTCCAACTATTAACAGAATTCATTACTTTAAAAGTTTGTTAACGACAATATAGTATATATGGACTATTTACCTTCTTAATATTAATTTCAATTATTTTCAAGTATTTTTTCATATTCCTTTTTATAAGGATAAATATAGTTTTTAATTTTCTTTTGAAATGCCGATAATTGGAATTGAACCAATGACCTACTGTTTACGAGACAGTTGCTCTACCGCTGAGCTATATCGGCAAAATTAAAATATTAATCTTTTCATATAGACTTAAGTTTATAATTTTAAGAATTTATGTCAAAAATAGATCCTGAATTAAAAAAAAGATTATTAAAAGAAACCCAGACTCCTTTCAAGGGATTAAGGAGAATATTGTGGATAGCTTTTAGTGGATCTGCATTTTTGGGTCTTCTAATTATGCTTTCCAAAATTGCAAGTGGAAGTGATTTACAGCAAAATAATCTTCTTATACAATTGGGTGCTTGTATTCTGTTCCCTACTTTATTATTTTTTGATAGGAATAAAGATTAACAAGTTAAATACTTATTTATTTCGTTAATGTCCTCTTTTTAGTTACAAATTTGAATCCTTCGATTATGTCACCTTCATTCCAAGAAGAGAATTTATCGCAACCAACTCCACATTCAAATCCTGTATTTACTTCTTTTACATCATCTTTAGATCTTTTTAGTGAGTCTAAATCACCCTCAAAAATAACTTTATCTGATCTAATAACTCTTAGAGAACAATTCCGTTGTAATTTACCAGTTTGTACATAACAGCCTGCGATAGCTCCTTTGCCAACTGCAAAAGTTGCACGAACTTCTGCTTTACCTAATGATTCTTCGACAAGATCAGGTTCAAGTAGACCTTCCATAGCCAACTGAATGTCTTCTAGGAGTTTATAGATTACTTCATATTCTCTTATGTCAACATCATTGGCATCAGCTGCTCTCTTTGCTCCAGATGCTAATGAGGTGTTAAACCCAATGATTACTGAGCCTGATGCAGCGGCGAGATCTATATCTGTCTCAGTTATTTCTCCCGGAGCAGAAAGTAGAACTCTGACTTGAACTTCATTTTTGGGTAATTGTTCTAGTGATCCCAATATCGCTTCAACACTACCTTGAACATCAGCTTTGAGAATTAAGTTTAACTCTTTTAATTCACCATCATTTGCTTGAGTTGATAAGGATGATAAGCTAACTCTTCTAGAGGCCATTTGCTGAGCTAATTTTGTGGCTCTAGCATCTGTGGCTCTATCTCCGACAATAGCTCTAGCGGTTTTCTCATCGGAGTATACTTCAAATTCATCTCCTGCTGTTGGGACTTCACTGAAACCTAATGCTTCCACTGGGAATGATGGTCCTGCTTCTTTGATTCTATTACCATGTTCATCAACCATTGCTCTAATTTTTCCAAGGGCTGAACCTGCGGCCAAAACATCCCCAGATCTTAAGGTCCCATTTTGGACTAACAAAGTAGCTACTGGCCCTTTGGCTTTGTCTAGGTGGGCTTCAATAACGGTACCTTTAGCCGATCTGTCAGGGTTGGCTTGTAAATCTTCTACTTCTGAAACTAATAAAATCATTTCGAGCAATTTATCAATATTTTGTTTTTTTATTGCACTTACTGGAACCATTACTGTATCTCCTCCCCAATCTTCAGCAATTAAATTTTTTTCTGATAGTTCCTGTTTGACTCTGTCTGGAGATGCCCCTTCTTTATCAATTTTATTTATTGCAACAACAATTGGCACTTTTGCAGCTCTTGCATGACTAATAGCCTCAAGTGTTTGTGGTCTACACCCATCATCTGCTGCTACGACAAGTACTGCTACATCAGTTACTTTTGTACCCCTTGCTCTCATTGCTGTAAAGGCTTCATGACCAGGAGTATCAAGAAAAGTCAATTTTTTCTTTTTAGATTCATGTTTAAATTCAACTTGATAGGCGCCTATATGTTGAGTGATCCCACCTGCTTCTCCAGAAGCTACTCTTGATTCTCTGATGGAATCCAAAAGACTTGTTTTTCCATGATCTACATGGCCCATTACTGTAATAACAGGCGGTCTTTTTATTAGACTATCAAAATCATCCGATTCAATCATATCTACAGTTTTCTCTGCAGCCTCTTGGATATCATCTTGCAAAACAGGTACCCCAAATTCTTCTGCAACTGTTTCGATAGTTGCTAAATCAAGTGATTGAGTTACAGTTGCTGTTATTCCTTTGAAGAAAAGAGATTTGATTATTTCAGAACTTTCAAGACTTAATTTATCAGCTAATTCTTGAACTGTTAAATTATCTTCGGGAACTATGATCATTTCAGGTCTTACTTGTTTGGCCTCTTTGGCAGCCTTTAATTCCATTGCTCTTCTTTTCTGCCTTTGCCTTGTAGTCTCTTTTTTCTTTTTCTTGAATTGTTTTACAGATTTTTGAGATTTAGATTCTTCAGATTTTTCTTTCTTTGGACGAGCCAAACTAGCTGATAATATTGAAATTTTCTCGCCTGAATATCCACTTGTTTCAGATGTCAATGAATCATCATTATCTCCGATAATATGAACTTTCTGTCTTTGTTTCTGGGGATTCTTATTTCTTAATGCTTCTAGTTTTGCACTATCATCCCAATCTGTCCGTCCTGGTTTTTTTGAACTATTTGAAAATGCTCTATGAGGTGGTTTTTTAGAATTCGGAGCTGCATTTGGACGACTAGCAGGAGCTTTTGCCTTTTGTTTAGGCGACTCAATATTTTGTTTTTCGTTATTTTTTGTAACTTCTTTATCTTTTTCAGGTTTATTTTTTTGAAGTTGCAAAAGTTCATTAGGTGATACTGGTTTTCTAATCCCAGTAGACTTTTGACCATTAAATCTTGAACCAGGTCTATTTGGCATGCCTGGTCTATTGGACGCACCTGGTCTATTTGGATTGCCTTGTCTATTAAATGAACCAGGCCTGCCTTGATCTGTTGGTTTGTTTCTTAATCCAGGCCTATTTGGCATACCAGGTCTATTTGGAGCACCTGGTCTATTTGGATTGACTTGTCTATTAAATGAACCAGGCCTGCCTTGATCTGTTGGTTTGTTTCTTAATCCAGGCCTATTTGGCATGCCAGGTCTATTTGGAGCACCTGGTCTATTGG
>NZ_JNAM01000003.1 GCF_000759975.1 Prochlorococcus marinus str. MIT 9302 | reverse complement strand
AAAATCAGAGGAACCCAAAAAAAGTGAAGTTAAAAAGGAAACAATAGAGGCAGAGGTAAAATCAGAGGAACCCAAAAAAAGTGAAGTTAAAAAGGAAACAATAGAGGCAGAGGTAAAATCAGAGGAACCCAAAAAAAGTGAAGTTAAAAAGGAAACAATAGAGGCAGAGGTAAAATCAGAGGAACCCAAAAAAAGTGAAGTTAAAAAGGAAACAATAGAGGCAGAGGTAAAATCAGAGGAACCCAAAAAAAGTGAAGTTAAAGAATAGATTAAATACAATAGAAGCTAATCGGATTATAAATAATAAGTTAAATAAAAAAATATTAGAAAAGTTCACACTCAAAAATGGAACGAACTTTTCTAATATTCTGATTAATTAGCTAATTTAATATAGTGGGTATTTTAATAATTTTATAATGAATTACAAGGGGGTTTTATGAATCTAAAGCTACTTCTATAGCTGCTATTAAGTTTTCATCAAAAGGTTTAACACCTGGTTTGAATCTTGCAATTACTTTACTATCTTTTCCTATTAAAAACTTCTCGAAATTCCATTCAACCTCTCCCTCTGGTTCAACTTTGTTAAGCGTTGTGTATGGCTCTGTGGTATTGCCTTTTGCATGTACTTTTTCATAGATTTCAAACTTAACTCCATATTTAGTTGTACAAAAATCTTTTATTTCTGAAAGGGTATCGGGTTCTTGTTTACCAAAATCATTACAGGGGAATGCAAGTATTCTTAGGCCTTTGCTTGAATATAAATCATGTAGCTTTTGAAGATCCTCATACTGAGCAGTATTCCCACAATAACTAGCTACATTAACTACTAAAATTACTTCCCCTGAGTATTCACCAAGTTTTATAGATGAGCCATCTGCTGAAAGAACACTAGTGTTTTGAACGTCAACTTGCATGTCTTAAAAAAAATAACCCTTTGAAGATAACATTGTATAGCGTTTTTTGTGTTTAAAATATCCAATTTTATTGGGTTATTTCTTTTGTATGTTTTAATTTTTAATTTCTTTAACCCTTTATAATTAATATTATTAATCATTTTAATTTGGACCCTTTAGACCCACTTACTGAAATTATAAATTCCGGTCAAGGTTTTTCACCTGCAATTGCTTTAGAAAGAATTATTTGGGCAATAATTGGAGTCTTTTTTTTAGGAGCAATTTCAACATCAATAACTAATAGTATGCGAAGTCAAAATTGGTTTAGTAGAAAATCTTTATTTGGTTTTTCTGAGGATAAAAATAATAGAGATGATTCATCTAGCAAATTTACTGCTGATGATGAGTAATTTTTTATAAATATGAAAGATTCAATTTTTTCTAACAAAAGAATTTTATTACTTGGTAGTGGCGAGCTTGGTAAGGAATTAGTAATAGAATCCAAAAGATTAGGATTAGAAGTTATTGCTATTGATCGATATGCAAAAGCACCGGCAATGCAAGTTGCTGATTATTCAACTGTAATTGATATGGGGGATAAAAATATTTTAAAAAATACTATAAAAGAATTTAATCCTGACTTTATTGTCCCGGAAATAGAGTCACTTTCAATTGAAGCCTTAAAAGAATTAGAGGATGAAGGTTTCAAAATTGTCCCAAATGCCAGGACTGTAGAAATAACAATGAATAGAGATAAAATTAGAGACTTAGCTTCTAGAGATTTAAAAATAAAAACTGCAAAGTTTGATTATATTTATAGATTTGATGATTTAGAAAAAAAAGCAGATGAAATTGGATTCCCACTTTTACTTAAGCCTTTAATGAGCTCTTCAGGTAAGGGACAAAATTTGGTTGAATCAAAAAATGATTTGCATCATGCCTGGAGTCAGGCAGAAGCAAATTCTAGAGGTAAAGTTAAAGGTGTAATTATTGAAGAATTTATTAATTTTGATTTTGAGTTTACTCTTTTAACTGTAAGAAAAGAAAGCGGAGAAAATATTTTCTGTTTACCAATCGGACATCTTCAATTAAATGGGGATTATCAATGCAGCTGGCAACCTTTACACATTAATGAATCCTTAATTAGTGAAGCTAAAAAAATAACGACTAAAATATTAAATAATCTAAATGGATCCGGTTTATACGGAGTAGAGTTTTTTGTTATGGGAAATGAGGTTATTTTTTCTGAATTATCTCCAAGACCTCATGATACTGGTATGGTTACATTAGTTAGTCAAAATATTAATGAATTTGAATTACACTTAAGGGCATTTTTAAATTTGCCAATACCTCCTATACATCTAATAGAACCTTCAGCAACAAGAGTTATACTTTCAGATCAAGAATATCTTAATCCAATTTATGAAGGCCTTAATAAAGCATTAGAGTTTGAAAAGACTAAAGTGCTTATATTTGGCAAACTAGTTTCTAGAAAAGGGAGAAGGATGGGAGTTGTTCTCTCAACAAATAAAGATATTAATTTAGCCAGACAAAATGCTGATGAAGCTGCTAGTAAAATAAAAGTCAGATCTAAACAAATAAATATAAAGTAAATATAACGAAAAAAATACTTATTTCCTTCGTTTTTGTTCTCTCTTTCTCAGACTATCATTAGCGTATGTTCGCTCTTTCTAAATGATGGAAAATTATAAGGGTTGGGATATAACTTTAAATTGGGATAATAAAGATGATTTACTAAAGGGTACTAGTAAAAGTTTTTTTTCTAATCAAAAAGAAAAATGGATGGGTGTTCACTTAAATGGTGAAAAAATATACGGTTCTTCTCTCAAGGAAATTAGGCATATTATTGATTATCCATGTTTGTATAAAAAGTAGGTTAAAAAGTATTTTTAATTATCCTGATTATTATCATTATCATTATATTCAATTAGTTCCTTAGCAATTTTATTTAAATCTCCCTTAATTGAGATCCATGTAAAAGAGATTATAAAAATCGAAGCAGTTATTGCAACAGTGATTTTTTCAAGAGGAGACAACCCAAGTGCAATAGCAAACATTTAAATTAAAAACTAATCTTTAATTATATTGAATTTTATAAAATAGTTTAAATCAATTTTATTTTTTGCAATGATATTTAATTATTCAAAAAAAATAAGAATTAAATTACTTATTTTTTTGTTTCTGATTTCAATTTAGTTCAGTAGAATTAAATTATGGAAAAAAAAAAGTGCCCCCAATGTAAAAATTTAATTTTAATAAATTCTCCAACATGTTTATATTGTGGCAGGCCTAATAAATTTATAACTAAGGAATACGTCAATAAAAAGTGGAATAAAGATAAGAATAATGTATTTAATGATATTTTTATTAATAAATATGTTGTATTTATTTTATTACTTATAATTACAATTTCTATTATTATATTTAATTAAATATATAGACATCTACTCCATTATCGCATCTAATACTTCTTTAGTATTTGTTGAAAGTTTATTTCTTTTGATCTTTTTAATTGTTTCAATCATATTACTTTTGTATGGTTCTGAATAATAATTGTATCTACTAAATACCTTCACAAAACGGGAAATTACGATTGGATTTAATTTATCAAAGTCAGTTATCTTTTTTGCAATATATTTATAACCAGATCCATCCATTGCATGAAAAATACTATTTCTTGTTACGAAAGTATTTAATATGGCTCTTAATGTGTTTGGTGATTTTGAATCAAAAAACTTATTTTCAAATAATCTTTCAATACTGCTTGTTTTTTCATTAATTTCTATAGATGCATTGAATGCGAACCAACTATCCAAAACTAAACTATTATTTTTCCATTTATTGAAGAATATATTTGATATTATTTTTCTCTCAGGACAATCAATCCTACTAAAAGAATTCAATGCAGATTTTGCTAGCGTCATCGAATTACCATCGACATAATTAATTATTTTGCTTTTTATTTCCTCATCATTACTGTGCAAAAGTAGTTTCCAAATAGTTTCTATTAGCTTCCTTTCTTGTGTTCCTTCAGGCCAAACTTTATCTAGATTTTTTTCTATTTCTTGTAGCTTAAAATATAATTCTTTTTTTAATCGAGTACCGAATAAATAATTTAATTCGTCAATAGTTTTATATATTTTCAAAGGATCTATATTTTCCATCTCTGATTCAGTTTCAGCAAAAGTCGGAATACTTAGTAATTCTGATAAAAGAGATAAATTAATATCTCTATTTTTTATAAATGATATTAAGGTGCTTATTAATTCATTCTCAACTTTAAAATCTGGTTTTTCATCTAATCTGCTTGAAATAATATTTTTATAAAATACTTTTACAGTATTAGAAAGAGTAAAGTAATCGGTTTCATATTTTAGGATTAAAAATTTTTCATCCAAATTTGTATCTGATTCCCACTCAACTGGTGATGAAAATTCGCGGAAATAAGTAACTAAGGGTGTTTGTAAGCTAGATCTTACATTGTTTATGATAAACTCTTGCTTTTTTGCTTTGAGGACGACTGTTTTATTTATTTTTTCATTTTCTCCGCAAAATATAGCTAAATTTATAGGAATTATTAGAGGTAAATCATTATATGGGTTCTTTTTTATGGCATTACTTTGAGAGGCTTGAATTGTAAGTTTTTTGTTTGTTTGATCCCAGATTCTTTTGAATTTAACTTTTGGTGTTCCATTTTGCTTATACCAGACTTTAAATTCTTTAGAGTCGATTTCCTTATTGTTTTCTAATATTTTATCGACAAATTGGTCTATTGTTGCTGCCTTACCATCATAAGTTGAGATGTAATTACTAAATCCTTTATAAAAATTTTTGTCTTTTACAAGATTTCTAAGCATCCGAATTATTTCTGAACCTTTTTCGTATATTGTGGTTGTATAGAAATTATCTATTTCTTGATATTTTTCTGGCATCACAGGATGTGATGTTGGACCAGAATCCTCCCTGAATTGATTTCTTCTAAGAAATTTTGCATCCTCAAGTCTCTTTATTTCTTTATTATGAAGGTCTGCGGTGAATTGTTGATCTCTAAAAACTGTTAAACCCTCTTTTAGAGATAATTGAAACCAATCCCTACATGTCACTCTATTTCCCGTCCAATTATGGAAGTATTCATGAGCGATCACTCCTTCTATTCTTTCCAATTCTGCATCAGTTGTAGTTTCAGAATCAGCGAGTATTAGTTTTGAATTAAAAATATTGAGACTTTTATTTTCCATGGCGCCCATATTAAAGTGCCTTACTGCAACTATATTGAATAATGATAAATCGTATTCAAGGTTATATTTATCTTCGTCCCATCTCATTGATTTCTTTAAAGAACTTATTGCATGTTGAACATATTTTTCATCTCCATCCTCAACATAAATATTTATTGTCACTTTTTTATTAGATTTTGTTATGAAATAGTCTTTTACACAATTAAGTTTCCCTGCCACCAATGCAAATAGATATGAGGGTTTAGGATATGGGTCTTCCCAAATTATTTCATGTCGATTATTGGGAAGATTATTTTCTTTTGCGAGGTTCCCATTTGAAAGTAATACAGGATAATCATTCTTATCCGCCTCAATTCTCACAGTATATTTGCTTAGAATGTCAGGCCTGTCAGAGTGGTAACTTATCCTTCTAAATCCTTCTGCCTCGCATTGTGTAGTTATAATCCCATTGCTCTCATACATTCCTAAAAGGGATGAATTTTTCTTTGGTTTAATTATTCCTTCTATTTTTAATGAAAAAGTATCTTTATTTATATTTTTAATTTTTAAGTTATTTTTTTGCTGTCTGTAGTATTCCTCTTCTAAAAGAGAGTCATCTATGTATATTTTTTTAATTAATATATCCTTACCATCAAGAATAAGATTTCTGGTATTCTTATTTCTTTTTACCAATTTAAGTTTCGTTGTAACATTAACTGCATTTTTCTTAATTACGAAGTCCAAAAAAGTTTCAGGTATTTCATAATCAAATACTTTATAGTCTTCAAGTTTTATGTATCTTGAAATATTTTTTTGATTTTTAAGGTTTTTCATCTTTAATACAGAATTTAGATATTGAATGATCTAAGAGATACTTATTATGAAATTATAATTTTGAACTTTTATCTTCTGATTGACAAAAATGTGCTTTTATCTCCCCAGAAGGAAGTAGTTCGTATAGGGAAGGATTATTAATATCAGGGTAACCATCTTTATTTAATTGGTAACTCCATTCCCATTTTTTGTCTGTAAATGAAATGTAATCTTTCCTTAGAGAGTATGGAAGCATAAGCTTTTTTTTATTCCAATTAATATTTATAAATGCTCCTGGCTTTAATTCAGATATCTTTTTTATTATTGAAAAGTCACCATTAATATTATTTCTAATCACAAGATCAAGCTTTGTATTGCCACATAAATAACTAGTATTTAGAACTAGTAAAAGTATTGAGGTAAAAATAAATGAATGAATTTCTAGACTCCTTTATAAATTGAATTTACTTTGAATCTAAATGAGAAATTTGAGGAATTCTTCAAATTGATTTAAATCATAATAGATTGCATAGTCTCTAAATCTATAAGATTACAATTTAATTCTTCTTTATAATCCTGAACTGAAATAAAGTTATTTAAGAAACCTGAATATTTTGCATCCCCACCAACCGTACTTGAAAGTATATATTTAGGATTAAATTTCTTAATCAATTTAGGAATTACATCAGCACCTTTTACAAATGAACCTACTAAGGGTAATTTTAAATTTTTTGTAGGAGTTATTACTGCGTCAATATTTTGTTTAACTAAATTTTTATCAAGATATCCATGGGGTTCTATATAAAAGCTATTATCTTCATCGTCTCTTACTATATATCCGTTTTCTATTTGTGGGACTGGAGCCCCAGCAGTCGCTTCAATACTTAAATTAAATTGATGAGTTTTTTCAGTTGGCTTTAGAATTTTAATAGCACTAAAACCAATTTTTTCTAATATTCCACCAGCACTTTTAGGACAAATTATGGGTATATCCTTCCTAAACATCTCTAATGTTGGTATGTGACAGTGGTCAGGTAATCCTTGGGTTAATAAAATGATATCTATGCCTTTATCTATTGAAAGTTCTTGTTCTAATGATCCTTTAAAAAACCACTCTCCCGGGGGAAATATTAAATCTCCTTTGAGCCAAGGATCAATAATTAATTTTGTTTTTTTAAATTTTATAAACCAACCATTTGATCCCAGGTAGGTTGCTTCAAAAGTCATTATAACTAAATTGTTTATTAGACTATAAAGTAATTTTGGTTTTATCGGGAAGGTACTAACTTAGATTAGCTTGCTTCATTTAGGATTTGAAATGACTTTCTTTTTATATTAAATATTAAAACTTGATTGACTTTGTAACTAATTTTTAAATCCTCTTTTTCAAGCATTTGTGTGGGTATGAGAGCTAATCCTCCTGTCCCTGAAAATATAATTGGCATGGTATTATTTTTCCTGCCATTCATTTTTTGTAAGTCAATAGCTTGAGAAACTATTTTTCTAGCTTTATCAAATCCGTAATCTTCTATTAATTCAGACCATAAAAAATTAACTGATTGATATTTTGAAAACTCGATTTGTATTGTTTTCATTAAAAATTTGTTAAATAAAGATTTATTTACAACTATTTAACTTAATTACTATTTTTAAACCTATCCATAACTAGTTGCAGCATATCAACGACATCTCCATCAGTTAAATTTAAATCCTTCTTTAAATCATTGCATGTTAAATTCATTTCAAGTGCTGCCTCAGCCATATGATTAACTTTCTGGTTATCACCGCCTAATGAAATAAAGGGATTAAAATTTTCTATCATTAATATTTAGTATTACACTTATTTCTAGCTAATAAATAATGAATTATCATTTTTTGATACAGAAGCTTATAAATATGTTATTAATTTCTTTAGAAATTATTTATTTTTTAAACTAGAGACGTTGATATACCTTTTGATATCAATGCTAACCTTCTTGCTCTAACAAGTAATGGAAAAAATAATTTTGTTCGTTTATTTGATTTGAATACTCTTGAAAGTAATAAAAGTAGACTACTTGAGGGATTATTTATCTGTTTACAGATAGTATTTATTGCCTCTGCTCCATGAAAGATGTGTTCATCTTTAATGAGAATCGCACCTTTATCTAAGTCATACCCTTTTTCTAATAGAGATTTAATTAAAGTTATATTTTTACGACCATCAAGAATTTTAATGTTAGTTATCTTGCTTTTGATTTCTAGGAGCTCTGCAAAGTGATTACAAAAGGGACATTTTCCGTCATAAATAAAGGTATTGCTTGAAGTCATTAGAAAAAAATTTTTAAATGTCTATAAATATGCCTAACAATAGGGTTTATTCTTTAATAATAAAATAAAAAATAGAAATTTTGTGTGTTGGTATTAAAGGTTTTTGCTAAATATTTTCATAATTACAAAGAAATGTCTCAATATAGGTATATTTGCCTCAAATATTCTGTATGCTTAACTCCAAGATATTTGTTTTTAAAATCATGAATTTATTAGCTTCCTTCTCTTTGGGTGGTTTCAATCCTTATGCCGCTGCTGTTGGGATCCTTTCTTTAGTGCTTTTTGCTCTAGTTGGTTTAGTTGCAGGCCCTAACCTAAGCAAGTTTGATCAAGATTCATAAATTCAATAAATCTTTTATTGATTTAAATTAAAAGACTCTTTAGAGTCTTTTTTTATGCGGTTTTTATAATTTATTTTTATAATGAATTTTTAGTTGTATTGGGCTATAGGAATGTTGTTAAACCCTTTTTATCCATTTGTTTTTTTGAAAATCTCTTCTCTAAAAGCAACTATTGTTTTTTTATCAATTCTTCTAATAAAATCAAACTTGCTGAGGTTTAAAGGGGGGTTAATAGGAGCCCTGTTTGCTTTACTACTCATATCAGGAATAATTGCATCCAGTACTTTGGCTTTAGGATCTTTAGTTTATGCTTTTAGCTTAAGGAAGAAATATAATCCTGATAATAATCAAATGCAGGATTTAGAAACTATTAGTGTTTAAGTATATTTAGTGATGTTTAATCAAACTTGGCTTCTTAAAATGGAGTCCCTGGAACAAAATGCAATACTAAAAAACCAAAACCTGCCGCAAATATTATTGATACTGCAATAATGAGAAGGCCTGATACCATCCCTCCTTCGTTAAATGCCATATGATTAGTGAATTTAACTTATATTAAATCATTTTTATTTTTAACTATTAGTGATAATTACTCAAATCAACCAAATTTATTATTAATGGTAAATAAAAGTAAAAAGATAGAAGTCAATGAGAGAATAAAACCAAATATTATTAATGGTTTAGATTTAATGTTTTCTTCTTGCTTAGGTCTACTTTTTGAAGAAGATAAGTTTCTATCTTTTTTTTTATAAATAAGATTGGAAAAAGGTTTATTCACGATAAAGTTTAGATTTAAGCTTATTTCCCTAAGGTTTTGAACAAATCTTTATGGTAATCAACAACATTTTGACAACTTATTACAGGTGTAAATTCCATATGAATACCGAATTTGGCTCTCCATGGTGCAAAATGCTCAAAAATTTCTTTATCGCTATGAGCCTTACATAAACAAACTACTCTCCCTTCTCCGGGTGCATGTACTCTAAATAACATCTCAAATTTGTCTGTTTTATCTGATTTTGCCATTTCACCGTTTTCCCAGGCTTCGACAAATAATTGATAAGCCTTAACTTGATTTTCAATATCTGGGAATTGGCAGTCAGCAAGAAATAATTGCATTAGAGTTTTATTGATTTTTTATTATTATCCTTCAGAAACTTATTTATTTATAAGTCTGTCTTAATTTGAAGATCAGAAATACTTTTTCCTAAATAAAGTGTGAAGAGAGCGTCTCTAGAAATTTACCAATATCTTTTTTATATAGGCTATCTGTGATTTTTAAAGAGAATAATTCATAATCTTTTATTTCTTTTTCATTATTATCAAAATTAATATTTCCCTTTAATGAAATATTTTTCATGATTCTATTGATTACTATTTAAAATTTAAACAATTTTAAGTAAAAGGCAAATATCTTTACATTATGTTTATATAAGACAAATTAATAATGCAATTAGATAAATATTAGTTTATTAAATTTAAAAGTTTATTAATTTCTCTAGACTATAAAATAGTAAATTGGTTATAGAAAAAATTACTGTTAATAGGGATGCAATAACGGGTAATAAACTAAACCATAACTGCGAAGTTTGCATTTTGGAATCTATAGGCAGAAAATTAGTGCTGTTTTTAATTCTTATTTGCAACCAAAAAATAGATAATGGATAAACAATTCTTGAAAAAGTAATCAAAAAAGAATATAAACTACCTTTTTTTGAATAAAGTATAAATCCTGAAAAAAAGTATAAAGCCCAAACTAGAGTTCTTTGAATTAGTATTATCTCTTTGCTTTTTTTTAACATTATTTATTTTATAATCTTTGCCATTTTATATCTTTCAAAAAAAATATTATTTATAATAACTTTTTCTTTACGAATAATTTCCCATTCATTTCTAAGAAATAATTTATAACTTATCAAGCTAGCTTCAGTTGAGAGAGAATCTAAACCTTCTTTCTTAGCATCATCTTCTAATTTATTAAGTAATTTAGAGCCACAACCTTTTCTCTGGAATTCACCTTTACAGTAAAATAACGCGATTCTGTTATTGGGGTATCTTGTAGCAAAAGCAATAATTATTCTTTGTTCACTTAAAAGCCATCCTTTTCCTTGAGTTATTGATTGATTGAAATTTTGGTTATTCCAAGCTTGGCTTGACCAAGCCCTTTTTTGTTCTTTACTATATATCTTTTCATCTAATGATTGAATTGAATCAAAATAAACCTTTTTTAATTCAAGTTGATCTTTAATGGTAATTTGTCTTAAATTCATAAACAAACCATATATTTAATATGAATAGTAAAAATATAGTCGCAATTGGGGGAGGTGGTTTTGGGAGATCTTTAGGTTCTCTTGAAATTGAGAAATACATAATTTCTTTAATTAATAAAAAGAGGCCAAAGATTTGCTTCATTCCAACTGCATCTGGAGATAGTAGCTTGTATAAATTAAATTTTTATAGAGCATTTTCTAAACTTGATTGCATTACAAGTCATATTGATTTTTTCTCAAGAACAGAGAACTTAGAGGAGAAGGTTTTAACTCAAGACATAATTTATGTTGGCGGAGGGAATACTAAAAGTATGTTGGCAGTTTGGAAAGAATGGAATTTACATAACATTTTGCAAAATGCCTATGAAAAAGGAATTGTAATGAGTGGTGTAAGTGCTGGAGCTATTTGTTGGTTTGACAAGGGTATAACTGATTCTTTTGCAAAAGAATTGACTTTATTAGACTGCCTAGGAATAGTTAATGATGTAGCATGTCCGCATTTTGATGAAGAGAAAGAAAGGGAACCTTATGTTAATAAAATCATAAGGAGAGAAATTATTAATTCTTGTATTTGCATTGAAGGCAATTGTGCTTTGCATATCAAAAATGATTTTGAATATTCCTCAATAGATTTTGGTAATGGTAAGAATTGTTTTAGAGTCTCAAAGGAGAATAATAAATTAAAAAAAGAAATCCTTTAAACAGAAAATATACATAGAGAATTATTAGATCTCTTCATTTTTTGAGATCGAATTAAATTCAATTCCTTTGTACTTCACAAATGAAGCAGTCCATACTTCTTTGGATAGATTGCCAAGGTATTTTAAGAATTGTCTAGTATCTCCGTCCCTTATCCATTCAGATTTAATAAATGGTAGTTCTTTTTGCATCCTTTTAGGATGCATATGAACCAGGAGCAATCCATTATCTTCACAAGCCCTTTTTAATGCACCTTCATCACTTCTTTGGAAAACTCTAAGTAGAAGATTTAAAATAACTTCCTCTCCAAGTTTCTTGAAATTTTCTGGTTCCTCTAAACTATCTTTAATTTCTTTCCCTCCAAGAGGCATTGCTCTAACAAGGTTTTGCTCTATTAATGCTATCGCGATTAGATAATCTTGGCTTGCCATATCTTTTGAAATACTTTTTGTTATTCTAACCTCTAGAGTTCATCAATATGTTTTATGGTCATATGAGTTTTGGAAAAAACATGAAATTAATTAACTTTTACTTATAAACTTGTAACTTTGGTTTTTATTTATATTATTTAATCATATTAAATGTTTTAAATATGAGATCTTTTTTGATTCTATTTTCTGGGATTTTTGCAGGTCTTTATTTCTCCTGGCCTGGAATAGTAATTTCAAAGAACTGGAAATGTTTCAATAATATCATTGCAAAATCATCAGAAGATAAAATTTCTATAAAAGCAGTACTGGAGGTTTCTCCAAGCTATTTGATTAAGAGTAAGAATAAAAATATGCCTTCAAAACTAAGAATCGTAGCAGATGCATGTTTTCGTTAAAATGTATAAGTAAAAGATGTATCTAATAATTGATGATTAATAATTTAAGGTTTGAATTGTCATTTAAAAATATATCACAGTTAGAAAATAAACTTAATTTCTGCAAATTTAATAAAATAAAAAATATAAATATTCCTTGTAAGGACCCTATAAAAAAGGATTTGTTTAATTTAACTATTAACTATATATCTAAAAACTACCACGAATTTAATGTGACTTATCACTATAGTCTTTATCATCAATATTCTAAAAACAAAGAAAAATCATATCAAGATTTTTTAAGATTTTTAAAAAAGTCTTACTCAAATAAAAATTATGAAGTTCTTCTTGTGTCAGGATCTAATAAGAAAAAAAACTTTGATGCAATTAATGTTTTGAATAATATAAAAAAAGATAAAATTTTAAAAGTTAAATTAGGTATAGCTCATAATCCATACTTGAAAAAATATTATAAGGTTTCTTCAGAAAGAGAAAGGTTCGAAAGAAAAATTTCTTCAGGATTAATAAATTCAGTTTGGCTTCAATATGGCACAGATATTAAAGTCCTTCAGAATGAAGTTGCTTATATTAAGAAGGTAGCAAATTATGAAAAATTAAATTTATTTGGAAGTTTATTAATTCCTTCAAAACAATTTATAGCAAGATTTAAATTTCGTCCTTGGAAAGGGGTTCATATATCAGAAATGTATTTATCATCATTGGAGGATTTTTATGATTTCACAAGAGATTTAGTTTGTTTTTATAAAAATAATAATATTACTCCTGTTATTGAAACTGACTTTTCTTCTACTGAGAAACTTGATTCTGTTTATGATTTTTTTTAGTAAATGAAAGATAATTTCTATCAATTTCACAATTATGAAAAGTGATTTTATATACGACTTATTGATAATAGGTGGAGGAATATCTTCATGTGTTTTTGCTTCAAAGTATCTACAAAAAAACATTACAAAAAAAGTTGCATTAATTGAGAATGGTAGGGGTTTTGGAGGTAGATCAAGTACAAGAATAAGCAAAAGATTTGAAGGATGGAAACTAAATCATGGTTCTCCAAATTTAAATATATGTAACAGTAAAAATAACCTTTTATTAAAAAATTATATTGATGAATTATTGGAAAATAAATTTATTAAAATTGACAATTCAGACTTAGTTTATCTAGATGATAAATCTAATTTAGAAACTATAAATAAATCTGAATTTTCTTGTGGCGTTAATTACCTTTCTTTATTTTCTATGAGTCAATTATCCAAAAATATAATTGAGTCTAATAATTTAAGGGGTAAAATCGATTTTTATTTTGAAACTTTAATAATTGACTTGAAGTTTAAGAATAATGAATGGACATTAACATCTAAAACTGGAGATGAATTTAAATCTAAATATCTTATTTGTTCAACTAATTTGTTATTACATGAAAGGTCATTGAAAATATTAAACATAAATGAGATTCCATTAAGAAAAGCTATTCCTAAAAATGAAGATAAAAAAATTGATTTGCTTTTAAATCTTTTATATAAACAATCATTTATTCCTAGGTTAACTTTTTTAATTTATACAAATGAAAATTATAGTTATAAAGATTCTTATTCTAAAAAATATAGGTATTTTTATTTAAAAAAAAATCTAGAGAATAAATATAAATTTGAAAGAGTTATTTTTCAGAAACAAGAAAACAATAAATTAGGAATTGTTTTACATTCAAAAAATATAGATTTTATTAATTCTTATATAAATGCAAAAGATCATGATTTTTTTAAACATAAAATATTTACAAATTTCAATGAACTGTTTGAGGGTAATTCTTCGGTAAATCAATTAACTTGTAAAGAGAAAATATCTATTATGCAATGGAGAGCTTCACAACCTTATGGATGCGCCGTTCCATTATTTCTACAATATAGTAGAAAATATAGAATTGGATTTTGCGGAGATTGGTTTGAAGGAGAAGGATTTGGTAGGATTGAAGGATCAATTTTAAGTGCTTTAATATTAGTGAAAAAATTTAAGTCTTAATCAAATAACTTTTTAAGTACGTTATCAAGATTAGTTTTTTTAGTAATAATAAATTCATTTTTATTGCTTTTTATGATTTTATTATTGAATTTTTCATAATAAATATCCCAAGATTTTATAAAATCATTTTCAGCTTGTTTTTTGGCCTTTCCCCTTTCTTTTAAATCTCTATTGACAACTCTTTTCATACAATCATTTTTATTAATTTTTAACTCTAAAAAAAAATAATTTTTATTATTTAAAGTTCTAGAGAATTCTTTAGCAAAAATACCTTCAACAATTAAAAAATTAATATTATTTGACTCCTTTAAAAATTTTTTTATTGTTTTCTTCTTGAAATTATAAGAACGCGCATAGATTGAAATTCTATTTTTAAGAACAAAATTAAAATCTTTTTTAAATAGTTTGTAATTAAAACTTATATTTCTATCGAAATAACCTTCTACAAATTTAGAGCATATTTTACTCATTAGTCCTGTTTTATAGTAATTGTCTGTACTTAAAACAATGCCATTTTTGATTTTTCCTATTATTTGATTTGATAAGGTGGTTTTACCACTCCCAGAAGGACCACTTATAAATATAAGCTTCATTTTTTATGCTCTGCTCTCTAATAAGACTATAGTTTTACTATTAGTAAATAGTTTTAATTTTGGAAAGTACATTTTTTATTTTCTCAAATTTTTTATAGTAATTTAAAATATTTTGCAATGGTTTCTAAGCTTGCATTAATAATAAATATGTGTCTTTATATAAATATAAATAAATTAATTTCATTCAATTATTTATAGTTTTATTATTAATTCCTCTTGGAATTTGGTACTATATTTAAATTGAATATTTATTTTTTATTACTTATATATTGCAATGATTTCTAAATTTCTAAGTAAACTAAAATCAATTCTATTTAAAAGTGCAGTATCCCCTGAAACTCCTTTAAAGAAAGAAAAAAAAGCAACTAAGTCTGCAAAATTATTAAAAACAAAAACGAAAACAAAAGCTGTTAATTCAAAGAAAAATATTGAAACCTTAACTACACTTCCGGGTGTTGGAGCTAAAAGTGCTAAGGCTTTGTATGAAGCCGGATTTAAAACAACAAAGGCAGTTATTGCCGCTGACGAAAAAGATCTTCTTGCTGTATCAGGTGTTGGTATAAATCTTGTTAAAAAGCTTAAAAAGCTCAAATAATTATTTTTTTTAACCTGCTATATAATTCTCAATAAAAAGTAAGTATTACTTAATAAAGTTTAGTTCAACTTATCTTCTTCTTGCTTTTCTTCTTTGTTGTAACTTTCTTTTGTATTTTTCAATAGGGGTTTCATGATGCCTAAGTCTTTTTAAATCTGCAAAGATTCCAGATTTAGATACTTGTCTTTTAAATCTTCTAAGGGCAGATTCAATTCCCTCATTCTCTCCAACTGTAACTTGTGTCAAGATTCTCTAAATAAACTACATTCTAACATCTTATCAGAGTTATTTTTAATTTAAAACTTTAACTCGAGGATTTTTGGTTAATTTAGATTATTCTTTTGCCCACTTTACAAATCCTTTTTTATTACTTTTTATATCTTGCAAGGATTCAAAATAATATTTTTTCCAATTATCTTTTGGCAGTCCAAGAAATAACATGAGATTTAATGGGTATTGATTGCTATCAGAACAATTTCTAAAATCATCCCTGAATAAAAAGATTTCCTTTTTTAGAGCAATTGCAATACCCAATTCAATCATTACGCCTTCATCTGGAGGTGTTCCATTCACAATCGCGAAAATGCAATCACATTTTTTTAAATCTTGGAAATTACTTCTTGCTAGCTCATATGCCCATTTACCTTCTTTTTGTATAATGTGTTTTGTCCTTTCAAAGGGTTCATAAACTTCTATATTTAAATCAATGAAGATATTAATAAATTCATATAAGAGTTTTTTTGTTTGTTTTGAAAATCCATATGGACTTGCTAAGTATAATTTCTTTTTCAACTTAAACCTCTTTTATTGATGTATTCGTAGCGATCACTTTGTGAATTTAAAGTGTTTTCCCAGGGAAAAACTATCCATTCGCTTTTTTTAGTTGTAAATACAGTATTCCACCATGTAGGTTTAATTTTACTAAATAAGACAAAAAACATTGCTCCCTCAATATCTTTGAAGGTGTTTAATGTAATGCCAGTTTCATAAACGTCATCTATTATTAGTGAATTTTTTCTTGGTTTTGAAATCAAATTTACTTTTAATTGATGGCTTAGTGCTACAGCAAGACATAAACCTCCACGAGGAACCCCATATATTCCTGAAAACTCTAGAGACTTACATTTATTAGCTATGTGTAATACGCTCTTATCAAAATCACTCCAAGTAAAATAAGTTGTCATATTAATTTACGCCTTTTTCAGTCGTAGTTGCGAAATTTGATGCGATTACACTTAAAAGTGCTACAACCTGCTCATTTGGGCAATTAGTATTTTTTTTTAAATTTTCACATTCTTTTATTATTTTGGCGTAAGTATCCTCGACAATTCCATTCATTTGATCGTTACTAAAAGAATATGAATTATTCATTTTTTATTATTGATTAATTTTATTTTTACTTAAATATCCTAAGAAGTAAATAAATTTACTAAAAAGATAGTATTATTTCCACATAGGGTCATTTAGCTTTTCAATCCTAAGTGCACTAGGTACATAAGTATGTAAAGTTTCAACTTTTATAGCCCATTTTCTAGAGTTACCCTTTAAGCTTTCGCTTTCAATTAGGTTAGTTAAGGAAATTCTTTTTCTAACTTTAAGAAGACCTAAACAAGTTTCCCAAGCTTTTTGATTTTTATAAATATCTAACCAAAAATCAAAAATACTTTCCAAAATATCTAGTGGGATATCAAAGGATATTCCCATTGAAGGTCTTTCAATTAAATAATTTTTATTTCTTAGTTCATTGAATAAATTATTTATATTTAAATTAATAGCGAAAAGAATATCCTTTGCTGATTCATTTCCTATTAATTCTTTCCTATGGCAATCTAAAAGGTTTTTATCCTCAAGAATACTTTCATCACAATTTTTGACTCCTACAATCCAAAACCCTTCTCCATTCTTTACTCCACTAGCAAGAAATAGATATTGAGGTGAATTCTCCAAAATTGATAATCATTTCCTCATTTTTAACATTTTTTGATTGGTAAGAAAACATTTTTCTCTATAAATCATAATATTAATTTCTCGTAGTAAATTTTTAGTTGATATAATAAAGATTTGAAAATAATGTTTGACTTGAAAGAACTAAAATTAATGTTTTTAGATCCTACTGATTTGATAATCAATAATATTAATAGGTTCCTGAGTAGTAATAAAACAATTAAATTTATTTTTTCTTAGGAAATAATTTTCCTATTTTCTCTTGTCGTAAAGTTTCTTTGTTTGTTCTTATCTTTTTATCTTCTAGTGACTCTTTATTAGTGCTAACAGTATAAATAGTATAAAAACTAATACCAGTAAATATTAATCCTAAAAAAAGGATCAATATTCCTATGGGTTCTCTAGGACTGAAAATTTTAAGATCTAAGGCTGTATTAAGATAAATCAGCATCAATTAATTGATTTTATTGAGATCTAATTTATTTCTTCGTAGCCAAAAAATGAAGTAGTGCCTGAATTCTTATACCCATTAGCTGCTTCTTGCGGATTTTGACTGTCAATTTTTCTTGCTTTAGCATGAATCATGTTGAATGGAAAAATTACAGCTCCAACAAAAAAATGAAGGATTAAAAAATCTGAAGGTAATCCGTTTGTCCAATCAGGGAAAAATAACAATGTCATCAATGAATCGTACATATAAGTAGTCATATAAACTTCTGACTATTATTACTGAACTTATTGCAATACTTGTAATTATTAATAAATTGAAATTTAATTTTTCTTTGAAATTACAAGATTTAATTGAAAAAATAACCATAAAAAACTAATATATTACTTATTAATATTGATTAATAGCTTTTGTTAAAGTTCTTTTTGAGTTTATTTTTTTTTGTAATTTATCTATTTAATCCTCCATTAGGTTTGGCATTTGATAAATCTGACCCTAGTGTTAGTTTACTCCAAAATAGGATTTCTAATAATTTCTCGATAAAATATTGCCAGGCTATTCAAAATGGTTTTTCTAAAGATGAAGCAATGAAGTCAGCTATTGTAAAAACAGAAAATATTATATCTTTTTCTTTCAATCCACAAAAAAAATGGATTGAGAAAGATGATTTGGCAAAACAAATTTCATTGAAAGTAGTAAATGATTGTGGATGGTCATTTGGATTGATTGGCAAGGAGGGAGTTGATTATTTTAAATCTTATTTTCTAGAAATTTATGAAAAAACGACTCCTGAAAAAAATTTTTCTAAATAATATGAGTTAATGAATAATATTTCTGACAAATTAGTATTGACTATCATCTTAATTACTATACTTTTTGTTTTTGGATTAATTTTTTCAGTAAAATCTCCTGAGAGAAAGATTATAGATTCACCAATATTGTGGAAAGATGATTATTTAAACACTGAGATTTTAAGGAGCTATAAAATAAATTCCCAAGAAAAAAGAACAATTTAAATAAAATTCATTATTTACCAAAATAGGAAGTTATATTTAAGCCTAATACAAAATTTTTTAAGAAATCTTAAACAATTCATTACTTCTTTTTTTAATTTAAGTAGTTCAAAATAACTGACGCTAGTTTTAAATCATCATTAAACCATGCTCGTATCGCCATAGCTCTTCTAGGATCATAGAACTTTTGTTTCCTATACCAACTAAGAACTTCCAAATCTGATTTCTTCCCATTGCATGACAAACAACATGGTACGCAATTACTTGTTTTGCTTGCGCCTCCTTTTGACATTGGATGAAGGTGATCAAGTGATTCTGATGGGTTACCACAATAAATGCATTTATATTTGGTAAGTTTATGAAGTGACTCTCTCCAACTTTTATTACTTATCTTGGGACATAGCTGATCAAGGTAAATTGCATCCTGTCTATGCATAATATTCTTGATTATTTTTTTGATAATAACAGTTTTTTTTGAACTATGATTGGAATAGAGAAGATAAGAATTTGTAATTGGTTCGTTTTTTCTAAAATAAAAATTTTTAATTATTAAAAAAATAAAATTTAAATTTAATGCTTTATTTATTAACAACATTAGGATTAAGCGTTAATGATTCTTTATATAAAAGTATTTCTATCTTTTTCATCTCCTTTTTATCTAATACGTTTTCAGCAATTTCTGGAGGTGGAGCAGGATTATTACAATTGCCTGCATTGATTTTATTTGGTGTGCCTTATTATCAGGCTTTGGCGAGTCATAAATTAGCTACAGTAGCATTAGGAATAGGCGGTTCTTTAAGAAACTACAAATCTCTAAGAAATGATATAGGTATTGCTTGGCAAATTTTAATTTTCGGATTGCCTGGAGTTATTTTTGGGGCTTCTATAGTTGTATATATATCAGAACAATATTTATACTTATTTTTAGGAATAATTTCAATATTATTAGCTTTTTACTCATTCGCTAAATCCGATTTGGGATTATCATCTGGGAATAATAAACTTAATTTATTTCATAAAATTAGATTTTTAATTTATATTTTCTTGATAGGTATTTTGAATGGTTCTATTTCTTCAGGTACTGGATTGCTTGTAACAATACTTCTAATAAAAACTTTTGGAATGGATTTTATTCGAGCTATAAGCTTGACATTCCTTACTGTTGGAATTTTCTGGAATTTTACTGGAGCAATTTTTTTGAGTAAAATAGGATCAGTTCCATCACATATATTAATAATATTAATAATAGGTTCTTTTACAGGTGGATATTTCGGGGCTCATTTATCAAAATTAAAAGGAAATATTTTAATTAAGAAGAGTTTTACAACAGTTTGTCTGTTAGTTGGTATTAGCTTATTAATAAAATCCATAAAGAGTTTTTTATTTTAATTAATTGTGAAAACTAACATAGTTGTGGTCAAAAAAAGACCAAATAGAGCAGTAACAGTTAAGAGGGAAAAATCCATTTTGAATTTTTCATTAACTTTAAGTTTTATTTTAAAACTTGTTGTATTAAAAAATACTTTTAGTTGAAACCTTACTTTTTAAAAAGTAAAAAAAAAAGGCCTCACAATTGTGGGGCCGGGTGATGGGGAACCTTATTTTTAAACCAATTTCTCAGAAAAAGCAACCCCCTATCTGTGGTGCAAATTGGATGACTAGTACACACTACAGATAGTGCTTTTATAATTTTAAATATTTGAGGCTTTCTATTCTGAAAGGATTTTTGTGGTATAAATTTCATGAAAAAATATATTTTTAGGATTTCAAGTGTTTTAAGTAAATAAGCTTGTAAAAAAGTTTATGCATTGTATTATTCATATGAACTTTGTTAGTTGAATAATTTGATGATTGAATTAACATTATTAACTCTTTTGAACTATGTTGGAGATAATTTCTGTGAATATAGAAATTTAGGTCATGATAATTATAAATCTTTACTTCTTTCATATAGTGATGCAAGTAATAAATTTGGACCATTAGAGGTTAAAAATATTATTGAGAAGTCGGAAAATTTTAAAGTTACAGCTGTCGCTATTGCTGCAATTAAGTGTCCTCAGCACATAGTTAAATAATGAAGTTTGAATTAAAAACTGAAAACGAGAGGTATTCAAAGACATTTTCATATTTTTTTGGTTTAGCTTTTATCCTTGCGCTAATAATTATCCTTTGTGATGCTGCAATCAAATTAGGAATCATTTCTAGACATTATCAAATTGAATACAACTGTAGGCTTTTATCTTTTCAAAAATCTACAACTTATTTTCAGAATTTATCTAAGCTTTCTGAGCTTAAAAGTAAACAACGTATTTGGGAATTTTGTAAGGAGGTTGTTAAGTAATATTTAGCTAGAAGCTGATGAATAGAATTTTAATGCAAATAACCAGAACTTTCTGGAAGTCACTAAAAATACCATAGCAACAAAAACTTCAAGAAGTATTTTCCATAATTGAGAAAGGCCTAGGAAAATTTCAGAAGGAATTGTAGTTATAAATGCAATAGGAATAACAACACTAAAAAATACTCTTAAAGAAAATGAGAATGAACTTAAAGGAAATCTGCCAATATAAAGGAAAGATCTTAATACTTCAGTGGCATTCCATGTCTTAACAAACCAAATAGTTGTTGTAGAAATAAAAAACCATAAGCTATATAAAATACAAATTGAGCAGATTATCGTAATGAAAGATAAACTTAGAAAACCTAGATTTAAATTTATTTGATTGATTCTTATGCAGAAGAATAATAAGAAAAATCCAAGTATTATTTCTAAAAAGCCTGATGGGTTTATTTTTTTTAATGAGATAAAAAATTGACTATCGATTGGTTTTAAAAGTACAAAATCTAAGGTTCCTTCTCTTACGTGTTTAACTATTTCTGTAAGATTAGGATTAAACCATGTATTAGTTATTCCATTCAATATTGTATAAATACCTTGAATTATTAGTGCCTCTTCAAATTTCCAGTCTCCAATACTCCCGTTGTTTTGATAGAAAATAGATAATAAAAAAATACTCCCTATTAAACTGAGAATTGCAGTGATTAAATCAATTAATATATTTGCTTTATACTCCAGTTCAGAAGCTAAGGAAGTATGTAAAAATTTTAAATAAACTTTTAAATATTTTCTTAGATTCATGATCCCATAGCAGTATATTTTTTCGTTCCTGCAGACCACATTTTTTTAAATGCTGGGAAAAGTAATAGAATCCATAGGACTTGCATACTAAAGCCTCCAGTAATATTTGTTGCATTACCTGAAAGTAAGTTTGCAGGGAAATCTATTAGATATGGAAAAGGAGTTAAATAAATCCAAGATCTAACATATTCAGGAAAAGAAACCACTGGAGCTAAAAGACCTGAGAGAAATAAAGTTGGTATAAATATCAATCTTTCGATTGAGGATGCTTTTTCTGTCCAGAAACATAGACATGCAACTATTGACTGAATTAAAAATTGAATTAAGAAAGATAAAAAAGTCGATATTATCGATAAGAATAAAATACCCAGTTTTGGAATCCATATACTATCTGGATTGAAAATAAAAAAGAAAAATGCGATTATTATTGCGAAAGGAAATCTCGTTATTTGTTCAGCAAGATGTTGTGCAAAATACCTGAAAAATGGATTTAGGGGTTGGATTAAATAAGGAGATACTTTTCCCAAAAGAGAATCTTCTTCAAAGCTAAATACAACCCACACTACAGAAAACTGTCTTACAAAAAAAGCACACAAGAAATACCTAGAAAGCATAACATTACTAATGTTTATGGATTCATTAAGGTTATTGTTCGTCCATATATTTAACATGAAAAAAGGAATAATCCCTGAAATAGCCCATAATGCAATCTCTGCCCTATATTCCAACATGTTTGAATATTGGACCTTTAATAAGGTAAATAGTTTACTATTATTAAACCTAGATATCATAATCTTATTTTATTAATATTTCTCCAATAATTTCATCTATAGGTGGTTCATTTATATAGAGGTCTTCAATATCGAAATTATTTAGAATAGTTTTTAATGAAGTAGTAATAGATTTATTTTCAACTTTTATTGTGATTTCATTCTTTTCTTTATTTTTAACAGTAAAACCTGAATTCTCTAATTGAATTGCATCTTCTTCTGAGCGGCAAACTATTAATATTTCTTTAATAGGAGATAGCTTTTTTAATAAAAGATTTAGTTTTCCATCATATGAGATAGACCCATTTTGAATACATATAACCCTCTTGCATAGAGATGTAATATCTTTCATATAATGACTAGTTAGGCATATCGTTGCATTAGTTTGCTTATTATATTTTTGAAGAAATTTTCTTAAATTTCTTTGTGCATTAATATCTAAGCCAAGAGTAGGCTCGTCTAAAAATAGAATATTTGGTTCATGTATTAAAGCTGCAAGTATTTCTGACTTCATACGCTGACCTAGGGATAGTTTTCTAACAGGTATAAATAGCTCATCATCAATTTCAAGCATATCTGATAATTTCTTTATTCTTCTTTTTGCTTCGAACTTATCTAAGTCATATATTGATGCATTTAGATAAAAAGATTCAATCGGTGGAAGATCCCAAATAAGTTGTTGTTTTTGACCCATTATTAAGGTTATATTCTTTAAAAAATTTTCTTTTCTTCTATAAGGTAAGTAACCTGAAACTAAAATTGAACCTTCACTTGGATAAATTAAGCCACAAAGCATTTTTAAAATTGTTGTTTTCCCTGCACCATTAGCACCTAGAAAACCTACTATTTCTCCCTCTTTGATTTCAAAATTTATATCTTTTATAACTTTTACACTTTTTGTCTGTCTTCTTAAAAAATGTTTAATTGTTCCTTTTAGACCTGGTTCTTTGGAAGAGATGTTAAATGTTTTAGATAAATTTCTTACTTCAATAATATTTTTCACCATTTCTATTTTTTAAATTTCTTAAATTTTTTATTTAAATTAATTAATAAATTATATTTATCTTAAATGAATTATTAATGATTTAAAAAATATCTTTAAACGAAACAACTAGCCAGAGAAAAAAATTCATTGGATTAAGTAAATCGCTAACATTATTTTTGTTTTCATACTTTAATCTTCTGAGAATATCAAAAATTAAATTATTATTCTCTTTTGCATCGTTAAATTCTTTTATTAAATTACCATTTTCGTCTAGGAGATCAATTTCATTTTCAAAAAACCATTGTTCTTTTCCATTTGATAATTGTAAGATAACTCCAATACCTTGACCATCAGTTATTCTAAAATCAATTATCTTGCCTACTGAGGAAACATTGATAGCCTCAATAATTTCTTTAGTAATTCTATCTCTTGATTGTTCTAAATTTATTTGAACAGATTTCCCTATTTTAGTCTTATCTAAAATTGACATTTTTTAAGTTATTATACCTATTGATATAAGAATTATGTGACTAGTCCTAAATAATTGAATTATTTAAATAATTAAGTTTTTTTGAATATTGATTCAAGGATTTTTTTTATAGAAATTGTAAATATTCTCAAGAAGACAGAAAATAGTCCCAACAATCCTAAAATAATAGCTATTGATAGCAAACTTGAACCTAGATCACGTTGTAGTAAATTCTGCATGTATTTCTAAAGTACATATATGAAACTCTACTTTAATAACTTACTTATTAAATAAATTACTTAATAAATAACAAAAGAGCTAGTATTCCAATTTTTTTTAGTCTATTTAATAGAAATGATTTATAAGCTAAAATTTAAATAGAAATTTAATTAAATATTTTGGAGCTATCATTCAATTCTTATTTTGGAATTTTCTTAATCATTATTGGTCTAATAGTGAGAGTTGATTTAAAATTCTCCATGCAAAAGGATCTGTAATTGCTTTTAATAAGACCTTTTTGTACTTTGATATATATGATATTTAATTATTCATTATTCTAAAATCTTCAGTAATTGCAGAAACTAATTATATAATTCAAAAAAAAGTTAAACCTTTCAGACCTCAATTAGTTATGAAGAGAAAAAGGAATCAAAAAAGAGTCTCATCAAATAAAAATAATATAGTAAATGTTAATTGCGATTCTCCCGTTTGGAAGAATTAAGTCTAGGTGTATTTATGAAAAAGTTTGAAGTTGTATCATTGTCCATCTTTTGTCCAATATTCCTCTTTAAGTCCATTTGAAAATGGATAGTCTTTATAAGTCATTTATATCCCTACTGTTTGCTGCCATAGTAGTACTGTCATGTCGAGAGACCTTCTTTAAGAATGGACTTATTACCCGTTAGGCAAGCGGACTAAATCCTGGTGGATTATTGGACTTTAGCCGGTTTTATTTTTATAACCATGGAAATTTCTAATGGCAACAAAGGTCTAAAATAAGACTCTCAAGATTAATTCAAATATAATTTTTATCGATTTTCGTAATCTTTTTATTGCATTTTATCCATATTGAAATCCAATTGTTGATCCTTTATCCGTATATGTCTGTACCTCAAACCGTACATCTTTTTTAGTCGGTTGGTTACTTAGTCTAGTTAGAACTTAGTAGTAGCAGCCATGGGTTCAAATGTCTTCAACATCAATCAGATCTTGTAAAAAATATTTACTAAGTTACAAAGATTCATCAAACAGTACACATCAAATAGGTTTCTATGCTCGCGATGCATATGACTGCCTGATGCTTGCTAGAGAATTTAATTCTTTTATACATGACCATCCAAATTCTGTAACCAGAATCCAACAAAAATTTTGAGGTAATTAATTATGAATGTAAAAAGATCACCA
>NZ_JNAM01000002.1 GCF_000759975.1 Prochlorococcus marinus str. MIT 9302 | reverse complement strand
TCTGATTTTGATTGTTATGTAGCTACTGGAGGTGGTTTTGAGATTAATGATCCATCATCTGACTTAGGTGTAGCAATATCAATTTTATCAAGTCTAAAAAATATTCCTCCTTTAGCTAGTAGCTCATTTATTGGGGAATTGGGTTTGAGCGGTCAAGTTAGAAAATCGAATAACCTTCGCACAAAGATAGAGGAGGCTGCAAGACTAGGAATCAAAAATATCGTAGTGCCAAAATTAGAGGAGAATCTTACTAGTTTTCAAAATTTAATCAATATCAAAGAGATAAATAATATTCAAGAAGCAGTTAAATATTCTTTATCAGAGTAAAATTTTTTAGAGGTACATATCGATTGAACTTCTTCCTGAGGTTTTCAGCCAATTCTCAATATCAAGATACCCACCAGGATATAATCTCACTGCTTTAGACCAGACTTCAGCAGCTTTATCAAACCAAATATCTCTCTGATCTAAATCACCACTTTGTTCAGCATATCTTCCCCGTTTTTCATATATTAAACCTATATTTTTTAGGCATGACGGCTGTTTAGGATTTTCTACTAATGCTTTTTCATAAGTTTCAATAGCCAAATCCTCTTCACCGTTACTCATATATATAATTGCCATATTTTTAAGAGTCTCACCCCTATCAATTTTATTTTCTTCAAGCAATAAACTCTCTTTGTAATACTCTAATGCTTCCGAATAATCCCCATTATTTTGGGCTGCCAGGCCATCTCTATAATAGATATAAGCTTTTTTTTCTTTCTCTGCAATAGGCATTATTTTAACTATAGATTCAGCAATTACAGTAAAAGCTTTATCAATAAAATTGTCTCTGTTTTGATTACTAGGCACTGCTTTAAATCTAATAAAATTAATATAGTAATTTAAAAAATAACTATTTAAAAAGTCTATAACATTTATTATTATAGTTAAAAATATTCAAACATTAATTCACTTCTATCCTGAAAAATATGAAGAGTATTCAATTAAGCATTAAAGGAATGAAGTGCGGTGGTTGCGTTAGTAGTGTTGAAAAAATATTAAATAATTCTGATGGTATTGAAAATGTTTCTGTCAACTTACTAACTGAAAGTGCATATTTTGAAATTAGCCAAAAAAATATAGAAATAGAAACAGTTCTCCAAAACCTAAAAGATAATGGTTTTCCATCAAAAATTTACATAAATGATTTTTCAAAAAAAATAAATAAAGCAGAATTAGAAAAAAAAAAGAAATGGAATAATCAATGGCAAAAACTAACTTTTGCTCTATTACTTTTACTATTTTCAGGTTTAGGTCATCTAGCAGAAGGGAGATATATAAATTTTCCAATATTAGGTAATATATTTTTTCACGCCTCATTAGCAACATTAGCTTTACTATTCCCTGGCAGAGGAATAATTATTAATGGATTTAAATCATTTATAAAGAACCGTGCGGATATGGATTCTTTAGTAGCTCTTGGAGTAACTAGTGCATACATAACAAGTCTTCTATCATTAATATTCCCTGCTTCTGGTTTTCCTTGTTTTTTTAATGAACCAGTTATGCTATTGGGATTTATATTGATTGGGCGTTTCTTAGAAGAAAGGGCTAGATATCAAACTAGTTCATCCATTGGAGAGTTATTAGATCTTCAACCTGAAATGGCAAATATCTACTCAGAAGATAATGAAATAAAGTCAATAAGAGTAAACACTTTAAAACCTGATCAAGAGATTCAGGTTTTAGCAGGAGACAGAGTACCTGCTGACTGCATTGTTACTCAGGGTAATTCATATGTTGATGTTTCACATATTACTGGTGAATCAAAACCTATCGAAGTAAAAGAAGGTGAACATTTATCAAGTGGATCTTTAAATCTTAATTCAACTCTTAGACTAAAAGTAAAAAAGGTCGGAGGGGATTCTTCTCTTGCAAAACTAGTAAGTCTTATTGAGTCAGTAAACGCAAATAAACCTCCCATTCAAAGAATTGCTGACAAAATTGCAGGCAAATTTACTTACTTTGTTCTTATATTTGCCACTCTAAGTTTCTTTTTTTGGTGGAAGGGGGCAAAACATATTTGGCCTAATTTATTAAGTCATAATCATCACCATTACATAACTAACTCAAGCCACACACTTCATAGTTCGCTTGGTAGTAATGCTGAAAATTTCCTAAGTTTAGCAATTCAATTGTCAATTGCGGTTTTAGTAATAGCTTGTCCTTGTGCATTAGGCTTAGCCACACCAACAGTAATCACTGTTGCATCTGGTAAAGCCGCAAAAAAAGGGGTTTTATTTAAAGGTGGTGACAAAATAGAGATGGCTTCAAAAATTAATCATATTATTTTTGATAAGACAGGCACTTTAACAAAAGGTAAGCCTTTCATCGTTGATTATAAAAATAATAATGATCATTCATACTTATTAAAAATAGCTGCCAGTTTAGAAAAGGAAAGCAGACATCCAATTGCAAATGCCTTAATTCAAGAGGCCAAAAAACAAAACTTAAGTTTATTCCAAATAAAAAAAATATTCACCCATTCTGGTAGAGGTATATCGGGAGAACTTGATTCAATTGATGGAATTGTCAATATCGGAAATATTGAATGGCTACTAAGTAAAGGAATAATTATTGATAGTAATGCAAAAAAAGCGATTGAAAATGAAGAAACACAAACGAATACAATCATTGGAGTTAGTATAAAAGATAATTTATTAGGCTTTATCTTGTTAGGGGATTTACTCAGAGAGGATTCAATAAAAACAGTTCAAAATTTGAGAGCAAACAAATTTAAAATTAATATTTTAAGTGGAGATAGAAAACAAACAGTTTTATCTTTAGCAAAAAAAATTGGTTGTAAAGAAACGGAAGTAAAATGGGATCTTCTTCCTCAAATGAAACTGAAGACTATAGAAAATTTAAAAATTAATAATAAAGTAGCCATGATCGGTGATGGAATTAACGATGTCCCAGCCTTAGCATCCTCAGACTTAGGAATCGCAGTGGGATCAGGAACTCAAATAGCAAAGGCAAATGCAGATGTAGTATTAATGGGAGATCAACTAAACGGATTACCCTACGCATTAAATCTTGCAAAAAAAACTATAAGAAAAATAAAGCAGAATCTAATATGGGCTTTTGGTTACAACTTACTAGCTATACCTATAGCCGCAGGCGTTTTATTCCCTAAATATGGCATTCTTCTTACTCCCTCAATAGCAGCATTATTAATGGCTACTAGCTCTATTACAGTTGTCATTAATGCTTTATCTTTAGATTAAATGAAAGGAAAATTTATTGTTATTGAAGGTATTGATGGATGTGGTAAGAGTACCCAAATAGATGAACTATCTAAATGGCTTCCCAATAGTGGTCTCATAAAAAAAGGGTCTAAATTAATCACAACAAGAGAGCCAGGAGGCAGTCAGTTAGGCAAAAAACTTAGAGGACTGATTCTTGATAACAATCAGAATAACAAGCCTTCATCGCTTGCAGAATTATTGCTTTATTCAGCTGATAGAGCTGAACATGTCTCAAAAATTATTTCACCTGCTTTAAATAACAATGATTGGATAATTAGTGATAGATTTTCTGATTCCACCTTGGCTTATCAAGGATATGGAAGAAACATAAATATAGAAATAATTAAGAATCTGGAATCTATTGTGTGTCAAGGAGAATATCCTGACCTAACTTTCTTGTTAGAAATTTCTCCAGAGGAGAGTATACTGCGAAGAAAAAATAAAATTCCAGATAGAATCGAATCAGAAGGAATTAGATTTTTAGAAAAAGTAAATGAAGGCTTCAAACTAATTGCCAAAGAAAAGAATTGGAAAATTATATCTGCCTCACAAAATATTAAAACTATTTCTGATCAAATTAAAGAGACTGTATTAAAAAATTTTTCTAATAAAAATGATTAAGGTTGAAAAAAATAATTTCTTCTTTAATGAAGAAGTTAATACTTGTCTTAAGAGCATAATTAAAAACAAATTATATGCTAATGGTTATATATTTTATGGTGCTGAAGGAGTAGGAAAAAAACAAACTGCTCTTAAATTCATAAAAGAGATTTTCAAACAATCTTCCCTAAGCGGAAATATTGAAGAGAGAATTACCAATAATAACCATCCTGATTTACTAATTATCGAACCTAATTCTCCTTTGGAAGCAAAAAAATCAAAAAGTTTCGATCTTGAAAAAACAACAAAAAATGGCACTGAGATTATTAAGATTGCTCAAATACGAAATATCAAAACTTTTCTTGGTCAAAAATCAATAAGCTCAGAAAAAAAAATTGTTTTAATTATTGATGCACACCTTCTAAACGAATCAGCCTCAAATTGCCTTTTAAAAACACTAGAAGAACCTAATAATGGCATTTTTATTTTATTAACATCAAAATTAAACATTCTTTTAGATACAATTATCTCAAGGTGTCAAATAGTCAGGTTGCGACCCTTTTCTAGAAAACAAATAAACTCTATTTTTAAAGATATTTTAGATACTGCTGAATTTAAGATTAATACTAAATTAAAATTCGAAGATTTAATAAACTCTGCTAATGGATCTCCAGGTAAGTTATTGAAAAATATTGAAATTTGGAATGAATTATCAGATGAAATTACAAATAAATTAAATTCTCCAATAAAAAATAGTCTAGAAATATTAGAAGTATCTAAATTAATATCTGAACAATTAGAAATTTATCAGCAGATTTGCTTAGTCAATTTCATTCAAATTATTTGGTGGAGAAAAACAAAAAATATTGATCTAGTAAAAAAACTTGAGAATTTAAAATTTCATATTAGAAAAAACATTCATCCAAGGTTGGCATGGGAAATAACTTTATTAAAAATCTCTTTGGAAGATATTTGAAATTTAATCTATTACAGAATTTATTAAATCAGGATTTCGTGCTTGAATAAACTCTTGCTTGGCAGTTTCAACTTGAGAACCAATAGGTAACTCAAGACAATAACCTGCTCCATATACAGTTTTTATGTATGTAGGCTTACGTGGATCAGGTTCTAGCTTAGTACGCAAGTGTCTAATATGAACTCTTATTGTCTCAATATCATCGTCTGGTTCATAGCCCCATACCTCTTTAAGAATCAGGGCTGGTGATACAGTTTGACCATGCCTTTGTAAAAGACAATGAAGTAATTCAAATTCAAGATGCGTTAATCTTACAGGTGATTCGAACCAGATAGCTTCAAATCTTTCCGGCACAAGAGTGAGAGGACCATAATTTAAAATTTCTTGCTGATTACTAGAATTTAACTGTGCTCTGTTTGTTCTTCTTAATAATGCTTTTATTCGTACATGTAATTCTTCTAAGTCAAATGGTTTTGTAATGTAGTCATCAGCTCCAGAATTAAAACCAGTAACTTTATCTTTAAGACCACCAAGAGCTGTTATCATCAAAATCGGGATATTTGAAGTTCTTTCGTCTCTTCTGAGTCTTTGACATAAAGTTAATCCATCAACACTTGGTAACATTAAATCTAGGAGTATTAAATCTGGTGAGTATTGAAGTGCTAATGCTTGACCTTTAATACCATCTTCTGCTTTTTGAACATCGAAACCAGAATGTTCTAGATGCCTAGCCACCAAATCACGCATATCACGATCGTCTTCAATTAAAAGGATTGAAATTTTCATATTGTATAGACTATTAAATTAAAATTAAGTTTTAGTAATATGATTCTCTCAAGAATTTAGAAAGATTGCTGAATTTGTGTAAACAATTTTATCAATTAAACTTATCAATTAACTCAATAATAGCAAGGTATTCAGGAAAAATCGCAAATTTTTTAAAAAAAAAATTTTCACAATTTCTTTCGATTCTATTTATTTTTTCTTAATAATCAACAGAGTATTCGGAATAAATGGTAGTTAAATTTGAAAGGATATCTAATTCAAATTGTCTTATTAAGTTCTCTGAAAATGGAATTCTAAGTTTTCACAGAAGATTTAACTGAGTTTACAGTTTTGGATTGCTTCATAGATGTTTAAGCTAAGAATTTTGTCTATATTAAAAAAAATTTAAATATTTATGAAAAAGAAGTCAGTAATCTATTCTGATTTATCCAATAAACAATTAGAAAATCTTAAAGAATTTTATATTCAAAAAAAAGTTGAATCAATGAGTCATAGAGAACTTAAAGAATATGTACTAGAAATTATTTCTCATCAAATAAACAGTACCATAGACAAAGAAGAAGAAATGGAAGCATGGATAGAAATGTCAGATTTTTTTGGAGAGCAATTTGAAAAAATTATCCTAGAAATTCAAACAAAATATAGTGACGAGAAAAATGTTCTTGAAACAGAAATAGATCATCAGAAAACAAGAAAAGAATTAATTGAAATGAATAATTCAGATCAAGATAAAAAGGATATGTGGGATGACTAGAATTTCCTGAAAGAAGTAATTCGTATTTTATAACCAGAATATATAGAACTTGAAAATCAATTAAAGAACTGATTTTTTTATCTGGAGAATTTTATAAAAATGTTCTAATTACTGTCATTAAAACCTATACTTTTTAATTTATATTTATAATATTAATCAATTATTTATAAATTATTTATAATGTTCTAATAACTGTTCTTAAAAATATATAAAATTTAGTTTCTTAAATATTTACTCTTAGTATTTTTAAATCTTTTTGGGGATTTTTTTGATTAAGAGTTTCATCTAATTTAAGAATTTTAAATATCTAGAGTTATATAAATACAAAAGAGATTATTTGACTGCCTTAATTATAAGAAAACGTAATTCTGCATTTTGGAAGTTAATCTGACAAGCACTGCAATCATAGATATTAAAAATATCAGAAACGCCTCACACACTAATTTCTGATCAGTAAACACTCTTTTCTCTAAATTAGGGTGTTTTTTATTGCCATAAATCATTTAAAGCTAAACTGGCACATATGACAGTTTAGTAACATTACATTTTTCCTTTCCACGGAAAAGCAATATATGGCATATATTCAATTTGTGTGAAGGAGTGGTTTTACTGAAACAGTGGAAACAAGGAAACACTTGATTCGGTCAAACCAGAAAAAGATCTCTAAAAATAGGGGTCTTTTTTTTTATCTCTTATTAAGTGAGCAAAATTTGGAAGGATATTATTACCAAAAGACGAATACTGGACCAATATAACCATATTATAATTTCAAAAATTTACATACATATTTTTTCTTAAGAAGGTATTCATATGCACAAAAGTCACCAAAAAGGTGACTTTGCATGAATTTTCGAGACTTAAGAACTCCCCGGGCGGTCGAGCATTAAACAAAATATGTCTTGATATGACACGATATGTCATGACATATATGAAAGAAATAAGAAAATGGACGAATATTTTGACGAATAAATTAGTTTTTTATTTTTTTAATTTTTTCTAAATTCCATTTATCAAATATTAATTTCATTTCTCTTTCGTAATATCTTACTTTCTTTGAGAAAGGTAGTTGTTGAACAATTATCCCAAAGGGGAATTTAAAAAAAGAAGAAACATAAACAATATAAAACTCGATAAATAAAGGTTTTGGTGGGATCGGTAAATTTTTTACATATGCCCAATCAATGCATGGTTTTAGTTGCTGATCACTAGCGATAATATTTTTTTTACATCTCCACCAAGAGAATAGATAAATGCAAATAAAAATCGGTAGAGGAAGAAGTCGCAACATTAAATATCAAGGATTATTTTCTTTTCATTAATTCTATAAATGATAGTTTATTTTTTATGGAAATTCTTGATGATACCTTAAAGCACTTCTACTCGGGTAATAATACTCTATGAATTTCAAGTTAATAGGAGGACAATATAGATATAGATCTAGGAGGTCTTATGAAACTATTCAATCAATTCAATGTCCTTCCAAGATACCTAACTGCATTTAATTATGCAGGGTTAAACTTGAATGAGACTCCACAAGAACTAGAAAAATGTAATTCTGAGTTTCAAAACTTTTGGGTTAAGGAATGTAGAAAACATCCGACTAATCAGAATTGTTTAATTTATTGCGACTGAGGATAAAAACGTGAGAAATAGCAGGAATAGTGACTAAAAATCTGGACGAATTTTTTTACTAAAAGATGAATAAAAAGACTAATACTGGACGAATAAAATTGCACTATAGTGTCATTATTCGTCTAGACATTTTTCATTGAGAAGGTAGTCATAGGCAAAAAAAAGTCACCTTTTAGGTGACTTTGCATGACTTTTCGAGACTTTAAAACTCCCCGGGCGGTTTTCGAACAAGTCTCTAATGACTTGATATGACTACTTCTGAATATCTATTTATCAATATTTGCTTAATTACACTAACTTTACACTAACTATTTTTCACTCTAGTAAAGTTTGTATGTCAATATAACTATATTAATTTGATCAAAGAAAGACTTGGCAACCTTTGATGCATTTTATGATTCTTTAGATCCTGATATTAGGATTAGAGGAAAGCAGTTTGAAAAATTCGTTAAATGGTTTTTAAAAACTGATCCAACTTGGGCGAGTCAGGTTGATGAAGTTTGGTTATGGAATGAATATCCCAAGAGATGGGGTGCAGATTGCGGAGTCGACCTGATCTTTACTCATAAAAATGGAAATACTTGGGCAGTTCAATCAAAATGTATCTCACCAAATAATGATATTAAAAAGTCTGAGATAGATAGTTTTTTAAGTGAATCAAATGACTCAAAAATAGATGGAAGATTATTAATCGCAAGTACAGATGGCATTGGAAAGAATGCTCAACAGGTAATTCATCGCCAGGAGAAGCAAGTTGTATGTTTTTTATTAGAACAGTTCAGACAATCTGAAATTGAATTCCCATCTTCGATAGAAGACCTTAATCAAGGAAAAAGAAAATCAAAAAAAAACCCTAGAACTCATCAAATCGAAGCAATTGAAAAAGTATCTGAAGGATTAAAGACTGCGGATCGTGGACAAGTTCTGATGGCGTGTGGAACAGGCAAAACACTTACATCTTTATGGATTAAAGAACGAATCAAAGCAGAGCAAGTTTTAGTTTTAGTACCATCTTTGAGTCTTCTATCTCAAATTCTGAAAGAATGGAATAAGGAAGCAAACCACCCTTTTAAATGGATTTGTGTTTGTTCTGATAAATCAGTTGCTAGAGATAAATCAGAAGATCAATGGATTTCTAATACTTCTGAAATTGGCGTTCCAGTAACAAGCGAAACGTTAGAGATTAAAAATTTTCTTGATGAAAGCGGTTCCAAAGTTGTTTTCGCAACTTATCAATCAGCACAATTAATTGTTGAGGCACAAGAACATCATGATACAAGTGATTTTGATTTAGTAATTGCAGATGAGGCACATCGTTGTGCAGGGAGGGTCTCAGATGCTTTTGGATCTGTATTAGATGAGAACAAAATCAAATCATTTAAAAGATTATTTTTTACTGCAACTCCAAGAATTCTTTCCAAACAAATAAAAACAAAATCTCTTGATATGGATTTTGAAGTTGCATCAATGGATGATCACTCGGTATTTGGTGAAATTTTTTATGAACTGAAATTTTCCGAAGCAATTCAAAGAGATCTTCTTTCTGATTATCAAGTAGTTGTAGTTGGTGTTGATGATGAAATGATCAAACAAAAAATAGTAAATCGATCATTAATCAAAATTTCTGATGAAACAATATCAGACGCTGAAACAATTGCTTCTCAAATTGCGGTTACAAAAGCAATTAAAGATTATGGTCTTAAAAGAGTAATTACTTTTCATAGCAGAATTAAAAATGCAAAAGATTTTGCAACCAGTTTTGATCAAGTTATTTCTTGTATAGATAAATCTGATTTACCATTAGAACAAATAAATTGTGAACATATCTCTGGAGCAATGAAAACTTCAGAAAGAAATCAAAAATTATTTGAATTAAAAAATTTGAAGGTTAATGAACTAAGAATTCTTACAAATGCAAGATGTTTATCAGAAGGGGTAGATGTTCCTTCATTGAGTGGAATCGCATTTATTAATCCAAAGCAAAGTCAAATTGATATTATTCAGGCAGTTGGGAGAGCAATACGCAAAAGTCATGATAAATCTAAAGGGACAATAGTAATTCCAATATATATTTCCGAAAATGAAAGTTTAGATGAAGCAATTTTATTGAGTAATTTCAAGAAAGTCTGGCAAATAGTATTAGCACTAAAATCTCAAGATGATTCATTAATGGAATGTATAGATAAGTTAAGAATCGATAAAGGTTTTAAAAGAAAAATAAATTTTAATGAGGAGAATTTAGAGAAATTTATTTTTGATATTCCTGAAAAAATTTCCACAAAATTCTCAAGATCCATTCAAACATTTTTGATTGAAAATTCATCAGAAGATTGGTTTGAAAAATATGGTGAATTAAAATATTTTTTTCAAAAAGAAGGACATACCGTAGTGCCACAAAAAGACAAAAAACTGGGTGATTGGTGTTCTAAACAAAGGCAAAATAAAAAAAAGAATACATTATCCCAAGAGAAAATAGGTTTATTAGAAGAACTTAATTTCGTTTGGGATCCTGTAGAGAAGCAATGGAATGAAAGTTATAAACAACTTAAAAAATACTTTGAAAAGGAGAAGCATACTTCAATTTCGCCGAAAGAGTCACCTTTAGGTAGTTGGTGTTCTAAACAAAGACAATTTAAAAAAAAAGGTGCTTTACCTCAAAAGAAAATAGGTTTATTAGAAGAACTGAATTTTATTTGGGATCCTTTAGAGAATCAATGGAATGAAAGTTATAAACAACTTAAAAAATACTTTGAAAAGGAAGGGCATTCATCTATTGCATCAAGAGCATCTACTTTAGGAGATTGGTGCAGAGGTCAAAGGCAAAACTATACCAATGGAAGTTTATCCCAGAAGAAAATAGAATTATTGGAAGAACTAAATTTTATTTGGGATCCTCGAGCATATCAATGGAATGATAGTTATGAACAAATTAAGGAATATTTTGAAAAGGAGGGTCATTCATCTGTTCCAAGAAAACATGGTTCTTTAGGGATTTGGTGTGTTAATCAAAGGTTATATTTTAAAAAAGGTAGATTATCAAAGGAAAAAATCGCTCTTTTGGAAGAACTGAATTTTGAATGGGATCCTAGAGCGAATCAATGGAATAGTAGTTATACACAACTGAAAGAATATTTTGAAAAGGAGGGTCATACATCAGTTCCTAAAAATAAAGGTGCATTATTTAATTGGTGTCATATTCAAAGACAAGATTATAAGAAGGGTAAAATATCTAAAGAAAGAATAGATTTACTGGAGAAACTAAATTTTGTTTGGATAATGAATGAACAGCAATGGAGAGATGGATATAAAGAACTCGAAGCATATTTTCAAACTAACGGGCATACTTTAGTACCAGTAAAAGAGGGATCGTTAGGAATTTGGGTTAGAACTCAAAGAAAAGATTTTAAGAATGGATCATTGTCCCAAGAGAGAAAAGAACTATTAGAAAAAGTCCAATTCAAATGGAAAGTAAGAGATTAACTTTAAGAAAACTTTACACTAACTTTTTTTCAAAAATTTAGGGTTTTATATCCAAATTTTATGGTTATTATTGGAATGTACTGAATATCTATTTCTCCTCTAACTCCAGTTATAGTCACAAAAAAAGAGACTTATGAGGTCTCTTGATTGTTCTTGATTTTGTTAAGGAACTCCCCGGGCGGGATTCGAACCTGCGACCAATCGATTAACAGTCGATCGCTCTACCGCTGAGCTACCGAGGAATATAAAATGAATTTAGCTCTTTACAGTGCCTTATGACAAGTCAAAAGTTTAATTATAATGAAAATTTGACGGTTTTTGCCAACTAGATAAAAAACCATTTTTCAACTCTGCTACTGCATCAGCGTAATTTAATTCTTCATAACGGTGAGTAATCCATAAAGCCGATAAAGGGTTTTTCTTGTCACTTGTAAGATTTTTAATAGTTTTTAAAACTTTTAATTGGCTAGTTTGATCAAGTAACGCTGTAGGCTCATCCAACAGAATAAAATTTCTATTACTAATAAGAGCGCATGCAATAGTTAAGCGTTGTTTTTGCCCGCCACTTAAAGTGTGAACTGGCCTTTTTTCGAAACCACTCAGTCCCACCTGATCAAGTACATATTCAATTCTTTGAGTAATTTCATAACAGCTTATGTTTTGATTTATGTTAAGCAGAAGTTCGCTCCTGCAATTTGGCATCAATATTTGATGATCAGGGTTTTGAAATACCATACCAATATTTGCTTTAGAATCAACGATCCCATTTTGGGGTTTAATTATTCCATTAATTAATTTTAAAAGAGTACTTTTTCCACTTCCATTTTTACCGACGATCATCCAAAATCCAGGTTTTTTTATTGAGAAATTACATTTTAAAATTAAATTTTCTTTGTTTATAGGATATGAAAAAGAAACATCTTTGAAATGTATATAAGGTATTTTATTTTCCAAAGAATCTCTCATTAATTCTACTAATCTATGTTTAAAGAAAAACCTGGTCTTTTAGCTCCTCCTGCTACTGAAGATTTTTCATATATTTGCACAGAAATAATTTCTTGGGCTCTGACAGCAATTAATTTATCTTGCACTTTGTCACAACTTAATTCAATCAATTTTGAAGTTTCTATAGTTTCATTCATAGATTTTTTTATTTCATCATAAATTCTTTTAACATCCTCGAATTCTTTCTTCTGAATTGCAATCGGAAAAGGTGAATATCTAAGACTTAGTTCCAGCGAATACATAATAATTATCAAAACTACTTTCTATAATAATAAATATTCTTCCTCAGAAAGTTTTTTCTTAAATTAAATTCTTTTGAGAAAATTATATAAAAGATCTTTAAATGTAATTATCATATAAATATGAGAATCAATTTTGCAATTTAAATAATCATTTCATGGAAATAGCAAATGATATCACTTCTCTAGTTGGGAATACCCCTTTAGTCAAATTAAATCGAATCAGAAAATACTTTAATTGTTATCCAGAAATAATAGCCAAGCTCGAAAGTTTCAATCCATCAGCATCTGTTAAAGATCGAATTGCTTATTCAATGTTATGTAAAGCTGAAGAAGAAGGATTGATAACACCAGATAAAACAACATTAATTGAAGCAACAAGTGGAAATACTGGCATTGCATTAGCAATGGTTGCTGCAGCAAAAGGCTACAAATTGATATTAACTATGCCAGATACAATGAGTATTGAAAGAAGGGCAATGTTAAGAGCATATGGAGCTGAATTACAACTAACACCAGGAAAAGAAGGGATGAAAGGAGCCTTAGGTCTAGCTAATGAATTGTCGTCAAGCATAGCCAATAGCTATCAATTTAATCAATTTGAAAACTTCGCCAATCCCGATATTCATGAAAGAACAACAGCTCAAGAAATATGGGCCCAATCTAATCATAAATTAGATGGACTAGTTACAGGGGTAGGCACAGGAGGAACAATTACTGGTTGCGCACGTTTTTTAAAAAAAGTTAATCCAAATTGTAAAATTTATGCTGTAGAGCCCAAAAAAAGTGCTGTGATTTCTGGAGAAAAAGCAGGATCTCACTCAATTCAAGGAATAGGAGCAGGTTTCGTACCAAAAGTTCTGAATACTAAATTAATAGATGAAATTATAAAAATAGATGACGATGAAGCGTTTTATTATGGACGTTTATTAGCCAGATTGGAAGGTCTTTTATCGGGTATCAGCAGCGGTGCAGCTCTAGCAGCAACTATAAAAATCGGGGAAAGGAAAGAACTAATGAATAAAAGATTGATAGTAATTCTTCCAAGTTTTGGTGAAAGATATTTATCAACAGCCATGTTTGAATCGAATACTGCAATTCAAGCAAGAAAAGATGGCTATCTTTAATCCCTCATTTAAACACAATGGAAAAAAATTTTTATGAAGAATTAGGCCTCGAAAAAAATGCAACCAAGAATGAAATTAAATCTTCATATCGTTCTTTAGTTAAGCAGCATCATCCTGATGCAGGCGGAGAAAAAGAACGATTTCTTGCTATACAAAATGCTTGGGAGACTCTAAATGACCCTGTAAAAAAAGAAAAATATGATAAAAAAATTTTCTCTTCCAGTACCTCATTTGATTCATTAAATGGAAATTGGGAAGAGAAAATTAATTCAAATAAGTATAGTTCTTCAACTAAAGACAAAGAATTAGAAAAATGGATTCAGGAAATTTACACTCCGATCAATAGATTAATTAGCCAAATAATTAAACCTTTGAATAATGAAATAAAAGCACTATCTGCAGATCCTTATGATGACCAATTAATGGAAAATTTTTGCAATTACATAACCCTTTCACAAAAGAAAATAGAAAAAGTTGAAAATATTTATAATAAGAAATTAGTACCAAATTCTATTTCATCTTTAGGCCTGGATCTTTATCATTGTTTTTCACAAGTAAAAGATGCACTATCAGAGCTTGATAGATATACACAAGGATACGTAGATGATTACTTATTTGATGGAAAAGAAATGATTAAAGAAGCAAAAAGGATCCAATCAAAGATGGCTATAGAGAAAAAAAATAAAAATTTTTAAATATAAAATATTTATTGAACATATTCTTTCAGTTGATCTAATTTCAACCAAACATCTGGAACAGGTCTGCACCATCGAACCTGAGCATATTCTTCTTTGACAGCAAGAATCTCTCCAGGACCTTCACAAACATAATTAGGTAAATCATCATCACTTGCAAGCGCCTCAAAACTTTTTATATATTTTGCTCTATCGACAAAAACTAAGCTTCCTTTCTTAAGAGGTTTCTTTGGAATAGAATCTGTCATAATAAAGTCTACAAAGCTATCTGAAATTTATTATACAAAATCTTATTTGATAAATATTTAAAAAAAATTGATTATGGAATAATAACTACAAACTTCTAAAAAATTTAATAGCCTTAATTGATAAATATCTATAAAATATGCGTCTATTACTACTTGGTTGTACTGGATTTGTTGGTAAAGAATTAGTACCAACACTACTTAATGAAAATCACGAGATATACATTGTAAGTAGAAAACCTATAAATCAATTAAAGCTTGATTTAGATTTCAATAAATTTAAATTTTTTCAAATAGATTTATCAAAAGAAAAAAACTGGACTAACGAAAATCTTCTAAATATTTTAAGAGAGACAGATGGAATTATTAACTTAATGGGAGAGCCCATAGCAGAAAAAAAATGGACTTATTCACAAAAACAGGAGATGGAAAATAGTAGAATTAACACTACGAAATTTATGATGAAGACTCTTAAAAATTTCAAAGTCAACCCAAAAGTTATTATAAATGGATCCGCAATAGGTTATTACGGGACAAGTTTATCGGATGAATTCACTGAAACAAGTATTGGAGGCAAAGACTTTTTAGCTAATCTTTGCATACGATGGGAAGAAGTTGCTGCTGAAAAACCATTTTTCTCAAGGTTAGTTATTTTTAGAATTGGAATTGTTCTGGAGGCAGATGGAGGTGCATTAGGAAAAATGCTTCCTATATTTAAAATTGGATTAGGCGGTCCAATTGGAGATGGTATGCAATGGATGAGTTGGATTCATAGAAGTGATTTATGTACCTTAATAAGTAACGCCTTAGTTGATAAAAAATATTCAGGCGTATTTAATGCTGTTGCTCCAAAGCCCGTATTAATGAAGAATTTTTCTCAGACTTTAGGGAAATGCCTTAATAGACCTAATTTACTCCCAGTGCCAGGAGCAGTTTTAAAAATATTGTTAGGCGATGGAGCAAAAGTTGTATTAGAAGGACAAAAAGTAATTAGCATTAAACTCAAAAATTTTAATTTTAAATATCCTCTTCTTGAGAAAGCACTTTACGCCTCCACCAAGAATTAATACCATTTACTAAAGCACCAATAATTAAAATTGTTATTAATGGGACTATTAGCGGATTCCATACTATCTGAATAAAATTAATAAAAATAAATATTCCATTAAATTGCATAATTATTGCAAAAACAAAAAATATTGCAAAAAAAATTACTGTAAATAAGTTTATTAACAACAAATTATCAATTATTCGTTTTAAGTTATTTTGATTATTTTCCTTAGTCATTTTTTATGACAAAATTCATATCATCAACCATCTTAATACAAGCTTTGTTTGCACCTAGTCTTTTTTTTGCATTTTCATTACATGCAATCAAAAACTTCTTATTTAGCTTAATTAGATATATTACCTTTATGATCAGGTTTATTGTCTGATTTATTTGATCATTCTTATTTTTATAATTACTGGCACAAAAAACATATTTTCCAAGCAAACGTCTTTGAGCTTCTGCAAAAGATTTTGTAAATTGTGGACCTTTACCTTCAATTTGAATAACTGGTTTTCCTAATCCAGTCGCTTGCTCTGCAGCTGTTCCTGCCATGCTGATACAGCATTTACTTTGCAATAATATTTCGTCAAAATTATTCCAATATACATTAACTTTTAAAGATTTATATTGAAATATTAAGAGATTATTCTCATTTATTTTTTCTAAGTATACCCATTTTCTATTTTTAAATATCTCCCTTATTTTTGATGAAGATAGAGAATTAACTATTGCAAAATTAAATTGAATTTTTTGCAAATAACTCAAACTCGAAAGAGCCTCCAACACTTCTAAAATCAAAACAAAATTATTTAAAATCTCGGGAAATCTACTACCTGGAAATAGTCCAATACTAAATTCAGATTTCTTTAACTCTTTATCTCTAAAAAAAAACTTATCCATAAAAGGATTACCCAAAAAAGATACTTTCTTTTTTAATTGGAAAGTTAAATCATTAGCCGTAAGAAAATCTCTTGTATATATTGATTTTGCCTTTTTTGAGATCAAAAAAAATTTAGAGGGCCATGGTAATTTCAACTTCCCTTCATAATGACTTGAATAAGCAACTAGATATGTAAAAAAATCTTTTTTACATACCCATGCAAAAAATATTGGCACAATATCGCCAACGACAAAAAAATAATTATATTTTTTTCTTATTTTGTAAGTTAAATATAATCTTTTTAGAAGATAAATTATTTCTCCTCCAAATATCTCATTTAATCTTCCCTTAAAAGAATTATAGCCAATACCTCCAGTACTAAATTCTTTAGTGTTTCCAATAATCTTAATTTTTTCTTTTTCGTAATGAATTCCTTTACCAACAATTGGTAAAGCCTCTACAGAAAAGCCACTATTTACCAATTTCTTAGCTATCAAGCTTCCAGATAAATCTTCTCCATGACCATTACTCAATAATAAAATTCTGGGCAATTTAAAAATCCAACCATTTTTTGACTTTGGTTAATTCAGGCCAATCTGGATATCTAATAAATCCGTCTTCAACCGATTCTTTCAACTCACTTTTAACATCTGGCATCATCATAGACATTTTTTTTATTAACTCAATATGATCCCTAACACCTTTATTATTGGTAGCCAAAAGAGCTAAAGACAAATTCATTCTTGCTTGCGGATCTTGCTGATTTAATCGAACAGCTTGTCTGGCAGCTGCCAAAGCTTCTTCATTATTTTTCAAGAGTAATTGAAGCCATGATAGACAAGTCCAGGCAGCAAAGTGATTTGGTATTTGCTGTATAATCTTTTGAAAATCTTGGACTATAGGAATTAAATCTTGCCCAGCCTTATATCTTGATAGAGCTGCATTGAAATCCTCTTCAATGGGATTAATTTCGTTATTCATTATTATTTAAACTGCAAAGGAGCTTCCACAACCGCAAGTTTGCGAAGCATTAGGGTTTACAAAATTAAACCCACCGCCTATTAATTCCTTACTAAAATCTAATTGCATTCCGTATATGTATATAAGACTTTTAGGATCGCAAACAACTTGAAAGCTTTGATCAGAATTCAATGAATAATCATAAACTTTATCATCGGGATTTATTTGATTACTTCCTATAAAATCCATTGTATAACTCATCCCACTGCAGCCTCCTGATCTTACCCCAACCCTTAGAGCTTTCTTGTCAATTTGTCCTTTTAATAAATTTGAAATTTGCTCGATAGCATTATTAGTAATTAAGATACCTTTACCATCATCAGAATTCTTAATTTCCTGTTTAAATTCTACATTTTCCATAAACAAAGATCTCCTACTATTTATAATATAAAAACTTAATTGATTGGTTGCATAGAACAAACATTATCCAAACTTGATTTGTTATAATTTAGAAAAAAGTGAAAATTGCAATAGTCGGTTCTGGATTAGCTGGTCTTACAGCCGCGGTCAATTTAGTTGAAAACGGCCACGAAGTAGAAATTTATGAGAGTAGGTCTTTTTGGGGAGGTAAAGTCGGCAGTTGGGAAGATAAGGATGGCAATCACATAGAAATGGGATTACATGTATTTTTTTATAATTATGCCAATCTATTTAAATTAATGAAAAAAGTGGGAGCTTTTGATAATTTACTCCCGAAAGATCATACTCATCTCTTTATAAATAATGGTGGCAATTTGAAATCTTTAGATTTCAGATTCCCCTTAGGTGCTCCATTTAATGGACTAAAAGCTTTTTTTACAACTGAACAACTTACTTGGGTAGACAAGTTCAGAAATGCTCTAGCTTTAGGGACAAGTCCAATTGTTAGAGGATTAATAGACTATGAAGGTGCAATGAAAATAATTAGAGATCTAGATAGAATTAGTTTTAAAGAATGGTTTTTAAATCATGGTGGAAGTGAAAAAAGTTTAGAAAGAATGTGGGATCCTATTGCATATGCTTTGGGTTTTATCAATTGCAAAGATATTTCAGCAAGATGTATGCTAACTATCTTCATGATGTTTGCTTCAAAAACAGAAGCCTCAAAACTTAATCTTTTAAAAGGTTCTCCTCATAAGTGGTTAACACAACCTATTGTCGACTACATCACAAACAAAGGGGCTAAAATCCATCTAAACCATAAGGTAGAAGAAATTATTTATGAAAAGGAATCTTCCTCTTATTCAGTTAATCAATTAAAAATATCTTCTCCTGAAGGAACTAAGACAGTGATTGCAGATAAATTTCTAGCTGCCTGTGATGTTCCTGGAATTAAAAAAATAATCCCAAAAGAATGGTATCAATTTAAAGAATTTGCAGGTTTAAAAAAGCTAAGAGCTGTTGCAGTAGCCACAATCCAATTAAGATACGACGGTTGGGTTACCGAATTACAAAAAGATAATACTGGAAACTCGCCCACTGGGCTTGATAACCTTCTATATTCTGCTGATGCTTCTTTCAGTTGTTTTGCGGATTTAGCACTAGCAAGTCCAGCAGACTATAGAAAAAAAGATATGGGATCACTACTTCAATGTGTTTTAACTCCTGGTGATAGATGGATGGGAAGATCTACAGAAAGAATTACAAAAGAAATAGATAAAGAAGTCCGCCGGCTATTCCCATCTTCAGAAAACCTTAAATTGCTTTGGAGTAACGTAGTACAAATTCCACAATCACTATATAGAGAATCTCCCGGTATGGAACCTTTTAGACCTGATCAAAAAACATCCATATCTAATTTCTTTATGGCTGGTAGTTATACTAAACAAGATTATATAGACTCTATGGAAGGAGCTACAATGAGTGGTCATTTAGCTGCGGCGGCAATTTTAGAGAAGAAAGCCGAATTAGCAAAAAATCTGGCAGTTAGTTAACTTATGGGTACTTGGCTAAAACATGACGTAATAACAGTAGTTAATGCACCTCTTGAAAATGTTTGGAATACATGGAGTGATTTAGACTCAATGTCACTTTGGATGAGCTGGATAGAGTCTGTAAAAACAGTAGATGAAGAAACCACAAAATTACCAGATTTAACAGAATGGACATTAGCTGCAAATGGTTTTAGGTTTAAATGGAAAGCTCAAATTACGGAAAGGATCGACAAAAGTAAACTTAAATGGAAATCTATAGGAGGTTTACCAACAGAGGGATCAGTAGTTTTTGAAAGCAAAAGTGACAAAATCACATCAGTAAATTTATCAATAACATATGAGCTCCCTAAAATGATTGCTCGATTTATGGAAGAAAATATTTTAGGCAAAATGGTTACAAACGAATTACAAGCGAATATTGATAGGTTTAGAGATTTGGTTGAAAAAAATTATACAAAAGATTTGTCTAACTAAAAATTTTAATTGCTACATCTAGCAGTCCTTCAAAAGTATATTTTTGTGCCTGACTATCAACTCTTCCAAAAGTCTTTTTGCATATTTTTGTTGTTTGAGGACCAATAGTTAACAATTTGGTTTTATCAAAATATTTTAACCATTCTTTACCAAGTGCTTTTTCTAATAAAAAAGCAGAATTTGAAACGGTTTTACCGCTTGAGAAAATAATTGCATCGGCTTTTTTATTAGAAATAAGATCAATTGTATCTGCAGGAATTGCCTCAGGACATCTAGTTTCATATGCAGCAACATCAAATACCTGCGAACCAGCCTTTCTAAATTGATCTGAAATTAGATCCCTACCACCTGTTTGGACTCTTGGAACAAAGACTCTAAGTCCATATCCAGATATTGGGAAATTATCAATTAAACTTTCGGCAACAAATTCTGGAGGGATGAAATCAGCCTTGATACCAAAATCATCAAGAGTTATTGCAGTTTTTTCTCCGACTACGGCAATTTTTGTTTTTTTAGAACACTCTTTTAACGAACTATTAAAATATTTAAGCCTCTTATCTACAAATTTAATCCCATTACTGCTAGAAAAAATAATCCAATGAAAATCATTTATTTGATTTAGTGCTTCGTCAAGAGGATTTAAATTATCAGGATCGCCAATACTTATTGCAGGGAATTCATATATATTAGCTCCCTTGCTTGTGAATATTTTTTTAATATCTTTTATCCCCTCTATTGATCGCGTAATAATTATATTTCTTTGATCAAGAGGTAGATCAACTATTGGCATCCTTATCCTCAACATTATTATTGTCTTGGTTGCTATTTTTTATTTCATCAAGAAGTTTCAAGACTGATAATCCTTTATCAAGAACTATATCGTCTTTAAAAATTATGTCTGGAACTCTCCTCATCTCTATTCTTTTTCCTAAATTATGCCTAATAGAGCTTTTAGCGCTATTCAAATTTTCCACAATTTCTTTCTTCACTGTCTCTTGAGCAGTAGAAGTGATGTAAATTTTACAGTATTGCAAATCACCTGATAAATCAATCTTGGAAATATTTACGAAATGATCTCTAACAAGATCACTTTCCAAATCATTTTGCAAGATAAGGGTTATTTCTTTTTTCAAAAGAGAAGAAACTTTTGCAAGACGGTAATTATTTGGCATTATGATTGTATATTTAATGGATTTGTCATCGCCTGCAAGACAAAATAAACAGTTATGAAAGCACTTAAAACAGAAGATATTAAACCTACTATTGTCAGTGGATTTGATCGATTCTTGAAAAAAGGTTCGAGCAGTGCAACAAGTCCCCCAATAATAATAGATATTAAATACTTGGGATATCTTGCAACATTAGAGAAAAATTCGCCCATTAGCTCCACAAATAGATTACTTTTTTAGCTAAGTTTTAACAAACATTAAACAGCATGATTACATTATATCAATTTAGGCATAGTGCTTTTTGTTTAAAAACAAGAATGGCTCTTCATGCAAAAAAACTACAATATCGAGTTGAAGAAGTAACACCTGGAATAGGTCAATTTGAAATCTTCAAATTATCAGGTCAAAAACAAGTCCCTGTAATAGTCGATAGTAATGATCAAATTATTAATGACTCTTCAACTATTTGCGAATATATAGATAAAAAAAATGATAATAATCCACTCTTTCCTGAAGAACCAATGTTATTTGCGCAATGCAAATTAATTGAAGACTGGGCAGATACTACAATGGCTACAACTTGTAGAAAAGCTTTAATAAAATCTGCGATAGAGAATCCACAGCTAAGAACTGCATTACTTCCGGATGAAATACCTTCTTCAGTTAAAAGTATTGTTGATAAATTACCTTTTGAAAATCTTAGTAAAATCTCTAATGTAGTTTTGTCTTCTAAAGATAATTTAGAGCTCCAAAAATTACTGGAAGCGTTATCAAAATCCTTGATCAACAAAAAATATTTAGTTGGAGGTAGTTTATCAATAGCAGATATTTCAATTGCAGCTCAATTATCCCTTCTTAAATTCCCAAAGTCTGCGGGGCCAATTCTTTCAGGAGAGGGCAGTCAAGAATACATCAATAACCCTTATCTAGAAAATCTTTTCATATGGAGGAACAATTTAGAAGAATATCTTTTTAGTGCTCACTCTCAATAAATTCAAAAGTCAATTGATATTTATTAGTTTTAATAGCATGGATAGAAGGATCACCAACTTTTGAACCATAAGAAGCAACATATTGCACTCCACAAATTGATGGTTTGATTGAATTATTAACTTCCAATATTTCTTCAGAACATTTTTGAAATTTACTAATTGTCTCTACCTGATTAATCCTTGAAGCACCTGGCTTATGCGCTGTTTGTATAACTAGCTCATCTGCAAAAAAAATATCATCATCTTGGATCTGATTTCTCCCTTTAATTCTTGATTCAATATAAAAATCATCTTTTAAATAAGTAATTTGATTATTAATAGATTTAGGATCATTTACAACCTTGATTAAGGTGTCACCAAATATTGCTTTTCCAATAGATTCAGAATTTTTTGCACGATTACCAACAATTAAATCTGAATCATTGTTAAAGAAATTTACTTTATAAATAACTGGCTCTTCTGAATCATTAATTATATCTTGAGAGGTAACAAGCCAATTCCCCTCGAACCATTTAGGATAAATTAAATCTTTAGAAGTATCAGATAATTTAAAATCTGGCAAATATAATTCTGGCCATTGATTTACACGATTTTCCAAAAAATCTCGTAAATTAAAATCTAATAGAGCAAAAGAACTTTCTAAAAAAATTCCTTGAAAAGTCAAGCAAAGAATTAATCCAAAAAGAATTTTCATTATGTCAAATCCAATAATAAGAGCATCAGATCATTATGTATTATTAGAGCCAGATTCAAAAGAAAAAATTGTATCAAAGCAAGAAGCAATTTTATGGTTGAAGAATTGGCTTAGTAAGACAGAAACACAAACAATATATCAAAATATAGAAGATCCTGATCAAGAATTTTTTGAAGAATTCTTGGAAAGCACTTATGAATTAGAAATAAAATTAGGTTATGTTATTAAATGGTTTGCAGTGAGAATTGAACCAGATTAACTAATTATTTCTTTATGAATCGCATTGATTATTTTCATAGCAACTTCTTCAATATTTTCCCTTTTTACCTGAATTCTTAAATCTGCTTGAGAATACAAATTTTCTCTAGATTGAAAAATGCTCATATACAAATCATTGATATTCTTTCCCTGAAGTAGTGGCCTGTTTTCAATTTCATTTTTCAATCTTTCAATTGCTATATCTTTGTCTAGATCTATCCACGCAATTATTCCCTGTCTTAAGATTCCCCAGTTTTCCAATTTGGTAACTATTCCACCCCCAGTTGAGATTACTAATGAAGGAATCTTGATAGTTTCTTTTAGGCAGTTTGCTTCTAATTCACGGAAATTATCTTCTCCTTCATCATTAAAAATTTGATTGATAGATTTTTTTGCCAACTTCTCTATCAATGAATCTAAATCAATGTATTTATACTTCAATAATTCAGCAAGCTTCAAACCAGTTTGTGACTTACCAGAACCCATCATTCCTATTAAAAATATGCTTCTGCCCTTGATAATATGAACTGTTTTTTCGATAATGGATTGTTCCATAAAGACAAAAGCGTATTTAAAACCTTAAGATAGTATTATCGCAGACAGATATGACTTCTACACAATCCAAACCATTACATGGAAAAGGACGTGAATGCGTCATAACTCGACGTGCCTGCTTTAGTTCTAGTCACCGTTATTGGCTTCCTGAAAAAAGCCCAGAAGAAAATTTATCTCTTTTTGGAAAGTGCAGTATTGCTCCAGGTCATGGTCATAATTATGAACTTATTGTTTCAATGGGTGGAGAACTAGACTCTGATGGAATGGTACTTAATCTCTCTGTTGTAAAACACTCTATTAAAAATAAGGTTACTGGACAATTAGATTTTCGTTTTTTAAATGATGTCTGGCCTGAATTTAATGTTAATAATCAAGAGGGTATACTTCCCACAACTGAAGCATTAGTAAAGGTCATTTGGAGTCGTCTAAAGGATGATTTACCTCTTACAAGTCTTAGGCTTTATGAAAACCCAAATTTATGGGCAGATTATTTTGGAAAAAACATGGAAGCATTTTTAACAGTTCAAACTCATTTTGCAGCCGCTCATAGACTTGCAAAAGAAGAGATATCCTTTGATGAAAATAAAAAAATCTATGGAAAATGTGCCAGAGTTAATGGACATGGTCATAACTATCTTGTCGATATAACTGTAAAAGGAGACATTGATAAAAGAACAGGAATGGTTTGCGACTTATCTGCCCTCCAAGAGATAATTAATGATTTGGTTGTTGAACAACTAGATCATACTTTTCTAAATAAAGACATCGAATTTTTCCATAATTGCGTTCCAACTGCTGAAAATATAGCTTTATATATTTCTGATATTCTTAAAAAACCAATACGTAAACTAGGTGCAACATTACACAAAATAAGACTCCAAGAGAGCCCAAATAATGCTGCAGAAATTTATGTTGATCAAAAGTTAACCAATTCATTGAAGCTGAAATTTGAAAATAGTTTAGTCACACAAACTTGAGTATCCCAAGAGTAATAATTGTTATAGCATCTAGTCTTGATGGAAGAATTGCATTTCCTGGAGGTGGAGAATCGCATCTTGGAAGCGAAGAAGATAAAAAAATGTTAAATCAAAACTTATCAATGGTTGATGCCACCATTTTTGGTTTAGGTACTTTAATAGCTCATAAATCAACTTACCTAATTAAAAATCGCTGCGAGACTAACGAAGCAAAAATTTCAAAAAGCCAACCAATTTCTATACTTGCTTCAAATAGCAATAAATTTGACAGGAATTGGGAATACTTTCGACAACCAATTAGAAGATGGCTAATTAGCTCAAATAAATTTGATAATTCGTCAAATAATGACTTTGAGAAACAACTCTTTTTTGAAAATTCATGGGGAAAAACTTTAATTTCACTCAAAAATCAAGGGATCAATGATCTAGCTCTTTTAGGAGGTGGAAAGCTTATAAATTCATTTATAAAAGAGGATCTAATAACCGATATAAAAATTACAATAATTCCAAAAATTATTGGAGGTAAATATACATGGATACCCCCTGAACAATCAAACGAAATTTTTAATCTCAAAAGACTATGGGAAATTAAATCAATTAAAAATTTAATGAATAATGAAATCCACGTTCATTACAAAAAAATTTGAAATAGATTCAATAATCAATGAACCAAAAAATACATAAAGTTGAAGTCAGATTGTCAATTAAGGAAATCTCCAAGGAAATATGGAATGAATTAGCAAATGAAATCAATAATCCATTTTATGAATGGACCTGGCTTAAAAACCTTGAAATATCAAAAAGTGTTTCAAGAGAAACTGGTTGGCAGCCTCTATATTTTGTTGCTTATAACAATGAAGAAATATTAGGAATTGCTCCACTTTTTTTAAAAAATCATAGCTATGGAGAATTCATTTTTGATCAGTCATTTGCAAGATTGGCTCAAGAGCTTAATTTAAATTATTACCCTAAATTAATTGGAATGAGTCCTTATAGTCCTGTCAATGGATATCAATTTCTTTATAAAAAAAATAAAGATAAGAAAGAAATTACAAATTTACTGATAAACCATATCGAAAGTTTTGCGATTACAAACAAAATTTTAAGTTGTAATTTTTTGTATATTGATGAAAGCTGGGGCAACCATCTTAAATCTTTGGGATACCATGAATGGATAAATTCCAGCAGTGAATGGAGGAGTAATGGAGAAAAAACTTTTGATGATTTTCTTTCTAGATTTAACTCTAATCAGAGAAAAAATATAAAAAAAGAGAGGAACTCAATTACTAAACAAGATATTAAAGTAGAAATTTTTAATGAAGCTAATATCAACCAAGAAATCCTCAAAAAAATGCATAATTTTTATGAACAGCATTGTTCGAGGTGGGGGGTTTGGGGAAGTAAATATCTAACATCTACATTTTTCGAAAAAATTGTTGATAATAAAAAAAATCTTTTACTTTTTAGCGCATCAAAAAATAATTCAAATGATATTTTTGCTATGTCAATGTGCGTTAAGAATAAAAACAACTTATGGGGTAGATATTGGGGTAGTGAAGAAGAAATATCAAATTTACATTTTGAATTATGCTACTACCAGCCAATTGAATGGGCAATAAAAAATAGTATTCATTTGTTTGATCCTGGAGCGGGCGGTAAACATAAAAGGCGGAGGGGGTTTTTTGCAAAAAGCACCATTAGCTTGCATAAGTGGTTTGACAAAAATATGGAAAATATAATTTATCCTTGGCTAAATGAAGTTAATAAACAAACCGAGATGGAAATTGATTTGGAAAATAAATCTATACCCTTTAAATAAACAATTATTTGGTTTTACCAAAGATTATATTATTAATATAGTTTTTATTAACTTCTAAGAATGGATTCTAGTAAAAGTTTCTATAAAAAAATAAAGATTGATAATAATCTATCCAACCGATATATAGACTTAGATCCAAACGGTTATTTTATTATAAAAGTAGATTTAGAACAAAATAAAATCATTTTAGAGCACTTTCTAAATAATATTAATGATGAAGGATATGCGCTTGACCCAGAAACAAATGAACCAATTAAATGCGACTCTCAAAATAAAAGAGTTAGTAATGAAGTTTTTGAAGGTATTAGTGCCAAACAACTTGGGATATTGATCACTGAAGAAAGAAATGACTTAATAACCAGATTCGATCATGCTCTATATTTAGGCAGGGAACTACAAAAAGCAGAAGAATGTTTATACAAAAAATTACCATATATCCAAGATTAAGAAATTAAACGAAACAATCTAATCTTTTCATCTGATGTTAAATTAAATAAAAATAAAAAAATTAATGAACATCATTTTCTATTTTGCATTTATTGGTTTTGGTTTTGGAGCTGCTTTCGCATTAGATAAGATCTTAAGAGCAGTTAAATTAATTTAAAAAAACTACAAAATTTCAATAGTCTCTCCATACAAATCATATTCATCCGCAAAAGAAATATTTGCTTCAACAAATTTACCAATATAATTTTTCAAATCATTATTAGCATTAATAGATAAAATCACATTTCCGTCAATTTCAGGCGCAAAATTGTAGGACCTACCTATTAATTCGTTATTATCTGATATTTTTTCTACCAAAATCTTCATTTTGGAACCAACATATGACTGATTTTTATCTTTAGAGATATTTTGTTGAACTGAAATAACGTTATCTTTTCTTGCCTCTGCAACCTCTGGGGATACTTTATTAGGCAAATCAAAAGCTACAGTTCCTTCCTCAGGAGAAAAAATAAACACTCCCACATGATCAAATTTGTGCCTATCCAAAAATTCGAGAAGATGTGCAAAATGTTCTTTTTTTTCTCCTGGGAATCCAACAATGAGACTAGTTCTTAATACAGCAGATGGAATTTCTTCTCTAATTTTCTCCAAAATTGATTCATTCAAAGAAGCTTGCCAAGGTCTATTCATACTCTTCAACACATCTGGATGACTATGCTGAAGTGGCAAATCAAAATAAGGTACTATATTTTTTGCATCTTTGAAAGCTTTAATAACTTCATCAGTTAAACCAGTTGGATAAGCATAATGTATCCTTATCCAAGGAATTTGAACTTTTGAAAGCTCATGCAAAAGTTTGGCTAATGAGGGTTTTCCATAAATATCTTGTCCATAATTAGTTGTTATTTGACTAATTAGTATTATTTCTTGAATACCCTGCTTTGCAAGACTTTTAGCTTCTGAAACTATAGATTCTATTGTTCTACTTCTTTGAGGACCTCTCAACTTAGGAATAATACAAAAAGCGCAATTATAGTTGCAGCCTTCAGCAATACGAAGATAAGCAACAAATTTGTTTTTATCTACAAAACGAGGTATTTCCTCATCTGCAATAAATTCGGGTATTTTTGAAACTTCATTAACAATTTCCCCTTTTTCTACTCTGTCTAAAACCTTGGCTATCTTTTGATAATCTCCTGTTCCAACCAAACCTTTTATTTCAGGGATTTCTTTTAGAAGTTCATCTTTAAAATGCTGAGCCATACAGCCTGCAACTATTACTTCCTTTCCTTGATTTGTATATTCTAGAATTTTTCTAATAGATTCTTCTCTAGCTGTTTCAATAAAACTGCAAGTATTTACAACAACAACATTTGCATCATTTATATTGCTGTCAACTTCATAACCCTCTTTATCTAATAAGCCTTGCATATGTTCAGTATCAACAAGATTTTTCTCGCAACCAACATGACTGAATGCAATCTTAGATAGTTTTTTTTCTTTAACATTTTGATTATTTTGTTTCACAAATTTAAAAATTAAAAAATTTTAACAGCATTTCGTACGCAACTCTCATGCCAAGATAATATTAGGATAGATCATGTAAATAACAAACTTACATTTTTTATGGCGCTTAAAGCTTTTAAAAGTAGAACTCATAAAGAGTTGAAATGGCCAAAAATCATAATCGCAATTCTTAGCACTATAGGCATAGTTGACACAGGTTCGATTACTTTAAAAAACTGGGGATTATTTACGTCGCTTTCATGCCCTGGGATACAAAATGGTTGTGAAACAGTTTTAAATAGTCCTTGGGGTACTTTATTTGAAAATAATCAAGTTAATATTCCTCTCTCATTAGCTGGATTTATAACGTATTTATCAATATTAGTTCTCACAATAATACTTTCAATCAATTTAATTTCTCCAAAAGAAAAGCTAAATAAGTTTTTCTGGTGGTTAATATTTCTAATTTCATGTGCTTCCTCTTCATTTAGCTTTTTGTTAATCAATATAATGTTTTTAAAGATTCAAGCATATTGTTTTTTTTGTATACTTTCAGCAATTATATCGTTTTCTATCTTTATAATCTCTATGATTGGAGCAAAGTTTGAAAGTAGAGAATCTATGATTTTTAGGGGTTTTATTGTAGCCATAAGTGTCCTGCTAGGAGGCCTAATTTGGTCAACTAATGTTGACCCTTCAAATGCTATTGATATTCAACGTCCCACTGAAAATGTATCACCAATAATTACAACTTCTAGTTCTCCCCAGAAAATCGAATTTGCAAAATTTTTAAAAGAAAACAATATTATTATGTATAGCGCGTATTGGTGCCCTCATTGCCACGATCAGAAACAACTATTTGGTAGAGAGGCAGTTAAAGAATTAGCAGTAGTTGAATGTGCTGAAGATGGTAAAAATAATGATTATGAGCTATGCCAATCTAAAGGAATTAGTGGATTTCCTTCTTGGGAAATAAATGGAGAAATAATTAGTGGTACGCGCGACTTGAATGAATTGGCAATAAAGACTGGATATCAAGGAAATTCTAATTTTTAATCAATCTTTTATGAATTTTTTGATCTAACTGCTGTCTAGTATGGCATTCCCAATTTTGATCTTTATCTGGAAAATCATCTCTAAAATGCCCTCCTCTACTTTCTTCTCTAAATAGACAAGCGTTTAATAAAGTTTTAGTTGTTATTTGTCTATTCTTTAAATCAAGCAAAAGGTTCAGTACCCTCCTATTTGGTTCACTAAGTTTAATTCTTTGATCAAATTTTATGTTTTCAAGACTATTTAATAAAGCATTTTTATGTAATTGAGCCATTTCATCTTGAATATTATCAAGAAATTTTCTCATCTTTTCCTTCTTTCGAGATACACCTAAATTTAACCAGCATAGTTTTCTTAAATCATCAATTTTTTCTGCAATTTTAGAAATTTGATCTTCTTTCGGATCTTCAATATCTAACTCTTGAAATGATTTATCTAATTTTATAAATTTAGGAGGATCATTCAAAACAATTGAAGACATTTTCCTCGCAAAAACAAGGCATTCCATCAGTGAATTACTTGCCAATCTATTAGCACCATGAACTCCAGTTGATGCAACTTCTCCTACAGCATATAATCCTTTTCTTGTAGAAGATGCACTTAAGTCAGTTTTTACACCTCCCATCCAGTAGTGAGCTGCAGGAGCTACAGGAATAACCTCATTTAAAGGATTAACCCCATAATCCTGACATCTACTTAAGATAGTGGGAAAACGCTCTACAATTTTTTCGGGATCAATATACCTAAGATCTAAGCCAACATGATCTACATTATTTTCATGCATATTCTTCATAATTGCTCTACTTACCTGATCTCTAGTAGCTAAATCACGATTTTTAAGATTTTTAACTGGGCTTTCACCATTTTTATCAACTAAAATAGCTCCTTCTCCTCTAAGTGCCTCAGATATTAAGAAACAAGGAGCACCATAAAATTTTAAAGCGGTTGGATGAAATTGAACAAATTCTAAATCTTCAATAGCAGCCCCTGCTTTCCATGCAAGAGCAATTCCTTCTCCAGAGGATTGAGCAGGATTAGTTGTGTTAGTAAATAAATGACCACCTCCACCTGTAGCCAAAACAACCGCTCTCGATTGAATCCAATATAAATTCGCTCCATCAAGAACCTTAACTCCTTTACATTCTTCATTTTCAATAAGAAGTTCAGTTACTCTTACACCCCTACAGTGAAGAATATTTTTTTTATTTTCAACATGATCTTCTAGAACTTCAACTAATGCTCTACCAGTACGATCTTTTACATGCAAGACTCTTCTTCGAGAATGAGCTGCTTCTAAAGTAGTAGCTAGTTGATCAGAACTTTGATCAAAAATCATGCCTAAATTCTGCAACCTATCCACGCAACCTGGGGCTTCTTTAACTAGCATTTCGACAGCTTGGAAATCACATAGTCCATCCCCTGCTTTTAAAGTATCATCAGCATGAAGATCGAATGAATCATCTTCCCTAATAACAGATGCTATACCTCCTTGAGCCCATCTACTAGAAGATACCTTGCTAGTGTTTCTATTTAAAAGAAGCACTTTTAAATTAGCGGGTAATTCAAGGCAAGTCATAAGTCCTGCAGCTCCAGCACCTATAACGATTACATCCCAATTATTTATCGGGATTGGTTCTTGCGAAAATGGAGGCCTAAGCATTAAACCAATCCACTAAATGTTGGTTGCAGAATTGCTAGAAAAATAAAAATACCATCAACAATTAATGTCGTTTGAATTACATAACTAGAGACCAATAGTGCTTTACCATTAGTGGTATTAATAGTCGCAGAATCAAAAATTTCTTTTGATATAAACCAAAGTATAAGTGCAACAAAAACAATAATAGATAAGGATTTTATTTGAATAAGATTCTCTGATGTTTTTTGAAGAATTAGAGGAGCAGTTTCAGAATCTGCTGTGATGACCTGCCTCCATTGATCCATTATTCCGATCAAAAATATTGTAATGTCAGTAACTGCAGTTCCAAACAAAGAAGAGATATAAAAACTAGAACCTATTTTCCAATTAGTACCAAGGCCAATTAAAGCAAATGGAAGAACTACAGCTTCCACAGGAATGTGCAGGATAGGATATGGACTTAACCATCCCCAGAATAAACATCCACCAAGCCAACTCCCAGATACGCCAAGTAATAATGAACTGACAATAAACCATTTATTTGATGGTTTTTTGTATAAAACAAATGCTCCCAAGAGGATTATAACAGTAAAACAAAGAGCACTAATTGGTTGAAATCTGACCCAAGGAGCTTGAATAAATATAGGTAAAATTACAAAAAAAGAAGACCACAATCTTAAAGAAATTGGCCTTGATAAAAAAGTACTTTCATATGAATCGACTTTTTTTTTCAATTCATAGTTGAAGCTATCTTTCACATCTAAATTTTTTGTAATTAATTCTTTCAATGGAAAAAATTTATTGGTTTATTTTAATTAATTGAAATCGTGTTTTTAAAAACTGCTAATTTATTATTTTAATAAATCAAGGGCCCTTAATTTCACAATATTATTGAGTATTTTAAAAGTATTTAATACACTTTGAGTCATTTATGAGTTTAAAATAAATATAAAGACTAATATCTGGAATTTAATTGTGTGGCAAGAAATTAATTACAAACAAGATTCTAACGATCTTATGGTTCCTAATATTGCTTATAAAATAAATCCTGCAGAAATTGAAAGTATCGAAGCTAATTCGATTGCTGAAGAAATAGGATTTGAATCAGGTGATTCAATAATTAGTATTAATGGAAAAAAACCAAGAGATTTAATTGATTATCAGATTCTCATTAGTGAAGAATTTTTAAACATATCAGTTTTAGATAAAAATCATGAAATTCACAATATAAGTATTGAAAAAGATCAAGACGTAAATTTAGGTATTAATTTTAAAGATGCATTATTTGATTCAATCAAGCAATGCAATAATAGATGTCCATTTTGTTTTATAGATCAACAACCAAAAGGTAAAAGGAAAAGTCTTTACGTAAAAGATGATGATTATAGATTAAGTTTCCTTTATGGTTCTTATCTAACCCTTACAAATTTAAAAAAAGAAGATTGGGAAAGAATTTCTAGGCAAAAACTATCTCCTCTTTTTATTTCTGTTCATGCTACTGATCCAGATACTCGAGAAAAATTATTAAAAAATAAAAATGCGGGAATAATTCTTGATCAAATCTCCTGGTTTGAAAAAAACTCTATACAAATACATGCTCAAATTGTCGTATGCCCAGATATAAATGATGGGAAAATTCTTGAGAAATCAATTTTGGAACTTGCAGACTTCTACAAAAAAACTTCTCAAACAGTACTTTCAGTTGCGATAGTTCCTGTAGGACTTACAAAATTTAGACCTGAAAATGATGGATTAAAATCTATAAGCTCGGAATATGCAATAAAAACCATTAAACAAGTAGAAAGGATTCAAGCTTGTTTACAAAAGAGTCATGGGACTCGTTTTTGTTGGCTAGCAGACGAATGGTATTTAATAGCAGGTAAAACTTTACCTAGTTACAAAACCTACGAGAATATGCCGCAAGAATCTAATGGAGTTGGCTCAATTAGAAGCTTTCTAAAAACATTAAGTGAAAAGACTAAAAATCTACCCCAAACAGTAAAAAAGCCAAAAAAAGTCAGTTGGATTGTTGGTAAATTAGTTTATGAAGCCCTCATTCCTACAGTTGAGAAATTAAACTTGATTGATGGGTTGACAATTAATTTGTACGGCTTACCAAGCATTTATTGGGGACAAGAGCAAGTGGTTACTGGACTTCTAACTGGAGAAGATCTAATTTATGGACTGCAAAATAAGGATTTGGGAGAGGGTATCTACATACCATCAATCATGTTAAAAATTAATACTGATTTGTTTTTAGATGACAAAAATATTAAAGAAGTAGAAAATCTATTGAATACCCAAATTCACGTTCTTGATGATTCTAATGATATTATAAGTACTTTAATTGGCAAATCTAATAAAACAAATAGTATAAAAAATGCTTAAAAAAGTAATAAATGCAATCTTATTTTTGCCTCTTTCAATATTTAGTAACTTTCTAGAAATAAAAGCCAACGAAAAACAAGGATTTATAGATAAAGTTTTAGAAGAAAAATCAAATAAGCCTTTTATTAGTTATCAAGACATAGAAAAAATTGTCTTAAATAGTCACGAGTTAAGATCATTACAAAATTTAGTTACCTCTGCAAGCTTTAATCTTTCTAGTCAAATTGCTCAAAGATACCCATCTTTAGATTTTCAAGCCAATGGGTTGCCCAAATATGTCGCAGGTAAAAATAACAATAGCAATTCAGCGACTTTAAAAACTTCACAATTTACGGCTAATCCATCTCTAAATATTAAATGGGATTTAATTGACCCCCTTAGAGGATTCGAAATTAAAATTGCCAGAGAAAATTACAAAATTGCAGAAAATAATTATGAGATTAAGAAAAAAGATTTAATTCAAGAAGCCAGAATAAGGTATCACAAATACCAAAAATCATATCAAGATATTCAAAATAAAAAATTTACAGTTAATTTATCAACTACAAGTTTAGATAATGCTATAGCGAAGTTAGATGCTGGAATTGGTACAAAATTTGAAGTTCTTGAAGCAGAAGCTCAATTATCTCGGGATAAACTATCTCTTAACGAAAAAAAAATAGACCATAAAATTAATAAAATTTCTCTCAAAGAGATTCTTAACATAAAGGGAGATTTCGAAATTAATAAAGAACAAAATCTAACAGGTTTCTGGAATCATAGACTGAATAAAAATATTAATGAAGGTTTAGATAAAAATCTTTCTTTGAAAAACCTCCTACTTCAACAATCTGTTAAAAAGAATCAGGCAAAAAGTTTTTTATCTCAAAATAAGCCAAATATTTATATCAGCAACACTTTCGCAAGTACATTTTCTAAGGGCGACTCTCTTTCCCCTAATATTGACTCTGAAGAATCTGGATCTAACTATACAAATACAATAAGTTTAAATTTTGGATGGAGAATTTTTAATGGTGGACAGAATAAAAACTCTTACAAATCAAAAATAGCAGATGCAGAATCTGATGAATATACTTATAAAAATCTAAAAAATGTTTTGACCACAAATATTAGCAAAGCATATTTGAATCTCAGATTGAATGAAGAGAGAATTATTTCGTCTCTTAAAGAAATTGAATCTAGTCAAGAGTCTGTAAGGCTTTCCAGGCTTAGATATGATGTTGGAATATCAACTCTAAAAGATGTACTTGTAAGGCAAAGTGAATTAAGTAATGCAAAATCAAAAAATATTAATGCTCTATATAGTTACAATTTAAATTTAGATGAATTAGAAAGATTAACTTTTCTTGAAATAAGTAAAAATTGTACAGATAACAATAATAATAAAACTAAAGATAGCGAATCTATTTGCAATATTTCAAAATGAATCCAACAAATTTAACCAATAAGCAACTAAGTGAATTAGATTCTCTATTTGAATTAGTTAGTCAACGACAAATAAAAGATTTTGGCAATATTAGTGCTAGCAATAAAGCAGACGGATCATTAATAACAAGTTGTGACTTATGGAGTGATAAAACAATTGTAGATGGTCTAGCTTCAATAGCTCCAGATGAGGGAGTCCTTAGTGAAGAAGGTGGTAAGTCAATTCCTAATACTAAAGCATATTGGGTAGTTGATCCACTGGATGGGACAACAAATTTTGCTGCAGGTATTCCATACTGGTCTATATCAGTTGCAAGGTTTGTTGATGGCAAACCTCAATCTTCTTTTTTAATAATCCCTACATTGAAAAAAAAGTTTGTATCCATTAAAGGTAAAGGTGTTTGGTTAAATAACCAAAAACTTGTGCCTAACCACAATAATCACAAAAGTGAATGCGTCTCTTTATGTAGTAGATCTATAAAAATTCTGCAAAAAAAACCAAACTCAATATTTCCTGGCAAAATCAGACTCCTAGGTGTATCGAGTTTAAATCTAACGAGTGTGGCGATGGGACAAACTTTCGGAGCAATAGAATCAACCCCAAAGATATGGGATATTGCAGCTGCCTGGCTTTTATTAGAAGAACTCAATTGTTCTATAAAGTGGTTAGAAACCGATCCTTTAAATTTAGTTATAGGACAAAACTTGAGCGATGTTAATTTTCCATTAATTGCTTGTAGATCAACAGAAAAAATTGAAATCTTAAAGCCATGGGGTAATTTGTTACTGGAAAAATAGTTGCATCATAAATAAATAATTGCTTGAAAAATTTCTTAATTAGATACAATAAAAAAATATATGAGATAAATATTTGAAGAAAATTAATATGCAACGAAGTTCAACCTGGATACTGAAGAGTTTGTGGGGAGCTTGTGAAAGATGGAGCAAATCTGATTGCATTGATCTAAGTGCTGCATTTGCTTACTACACACTTCAATCATTTTTTCCTATTCTTCTAATTTCTCTTTCAATAGCATCATGGTTCCTGGGCAAACAAGAGGGCCTAGATCAAGAAATCATTTCTATTGCAGCCCAAATTTTACCTCCTTCAGTAGTTGAATTAGTAGAAACAACATTATTTAAATTGATTGATCAAGGTTTTGGAGCAGGGATTCTAGGAGCTATGTTTTTACTATTTACAGCAGGAAATGCATATTTATCTCTCCAAAGAGGTTCAGATAGGCTATGGGAGGATGAACTTCCTTCCAAAAGAGTAAATTCTGCTTGGAGAGAGCAAGCTTCAAGGTTTCTCCGGAATAGAGTTGAAGCTTTTTTAGTAGTATTCTTTATAGGATTTTTAATGGTATTAGATCAAATTAGTGCAAATCTTAGAATGATACCAAGTAACGTCTTAGAAAATCTCTCAAAATCTAATAATTTAATTTCTGATTTATTTCTAAAGTTACCTCTTTTACAAGTTGGTCAATTTGCAATTCCACTAATTGGCTTCTCTTTAATGGCTCTTCTATTACAAGCTCTCTTGCCAAGTAGAAAAGTTCCTCTAAGACCACTATTGCCTGGATCTATTCTGATTGGGATTGGTCTAACAACCTTAAATTTAGCAGTAAGTAAAAGTATTCTTTCGCTTGGCGCAAGATTTCAAGCATATGGTTTTATTGGAGGCTTTCTTGTACTTACTTTATGGGTTTGGCTTTTAGGTGTGATTTTATATTTTGGACAGTGCTGGAGTGTAGTTATTGCTAGTATGACTTTAGTAAAGATAAGAAGAAAAAGAACTAATATGTAGTATGAATTATTTTCTTAAAGTAAATAAAACTCTTCTTTCATATTCATTGATCATACTTATAGTAATTCCTATTTTTGGGATTAACTTTTTAATAAGCTTTCTAGGTAACATCCTACTCCTTTTATTTCTTATTCCTCTTTTATTATTACTTTTAGTTTTTATAGGATTTAACTTTTACAAGTCAAAATCCAGTACATGTAATAATTGTGGTGCAATATCCTTAGGATTAAGTGATACCTGCATGAATTGTGGTGCAGATTTAAAGGATATTAGTATAAGAAATCAATTTAATAAAAAACCGAGTGAAAGTACTATAGAAGTTAAGGCAGAAGAAATTAAATGAGGACTTAACCTATTCCAATTTGTCTAAGGATACTTTGTCCAGTAATTAATTCAGTACTAAGACCAATTAAAATGCCCATCATTGCCATACGACCATTCCAGGTTTCAGCAAAATTTACAAATCCAAATCTCGGTTGTTTTTCATCGTTCATAATTAACTATATTTTCATATCTCCCATTTTAACGTTTTAAGGAAGAATTTATGATAAATAATTAATTATTTAATATGTCTAACACCATCAACAGGTCGATACTCATCTCCAGTTAATTCCTCATATACAATTGCTGGCAATCCAGTATCAAACATTGTTTGCAAGGCTTCCTTTAACATAGGATTCCAGCCTCCAGTACTTACTTTTCCATGTCTTACAGTCCAATCCCAAGTTCCTTGCAGATCTCTGGGCAATCTACCTTCTCTATCTCTGCGAGCGACTAAGTCTAAAGATTCTACTAAACCAACAATAATTGGATTTTTGCCATAAGAAGGAGTAAGGCTTAGTTCAAGCCTTACAGGATCTTCTTTAACCATTTTCAATCGAAACCTTGGTGGTAACTTAAGGGATCTTATGACTGCTGAGACAATTTTTGTTCTTAATTCCAATTTTTTTACCTTAGATTTTAAATTCGATTAATCAGTTGTTGAACCCTTTTCTTCTAGGGTTGGGTCATTATCATTTGAAAATCTTACTGTTAATAATTCCTCTTCAGTTATGTTTCCTGATTTATCTAAGAGTTCTGGATGTATTGTGTACTTTTTTTGTTGAAAGTTAGATTTATTGAAACGTTTTTGTTCTGTCCCTGATATGCCCCAACCATTGGACATCACTTTAAAAGCTTTCCACACTAAATAGGTCAAAGCCGCAGAATATATAATTGGAAATAAAAAAGACATCAAACTTATAAATTAATTAGATCTATGATTAGTATCATAGCCTGAAAAAAAGAAAATTAGCTATTTCAAGTTAATAAATTTTTCTCTTAACAAGATTAATTTTTTTTAGTAGTTATAGTAAAACTACACAAATAATGTGTATTTAATGGATTCGAAAAAAATAAAAAAATCAAAATTGAAAATTTACAAACATAATCAATTATTACTCTCCTCATTTATTGCGATGGGTATTTTATGTCCATCAAATGTAATATCCCAACCATTAACTACAAAAAAACTTAATGAAGTTAATATTTATTCAAACAAATCTTTCATAACTAAAGCTGTAGAAAAAGCCGGTTCATCTGTTGTGACAATTGATACTCAAAAATACGTCAAAACAAGAAAATTTCCAAGAAATTCTCAACTATTTATCGACCCATACTTTGAAAGATTTTTTGGATTAGATTTACCTAACGATAATCAGCCAAGGATAGAGCAAAACCAAGGGAGTGGATTTATATTCGCAGACGGACTTGTAATGACTAATGCTCATGTTGTAAATGGATCGGATAAGGTAATTGTTGGTTTAACCAACGGCAAAAAATTAAAAGCAAAACTTATAGGGCAAGACTTTTTTACTGATATAGCTGTACTTAAGATTGAAGGAAAAGGACCTTGGCCAAAAGCAAAATTGGGCGATTCAACAAAAATTAAAGTTGGTGATTGGGCAATCGCAGTTGGGAATCCATTTGGATTGGAGAACACAGTTACGCTTGGTATTATCAGTAATCTAAAAAGAAACGTGACTCAATTAGGCATATACGATAAAAAACTTGAGCTTATTCAAACAGACGCTGCTATCAATCCTGGAAATTCTGGAGGTCCACTACTAAATAGCAATGGAGAAGTAATTGGTATTAATACCTTGATAAGATCAGGTCCAGGAGCGGGTTTAAGTTTCGCAATCCCAATTAATAAAGCTAAGGAAATTTCCTATCAACTTATCAATAATGGAAAAGTAATGCATCCTATGATTGGTATAAGCCTAATAGATGATAGGGATTTTAAAACAAATAATAATGCCGTAAAAGTTGGTTATGTAGTACCAAATAGTCCCGCCGAAAGGAGTGGAATCAAAGTCAATGACATAATCATCAAAGTGGGTAATAAAGATATTAAAAAAGCTTCAGACGTTATAAGCCAGATAAGTAAAAATGGTATTAAAAAACAAATAAATATATTATTACAGCGTAGAAATAAATTTATTCGTTTAAAAGTAACACCAACTGATATTACTAATATATATAATAACTAAAAGTTTCAAACGCCATTCTGTTTAAGTATTTCCACACACCTAGAAATACAATTACTATTTTTCATATCACAGGTTGAAATGCATTCAAAATAACTTTCAATAGGATCCGAAATATGAAACTGTTTTTCTGAGAAATCATAATCTTTCATATGAATTATTAAAACTTATTCTTATATTTTTAAGATTAAGCAAGGAAGGTAAAATATGTAAATAAAAATAGGTTATCTTGCCTAGCTAAATGTAAACTTTATTAAAAGAAATCAAAAATTTTTCTAAAAATTATTATTTAGTAAATACTAATTATTTTTCCTTTTTATTTTTTTCTAAAAAATATTCATAATTTCCATTATATGAAAATAACTTTGAATCTTTAATTTCAATAATTCTATTTGCAACTTGCGAAATAAAATATCGATCATGAGAAATTATTAACAATGTACCTTTATAGTTCTTAATTGCTAATTCTAGATTTTCTTTAGACTGCAGATCCAAATGATTGGTTGGTTCATCCAGTAGAAGAAAATTACTTGGATTCATAATCATAAGAGCCAATGCTAATCTTGCTTTTTCTCCTCCACTAAGTTGTTTAATAAATTTAAAAACAGTTTCATTTTGGAAACCAAAACCTCCTAAAAATGTTCTTACTTTTTTTTGTGACCATTCTGGGGATTTATTATAAATTAAATCAATAACCTTTTCATCAAGAGAAAGTGCTTCAGCCTGGTTCTGTTCGTAATAGCTAGTAATTATATTATGTTTACCCAAAATAATTTCTCCAATTTCAGGAGAAATTATTTTCATGATTATCTTTAGCAATGTAGATTTTCCGCAACCATTAGGACCTAGTATCGCAATTTTATCCCCCGCAGCAACCTTCAAATTAACATCAAAAAAAAGAATTTTATCCCCATAACTATGAGACAAATTTTTGATGTTCAGAACTGATTTTCCTGAACGAGGAGAATCTGGAAAGTTAAAAGTAGGACTTTTTGATTTTGCAATTGGTAGTTCAATTTTAGAAATCTTTTTTAATTGTTTTTCTCGACTCTTTGCTTGTGAACTTCTAGTTGCACTAGCTCTAAATCTATCTATATACTTCTTCTGGATTTCAATTTCTTTTTGCTGCAATTGATATGCTTTATTTTGTGATTCTTCATTTAAAGACTTCTGTTCCACAAAAAAAGAATAGTTACCATTATATATTTCAGATGTTCCTCTATCTATAAAAATTATTTTCTTACATAATTTATCTAAAAAATATCTGTCATGACTAATAATAATAATTGCAATCTTAAGGGAAGATAAATATTCTTCCAACCAGAAAATAGTATCCAAATCTAGATGGTTGGTAGGTTCATCTAGTAAAAGTAAATCAGGATTTTGTAAGATTATTTTTCCAAGTGCAATTTTCATTTGCCAACCACCTGAAAAATTTCCAACTAATTTATCAGCATCTTGGATAGAAAAGCCTAATTTTGGTAATATTTTTTCTACATCAGATTGCATTTTATAACCACCTAAAGCCTCAAATTTTGCTTGATATTTTGCAAGTTGATGTACTAAAGTTTCGAATTCATAGGCATTCTTTTTTATATCCAAAGATTTCATTTTATTCTCAATTTCTGAAAGTTCAATGGAAACAATTTGTATATCTTTAAAAGAACTTTCTAATTCCTCTCTCACTGAGAGATTCAAATTACAATCTAACTCCTGTTTGAGATGGACAATTTTAGGATTTCCCTCTTTAATGATCGTTCCACTTGTTTGATCTTCCTCTCCAATTAAAATCTTAAATTGGGTCGACTTTCCAGCACCATTTGAACCAACTAATCCCACTTTTTCTCCTTTCTTAATCTCCCAACTAATATTTTTTAAAACAACATCTGTAGAATAAATCTTGCTTACACCTTCAAGTCTAATCACTGTTATAAAGATAGAATTTACAAAATCAAGGACTTATTTACTAAAAATATTTTGTGGAATAAGATTAACTTATGAAAAGAATAGAACAAATTGTAGTAATTTTCATAGCTGCAGGTCTGGCAATACCAAGTTATTGGTTTTTTTGGACTTTAGCTGGCGGCGGTGGCTACAATAAAAGATTAAAGCCAATGACAAATCAAGACAGTAATTATTCAAAACCTTTTCCTAAAGACCTCCTCGAGCCTTAACTAACCACATTTTAGTTGCCTCATCGTCAATAGTACTCAAATATTCAATAACCTCCTCTTTAGTCACAGAAATATTTAACTCGTTGCCAATATCGCATATTTTATCTAAAGCTTTTTTTGGATTCGTCAAAGCTGTCATAAACAAACTTTGTTTCTTTTTGGAGTCGTTTGCTATCAACTTATAGAGCTTTTCAGCATTACTAGACATTTTTTTAAAATCTATTTATTAATAGATTATTACTTCAAGCTACCTTTTGTTCATTATATTTCTTAATAGATAAATCATTATCTGTCTCTTTAATTTCTTTTGCTGATGCATCTGCCATACTTCTTGCGTCTAAACATAAAACCTTTCTTAATTTCGCAAAATTTGCTGCATGAGATTTTCTACCATCTTTTTGCGCCGAATACTCAGATTGTTGAAGAATATGGTGCAGATGAGTTAACAAATATGGACTAATTACAGCTGATACCAAAACATCACTATTTTCATTCTCGGAAGAATCAGAATGAAATAATCTTTTTTTCTTTTTATCAATAATCGAACTTTTAGGTGAATCAAGTTTTCTTGAATTTTTCATGAGGCAATAAAAACAATTAATTGATACAGGCATATATTTCCTTACTAATAATATACACAAAGATAGTATCCTTGACTAACTGTGTATACTTATAAGTAACAGTTATCCACTTTGACTCATGGCTACCCGTCAACATTCAACAAATGGGAAGCCTAAATCCCCTAGAATTCAAGTAGTCCTTCCCGAATTAATTTGTGAGCAGCTAACGATTGCAGCAACTAATGAATCTAGAACAGTCAGTAATATGGCAAAAGTGTTAATTCAAGAAGGTATACAAAAATACTTTGAGAAAGAGTGCAAATCAGTTATTTCAGAACATAATGTAAATACAGATAAATTTAGAGACGAACTTGAGAAACAAAGCGTAAAAAGATTAAAAAGAGCTCCTCAAAGGATTAGATACTATAAAAAATCTGACTAAAAATAACTAATTTTGAGGCAATTTCTGTAAATCTGCAGTTTTTCCCATAACTACCAAAATATTTCCTCTTTCCAAGATATATTTTGCAGGAGGATTCACTGTTAACTCTTCCGCAGGGCCTGCTGCAAGAACATTTACTAAATAATTTTTCCTCAAATTTAAATCTCTCAAAGATCTTCCAATAAATTCCTCTGGAACAGTTATTTCATCTATACCAGTTTGATTATCTAGCTCTAATCTTTCAATTAGATTTGGTCTAACCAGTTCTAAACCTAATCTTTCGCCTTGCATTCTGGAAGGGAAGACCACTTTATCGGCACCTACCCTTTTTAACATTTTTTCATGCAAGTCACTCGTCGCTCTTGCTATTACTCTTTTCACTTTGCTCCCTTCACTATCCTTAGCAATAAGTGTTGTAGTTATACTTGCTTCAATAGGTTCACTTATACCTACTACAACAGTATTCATTTCAAGAATTCCAGATTCCTTCATAGACTCTTCATCAGTACAATCTACAACTCTAGCTTCTATTGAAGGTTCCAATTGCCTCAAATCATCAATAGCTTTTTCTGAATAATCTGCAGCCAAAACATCTGCACCATTACTTATAAGTTCTCTACAAACTGCGGTTCCAAATCTTCCAACGCCAACAACTGCAAAAGTGAGAACTTCTTTTTCTCTCTTTTGAGACCACTGCCACCAATCCGCCATAATAAAACTCAGTCAATCCTAAACATAAAGATCAGCCCTAGGATAGCCAATTCTCTTTTGTCTATCTATTCTACTCTTATAAAGAGCCTGCCAAAGTGCACTTAATAACAAAAGAATGCCAAGTCTTCCTACAAACATACCGACAATAAGAATAAATTGGCCAAAATGATTTAATTTTGCAGTTAAACCAATGTCAAAACCAACTGTTGCAAATGCAGATATGCAAGTGAACAGAATTTCTAGAAATGTAAAAGATTCTTTTTTAACAAACGTATTAGTTGTACTTAGCAGCATTGCCATTAAAAGAACGAAAAGCAAAGAGCCTACCGTAATTCCAACTGCCTTCAGAATAACCTTATCTGAAATTAATCTATTGCTAATAATTACATCTTTCTGACCTCTTAAGGTTGATCTTGTTGCAGCCATTAAAGCAATAAATGTAGTTGTTTTTATGCCTCCACCAGTGCCTCCAGTACTTGCTCCGATAAACATCAATGTCATTAATAACAAGAGACCCGTATCTGATATGGAGTTCAAGGAGATCGGGTAATTTGTAAAACCTGCAGTTCTTGCACTCACTGTTTCAAAGATTGATGATAATAACTTTTCAAACAAATTCAAATCATTGAAAAATTGACTATTTAGCAATGTTTCAGTGATAAAAAATCCTAATGATCCGATTAAAATCAAAGAAAAGCTTGTCCTAATAACTAATCTGGAATGAAGGCTTAATTTTTTATATGAAAGATTTTTTTTGTTACTCCAAATATCATCAATTACCCTCCATCCAAGTCCACCCATAACAATGAGAAAAACAAACACACTATTAACCAAAAAATTTGTTCTATATTCTTGAAGACTATTTGACCATAAAGAAAAACCTGCATTGTTATATGCAGATATGCTATGAAAAATAGCGGACCAAAGTCTTTCCCAATTATTTTGAATATCTACAAATCCAAAAGAATATAAAATAATTGCGCCAAAAGAAATTATACAAGTTGCAGTAATAGCAATGCTTTGAAAAGTTCTACCAATCCCTCCTACTCCAAATTCATCCAAAGTCTTTCCTTTGTCCAATCTAGTTCTAAGCTTTGCCCCCTTTACAACGAAACCTTGTAAAAAAGTCGTAATAGCCATTAATCCTAGGCCACCTGATAAAAGCATAAAAGCCAAGAAAACTTGGCCAAAAAAATTTAAATCAACACCAATATCTATTATGGATAAGCCAGTAACGGTTATAGCAGAAGTAGATGTAAAAAATGCTTCCCATAAACCAACCTTTGAAGATGAGCATAGAGGGGAACTCAAAACTAAAGTTCCAAAAAATATAATAAATAATCCTGTAACAATAGTAAATTGAGGTACAGATAGTTTTCTGTAAGCATCTTTTAACTTATAAACATTACTTGTTAATTTCACTTTATTTATCTAAAATTTAAAATTATCAATGCTGGAACTGTCAATGACATTATAAGTGTTAATCCAGCTCCGTATTTTGCAATATCAAAAAATCTATATCTTCCAGGACCGTAAACCATTAAATTTGTTTGATAACCCATTGGAGTCAAGAAAGATTGACTAGCTCCGAACAAAACAAGCATTATTAAAGCAGTAGGTGAAATGCCTAAAACATTTGAAAATTCAATAGCAACAGGCAAAATTAAAGCAACCGAAGCAGCATTACTAATAAATTGGGTAAGGATAACGGTCGATACAAAAATTACCACAAGTGCAAAATACAGGGGCATACCATTAAGTGCAAAATTGAGATTGACTGCTATTAAATCTGCTAATCCTGTGACTTGCATGGCCACACTAAAACACGAGAGTGATCCCAGTAATAAAATCACGTCTAACCTAATTGATTTTTGTATTTCTGCAGGTCTTAAACATCCAAAAGCAACCATGGCAATAACTGCTAAAAGAACTGACCCGACTAATGGGATATTAGTAACAGAAGGCAAAACAACCATTCCGATAGCAATTGCAATCGATATAGGTTTTTTAATCAAGACAGGTAAATCATCTTCAAATTGATCTAAAATAAGCAAATCATTACTGGCTTGTAATCCTCTTATTGAATCTAAAGGCGCTTGCAATAATAAGACGTCTCCAGCTCTTAAAACAGCTTGACCTAATCTCTCCTGAACAGTTTGCTGGCCTCTTCTAAGTGCTAAAACTGTTGCATTATGACGCTGCCTGAATCTTAATTCTCGCAAACTTGCACCTGCTAAAGTTGACCCGGCTGGCAATAAAGCCTCGAAAGTTTTAGTACCTTCATCATCTGAGAACACATTAGCTCCGCCGAAAGATGTTTTATTCTCTCCTAATAAAATGGTATGTTCCTGCTGAAGTCTAAATAAATCTGCTCTTGTAACGCGTATTATTAATCTATCATCCGGTTCAATCTTTCTATCTGCCAAGGGGGGAAGAATAACTTTTCCATTGCGTTGCAACTCAAGAACATCAACGTCAAATCGTCTTTGCAATCTACTATTTCTGACAGATTGTCCAACTAATTCTGACGCAGAGGGAATAGTAACTTCAGTAAAATAAATATTCATATCACCTTTTTTAATAAAATCCTTATCTCTACCTCTATCTGGCAAAAGCATGTCAGATACTAAAATCATGTAGGTTGTACCTATCAGCCACACAGGAATTCCAATTGAAGTCAAACTAAATAATTCCAAAGCTCCATAACCTAATTGCTGACTAATATCACTTACAAGAAGATTCACTGAGCTACCTAATAATGTCAGAGTTCCACCTAGTAAAGTAGCAAAAGAAAGAGGTAATAAAACTTTAGATGGTGATATATTTCTCCGCTCACACCAGCCTTCAATTAAAGGTAACAAGGATGCGACTACTGGAGTATTAGGTACAATTCCCGATATTGGAGCAACCAAAAAAGCTATTAATGAAATTAATTTCCTTGGCGTTCTAATACTTTCAGAAGCAATCAATTCTCTTACTCTGTCTAAGGCTCCACTTTTAAATAATGCAGAGGAAACTGCAAATAAACCCATAAGAGTAATTAAGGAGGGGCTACCAAATCCAGCCAAAGCTTTTTCAGGGGAAAGAACCCCTGTAGATATAAATATTCCAACACATAACAAACCAGTCAATTCTGGAGCAATTGTATTTTTGATAAACAAAATTATTGACATCATTAAAACAACTACCGTTATAAACGCATCATAATTATTACTAACAACTGCAATTAAATTCATATGAAACTTATTTAACTCAATATACCCAAAAACAATATTTCAAAAAAGTTTAATTAGAGTTATCTTTTTAAAAAAACTTTTTAAAAATAGATTTTTTTTGAAATATCCATGAAGATGCAGATTTTATACTTTCATTAATATCAGGCAATTTAGAGGCATAAATAAGCCTTCTAGCCTCAAAAGCCAATTTACCCGATAAAGTAACCCCAAGCCCAGAAATTGAAGCTTCACCTATTCCTAAGCTAATCATTTCACCATTGTCTTGAAATTCAAAAGGTAAGGGATCTTTTCCTTGAATTAATAGTGCTAGATTTTTAGCGAGATGTTTTCCTTCCTGCATAGCAACCTGAGCTGTTATAGGTAACTCCTCCATTCCTGAAATGATTGAAATATCGCCAAGAGCAAAACAATTGTTATGGTTTTCTATTTGCAAATTATTATTAACTAAAATTCTTCCATATTTTTTTGTTATGTAATCAGTTTCCAAGTAAGACAAATTAGGTTTAACTCCGGCAGTCCAAATAACAATATCTTTATCCAAAGAAGTTATTCCATCCTCACTAGAAATACTAATTTCAGTTTTCGAGACTTCTTTAACTGTAGAATTTAAAAGAATGTTGATTTTTCTTTTTTCTAATGCTATCTCGGCTTGTTCTCTATTAAAAATTTTGTTTCTACTAAGAATCTCATTAGATTTTTCTATTAAACTAATTTGAAATTGATCTGTAAATATATCTTGAATTTTACATGCCAACTCGATACCAGATGGACCACCTCCCACTATGAATAACTTTTTATGAGAAGAAGTTTTTTGTGATTTTGTTAAAAAAGATTTTAATTTATTTAGATCATGAAAATCATTAAAAAAGTAACAATTTTCTTCTACACCTTTTATAAAAAAACTATTTGGAATAGATCCTGTACAAATAACAAGATATTGATAACTTAATTTTAATTCGTCACTAAATTCAAGAATATTTTCTTTGAAGGAAATCTTTGTTAAACAATTTTTTAAAAAAGTTATGCCTGCATCAGAAAAAATATTTGCAAATTTTGGAGTGGCTTCCCAAATTCTTATTTCTTTACTTAAAACTTCATACATCAAAGGTTTAAATATAAATTTGGATTCTGAATCAACTACAAGAATTGGTAAGGAAGGATTCAGATTCTTTAAATTCAAAGCAACTGTCATTCCGGCAAAACCTGCTCCAACTATTACTATTGGTTTTTGTATTGATTTCATTAGCGAAATATTGTTATGCGTAAATGTATTATTAAACTATACGAATAATTTTCAAATTGAGCGAAATAAAATTAATCTCATAACCAACTTGAAGAATGATTGAAAACATCCACGAAGATATTCAACCTAACTTGAGCAAATATAATCAAGAACTAATAGCGTTAAAGGCTCAAGAAATGATTACATGGGGTTATAAAAAGTTTGATAATCAATTTGCAATTACAACAAGTTTTGGTATACAGTCATCAGTTATTTTAAATATGGTCAGGAAATTATGTCTGCAGAAAAAAATTAAAATATTTTGGATAGATACAGGTTACCTACCACCAGAAACATACCAATATGCTGAAAAGCTTATTGAAGATTTGTCCTTAGAAATAGAAGTTCTGCAAAGTGAATTATCCCCAGCAAGAATGGAGGCTATATACGGAAAACTTTGGGAAACAAATAAAACTAGTGATCTAGATAAGTATCATGAATTGAGAAAGATAAAACCTTTAGAAAATGGTCTAGAGAAATATAATATTCACTGCTGGGCAAGCGGTGTCAGATCAAGCCAAACAGAAAATAGAAAAGAAATGAAATTCCTAGACATAATTCGTCAAAGACTTTCTTTAAGGCCTTTATTAAATTGGACAAATAAAGATATTTTTTATTACATGGAAGAAAATAATTTACCTACCCATCCACTTTTTAGTAAAGGTTATTCAACTGTAGGTGATTGGCATTCCAGCTCTCCCGACGGCAATAAAACAAAAGGGAGAGCAACAAGATTTGGGGGGATTAAACAAGAGTGTGGAATACACACTAATAATTAAATTGATCATAAAAAAATGGTCTCAGATATAAATTTTTTATTAGTAGGTAATAGTAGGCTTCATTGGGCTAAATATTATAAAAATCAATCAAAATTCTTTCATACCAAAAAAGAGCAAAAAGTTCCTGAAAATATAGATCTTGATCAGTTAATCTGGGCTTCTGTAGGAAAATTACCTGATTTTTTTCTGAAAGGAGAAAATCAAATAAAAACTAAAGATATTAGTTTATCAAATCTCCCTGATTATTTTGGGGTTGATAGAGCTCTTGCCTGTCTTGCAGCTTTAAATATTATTGCAAACCCTTTGAAAAAAGATTTGCTAATTGCAGATTTTGGAACAATATTATCAATAACAAAATTAAATTCAAATGGATCTATTATCGGTGGGCAACTTGTTCCAGGTTTTCTGACACAATTAAAATCAATGGGACAAAACACAAAAAATCTTAAAGTTCCCAAAAAATATAATATTCCAACCAAAGATTTTTTGTTTAACACAGAAGAAGCAATCTTAAAAGGAGTAATCAACTCTCTTACTGGTGTGATTAATAGTTTATTTAATCCCAAAAAGGATATTTTAATAATATGTGGAGGAGACTCTGAATTACTCACAAAATCTCTGAATACTCAAAAAGAAAATATTATCAATGCTCCTAATTTAGTTATGGAGGGGATGATTATTCACCACCTGTCCGTAAGAAAATTAGCTTAACCCAAGGTCTGCAATTATATGATCAGCCATTATTGCTGCTTTTACCTTTAAGTAAATTTTTTCGATGTTACCTTCAGTATCAATTAAAAAAGTATTTCTCATCATTCCCATATATTCTTTTCCCATGAATTTCTTCATTCCATAGCTATAGTAATCAGAAGAAACTTTGAAAGGTTCAGGATCAGTTAAAAGAATAAAAGGTAAATTAAATTTTTCTATAAACTTCTGATGAGAAGATGCATTATCTTTACTAATACCAAGCACAACAATATTATTTTTTTGGAGTAAATCCCAATTCTCTTTAAAACTACATGCTTCTTTAGTACATCCTGGAGTATTATCTTTTGGATAAAAATATAGTATTATTCGTTTACCTTTAAAACCACTAAGAGAAACTTCTTTATCATAAGAATCTTTTAATTTAAATTCTGGTGCTTTGTCGCCAACCTTAAGAGCCATTGAAATTATTAAATGAGTATGAATATAAAATACCAAAAATTTGGTTTTATGAGATTAAAGGTGTGCAAGATGTCGCAACTATAGAAGAAATTAAAACTGCAAAAAACCTAACAAATTCAAGATCAAAGATTTTCTTAGAAACAAGAGCTTATTTGCGACAATCACTTTCAACACTTTTTGATTTAGACCCCCTAGAAATTCCAATTAATGCTAATCCTGGAGAACCTCCAAGTTTACCCTCTGGTATGGGAAATATCAGTTTAAGTCATTGTAAAGATGCCATTACTATAGTCTGGTACAAAGGCAAAATAGGGATTGATATTGAGAGAACAGATAGAGATTTTAACCATTTAAAATTTGCAGAAAAATATTTTTTTCATACCAATAAATCAAACCATAATAATTATTTAACAAAAAATATGATATTAAATCAATGGTGTGCTGTTGAAGCGGCTATAAAATGGGATCATGGAAAATTATCTAAAGACATTAACCATTGGCAATTTTTTGAAAAGCCAAAAGAGTTAATTCATAAGAAGAAAAACATACATTTAAATTATTCACAGATTAACTTCCATAATTGGACTATAGCTTTAGCCTACGAAGAAAAAACTTCTTTTAATCCTGAGATTATTTGTTGTTCGAAAAATTTTTAGTTTTCTTTTCTTCTAAGCAGTTCTTCATATTGAGTTTTTTCCCATCCATTATTATTTGGTTCCCATATTTTTAAATCTCTTAAAGATTTAGGAAGATATTCTTGTGCGACCCAATTACCTGGATAATTATGAGGATTGACATAACTATTAGAATTATTTTTTAAATGAAGTGGAACATCAAAAGCGTTAGTAGATTTGATTGTTTCAATTGCTTTAAAAATACTTTTCGTACTATTACTTTTTGGAGACATAGCTAAATATAAAGCAGCCTGCGTTAAAAAATATAATCCTTCTGGAAAACCAACTCTATCAAAAGCATCACAACAGGATTGTACAACTACTATGGCATTAGGATCAGCTATTCCAATATCTTCACTGGCAGATATAAGTAGTCTTCTAAAAATAAAATTAGGATCTTCACCAGCCTCAAGCATATTCGCAAGCCAGAATAAAGTTGCATCTGGATCAGAACCTCTTATGGACTTGATAAAGGCACTTATTACATCGTAATGATTTTGACCATTTTTATCGTAAAGAATATTTTTCTTTTGAATTGCATCCTCTGCTATTGAGAGATTAATCTTAATTTCTTTAGCATCATTTTCAGCAGTTGTTTCTATAGCCATCTCTAGCGCATTGATTAATGTTCTTGCATCACCGCCAGAAAATTTAATTAAATGACTCATAGCATCTTGAGTTAAATAAACCTTTTTTGAATCATTTTTTTTAGAATAGTGATTTATGACTTTTTGTATTATTTTCTGCAAATCATTTTGTGACAAAGGAAGTAATGTAAAAATACGAGACCTACTAACAAGCGCTTTATTAACAGCAAAGAAAGGGTTTTCAGTTGTAGCACCAATAAAAGTTATAGTTCCATTTTCTATTGAAGGTAATAAAGCATCTTGCTGAACTGACGTAAATCTATGAACCTCATCGATAAATAAAATTGTTTTTCTTTTGGAATTTATTAATCTATCTTTTGCATTAGCGATTTCATTTCTTAATTCTTTAACACTTGATAATACTGCATTTAACTTAATTAATTTTGAACGAGTATTAAAGGAAATAATTTCAATTAGAGTAGTTTTCCCAACACCAGGAGGGCCAGAAAAAATAAAATTACTAATCTTATCGTTTAATATTGCACTTCTTAAAAGCGAATTCTCATTCAGGATTGGTTGTTGACCATAAAAATCTTCCAAATTCTTTGGCCTTAATTGATCTGCCAAAGGTGCGTTATTTTCTATTTGAGAATAATTATTAAATAAATTTTCTGAATGCATATAAATAAAATCAAAAAATCATTACTTTCAAGTCTATGTAATTACTGTAGGAGTTTCCATTTGAGTAAGTTTTGAAATGTTTAATAAAGCATCCAAATCATTAATTAGAGGTTTCAAAGCGATCTGAGGATTTAACGAAAGATTCTGTTGAGGATTGAAAAATTTCTCAAAGTAAAGTCTTAATGTTGCACCCTTAGTTCCAGTTCCAGAAAGGCGCACAATTACTCGTGAATTATCATCAAGCACCAATCTTAAACCTTGATTTTCACTTGTGGAATTATCAACGGGATCTAAATATGAAAAGTTATCTGCAACTTTAACTAGATGGCCAGCAAAACTATTTCCTTTTAAATGTTCGAGCATAGAAGTTAGGTTACCAAAGATTTGATTAGCAATATTTGAGGGAATTGCCTCATAATCATGTCTTGAATAATAATTCCTACCAAATTGTTTCCAATGATTCTGTATCAAATCACTTACCGAGCATTTTTTCTCAGCTAAAACTTGTAACCAATACAAAACTGCCCATAGTCCATCTTTCTCTCTCACATGATTACTACCTGTTCCGAAACTTTCTTCTCCACATAAAGTAATTAAATTAGAATCTAAAAGATTTCCAAAAAACTTCCAGCCAGTAGGTGTCTCGAAACAAGGTATATTTAATGCTCGAGCAACATTATCAACCGCTGAGCTGGTTGGCATGGATCGTGCCACGCCTGTAATACCATCTTTATAACCAGGGACATATTTTGTGTTAGCAGTAATAACTGCCAGGCTATCACTAGGATTTACAAAACATCCACTTCCTAAAATCATATTCCTATCTCCATCTCCATCGCATGCAGCACCAAAACTATAAGATTTTTTATTTAATAACAAATCAGCCAAGTGGGATGCGTAAGTAAGATTAGGATCAGGATGTAAACCTCCAAAATCTTTTAACGGGTTACCATTCATGACACAATCATGTCCAAGACCCATTTTTTCAACAAAAATATTTTTTGCATATGGGCCTGTAACCGCATTCATTGCATCAAAGATTAACGAGAAGTCTTTTTTTAAAAAATCACTAATTTGATCAAAATCAAAAATTTTCTCCATCAAATTAGAATAATCTTTTAATCCATCAATAATTTCTAAGGTAGTTTCACCGTAAGTATAAGTTCCATATTCACTAAAATCAGGTAATTGAATATTACAAATTTTATAACTAGTTAGTAATTGTGAAGCTTTGAAAATCTTATTAGTAATTATCTCAGGAGCTGGGCCACCATTAGAGATATTCAATTTCACTCCAAAGTCGCCATCAATCCCACCAGGATTATGGCTTGCAGAAAGAATAATTCCACCAATAGCATTTTCTTTTCTAATTAAATGTGATGTCGCAGGAGTAGATAATAAACCGTATTTTGGAACAATAACCTTTTGAACTTTATGAGCAATGCATATTTTGACAATTTTTTCTATTGCTTCAATATTGCCATATCTGCCATCACCACCAACTACTAATGTTGAACCTTTTAAATCTTCCAATGATTTTAAGATTGCTTCAATAAAAACTTCTAGATAATGTTCTTCCTGAAACTTTAAAGTACTTTTTCTTAAACCAGAAGTGCCTGGTTTTTGATCTAGAAAAGGAGAATTGATATTAATTACACTAACTTGAGTCATATTTTTTAGAAACTTACAGAAATCTAACTAAATTAATGAGGCATTTCGGAAGTTCTTAACATAGCGATAAACCATAATGAAGAAATTAATAATGCACTAAGAATTCCATAGTTAACACCAAATTTGGAAATTGTAATTGGAACTATTAGTGGAAATGTTAAGGCCCCAAACAATGGAGTAAAAGCTACAATTTTTTTCAGCATTAATTTAATTTATTAAAACCATTCAGTCCGAGCATTATCTTTTTCATTAGTATCGTCAAGTGGTGTAGTTCTATCAAATTTCATTGATATACTTTTTTCTTGCTCACCAGATACATCAACAGCTTTAATATCATATTTTTGAGTCCCATCTCTAAATGGAACTTGAATTCTAAAAGTACCATCTGCAGCAAGAGGTACATCTTCTCCACCTATTGTCAGTTTTGCAGAAGGCTCTGTAGCTCCATAAACAATTAATTCAGCATCAGCAACGAGCCAAAAAGATCTATTTTTAACAATTCCGCTTCCAGAATCATTTAAACCTGATGACCATTTACCAGCACCTGAGTCTGTAATATTATCATTGAGGTTGGTTGAATTTACATTTTCCATAAATTCTTCAGAACCAACTTTTCTTCTGAGAGGAATGTTAGTTGCTGCTTGATATAGCCTTTCATGCATACCATTTTGTTCAGAAACAACAGGATTTGAAGTATCTAGGATTGACTCAGAAGTAGAATCCAAATTAAAAGGTACAAATTTATCAAGAATTTGCTCAGAAGGATGAGAGCCAGGAACGTGGCTTATAGAAGAAAATGCCAATGACATCCAGTTAAAACCATATTTGTAACCTAATTCAACTTTATAGTCTCTATCTGCAAGTGGGATTGGTAAGTACCATTCAGTACTATAACTATCAACTGCTATCTCCCTAAGTGTTCCTTGATTAAAGTTGCTTCCTTCAGAACCAGATGCATCAAATAATCGTAAGCATAATTTATTGGCTCCCAAAGATTGTGCTTTTTCTCTATCTGCATCAGAAATTTGCCAAAAAACATAAGCCCAATCTGGATCTCGGGGTAGGAAAACTACATTTGTTTTAACTTCTTCACTACTTTCGAAAGCATTAGCATTGGACTCAAAAGTTTCTTCAGATTTTGACTGGGGAGTAGTATATATTTTTTTTATAGATTTTTCTTGATATTTGACTATTAAATCAACTAAAACAGCTTTTGTTTTGCGACTGTACAGCGGAACTGATAATTTACTTGCTTCTTGACGTAATTGTCTGAGGGTAAGTGAGAGTAATTGATCTTTATTCATGATCCCATCAGCCACTTTAAATTCTCCGTTTTTGTTTGGGATCAGTATGTTCTTTTTTTTTAGAAATTGTGTGTCTTTTTGTCCTGTCGTCAGGATCCTCTGACTACTAAAAAATTCTCAAAATTGATATTTCTCTTCAAAACAGTTGGTATCAAAGCAATTAATAAATTTTCAGATCTTTTTTAAATGTAAATTAATTTTCTTTTTTTTTAAATTTTATTACCTGAATTTGTTAACGACTCAACAAAAATAAATTTTTTCTTCGGGATCAATTAATAAGGGCATTCAGCGTTGTTTAACTAAAAGTACTAAATCATCTATCTCTAAATCGTCAATACTTTTACCTATTTTTTTTGAAAAAGTACTTAATTTTTTCGAAGTGGATTCTAACTGCTCATAAAAAAGATCACTAAATTTTTTATCATCAAATTTTTTAGATTGGTTATCACACCATTCTCTCAGGGGATTTTTATTTTGATATTCAAAACTATTATCTAAATTGATAATTTTTAAAATCTGGAGGCAATGAGCGAGTATTCTTAAATGATGTTTCTGCATTATAGGTAGATCAAGATTATCAATTTCTTGAATAGTTTCTATATTTAATGGGTTAGACAAGGTATCAAGATGATTAGACATTAATTTTTAGTTTTAATAAAGGGAAAAAACTCAATATTGGGGTTATCTTTCGTTTAAAGTATATAAAGCTAATTGTAATAAGTTATTTTTGATAACATGGTCAACGAAAATTTAGTGAAAGATGTAGTAAAAGAGCCTTACAAATATGGTTTCGTTACTGATATTGAAACTGAAAAAATAGCAAAGGGATTAAATGAAGATATTATAAGATTAATTTCGCAGAAAAAAGAAGAGCCAAAATTTCTTCTTGATTTTAGATTAAAAGCCTTTAAAAAATGGCAGAAAATGAAAGAGCCTGATTGGGCAGGATTAGGATATAAACAAATTGATTATCAAGATATAATTTATTACTCTGCTCCTAAGCAAAAAGAAAAAATCTCTAGTTTGGATGAAGTTGATCCCAAACTTCTTGAGACTTTTGACAAATTGGGAATACCCCTTACGGAGCAAAAAAAACTCACAAATGTAGCAGTAGATGCTGTCTTTGATAGTGTTTCTATAGCCACAACTTTTAGAGAAGAACTTGCTGAACATGGAGTTATATTTTGCTCAATTAGTGAAGCAGTAAAACATCACTCGGATTTGATTGAAAAATATTTAGGTACTGTAGTTCCACCTAGTGATAATTATTTTGCAGCACTAAATTCTGCTGTTTTTAGTGATGGTTCTTTTGTTTATATCCCAAAAGGTGTTAACTGCCCTATGGATCTATCTTCTTACTTCAGAATTAATAGTGGAGATTCAGGACAATTCGAAAGAACACTAATCATAGCTGAAGAATCAAGTTCTGTAAGTTATTTAGAAGGTTGTACAGCCCCAATGTTTGATACAAATACCCTTCATGCAGCAGTTGTAGAGCTTATAGCATTAGACGACGCCTCAATAAAATATTCAACAGTGCAAAATTGGTATGCAGGTGATGAAGAAGGTATTGGCGGAATTTTTAATTTTGTCACCAAGAGAGGAAAATGTTTAGGTAAGAGAAGTAAAATTAGCTGGTCTCAAGTTGAAACAGGGTCTGCAATTACATGGAAATATCCTAGCTGTCTTCTTTTAGGGGAAGAATCTGTAGGAGAATTTTATTCAGTGGCACTCACCAATAATCTTCAGCAAGCAGATACCGGCACAAAAATGATCCATATTGGTCCTAAGACCAAATCAACTATTGTTAGCAAAGGTATTAGTGCAGGTAACTCAATAAATAGCTACAGAGGTCTTGTCAAAATGGGAACAAAAGCTACAGGATCAAGAAATTACAGTCAATGTGATTCAATGTTAATAGGGGACCAAGCTTCTGCAAATACATTCCCTTACATCAAATCTCAACAACCCAATTCCGAAATTGAGCATGAAGCAAGCACATGTAGAATCTCAGAAGACCAACTTTTTTATCTCCAAAGCAGAGGTATAGAATTTGAGGAGGCAGTATCTATGATGGTCAGTGGTTTTTGCAGAGATGTATTTAATCAATTACCTATGGAATTTGCTGCTGAAGCAGATAAGTTACTGGCACTTAAACTAGAGGGATCAGTAGGTTAATGAATCAATTTCTAAACAGAAATGCAAAGTAAAATGAAAGAATCAGATCCAATTTTAGAAGTTGAAAATCTCTATGCATCTACTGATAATCTTCCAATTTTAAAGGGGGTTTCACTTACTGTCTATCCTGGAGAAATCCATGCCATTATGGGAAGAAATGGCTGTGGCAAAAGTACTCTTTCGAAAATCATTGCAGGACATCCCTCGTATAATATTACAAATGGCGACATAAAATTTTTAAGTGAAAACATCAACTCTCTAGAACCTGAAGAGAGAGCTCAATCAGGAATTTTTCTTGGTTTTCAATATCCAATTGAGATTCCAGGTGTAAGTAATCTTGAGTTTCTTAGAGTTTCAACTAATGCTAGAAGGAAATTCCTAAACAAAGAAGAATTAGATACTTTTGATTTTGAAGAATTAGTTAAAGAAAAGTTAGAAATTGTAAAAATGGATCATGCATTCCTATCAAGGAGTGTAAATCAAGGATTTTCCGGAGGTGAAAAAAAAAGAAATGAAATTCTGCAAATGGCTTTACTTGAGCCCAAAATAGCAATATTAGATGAGACCGATTCTGGTCTAGATATTGACGCTCTAAGAATAGTGGCAGCAGGAATTAAAAAAATATCTAATGCAGAAACTGGAATTATACTTATTACCCACTATCAAAGATTATTAGATGAAATTAAACCAAATTATGTCCATGTTATGTCAGACGGACAAATCATAAAAACTGGTGAGAGCGATCTTGCTCTAGAGCTTGAGAGAAAAGGATACGAATGGACTGATAACTTTATAAAAGAGACCTAAATAAATGGAAATTATTGAAAAAATAAAAACCAATAAATCTAATGATAATCTAACAGAAATACAAAAAATCTGTCTAGATAAATTAGAATCAAGTCCCCTCCCTAGTCCTAAAAGTGAACAATGGAGACTTTCAAATAAATCAAAATTTTCAAACTTTTTAAACTACTCGGTTAATGAAAAAGATCCAAAATTTGATACCCCTTTTCCGAACACTTCTCAAAGTACGATTAGGTTAGTAATTGGTGATAATTGCCAAATTAATTTAATTGAGGAAAATTATTCTATAAAGCAACTAAATGAGGATGAATTAATTAAATATATCAAGGAACAGATATCTTATTTTGATCAAAACGAAAATTGGAGTGACTTACTAAATCTGTCTTTAAACTGTACAAAGAATATCTTGGGATTAAAAATAAATGGATCAGCAATCCCTCCCATTGAAATCTTTAGTCACGCATCAAGTAATTCTTTAAACGCAAAAACCTTGGTAATATTTTTAGAAAAGAATTGTGATATTGATTTATTACAAGTAAATCTTGGTAAAGACAACTCTTCATTATCTCAATCAACGTTCTTTTGTTTAGAAGAAAATAGTTCCGTAAACCATGGTGTTGTTTCTTACGGTGAAAACAAATCAAATCTATTAAATTCTCTCAATGTCATTCAACAAAACAATAGCGAATACAATTTAGGATCTTTACATTTCAAATTTAATTATGCAAGATTTGAAATTCGTATTAAACAATCTGAAGGAAACGCAAAAACCAATATCAAAGGAATGCAAATAACAAAAAAAGATGAACAAATTTCTACTTTTACAAAAATAGACTTTCATGGCCCAAATGGATTTCTAGATCAAATCAATAAATCACTTGCTGACGATAAATCCCATGCAATATTTGAAGGTTCAATAATAGTTCCGAAAATTGCCCAGAAAACTGATGCTTCTCAATTAAGCAGAAATTTACTTTTATCAAATCTCGCACAAATAGATACCAAACCTCAATTAGAAATAATTGCTGATGATGTCAAATGCAAACATGGAGCTACAATTTCACAACTAAATGAAGAAGAACTTTTTTATATGCGGACAAGAGGGATTACATTAAAAGAAGCAAGTAAACTACAATTAAGTTCTTACTTTCAAGAAATAATTTCATTTATTCCCATTTCAAAAGAGAGATGGGATTTGCTTGATAAACTTTTAAATGAAAATTAATGGAAACAATTCAAAATTTTCCTGAAATAACTAAGAAAGACTTTCCTCTTTTAAATAAGAACTTAAAAAGTAGTGAGCAAATTATTTATTTAGACCATGCTGCAACCACTCAAAAACCAATACAAGTCTTAGAAAAAATTAATGAGTATTATAGAAACTTTAATGCCAATGTACATAGAGGCGCTCATCAATTAAGTGCTAAAGCGACAGAAGAATTTGAAAATGCAAGATATTTAATTAGCAAATATATAAACGCGAATTCAACAAAAGAAATTATTTTCACAAGAAATGCTACTGAAGCAATCAATCTAGCGGCTAGATCATGGGGCGAATCTTCATTAAGAGAAAACGATGAAATTCTCTTATCAATAATGGAGCATCATAGCAATATTGTTCCATGGCAAATGGTTGCAGCAAAAAATAAATGCAAATTAAAATTTATAGGTATAGATAAAAATGGGAAATTAGATATCGACGATTTCAAATCAAAACTAACATCTAGAACGAAGATTGTTAGTCTAGTGCATGTTAGTAATACTCTAGGTTGCTGTAATCCAATCAAAGAGATAACTAAATTAGCTAAACAAAAAGGTTCTCTAGTGTTAATAGATGCATGTCAAAGTTTGGCCCATCAAAAACTAGATGTAATTGATCTTGATATAGATTTTTTAGCGGGTTCAGGACATAAGCTTTGCGGTCCTACAGGTATTGGCTTCCTCTGGTCAAGAAAAGAAATTCTAGAAAAAATTCCTCCTCTCTTTGGAGGTGGCGAAATGATTCAAGATGTTTTTGAAGAGACAAGTACTTGGGCAGAACTACCACATAAATTTGAAGCTGGAACTCCAGCCATTGCAGAAGCAATAGGTCTTGCAGAAGCAATTATTTATATAAACACTATTGGATTGAATGAAATTCATGAATATGAAAAGACTATTACTAAATATTTATTTGAAAAATTAAATGAAATAGAAAATGTTGAAATTATTGGTCCATCGCCCGAGATAGATCCAGACAGAGCATCACTTGCCACCTTTTATGTAAAAAACATACATTCAAACGATATTGCTGAAATTCTTGATTCAAAAGGAATTTGCATCAGAAGTGGTCATCATTGCTGTCAACCTCTTCATAGATACATTGGAATTAAATCTACGGCGAGAATTAGCATGAATTTCACAACCAATAAGGAGGAAATTGATATATTTATAGAAAAATTAAAAGATACTATTAATTTTCTAAAAATCAATTCTTAAATATTCAAAGCATTTTTTAAAAATTCCTGAGATTTTTGCATTACTACTTTTTTATTTTCAATATTTTTAAACCCATGCCCCTCATTTTCAAAAAACATAACTTCTGAATATTTATTATTTCGGATCAAAATTTCTTGAATTTTTAAAGTTTGTTCATAAGAAATAACTTTATCTTTTTTTCCATGAAACAATAAGATAGGTTTTTTTATTTTGTTAATATAATTAATCGGCGATCTATTTATATAATCATCATGATTTTTTGAATAATTTCCTACCAAAGAATTTAAATAATCTTTTTCAAACCTATGAGTGTTGTAATGCATATCCTCAAGATCAATAACAGGATATTTACAAATTGCAGCTGCGAAAATAGACCCATATAATAAACAATTTAGAGCAGTTAACCCACCAGCACTATTACCAAAAATTACTACTTTATCACTATCAACTAGATTTAATTTAATTAATTCAAGAGCTAGTGCTTTGCAATCATAAGAATCAACAATACCCCATTTATAATTCAACCTCTCTCTGTACTCTTTGCCAAACCCAGAAGATCCTCCATAATTAACTTCAGCAACAAAAAATCCCTTCGAAGTCCAATATTGAACTTCAGAATTATATGATCCGTCAAAGAATGAAGTTGGTCCACTATGTGCTTTAACTAGTAGAGGTGGCTTTCTAAATTTTTCAACAATCGGCCTGTATAACAAAGAATGAGTTGCTTTATCTTCAAAACCCTTGAACCAAAAAGATTCAGGTTTTGAACAATCTTTTATATATTCAAAATATATTTCATTAGAAAAATTTGATGAAACTTCTTCTGCAAAATCAATTTCAAGTAAATTTCCCAAAAAATCAGATCCATAACCTTTAAAAGCCAATTTATTCTCAAAAACACTAAAATTAGTTATTGATGTAAAAGGAGTTGAAAATTCTTTAACCAATTCAAGATCTTTATATTGTTCCACTATTAAATTATTTTCTTTTTTTGCTAGGCAAAATAAATTTTTTATAGTCCCTGAAAAAAATGTTATTCCGGAGACCCATTGTGGTGCTCCATATTCAATCAAATTTCTCTCTACTCTTTTCTTAATCAAAATATTCTCAATTTCACTAACATCTAAAAACAATAAGTTCCACCATCCGGAACTATCTTCAGAAAATACTAAAAGTGTTTCACTTATCCAATAGGGTTGAAAAAAAGAAACATTTTTTTTGGCATTTATAAGCTTATTTGAAAATTTCTTTATTTTTTGAATCTCTCCATCTAAATCTATTTGAGCAAAAAACAGATCATTTTTCTCCCAGGGCATGTATGGAGAATCCCACTCTATCCAAGAAAGTAAGTTAGCAGAAGTATTAGAAGATAATTCTCCAGCAAAATTTTTAAATTTTTTTATTCGATGAATATCTTGTTTAGTTTTTTTTAAGTTTAAAGAAAATAAATAATCTCTATTATTTATTTCGCAAATACCATACAAAAAATTGTTTTCAGAAATGACAAATGAAGAATCGAAATTTCCATCAATTGATTTAGATAGTTGTCTAGGTTCTTGAACTGAATCGAGATATTTATTTTGACTTCTATAATTTGACGCTGCCTCTTTAAAAATTTGAAACCATACTGCCTTAGTAATCTGATCTATCCATATCAAATAAAAATTATTTTTAATATTTATACATTTATAAGATTTACCACCATATCCATGAAAATTATTTTTAATATTATATTTTTTACTTGTTAATTTCTGAGGAAACGCCTCTTTTTCGTTAAATGGTCTTACAAAAATAGCATTCTCATCTTGAACTTCACCAACAACATCAATCCAAAAAATGGTATCCCTAATAATAGTTAATTCCTTAAAAGCTTTTTTTTTAGATTCAGTTGGCCTAACTTTTAACTTATCATCATTACTCATTTAAAAAAACTATAAAGAAAGTAAATTAAAGTGCTAGTATTTTTATAGCTAAACTCTTAATTAAAAACTTTTTTAACGTGGCAAACCATTTTTCACAACTTGCAAAAAAGTCAAAAATAAATGTAAGCTCAGAAAAAATTGCAAAAGAACAAACAGGTAAGCCATCTCTAGACATTTATAAACTTGGTGATGATGTATTAAGACAAAATTCCAAAAGAATAACTAAGGTTGACGAATCGATTAGAAAACTTGCTAGAGAAATGCTTCAAAGCATGTATGCAGCTAAAGGAATTGGACTTGCTGCACCTCAAATTGGTATCAACAAAGAGCTTCTTGTAATAGATGTAAATTTTGAAGATTCAGCAGCAGAACCTTTAATATTAATCAATCCAGAAATTACAGACTTTGGAACAACCCTTAATTCATACGAAGAAGGCTGCTTGAGTATCCCTGGCGTCTATTTGAATGTAGTAAGACCATCAACTATAAAATTAAAATTTAGAGATGAAATGGGGAGACCACGCAAAATGAAAGCAGATGGACTTCTAGCGAGGTGTATTCAACACGAAATGGATCACTTAAACGGAATATTATTTGTTGATAGAGTTACATCAAAAGATGATTTGAACAAAGAACTTATAAAGGAAGGGTTTAACGAAAAAGACGTAATTTCTATTAATTAATCTCATGACTGAAACTACAATATTTCAAAAAATAATTAATGAGGAAATTCCCTGCGATAAGCTTTATGAAGATGAATTTTGTATTGCATTTAATGATATTCAGGCGCAAGCTCCAGTACACTTTTTAGTGATTCCTAAAAAACCAATTATCAATTTATTAGATTGTATTGAAGAAGATGTAAATTTATTAGGCCATTTACTATTTGTAGGTAGCAAAATAGCTAAGTCAAAAAATTTAACTAATTGGAGAACAGTAATTAATACTGGATCAGAATCGGGACAAACAGTTTTTCATTTACATATTCATTTTTTATCTGGAAGAAAAATGAATTGGCCTCCAGGTTAAAACTCTCGAAATAAATGTTTTTCGTTTATAAATAAGTAAAAAGAAAAATGAATACACCAGATTCCTTAAAGACAGAATCCAAAAATTTATTAAATTTAATCTCCAAAAATTGGGAAGAATTAGATGACTCACTCAAAAGTAAGTTAAAAAAAATTCTGAGCGTTTTAACTTATAAATGGCAATTACAAATTTTATTTAATTTACCTTTTCTACTATGGTGGGCATTAGATAAGTCCTTTCCAAAAGTACATGAGTTTGATGCAACAATTTTGAATTACTTAAATTTACCTGACTGGGCACTTTCATTTATTGGCTTTAGTCAATAGACTTCTAAAAGATATAATTTATTTTATAAAATTCGTCTAGTAATGAATAAAGCTGTTAAAAATAAATCCAAAGTACTCTATCAATTACAAAAATTAAGGAAGTTATCTCAACCATTTTTTCTGCCAATAGATCAATGTAATGGATTTCAATTCATATGGCTTTTGGTATCTCTTTTATTTTGTGTTGGTGGAGTAGTGCTTGTTGGTCTTACAGGAATAATAAGTTTTTTTGAAAGCTTTAAACCTATTTTTCTTGAAAAGTATTTCGGAGGGGTGGTAAATACTGTCAATTCAATTTGGGCTGGTAGCTGGGGATTACTTTTTTCTGCCTTATTTCTGATTGGATCAGGAAGCTTTTTTAGCTTAAGACGTCAATTAAAAAACCGTAGATGGTTACATTGGTTATTCCTTGCGATAATTGTATTAATGCTTTTAGCTGTTAACGGAATAAACGCAGGAATAGGATTTATAGCAAGAGATTTAACAAATGCTTTAGTAGGTAAACAAGAAGATGGATTTTATCGGATATTAGGGATTTACGCTTGTTGCTTTGCTGTTGCTCTACCAATTCGTGTTTCCCAAATATTTTTTACATATAAATTGGGAATAATTTGGAGAGAATGGCTTTCAAAAAGTTTAGTCAAGGATTATATGACTAATAAAGCTTATTACCAATTAAATCCCAATGATGAAGATCAAACTGATGTAGATAATCCTGATCAAAGAATCACAGATGATACAAGAGCTTTTACAGGGCAAAGTCTATCTTTTACATTAGGTATTTTTGATGCACTACTAACGTTTTCACTTAATATTCTAATTTTATGGAGTATCAGTACAACACTTACTTTTTCTTTATTTGGTTACGCTGCATTTGCAACTTCTATACTTATAATTGCTGGTAAAAATCTTGTAAAAATAGACTTTGATCAACTCAGATACGAAGCAGATTTTCGATATGGATTGGTACATATTAGAGATAATGCTGAATCAATAGCTTTTTACTCTGGGGAGAATCCTGAGCGAAGTGAAACTGAAAGGCGATTAGGAGAAGTGGTGAGAAACTTTAATTTACTGATTATATGGAGAGTAATAATTGACGTCATGCGAAGATCCATTAATTATGCTGGAAATTTCTTTCCATATTTAATAATGGCAATTCCTTACTTTAAAGGTGATATTGATTATGGGCGCTTTATTCAGGCAAGTTTTGCATTTGGAATGGTCGAAGGTTCGTTATTTTTCATTGTTAATCAAATAGAAGAACTTGCAAAATTCACTGCTGGGATCGGAAGATTAGAAGGATTCCAATCAAAAGTCGAATCTATTAGTCAAACTAGCCCTAAAAGCAATCAAAACGTTATTTCAGATTATACCTCCATTATTATTAACAATGCTGACCTTTGCCCACCAGGATCAAATAAAACAATAATTAAAAATTTAAATTTAAGCATCGACAATAACCAATCACTTTTAGTTGTAGGACCTTCTGGATGTGGAAAAACATCTTTACTAAGAATGATTAGTGGTTTATGGCAACCCGATCATGGAGTAATAAAAAAACCAAAAATTGGGGAATTATTATTCATACCTCAAAAGCCTTATATGTTACTAGGTTCTTTAAGGGAACAATTATGTTATCCCACAGAAGTTAAAAAATTTAGTGATGAACATCTTACTTCTGTACTGCATGAAGTAAATTTACAAACCTTAGTGGACCGTTATCCTAATCTTGATATCAAACAAGATTGGCCAAGAATTCTTTCTCTAGGCGAACAACAAAGATTAGCTTTTGCAAGACTCTTACTAAATTCTCCAAGATTTGCAGTACTTGATGAGGCAACAAGTGCTTTAGATATTGAAACTGAAAAAAAACTATATAGTTTACTAAAAGAACGAGAACTCTCTCTTATTAGTGTTGGACATAGACCTAGCTTAAAAGATTTTCATGAAAACATATTAGAATTAAATGGACAAGGAGACTGGAAATTATTGACTTCTGAAAAGTATAATTTTAATGATTAGCAAAAAAAATGAATTCTAAAGAAGAACAAACCAACTCAGAAGTCACTAATTTAGAGAATGAGAGTTCTATAGAAAAACAGGAAGATGTAAATTACATCAATAAACAAAATGCAGAAATTAAATTAGATGAAAAATCAATAGATTTTGAAGATGCATATAAATTCGGATGGAGTAATTATTCTGAAATAACTAATGGAAGATTTGCAATGATCGGATTCCTAGCAATAATACTAATTGAATTATTTAGTCAACAATCGTTTCTAAAATGGGCAGGAATCTTATAATTAATCATCAAATCTAGAACTGTTATCTCTAGGTTTCTTTTTGTTTGTTCCAACGGTATATCTACCATTTTGATTTTTTGAACTTGATCTGTCTGAAGAGCTTACTCTGCGATTCTGACGAGGGTTTTTTACTTGATTAGCATCTTTGAATGAAGCATCTTCTACTTGCTCTGTTGAAGTTTGCTGCCTAATAGGAGATCTTGTAGGTTTCTTTCGTAATGGAGAAGAATCATCAGGAGGAGAAGTATTATCTTTTCTAGATACTGAGCGATTGATTCTGGGTCTTGATCCTTTTTTAACTTCATTGCGAGATAAGTTTCGTCTCTCACCAAAGTTATTTATTTCTGATTGATTACTATTTCTATCTTCAGGAGTTTGTCTTCTTCTTCTTCTAACTTCGTCATTTTTAAACTGATTTGCTTCTCTTATAGTTGACCGACCTCTACTTGCAGCAGCAGAAGGTATAGCTCTTGAAACATTCCTCCTAGGAGGTCTCTCCTCCATATAGTCATCTTCAAACTCATCATCCTGAGGTTTAAATCTTCTTGATGGTATCTCAGCTTCTTCAAACCTATCATAATCTTCATTAAATCGACCTCTAGAATTTCTGGGCACATCAGAAATAGGATCATCATCAAAATAAGTTGACCTTCTAGCTTGATCAGTAGCAACTCCCCTCAATCGCACACTTTCATATGCGAAAAAAACTGTGGTTCCAGCTAACAAAAACTGACCAAACTGAAGAATAGGATCTAATCTCCAGCCTTGAAAAAATAATATTCCCCCGCACAAAAGTCCTATAGCTGCGAAGAAAACATCATAATCTCTTGCTAATGCAGGTTTAAAAGACCTTAAGAAATAAAGACCTCCTCCACATACTGCAAGAACTATACCAACAATACTGGCCCAATTGAGACTAGCATTGACCACATTCTTTCTCCAAAATTTATTTTTTAAAGGGTGACTTAAATCACCCTATATATATAGTGTACTTAAAACTTCTACAAAAACTAGCGTCTTCCAGTAGAAGTACGATTGAGGGAGTCTTTCTGACTCACAAAAATTAAAAATGCAGTGGCTGGAATAACAATAAGTAAAGCGGCAGCAATAAAACTACCTATCATTCCAACTGCTGAATTATTTGCAACTTCAGAAGAAACATCTGCAGCTAGTAATAAATTTGAGATTTGAAACACTTTTTAAATTTTAAATTCTCAATTTATAATACGAATTAAATACGTTTCAATGGGTTATTTATTAAGATGAATTAAATAATTGTGATTTCCTTGCTTATAAACGTTCTCCAAATTTTAGATGTTAGTTTAGGAATTTCTCTATCATATCTAACCTTAGTTTTTTTAATAAGATTAATTCTGACTTGGTACCCAAAAATTGATTTAACTAAAGGTTTATGGTTATTAATTTCAATACCATCAAGCTCTATTCTTAATTTAACAAGAAAATTAATTCCCCCTATAGGAGGAGTAGATGTAGGACCGGTAATTTGGATTGGAGTTATAAGCTTTTTAAGAGAAATTTTAGTTGGTCAACAAGGGCTTATAAAACTTGCATTGCATACACACATAACATAGAGGTAATTTAATTATTCCTCAGTAATTTGGCAATAATTCTTCTTCTACATATTTAGTATGTATCTTACCTTCCTTAAATTTAGCTTTATTCAGTAACGTTAGATGAAAGTTAATTGTTGTAGGAATTCCCGTTACAGCACATTCATTTAAAGCCCTATTCATACGTTTAATTGCAGTATTACGATCTTTCCCCCAGACTATTAATTTACCAATTAAAGAGTCATAGAATGGGGGTATTTCATAACCGGTATAAACATGACTATCCACCCTTACACCAGGGCCACCAGGAGGAAGCCACCCAGTTATTTTTCCAGGCGATGGTCTGAAATTATGAGCAGGATCTTCAGCATTGATTCTACATTCGATGGCATGACCATTTAAATGGATATCATCCTGATTAAATTCCAAGTTTGCTCCGCTTGCGATTTTAATTTGCTCAGCTATTAAATCAACTCCTGTAACCATTTCAGTAACAGGATGTTCAACTTGAATCCTAGTATTCATTTCCATGAAATAAAAATTATCATCATCAACTAAAAATTCAACTGTACCAGCTCCTTCGTAACCGATACTTTTTGCAGCGGCAATAGCTGCATTTCCCATTTTTTTTCTTAGTTCAGTATTAATTGCAGGGCTGGGAGACTCTTCCAATAACTTCTGATGTCTTCTTTGAACTGAACAATCTCGCTCTCCTAAATGAACAACATTACCCGACCTATCCGCCAAAATTTGAATTTCTACATGTCTTGGCTTCTTTATAAATTTTTCCATATATAAACCATCATTACCAAAAGCTGCTTCTGCTTCACCCTGAGCTGCTTTAAACATTTTTTCAAGATTATCAGCCTTTTCAACCAACCTCATACCTCTTCCACCTCCTCCAGCAGTGGCTTTTATAATTACCGGATAACCTATATTATCTGCCAATTTATAAGCCTCATCAACATTTGATAACAAGCCTTTACTTCCAGGCACTGTTGGAACTCCTACTGCCTCCATAGTTTCTTTAGCTGTAGATTTATCTCCCATAGATCTAATAGCTTTAGGAGATGGGCCAATAAAAACTATGCCGTGATCATTACACATCTCAGCAAATTTATCATTTTCAGCAAGAAATCCATAACCAGGATGAATAGCATCAACTCCTCTCGATGTAGCAGCAGCAAGTATATTTGGAATATTTAAATAACTCTTATTACTTAACGAGTCTCCAACACAAACCGCTTCATCAGCAAGCTGAACATGCAATGCTTTTTTATCTACTGTGCTAAAAACTGCAACTGTTGCAATACCTAGTTCTCTACAACTTCTGACAATTCGCAAAGCTATTTCTCCACGATTAGCAATTAAAACTTTTTCAACCATTATGAAAATTAAATTGAAGAAATGAAAATGACTTAAAATAAAAATTCTTTGCCAAAGTACTTAACAAAATTTTTTTAGTGATCAGAGGACATTTTTTACAATACAACCTAGAACGTTATATATGTATAAATATTTGTTTTATGCAATAGAAAAATAATTCATCATATTCCAAAATTCTCTTTTAGAATTACATCCTTATTTCAGTCAATAATGTATTATATCTTTAAGGTTTAGTTACCCGCCGGTGCTTGAAAACCCTTTGCGGACGTGGCGGAATTGGTAGACGCGCACGTCTAAGGAGCGTGTGGCTTAGGCCTTGCGAGTTCAAGTCTCGCCGTCCGCATTTATTTATTCTGGTTCAACTGCAATGAAAAAAAAATCAGTTGCAGTAGTTATAGTTTCTAATGGTCCTGGTGAATTAGCTACATGGGTAAGTCCTGTAGTAGATGAGCTTAACAAAATAAATAAATCTCTATTTAATGATAATAAACTCGATTTCACTCTTAGATTAGTCCTTGTTCCTTGTCCAAATGCGACTGGTAAAGAATTTTTAGTTGCAAATTCATGGAATAAATTTGAATTAATCATAAAATCCAAGAGTTTTTGGAAATTTTTGATAAAGCCATGTTCTTTTGGGAATTGGCCAAAAAAAGGGGTGGTTATTTTCCTTGGGGGGGATCAATTTTGGAGCATTTTACTAGCTAAAAGATTAGGTTATTTAAATATCACATATGCTGAATGGATTTCGCGATGGCCTCAATGGACAAACGAAATTGCTGCTATGAATGTAAAAGTAAAAGAGTTAATTCCTATAAGATATCAATATAAATGTCAGATAATTGGCGATTTGATGGAAGATATCAAACTTAATAGTGCAATATCATTAAAAAACAAAGAAAAACATCATATTGCTTTGTTGCCTGGTTCTAAAAAAGCAAAGCTCTCTGTTGGAATTCCTTTCTTCTTAGAAATTGCAGATCATATAGCTGAAGAAAATAAAAATATAAATTTTATAATTCCCATTGCACCAACCACTGATAAAAGTGAATATTTATTTTTTCAAAGCGAGAGAAATCCAATCGCAAAATATTACTCATCAAACATAAAAACAATTAAGAACATCAATGACTCCTGTTTTGATTATGTAATTGAAACATCAAAAAATACAAAAATTTATTTAATCAAGAAACATCCTTGCTATGAAATATTAAAAGAATGTGATCTTGCAATTACAACTGTAGGAGCAAATACTGCCGAATTAGCAGCAATTTCTCTTCCAATGTTAGTTGTTCTACCAACTCAACATTTTGATATGATGAATGCCTGGGATGGGATTTTTGGAGTAATTGGGAAAATTTCATTCATCAACAAACTCCTAACTTTTATAATCAAATATTTTTATTTTAAAAAAAAGAAGTTTTTTGCTTGGCCAAATATTAAAGCTAAAAAAATGATTGTCCCTGAAAGAATAGGAAATATTTCGCCTAAAAAAATTGCAAGAGAAGTATTATTTCTTATCAAGAATAGCAATCAATTACAAAGTATTAGAGATTCATTACACAAAGAAAGAGGCGAAAAAGGTGCTGCAAAAAAACTTGCTTCTATAATTATTAATGCAGTAAAAAAAATTTGACAATTACCATGGATCATCAATTTCAAACTTTTCTGATTTTTCATTATCTTTAAATAAATTGTTTTCATCTAATGGTTCAATATCTAAAGTTTCTGTTGCGTTTTGAATTGGTCTTTTCGATACTAACTTAGTATTTGATTTTCTCTTTTGCTGAAAATCAATATTCTTTTCTTCATCTATTTGATTAACAGAATTTTGATTCTTGATCTGCTCAGAATAATCATCATCCATATATAACTTTTTTTTATTTTTTATTTCTTCTGAAGAACCATTGATTTCAACATATTCAAGTTCATCTTCATAATCATCTTCATAATCATCTTGATCAACAACTTCCTCATATTCTTCAACCAAATTATTTTGTTGTTCTGATTCCGAACCAGATAGTAACTGATTCTCAACTGGTACAAGATTTGCTGAGTATCCATTTGCTTCCCGTTCATCCCATGAAGAACCTCCTACTCCAAGTTTCTCAAGGAATCCACTACTTAATTGGTTCAATTTCTCTTCAGCACCTTCATAAACAATAATCCTATCCGTACCACTACTTACAATTTCCTGAACAGGAATTTCCCAAGTACTTAAAACTCCCTCACCTAATAGTGGAACACCAACTGCACCCATGACAAGAGAAATCAAATCCCCAGTCTCGATATCAAACGAAAAACCAAGAACTCTGCCTAAAAGTTGTCCAGATTCTGTAATCACCTGACAATTAATTACCTTTACATATCTTTCTGGAGAAAAACTTTCACTCAAAGAATCTAGGGAGTCGACTAATATGACATCTCCAACTTGCTTTATACTTTCTAAGGGCATCCATTTTGGCAAGCCTGGTAAAAATCTTGTAAGTGGATTATCTCTTAGTCCCAAAGCGACCACCTCTCTTCTATCAATATCAACAACAACTTCACCAACTACCCCTAAACGCCTCCCAGTATCAGTAGTTATAACTTGTGTTCCCATCAATTCTGACCTTAACCATAAACGTTCGCTAGGAACTGAATTAGGGCGATTCTTATTTGTAGATGTGTTAGACAAACTCATAAATAACTTTTTATCATTCTGACGTATAAATTTAAAAAAGTGTGTTTATGCAGCATTTGGTAACCCAACAACTTGAGTATTAGCACCTCTTGCTTGAGCAACACCAATTGTTCGTTCAGACGCACTAATCATAGGCCTTCTATGACTTACGACTATAAATTGAGCATTTGATGACTGATTAGATATTAATTTTGACAACCTTTCAACATTTATACCATCTAAAAAACTATCAACCTCATCTAATGCATAAAAAGGTGAAGGTTTATACTTTTGCAAAGCGAATAAAAAACTTAAAGCAGTTAATGATTTTTCACCCCCTGACATAGAGGCTAATCTTCTGACATTTTTCCCCTTAGGATGAGCTACTAAAGTTAATCCTCCTTCCAAAGGAGAATTAGGATTTTCAAGTTGAAGGAAACCATCTCCATCAGATAAATTTGCAAAAATTTCTCTAAAATGTTTATCAACTTCTACAAATGCTTGCATAAAAGCTTCCTGACGCATAGTAGATACAGTTTCTATTCTCAACAATAATTCAGATCTTTCATTAGATAGAATTTCTAATTTTTCTCGTAAACCATTTAATCTCTCAATTAATTCTTCTAATTCATCAAGAGCAAGCATATTAACAGGTTCTAAGCTTTGTAGTTTTGCATTTACAATCGTGATTTCTGATTGCAAAGATTCAAGACTCCTCCCTGCATACTCTCCAAACTTCGGGGAAGGATTAGGTAGATCTTTTCTATAATTTTCTAATTTTATTTGCTCACTCCTCAACTCTTCTTTAAGAGAATTCGTATCTCTTTCAAGGTATTCCAGCTTTAATAAATAGTTATTATGTTCTTGCCTTTTATTTGAAATTGAAGAGTTTAATTCATCTCTTTTCCTTCTCAATAAACCTAAATCCTTCTCTAAGGAATTTTTTTGATTATCTAGAACTAAAAGCTCTTTTTTAAATTTATCTCTTTTTTGTATCCATTCACTATGAGCAATTGACAGTTCTTTGATAGATTCCTGCAAGTTTTTTTCTTGTAACAATGTAATTTTTAATGAATTATTGATACGTTCTTTATTCAACGCAAATTGATTCTTCTTATCTAATAATGTATCTCTTTCCTTAATCAGTAATTCTAGTTTTTTATCAAGATTATTAAAATCATTATTAAATGCTATTAATGATGATTTTTGATTTTTTTTATAATTCTCCTGAAGAATGATTTTCAATTGATCAAACTTTTCATGATGAGGCTTTAATTGATTTTTTAAACTTTCGAACTCCTCAACTAATGAATTATTAGCACTATCAAGTTTCTTTAATCTCGATTTACAATCCTCAATTCTTTGCATGACAACACCAAGAGAATTTTGATTTACTTCAATTTCTTTGTTAAATGAGGCACAATCCTCAATTATTTGACTACGGTTAGAATTTAATTTATTTAGTATGTTATTTTTTATGGTCAAATCATTATTTGACTCTTTTAAAGCTTCTTCAATAACCAATAATCTTTCTTTTATAGGGCTAGAATCATCAAGATCATTATTAATTCCAAATCTATAAGCTAAATCTTTATTTAACTTGCTGCCGCCTGTAATAGCACCACTTGCTTCTAATAATTCACCACCTAAAGTTACCAACCTAATTTTTTGTTTAGATAACCTAGCTGAGGCCAAGTCTGAAAAAACCAACGTGCCTCCAAAAACATATCTAAAAACATCTTCATAAACTTCATCAAAAGTAATTAAATTAATAGCTTTATCAATAAATCCAGTCTCTCTGTTATTTTCAAATCTTGAAATTGCGTAATTCATATTTTGACTTTTAATTCTATTTAAAGGTAAAAAAGTTAATCTTCCAGCTTTCTTCTTTTTAAGGATTTCAATTGCTTTAGCTGCAATATGATCATTGTCAACAACAATTTGTCCGAGTCTATTTCCAGCAGCAATTTCTAATGCATATCTATTTTTCTCACTGACCTCTCCAAGTTGAGCTACATAACCATGTATACCTTCTAACCCAGCTTCTAAAAGAATTCTGAGAGCGTATGAACCTCTAGACTCATTTAAAGCTTCCTTTCTACTTTCAAATCTAGATAAATCCTTTTCAAGCCTTAATTGCTCGTTATTTAGCCTTATTTTTGTTTTATTTAATAAATCAATTTGATTTTTTAAAGAATTAATTTCGGAGCTATTACTTGCCAAGTTATTGTTATTTATGTCGGATGACTCTTTTTTTCTTTGATTTCCATCTACAAGTTTCTGCTTTTCTAAAGCTAAAGCGTCGATCTGAGAAGATATTTCATCCCTTTGAATATTATTTTGGATAGTTTCTTCTTCAACTTTCCTTTTTTTTATTTCCAAAGGATTAATTTTATTTTTTATACTTTCAAGCTCAAAATTCAATTTGATACTTTGTTTTGAGAATTCTCCAGATTCTCCAGCTGCATCAGAAAGTTTTTTTCTGGATAATTTATGTTTTAAAGTGAGATCATCAATTTGCAAGTTCAATTTATTTAAAAAATTATCATCAAAAATTTCTTGTCTCATTTTTTCTGACTCGATTTTTCTCTTAGATATTGAAATTTCATCTCTCTGCTTTTGTAATTTAATGCCCTCTTCTTTATTTAAAATTGATATCCTATCAAGTTCTCTCAAGCTAGAATTAATACTTCCAATATCAGAATTGACTTTTATCAAAGTATCCTCTCCTTTCTCCTTAAGCTCATCAACCAGTATTTTCAAAGCACCTTCTAAGACTGCTATTTCTTTATTAATAGATTCTTTTTGTTCATTAAATAATATTTTATTTTTTTTAATTTCAGTTTCTTTTTTCTCTATATATTTAACATGCTCAACTTGTTTATCAAAAATAAGAACTTTCTCTAATTCCATTATTTGAAGCAGTTTTGCCTTTAACTCTTTATATCGCTTTGCTTTTTCACATTCTTTTTCAAGCTTATATTTACTAGATTGCAATTCATTTTCTAAAATTTCAAACCTTTCTTGTTTTTCAAAAACGTCATTTAATTTTGCATTAGTTTGTTCTATTCTTGTATCAAAAAGTGCTACTCCTGCTAATTCATCAATAAGATTTCTCCTCTCCTTATTATTCATTGATACTATTCTTGTTACATCACCCTGCATAACAACATTACTGCCCTCAGGATCAACACTAATATCCCTTAATATTCTCTGTATTTGTTGCAGGGTGCATTGTTTCCCATCAGAAGTATAAGTCGAAGCATAAGAACCGCCCGGCATAAGCCTTAATTTTCTAGAAACAACCCATTCTTTTTGACCCTTATTAAGAGTAATTTCTTCTTCTTCTAGTTCCAAAGGTGGAAGGTCCTCTCTGGGAGACCAATCTTGAATATTAAATTTTACCGATACAAATGTTTCGGATGACTTACCCTCTTTGACTTTGGAGTTATTTATTAGATCTGGTAATCTTTCTGCCCTCATCCCTCTACTATTAGCTAAACCTAAACAGAATAAAATTCCATCTAAAATATTACTTTTCCCAGAACCGTTAGGCCCAGTAACAACTGTAAAGCCTTCTTCAAGAGGAATTTTGACAATGCCCCCAAAAGATTTAAAATTTTCAAATTCGACCTGATTGATATGTACCAATCTCAAGTCTCAATAGCTAAATAAGAATAACTAACTTTGAAAAAATCTCAATAGAAACATTACGATTATTTATAAATGAATATTAATTATTTTTGCTCAATCTACAAGAATTACCGGAAATTTCAAACAAACCATAAAGAAGTTCACCATCCAAAATGAATCGAAAACATTCAGAGTGTAATTTATTAGAAACGTTTTTAAATATTCCATGATCGATTCTTTTTACGAAGCCTCGATTTCCAGAAAGTTCGTGTTCCGACCTTGATAGCCATACAATTCTATGATTTGGCTGTTTAAGAATTTCTATAGAAGCTTGATTTAATAAAGGTAGTTTAAAAAATTTCCAAGTTAAACAATCTATTCCATTTTCAACAAGGAAATCGTAATGAATATCTAAAGAGTTAGCAGAATAAACTTTATGTTCAAGCAAAACCCATTTATTCATTATTTAGTTGAACAATAAATCTAATCTATTTTTAAAGCAATGTTTAAATAAAAATATATTTTCTTTAAGATATTTCCTGTTATTTAATTACTTGCATCAGGGACAAATCTTAAAGCAATGAATAGCAAACTTCCTGCCCCAGCGATAGCTGCAGCTACTAATCCAAAATCTGTAGGGATTGTGCGAGATGCAAAAATTAATGATGCAAATGTGATATCCATGATAAAAATTAAACTCATTTAATAAATTCAGTAATAGCTTAACAAAACCTTCATGCAGAATAGAGCAGATAAATAAAATGTAAATAAACTTTTATATGTTTTTATTCTGTATAAATCGCACAAATCTTTAGATAAGGGTTTCAAATTAATAAAATAGGGTCTAATCTTAAAATAAACAAGTTTCAATAATGGAGACCTACCATCCTCCCAAAGAAGTAGAAGAAAAAGAAGATAGCTCTGAACTTCCTGAACAAGAAGTTATCTCGGAGAAATGGTTACTTGAAAAAATTGACAGTTTAATACCTTTAATAAAAGAAAAATGGCCTACCATTGCTCAGCAAACCCTTGATGCCACAAAAGGTAGTATTGATGATTTAGTTGAAGTAATAGCAAGCCATACTGGAACCTCCGCAGTTGGAATAAAAAGCCAACTATTTGAAATCATTGATTCAATACGAGAAAATAAGTGGGAGATATCAGAACAAATTGAACCTATCGAAAGTCAATTAGAAGATTTATTAGAGGAACTTAACAATACACTTAGACCAAAAATAGAAAGTCCAATTAGAAAAAAACCAATATTATCTATCGCTATTGCCGCTGGTATTGGGTTACTCATAGGAACTCTTCTAAACAGTAGTAGAAAATAATATGGAAAAACCAAAAAATAAAAACTTTGCAAATACCGCTTCCAGAATTTCAGCTATTGCAAGTTCAGTAATGGATTTGCACGTAAGAATAGCTCTTCAAGAAGTAGATAGAGAAAAAACAAGAATAATTAGTGGTGCAATATTTTTGGCAATTGGAAGCACATTACTATTATTAGTTCTAATTTCCATCCATATTCTTTTCTATCTCTTTCTAAAAAACTACAATAATTGGAATACTGAATATAATTTATTACTGATAATATTTATCGATTTATTTCTTGCAGGTTTGAGTTTGAAGCTAGGAGGAAAATTAGCTAAAGGACCTTATCTTCCTCAAACATTAGAGGGTTTAGGCAAAACAACAAAAGCCGTTTTAGGCAAGAAATAAATTACCTTATTAAATACTTTATCCATCTGCAATCAATCCCCCCATTACTAACAGGAATTTTAAAAGACGATTTCATTTTTAAATATTTTGTTAATTTTGGATTTCCACTAAGCAACCAAAATTCCCAACCTGAAAAGTTATTCTTTAGAAAGATTCCAATTTGTTCATATAGATCAATTAATTCATTTTCATCACCCAATTTTTTGCCATATGGAGGATTACATATAATTATTCCAGGTGTGAATTTTAATTGGAGATCTAAAAAATCATTATTTATAAGTTCAATATAATTTTCGAGGCCTGCTAATGATGTGTTTACTTTCGCCTGCTCAAAAACCTTTTTATTAATTTCGCAGCCTATAATTTTTGGTAAATTTTCATAATTTATAATTTTATTTTTTGCTTGATTTTTTTCAATAAGGTAAATATCTGTCCTGAAGTCCAACCAATTCTCAAAGAGATAAACTTGATCAATATTGATAGGGACTTCAAGAAATTGGTTAACAGCTTCAATTAAAAAAGTTCCTGAGCCGCACATAATATCAATTAAAGGAACTTTACCATTCCATTTAGTCATATTTATCAATCCAGAAGCTAAATTTTCTTTTAATGGTGCATTTCCTACTGCGGGTCTATAGCCTCGTTTGTGTAAGCTTTCCACACTACTTTGAAGACTGATAATCGCTTTATTATTATTTAAATGAAGATGAATTATAAAATCAGGATTATCTAAAGAAATATTTGATCTTTTATTCCAAGCTACTTGTTGCAAATCAGTGATAGAATTTTTAACCTCAAGAGCAGTAAAATGAGTATGTCTTAAAGAAGATGTTCTCCCAGTTACTTGAACATTAAACGTTTTTTCATAATGTAACCAATCTAACCAATCAAATGAATCTCTAACCCCCTCATATAAAGATTGCTTGTCATAGCATTTAAAACTTGCAATTTCTCTATAAAAACGAAAAGCTAATCTGGAATAGAAATGAACTCTGTAAAAAGTTGCATAATCACATTCAAAATTAATAAATCTTTTATAAATATTAATATTAAACCCACCTAAATTTGAAATTTCTTCAGCTAAATATTTCTCTAGTCCCTCTGGAGCTGATGCAACTACATTCATATAAGATAAAAACTTACTAAAAAAACTATTCAATACTCATTTTGCCTGTCAGAATATAAATGTCCAATTGGACTAGGTGATCTCAACCGATGTTTCGGACAGCGGTTCGATTCCGCTCAACTCCACTTTTTGGGGTTGTAATGGTTTCGACGGGGCATAAGGAAGGTGACTGAAGCCTGCTCGGTTAGAGCAAAAACACAAACGCTAACAAAATCGTTAGTTTCTCCCGTCAAACAGCACCAGTTGCTGCTTGATCTTTAAGGAGATGGGGTTATATCAGCCTTATCAACCAAATGATACGAGGAGTCTGGAAGGACTCTACTTTTTTAAATAACTAAGAAGTTGTATTAGATAATTTCTTAGTTTGTAAATATTGCTGCAATTGCCTGTATTAAAAAAAAATTTTCTAAATTTATAAGTATAAATACTTAGAAGATTAGCTATAAATTAATTTATCTTATTAAAAAGTCCAATCCTTTAAAATGTTCTCTAATAAAAACTTAAATGACTTATTAAGAAATCTCAATCCTAAAGTTATTAGATTCACTGGTGAAAAGTTTCCTGCTGAACTATGGAATAGTAGTTATCAAATTAAAAAAAATAAGGATATATCTAACTAAAAAATTTACCTAAACACTTGAAAAGGGATTTTTAGGCATTTTTTTTAAACAACTTTTTGAAACCTCCTGAAGTACATTAAATTCATCTTTATTTAAATTCCAGTTAAATACATTGGATACATCTATAACTTGAGATTTTTTTCGCATTCCAACAAGTGGAATAGTTTCTTGGTAACAACACCAATTAATTGCTACTTGAGCTTGTGAAACTGATCTTTGATTCGCGATCCTTTTAAGACACCTCCGGAGCTCATATGTTGGTTTTCTATAGTTTTCAAATAATAGATTTCGAATAAAACTGCTTTCTCTATTTTCTTCTTTATCTGGATCAATGCAAAGTATTCCAAATGATAGAGGACTATAAGCAAAGAAATCAATATTATTTTCTACACAAATTTTTTGCACCTGATATTGTTTTTGTAATTCTGGAGCAAGTAAAGAAAACTGTATCTGAACACTTTTTATCCTCTGATCTCTTGTTGACAAAAAATTAATTAATTTCTGCAACCTTTTAGGACCTATGTTTGATAAACCGATTTGAAAATCAAATCCTTGATCTTTTAAATCGCAAAGATTACTCAACAGTCCTAATTCCTGGAGAGGATTATATTTTGCAGTTGACCAATGCAATTGCACTATGTCTAATTTATTATTAAGCCTTTCTAAACTTTTTAAAAATGGTTTATTAAAACCTTTATTACCAATTCTCCAGGGATAAGGTGCTAGTTTAGTTGCTATTTGAATTCTTTTCTTTTTTGCATAAGGAGTATCTAGTAAAAATTTGCCTATCAATGATTCACTTCTACCCTGAAGATTCCCAGTACCGTAAGAATCTGCAGTATCAATTAGATCAAAACCTCTTTTCAATGCTTCATTATATGTCTCACGTAAATCATCGTCATTTGCAGATTTGTAATTCCAAAAAAGCTTATTCCCCCAAGACCAAGTACCTAGTCCAATTCTTTTCTTCACTAGCCTATATAAATTAAGCACTTTATAAGGTTATCTGAAAAAATTGACCTCTTTGAAATATTTCAAAAAAAATAAGTTTTAAATCATTAAGAATAAATTTCTATTGACATTAAGAAATTATTCTCCAAAGTAAAAGAAATAAAAATAAAAAATTGTTTATTACTGTTTGCGGCCAAAAAGGAGGAGTGGCTAAGACCTGCACAAGTATTCACTTGGCAAGTGTTTGGCATTCTGAAGGTAAAAAAGTTTGCATAGTCGATGCCGACAAGAATAGATCAGCATTAGCATACTCATCAAGAGGTAATCTTCCTTTTCCAGTTTTCCCAGTCAGCTCAGCTGCAAAAGCATCCAGATCATCAGAAATCGTAATAACTGATGGACAAGCCAGCAGTGATCAAGAAGAACTAAAACACTTAGCGTATGGTTCAGATTTAGTAATCTTACCTACCACTGCGAAAGCAAGATCAGTAGAGTTAACTGTTGAACTAGCTAATTTATTAAGCGACTTAAAAGTTAACCATGCAGTAGTGATAGTAAAAGTTGATTTTAGACAGCAAAAAGCAGCTCAACAAGCTAAAGCAGCTCTAGAGAATTTTGGTTTATATGTTTTTGAAACATTTATACCCTTACTTTCAGCGTTCGATAAAGCAGAAGCCTCGGGTAATGCTGTATTTGAAGCTGTAGACGATTTAGGTAGATCAGATCCTCGTCGAATGACGGGCTGGTCTGCTTATTGTTCAATTGCCTCACAAATTCCATGCCTGATTTCGAAGCCCTCATCCGACACCAACAACAACCAACAACCAATCAGCGCTTAAAAGTAGTAGATGCGCCTGATTTTGAGAGAGAGAAAAACGAAGAGACAGTAATTACAAACTCTGGATTATTCGTTAATTTCTTTGGAGGTTTTATAGGTTCTGTAATTGGAACTTTAACAATATTGTTTCTTTATATTAATGAATATTTACCAATAGATTTACTAAAACTCAAGTAGTATATTCGCTATTTATTTCAACATACTTTTTAGAAAGATCACATCCCCAAGCTTTGCCTTTGGATTTGCCAGAGTTTAGATTAATCATAATTTGTACAATATCATCTACTAAATATCTACCTTTCATTTTGGACCTAATATAGTCTGTGACTTTTTGCGAATCATATTTATTTAACTTGCCCTTTTCCAAAATCTTATGGCTACCTATATTTAAGTCAACATCATTTAGATTGAATTTAACGCCAGAATTACCTGCAGCAGAAATGATTCTTCCCCAATTAGGATCACAGCCATGTATCGCGGTTTTTACCAATGCAGAATTACATATCGATTTAGCAACGATAATTGCATCATCAGTATTTTTTGTTCCTTGAACTAAAACTTCTAATAAACAATTTGCCCCTTCTCCATCCCTAGCAATGTCTTTTGCCAATTTTTGACATACAATGTCAATGCCTTGTTGAATAATTGGCAAAAATCTTTTATCAATTTTATTTCCTGCATTTATTCCAACAAAAGAGTCGTTTGTGCTTGTCTCTCCATCAACTGATATTGCGTTAAAAGATTTTTTTACAGAAATAGAAATCATTTTGTCCCATTCTTTTTTCTCAATACCCGCATCACAGGTCAGGAAAGCGAGCATTGTAGCCATATTGGGATAAATCATTCCTGATCCTTTTGCTAATCCTGCTATTTTTATCTTTCTACCTTGAATAATCGTCTCTATTAAAACTTTTTTCACAGTCAAATCAGTAGTTAAAATTGCTTCTGCTGCATTTTGAAAGCTGTTAACTTTTAAATCACTAACTAAATTCGGTAAATTTTTTACTAAATCTTTTATTTTTATAGGAACTCCAATTACACCAGTTGAGCACATTAAAACTTCTTCTTCTTTTATTCCTAAAAGTTCTGCAATCTTTGCCGTAGCAATTTGCAAATGTTGATTTCCAAGATTTCCTGTACATGCATTTGCTTGGCCAGAATTAATTAGTATTGCTCGAACAAAACCTGAAGATTTTTTAATCCTTTCCTCACAAATATCGACACAAGAAGCGCGAACTATTGATTGGGTAAACATTCCACTAACAATACTTCCTTTTGGAGCCAATATAAGTGCTAAATCTTTCTTATTAGAAGCTTTTAATCCAGCCGAAATCCCAGCAAAAAGAAAACCCTTAGGTGTTTCATTACCTTCATCAACAAACGACCAAGTGGAATCAGACTGGCTCAATCTTTTTTATATTTTTAATTCATACTAACTTCCCTTTAATACTAAAGAAATAGATAATTAGATTATTATTAAATATATGGATATTCTTCAACAATTAAAAACTAACCAAAGAAGAATTGGTTTAACAGGAGGTATTGCGAGTGGGAAGACAACCATAACAGATTACATTAGAAAAAATAAAAAAATTCCGATATTAGATGCAGATAATTTATCAAGAGAATTAATCAAACCAAACACATATGGATATAAAAAAATTTTAGACTATTTTGGAAATCAAATAATTGATAATACGAACAATTCAGAGAAAGCAATAAACAGAAAACTTTTAAGAAACATAATTTTTAAACATTCAGAAAGTAAAAAATGGATTGAAAAACTACTTCACCCCTTAATTAAAGAAAAAATGATTCAAGAATGCAGTCAATACAAAAATAATCAAACTATAGTAATGGTTATTCCATTATTATTTGAAGCAAAATTTGAAGATATTTGCACTGAAATATGGTTAGTTAAATGTCCTATAGATCTACAACAAAAAAGACTTATCACACGAGATAAAATTAGCGAAAAAGAAGCATATGAAACCATAAATTTTCAATTAAGTTTTGAAGAAAAAAGTAAACTTTCAGATATTATTTTAGATAATTCAGATGACCAAAATAAATGGATTAATACTATAAAAGAGCTTCTTTGAAGCTTTAGCTATTCAACTTTTCTGCAAGAAGTTTATTTGCAAGTTTAGGATCAGCCTTACCTTTAGTTATTTTCATAAGTTGACCAACAAAAAAACCAAGTAATTTAGTTTTACCATTTCTAAATGCTTGAACTTCATTTGGATGTTCATTAATAAGTTCATTGATTATTGGTAAAATACTTGAAGAATCAGAAATCATAGCCAACCCTTTTTCTTCAACTAATTTTTCTGGAGAAATATTTTTTTGAATTAGTTCAGGTAAAATTTCTTTTGCAATTTTTCCACTAATAGTATTTTTTGAAATCATATTAATCATTTCAGCAAGATTTTCGGGACTAAGCTTTAATTCACTAAAACTAAGTTTGTTTGCTTTTAAATAGCCCACAATATCACTTGTTACCCAATTTGAAGCTAGTTTGGCCTCAGCACCATTGGCTACTGTTTCTTCAAAAAAGTTTGCCATATTAATTTCATCAGAAATTACCCTTGCATCATATGCAGACAACCCAAATTCACTTACATATTTATTTCTTTTCTTTGAAGGCAATTCTGGTAATTCACTAAACCATATTTCTTTTTGGGCTTTTGTTACTTCAATTGGTCCTAAGTCAGGATCAGGAAAATATCTATAGTCACTGCTACCTTCTTTTAGTCTCATACTTTTTGTTAATTGCTTAGCTTCATCCCATAGCCTTGTTTCTTGGAAAATTTCTCCTCCATTTTCATAAACTTCTATTTGTCTGGCTATTTCATAATCACAAGCCTTTTGAATTGCAGAAAATGAATTCATATTCTTAATTTCCACTTTGGTACCAAAAGGAGCATTAGGGCCTTTTCTAACTGAAATATTGACATCACATCTTAATGAACCCTCCTGCATATTTCCATCTGATACACCTAGATATCTCACTGTTCTTCTAATCTCAGAAGCATATTCAGATGCCTCTTTACCTGTTCTAATATCTGGTTTACTTACAATTTCACAAAGCGCTATTCCAGCACGATTGTAATCAACTAAGGAATACTTAGAACCAGCTAATCTGTCACTGCCTGAATGAACTAATTTACCGGCGTCTTCTTCCATATGTAGTCTTTCTATACCAATTTTTTTAATATAAGGTTCTTTGTCTTTTTCTATTATTTCAATTTCTAGCCAGCCATCTTCAGCTAGTGGCTCATCAAATTGTGAAATTTGATAATTTTTAGGTAGATCAGGATAAAAATATTGTTTTCTATCAAATTTACAATGTTCTGCAACATTTAAATTTAATGCTAAAGAAGTTTTTACAGCATACTCAAGAACAGTCTCATTCAAAACTGGAAGAGTTCCTGGTAAACCACAAACTACAGGATCTATATGCGTATTAGGTGCATCACCAAAAGCTGTTGACGCAGATGTGAATATTTTACTTTTCGTATTAAGCTGTACGTGAGTTTCCAAACCAATCACAGCTTCCCAAGATTCCAAATTGTTCATTATTAAAAGTCTCTTTATTAATTTTATTGGATATAAAGGAAAAGAGGACCAAATCACAAATAAAAATATTAATTCTTAAATGACACAAGAAACAAAAAATTCAATATTAATTATTGGGGGTGGACTTGTAGGTTTATCTATTGCTTATGCATTTTCTAGAAATAACTTCAAAGTTTTAGTTTTAAGCAAAAACAGAAATGAATCAGCTGGATTTGTTGCTGCAGGAATGTTAGCTACTCATGCCGAAGGGCTCGAAGATGAATTACTAAAATTTGGCCAAGAAAGTCAAAGTCTAATTCCAAAGTGGATAAAAAGTATTGAACAAGATAGTAATATTAAATGCGGTTTAAAAAAATGTGGCATAGTAGTTCCTTTTAAAAATAAAGAAGATCTTGAAGAGTTTCCCACGTATAAATATGGAAAATATTTAAATCACAAAGATCTTCAAACAGAAATTAATGGAATTAATTCTATTTGGAAGCATGGTTTACTTTTTGAACAAGATGGTCAAATAGATAACCGAAGAAGACTGATGCGTGCTCTTGAGAGAGCATGCTCCTTGCATGGAGTTGAATTTCAAGAAGGATCAGAAGTAGAGGATTTGATTTTAGAAAAAAACAAAATTACTGGTGCAACAGTTTTATGTGCCACTGGGGAACTAAAAAAAATTACCTGCGAAAAAGCAATTATATGTAGTGGTGCTTGGAGTAAAAACATTTTTAATAAGATTCCAGTCTTTCCTGTAAAGGGACAAATGCTATCAATACAAGGTCCAACAAATTTCTTGAAAAGAGTTATTTTTGGTCCAAAAACTTATCTAGTTCCACGTGATGATGGACTTATTATCGTTGGAGCGACAGTTGAAAAAGATTCAAAATTTAATCAGGGTAATACTCCTAATGGAATAAAAGAACTGCAAGAAGGTATTTGCTCCTTATTACCAGAAGCTATTAATTGGCCACAAATGGAACATTGGTGGGGATTTAGACCTTGCACACCAGACCTTAAACCAATAATTGGAAAATCAAAAATTAAAAACCTTTTTATAGCTACAGGACATTATAGAAATGGAGTTTTATTTTCTGCAATAACAAGTGATCTTCTCTTGAAAATAGTTCAAAATAAAAGTCTCAAAGAAATAGAAAAAAGCTTTTTAGAAAAATTTAGTTTAGATAGATTTGAGATTTAAATTTTAATTTTCAGATCGCCATTTCGAATCAGAAGTTTCCCACTCACATAATTCCTCATCGTTAAACCATAGATCAATTTCAAATTTTGCAGTATCTTCTCCATCAGAACCATGAATAATATTCCTCCCTATATCAATAGCTAAATCACCTCTAATTGTTCCAGGCTCTGCTTCAAGAGGTTTTGTTGCACCTATTAGTTTTCTAGCACTCAAAATAACTCCTTCTCCTTCCCACACCATTGCTACAACAGGACCACTTGAAATAAAGTCTACTAAATCACCAAAAAAGGGTCTTTCTCTATGTACACCATAATGATTTTGAGCAAGATCTTTTGAAGGAATTAATTGCTTTAATCCAACCAATTTAAATCCTTTTTTTTCAAATCTGCCAATAATCTCAGCAACATATCCTCTTTGAACTCCATCTGGTTTAATTGCAATAAAGGTTCTCTCTTTGGTCATTTAGTTAATAATCACTCTATGTATATTCAACTTTTGGGTGGTAAGTTGGCAAGTAATCATTAAAATAAAAGATATTGTTTTGAGTTATTTTCAAAAACATTTTAATTATTAAGAAATAAATTGACCAATTTTGAGCCAAAAAAATTAAAAAATATTTGGACTATTGAAGATAGTATTTCAACTTACAACATAGACAAATGGGGGGATAAATATTTTTCTATAAATTCCAAAGGAAATATATCAGTAACTAAAGATATAAAATCTGAAAATAAGATTGATCTTTTCAAGCTTGTCAAAGAACTTAAAAGTAGAGAGATTAATCCTCCATTAATCATAAGATTTAACGATATCTTAAAAGATCGAATAAATGCACTACATGATGCTTTTTCAAAAGCAATAAAAACCTACAAATATAAGAATATCTATCAAGGCGTTTTTCCTGTCAAATGTAATCAACAAAAAAATGTATTGGAAAAGATAATAGAGTTTGGTAGTCAATGGAATTTTGGTTTAGAAGTAGGAAGTAAATCAGAACTATTAATTGGCCTTGCACTTCTTGAAAACCAAAATTCATTATTGATATGCAACGGATATAAAGATAAAAAATATATTGAGATTGCTACTTTAGCCAGAAAACTCGGCAAAAATCCAATAATAGTTATTGAACAACGAGATGAGGTAAAAAGAATTATTCAAGCAGTTCAAGAACTTAACGCGACACCATTGATTGGAATTAGAGCAAAGTTATCAAGTAAAAGTAGTGGTAGGTGGGGAAAATCTATTGGAGATAATTCCAAATTTGGATTATCAATCCCAGAAATTATGTTGACAATAAAAGAACTAAAAGAAGCAAATCTTATAAAAGAAATGAAATTGCTCCATTTTCATATAGGAAGTCAAATAAGTGATATTGCTGTGATCAAAGACGCATTACAAGAAGCGAGTCAAATATATGTTGAACTATGTAAACTAGGTGCCCCAATGCAATATATCGACGTAGGGGGAGGATTAGGGATAGATTTTGATGGAACTAAAACCTCCTCCAACACCTCTACTAATTATTCTATTCAAAATTATGCTAACGATGTAATTGCAACCATTAAAGATTCATGTGAATTAAATAATATCAAGCATCCAACCATAATCTCAGAAAGTGGAAGAGCAATAATTAGTCATTGTTCAGTTTTAATTTTTAATGTCTTAGGAACAAGCCATGTCAGTTCCAAACTACAAATTATTGATAACAAAGATCAACAATTAATAATTTCCAATTTACTTGAAACTTTCTATGAATTAAAAAAACTTAAAAATAAAAAAATAAATTTCTCTCAAATAATTGAACTATGGAATGATGCAAAAAAGTTTAAAGAAGATTGCTTAGTTGCCTTTAGATTAGGATTTTTAAGTTTAGCAGAACGAGCTTATGCCGAAGAACTTACCTGGGCTTGCGCAAAAGAAATTTCCAATAACCTGAATAATGATGAAATCAATCACCCTGATTTATCTGAAATTACAGAAACTCTTGCGTCAACTTATTATGCAAATATATCAATCTTTAAATCTATTCCCGATAGCTGGGCAATTAATCAGATTTTTCCAATAGCACCAATACATAGGCACTTAGAAGAGCCTTTCTGCAAAGGCAATTTTGCAGATTTAACTTGTGATTCAGATGGGAAACTAAATAATTTTATTGATGATGGGAAAATTAAATCATTACTCAATTTACACAAGCCAGAGCAAGATAAAGATTATCTAATTGGAATTTTTATGACTGGAGCCTATCAAGAAGCATTAGGAAACTTGCATAATTTATTTGGCAGTACAAACGTTGTTCATATAGATATAAATCAAGATAATTCATATAAGGTCAAAAATATTATTAAAGAGGACAGTAAATCTGAAATTTTACAATTATTAGATTACAGTTCAGCTTCTTTGGTTGAATCTATAAGAATTAATACTGAATCAGCAATTGATCAACAAAAATTAACTATTGAAGAAGCAAGGAAATTAATGGATCAAATCGAAATTAGTCTCAGAAAAAGTAGTTATTTATCAGAATGACTATCTAATGTTTTTTGCAAATGATTTTTAGCATAATCAAAAGCATCACTTAACTTATCAATATCTTTAGCACCTGCTTGAGCAAAGTTAGGCTTTCCTCCTCCACCTCCCGAACAAATTCTTGCAATCTCATTAATTAATTTACCTGCATGCAATCCTATTTTTACTGCATCATCACCTAAAGAAACTGCAAATAACAACTTTCTATTTTCTGGATTTGGTATTCCCCCAAGAATCACTATTGCTTTATTTCCCAAATGAGATGTTAAATTAAGTGCTGCAGATTGCAAAGAATTCCCATCTAAGCCATCAATCTGATTTACTAAAATTGAAAAAGAATTTACTATTTCTGCGGATGATTTCATAGAAGAGTATTTAAAATATGCAATTTCATCTTTCATTGTTTGTATCTCTTTATTCTTATTAATAAGCTCTGCTTGCAAATTATTAACCCTTTCAAAAAGTTGATTAGGATTTGCTTTTAACAAATCACTTAGTTTATTTACTAAAGCATTTCTATCACTGAAATAGTCTAATGCTGATTGGCCTGATAATGCTTCGATTCTTCTTACTCCGGCTGAGATTCCTTCCTCACTAATTATTTTGAAAGAACCTAATTCAGATGTAGTTTTAACATGTGTGCCACCACAAAGTTCCATTGAAACTCCTGGCACATTAACAACGCGCACTTCATCATCATATTTTTCTCCAAACATGGCCACTGCACCCTTTTCAAGAGCCTCACTCTTAGACATATTTTTTATTTCTAGGATATGATTTTCCATAATCCAAGAGTTAACTAAAGTCTCAATCTTAGAAATTTGATCTTTAGAAATAGGATTTGAAGAATTAAAGTCAAATCTTAATTTATTAAAGGCTACTAATGAACCTTTTTGTCCAACACTTTCATTAACGATTGATTTGAGAGCAGATTGCAATAAATGGGTAGCTGTATGATTCGCAGCAGCCTTAGCTCTATTAGAGGATTTAACATTAGTCTTAACTTTTTGTCCAATAGTTAATATTCCTTTTTTGATCATTCCATAATGTAAAAAAACATTTTTCTTTCGAATAACATTATCAATCAAGACCTCTACATCTTTTGAAAATATCGTGCCAATATCACCAACTTGACCACCAGATTCTCCATAAAAAGTTGTCTGATCAAGAACAATTAAAACTTTCTGACCTTTACTTGCTTGCTTAACTAATGTTGAATCCAAGAATATACCCTTTATTTCAGCTTCCGAAAGGAGTGAATCATAACCATTAAAAACAGTTTTGTTAAAAAGATCTATTTCTCGCTCTAATGATCCCTCTAATGTCAAATCAATATTACTTGAAGCAGCTTTAGCTCTCTCTTTTTGTGCATTCATTTCTTCTTCAAAACCCTTTACATCTACACTGATACTATTTTCTTCAGCAATTTCTACAGTAAGTTCTAGAGGAAATCCATAAGTATCATAAAGTTCAAAAGCTTTAAAACCAGAAATTAATTTCTGCCCTGAAGAAATTAACTCATCTAGCAATTTCTCACCTCTTTCAAGAGTTTCCCTAAACCTTACTTCTTCAATTTTTATCTCATTCAAAATTAAATCACTATTATTGTTTAAATCAGGATAATTATTTTGCATTAGATTGATCCCGACAGTAGCAATACGAGGTAAAAATTCATTTGTTATGCCTAATAATCTCCCATGTCTGACCATTCTTCTAATTAGCCGTCTTAGTATATATCCCCTGCCGAGATTACTTGCTGCTACTCCATCAGAAATTAAATGAATAACAGCTCTTGTATGATCTCCAATAATTTTTAAAGAAATTTTATTTTTATCATCTGAAGAAAAATAATCAATATTTGCAATCTCACAAATTTTTTGAATGATAGGAAAAATTAAATCTGTCTCATAATTATTTTGCTTTTTTTGCAATATTTGGGCCATCCTTTCAAGGCCCATTCCTGTATCAATATTTTTACATTTTAAATCTGTCAATTTTCCATTAGGATCACGATTATATTGCATAAAAACAAGATTATAAAATTCAATAAAACGATCTCCATCTTCTAAATCAATATTCTGCAGACCTTTTTCAGGATGAAAATCATAATAAAGTTCTGAACAAGGTCCACATGGACCAGTTTTACCAGATGACCAAAAATTATCTTTCTCACCCAGTTTAACTATCCTATCTGGATGAATACCAATTTGATCTCTCCAAATTTTTGCAGACTCTCCGTCTTCGTGAAAAACACTCACAATTATATTTTCAACAGAAAGTTGATAAATATTAGTAACTAATTCCCAAGCCCACTGAATAGCCTCTCGTTTAAAATAATCTCCAAAAGAGAAATTACCAAGCATTTCAAAAAAAGTGTGGTGTCTAGCTGTAACTCCAACGTTTTCTATATCGTTTGTTCTGATGCACTTTTGGCTAGATGTAGCCCTTTTTGATGGTCTTTCTTTTAAACCTAAAAAAACAGGTTTAAAAGGTAGCATTCCAGCAATTGTGAGCATAACCGTAGGGTCATCTGGAATCAAAGATGCACTTGGAATGATTTTATGTAATTTTTCACTGTAAAATTTTAAAAAAGCATTTCTTATCTCATCTCCAGTAACTATTTTTTTAATTAGTTGAGATGTCATTTATCCAGAATAAGAAGAATAAAAATTAAAGAAAAGCGTAATTTCGGTTATTTCGCAAAAATGATCACGCGGATCTATATTCTATATAACTAAAGTTATTTTATAAAGCGAATTATTCTATGATAGCCTCTGTCCAGACAAGTAATTCTAAATTGGTACAAATAAATAACAAGTTGACAGTTCAATCTCAAAATTTCGCTGATGATTCTTGTGCCATAAGATCTTTGGATTGGGATCGCAGTAGATTTGATATTGAATTTGGTTTAAGAAATGGAACTACTTACAATAGTTTTATTATTAGAGGCGAAAAAATAGCAATTATTGATACTAGTCATGCAAAGTTCGAAGAATTATGGTTTAAAGAATTACTGAAAAAGGTCAATCCACAAGAAGTTGATTATCTAATTACAAGCCATACAGAACCTGATCATTCTGGTTTAATAGGTAATCTTTTAGAATTAAACCAAAATATCACAGTAGTTGGATCAAAATTAGCCCTTAAATTTATTGAAGACCAAATACATATTCCTTTTAAGCGTCTAGAGGTTAAGAGTGGAGAGTTTTTAAATCTCGGAACTAATCCTAATAGTGGTTTAGAACATAATATTGAATTTATAAGTGCACCAAATTTACATTGGCCAGATACCATATTTTCATATGATCACATCACACATGTTCTCTATACATGCGATGCATTTGGACTCCATTATTGTTCTGATGAATTTTTTGACACTGATCAAAAAGAAATATACGATGATTTCCGTTTTTATTACGATTGCCTTATGGGTCCAAACGCTAGAAGCGTTCTGCAGGCAATTAAAAGAATAGATAAGCTACCTGAATTAAAAACAATAGCTGTTGGTCATGGCCCTTTGCTCCATAATCAGGTCAATTTTTGGAAAGGAAAATATCTAGAATGGAGTAGCAATAAAAGCAAAGGCAATGATTTTGTGTCAGTCTGCTATATAAGCGACTATGGTTATTGTGATCGACTAAGTCAGGCGATATCTCATGGAATAAGTAAAGCAGATTCACAGGTTCAATTAATTGATTTAAGATCTTCTGACCCGCAAGAATTAACAAGTTTAATTTCCGAATCAAAAGCAGTAGTCATTCCCACATGGCCAGTAGACTCAGATAATGAATTAAAAGAATCTCTCGGTACTTTATTTGCAGCACTAAAACCGAAACAATTTACTGCTGTCTATGATGCATTTGGTGGAAATGATGAACCAATAGATTCCTTAGCAAATAAATTAAGAGAACTTGGTCAAAAAGAAGCTTTCTCCCCTTTAAGAGTTAAAAATATTCCAGATCCCATTGTTTATCAACAATTCGAAGAAGCTGGAACTGACTTGGGTCAATTGATCAATAAAAAGAAGAATATTGCCTCTATGAAAAGCCTTGATTCAAATTTAGATAAAGCGTTAGGTAGATTAAGTGGAGGTTTATATGTAGTTACAGCGAGCCAAGGGGCAGGTTCGACATTTAGACAAAGTGCAATGGTCGCAAGTTGGGTTAGTCAAGCAAGCTTTTCTCCACCAGGTATTACAGTTGCAGTAGCAAAAGATAGAGCTATTGAATCATATATGCAAGTTGGTAATGGTTTTGTTGTGAATATCTTGAGAGAAGATAACTATCAAAAAATGTTCAGACATTTTTTAAAAAGATTTGCCCCTGGAGCTGATAGATTTGCAGATGTAGATGTAATTAACAACATTGCTGAAGGAGGGCCAGTTCTCTCAGATTCACTCGCCTTTTTAGATTGTAAAGTTATTTCCAGAATGGAGACTCCAGACCATTGGATAATTTACGGAATTGTTGAAAACGGTAATGTTTCTGACTTATCATGCAAGACAGCAGTTCATCACAGAAAAGTTGCTAATCACTATTAGAAAATAAGTCTTTAAAAATGTCAGATATTAACATAGACCTACATGCAGAAAATCAAAACTTATCAGAATTTGAAATTACCGAAAATTTTTCTTGTGTAAGATTCTTAGACCAAAATAAAGAAAGATTTGAACTTGAATTTAACCTTGAAAAAGGAACCTCTTTTAATACTTTTTTCATTAGAAGTAATAAGGAACTTTTTATTATTCATCCACCTGAGAAACAATATTTGAATTCATTTAATAAAGTAATTTCTAGGTTTTGCGATCAATTTAAATTAGATAAAATCAACTTCATTTCTGGTCATATTAATCCCAAGATTATTGAAACTATAAAAAATATAAGTACCCAATTTCAAAACACAACTATTACATGCTCTAATCCAGGTTATAAACTTATTAGCGAACTTTGGAATCAAAGAAATCCTACCTTAGAAAACTTTATTGAAATTCAATTACCTGAAATAAACATAATTAAAAAAGAGCTTAATTTAGAATTAGATAACATTTCACTAGAATTAATTCCTATTCCAACAGCACGTTGGCCTGGTGGCCTGATAATTTATGAACGTAATCAAGAAATACTTCTTAGTGAAAAAATTTTCTCTGCACACATTGCATCTAAATATTGGTCTGAAACAAATCGAGTTAGTACAGAAATTGATAGGAAACATTTTTATGATTGCTTGATGGCACCAATGTCTAATCAAGTAGTATCAATAACTGAAAAAATTGCAGATTATGACATTAAAACTATTGCACCATTACATGGTCCCGCGATCGAATATAGCTTAAAAAGCTTTTTAAATGACTATATTAGATGGGGAGAGAACCTCTCAACAAATAATCCTAAGATCGCTCTTATATATGCAAGTGCTTATGGAAATACAGCCTCAATAGGTGATGCATTGGCTAAAGGGATAAATAGAACCTCCGTAGAAGTTGAAAGTATTAATTGTGAATTTACACCTAATGATTTACTTGTAAAATCTATCCAAAATGCTAATGGTTATTTAATCGGATCACCCACCTTAGGCGGCCACGCACCAACTCCAATAGTTAGTGCACTAGGAACATTATTAGCAGAGGGTAATAGAGATAAGCCAGTGGGAATTTTTGGCAGTTTTGGCTGGAGCGGCGAAGCTATAGATTTACTTGAATCAAAATTAAAAGACGGTGGTTTTAAGTTTAGTTTTGACCCTATAAGAATTAAATTCAGTCCAAATAAACCAAAGATTAAAGAGCTAGAAGAAATAGGAACTCACTTTGGGAGAAAAATTTTAAAAAAAGCAAATAAAAAAACCAGAAAATCAGATACAGGAATGATTACAAGTAAAACGAATCCAAAGTTACAAGCACTTGGAAGAGTTATTGGTTCGCTTTGTGTTCTAACTGCCTCTAAAGGAAAAGCTGAGAACAATATCAAAGGAGCTATGCTTGCATCTTGGGTTAGTCAAGCAAGTTTTTCTCCACCGGGATTAAGTATCGCAGTAGCAAAAGATAGATCGGTAGAATCTCTTCTTCAAATTGGAGATTCATTCGCATTAAACATTTTAAGTGAAAAAGATTTTAAAGAACCTTTGAAAAGATTCACTAAATCATTTGCACCAGGAGAAGATAGATTTGAAGGTTTAGAACCTGAATTGACTCCTAATGAACAGATAATCATCCCTGAGTCCTTAGCATGGTTGGATGCTTCTGTAAAAAAGAGAATGGAATGTGGAGATCATTGGGTTATATACGCCGAAGTGCTACACGGTAATATATTAAAATCCGATAGTCTAACAGCAGTGCATCATCGTAAAACTGGTGCTAGCTATTAAATTTATTTATTTATTTATTTAATTTATGACTGAATCAAAAGATCTAATAATTATTACAGCTAGTTGTGGGAAAAATCTAGAACTTTCTGAAAAATTCCTAGAAAAAAGTAATGAACTTAAAATAAGTTCTGAGATTTTAGATCTTACCACTCTTGATATTCCACTATTTAATCCAAGAATTCACAGCAAAGAAAATATTCCAAGAGAAATAGAAGAATTAAAAAAAAAGCTTTTCTCAATAGAAAAGTGGGTGATTTGTGCTCCTGAATATAATGGTTCAATACCTCCCATTCTCTCCAACTTCATAGCATGGCTCTCTATCTCGGGAGATGACTTTAGAAATTTATTTAATGGTCAACCAATTGCAATTGCAACATTTTCTGGTGGCATAGGATTAGAACTACTTACCTCATTACGCATTCAACTAGTGCATTTAGGAAGTCAAGTATTAGGCAGACAACTTTTGTCTTCATATAGTAAACCGATAGACACCAAAACTATTGAAGATATTATTAAAAGACTTCTACAAATGAAAAAATTAAAAACATAAACTGTAAAAATAAAACTAAATATCAATTTTGTTCATTCCAAACTTTTAGAATTTGTCTCGCCATAGGAAGTGCATGTACAGAACCTCCACCTGGAGTATTTTGAGCAAAAGCAACTATAAGCAACTCACTCTTTTCAGAAGGAGTAAAACAAACAAACCAAGCATGATCTAAGCCACCTTCACCATCTTCAGCAGTTCCAGTTTTACCTGAAACTGGAGGTAAATTTGAAACTCCATAATTAATTGATACTCCTGTACCAGACTCGACTACTTTCCTGAGGCCGTCTTTTATCAACTGAATATTATTTGGATCAATATCAATTTTAATACGTTGTTTATCTAAAACATTTCCATCATCTTTTTTAACTAAATGAGGAGTAACTAGATAACCTCCATTTGCAATCGCTGCATATGCTCTGGCTAATTGAATAGGAGTAACTTGAACAACAAATTGTCCAATAGACATACTCGCAATATCTTCTGGAACCCAAGGAGTTCTTCCTGGTTCGCCCCATCCTCTCCCTTCTTTAGCCCATTTGCTACTTGCTACTAAACCTATATTTTCTTGTTCAGAAATTTCAATTCCAGATAAAGAATTAAAACCAAGCTTTCTAGAGACCTTATGAATTTCGTCAACACCTACTCCATATCCGACTTGATAAAAAAATGTATTACTTGAAACTCTTAAAGCATCTTCATAACCTATTACCCCAAAGCCTAAATCATTATGCTCCCTAAAACATTGGCTCCCATAAGTTATACATGGTTTAGTTTCCAACATAGTATCAATTGGAAATTTTCCACTTTCTAAGCCCGCTAAAGCCGTTACAATCTTCCAAACACTTCCAGGATCATAAGCATTTAATGCTCTATTGAAAAGAGGTTTTTCAGTAGAATTGAATAACTTATTGTATTCTTTTTCAGGCTTAAAATCCTTTGAGAAAAAATTCAAATCAAAAGTAGGCCTACTTGCCATTGCCTTTATTGCACCATCTCTTGGATCCATAACTATTATGGCTCCAGCTTTTTTGTCTTTAAGAACTTCCTCAGCAATTAATTGCAATTCCATATCAATAGTCAATTCAATATCATTACCTTGTATGGAGGGTTTAACACCCAAGGATCTTTGGAATTTCCCTAAAGAATTTACTTCAACCATCTCTCCACCCCATTCACCTCTTATAAAGTCTTCGTAAACATATTCAATGCCAGTTCTACCTATTAAATCATTTAATTTATAACCCTTTTTAGATAAAAATTTATATTCTAAATCAGTAATTGGCTGTGTATATCCAATTAAGTGAGCAGCTAAGGATTTATAAGGATAATTTCTAATTAATTTCGTCGCTATTTCAAAACTAAATAAATTATCTTCATTTTCCTTAAATTTTATTAATTGATTCACACTTAAATCATCAATAATAGTTACTGCAAGTTTCTGATTTTTTAAACCATCAAAATATTTTGTTTGAATTAAATTTTTATCAATATTTAATAAGTCAGAAATAATTAATTTATGTTTTCCCCAATCGCTTTCATTTACAGCTTGAGGTTTTATTATTAGAGAATATTTCACTCTACTATCTGCTAGAACATTACCATTTTTATCAAGTATTCTTCCTCGTATTGGTTGAGAAGCGATAAGTCTAATGCGATTCTCATCAGACATTTGCATAAAAGATTCGTAATTTAATAATTGTAAAAAAATTAACCTTAATAAAATCAATAAAAATGAAATAGAAGAAAAGATAAGTAAGACTAAAGATTGTCTCTTGAATGCAATAAGTTTTTGACTAGAGTTTCTTATTATCAAAAATTTAAAGTTTATCTAAATATTGTTTTTTCTAATAAAGCAATAGTTGAACTTATATCTTTAAGTCTAGTGATTAAATTTTTATAATCGCTCTCTTCTTTATTCAGAGTAAAATCATCATTTTCTAGATCATTTGGAGTAAATTCTTCATTCATAAACTTTTAATTTTTAGCTTCATTGTTCTATATATTCCAATCTTAAATAAAAAAAAAAATTTTTCAAAATAATATTAAGTTCGATACTGTACAAAAATCATAAGAAAATTAATTTAACTGTTCCAAGTTTTGTTCAAAATAAGGATTACAACTATTTTTAGATATTCCTAAAGACCACCCTATGAATAATGAGAGGAATATCGTAACGATTAATGGTAAAAAAGCTTGTTGAGTATTTTCAAGAAGAAACCATTCCTTCCAGTTGCTAAAAAACCTTTCTCTTTGAAACTTTCTCTTTTCATTTTCTAATAATTTTGCTTTTTTGGCGAACGATTTTTTAACCCACTTTTCAAAAGGTATTTTTTTTATAATCGCCATTTTTCTCTCAACTTCTAATAACTGACCTGAATTAAGATAAGGATGAAATGTACTTATCAATTCAAGAGTTTTTAAAAACATCTCAACAGTTGCATCTTTGATTAGTTTTTGCTCATGACTTAAATCAGTCCACTCTATTTCTGGATAAAAACGATTCCTATTTGGATGAATTTGATCCTCAGACATTTGACCAAGTTCTCTAAGCCATCTATTAGTATTTTCATCGAATCTTCTCCAATACAAAAAAGGATTAATAAAAATTTTTTTACCAGATATTTTTACTACATCTTGTTGAAGATGATTAGTTATCTTTTTATCAGAGTTTTTCAAATTTACCAAAAGTCTAAATTAATAATCTAATTAAAGATTATCTTTTATTTAACATTTTTCCAGAAATTAAAAAAAAAATTCTATGAGTATTAATTTATTGATAACTGCCAACGCTTTTTTAAATAATTACAATATTCGCAACTTGATGAAGGTTTTGGAAAAGTATCAGAACGTAATAAATTAACTGTATCAATTATCTTAGGTTCTACCCATGATGTTGAGCATTCTAATCTAATTAGATTTACATCAAATTTTAATTGATTATTAAAAAACTTTTCATTTTTTTTTCCATTAAAATATAAAAGATATGCTTCATTAGAAACTTGAAAACCGTTTTTCTTAAATAACCACTGATACATTTCCAATTGTCTCTTATAAGCTTTTGCATATTCGTATTTATTAAAAGTCTCTGACCAATCAAAATTTTTTCTAGATGTTGCTTTTACATCAACGATGATAAGATCACCATTTTTTTTTTGCCAAATATCATCAACAGCTCCACCAAAATCATAGTTATGCTCAATTGATTTATATCTTATCCCTTGAAAATTACTTCTCCAACGTTCTAGATCTTTATGTTTGAAAGGGACAGCATCAATGCCATTTTCAATCAAAAAGGGATGAGGCTCCTGAATTCTTCTGTAATGATCAAATTCGTTTTTACATAAATTATCTACTGCTATATTTAGAGTAAATGGTAATGATGGTGGTTTTATTCGATACTTTTTATCAAGTACACAACATCTCGGACAGCTAAGATACTTTTCGACAGTGGATCTACTTAATTTAATAATTTCGCTCATCACGTTTTAAATCTAATTTAAAAAATTTGATAATTTACCCCACTAAATAGTTAAATTGCTCTAATCTTGGACTATTACAGGAGTGATTTTCACTTCAGAACCAAGTGCAAAGCAAAAGTATTACTTACATTATGAAAGTTGAAAAAACTTTTCTAACTAATTGTAGATAATTAGTTAGAAATTACAATTAAATTAATCATTATTTACTTAGTAAACAATTTATAAAAACATTGAGTTAAGACTATAATCGATATAAAGATATTATCTTCATAAATAATGAAAGGTTTTAGCGAAAAGAACCAATCAATACAAAATCTTTAGGAGGATGGAAAACTATAAAGAGATGCTTAGACCTGCAATGGAAATAATTACTCAAAAGGCTAAATATGAAGACCTAAAGTATTAATCAGGAAAAATATACATAAAACATCTCATAAAACCCTTAAATCCTTTACGCAAACTCTATAGTTAAAGGAATTTGAACTACGAGAAAAGTAGTCATATCAAAAGGTTTGAAAGCAGAATTAGACCGATTTCTTCACGTGTAACCCAATTGCTGCCACGTATCTACAAAAATGTACAAATCTATAAGCTTTTCATAGATTTAACATATTAATTACTAATTTATTTCTATCCAAATTTAGATTAAAAACAAAAAACATCCAGCAACAAATCCACTTACATGACCCAATAAACTTACTCCTGGCAAGAAAGAGAGAATCAATCCTATAAAGCAAATTGTCTTCGACATTTTTTGAACTTCATCATTGGATTTTAAACTAATTTTTTTACCTAAAAAATAATTCTTTCCATAAAAAGAAGTTAATAATAAGAATCCAAATAAAGCATAAATTATTCCGCTAAATCCTAAAGCAGCATAATTTGGATAGATATCAAAAAAATACGATAAGATCTTCTCGTAAACCCATATAATAAAAAAATTTAAAAAAGAACAAATTAAAATAAATTTCAAATAAAACAACCTGCTTGCAATTCCGAGTCTCATTAAAAAATATCTAGTGATAATTATTCCACCGAGATTACTTAATAAATGATTTAAATCTGCATGGACCCAAAGCGATGTAAAAATTCTATAGGGTTGATCACTGATTAATCTTGGGACAAAGTATAAAAATTCTTTATCGAAAACTTTAATTAAATCTGTAAAAATAAAAACTGATATGAGAACAGAAGCGCTGACTACATACTGCCAATCATATTTCGATATGGAATTTTTAAAAGGCATAAAAACGTGGAAAGTCTAGAGAAATTTATTTTTATACAATTTCTCTGTAGAGATGAGATTTTACCCTCACGTGTAACCAACTTTCTTAAAGTATAAATGACTTTATACCCCTTTTGCTATTCCCACTCAATGTTTCCACCCAATTTTGATGCTTCAAAGTCGTTGGTATGATTGACTTTAGTTATGACACTATTCTTAGGTAAAACCAACGTAAAACCTATTAACTCCATTATTTATACTTTGCGTTGTAATTATATGAACTAGTTGTAGAGAACATATTTGAGTTTTCAATAAGAAAAAAAAATTAATTTCCTTTTTCAACTCCCCATACTTTTCTTAATGCTTTTAAATCAAATTCCGTTACAAACATATCATCTACTGGATATAGAAAATTGTTGTAAGACATCACTGTCTTCTTACTATTAATTCTCATATCTTCGGGATCAAAATTAGATTTACAATATTTTCCACAACCCTTATCAAAATGTGCCAAACCAAGGGCATGAGCTAATTCATGCACTATTGTATAGGCACTGCCCACGGATAAAGTAGGATATTTTTTTAATTTTGGAATATCCATTGGAGAGTCACCCCACGCGACATCTAATCGAAACCATCTGTCTGGAACATCATCTCCATTATCAGACGCCATTCCATAAGTATCTTCATTTATATTAGTTTTATATATTCTTATCATTGCATCAGTCTTTGAATCAACTCTTTCAAAATCAAGGTCAATATATTTATCAATCTTAGAAATAAAATTTACAATAAATTTCTCTTCATCTAAAGAGTGTTCATAGGTTTTCTTAAAGTATTTTGGTAATAATTTAGAATTTAGTTTGCCGTTTTTATCGTGAATGTAATATGTAATTGGTCTTGTATAAGTATTACCATCAAATCCAGCATATTTATTAAAACCTCTCAATAAAGGGTCAGATGAAACGTCGGTGTAAAGTATATCTTTAGTAGATAACTTAACCTTAGTTTTTATATTTTTCGCAAATATTTCTAGTCCTTTATTTTTATCAAATACTGCACCTTTAATATCTCCTATTGATTCTTTATTTAAACTACGATCCATATAACTCTCTCCATCATTTGGATTAATTTTTATTGCTTCTGTAAAGTCAGATATTGCACCTTTGTAATCTTCTAAATTTTCTTTTGCAATTCCACGATTAGAATATGCAAATTCATGTTTTGGATTAATTTTTATTGCCTCTGTAAAGTCAGATATTGCACCTTTGTAATTTTCTAAATTTAATTTTGCAATTCCACGATTATTGTAGGCATCATCATCTTTTGAATTGATTATTATTGCTTCTGTATAATCAGATATAGCACCTTTGTAATCTTCTAAATCTTCTTTTGCAATTCCACGGTTATAGTAAGCATCACCATTTTTTGGATTAATTTTTATTGCCTCTGTAAAGTCAGATATCGCACCTTTGTAATCTTCTGCATCTAACTTATCAACACCACGATTAATGAAAAATTGTGCGCTTTCTGCATTTACTTTTTGATGATGAAGGACAACGAATACTGAAGTTACTAGACTAAAACCTCCTTTAAATAAAAATGAATGACCTATAGGCATTAAAGATAATATTGCTCCAATAAAAGCAGTTCTTTTCTTCATCTCAAAATTAATTTTTTTTTAAATATACCTACTGTAGAGAAAACAGACTTGATACGATTTCTCTTAAGAGACGCTGAAAAAGTGCTACGTAAAACCGCCCTATGTTTTATCGCCCAAAAGCACTGCTATGACATAACAATTATTTTGACTATATATCACGTAAAACCGATTAATTTAAGTTATCACTGAGTTCTTAAAATCTGTTTATTCCCACTCAATGGTTTCACCCAATTTTGACGCTTCAAAGTAATTGGTATGACTGACTTGGATGATTTCAAAATTCTTGCGTAAAACCCACGTAAAACCGAAAACTTCCATTCTTTATATTTTGCTTTGTAATTATATGAACTAATTGTAGAGAATACATTTTTATTTTCAACGAATAGATTAATTGCCTTTTTCAAGACCCCAAATTGTTCTTAATGCTACGATGTCCAGTTCTGTAAGGAAACTATCGTCTGGAGACCGATAATCGTTATAAGACATGATTGTATCCTCAGTAGTAAAACGTTCATCTTTTGGATCAATAACAAAATTACAATATCGTCCACATCCAGGATCCCTATGCCATAAACCTAATGCGTGCGCAATTTCATGAACTATTATTGAAGCGCCATCTACAGATAAAGTTGGGTATTTCTTCATCTGCAGTTTGTTATATCGAAATCCTTCTGACCACGCTATTTCAATTCTATATTTTGGATAAGTATCCGAACTCATATATCCAGTCTTTCCCTCTTCCTCCCATTCATTTGTTTTAAAAATTTTTATCATTGCTTTACTTGGTGAATCGACTCTCATAAAGTCAAGGTCAATATAGGAGTCAATTTTAGAAAAAATATCAACAATAAATTTCTCAGCATCATCAGAAATTTCATAAGTTTTCTTGAACGCTTTTGGTAAAAGTTTAGAACTCAATCTTCCTGTTTTATCGTGAATATAATAGGTAATAGGTTTTTGATATGTTTTGCCATCGAATCCCGCAAATTGCCTAAAACCTTTAAGCATATCGTCGCGTATATTTAGTTCGGAGCGTTTATTTAATATCGTAAGTGGAACAATATCTTTAATAAAGATTCCATCCTTGCCTTTAGAGGAAATTTCTAGTGATCTTTTCATATCCAAAAAAGCACTTTCATAATCCTTTAATTCATCTTTTGCTTTTGATCTATTAAAGTAAGCATCTGCATTTTCTGGGTTTATTTTTATTGCCTTTGTGTAGTCCTCTATCGCTCCTTTAGTATCTAGTAATTCTTGTTTTGCTCGACCACGGTTATAGTAAGCATCTCCATATTCTGGGTTTATTTTTATTGCCTTTGTGTAGTCCTCTATCACTCCTTTAATATCTCTTTGACCCTCTTTTAGAATTGCTCTGTAGTAATACGCAACTACATCATTTGGGTTGATTTTTATTGCTTTTGTATAGTCCTTTATCGCTCCTTTAACATCTCTTTTTTGACCCTCTTTTAGAATTACTCGGTTGTAAGAGGAATATAGAATTGCTTTGTTGTAATACGCCCTACCATCATTTGGGTTGATTTTTATTGCTTTTTTGTAGTCCTCTATCGCTCCTTGAAAGTCTCTTCGACCCTCTTTAATAATTGCTCTGTAGTAATATGCCCTACCATCATTTGGGTTGATTTTTATTGCTTTTGTGTAGTCCTCTATCGCTCCTTTAATATCTAGTAATTCTTTTTTTACACGACCACGGTAATAGTAAGCATCTCCATATTCTGAGTTGATTTTTATTGCTTTTGTGAACTCTGATAGCGCTCCTCTAAAATCATCTTGATCATATTTTTTAAGACCTTTTTTATAAAAATAATTTGCATTATTTGTCTCTGCTTTAGCAGATAATGAATGTATTACAGCACTACTTATTAATGCAATACCTGTGCCTCTCAATAATGGTTGACCTAGTGGAATTAAAGATAATATTGCCCCAATAAAAGCAGTTCTTTTTTTCATAACAAAATTACTTTAAATCACTATACCAACTGTAGAGAAAACAGACTTTATACGATTTCTCTTAAGAGACGGAGAATAAGAGCAACGTAAAACCCACGTAAAACCGCCCTATATTTTTTCGCCCAAAAGCACTGCTATGACATAACTATGATCTTGACTATTTCTCAAGTAAAACCGATTTAATTAAGTTATTACTGGGTTTTTAAAATCTTTTTATTCCCACTCAATAGTTCCTGGCGGTTTGCTTGTAATATCATAAACAACTCTATTAACTGAAACGACTTCGTTTACGATTCTATTGGAAATTCTCTCTAAAATCGGAAAAGGAATTTTTGACCAGTCTGCTGTCATACCATCTTCACTAGATACACAACGTAAAACTATTGGCCATGCATAAGTCCTTTTATCACCCATAACTCCTACAGTTTTAACTGGTAACAATACTGCAAAAGCTTGCCAAATATCATTGTAAAGACCTGCTTTTTTAATTTCGTCTCGAACTATCCAATCTGCATCTCTTAAGCAGTCAAGTTTTTCATTATTAACTTCTCCCAAAATTCTGATCGCTAACCCTGGGCCCGGGAATGGATGCCTTTTTATAATTTCATCCGGCAAACCTAAGGCCGCTCCCAATTTGCGGACTTCATCCTTAAAAAGTTTTCTTAATGGCTCAACTAATTTGAATTGTAAATCTTTTGGTAATCCGCCCACATTATGATGACTCTTAATTTTTACCGCTATTCTTTCCCCAGTCTTAGGATCAATATTAGTACCAGCACTTTCAATAACATCAGGGTAAAGAGTACCTTGGGCTAAATACTGAAAAGGCCCCAATCTATTACTTTCTTCTTCAAATACCCTAATAAATTCTTCACCAATAATTTTTCTTTTTTGTTCTGGATCAGTAATCCCTTTTAATTTAGAAATAAACCTTTCCCTTGCATTAATATATTCAACCTTGATATGAAATTTCTTATCAAAAAAATTCATTAAAAATTCAGGTTCACCTTTTCTCATAAAACCTTGGTCTATAAACATGCATGTAAGCTGATTTCCAATTGCTTTATTGAGAAGAAACGCAAGAGTTGATGAATCAACTCCTCCTGATAAAGCAAGCAAAACTTTTTTATTGCCAACTTGCTCTCTTATCCTGGGAATAGTTTCCTCAATATAGGTTTCGGTTGTCCAATCAGCCGCACAACTAGAAATGTCATAAACAAAATTTTTAATTATCGTAATCCCAAACTCTGAATGAATTACTTCAGGATGAAATTGTACGCCAAATAATTTCTTTCTATCATTTGAAATTGCTGCATGGAGTGTGTTCTCGGTATGAGCAATTTTATTAAATCCATCAGGCAAAGAATGAATTGAATCGCCATGACTCATCCACATTATAGATTTATCTTCCACATCAGAAAGAAGGTCAGATTCTTGATCTATAGTTAGAGGGGCTCTACCATATTCAGCTTTTTTGGTTGCTGAAGTGACAGTTCCTCCAAGTTCTTTGACCATTAATTGCATTCCGTAGCATATGCCAAGAATAGGAATTCCTAAATTAAAAATTTTTTCATCACATTTTGGAGCATTTTGTTCATATACAGAATTTGGGCCACCACTCAAAATTATCCCTTTAGGATTAATATCATTAATTTCTTCAATTGAAATAAAGTTACTTACTACAAGAGAAAAAACATTAGTTTCTCTAATTCTTCTTGCAATCAATTCAGAATATTGAGATCCAAAATCTAAAATTAGTATTGAAGGATCGCGTTCTTTTTTTAAAGATGTTTGACTCATGTATAAAAGTTAGCTCAATTTATTTACAAAAGCATAATCAATCAAAAATTAATCTCATTGAAAATGAGAAATATACTTATTACCGTTAGTTCCAGCCCACCTAATTTCTCTTTTTCTATCAAAAATGATTGATGCAATTTCAATATCCGTTTTTACATACCTATTTACATATGCAAAAGAACGCTTTTCAATCATATTTGATAAATGAAGGAATAATTTTTCAGCTATAGATTTATCAAATCTTTCAAGTATTAATAAGGCATCTTCAAGATTCTTTAATTGCGATAATTTGACTATTATTTCTGTTGGTAACTTTTCTTGAACAGATAAATAAACAAGAATCTCAATTCTTCCATCAGCCAGATGATTATGTGTATGAAAAATACCCCCTGCTAATTTTATTAATTTGCCGTGATAACCAAAAAGAATTACAGTTTTAACTTTTTTTATTGCAGCATCAACTATTAATGGTCCTATCCAGTTACCAACCTTTACAATTGGAAATTTAAAATTACAATTTTTTGCCAAATTTAAACCATTTTCACCAATCACAAAAATAACTTTCCCTTTAAAATCATTTTGAACTAACTTTGCTAGCTTAGTTTTAGCCTCCTCTAATTGATCAGGTGAAGCACTCGAATAAGTCTCAGCAGAAGTTCCAATAATAGATAATCCATCAACGATACCAAATGACTTATTACTAGTTCTTTCAGCTAAAAAAACACCCTTTGGGAAAATGATTTCTAAATTCAAATTAAAGCCCTCAGGAATAATATCTAATAAATTTTCAAATAAAACTTCTTTTGCAAAATCAGAAATACATATCTCTGATGTATCCTGTTTTATACCTACACCAGACCCTGCAATAATATTTATTGGATTTGTTTGAAAAGGATTATTTAATGAAATTTTTTCTAAAGAGGCTATTGTCCATATTTCTAAGTTTTGTGTAATGTCAAGATCTAAGCCAGACTTTGCAAAGGAAATTCCTAATGCATACGAGTTACCTTTAAGTAAACCAACAGAATGAATCTCGATTTTTATTTCTTTTTTTTCATTAGGAATTTTTATTAGTTCATAATTATCAAATGGCAAACCTAATAGTTTTTTTAATGCTGACCTAGAAGCGCCAGCAACCCACAAAGGTAAAGAAAATCCTTTTTTCAAATCAAGTAATTGAAAAATATATAATGAGAACTAATCTAAGAATGACCTATTTAACAAAAAGTGGCCATACAACAAAAATTATCATTGATGATTCCTGGACCTACACCAGTTCCAGAAAAAGTTTTACAAGCATTCAGTAAGCATCCAATAGGCCATCGCAGTAAAGAATTCCAGGATCTCGTAGAAAGTACTACTAAAAATTTACAGTGGCTTCATCAAACTCAAAATGATGTTCTAACAATTACTGGTAGTGGAACTGCCGCAATGGAAGCTGGAATAATAAATACCTTAAGTAAAGGAGATAAAGTAATTTGTGGAGAAAATGGAAAATTTGGCGAAAGATGGGTAAAAGTTGCTAAAGAATTTGGTTTAGAAGTAATAAAAATTGATTCCGAATGGGGTAATCCTCTTGATCCAGAAGAATTCAAAAGAATATTAGAAGAAGATAAACTTAAAGAAATAAAAGCCGTTATCTTAACTCATTCAGAGACATCAACAGGTGTAATCAATGATCTAGAAACTATAAGTTCATATATTCGTGAACACAAAACAGCGTTATCAATTATAGACTGCGTCACAAGTCTTGGGGCTTGCAATGTTCCAGTAGACAAATGGCAATTAGATATCGTTGCTTCAGGATCACAAAAAGGTTATATGATACCCCCAGGGCTTAGCTTTATATCTGTGAGCCAAAAAGCATGGGAAGCTGCAGAAAAATCTAATTTACCAAAATTTTATTTAAATTTAAAATCCTACAGAAAAAGTCTTTCAAGTAATAGTAATCCATATACTCCTGCAGTGAATTTAGTTTTTGCTTTAGATGAATCTTTAAAAATGATGCGAGAAGAAGGCTTAGATAACATTTTCCTCAGGCATAATAAACATAAATTAGCTATGAGCAATGCTGTAAAGGCTTTAGATCTAAACTTATTTGCAGATGAAAAATATTTAAGCCCTGCAATTACTGCAATAAAGACTGGAGAAATGGATGCTGAAGAATTTAGAAAAACAATAAAAAATAAGTTTGATATCTTACTTGCTGGTGGTCAAGATCAATTGAAGGGGGAAATATTTAGAGTTGGTCACTTAGGTTATGTAAGTGATAGAGATATCATTACAGTAATTTCTGCTATCAGCAATACGCTGCTTGATCTAGGTCAAATAAATACTCAACAAGCTGGAGAAGCATTATTGATAGCATCTAAATATCTTAAATCAGATTAAATTAAGTTCCTGGCTCTTCAACATTCCCTCCTAATTCAACAATCTTTTTTCTAAGAATGATAGATTTTTTTTCATCGCCCTTAGTTTGAGCGATTGCAAGAGCAAATTCTAATTTTTCAAGCTGGTGGCCACCCTCAAAAAAAGATAATTTTTTCCTAATTCCGATTTTATTAGCTTTGTAAGTAATATTTGAAGCCATAAAAATTAATACTCTAAATATATTATGCCAATAAAAGGGGTCATTACGAGAGAAAACAAAAATATAATTTGACTATATATCCAAGCAAAAAAATATTTTTCTAATATTATTACCAAACATCTTAAAAATTTATGCCAAACATAAATCTAATCTATTATCTAATTGCTGGCGTTATTTTTGGAGCTTTAGCTCTTAAAACGGGGATTCCCGCAGCTCCTCTTGCAGGCGCTTTAATAGGGGCAAGCATACTTAGCATTAGTGGGAAAGTGGACATAGCAGAATGGCCAATTGGGACGAGAACAATATTAGAAATTGGAATTGGTACAGTCATTGGTACATCTTTAACAAAAGACTCATTAATAGAACTTCAAAACCTATGGAGGCCTGCTATCTTGATAACTTTTACCTTAGTTATTACAGGATTAGCTATCGGTTTATGGACAAGCAGATTACTTAATGTAGATGTTATTACAACAATTCTGGGAGCTGCACCAGGAGGTATTAGCGGCATGAGTCTTGTGGGATCAGAATATGGTGTAGGAGCTGCAGTTGCAACTCTACACGCAGTTAGGTTGATTACTGTGCTTCTAATTCTTCCTTTAATTGTGAAATGCTTATACTTATTTGGAGTAATAAAATCTTAAATTTCTATAGACATATTCTTAATAACAGATATTTTTAAATAGAATAAAAAATTCAAATGCAAAGTTTCAAGCAGAAAAAACAAATATTTTTAATTTTAAGTATTATTACTCCTTTAGCCCTTACGACATTCAAAGTTAATGCAGGTACATTTGGAGCAGAAATTTTCTGTACTATGAGAGATGGAGGGAATGATCATGAAAGTAGTTGGGATGCAGCATATACTTATATAAAAAAGCAGAAAGGAGGAATTTTCAAAGTCTCACCTAAACAAGCAGCATCTCAAATTACTGAATCAGTGATAAGAGATATAGAAACTTTCAGTTACTGTGTTGAATACCTCGATAAACTCCATCCAAATAGAAAATTACTTAGAGATTTAAAAAAAGAAGAAGAAAGAAAAGAAAAAGAATTAGAAGAAGCTAATGAAGGATATTCAGAAGAGACAATTGAAAGATACAGTTATTAATTTAAGTTTTAAGTTTTAAGTTTTAAGTTTATTCAATGTTTTTGTATCTATCAACACTAAAGTATATTTTTACGAGCCAATTTGAGCTAAAAATTGATAAATAAATATTGACTTTTGATATATCCAAGCCATTATTTATTTAACTAAATGATCTGAATGCATATTAATGATGCGGTGTTTTTAGAAGATTTATGTCCTAAATTCAGATTCAGACAATGGCGAAAATCTATTCATAGATTTACAGGTAAAAGTTGTATATATTGCGGAAAACCATCTGAATCTATTGATCATGTATTGCCACGTAGCCAAGGCGGCTTAAATACAACAGAAAATTGTGTGCCTGCATGTCTTTCCTGCAATGGGGATAAATCAGATGAAAATGCTTTGTATTGGTATAGAAAACAAAAATTTTATGACCCGCGAAGAGCAATGGCTATAAGAGCTTGGTTAGAAGGAGATTTAAGATTAGCTTTAAGATTACTGCAATGGGCTAATCCAAATTACAAAATAAGTAATAAAAATTACGAAAAAAATAAATCAGAATATAAAGCAGCTTGACTACCAAACATTACATATTTTTCTAGAATTATAACTCTCACATATATTGCCTAATTCTCTTGGCGAGTCTGGAAATATTAAAATTGTCGAAAATGAAATAAGGAGAACAAATAATTTTTGGTAGAATTTATAATTAATTACACTGACTTCTTTTTCTATGAAACGAGTATAACTTCTACTAATGCCGAAAGTTTTTGATTTTAAATCAGGCCTAACAATTGTCTTCATCATTAATTAATACATATGTACTACTCTAACGCCGTATGAAGATGCACGCAAGTTCGCTAGGAAATAAAAATAAATTTTTAATCTTGGGATGTGGTTTTAGTGGAAGTTTCTTTGCAAAAACGATAAGGCAATTAGGTTGTACTGCTTTAACAAGTTCGAGATCTGAAAACAAAGATCCAAATAGTTTTGTATTTAACAGTGAAAATAGCATCGTTCCTAATGAAAAAATTTTTGATGGAGTCACACATATTCTTAGTTGCATACCTCCCGACAAAAATGGAAATGATCCGGTATTGGTAAGTCTTAAAAATAAGCTAAAAAGCATACCCCTTGAATGGGTCGGATATTTATCCACCACAGGAGTATATGGCAACACCAAAGGTGATTGGGTTTTTGAGACTGATCAACCCAACCCTTTTCAAGAAAGAAGTCATAAGAGGTTAAATTGTGAAAAAGAATGGATTGAATCTGGTTTACCTGTACAAATTTTTCGGTTACCAGGTATTTATGGACCTGGACGATCCACTTTTGAAACAATAAGAAATAAAAAAATTCGCGTTATTTCTAAAAAAAATCAGATATTTTCAAGAATTCATGTTGCTGATATTACAAATGCAATTATCTATCTATTACAAAATAAAAATTCCTTAAAGTTTCACCAGATTATTAATATTGCAGATGATAATCCCTGTTCTCAAATAGAAGTTATTCAATATTGCTACGATTTACTTGGTTTAAAAATGCCAAAGCCAATATTATTTGAGGATGCAAAAGAGAAATTATCGCCTATCGCTAAATCTTTTTGGATGGAAAACAGAAAAGTTTCTAATAAACTTTTATGCGAAACACTTGGATATAAACTAATTTATAAAAACTATAAAATAGGCTTAAAAAATTGCTTTTTGAATAGTTAAAAAAATAAATTTAAAAACTTTTTATGAATGTTAAGAATACAAATAATACTTTTAAAATAGTATTAACCGTCGGAGATGAATCTGGAATTGGGCCTGAAATAATTTTAAAAGCACTTTGTTCTAATGAGATACCTGAAAATATTGACTTGACAGTAGTAGGTTCAAAGAGAAATCTACAAAATACATATAGAAACCTAAGATCTTTAGGATTAGAAAACATCGCAAATCCTAAAAATTTAAAGATTCATGATCTCAAAATTTCTTCATCTGAGAATGACTCTAAATCAAGTTATGGTAACTCAAGTTTTTATTACTTAACAAAAGCTATTGAAATTGTAAAACAATCCCGCAATTCAGCACTTGTAACTGGACCAATTTGCAAGAAATCATGGTCATTAGCAGGTCATTACTTCTCTGGACAAACTGAAGTATTAGCAAAATCGTGTGGAGTAAAAAATGTTGGAATGTTATTCACAGCAAAATCACCAATTACAGGATGGAGATTCAATACCTTACTAGCTACAACCCACATACCTCTTTGTGATGTTCCCAAGAAATTAACAACAGAATTAATCCATTCTAAGTTAGATCTTTTCAAAGATTTTTGTAGTACCTATATTGATAAACCTACTTTAAAAGTTGCAGGATTAAATCCTCATGCTGGTGAAGAAGGGATTTTGGGTAATGAAGAAAAAAATTGGCTCAATGATGCGTTGATTGCTTGGAATGAGAAGAATAGAGATATTACATTATTAGGCCCTTTATCACCAGATAGTTGTTGGAACTCTTCAGCAAAAGCTTGGAGGGAAAAAGATGCTGAAAAACATGATGGCATTCTTGCTATGTATCATGATCAAGGTTTAATCCCAATGAAAGTTATAGCTCTTAATTACTCAGTAAATACAACAATAGGGTTACCTTTTATTAGAACATCTCCAGATCATGGCACTGGATTCGATATTGCTGGCAAAGGAATAGCTCAATGTCAAAGCATGATTGAAGCTATAAAAGCTGCCATAGAAATTACTAAAAATTCAAGACTGCTTAACACGCATTAAAACTTGACCAAATTCAACTGGCGTTCCATTTTCAACTAGAATCTCAACTATTTCAGCATTAAATTCAGATTCAATTTCATTCATTAACTTCATAGCTTCCAAAATACAAATAGTTTGCCCAACATTAATATTACTTCCTACTTCAACAAATGGCTCTTCTCCAGGCGCTGCAGCCCTATAAAAGGTTCCAACCATAGGAGAAGTGATTTCAGTGAGATCAGTACGTCCAGGAGGGGCTACCTGGGGCGTCTCAGGCTCCTTAACTATTGAGACATTTTCATTGATGGATTTTTGACTAGCAATAGTTTGCCTATCAAATGAAGTATTAGAAAGTAAATTATTAGTAATTTGGTTTTGATCAAATAAATTACGTTTTATTTCTAGTTTAAAATCTTCTCCCTCTAATGAGAATTCTTGAATATCGCTTGAAGAGATTTTCTCTATTAAGCGATTTAAGTCTTCATGATCTAATTTCATAGCCATTAATTTTCACGTCCAAGATAACTATCGTTACGAGTATCGACCTTAATCATTTCTCCTACAGAAATAAATAAAGGAACCATAACTTGAGCACCTGTTTCTAGAATAGCTGGTTTAGTGCCCCCACTAGCAGTATCGCCTTTAACTCCAGGATCAGTCTCTGTAACTTTCAAAGTAATAGATATTGGAAGTTCCACTTCTAAAACTTTACCATTATGGAAAATTACATTAACCTCCATTCCTTCTTTCAAATACTTTGCGCCTTTACCAATTTGTTCAGAGGAAAGTCTTGTCTCTTCAAAACTGGCCATATCCATAAAAACATAATCTCCAGACTCCACATAAGTGTGTTGCAGGTTAGACTTCTCAAGGATAGCCTGTTGTACTGATTCTCCGGCTCGAAAAGTTTTTTCAACCACGTTGCCGCTTTGAACTGATTTTAATTTTGTTCGCACGAAAGCAGAACCCTTACCAGGCTTGACATGTAGAAATTCTACAACACGCCAAACTTGTCCATCTAATTCGATGGTGGTACCTGTGCGAAAATCGTTACTGGAAATCATTCCTGTATTACATCCCCAAGGATCATAAACCTGCAAGAGTGCTATGCAAAAATTCTTATCAAATCAGAACAAACTTTTCTTAATTCTATCAATCATAATTTTACAGGTTTTCTTCTTTAAACCCATTCAAGTACTAGCTGATTTACCTACTGGGAATGCGGTAAAAGACCCTAATGCAATCCTCAGAAACGCACTCCCTATCAAGCAAGTTGAGTTGCAAGAAATTCAGCACAAATTGGAAGAAACTAGTGACCTTGTAAGAGGAGGAAGGTGGCCGGCTCTGACAAAAACTGTTACAAAATGTCAATCTTTACTAAAAAAATACCAAAGTCGAATTATTCAAGAATTACCTAACGATAAAAAGCAAATTGCTGAAAAAACGTTTTTAGAACTCAAAGAAAATTTTGATAGCCTTCAAGATCATTCTAAATCAAAGGATAAGTACTCATTTGTTACAACCAGAAAAGAGGCTTTAGATAAAATAGGTGGATTAGAAGAATATTTTCTACCAAATCAATTTCCTTACTATATTCCCGAAGAATATGATAATCTTCCAAGATTACTAGGCCGAGCAAAAGTCAATATTAAAACTTCCAAAGGAGATATGAAAGCTATTGTGGATGGATTTAACGCACCACTTACAGCAGGAGCATTTGTAGATTTATCTTCAAAAAATTTCTATAAAGATTTACCTATTAATAGAGCAGAAGAATTTTTTGTACTACAGACAGGTGATCCACTTGGAGAAGCAATTGGTTACATAGATCCTGAAACAAATGAAGAACGTCACGTACCTCTCGAAATAAGAATTCCTAATGAAAAGGATACTTTTTATAATGAAACTTTTGAAGATTTAGGCCTTTACACAGAGACACCAACATTACCTTTCGCAACACTCGGAACTCTAGGTTGGTCACATTCAAATAATGCAGTTGATGATGGTTCATCGCAATTTTTCTTCTTTTTGTATGAAGCAGAATTAAATCCAGCAGGTCGTAATTTAATTGATGGAAGGAATGCTGCCTTTGGTTATGTTATTGATGGTTTTGAAGTATTGGAAGAGCTAACGAAAGATGACAAAATAATCTCAATTGATGTTTTAGAAGGTATTGAAAAACTCAAATTAAATGCATAAAGAAACATTAGAAGATTTAGGGGAAAAAGAATTAATTTATAGGCTTGGAAAATTTATGCCTAAAAATCAAGCTTCAGATGATTGCGCTTTAATCAAAACTAAAAATGATAATTTACTTGTTAATAATGATTCATTGGTAGAAAATGTTCATTTCAATGACATTACTATTTGCCCTCAAGACCTTGGATGGAAAGCAGTTGTCAGCAACCTCTCTGACTTATTATCAAGTGGTAGTAAAAAAACTATAGGAATTACAATAAGCCTAATTCTACCCTCTAAAACTGAGTGGATTTGGGTTGAAGAATTATATAAAGGAATAAATAAAGCTTTAAAAGCATATGGTGGGATAATTCTTGGAGGAGATTGCTCAAAAGGTAATCAAAAAACCATATCAATTACAGCCTTTGGTATTCAAGGGGAACTTGAATTACGAAGAAACGCATCTAAAACAGGTGAGATTATTTTAACTACAGGATTACATGGTCTCAGCAAACTAGGATTTATGATACAAAATAAAATTAATTTCGATAAAGATGTTTCCCTTGATGAAAGATTAATCAGTAAGTCGATTGAACATTTTTGTCGCCCTAAAGTCTACCCAAATTTTCTAAACAACCTCCTTAAAACTCGTCCCAATAAAAAAATAAAGAGAATAGGATGTACTGATAGTAGTGATGGTCTATTTCAAGCCATAACAGATTTAGCAATTGCCAGCAAATGCAAAGCAATTATTAATTACGATAAAATACCAAAAGATCAATATTGGCCAAAAGGAGATAAATGGGATAAATATTATTTTTTTGGAGGAGAAGATTACGAATTAGTTTTCTCTTTACCAGAAAAATGGGCAAAAAATTTATCCAATCTAGATAACAATATTAACGAAATTGGTTTTTTTACTAATGGTGAACCCTCAATAGAATTTAAAGATAAAAATAAAAATAAATTATTGAAAAACACACCTTTCAAGCACTTTTAATTATTCCCATTTTTTAGCAACAATCTCTGCTAAATCTACAACCCTCTGGCTGTAACCCCACTCGTTGTCATACCATGCAAGAACCTTAACAAGATTATCTCCGATACACATAGTAAGATCACTATCCACAATTGATGATTCATTAGTACCTGCATAATCACTTGATACTAATGGTTCATCTCCGTACTTAATAATGCCCTTCATTGAACCTAAAGATGCTTCTTTAAGTGCATTATTTACTTCTTCGCTTGTGACAGATTTGGAAGATTCGAAAACGAAATCCACCGCTGAAACGTTTGGTGTAGGAACCCTCATCGCAATTCCTGTTAATTTACCTTTCATTTCTGGATACACTAGTGCTACTGCTTTAGCAGCTCCTGTAGAAGTTGGAACAATATTGGTAGCAGCGGCCCTAGCCCTTCTTAAATCTCTATGGCTATTATCTAGAATTCTTTGATCACCTGTATAACTATGAATTGTAGTCATCAAACCTTTATTAATCCCAAAAGTTTGGTCTAAAACTTTAACTACTGGAGCTAAGCAGTTTGTAGTACAACTAGCATTACTCAAAATATCATAATCTTTATGATTGTATTGATCAGCATTCACTCCCACTACATAAGTACCAACTCCAGCACCTTTACCCGGCGCAGTTAAGATAACTTTTTTTGCACCTACTTCCAAGTGCTTACTTGCCCCTACGTCTGTATTAAAAACTCCAGTTGATTCAATTACTAAATCTACCCCCCATTCTTTCCAAGGGAGATTCATTGGGTTTCTATCAGAAAAACACTTAATTGTCTTGTTATTAATTACAAAAGTGTCATCAGTATATTGAATGTCAACACCATCCAATTGGCCAAGAACTGAATCGTATTTTAGAAGATGAGCATTAGTCTTTGGATCAGAAGTAACGTTAATACCAACGACTTCAATATTGGTATAAGCGCCTCTACTAAGCCAACAGCGCATAAAGTTTCTACCTATTCTGCCAAAGCCGTTAATTGCAACACGCAAAGTCATAACTAAAAATTTCTAAATGATTAACCTAAGTTGCTGATCATACTGAATTTTGTGCAATAAAGTAAGTTTTTTTTGATTTATTAAGCAAATAAGTCTAGTTTTGTATTAATTCCAGGAAAAAAAACATTTTTTTTTAAGAAAAAATACCAAAATTTTGCTAAGAAGTTATTTTGATTTAAGTAAAAGATAAAAATTGGATAAAGAATTACTGTTGAAAAGTCATTTTCATTTTATTGGAATTGGAGGTATTGGAATGTCAGCAATTGCAATAGGTTTGCTGAAAAAAGGTTATTCAGTTTCAGGATCTGATTTAGTTAAAAACAATGAAACCAATAAATTAGAGCAATTAGGCGCAGTAATCTTTACTTCTCAAATTCGAAAAAATATTGAATTTGTAACATCAAAATTTAACAACAAATTGATTAATTTTGTTGTAAGCTCCGCAATTAAGCCAGAAAATGAAGAATTTTCCTACTGTAGAAAAAAAAATTTAACAATTAAACATCGTTCGGAGATACTTGCAATGTTAATGCAAACTTACACTACATTGGCCGTAGCAGGCACCCATGGAAAAACATCAACGAGTACATTTCTCTCGACAATCCTTGAATTATGTACGCATAATTCTTCTTCAATAACTGGAGGAATAATTCCTATCTATAACTCAAATTGTCATTTAGAAAATACAAAATTCTTAGTGGCTGAAGTTGATGAATCTGATGGAACAATTAATAAATATAAATCTGATATTGGAATAATTAATAACATTGATTTTGATCATTGTGATCATTTTTCTGATTTAGGAGAAGTTATATCTTCTTTTAAAGATTTCGCTACAAATTCTAAAAGATTATTACTTAATTTTGATTGTGAAACTACGAGAAATAATTTTTATTCTGATAGTAATTGGTCGAACATCAAAGCAAATAAAGCTGCTTATGCCATAATCCCGACTGAGATTAATGAAAGTAATACGATTGGGAAATATTATGAAAACGGAAATTTCATTAGTAGTTTAGATATTCCAATACCAGGACTACACAACTTATCCAATATCACCGCTGCAATAGCAGCGGCAAGAATGATAGGTGTAAATTTTTTAGAAATTAAAAAAAATATTAAATCCCTTAAGCTGCCAAAAAAAAGATTTGAATTCAGAGGCCAAGTAGATGAAAGACATTTATATGATGATTATGCACATCACCCAAACGAAATAAAAGCAACAATTAAATTGGGAAGATTATTTATTAATCAAAAACGTAATAATGAATTTCAAAAAGGTAGATTAATAGCCATATTTCAACCTCACAGATACTCTAGGGTCAAGCAATTTGCAAAAGAATTTGCTTTAGAATTATCCAAAGCAGATGTTATTTATGTAACTAGTATTTATGCAGCAGGAGAAAAAAACGAAGATCAAATTAGTTCAAAAATTATCACTGATATGATTTATAAACAAAATAAAAATGTTAGTTACATAAATAATTATCATGAAATTACAAAGAACTTTTACGCATTAACTCAAAAAGGGGATTTAATTTTGAATATGGGGGCTGGTGATTGTCATAATTTCTGGTCAATTTTAAATGTTAAAAAAAATGAAATTATTTAAATTCATTTATGAATAGGAAAATTCTGTCTGAGAACTTAAATCTAAGTAGTTATACAACTATAAAAGTTGGAGGAGTCGCTGAATATTTTGCAGAACCAAAAAGTGTTGAAGAATTTTCTTATCTAATAAAATGGTCTACTTTAAACAATCAAAGATGCCAAATAATTGGCGCAGGTTCAAATCTTTTAATAAATAATATTTCCATAAAAGGTTTAGTGATATGTACGAAAAAAATGAAATCATTAACTATAGAACCATATTCAGGAATTGTTGAGGCAGAAGCAGGTGTAATGCTCCCAACATTATCTAATTCTCTCGCTAAAAATGGATTACAAGGAGGAGAATGGGCTATTGGAATTCCAGGAACTTTAGGAGGAGCAATTTATATGAATGCTGGTACTGGTAATTTATCCCTAGCAAAAAATCTTATTTCTGTAAAAGTTATTAATAAAAAAACTCTTGAAAAACTTGAAATTCAAAAAAAAGATATAAATTTTAAGTACAGATTCAGCTCTTTTCAAAGTAATGATTTAACAATTATTAGTGCAAAACTATATTTTGAACCTAATGGAAATCTCGAAAAATTAATTAAAAAAACGAAAAATAATCTTAAATTAAAAAAAGAAACACAGCCATATCATCTTCCAAGTTTTGGTAGCGTTTTTAAAAATCCTGAAAATAATTATGCAGCAAAACTAATTGATGATATGGGTTTAAAGGGATTTAAAATTGGGGGTGCAGAAATTTCTAAAATGCATTCAAATTTTATAATTAATAATTCTTCAGCAAGTTCAAAAGATATTTATGAATTAATAACTTTAATTCAACAAAAAGTACTACAAAAAAAAGGAATTTATTTGCAACCAGAAGTAAGAATGATTGGTTTTGACTATCCTAATTAAAGAAACTTTTTTATAAAATGGCGGGTTTTGGACTTCCTAACTTTGGACAACTTACAGAAGCTTTTAAAAAAGCTAAACAAATTCAACAAGATGCTCAAAAATTACAGGATGAACTTGAAAATATGGAAATTCAAGGGGAAAGTGATGATGAAATGGTAAAAGTTTGGATAAGTGGTAACCAACTTCCTTTAAGGGTAGAAGTGCAAGAAAATATTTTAAATTCAGATAAAGAAAAAATAGAGAAAAATATTTTACAAGCGATTCAAAAAGCCCATGAATTATCTACAACAACTATGAAAGAAAGAATGAATGATTTGACTGGTGGATTAAATCTTAATCTTCCGGGTTTTGATAATAGTGACTCTTAGAAGACTCGATCATTTCTTTATAAAAAGAATATCTTTCAAAAGATTTATTTAAATTACAGCCCTCATCATTTAAATGTAAGCAGTCCCGAAATTTACACCTAATTCCTTCATCGATTACTTGTTTATATATTTCCGAATAAAGATTTGGTATCAACCTAGTATCAACCTCTAGAGGTTGCATATTAAAACCTGGTGTATCAACAATATAACTTTGATTAGATATGGAAAACAACTCAACATTTCGAGTAGTGTTTTTCCCTCTCTTAATTTTATTGGAAACTGGAGCAGTACTATTTTGAAGACCTGGAATTATCTTGTTAAGCAAAGTAGTTTTACCAACACCGGATGGGCCCATAAATATCGAACACTTTTTTTTCTTTAACTGAGCTAATAAATCTTCAAAGTGATCAGATTTATGTAAATTTAAAATAATTGCTTGATAACCCCATTTCTTAAATTTATCAAGTAAAAAAATCTGTTTTTTGTCTGATATTAAATCACACTTTGTCAAAACTAATGACACTTCTACCCTCATAGATTCTGCTGATATCAAAAACCTATTAACTTGAGATAAATTTAACTTTGGCTCTTCAACTGAAAAAGTAATATAAATGTTAGAAATATTTGCAACTGATGGTCTTTTTAATAAATTTTGTCTTTTTTTTAGACTTACTATTACTGCCCGTTTGCTTGTTAAATCAATATTATCAATTTCTACTTCATCCCCAACATAAATAAATTGATCTTTGAAATTTATAGACTTTCTTACCTTACATAAAAATCTTTCGCTACTTACAAAGTTTTCTCTATTTTTGAGGTCAACAAAGAAAAATTCATTAAATTTTTTCGTAACTAAACCTAAATATTTACTATTAGTTTTCATTCAGAATTGTTATTTTTAAAAATTTTTCATGTTCATTGGTTTGTTCATACAAACATCCCATCTCTTTTAAATTTTTTAATACCATTTCTTCTGGTTCACCTTTATCTAATTCAACAATAAGTTGTTCATTTTTGGATAACTTCTCTAAAGCCAATTTAATCTTGACGACATTTAAAGGACATGGAACAGATTTCAGATCCAAATACTTTAAAGAAGTCATTAAGATTCTTTACCAAATAATTTACTAAATAGTCCACTACTGGAATTGATATTTTTATCTGAATACTGAGAAGCTAAATCCTCTAAAAGATTTCGCTCTTCATCAGTTATACGAGTTGGCAATTTTACCTTTACTAGAACTTCATGATTTCCTCTAGCAACTGGATTACCAAGTCTAGGTACCCCTTTATTCTCAAGTGAAAGAGTTGTATTTGGTTGGGTACCACTAGGAATTTTTAAATTAACTTTGCCATCAACTGTAGTAATTTCAACAGTATCTCCTAAAATTGCCTGTAAATAACTCACAACTATTTCTGAGTAAATAGTCACCCCATCTCTTTTTAATTTTGAATCATTCTTCACCTTGATAAAAACATAAAGATCTCCAGGTGGGCCTCCTTTCAAACCAACATTTCCCTCTCCAGAAACTCTTAATTTAGTACCACTATCAACTCCTGCAGGAATATTAATTCGTAATTTTTTTCTGACTTGCTTTACTCCATTACCACCGCAACTTGTACATGGATCTGAGATTATTTGACCAGTTCCATTACATGAAGGACATTCAGCTACTTGTGTGAAATTGCCAAATGGTGTTCTCGTAGCTCTTCTAACTTGTCCACTTCCTCCACAAGTTGTGCAAGTTTTTGGTCCGGTTCCTCGTTTGGCTCCTGTTCCCCTACAGACATCACATGTCTCAAGATGAGGAATTGTAATTTCTCTTTGTTGGCCAAATATTGCATCTTTAAAATCAACATTAAGGTCATATCGTAAATCATCTCCTTGTTGAGGACCTCTTCTTTGAGTTCTTCCTCCCTGTGGAGTTTGCCCTCCAAAGCCATTAAAAAAAGTTTCAAATAAATCTGCAAACCCACCCATATCGCCCATATCAGGCATTCCAGCTGCACCTCCAAGACCAGCCTCTCCAAACTGATCATATCTAGCTCTAGTTTCAGGGTCAGCTAATGCTTCATAAGCCTTGCCAATTTCTTTAAATTTATCTTCAGCACCAGGTTCTTTATTTACATCAGGATGATATTGTCTTGCTAATTTTCTATAAGCCCTTTTTAAGGTATCAGCATCAGCATCTCGTGAAACTCCAAGTATTTGATAAAAATCAGCCATTAAACAACGCTCAAGTAAAAATTTGGGATTTATACATCTTCAGAAGTATTTTCCTCTGAATCAATACTCTCTTCAACTGTATCCTTTTCTACTTCCTCTTGTGAATTTTGTTTACTTGGCCCCATGGAAACTTTAACCAAAGCATGTCTCAAAACCTTTCCCTCTAAATGATAACCTCGCTGTAATTCTTCTACAATAAAATCTTCTTTAAACTCTTCACTCGGCTCTCTTAATACAGCTTCATGCAAATTTGGATCAAATTGCTGGCCAACAACTCTCATGGGGGCAACTCCTTGTTGTTTTAAAACTTCTACCAATTGTTTATACAATCCTTGATAACTTCTATGAAGAGCTTGAGCTTCTTCACTTTCTGGTTTTAGTTGTTGTCTTGCTCTTTCAAAATTATCAACAATTGGGAGTATTGCAGTTAAAGTGTTAGAAACAAGTTGGACTTTTAAATCATCCTGATCTCTAGATTGCCTTTTTCTAAAATTATCAAAATCTGCTGAAATTCTTACATATTGATTTTTTAATGTTTCGTGCTCTTTTTCTAACTGTTCTAACCTTGCATCATTATTGGATATAGTATTTTTTAATTCTTCGGTATTTATTTCTTCTGTTTTTTCTGAAGATAATTCATCATTTTCGATTATTTTATCTTGAGCAGATGAAGCATCCTCAGGGGCATTATCCTGATTAGAAACATCATTTTCTTTAATATCAATATTGTCTGATTGATTTTCAATCATTTTTCTAAAAATTTATTAAAACCATTTTCCAATAAAGTGATGCACAAAACAAGTTGCGGAAGGCCGCACAAATTTTTACTCAGGAACAAATCTTAATGCTAATCCGTTATTACAGTATCTTTTTCCTGTGGGAGCTGGCCCGTCATTAAAAACATGTCCTTGGTGACCTCCACATCTAGAGCAGTGATATTCGGTTCTTGGAACAATTAACTTAAAATCAACCTTTGTTGCAACTGATCCTTGAATTGGATCCCAAAAACTTGGCCATCCAGTTCCACTGTCAAACTTTTTATCTGAGAGAAAAAGTGGTAAATCACATCCTGCGCAGTGAAAAACCCCTTTTCTTTTCTCATTATTTAATTCGCTACTGAAAGCTCTTTCAGTGCCTTCCTCCCTCAAAATATAATAGGATTCTGGACTTAGCTTGGATTTCCATTCTTCTTTTGATAAATTCCACTCCTCTTTAGAAGCAAGCGAAGCAGCTAAAACTTGCATAGGCTTAAAAAATGTTTTTAGTATTGACATAGTAGGAATTAGAATAAAAGTTCTTCTTGATAAAAATTGATTCATATATTTACTCACATAAAAAGTAATGAGTTCCATACATCCTGATTCTATTAAAAATATTCATAAATTAAGTATTGCTCCAATGATGGATTGTACTGATAGACATTTCAGAATGATAATGAGAAAAATAAGTTCTGAAGCTCTCTTATATACAGAAATGATTGTAGCCCAGAGTTTAGCTCATACAAATAAAAAAGAAAATTTTCTGGATTTCAATGATGAAGAACACCCAATATCTATTCAATTTGGTGGCGATGACCCTGAAATCCTTAAAGACGCTGCCCGAATGGCGCAGGATTGGGGTTATGACGAAATAAACTTTAATGTTGGTTGTCCAAGTCCAAGAGTCTGCTCTGGAAATTTTGGAGCTTCACTTATGAAAGATCCTGAGAAAGTCGCTAAGTGTATAGAATCCTTAAAAAATAACTGCAACTTACCAGTTACAATTAAACACAGAATCGGTGTAGATGACGATGATAGTTTCATACATTTGAATAATTTCGTAAGATATATTGCAAATGCTGGTGCAGACAGATTTATCGTTCATGCTAGGAAAGCCATATTAAAAGGTCTTAACCCGAAACAAAACAGAACTATACCTCCGCTTAAATACGACTTAGTAAAAAAATTAAAAAAATTAAATCCAGATTTATTAATTGAAATCAATGGAGGTATCAATAATATAGATGAATCATTAGACGCCCTTACTGATTTTGATGGTGTAATGATTGGAAGATCAGTTTATAAACATCCTTTAAGATGGTCTGAAATTGACCAAAAATTATATGGAATCAATACAACATCAAAATCTGCATCAGATATTATCTTCTCCTTAATACCATACATAGAAAAACACATAACTAATGGAGGTAAATCTTGGGATATTTGTAAACATCTTATAAATTTAGTCGAAGGTATTCCAAAAGCGAAAGTTTGGAGGAATCAAATTTCAGCTAAATCTATAAAAAAGGATTTAGATATTGATTATCTGCTTAAATTAACTTCTAGACTTGGAGAAATGGGTTATTAATTCTCGTCATTTGATACTTTACCCTCATTTGAAACTCCTCTTTTTCTCCTGCTTCTGCCACTTTCATATTCAGAGTTTTCAGAAGAGTTTCCATAACTTCTATCTTCCCAACCTTGTGCTCCAGAGGATTGATTCTGATAAGAAGTTTTAGGTTCAGAATTTCCACCGCCGTAGCCACCGCCATTATTTCCACCGCCGTAGCCACCACCATTATTTCCACCACCGTAGCCACCGCCATTATTTCCACCGCCGTAGCCACCGCCGTAGCCGCCTCTTCCTCCTCTACGAGAACCTCCAGAACCTCTTGGCTCTGCCTTATTAATCCTTAATGGTCTACCCATAAGTTCTGTACCTTGCAAACCATCAATAGCTGTTGACTCAATTGCTTCATCTGCCATCTCAACAAACGCAAAACCTCTTTTTCTTCCAGTATCTCTTTCAAGAGGAAGAGAACAATTTAAAACCTCACCAAAAGGGGCAAACAACTCTAATACATCTTCTCGCTCTGCGCGGAAAGGCAAATTACCAACAAAAATACTCACTTTAAACTCAACAAAGAAAAACCAAATTGAAAAAACTACACAAAGTAGTTTTTTAACTTTACCTCATTATTCTACTTCAAAGCATACCCTTATTGTAGAAAAAAATTTCGAATTCATGGTAACAATTTTTTTTGCCAATTATTGACCTCCTTTTCTACTTGAGTAAAACCTGTTCCACCTTCACTAGTTCTTGACTTAACAACATTAAAAGGTTCAAGATCCGCAAAAACATCATCATCAAATTCGGAATGAAATTTTTTAAATTCATCAATTTTAAGATTTTTAAACAACATTTTTCTTTCTAAGCAATACTTAACAATTTCACCCACAACTTGATAAGCAGTCCTAAAGGGAACCTTCTTAGCAACTAAGTAATCTGCCAAATCAGTAGCATTAGAAAAGTCATTTTCTACAGAATCAGATAAATTTTTAGTATTGAATTCTATACCCTCATTAATTAAAATTGTCATTGCTTTAATGCAAGAAGATATAGTCTCGGCAGTATCGAATATTGGCTCTTTATCCTCTTGAAAATCCTTGTTATATGCAAGTGGTACCCCTTTGACCATGGTTAGCAATGCTTGAAGATGTCCATAAACTCTTCCCGTTTTACCTCTTATCAATTCTGGAACATCTGGATTTTTTTTCTGCGGCATTAGACTACTACCAGTAGCACATTTATCTGTTAATTTTGCAAAAGAAAATTCATCAGTTACCCATAAAATTATTTCCTCCGAAATTTTACTTAAATGAGACATTAACAAAGCAGATGCAGAAGCAAACTCTATACAAAAATCTCTATCACTCACTGCATCAATACTATTCTTATAAATTTTTTCAAAACCCAATTCTGAAGCAGTAAAGTTCCTATCTATTTGTATTTTTGTGCCCGCCAATGCTGCAGCTCCTAATGGGGATGTATTAACTCTTGATCTTACTTCTTTAAACCTTTCGCGGTCTCTTTGGAGCATTTCTAAATAAGCCAATAAATGATGAGCTAAAGATAATGGTTGAGCTCTTTGCATATGTGTATATCCAGGAATTAGGGTATAAATATTAGATTGCGCAAGTTTTAAAAAAGACCTTTGCAATTCAGTTATTAAAATTTCAAGATTATCAATCTCTTTTCTTAGCCACAATCTTATATCTGTACCAACCTGATCATTTCTACTTCTACCTGTATGTAATTTTTTTCCAGTTTCTCCGATTAAACTAATTAGTTTTTCCTCAATACAATAGTGAATATCTTCAGAAGGGGGACTAGGAGAAAATTTACCCTCCAAATACTCAACTTTTATTTTTTCTAGACCATTAATAATCTGCAAAGTTTCAGAAGAGGATAAAACTTTTGTTTTACCAAGCATTTTTGTATGGGCAATAGAGCAATCTAAATCTTCTAAAATCAGCTTTCTATCAAAACTAATAGAAGCATTAAACTTTTCAATGAAAGGATTAAGTGTATTATCAAATCTTTTACTCCAAACTTTTGACATATCAATTAGTAACTTTAGATATCTCTAATAAAGCATTTTTTTATATAGGTGACAAAAAATATCTATTTCAGTTGAAAAATAATCATAGATGCATCATCTTCGAGATGTCTATTTTGTCCTGTAAAGTCATCTAATTTTTTAAATATTTTATTTAAAATTTCCTGAGAACTATACGATTGCTTGCATAATTTTGTGAAGGTTTTAATTAACCTTTCCTCATCGAATCTTTCACCTAAAGAATTAGAAGTATCGATTACTCCATCAGTATAATAAAGCACTAAATCATTTTCATTAAGCTTGATTTCACCACAATGATATGCAGCATCTTTTTGTAGTCCAAGTACAAATCCTTCTGTATCTAATTTTATAATTTTCTGATCTAAGCTTTTCCAAAGTAAAGGGGGATTATGGGCTGCATTAGCAAATCTTAATTTTCTAGTTCTAGGGTCATAGTCAGAATAGAATAATGTCACAAACCTATGTGATTGATCTAAATCGTTTATTGCTAGTTGATTTAAATCATGCAAGATTCTATCTGGAGGTAACCCTGTAAGAACCTCTGCACGTAACATTCCTCTTAACATAGTCATTAAAAGACCAGCTGGAATCCCTTTGCCCATAACATCACCAATTACTAAAGCCCATCTAGCTTTTTCTTTTCTTTTTTCCGAGATATTAGTTTTTATACACATAAAATCGTAATAATCTCCACCCAACTGAAGTGCAGGCCTGCAATGTGCAGCAAGATCTACACCATAAATAGTTGGACAATAATCTGGAAGTAATTGGGATTGAATTTCAGCACCTGTGGAAATTTCTCTATCTACATTCTCATGCTTTTTCTTTGTTTTTATTAAACAATAATTTTCTAATCCAACAGCTAAACAATTTTGAATAAAATTAAAATTAGAATCTTTAGTAATGGAATCGCCAGATATATTTTTGCTAAAAATATAAATAAATCCTCTGCATTTGCCTCTGGATAATATTTTTTCTGTATTTATAGTATATTCTTTGAAATTATTTTTTAAAGCATTTTCAAATGATAAAATTTCTTTTATTTTAAAATTTTTTGAAAAATTAAATTGATTCAAAAAAATATTAATTTCTTCTTGAATTTTTAAAAATTCATTATTAGCAGAAATTTTAATGTTTTCATTCCATATTTCTCCCTCGTAATTTAAAGGAATAATTAATATTATTTCTTCTTTAAAAATATGTTTAAAAATTAAGCATATATAATCAAGGAATTTATTGATATTGGAAAAAGATTTTAAATAATATGCTAATGAAGATGCAATTTCACCAAATTTGTATTTATTTTTTTGAGATACTGTAGCTTCAGAATCCAAAAAGTTTTGAATAAATTTGTTTGAAAATAATTTTTCTTTTTGATTATTTGTCACAACAAATCTACTAGTTAAATATGTTTTAACATTAAATTAAAATTTTTTAAAATTTTAATTAAATATTTATTTATCTGCAAGCATAGCCTCAACAAATTCATAACTATTAAAAGGTCTCAAATCTTTTATACCTTCTCCAGCTCCAATAAATCTAATAGGCAAGTTTACTTCTTCAGAGACTGCTAAAGACACGCCTCCTCGTGAAGTACCATCTAATTTAGTGATAATGGCTCCACTTAAATTGGCTGATTTAGCAAAACTTTTTGCTTGCTTTAAGCCATTTTGACCTTGACTTGCATCTAAAACTAGTAATGATTCAACGATTGCATCTGGAACCTTTTTATCAATAATTTTTTTTATTTTTGATAATTCATCCATTAGATTATTTTTTGTTTGCAATCTACCTGCTGTATCAACTAGTAATAAGTCAACATTTCTTTTTTTTGCAGAATTAATTGCATCAAAAACTACAGCAGCTGGATCAGCATTTTTTGATTGATTAGATATAACATCAACATTACTCCTTTCGCCCCATACTTGAAGTTGTTCTACTGCCGCAGCTCTAAAAGTATCAGCAGCAGCAATCAAAGTTTTATAATTACTTCTTGAAGACAAATATGCCAATTTTCCTAAAGTTGTAGTTTTACCAACACCATTAACGCCTACTAATAACCAGACATTTAACTTACCCTTTTTTGGTACTAAAAGATCAGTACCTGAATTTTTTATTGGTTTATCAATAATTAATTTTAATTCCTTCTTTAAAAATTTTATTCCTGCTTCTCCACCCACAACTTCTTCATTTAATTTTGTTCTGAGAGAACTGATAACTTTATCAGTTGAATCAATACCGACATCAGCTCTAATTAGTAGGGTCTCTAAATCATCAAGAGATTCAGGTGTAAGAGGATCATCTCCCAATTTATCCAATAATTCAGTAACAAATCCTTTACGTGTCTCTTCTAATCCTCTTCTTAATTTAGTGAGCCAATCAATTTCATCTATAGATATTTGATTTATTTTTTTTCCTTGAGCAGCTAATACCATTGCTGACCAAGTAAAATTGTCATCTAATTCTCCTAGTTCAGGCTCAGCAATAATTTCAGGCGGGACAGCAATTTTTTCTTTGTTAGCACTATCAGTCAACACTTGTTTTTGCTCTTCTTTCTTCTGTAATTCTTGTTTTTGCTCTTCTTTCTTCTGTAATTCTTGTTTTTGCTCTTCTTTCTTCTGTAATTCTTGTTTTTGCTCTTCTTTCTTCTGTAATTCTTGTTTTTGCTCTTCTT
>NZ_JNAM01000001.1 GCF_000759975.1 Prochlorococcus marinus str. MIT 9302 | reverse complement strand
ACCATTCGAGGTTTTAGAGATTTCGATAGTGAGTTGTCGATAGCAGGAATTATCTTTAACAACGTTAATTCGGTTAGACATAAAAAATTAATCGAAGAGGTTTTTAAAAATGAAGATATAGAAATCCTTGGTTTTTTACCATCTGATTCAAGAATAACTTTAAACAAAGCAAATTTAGGTTTGATATCTCCATTCGATAATGGCGAAGAAATTGATGTTGAATATTTTGCAAGTTTCGCCGAAAGAAATCTTGATATGTTTTCTCTAAGTAAATTTCTGATATCTCCTCAAAAGAAAATATTTAAATCGGTTAGTGTTGAAGATTTTAAAATTGACAAAAGTAAACCTATCGCAATTGCAGAAGATAAAATCTTTCATTTTCAATACCCTGAAACTAAGGAGTTTTTGAGTGAAATAGGCATACCTTTGATTTCATGGAGTATTTATGATGATGAAGAAATACCTAACGAGGCTTCTTCTTTAATTATTCCTGGTGGGTTTCCTGAAAAATATGCTGAGCAAATAAGTAACTCTAGAAAAAGTTTAAATTCGTTAAGGAAATTCCGCAAAAATGGATTTATATATGCAGAGTGCGGTGGGATGATGATTCTTGGAGACTTAATAAAAGATGAAAATGGTAATAATCATAAAATGAGTGGCATCCTACCTTTTAAATCAAAAAAAAGTAAACTTTCAGTAGGTTATAGATATATTGAGGGTTTAAAAGATACTCCGATTATTAAACAAAATCAATTAATTAGGGGACATGAATTTCATTACTGGGAAATTGAAAATAATTATTTATCTGAATTTGATTTAAAAAAAACTGATTATCAGCGTAAACTCTCTTCTCCGTGGAAAATTAAATCTTGGGAAACTGAATACAAAAATGAAGGCTTTTTTGATGATAAATTACATGCAAGTTGGATTCACTTACATTTGCCTAGTTCTCAAGAAGTTGCAAAAAACTTTATAAATGCGACTCAAATTATTTATTCAATGGATTCTTAATTTATTATCAAATCAAATATTTTAAGAGGGGAACCTAAAAAAAACATTCCAGGCAAAGTAATTAATGGTCCCAAAAAACTCCCCACAATAACCTCAAATTTTGTGTGACCTAGGGTTTCTTTTAGAAGTAATTCAGATTTAGGGTCTAGTTTCTTTGATAGCTTATTGATTTCTGCAGCTTGAATACCAGCTGATTTTCGAACACCACTAGCGTCATACATAACTATAAGGGCGACTGCAACTGATAATGCGAATATTGAGCTATCAAATCCTAATTCATAACCTATACCAGATGAAGCACCAGTTATTAAGGCGGAATGACTCGAAGGCATCCCTCCTGTCTCGAACATAATTCTAAATTTAATCTCTCCAGTTGAAAAGAAATTGAATACAATTTTAAAAAATTGAGCCAGTAAACAGGACAATAAACTCCAGAAAAGAACTGAATTATTAAAAAAGGCAAAAAACTCAGACATAAATTAAAACTATTTATCTGTCTCTATTTGTAATAAAGTCAGCTAGGGATATTAAATACTTTGCATCTGAACCCCAAGGTTCAAGTGCATTTTTTGCTTTTTCTACTAAATGAAATGCTCTTTTCTTTGACTCCTCCATCCCAAGTAATTTAGGGTATGTAGTTTTGTCAGCTAAAAGATCTTTACCTGCCGTTTTACCAAGTTTTTCACTGCTCGAAGTTAAATCAAGAATATCATCTATAATTTGGAAGGCTAATCCGATTCCCTCTGCATATGTTGTCAGAGCTTGTAATAGTTTTTCGTTGGCACCTGCAATCATCGCGCCTGTTCTTACGCAAGCTTTTAATAAAGCCCCAGTCTTGTGAAGGTGAATATACTCTAGGGTTTTAAGGTCTACTTCTTTGCCTTCGCATTCTAAATCAACAACTTGTCCTCCTACTAGACCCGGTGCACCTGCAACCAAGGAAAGTTCACCAACTACATTTAATAATCTAGTTGGATCAACTCCTGGACTTCTTAAAGAGACCATTTCAAAGGCTCTAGTTAATAAAGCATCGCCTGCGAGAATAGCTAATGCATCTCCATAAACTTTATGATTAGTCGGCCTACCTCTCCTCAAGTCATCATTGTCCATAGAGGGCAAGTCATCATGAATCAAGGACATTGTATGAATCATTTCTATCGCTACCGCCGTAGGAACAGCTAGAGAAGGTTCTCCTCCGGCCAGTGAACAAGAGGCTAAGCATAAAATAGGACGTATTCTTTTTCCTCCAGCCAAAAGAGAATATCTCATTGACTCCCTAAGTATTTCTGGGTTTTCGGGTCCTAGGGAGAAATCAAGTGCTTCTTCTACAATTTTTTTTGCAGTTTTAAGATATTTTTCAAAATCTGAAATGTTATTTAAAACGTCAGTCATTTCATACCTTTAAAAATAATTTTTTTCATCTTAGATTTATGGCAAAAGGTCATTTAGGGTTGATGATAAACCAAATTTTTTTTGCCAGCTAAAAATAGTATTTACCAGTAACATTGTTACGGTCATTGGGCCTACACCTCCTGGAACAGGTGTGTAAGCAAATACTTTAGGAATGACATCTTCTAATAATACATCGCCACATAATCTGGTTTTGTTTTTATCAGAAATTTTTAATCTATGTATCCCAACATCAATAATCACTGCTCCCTCTTTTATAAAACTAGAATCTACAAGATTAGGTTTCCCTGCAGCAGCAATTAATATGTCAGCTTCTTTACAGACTTTATTTAAATTTAATGTTTTTGAATGAGTCATTGTTACTGTCCCATTAAGGTTTAAAAGCATAAGCGAAAGGGGTTTCCCAACTAGTAAACTTCTTCCGATAACAACAATTTTCTTTCCTTCAATTGTAATATTTTGGGATCTTAATAAATTGATAATTCCTGCTGGTGTACATGATCTCATCGCAGGCTCATTTTTCACTAATTTGCCAATGTTTATCTCATTTAATCCATCTACATCTTTGTCTGGATTAATATAACTTATCAGTCGTTGCTCATCAAACTTCATTGGGATGGGGAGTTGGAGCAATATCCCATCAATATCTTTGTCAATGTTTAGTTTTTTTATTAATTGTTCTACTTCTTTTTGCTCTGCATTATCTTTTAGATGAAAGATATAGCTCTTTATTCCAACCCTTGAACATGCTTTTTCCTTGTTATTAACATAAACACCACTCGCAGGGTCTTCTCCTATTCTTATTACAGCTAAACCAGGAGATCTTTTGGCAATTTTTTTATTACTGGAAATATAGTTATTTAATTTTTCCTCAATTTCAAGAGATAATTTTTTACCGTCTAATTTTAATGACATTTAGAAAAACATCTCCTTTTTACACCTAGCATGCCTATAATTTTAAATTAATCAAATAGATTTAATTATATTCTGTGCAAAACCTTACATCTACCTTAAAAAAATTGTTTTATCTGTGGAGGAGGAGTCAAGTTCCAATAAAGCAGCCAACAAGAATTTCAAAAATTGATAATCTCATAATTTTTTTAATATGCATTTTAATTTCAATAATTTCCTCTTATAAATTACTTGTTTTTTCGCCTTTAAATATCTCAGATATTTTTTCTTGGTTTTTGACCTTTACTGAAGCACTTATTAGTTCTGGGATTTTGATATTAGTTGCAAAAAAAGAGAATCCTACAATTTCTTCAAGACAGATTATCTTGATCATAACTCTTCTTTTAGCAGTACAAGCTTCGAAATTATCCTTGGCTTCAACCATAAGTCCATTATCTATTATAATTCCACCGGCATTAATAATATCTCAAGGTATGGGAAGCATAACGGCGTTAAGTTGGGTTTCAACAGCGAGCCTTATTTGGCCTAACCCAGCAATTGCTATAAATAATAATTTATTTTTTATTTTATTAGTCTGCGCTTCAGTAGTATCTCTACTTGGAGGAAGAATAAGAAGTAGAGCTCAGTTACTTCAACTCTCAATTTTTGTTTCCATTGGATCTTTTTTAAGTCAATGGATATTAATAGGTAAAGATAAAATATCTCTTGTTGACAAACAAGAATTTGTTTTTGCTAAAGGAGATATATTTTCAGATTCTCTGTTATTAGCAATAGTAATGCTTTTTACTATATTATTTATTCCTATTTTTGAATCGATTTTTGGATTGTTAACTAAAGCTAGATTACTCGAATTGGCTGATAAAGAGAAACCTCTTATTAGAAGATTGTCTCTTGAAGCTCCTGGTACTTTTGAACATACCTTACTTATCTGTGGTTTAGCAGAGGAAGCAACAAGAATGATTGGTGGTGATATCGATCTAATTAAAACTGGAGCGTTATATCATGATGTTGGTAAATTACATGCCCCTAATTGGTTTATTGAAAATCAGGATGGATCAAAAAATCCACATGACGAAATAGATGATCCTATTAGAAGTGCAGAGGTATTACAGGCACATGTTGATGAAGGATTAAAGTATGCAAGAAAAAATAGGCTCCCTAAACCAATTGCAAATTTTATCCCAGAACATCAAGGCACTCTAAAAATGGGATATTTTTTTCATAAAGCTAAAGAAAAAAATATCAAGATTAATGAAAATGATTTTAGATACAATGGTCCTATTCCTCAGTCAAAAGAAACAGCTATTTTAATGCTTGCTGATGGATGTGAAGCAGCACTAAGAGCTATGAATATTAATGCAACTGATAAACAAGCTTTGGAAACAATATCTAAAATTATCTACTCACGTCAAAAAGATGGCCAATTAGATGATAGTAATTTATCAAAGGGAGAAATTTTTTTAATAAAAAGGGCATTTTTGAATGTATGGAAAAGAATTAGACATAGAAGAATTCAGTATCCAACTAGCAAGAACAATACTTTTTCTTAATTCTAAATTTATAGCCTGATACTTCTTCGATGTTTTGGATTACACCAATATAGAAGAGCCAACGTACTTAATAATGTTGTAAAAAGTGTAAACCCACCAATTCCAAATATGTCTTGAAGAGTTATAAGCCTTACTACTGAGTAAGGACCCATACCAGAAATTACCATTGATAGAGATACTAGAGTTAAAGTTACTCCCCATTTCCTCTCTGCTAAAAGAGCTGCTGAAGAAACTATTCCAACGATCGCAGCAGGCCAACCAATACTTATAGCAAGAGTTATATTCGCAACTTTTAGTGGAGGCCCATAACTTATTATTAATGCGATTATTGGAAGTGCAATTATATTGCTTATTAACCCAACCCACGAAAGTACCCAATATCCTAGTAACCTTTCTCTCATTATTTACTGCTTTAGTTATTTTTCAATCTACAGTATTGAGAGACTATTTTTAATGCTACTTAATAATCCTAAGAAATAATTTAATTTGCAGGATTATATAGAAATATTTTTCTCAGAATTTTCTAAATTATCAAATTGTGGGTGAATTGATTTTTTTTTCTCAGAGAATACAAGCCTATTTAAAGCATTAACGTAAGCATTAGCAGCAGCAACTACAACATCCGTGTCAGCAGAATGACCAGAATATATCTTATTATCCCTTCTAATTCTTATGGTTACTTCGCCCAAAGCATCAATACCTTCTGTCACCGACTTTACAGAAAATTCAATTAATTCATTAGGAACTTTAGCTAATTTATTTAAAGCCTCGCAGACAGCATCAACAGGTCCAGTACCTAATGATACAGCAGTATCCTCAGTATTATCTTCCGTGTTTAAAAGAGTGATTGTTGCAGTAGGTTTAGATGCGTTACCGCAACTTACTTGTACAAGACTTAATTGAAATTTAGCTTCTGGAAGCTGTACTTGTTCACTAACAATTGCTTCTAAGTCTCTATCAGTAATTTCTCTTTTCCTATCAGCTAAATCCTTAAAACGAGCAAAAGCATCATTTAAGTCTTCCCGGCTCAAGTCATATCCCATCTCTTCTAATCTTGCTCTTACTGCACTTCTTCCACTGAGTTTTCCCAAAGATATTTTGTTGTTACTCAAACCAACAGTTTTTGCATCGATAATTTCGTAAGTTAGTCTATTTTTTAAGACTCCATCCTGATGAATGCCTGACTCATGTGCAAAAGCATTAGCTCCCACAATTGCTTTATTAGGTTGAACAGTCATTCCAGTAAGGTTGGAAACGAGCCTAGATGTTTTTGTTATTTCTTCTGTTCTTATAGCTGTAAGAGGAGTTGGAGACTCTGAATTTCTTTTGAAAAAACTGTTAAAAAAACTTTTCCTAACATGCAATGCCATTACTAATTCTTCTAGAGAGGCATTCCCGGCTCTTTCACCAATTCCATTAATAGTACATTCTAGTTGTCTTGCCCCATTTTTTACTGCCTCTAGAAAATTGGCAACTGCTAAGCCTAAATCATTATGACCATGAACCGAGATTACTGCCTCATCAATATTTGGAACATTTTTATTAATATCCGCTATTAATTTGCCAAATTCACTTGGAGTTGTAAACCCAACAGTATCAGGGATATTTATTGTTGTCGCTCCTGCAGAAATTGCTAGTTGAATTACTTCGTATAAAAATTCAGGATCACTCCTTGAGGCATCTTCACAAGAAAACTCGATATCATCTACCAATCCTTTAGCATAATTAACCATTTCTGGGACTATTTGAAGAACATCTTTTCTGGATTTTTTAAGTTTATGTTTAAGGTGAATATCACTTGTAGCAATAAAAGTATGTATTCTTTTCTTGGGAGCTGGACTTACTGCTTCATAACATGCTTCTATATCAGCCTTGGACGCTCTAGCTAAACCGCATATAATAGGACCATTTTCTTTCCCTACAGCATTGGCAATTTTATTAACTGCTTTAAAATCTCCGGGACTTGCGTAAGGGAATCCAGCCTCAATAACATCTACTCCTAATCTTGCTAATTGATGCGCGATAGCAAGCTTTTCTTCAAGATTTAAACTAGCACCAGGAGATTGCTCTCCATCACGAAGAGTTGTATCAAAGATCAAAATTCTTCCAGGATCTTTGGACATTAGCAGGAATCACTTAAACTTTATATTAAGCTAATTAAAAAAAAATGACTAGATTTTGTTCAATAAAAACTTGATGCATGCTTATTACTTAACAATATTGGTTAAAATTCTGAAAAAAAAAATAAAATCCTTTAATTATTAAAGTATTGTTTTAAGATTAAAGCTTCCTTTTTATAAAAGGTTAATTTTGATTTTTTATAGAATTACACGCATAAATTATAAAAAGTATGAATGGGCAATACCCAAAAAAAAATGTTTTAGGCCAGTTAGCGATAGTTTTACATGCTCATCTTCCTTATGTCAGAAAAAATGAAAAAAACTCGTTAGAAGAAGATTGGTTATTTCAGGCGATATTGGAATGTTATATACCACTACTTCAATCAATAGAATCTTCCAAAAATGAAAATCCTTTAAATACAAAACTTACTATTAGTTTGTCTCCAACATTATTATCACTTCTAGATAATAAACAAACTCAAGAAACTTTCCCAAGCTGGATTAAAACAAGGAATGATTTCTTAAATGAACTGCCACAAGAGGAAAAAAATGCCTCTGCATTTTTATTGAAAAATCTTAATGACAAATACTTATACTGGCAAAAATGTTCTGGAAATTTAATTGAGAAGTTTAGAGTTTTAAATGCCTCTGGAAATTTGGATATTCTTACTTGTGCGGCTACACACGGATATTTGCCAATTCTAAGGGAGAATCCTGAAACTGTTAAAGGACAAATTAACACAGCTATTAGGAGTCATGAACATATTTTTGGAACTAAGCCTTTAGGTATTTGGTTACCTGAATGTGCATATTATGAAAATTTAGATGAAAAACTATTTAATTCTGGAATTCGATATGCAATTTTAGACGGTCATGGGATTCTAAATTCCACACCAAGGCCTAGATATGGTGTATATGCTCCAATCTGCTCGAAAAAAGGAGTTGCATTCTTTGGAAGAGATAGTGAGTCAACCTTGCCCGTTTGGTCTGCTAAGGATGGATTCCCGGGTGACAAAGTTTATAGGGAATTTCATAAAGATTTGGGTTGGGAATTACCTATTACTGAGCTCCAAAAGAAGGGTATTTCAACTAAAAGACCTTTGGGTCTAAAGTTTCATAAGATTACGGATGAAAGAGTACCATTAGGTAAAAAGGAGTTTTACTTAGAAAATGAAGCCAAAAAGAAGGCTGCGGAACATGCTGATGCTTATCTTCTAGCAAGATCTAAACAGTTAGAAAAATTAACTTTATCCTCTTCCTTTAATCCCTTATTGGTAGCTCCATTTGATGCAGAGTTATTTGGGCATTGGTGGTATGAGGGGCCTTTATTTATTGAATATATTTTAAAGAACTCTCGTAAATATTCAATTAAGCTTACAAATTTAAAAGAATTTTTACTTCTAAAGCCAAATCTTCAGATTTGTGATCCATCGCCATCTAGCTGGGGGCAAGGTGGTTACCATAATTACTGGATTAATGATTCAAATGCTTGGATCGTTCCAGAAATTACAAAAGCAGGCTCAACTTTTATTGATTTATGCTCGAAAAATTTTAATAATGACTTATCTTCAAGACTTTTCAAGCAGGCAGCAAGAGAACTACTTCTCTCTGAGTCCTCAGATTGGAGTTTTATCCTAAGAGCTGGAACTACAACTGAGCTTGCAAAAGAGAGAATAGAAAGACATTTGTTAAGGTTCTGGAAACTAGTTGAAATGATTAAAAATCATTCCAATATTAATTTAGAATTTCTTGAAGATATTGAGGAAGAAGATAATGTTTTTCCTAATATTAATATTGATGATTGGCGAAATTAAGATACTAATTTAACTTAAGCATTCCTAATTTTACTTTTAGAGGAGAATTTATAAACATCTTACTCATCACGTAAATTAGTTTTGGAAGTGGAAGTGTATTAGTAAGAAAACCTACCCATTCTTTTGTCGATAATTTAAAGAAATTTGAGAAAAAGCTTCTTAATCTACTTTCGTCAAAACTCATTAATCTTCTTAGGCCATATTGGTATAGCTTATGCCTTTGTGTTAACTCATAAGGCCATAGGATATCCCAACCTTTTGTTGCTAGCTCAAGAGAACTTAGATGAGGTTCTTTCAAAAAGATTGCTAATTTTTCTGCAAGGAGTGGAGCTCTTCTTAATAAAGATCCGATCATGTATCCTGATGCAGGATGAACCATACTTGCGGCCCCTCCAAAACCAAGAACAAATTGTTTTTTAAATGGGAGGGGTAAATTCATTGGGAAAAGGCAATTCTCTTCATGAAAAATTTCATTCACCTTAATCCCCTTACCATTCAGTCTTTTAAAAAGTCTTTTTTTAAGATTCTCTTGTGATAATGCTGGATAACTAGCTAATGAAGTTTCTTCAACAAAAAAAGTTTCATCTCCTAGATCCATAGCGTAAAGAAAAGAAGGAGAGTATAACTTTTCTTCATTGTTTAAATGATTTGGACGGAAATCCATTAATACAAACTGTTCCTTATTAACAGGGGGTGAAGAGAATTTCCCCACAATTCCATAGGCAGCTTGTTGAGCGATTTCATTTTGAGCTGGTCTTTTTACAAAATTACTTTTATGTCCACTTGCATCAATAACTAACCTTGCTTTTATTTTTAGACCTGAAAAACATATTACTTCAGAGATTTTGTTTTTCTCTGAAATATGTTTAGCTGTTTCATTCAACCATTCAATACCTTTGCATTTTTTTAAAAGTTCATTTTGAAAGGCTTCTTGATTTATTAAACCATAATCATAGTTATGTTTTGTTGGAATGTTTCCTTTTTTATTTTCCCCATTCCCAAAAAAACTTACTGTTTTACACCATCGGTGTGATAACAAGGACTCTAACCCTAATTCCTCTAATTCAGATGCCCATATGCCATATGTGTTTTCCCATTTTTCATTTGGAGATTTTGTTGATATGCCCTTTATGTTTAGATCTTGCTTTGCTAATTCAGAAGCTAAACATAATGCTGCAGGTCCGGAACCTAAAATTAAAATATCAAGTATTTCCATATTATTTAATTCACCATTAGCCTTTTAATTTTCTTCCCCTGAGTTAAGTTGGTCTGGGTCCTCTATTTGTTCACGAGGAACTAATACCACTTCTGATAAATGATCACCTTCATCCAATCTTTGTAATTTCACTCCAGTAGCGGCTCTAGACTGTTGAGATATTTTATCTGCGTTTGTTCTAACAATTACACCTTTTTCTGTGACAAAAAGTAATTCTTCTCCTTCACCAAGGACCTTCAAACAAACTAGTACATCATCTTTAATTCTGAATTTTATAGCTCTCAAACCCATCCCAGCTCTTTTTTGTAATCTAAACTGAGTTACAGGTACTCTCTTCCCTAGTCCAAATGCACTAGCTATTAATACCCAGGGACCTTCTGAAGAGTTAACCTCAGGATTTTCATCAATTTCTTTGTTGAGGTCTTCAATTTTAGCTAATTGATCAACTAAATCAGATGTTAAAACATCCATAGAAACTAGATTGTCTCCCTCTCTTAGGTTCATTGATTTAACCCCTCTTGCTGTCCTGCCAAGTGGTCTTAATTCATTGATATCTAATCTGAAATGGATCGCCATTCCTGTTCTAGATCCAATTAAAACACTATCTCCTTCTTTTGATAATCTAACCCATGTTAGGGCGTCTCCATCCTCAAGATTAATTGCTATTAGTCCATTTGAGCGAATTTTGGAGAAAGCAGAAAGAGCAGTTCTTTTTATAAAGCCAGCCTTTGTTAGCATTAATAGATAACAATCGTTATTAAAAGAATCTACAGCTAATAGTGAAGTTATTTTTTCTTCTCTTGGTATTGGGAGAAGTTGAACGGATGGGGTACCTTTTGCAGTTCTACTACTCATAGGAACTCGATATGCTGGTAGAGCATAAGCTACTCCTCTATCACTGAAAAGTAATAAAGTATCATGATCATTACAGCTTATAAATAATTTAACGTCATCATCTCCTTGAGTCTTTGTTCCAGCTTTACCCCTAGACCCACGACTGGTAGATTCAAACTCATTAACAGGCATCCTTTTTAAATAACCTGCTTCGGTTAATAGAACTACTGATCTGTCATTTGCTATTAGATCAATATCATCTAGTCCTCCACCAATGTCTAATATTTCTGTTTTTCTAGGCGAAGAGAATCTTTCATCAATTTTATTAAGTTCTTCAAGAATAATTTCAAGAATTCTTTCTTTACTATTTAATATTTGCTTATATTGGTTAATTTTTTGAGTTAATTCTTCATGTTCTGCTTTGATTTTATCTGCCTCAAGAGCTGTTAATCTTCTTAACTGCATTTGTAAGATTGCGTCTGCCTGTGTGGAAGATAATTCATGATCAGTTTTTAATCTTTCTCGAGCTGAAGTTGTGTCTTTTGCTGATCTTATTAGATTAATAATTTCATCCATAGCACCTAAGGCTAATAAAAGACCCTTTACGATGTGATCTCTTTCTTCTGCCTTTTTTAATAAAAATCCTGTTCTTCGCTTTATGGTCTCTACTCTAAAATCTAGAAATACATCTAACATTTTTCTAAGAGAAAGAGTTGTGGGCTCTCCTTTAACCAAGGCTAGAATATTCGCACTAAAGTTATTTTGTAGCGGTGTTAATTTAAATAAATTATTTAAAATTACTTGTGGATAGGCATCTCTTTTTAACTCGATAACAATCCTCATCCCATCTCGATCACTTTCATCTCTAATATCAGAAATACCTTCTAATTTTTTTTCATTAACCATATCTGCAATTCTCTCTATCAAGGCCGCTTTATTAGTTTGAAAAGGGAGTTCTGTAATTATCACAGCATCTTTTTCTGATCTGCCAGCTGATTTAATTTGCTCAATATTTGCTACACCTCTCATGGTTATCGAACCTCTTCCCGTTTTAAAAGTTTCTCTAATTCCATCTCTTCCTAAGATTTGACCGCCCGTGGGAAAATCAGGACCCTTAATTACTTCAAAAAGTTCTCTATCTTCAATCGATGGATTTCTGATTATTGTTTTGAGACCATTTATTAATTCTCCTAAGTTATGGGGTGGAATATTAGTTGCCATTCCTACTGCTATACCAGATGATCCATTTAAAAGTAGTTGAGGGATTCTTGCGGGTAAAACTGTTGGTTCTTGTTGAGAACCGTCAAAGTTATCAGCGAAATCTACAGTTTCAGATTCAATATCCTCTAATAAACTTTCATCAGTAAGAGACTGTAGACGAGATTCTGTATATCTCATTGCTGCGGGAGGATCGTTATCTACAGAACCAAAGTTTCCATGACCATCGATTAGTGGCATCCTCATAGAAAAATCCTGAGCCATCCTTACCAAAGCATCATAGACTGCAGTGTCACCGTGGGGATGGTATTTACCAAGTACTTCTCCTACAACCCTTGCACATTTTCTGTATGGCCTACCACTAGTTAAACCAAGTTCATACATTGCATAAAGAATTCTTCTATGAACAGGCTTTAATCCATCCCTCGCATCTGGAAGAGCACGACCAACTATAACGCTCATTGCATACTCGAGATAAGAGCGAGACATCTCATTTCTTAAGTCGGTCTGAATAATTCGATCGTTATCTTCGCTTAATCCAGAGTTCCCGGGATCTACAATATCAGACATACATAAAAGCTTTATTTAATAATAATCGCTGATTGTCATAATGAATAAAAAAAAAGATATAATTAATACCCAAATACTGACATTTACACACAAATTCAGAAAAAAACCTGATGTTTTTGAATAAACCTTGGCTTATTACCCCTTTAGTTGTTAATTTAATCAAAATAAATAAAAAATTCGTGAATATTGAACTTGGTTTGAACAAAAAAGTCAGAAGGGCATATGGCATTGACGAAATAGCTTTAGTCCCTGGCAAAAGAACACTTGATTACGATTTGACTGATCCTTCCTGGTTGATAGGTAATTTAAAGAGAGAAGTTCCTATTGTAGCTAGTGCTATGGACAGCGTTGTGGATGTTAATACGGCTGTAGAACTTACCAAATTAGGTGCCCTAGGGGTTATTAATATGGAGGGGATACAAACACGATATATAAATCCTGATAAAATATTAAGTAAAATTGCATCAGTTGGAAAAAATGATTTTGTTCCATTAATGCAGAAGATATATAGTGAACCCGTTAAGGAGGAATTGATTTTACAGAGAATAAATGAGGTTAAAGAAAGAGGAGGCATTGCTGCGTTTAGTGGAACGCCTCAAGCTGCCATTAAATTTCAAGAAACACTTAATAATTCCAAAATAGATTTATTTTTCCTCCAAGGAACAGTTGTTTCAACTGAGCATATCGGTATGGAAGGTAAGGAAACCTTAAATATTAAAGATCTCTGTCAATCTATGAAAGTCCCTGTTGTCGCTGGCAATTGTGTTACTTACGAAGTTGCTAAACTTCTTATGCAGGCTGGGGTCGCAGGGTTGATGGTTGGTATAGGCCCTGGAGCAGCGTGTACTTCAAGAGGGGTGCTGGGAATTGGAATCCCTCAGGCAACCGCAATTGCTGATTGTAGTTCGGCGAGAGATGATTATTTTAAAGAAAGTGGTCATTATATTCCCATTATCGGAGATGGAGGAATTGTGACTGGTGGAGATATTTGTAAATGTTTAGCATGTGGCGCAGATGCAGTAATGATTGGTTCTCCAATAGCTAAATCCTCAAATGCTCCAGGTAAAGGATTTCACTGGGGTATGGCTACTCCAAGTCCTATATTGCCAAGGGGAACTAGAATTGAAGTCGGCTCTACAGGATCTTTAGAAAGGATAATTAAAGGCCCTGCCTTACTTGATGATGGGACACATAATTTATTAGGAGCTATTAGAACATCAATGAGTACTCTTGGGGCTAAAAACATCCAAGAAATGCAAGAGGTTGAAATAGTTATTGCACCATCCCTTCTTACAGAGGGTAAGGTTTATCAAAAAGCACAGCAGCTTGGGATGGGTAAGTAATTTATTTTAGATAAAATTTATAAAACCTTTGTGAATTAACTATTAAACTGAAAAATTTCGTATTAGGAGTTATTATTAAATGATGGGGGAAACCCCATACTCCTCACACACTAAATCGCCCGATTATATCGGGCTTTTTTAGATATTTTGTTACTTATATTATTTTATCTGTAATGAAATCATCACTTAAAAGAATTGCCTGCTAAATTTTCTTAAAGGAATACTTAAATTATGTCATCAGCTCCAGCCGTAACTGATTCTTCATTTGACAAGGATGTACTGCAAAGTGATCTACCAGTATTGGTTGATTTTTGGGCACCATGGTGTGGTCCTTGTAGGATGGTTGCACCAGTCGTAGAAGAAATCTCAAAAGACTTTGAAGGGAAAATTAAAGTTTTTAAATTAAATACAGATGAGAACCCAAATGTTGCCAGTCAATATGGAATTAGAAGTATCCCAACATTAATGATCTTTAAAGGTGGTCAAAAGGTTGATACTGTGGTTGGAGCTGTACCAAAAGCAACTCTTTCAAGCACCTTAACTAAGCATTTATAAAATAAAGAGCTTTGCATAAAATTGGACTTATAGACTATGGGATGGGTAACATTCATTCCGTAACAAAATCTCTAGAAAGTCTTGGAGAAGAAATACTACTAATTAAAAACTTTAAGGAATCAAAGGCTTGTAAGGCGATAATTCTTCCTGGGGTTGGATCTTTTGATCCTGCGATGATTAATCTTATAAATACGGATTTGATAACTGATTTGGAAAATTGGATAAATAGTGGAAAGTCTTTTTTAGGGATTTGTTTAGGTCTTCAACTCCTTTTTGAATCTAGTGATGAAGGGAAAGTTCAAGGACTAGGGATTTTAAAGGGGAAAATACAAAAAATTCCTAATATAGCTAACCAAAGAATCCCACACATGGGTTGGTGCAAACTTTTACCTACAAAACCAAATACTTTACTAGAACTAGAGGAATTAAATAATTGGGTCTATTTTGTACATTCCTATCATGCTATTCCAGATGACTTAAGTCTTATTTCAGCTCAGGTTAATTATGGTACTGAAAAATTAACAGCTATGATTGAAAATGATAATTTGATGGCCTGTCAATTTCATCCAGAAAAATCTGGTAAAACTGGAGAAAAACTTTTAAGAAAATGGCTGAGTAATATTCAATAACTGATATTACTGATGAAGACAAACTTAAGATTAATAGGTGGTAAAAGACTTCAAAGTCCAAATAATACTTATACGAGACCTACAACTTTGAGAGTTAGAGAGGCTATATTTAATATATTGAACAATAGAGTTGAAAATAGTAACTGGTTAGATTTGTTCAGTGGCATAGGATCCATATCTTGTGAAGCATATAATCATGGAGCAAGAAAAATAATTGCAATAGAAAAAAACAAAAACAACTCAAAAATTTGCTTAAAAAACCTACTTTCGTTGCAGGATAAAGAGGACAGAAAAAATGATATTGAGGTTATTTGTAAAGACGTCTTGAACTGGACAAAACCAAATCACGAGAGAAACTTATCATCTAAAATTATGGATTTAAACAAATTAAAATTTGACTTTGTTTATCTAGACCCTCCATATAATCTGAATTATCATGAATTAGTTTTAAATCAAATTTTTAATTGTAATTTTTTAAAAAAAGATTCAATAGTTATTTGTGAACATTCTCCAAAACTTTGTATTAAAAAAAATACTTTATGGGAAACTATAGATGTCAGAGACTATGGACAATCAAGATTGACATTTTTAATCAATGTCCAAAATCCCTGAACCTCTTCTGTATTGATTCCATGCACTTACGAATAATCCAAGAAGAGTTATTGGAACTAACCCTAAAACAATTCCACATAGAAGAGGCTCGATCATTTTTTGCCTTTTTATAATTTCTTAATCACAATTGTTACATAGAGACTATTTTTTGTGTCAACATCTTCATCATCTGCAGCAGAAAAAGACTATAAAAGAGAACTATTGAAAATTTTTTTAATTATTTTTGCAGTTTTATTGGTATTTTTTTCAATATTTTTCTTTTATCATCGTGATAACAACAAATATATTATTGAAACTCTTGAGCTTAAAGGATCTGTTGAGGAAGGAGATGCTCTTTTTAAAATAAATTGTGTTGGATGTCATGGAATTACAGCAAGAGGATTAGTGGGGCCAGATTTACACTCAATAACTCAACGTTTAAATGATAAAGAGATAATAAAACAAGTTACTGGAGGCCTTACCCCCCCAATGCCAAGTTTTGAAATTGATCCTGTAAATATGTCCAATTTATTAAAATATCTTCATAGCCTTGAATGATTTTGAAGAAAAATTTTTCTAATTTAAAGGTAATATTAGTTGAACCAAATGGCCCTTTAAATGTTGGGAGCGTTGCTAGATTATGCTCAAACTTTGGAGTTGAAGAGTTAAGAATTGTTTCTCCAAAATGCGATATATTTTCTTTAGAAGCAAAAAAAATGGCCCTTAAAGGTCAAAAGTTTCTTGAACATTGTAAGATTTTTGATAATCTGGAAAAAGCAATTTTTGATTGTGATTTAGTTCTAGCATCTTGTGGAAGGATTGATATAAGTAAAGATTCATTTTTTGAATCTTCAGAAGATATATTTAATTGGACTAAATCTTTTAAAAAGATAAATAATTTAGCAATTATATTTGGCAGAGAAAATAGAGGTTTAACTAATAGTGAATTACTTTTGGCTAATAAGACTTTTAATATTCCTACTTCTCAAAATAATCCTTCTTTAAATCTTTCTCACGCAGTTTCAATAGTTTTGTATGAATTAAATAAGTCTTCAAAAAAAAATTTCAATAGGGAATTAGATGTTTTTAATCTTGCATCATCAAAACAAATACATGATTCATTTGTTGAGATAGAGGAAATGCTTCTGGGAGTTGGATATCTTTTAAAACATACCTCAAGGGCAAAAATAAGTAAATTTAAGAGTTACATCTTAAGAGCAAATACATCAATGCACGAAATAAATGTTTTAAGAGGAGTTGTCCATCAAATAAACTGGTTTTTGAATAATTCAAAAAAAAATTAGGATCTTATAAATTAAATTAGATTTTATTACTCTCTAGTTTAAATTTGATAGGGATATTTACTAAAAACATTTTCTGAAGTAGCATCTATTGATTATTTGATTATTTAAGAAAACTAAAACTGTGACAACAACAAAGAAAAGAAGAGTTTTTCCTTTTACAGCTGTAATTGGTCAGGAAGAAATGAAATTAGCACTCTTGTTAAATGTTATTGATCCAAGAATTGGAGGAGTCATGATAATGGGTGATAGAGGGACTGGAAAATCTACTACAATAAGAGCCTTAGCTGATTTGTTGCCAGCAATAGAAGTTGTTAAAGATGATCCATATAATAGTTCTCTAATTGATCCTGATTTGCAGAGTAAAGAAGTTTTGGAAAAAGTTGTTCAAGGAGAAAATCTAGAGAGTATTCAAAAACAAGTGCCTATGGTTGATTTACCTTTAGGGGCTACTGAAGACAGGCTTTGCGGAACTATTGATATTGAGAAGGCTTTGAGTGAAGGTATTAAGGCATTTGAACCTGGATTATTGGCAAAGGCTAATAGGGGTTTACTATATGTTGATGAAGTTAATTTGCTAGATGATCATTTAGTTGACGTACTGTTAGATTCGGCTGCTTCCGGATGGAATACAGTTGAAAGGGAGGGAGTCTCAGTTCGACATCCTGCAAGGTTTGTTCTTATTGGTTCAGGTAACCCAGAAGAAGGTGAATTAAGGCCTCAGCTATTGGACAGGTTTGGAATGAGTGTTGAGGTTAAGACAGTTAGAGATGCAGAATTAAGAGTTCAAGTAGTTGATCAAAGAACTTCTTTTGATGATAATCCTGATGAGTTTTCATTGAGTGTTGAAAAACAACAGGATGAACTTCAACAAAAGGTTATTAAAGCTCAAGAAATATTAAATTCTGTTCAGATGGACGATGATCTTAGATTGAATATTTCTGCAATCTGCGGAGAACTTGATGTTGATGGGTTACGTGGAGATATTGTTACAAATAGATCGGCAAGGGCAATTGCAGCCTTTGAGGGCAGAACTGAAGTGCAAGAAGATGACATAGCAAGGGTTATTTCTTGTTCTTTAAGACATAGGCTAAGAAAAGATCCTTTAGAACAAGTTGATTCAGGTGAAAGAGTTATTCAAGCTTTTTGTAAAGTATTTGATTTAGATGAAAAAGAAAATATTTCAAAATTCCAATTGTCTGCAGAAGCTTAATTACAGTGAGAATAATTGGGATTGACCCTGGATTAGCTAGAGTTGGTTATGGAATTATTGAAATAGAAAATGAAAAAAAGATATTACTAGATTGTGGAGTTATTGAGACAGGTAAAGATAAAAAAGAAGAAGATAGACTTTATGAGATTTTCAAAGATCTTAATGAATTGGTAAATCATTGGAATCCAAATGTAGCGGCGGTAGAAAAATTTTTCTTTTATAGATCAAGTACTACTATTAGTGTGGTGCAGGCTAGAGGAGTAATTATGATGGTATTGGCCTCTAAAAAAATCCCTGTTAGTGAATATTCTCCTGCTCAGATAAAGTTAACCATTGCTGGGTCTGGAAAAGCATCTAAGAAAGAAGTTCTTGATGCTGTTATGCATAACTTAGAACTTAACAAGCCTCCAAAGCCTGATGATTCAGCAGATGCATTGGCCATAGCACTCACAAAACTAAATGAAGAAGGATTCAACTGAAGATTCAATATGACTATCTTTGAAAAAAAGAAATTGGAGAGGGATACTTTCAGAAAACTTAGAGATGAGATTTCTCTTAATCAAAGAGTAAATGTAGAAAAGAACGTAAAATTATATGTTGATTCATTTATTGAGGAATATAAAAATATTGGTTACATAGCAATATATTGGCCTCTAAAAAATGAAGTAGATATTAGAAGTCTAAAGGAAAAAATTTCTTTAGCTTTGCCCAGATGTAAAGATAAAAAAGAGTTGTTATTTTATCCATGGGATGAAAAACCTCTTACAAAAGACTCTGAGGGGATACTAAGTCCAAATAACTCTTTCTCATTAAGTCATAAGCAGATAAGTATGATACTTGTTCCATGTCTTTCTGTAGATAAAAATTTAATAAGATTAGGTTATGGAGGAGGTTATTTTGATAAATTAAGGATAAATAAAAATTGGAGGACTGTACCATGCATTGGAGTTTTAACTTCTAATTGTGTAAGTACGATTCCATTAGCCAGAGCTGAGTGGGATATTCCCTTATCAGGCTTTATCACAGAAAAAGAAATATTTGTATAATAAGAGATCTACAAGTGGTTTATTAATAGTTTTATAAAAATGGAAAATCAAGAAAAATATAAAAATTTATCAAAATTAGTCGAAAAGTTGCAGAAATCAGAAGATCCAAAAAGAAAATATGAGTTCATTTTATGGTTAGGCAAAAAATTGAAAGCACCAGATAGCAAAGTCCTTGTTGAAGAAAATAAGGTTAAAGGATGCGTTTCAGAAGTTTTTGTTAAGGCAAATATTAAAGGCGGTAGACTATTTTGGGAAGGATATTCTGATGCCCTAATAACCAAGGGTTTATTGGCATTTCTAATTACTGGATTAAATGAATTAACCCCAAATGAGGTTGTTAAAATAAATAAGAAATTTATTGAAGATACTGGTTTAAAAGCAAGCTTAACCCCTTCAAGGTCAAATGGTTTTTTAAACATACTATTGAAAATGCAGTCTCAAGCAAATGAATTTTTGTAGGTCTAATAATATAAAATTAAATTCAAATCCAAAAGAAATAAAAAATGAGAAAATGCAAAATTGGTATTGTAGGTTTTGGAACTGTAGGTTCAGGGATTTTTAAAATATTAAGCTCTGAAATTGATTCACATCCAATTCTAAAAGAAATAGAAATTGCAAAAATAGCAGTTAAAGATCTAAGTAAAAAAAGAGATATTGAGCTAGAAAATAATTTATTAACTGATGATCCATTTGAATTAATTAATGACACCTCTATAGATGTAATTGTTGAAGTAATGGGTGGGGTTGATTTAGCAAAAGATATTATTCTGCAATCATTAAGATCAGGTAAATCTGTTGTTACAGCAAATAAAGCAGTTATCGCAAGATATGGAGAAGAAATATATAAGACTGCTGCTAAAGAAGGAGTTTATATATTGTCAGAGGCTGCAGTTTGCGGTGGGATTCCAATAATCGAACCCTTAAAAAGATCATTAAAAAGTAACAGCATAAAAAAAATGGTTGGGATAATAAATGGTACAACAAATTTTATTCTTTCAAAGATGACCAATGAAAAAGCTGATTATAAGGAGACCTTGAAATTGGCCCAAAGCCTTGGGTATGCAGAATTTGATCCAACGGCAGATGTTGAGGGACATGATGCTGCTGATAAGATTTCAATTCTTAGTGAACTCGCATTTGGAGGTAAAATCAAAAGAGACGAGATACATTCTGAGGGCATTAGTAAAATTAATCTCAAGGATATCGAATATGCCAATAAATTAGGTTTTGAAATAAAACTTTTGGCCCTCTCAGAAAGGCGACAAATTAATAGTAATGATTCTCTTGCTTTGAATATTTGGGTAGGCCCTTCCTTGATTCCAAAATCTCATCCATTAGCAACAGTCAAGGGAGTTAACAATGCCTTATTGATAGAGGCTGACCCTCTTGGAGAAATAATGTTGTATGGTCCAGGTGCAGGGAGTGGCCCAACTGCTGCATCAGTAGTATCAGATATATTAAATCTGCATGCCGCCTCAGTAAAAAACAATAATTCAATCGATCCATTATTATCCTTTGATTTCTGGAGAAACTGTCATATTATTGGATCTTCTCAAATAAATAAAAAAAATTATCTTAGAATTATTTGTCTTGATAGTCCAGGCGTAATAGGAAAGATTGGAGATATTTTTGGAAATAATAATGTATCAATCGAATCAATTGTTCAACTAGATGCAAGTGAGGACAAAGCTGAAATTGTTGTTATAACTCATAAGGTGAATAATGGAAATTTTGAGAAATCGAAAGATGAAATAAATTCTCTAAATGAAGTCAAAATTATTGCAAGTCAATTAAGTTGTATTTAAAAAAATAGTTTGCAAATTTCTTAATAGCTTGTTAAACCGAAGAAAGTAAGTTTTTTGTTTTAGCCCCTTAATGATTCATTCAAAACTATTACATAATAAAAATGATAATAATAATTTAACTTGTTCTGAAAACCTTTATAAGGGTGCTTGTGTGAAAATTAAAAATAGTAATAAGACTTTTCAAGTAATTGGTATAAATATAGGTAAAAAAATTTGTTGGGTGAGAGAGTGGCCTTTTGCCTGTAATTCTAAAAAAACATTTGCTTTAGAAATAAGTCAAATAACCTTACAAATTTTTTGCTCAAATGAATCCTCTGAATAATTTAATACTTTAGAAATATGAAAAAAAAAGTTCTTTTATCAATATTTATTTTTTTAATTTCTTTGCTAAACAATTCTTGCGGCTCAAAAAGAGTATCTAAAAAAATAACAGTAGCAAGTTCTGGAAAAATTGAATCTTTAGATCCAGCTAGAGCTAATACTCTTAAAGCAATTCAATTAATTAGTTCTCTGGGAGACACATTATATGAATTAAATTCTAACGGAGAATTAATCCCTGAATTGGCATCGGGGATGCCAATTATTTCAAAGGATAGACTTCAAATAATTATCAACTTAAGAAAAAATGTTTTTTTTCACGATGGAACTTCATTTAACTCAAATGCAATAAAGTTTACTTTTGATAGATTCAAAAGGATTGGAACGATGAATTATATTTTAGGAAATAAGATTAAATCAATAGAAACTCCAAGTGAATATTCAGTTAAAATAAATTTAAATAAACCATCAAGTTCTTTAAATGGTTTACTTACATCAGTAAATTTAACACCAATATCTCCCACCTTTTATAAAGAATATTCTAATAAGTTTTTAAATGAGAAATTTGTTGGTACGGGTAAGTATGTACTGAGCAGTTTTTCTAATGAAGTCCAATTAATTCATCCAAATTTGAATTATTGGGGTGAAAAGCCCTTAAATAAGGGTATTAATTTTGTAGGATATTCAAATTCATCTTCTCTTTTTGGGGCTTTAAAAAGCAAACAAATTGACGTACTCTTATCAAATTCAATTGATGATAGTCAAAGAAATAGTCTAAAGAATTTAAGTAAAAATAAAAAGTTTAAAGAAGGTAATAGTCCTTTTACCGAATTAAGTTTTATAAGCCTTAAAACTAGTTCTTACCCGTTAAGTAATCTTAATTTAAGAATAGCTTTAGCAAAAAGTCTTAATAGAAAATTAATTAGTGAAAAAGTAAGTTATGGGCTAAGGAAGCCATCTAGATCAATTATTCCTCCAATATTAAAAAAAGATAATCAAGGTATGTGGCCTAAATATGATTATTTAGAAGCGAGAAAGTTATTGCAAAAAGAAAATTATTGCAATGGAAACATACTTAAAATACCTCTTACTTATAGATCGAATGTACCTGCTGATAAACTTATTGCCTTGACATGGCAGGAAGAAATAAAAAATTATTTGAAAGATTGTATTGATATTCAACTCAACGGGGTTGAATCTACAACAATTTATAAGAATCTAAGTTTAGGAATTTATACAGCAGTTATTCTCGATTGGACTGGAGCTTATTCAGACCCAGAAGCCTATCTCAAACCACTTTTAAGTTGTAATGAAATAGTTGATGGAATATGTAAAAAAGGAGAATCATTCTACAGCGGTAGTTTTTGGGGATCAAATAAGGTTGAAAGTTTATTTCTTGAGAGTGAAAAAATAAGTGGAGATAAAAGACTAGATAAGCTTGTTGAAATTGAAAAAATAGCAGCAAATTCAATCCCTTATATTCCTATTTGGATATCTTCTCAAAAAGCATGGTCTCAAAATAAAATATCAAAACCTATTTTTAATGGTGCAGGAATAATTTCATTGAGTGATCTAAAAATTATTGATGAGTAGAAATTTAAATAAATTACTAAATTATTCTTTATTAAAGATTTCATTAATTCCAATAATGTTGTGGATAATTTCTTCATTAGTGTTTATTTTATTAAGAGTTGCTCCAGGTGATCCTGTTGATGCCATTCTTGGATCAGGAGCAGATGAGGTTTCAAGGGAATTTCTAAGAAATAAATTGGGGCTAAATGAATCTTTAATAAATCAATATTTTTCCTACATTAACGATGTATTACATTTAGATTTTGGCCAATCTCTTAGTACTCAAGAGCCAGTCCTAAATATAATTCTTAAGTCATTGCCTGCAAGTCTTGAACTTGGTTTCTTTTCAATATTGAGTGCCATGCTAATTGGATTTCTATTGGGATTTATTGGTTTAAGAAATAGAGGTAAAAAAACTGACTATATTGTTAGAATATTTGGAATGGCAACATATGCAATTCCTCCGTTTTGGGGAGCAATGTTAGTTCAATTATTATTTTCTGTATATTTTAATATTTCCCCAATTGGGGGTAGATTTCCAATCTTTCAGCAACAACCTCAAATTACAGGTTTTCTAGTTTTAGATAGTATTCTTTCAAATAATATTATTGCTTTAAAAGATAGCCTTTATCATCTCTCACTTCCCTCCATTACTCTTGGCTTTCTATTAAGTGGTATATTCAGCCGGTCATTAAGAGTAAATTTGGATAAGACATTAAAAAGTGATTATGTTAATGCTGCTATATGTAGAGGAATATCGAGAAAAAAAATTTTTTTAAACCATGCTTTGCCTAACGCTCTATTACCAATTGTCACTATTTCTGGTTTGACAATGGCTTCACTAGCAGGAGGTGCTCTTTTATTTGAAGTAACTTTTTCATGGCCAGGTATTGCTTTAAGATTACATGAAGCAATTTCTCAGAGAGACTATACCTTGGTTCAAGGTATTGTAATTTTTACTTCTATGCTTATAGTTTCTTTAAATCTCTTTGTAGATATTTTAATTGCCTATTTAGATCCAAGAATAGAGTACTAATTTTTAGAAACTTCTTTAATAGTTTCAAGATCCAAAAGATGGAAATCAAGTCCCAAATCTCTTTGATTTTTAACAACTGTAGGTATTTTTTTCTCCTTAATATTTTTTAAAAATTCAACTATAAATTTCGCAGATAAATCTTGCACTAATATTGGATCTGAACCAATAAAAGATTCACTTATTTTGAAGACGTCATTAGTCTCTTTATTACTATCATTAATTCTTATGGGTGAGAAATGACTTGCACCCTCAATAATTAGAAACCTATTTGATGGATTATTTAAAGCCGAAAAAACTATAAATTGTTCATTCATTAAGGGTGTAATCAGATCATATGTTCCTCCTATAAGGAGAGTTGGTGTTTTGATCCCAGAAATTTTTTCTGTTGGCCATAATAAACTGCCAAATGAATTAAAACCTATTATCGCACTGGCCTTATTAGTGTTATTTCTCTCATTGAATGGGATTTCGCTCAATTGACATTGAAGTAATTTTGATAAATTTGTCAGTGCAAAGTCATTTAATGCCGAATTACATATTTCCTCAAGTTTATAGGTTGGTTTATTGCTTTCATATAAAAGTGCTATTAAAGCACCAAGTGAATGTCCCATTAAGATATAAGAATTATTAGTTAAATCAAATTCCCCATTTTCATGAGCTTTTAATACAGCCTCTAAATCTTTAATTCTATATAAGAAAAAGTCTGCACTTCCTGGGATTGCTTCCTTACCGTTGATTACTTCTATGAAGGATTCTAAATTACTCCCTCTATGGTCTATGTATGCAATTGGCCATCCCCTTTTAGTCAATTCGTTGCCTATCCATTTGAAGTTATTAATTTCGCCTCCAAGTCCTGGCATGAAAATTATTAGTTCTTTATCATCATTTGTTTTATTGTTTTTCCATATTTCAATTTCAAAAGGTTTTACTCTGTGAGGAGCATAAATTTTTTTATCAATCTTTATTAGATCTTGAGTTGATTTTTTTTCAATATTTTTAAAGGCATTTTGGTTCGTTCTTTCAAGATTATTTAATTTGGATATGAGATCTTTTTGCATTGATAATTCATTTTTCCAAGATGAAATTATTAAAATTAAATTATCAATATCCAGTGAAATTTCTTCTGAAGGTAATCCCTTTATGATTTCTATAGTTGAAACTTCTTTTTTTTCATCTAATAACTTTTCTATAGTGTTATAAATTTCTATTCCATTATTGTCATTTGAAACTGTAATAGTTTTGCTTAATTCTGAGAGGATTCTACGCCCTATCCAACTTCTTAATACTTCTCTATTTAATCCTTCTTCCTTGAAAATTGGAAATTCTAAAAATTTTGATAATTCAAAAACTCTTTTAAACCCATTTTTTTTTAACCAATCTATTAATTCTGTTGAATCATCTTTGTATTTTTCTAATTTTGATAATTGTTCTATAGTAAGAGGGATATTCATTTCTTCAAACTTAATATTTATTTTTTCTGCAGCCTTTGAACCATTATTAAAAAATAAACCACAAAAACCTAAAAAAATTACAAAAAAGTGTTTCACTTGTGATCAGTCCAAACAGTTTTCAAATTAGCAAAAATTGGTGGATTCAATTTCCATATCATTTGAGGTTAATAACCAAGATAAGATTTTATGCTGCATTTGGTGCCGGAGGTGTAATTTATTTAACATCAATCATTTTTAATAACATTGGCTTTTCGGCAACAGATATTGGCTTGGGGTTTACTATATCAGCAATAATAGGAACCATAACAAGACTCTTCACAGGTAATTATCTAAATAAAACAGGGGAAATACAATCTCCATTAATAGCTTCATCAATATTAAGTATTGCAGCTAGCTTATTCCTCATTTTTTCAAGAGATACTTTTTTTTACATAATTGGACAATCATTAGTTGGGGCAGCTGCAGGAATATATTGGCCTGCTGCGGAATTCGGAGTGCCTTATTTTTGCCAATCGATCGACACACGAAAAGCTTATGCTCTTGTTAGAAGTTCGGAGGCTTTAGGAATATTCTTAGGGGTATTCTTGGGTGGTTTTATGACGAATTTTTTGTACTCCAAGTCAATTTTTATTAATGATATATTTTGTATGTTAGTTATTACATATTTAATATCAAGAAATAGTTATTCCATAAAAAGAAACCTAGAAAATTTCCAAAAAAAATTGGAAGATCCAACAAATCAGGGACAATTGAAATGGAACAAAAATTCCTTAATAATAATTATATCTATCTTATTGATAACTACGTTTTTAGCTTTGATTCAAGTAACTTTGCCTTTGGATCTTGTTAAAGGTGGAGTATATCGCAATGCGTTAAGTAAAGAAATTACTAGTCTTATAATTTCTATTCAATTAATTTTATTATTGTTTTTACAATGGCCTGTAGGTGCTTGGATATCAAAGAAAGGAAGATTATTTGGCTTGAAATTTAGTTTGATAAACTTCTCTTTTGCTTCGTTTTTATTATTTATTTCTAGTTATTTAAATATCCCAGCTTTTTATTTGATTTCTTTTTCTTTGATATTAGTAAGTTTAGGGACTGCTTCATTTCTACCAACATCCACAGATGTTGTTTTCAGGATAGCCCCTTCAAACAAAAAAGGTTTTGCGCTTGCTCTATTGTCACAGTGTTTCGCTATGGGTTATTTTTTTGGACCATTTATTTCGGGAAGAATATTAGATCTATTTGGTTATGCTTCAATAATCTGGTTTTCTATCTCATGTTTTTGCTTTATTTTATTTGCAATTCTTTTTAGAAGATTATTTTAATTAATCTTTTCTAATTCCATAATTCTTCTCTCTCTTAGAAATAAGAATAAAGGGGCAGAGAATGCAAATGCAATAAGAAAAGTTCCAATATAAACAATCCACATATTCTTAATATTTAATTTTTTTGATTCATTTACTATCCATATGAAAATAGCGCTTGCACCTACTAATAAGTCTCTAGATATTGACTGAGCTGCAGGGTTGGCATTAGCTAAGGAAATGAAGTTATTAATATCAAAACTATTGCCATATTCCCTAGCAAATTCGAAATTTGCCATCATAGGAAGGACAGCGCCTAAAATAGATAGAAAAAGGTAAAGATAAGAAAGTATCTGTTTATTTTCTTTTAAAATGTTAAATGAATTCATTAGTGAAAAATATTTCATTTAATAATAGTATTTAAAAGCTTATGGCGTTTGAAAAGAATGATAAATTTGCAGACTATAAATTTAAAAAAGGAAATTTAAATTTTGCTGTAGTTGGTCACGTTGAGTGGATGAATTTCTTAAAGGTCGATCAATTACCAAAACCGGGAGTTATTTCTCATTCTGAAAAGTCCCTCGAAAATCCAGCTGGTGCAGGCTCTGTTATCGCAAAAAGACTTTCTGAACTAACTTTAAACCAAATTCATTTTTTTACTGCATTAGGTAATGATGAATATGGAGATAGATGCTTCAAAATTCTCTCAAATATGGGAATTAAGTTACATGTGGCATGGCGTGATAAACCTACTAGAAGAGGGTTTAGTATGGTTGATTATCGAGAGGATAGAGCAATAACAGTTATTGGAGAAAGGTTAGCTCCAAATTATAAAGACAACTTAGACTGGAGCATTTTAAAAAAAATGGACGGAATTTTTATTACTGCATCTGATTCAGAGATTTTTAAAATAGCTAGATCAGCTTCAATACTGTGTACAACACCAAGGGTGGGATTGAATACAATTAATAAATCAAATGTCCTTTTAGATGGATTAATATGCAGTAATCTTGATCCAGGGGAATTTTTTTCTTTTTCCGAATTATCTGTAATGCCTAAATATACTATTAAAACCGAAGGAGAGAAGGGAGGCATAATATTTCCAGGAGGAAGATATAAGGCTCTTAAAAATAAAAAATTAAAGGTTGATTCTTATGGATGTGGCGATTCTTTCGCTGCGGGCATTCTTTATGGAATGGCATCTAAATGGGATATAGATAAAAGTTTAAATCTTGCTAAAGTAATGGGAAGAGACGCTAGTGAATTTTTAGGCCCATATGCAAATAATGATAAAAAATAATTGAATTAATACTTTCATGAGTAACTTAGATAAAAAAAATAAAAATATTCTTGTAGAAAACCTTATTTTTTTCTTTTTAGTTACTGTTTTTTTGGTTTTTAAATCTTTGCAAACTTTATTTAGAATTTTTACTTATGGAATCTTAAAAAAAGAAATATTAACTACTAAAAGTAACTTAGGCGTAGATATAAAAATAAAAATTCAATAGGTAATGAAAATATTTTCAGTGTTTTTAATTTTTGGAATTATCTTTTTAGCTTACAAAAAATTTAATTCTAAAAAACCTAAGAATTTTAAATTAAACAAATTTAAAAATAAACTGCAGAGCACTCAAACAAATATTGAAAGAATTTTTTTAAGAGAGGAAGAAAAAACTTTTTCAAACCCTAATATAAATATCTATATTGGAATCTATGATGACGAAGATAATATAAAAAGAAAATCTAATATACACAGAGCAAGACTTTCAAAATTTAAGAAATCCAAATTAAATGATGAAATGATATTTCAAGATGATGAACAAAGAATTTATAAATTTAACAAAGGAAATAAAGTTTACTTATAATTTAATTCTCTAACTGCACTCAAGACTTTCTCTTGTTGAAACTCCTGTTGTTGGATTAATTCCATCAGCAATTTCACAAAGATTTCTTTGATCTTCGCTGTCAAGAATGGCATAAGAAAAGTCTGCTCCTTCTATTTGAGCTCCTGCAAAACTGCTGCCCGATGCGATCATATTTATTAAAACAGCATTTCTAAGGTCTGTTTTTTGGAAATTAACTCGATCAGAAAGAGTATCCGTTAGATCAATTCCATTTAAATTAGAACCTTTTAAATCAGATAGGGTTAATGTAGTTCCATGTAAATCAACATCACTAAAATCTGCGTCTCTCGCAACTGCTCCAGCTATAGAAGACAAATGAAGATCCTCTCCATGGAAATCAAACCCTGTAATATTAGATCTTACGTAACTTGGGACTTCATCTCCTTCTCCCTTAACAGCAACATTAGCCCCAGCAAAAACTGGAGAGGATAAAACTAAGAAAGAAAAAATTATAGATAAAAAATATTTTAAAAATCTAAAAAATTTCATATTAAAAAATTTAAATAATTTTATCCTATAACAATTAGATAAAATTTTAAGTTGATATATAAATTTAGAACTCCTTTTTAAGATTATTTAACACTATAAATTTTAAATCTAGGCTCTAAATTAGTTATACAATCTAGAAGTTTTTTGTTCTCTTTGCTATTCGTAACCTTAAATTCAGATTCAACTGTACCTCCTTTATCTCTAACGGCTTGATTTAAAACTATGGAACCGTTTTCGTCAGATAATGATCTATGAAAAGTTCCTCTAGGTATTCTTAAAATGTAACCGCAAGTTTCTAATCTAACTTTATAAAAAGGATAATCCCATCCAAAATTTACAAGAAAAAATGTTCTCCCCCCAGAGATAGCTAATAGATTATCTTCTTGATTGTGATGTATGTAAAATTGCCAATTGTTAAAATCTTCATCATTTGGCGGACTAACTGCAGGACCACTGTGAATAACTAGATCTCTATAATTTGATTCATTAATACTAATATCGAAGAATCTGACATCTTTTGTGTCGCGAAATTTTTCATAACTAATCAATTCAAACATTTTTGATTTGTTTGGTTTGATTACAGGAATTTCTAAACTTGAATTCAATTTTCTTTAAAGATTAAACAAATGAAAACAGATATATAGCTCTTAGAACGTATCAATTAACACTAAAAAAGAAACATATTTTTATTTATCTTTTTTCTTTATTTTTAAAGATTAAAAATTTAGTTTTTATTTGATTTCAAGAGGGCGGATTTCCCAGGATAAAGTATTTTCTAGATTATTTTTCCCTATAAAGTTTCCTGTAATTACAGAAGTTAAATTGGGTTTAGATGAAGATACCAATGTTAAATATCTTTCGTCTATTAGTCCTTTCCCGCTTGGATCAAAACCTCTCCAACCTGCTCCTGGAATATATAACTCAGCCCAAGCATGTAAATCTAACTCAGAAGGCAACGGGTCTTCAAAATTATAACCACTTACAAACCTACTAGGGATACCAATAGACCTACAAGCTTCAACCATTAGCATTGCTAAATCTCTGCATGATCCTATACGTTCTCTAAGTGTTCTGCTGGCTGGCCATGCTGGACCTGTATGTCTTTTGGTATATTTAACCCGATCTTGAATGATCTCTATTAGTTGGTATGTAAATGATAATGCGTTATTAATGCTTCCTGCTAAAGCTTCTTGTGCAAGTTCTACGGCAGAGGGTTCATGTTGACCATTTGGCATCCACCCTTCTAATGCGCCCTGTAAATCTCTATTAATAATACTTCTGCAAAAAGGTAACGTTAAATCTCTATTTTTAACCCCATCAATAATGTTTGGATGTTTAATAGTCTCAACTTCACTAGTTGATTCAATAATTAAGTTATCCGTTACCCCATTGAATCTAATTCTATTAATCTCTTCGCCACTGGCAGCCAGTAATGGATAAATAATTTCTGGTTCTGGGGTTATTTTTAATTCAAAATTCTTCAGCTTTTGGAATCCATTTGACCTTGGCTTTATACACAATCTATGCTCGCCTAATTGAACAGGTTCTTTATATTTATATTCAAGTTTGTGAAGGTATTTAATTCTCATTAATAAATTAATTAATTAATAAAATATTTTTCTTGAATGAGATCATTTAATTTATTTAAATCAATTTGCAATGAATCGATTGCCTCATGCAAACCATCATTGATTATATCTTCAATTCTGATATAACTCCACTTTGCTTTAAGCAAACCTCTCATACACTCTAATGCTGTAGGGTTTTCAGGAGGAGGGGAGGAATCTATCATTTTAAGAGTATTGCTTATCCCATCTAAACAGTATCTTACTGATCTAGGGAAAATAGGATCCAGTAAAAGGAATCTTGCTACTGAATTAGGCTTTATAGAATTTTGCTCTGCTTTTCTAAACATTTGATAAGCTCCAGCTGAGCGTAATAGAGCAATCCATTGCAACTCATCAAGAACTCCTCCAAGTTTATCCAGGCTGGGTAGAAGTAAATAATATTTAACATCTAAAATTCTAGAAGTTTTGTCAGCTCTTTCAATTAATCTTCCAAGTATACTAAATCTCCATGCAAGGTCTTTGCTTAGAGTTGCATCTGTAATTCCATAAAAAAGTTGACATTCTCTTCTTATTTCACTTAATTGTTCTTGTCTTGGCTTATTCCATATTGCTTCTCCTTCTTGCATATTCCAATATAAAATATTTATTTGTTCCCACATTTCTGTGGTCAGAACATCTCTGATTTGTCTTGCATTTTCTCTTGCCAACTGAATACAAGAAATTATGCTGTTTGGATTTAAACGATCTCTTATTAAAAAATTAATAACGTCATCAGGTTTTTTTTCTGGGAATCTTTTATCAAAAGATTCTCTGTCACTTGAAGCGTCAATTAATGGGAGCCAAGGTTCTGCGCTTCCTGGTGGACAATCTAATGACATTGCTTCACTTACTTCCACGAAACGAGATATGTTTTCTGCACGTTCTAAATAACGATTGATCCAATAAAGAGATTCTGCTACACGACTTAAAAGCATATTATTTCCCTACTACCCAAGTATCTTTGCATCCGCCACCTTGAGAAGAGTTAACGACTAATGATCCCTTTTTTAATGCTACCCTTGTAAGCCCTCCAGGGCTAACCCATGAATCTTTTCCTCTCAATATATAGGGTCTTAAATCAACATGACATGGATATAGTTCTCCATCACATATCGATGGCACAGTAGATAATTCTAATGTTGGTTGAGCTATGAAATTTCTAGGATTTGTTTTAATTTTATTAGCGAATTCTTCTATTTCATTGCTTGTTGAGTGAGGTCCAATTAACATTCCATATCCTCCAGCTTCAGAAACAGACTTAACAACAAGTTTTGGCAAATTTTCTAGAACATATTCCCGATCTTTTTGGTAATGACAAATATATGTTTCTACATTTTTTATAATAATTTCTTCATCAAGATAATATTTAATCATTTTTGGAACAAAAGAATAAATCATTTTGTCATCTGCTATTCCAGTTCCAGGTGCATTTGCTAAGGCAACATGACCAGCCCTGAAAACATCAAGTAATCCTCTGACACCAAGGCAGGAATCTTTTCTAAAATTAAGAGGATCTAAGAAGTCATCATCAATTCTTCTGTAAATAACATCTACTCTTTTTAATCCAGAGGTAGTTTTTAAATATACATAATCATCATTACAAACTAAGTCATGACCCTGAACAAGTTGAATGCCCATTTCTTGAGCTAAATAACTATGTTCAAAATACGCACTGTTAAAAATTCCTGGGGTTAGTAGAACTATCTTGGGAGTGTCTGTCCAAACAGCAAGTTCTTGAAGAGTTTTGAGAAGATATGATGGATATTCATCAATTGGTTTTACTATTCTTCCAGAGAAAAGATTAGGGAAAATATTTTTCATAACTAATCTATTTTCTAAAAAATAAGCAACACCAGAAGGACACCTTAAATTATCTTCTAAAACATGCCAATCTCCCTTTCTGTCCCTTATTAAATCAAGTCCTGAAATCTGACACCATTTATTTAATGGAGGCTTGAAACCTAACATCTGAGGTCTCCAACCATCTGAACTTTCTATTAATTCTCTTGGAATTATTCCATCATTAATTATATTCTGAGAATTATAAATATCATCTAGGAATAAATCAATTGCCTCAAGCCTTTGTTTTAGACCTTTTTCTAATGTTACCCAATCATCTTTACTAATTATTCTTGGAAGTGGATCAAAAGGCAATATTCTCTCAGTACCTTTTAAACCAGTATCGTTTAATCTAAAAGTTGCACCATGTCTTAGTAATAATTTTTTTGCTGCAGAATGATTTCTGTTTAATTCTTCAAGACCCATATTATCTAAAGAGGACAGAAGTGGAATTAATATTTCTCTAGCAGAGTTAACATTATCCTTAAAGTATTCATCAAAACTATTTTTAGGACGATAACTTGAAAACATATATTTCATCGTTTTATAACTTTTACTTTAGCTTCGAATCTTAATTCGTATTTATAGATACAAAAAAAAATATCTCTTAACTTGATCTATTTCATTATTTTGATCATTGAAGTATATTTCTTAAAAATCTAAAAGTATGAGTTCTGGTAATTGGCAATTTGTTTTTTTTAGATATTTTGCAAGCTTTCTTTTTATTCTCTCTCATAGTTTGCTGGTCCTTGATCATTTACCCGTTGGAGCGGCACTTCATGGACTTGGGGAGGTTTTTATTGCTCCTTGGGCTTTTAGGGAAAGAGCTTGGGATCTTGTGGTTATTGCAGTTTTATTTTTCTTCTTCGATATCTGGGGTCTTATAAACACTCCTTGGAATTAACAGGTATTATTTATTTATTAATTCTGGGGAAATGATATTAAAAATGAAGTCTTATTTTTATCAGATTTATAAAATAATTTTTCTTTTATTACTTACGAATATTTCCAATTTATATGCACATAATTTATTTAATGGTGGTTGCAAAGAACATTGTGGGCAAAAAGTTAAAGTAATAAGTAAGAAAAACAAATTAAAAAATATTGATGATCAAATAAATATTGAGAGTAAAAATTCTTGTTTAAATAAATCACTATGTAGAGGTTGACCTCTGGTAAATTTTTTAATTGTTTTATGAAATTTTATCTTTGATGATTGTCAAATAATTCTTAATCGCTTGATAATTTTTATTAGGAGGATTTATTTGATTTTTAATTAAAAAAATAAAAGTATATATCAACGGTAGGAGTAATGATGAAGCAGCAACTAAAGCGATTATCTGGTTTAACCTAATATATGGTTTTTTTACGAGATCCTCTCCGCATAATCCACAAATCAAATTACCTTTTGAAGATTGTTTTTGAAATTGATATTTAGGATTGCAATATGGGCAATAATATCGAACCATTTTTAAATTTAATTGTTTTAATCATTATCTATAAAACTAGAAGAAAGTCATCTTATTAAAAAAAGAGGGCTAATTTAAGCCCTCTTTTATCTCTTACTTATATTTCTTACTGAAGTTATTAACGCACCTAAATCATGGATCCTTGTTACTAACTTCTTTTAAGCTAATGCTCACCAAAATTAACTAATTGTCTTTAACTGGGGCAAAAACTCTAGAATTAAGCTTGTTTCTTAAAGGGCACCTATACGATGCAGAAGAAGGAAGCCTAGACATTAATAAAAAATAATTGGAGCAGTTAATTAAATTAGTTCGGTTTATTCCGAAATTTCAGGCAGGCTATCGATCATTTTGAAAGACCTCCTAGAACTCAACAATATAAAATTAGGGAAATATTTCGCTAAAGACAATCCGTTTTTATACGCATTGCTTTTTAATTAAAAATGTCCGAAAGTAGTAATCAATCGCGTTAATTTTTTTGAGATATTTTTAGTAAGTTTTGCTTATTTCTTTTGATATTTAATTCGATTATCTTAATTTTAAATAATTGAGGAACTCTTTCTATGAATCATTCGAAAGAATTTAGGAAAACTGATCAATCTAATCCTATAGACGAATATTTTCAATGTCTCTCATATTGCGATATTCACCCAAAAGGTATAGATAATGACTGTGAAGTCATTTGTATGGAAAGACATTTAAAAGCTAACTATTGGTAATTTTATAAATTTCTAATTTACTTAAAGCCCTTAGAAAAAAGGTTTGTACGAACTTTAAATTTCCATACATTTACAACACCTTTTGCATTAACTGCTGCAAGTGCACAATCATCAGGTCTCCAGGATATTGCCCCTACTAAATCTCCAGCGAATGCAGCCCCAACAGGGTCTCCATTACCGTCTTTTTTTAGAAAACTTGCGACAACAGAACCATCTCTAGATCCTGAGGCTACAAGCATACCTTTATTTGAAAAGGCTAGGCTCGAAATGGGTTCTGTATGGTGACATAGTTCTCCTGGCATAGTCCCCTCTGGACCATTTCCTATAAAGCTCCATACTGTAATTCTTTCACTACCACTAGTTGCTAGTAATTTCCCACTGTCATCAAAAGAAAGGTGACTAGGTTTCCCAGGATACCCAGTCATTTCAGCATCCATTCCTGTTGATCTTCTCCAAAAATGAACTGAATTGTCTTGACTACCGCAGGCAACTATATCTCCATCAGGACTTAATTCCATAGATACCAATGATCCTTGCCATTCGAGTTTTTGATTCGTTTTATTATTAACTATGTCAAAGAATGTCACTCTTCCATAGCAGGCAGTTGCTAGCTCATTTTTATTTGACCATGTTATTGCACTTACTGTGCTTGAATGGTCTTCTGAGATCCATTTCTCTTCACCAATTTGATTAAAAACATATACTTTTTTTGAGGAAGCTATCGCTAGAAATAAACCGTCATTAGACCACTTGAGGTGTTCTACCCAACCTTTGCCAATATCAAGTGTTTTAATAACTTTACCCTCATGGCAATTACAAATTTGAACATTTCCATCCTGACCTGATGTTGCAAAAATTTCACCCTCTGGATGAATTGCCATTGCTAGTAGACCTCCAGAGTGAGTATTTTCTTTTTCCCAAATAATTTTTCCAGTATCTCCTTCGAATGCAAAAATACCACCTACCACGTCGCCAACAATAAATTGTTTTCCTTTAAGAGCCCAGCCACATGCTATGGCATAATCGCTAACTTCAGCTGTCCATCCCTCGTGGAACATGCCTCTTGGGCTAAATGGTTCTATATCAGGCATTTATCAAAGCCTTCTTGCATTTCTTTCTCATTTAGATTTCTACCGATAAAAACAAGTTGATTTCTACGAGGTTCGTTACCCCATTCTTTATCAGGTTGTGCAGTGAATAACATGTGTACTCCCTGGAAAACTATTCGCCTTGGGTTACCTGAGTAACTTATGAAACCTTTAGTTCTGAATATATCCACTCCTTTTTCTGAGAGAAGTCTTCCCATCCAAGTATTTAGTTTTTCTGGGTCAACATCTCCAAAACGCTCTATTGCAATTGAGCCTACTTCATCATCATGTTCATGCTCTGCTTGCCAGAACCTTTCAGTATTAAATGAAATCTCTTTATTTTCGTCACTTTTAATGACTTTCATATTGAATTCTTCAGCAGTGTGCTGTGTAAATAAACCTATTTTTGTTGGCTTTTCTATGTTCAGGATGAAGGATTTAGTTCCTTGTTCCTCCAATTTGAGATTTATATGTTCTCCATATGGGATAGTATTTCCAGGATCTAAACTATTAGCTTTTTCTGCATAAAGTCTAACGGAGGATTCAGCACCATCTTTAAGTTCCTCCTCACTCTCGCCTTGGTTAGAAAGAGCTACTAGGGACATTTCTGGATCTGGTCCTTCTTCTATCATTAATTCATATTTACCTGCATCAAGATCGTAAACACCTGTCCATTCAAAAGGATATTCTGGTTCAAGAAATGTTGGTCTGCGTTTAAGGATCTGATCGAGATCAAATGCACTTAGATTTAAGACTGTTTCAATTGGTACTTTGGCATTCTCGGCTCGAATAATTCGAGTCATTCGATTCATATCTCTCAATCTCGATTCAAGAGTATCTAGTGCATCATCAGAGACTAAATCAGTTTTATTAAGGACCAGAACATCTGCAAATGCCACTTGTTCTGAACTTTCATCACTCCTTCCTAGTTGCTGATCAATATGAGCAGCATCAACTAAAGTCACAATTCCATCTAGAGTAAATTCAGAACTAATCTCTTCATCCATGAAAAAAGTCTGAGCGACTGGGCCTGGATCTGCTAATCCTGTCGTTTCTACTAAAACATAGTCAAACTTATCTCTTCTCTTCATAAGGTTGCCAAGGACTCTTATTAAATCACCGCGAACAGTACAACAAATGCAGCCGTTTGACATCTCAAAAACTTCTTCATCTGCATTTATTACGAGTCCTTGATCTATACCAACTTCACCGTATTCATTTTCGATAACGGCTATTCGTTTACCATGCTCTTCACTTAGTATTCTATTAAGCAAAGTAGTCTTCCCTGATCCTAAGAATCCAGTAAGTATGGTGACAGGTACCTTTTCCTTAATACTCATTTCTCTCTGTTTTTAAAATGTAATGCTAACTATCAATATAATAATCAAAAAATCAAAATGAAAACCGTTTTTATCTATAAAATTTTATTGATTAAGTGATCCCCAGTTACTTGCTAAATCAAAACCTGTTGTCTCATCACATGAGCCACCAAGTTCATTGACGATAGTGCATGTGTTATGAACTGCCACAGTGATAGTGTTTCCTTTCATCATTAGTCCATCTACAAAAATTTGATTAGAAGAAAGTGGGATAGAACTTTGCTTGCTTAAATTATTGACTAATTTTGAAGCAGGTTCTTGCTCCTTAAATATGACTTTGACATTTTCTTCCTTTAACTCATTTAAAACTTTTGATATGTTCTGAGGCCTTAGGCTAGATGAATGACCCAAGAAATCTAATAAACTTATCGTTTTAAAACCAAATGCATCGCTATAGTAATCCATAGCTTTATGCTTTGAGACAATTACACGATTTGAAGAAGGGATAGTAGATACTTGTTTAACAATCCATTTATCAAGATCTTCTAGTGTTTTATCAACAGTTTTGAATCTTTTAGAGATAGCTTTACGTAGTTTTCTTTCAGGCACATCTTTTATAAGACTTTTTGATACGACTTCACTCATCTTGATGATGTTATGAGGATCATGCCAGACATGTGGATCTACGCCTCCGTGATCATGATGGTCGTGGTCATCATGGTCATCATGGTCATCATGGTCGTTATGTTTCTTTGCTGAGTGTCCATGGTCATCGTGGTCATCATGGTCGTTATGTTTCTTTGCTGAGTGTCCATGGTCATCGTGATCATCATGGTCATCATGGTCACTATGATCGTCAATATCAATTGCGCTTACACCTAAAACAACAGTGCTATTTTTCTTCACCCAATTCCTCATTGCGGGTGTCATTTCTGTCCCTAAAGTAAAAACTTTATCTGCCTTTTTTAATAATCTTGCCTGTTTAGGCGAAATTTTTAAATCATGAACATCTTGTTTTCTGTCTACTAGACACGTAACTTCATCCGAAGGGAGTGCTATAGATTTAACGATATCGCAGGTTAGAGGCTCAACTGCTACATAGTTTTTACTTTCAGCAAAGGCAACGTTTGTATTTATTGAGAATAATGCCGTACTAGCGATGAGTGAATTTCGGATAGATACTTTTTTATGAGATATATAGTTTGAAAAAATTCTCTTAAAAATTGACATATAAAAATGATAGATATTTTAAAATGATAATCATTTTCATATTTATATGCAAGTTTAGGTATAAAATGTTCTTAAAGTAAATTATTTACCATAATTAAAATATTATGGGGTTGTAAGTTCACGCATTAATGTCACTACTCGTAGCAGAAAATTTATCTTATTCGTATGCGAAAAATGTAAGCCCGGCTATAAGTAAAGTTTCCGTGACAGTTGAACCAGGTACATTGACTGCTCTAGTCGGACCAAACGGAGCTGGCAAATCTACTCTTTTAAGATTATTGCAGGGACAATGTATTCCTGATAATGGCCAAATAACAATTGACGGGGAGAAGTTAATTAGACAAAGATCTCAGGTGGCACTCATGCCACAAAGAAGCTCAATGAATTGGAAATTTCCAATAACTGTAGAAAAACTAGTTTCATTAGGACAAATAAATTACTCAAAATCAAAAAGAAGTAGTCCTTTTCAAATAAAAGCTCTTCTTGCCAACCCTAATGCATGGATTAATAAATGCTGTGAATTGGAGGCCACAATGCAAAGAGTCGGCATTGCAAATATTGCTAACAGAAGGCTTGATTCTTTATCCGGTGGACAACAACAAAGAGCTTTATTAGCCAAAACATTAATGTCTCCAGCTAAAATTTACCTTCTTGATGAACCTTGTGCAGCTTTAGATCCACCTGCAAAGGAGGATTTTCTAAAAATTGTTCGTCAACTTGCTGATGCTGGTCTTTCTTTATTGGTAAGCAGTCATGATTGGGGTACCTCGTTAAATAGTTATGATCAAGTTATTGTTTTGGATAAAGCTGTATTGGCCTCTGGAAGCCCTGATTCTATAAAAGATAAATTAGAGGATATAAATATCAGCTCAATTGAGGATAATAATTGTTGTGATTAAAAAAATATTTAGTTTTAACTTTGTGCTTGATAGCAGTTCTGGCAAAGTCCGAAATATTCGAGGGTATGAAACAACAATTGGAATTTCTTTGGATTTGTTTTGGGTGTATGAATATCTTTTACCGGACATCCTTCCATTTTTGATGTCTCACCACATTGAACACAGGTCAAATGATGAATGTCTCTATCTACGGGAGTGTAAAGAACCTCTCCAGTTGGGAGATGTCTTGAACGTATTAAACCATGCTTTATAAGAACTTGAAGATTCCTGTAAACAGTTGTCAGTCCCATAGCTTTTTCGCTTTCAATCAATTGTCTATGCAACTCTTGACCGCTCAGTTCATCATCACATTTATTAAGTTCTTCAAGAAGTTGCTCTTGTCTTTTGGTAATGTCAGGCTTAGTTACCATTGTTTCCGAAATCTTTTTTTGTCCCGTATTTTTGATCATACCGAATCTTTAGATTAATGTCTTTTATTAATAGCAGTTGGTGGCTTATTCCTTTAATAATAACTATTTTTTCAGGAATTCTATGTCCAGCAATGGGAACTGTATTAATAACACATAGGAGATTACTTCAAGTAAATTTAATTTCTCACTGCGTTTTGCCAGGACTAGCTTTAGCCTTAGCGCTTAAAATTCACCCCTCAATTGGTGGGGTGATCAGTGGTCTTTTAGGTTCTGTAATTGCGGAAAGTTTAACTAATAAAAAGAGTGAAAACTATGAAGCAATAATGAACACAATATTAGCGGGAATGCTTGGGTTTGGAGTCCTGATTATTCCTCTACTAGAAATAAGGATTGATTTGGAGGCAGTTTTATTTGGAGATTTATTGACAGCAAATTTTGGAGATTTACTTAGAACAATAATTGCTTTTTTAGTATTTATACTCTTAATGACTTTTGGATATGAAAAGGTTGTTTATGTTGGATTAGATCCAGAAGGTGCATCCGCAAGTGGTATAAACGTTTCTTTATTAAATCTTGCTTTGAGTTTTACGACGGCATTAGTAATTGTTAGTTCAATGTCAGCGGTGGGAGTAATTCTTGTAATTGCTCTTCTTTCTACCCCAACTTTGTTAGGGCTAAATAAGGCTCATAGTTTAAGAATTGCAATGATGAGGTCTTCATTTTTTGGATTATGCATTTCACTTCTGGGCTTTATTCTCTCTATAGTCTTTAATCTGTCGCCTGGGCCTGCAATTAGTGTTATTTGTGTAGCATCTCTTTTGATTCCTAAACTGCGCAAATAATTAAATCTTAAATGTCCAATCAGATTTCAATGCCTGAGCTTCTGGATTGTTTTTTAAAGCTACTTGCATAGCTTCTTTTTTATTATTAGCTATGACAACCTCATCAAATTCCTTTCCGTTTTTTATGAGACTTACCTTGAAACGCATTAAATTTTTTCAATTATTCAAACCATAACCCTTAGGCAATTAGATTTAAATACTTTTAAAAGTTAATTGATGAAATAGAAACTTTAGTTTTTTTGAAGCTTTTCTACTACTGATTCTTTCTCAATCTTAGCTACATCCTGCAGTCCATTAGCGTCAAACCAAGGAGCGTTTTCCCAATTAAATCCTTCCCCAAAGGTATTATCGGGAGCAGCTACGTACCAGTGACATGAGGAATCGGGAACATCTACCGCACATTTTGACCAGTCAGCTTCCCATTGAGGAACTTGCACCCACATTACAGAAGCTAATAAAAAAGAAAAAATAAAATTCATAATCCTCATCAGTTAACAAAATTTTGAAAGATTTTTATCACACTCTTTCTTTCTTTTCTTCCAGTAATTCTCAAGTATTTGATATTTATGATTACTTATAAATTGATTTAAAGGAATACTATTTTTATTAATAACTGAAGTATTTTTGATTTTCATTTCTCAATCTATATATTTAAGACATATTTAAGACAGTTTATCGATTTTTTGAAGTGAATTTATACTTAATTTTGTCTTACTTATTTATGGGTAAGTATTTTTCGGGATTATTCTCAATATAAGTAAGCGAATATTTGACAACTCCTACTATTATTGAGAAAAGAGCAATTACTGAGATTATAAAGATGGTTTTTGTATAAATGCTTTTCATGAATTTTTTATGTTTCTGATTATTTTTTCATTAACCCCAAATTTTACTGAAGGATTTAAATAATTAGTAATTTATACTGTAGCCTTTTAGATTACTTAAGGAGTAGATTAAATATATCAGAAACTCCTCACACACTTTTTTCTGATAAATTTAAAAGTACTCGAATGAAATTGTTCGGGTACTTTTTGTATTTTTTAGCAGTGTGACAGTTAAGATAGAGGTCTAATAGGTATTACATTTTTCAAATTTAGGTGTGATATTAGATTTGTGTGTAGGAGGAATTGATTTAATTTAGTGGAAACAAGGAAACACTAAATATAAATCAGTTTTTTAAAAGATCTCTCTTTGAGGGATCTTTTTTTTTGATTTATTAGAAATATATAAAATACTTTGTAATACCTGGACATAAAGAATTAAATGTTTTCTTCTACAATAAATAGAACCAACATTACAAATTAGAGATTTAATTCGTTAGATTAAGCCTTATTAAATTCTTATGTTAATGAAAATAATTTTTCTATCAATTTTAATTTGTTCAAGCTTTTTATTCCCTTCTTCATCATTTGCCTCACATTTAGAATTAAAACCCTGTATCGAAGTAGCTCATTGTGTACGAGAAGAATGGGAAGTTAACAATATTGAAGAACCTTTTGAAGAGATTAAAACATTAATCGAGAATACTCCAAGAACAGAGATAGTAGAAATTGATGGAGATTATCTTCATGCGGAGGTAACCAGTAAATGGATGAAGTATATAGACGACTTAGAAGTATCCTTTTTATCTAAATCTAACATCTTATCAATAAGATCAGAATCAAGAGTTGGAGAAAGTGACTTAGGAGTAAATCAAAAAAGAGTTGATTTATTAAAATCCAAAATCTTTTAGGATAAAGTTTTGAGAATTAAAAATTATTTTTATTTTTTTTTGTATAACTTTTCAATTTTACAAAAAATATCTCAGCTAAAAAAGTGATAATTGTGATCACACCTTTCTAAGGACTAATTTGTTAGTTTTTCTTTAAAATGATGATTATAAATCTTATATATTTATTGTTATTTGGTTTCGTTTTTTATTGGTTTTATAAAAACATTAAAAAAAATGGACCTATATGGATAGTCAAAGGTCTTTTTCAAATTGGAATATTAGTATTATTTATTGGAGGTTTTTTCAAACTATTTTTCACCTTACCCCCTAATTTATATATAAAAATAATTTTTCTTATTACTTATATTTGGTGTACTATTGGAATTAATGTTAATTTCATGATCCCTTTTATTGGTTTGATTGATCAGAATATAGTTAAAAAATAAAATTAATATAAGACTTTTTTCTATGTATAAAAATTAAGCTAATTGTTTGATATTAAACAATAAAAATAAGAAATTTTTATTGTTTATTAGAAAGTCTTTTTCTTGTATATCTAGTCTTTAAGGCTAAATCAGTAATTATATAGATTCCAAAAACTAGAATGATTATTCCTAAAAAGTATTTCATTAGTTTTTAAGTAGTTATTATTTTGTAATTTATTTATGATGCCAACTAATTTTAATATCTATTTCTTCAGATAAATTTCTTGTGACTGGACAATCTTCGGAAGCTTTTTTCAAAAAATTAATATTTCCAATAGGGGTGTTATCTGGGATGAAAATATCTATTATTAGTTCTTTTATCTTTCTCTCGCTATTTTGTGTCATTAATTTTTCAATATTTAAATAAATACCATCCAAATCAAACCCTTTAGATTTAGCTTTAATTGCCATAATGGTTAGAAGACAAGTACCTAGAGATGTTGCTAATAAATCTGTTGGAGAGAAACTTTCACCATTACCATAGTGATCTAAAGGTGCATCCGTTCTAATAAGACTTCCTGACTGTATATGAATAGCCTCACAATTTAAATTTCCTAAATAAGAACATTTGACTTTAGTCATTTTAAAAACAGTAAATTAGGAAAATATCATTAGTAACAAAAAATCATGGAGAATACCAAGCTAATTGATCAAAAATAATTGCATTATTCTGCATATTAGTGGAGTATTAAAGAAATTCATCATTCAAATTTAGAAATCAGTTTTTATATCCATATTCTTCTAAACAATATTCAACTAATTCAATTGATTTATTAAGAGTTCTTTTATTTTTATTTTCTAGATCAAAGCATTCACTTAAAACACGAGTATATTCATTTAAGATCGATTCTTCTTTATTTTTTAAATCTTTAGCTTGATTTATATAAATTAATTTTTTTATTCCGATAAAGGATAATATGATTATCGATATTGCAGAAATTGCTATTTTGACTTTATTCATAAAATTGTTTTTTAAAAATATTTTAATTTATTTAGTATCTAAAATATTCAAAGAATTTAAATAGCAGGGAGAACTAAGTAACTATATAAGTAGCTGCTGTTATTCCAATAGCAGTAATTGAAATAAAGATTTATACATAAATATTTTATTTATTGAATTTTCATTAAATAAAGTATCTCTAAATCCTGTCTTGAGTCCGATATTTTTCTTTTTAAGAAGATTAATTCTTCTTGGCTCATTTTTGATTCTTTTATCATTAATTCTGCTTGTTCAATAGCATGTTCTATATTTCTAATTTTAATTTCTCTTATTGAGGGATCATCTTTACATGCTTTTTTAGTATTCGCATCAAGCATATCTAATAGAAAATTAAGCTTACTATAAACTAAGTTAAAATTAGAGAATGCTACTAAAGCAAAGTTAATTAAAATAAATTATTATCTTTATAAGAACTTTAACCTTAGCTAACCCTCTCTTCAATTGATCGAGTGGGTTTTTTTTATGGTGTAATATACACCTAGCATTTACTACTAATTTGGAAGATTCAAATCTTAATCCTGAGGAAAATAATTCAATCGAATCGTCCTCCAATCTTAATGAAGATAATAAAGATCTTTATGAGGGGAATAAAAAAGAAGAGAATATTAAGGCCTTTACAGAATTCCTAGAGAAAGCAAGTAATCAAGATTCTTCTAAAGAAAAAATTAATCTTGATTCAACGCAACAAAAACTAAACAAAGCTAAATCACTTTTTGAAAGAGTTCTTAATAAGGGATTTGATGGCATTTCAACTAATCCAAACCACAAAATGTTGGCATTATTAATAATCCTTTTAATTAATTTGTCTGCATTTCTTTTGATTGGCAATATTGGTAAAGCTTTTTTAAGAAATGCAGGAATTATGGATTAGAAATTATTTCTTTCTTTTTGGATATTCATCTTTACAATATTGATTCTTCTATTGAAACTGTGATATTTTCGACTCAAATTAATATTTAAATAAAATTTGGATAATAAAGAGCCTGAAAATCCAGTAGTTTATCTTTCTAATTTAGTTAAGAAGTTAGATGTTAATAACAGAAATGGATTGGTAGCCTTAGCAATAATAAACCTTTTAGTAATTCTTTTATTTAAATTTTATTTGAAAGGTACTGGATTATTATCTTGAATTTCCTTACTTGTAGTATTATTCAGCATTCTCAAATTGTTTTGCTAATCTAAATGCCTTCTTAATTATTAGAAAGCCACCATATGCTCCAGCAAGTAAAGGTAATACTATTAAAGGATTAGGAGAATATTCTGAATAATTTTTTACTCCATCAACATATTCATATCCTGAGCATTTAAAAAAGCATAAGCTAAAAAATGTGAGACTCCAACCTATGATTGATAAAAAACCACCTTTTTTATCTCCTTCATAGAATCGGTCTAAACCTAAGCCCCATCCCACTATTAAAAAAATTCCTCTAACAAGTGAGCTTTTTTCTTGATTCCTAAGCATAATAAAAAATTGTTCATTACGAACATAACCTATTCGTATTTGACACTCGACATGTATTTATTAATAAATCTTTAAAATAATTTTTTTAATAGATTTCTTCTGAAAATTACTAAGAATATTGAATATTAGTCAAACTTCAATTAATTATTAGATAATGTATTTTGACTCAATAAAGAAATTGAAGGCCTTATATAAATAAAAATAGCCCCATACATATCCTGCATAATTCTCATATCTTTATCTAAAAATATAATTGAGACTTGGCAATTTGGTGATTCTTTATTCCAAGGCAATTTATTCCATACCTCTTTAACTGGATACCATCTATCCATCAGTAATTCACTAAATAATGGAATCTTATTAAGTCCATCAACTTTGGAAACTTTAGTCTTTTGTACGTTCATATCAAGTAAATTATTTTTTAAAACTAAATCACTTGATAGGGTTATTACTCTTCCACCAAAAGTAGGTAAAAGTTTGAACCAACCTAAGATAGGAACTGTTGTGAGCCCAAATATCGTAGTGTCAAAAGTAGATATAAATTCTTTTTTATTAAAATCAATCTTTTGACCAATTTTCCCAATAGTAGATATTCCAAAGGATCCTACTTGTAATTGATGAAGTTTAAAAAAAAGATTACTTTTGAATTCATTATTTAATGCCTTTTCAATAGCAAGGAAGAAAGGAGAACTTCTGAATAATTCAACGTTAGAAAAAATCAATTCCCAATCTCCAGATAATAATTTTTCTGATATTTCGAAACTTAAACTTTTAAGAGTTTCAACCAAATCTCCCATTTCATTTGCTTTTTCCTCATACATAGGAGCAACTAATTTATTTAGTCGTTGGCCCCTATCCGTCAAAGCAGCTATTTTATATATATTTGCTTTTATCTCTTCAATTTCTCTCATAACTCATATATAAGGAATATTGATTAATCTTAGGAATTTAATTTGAAGTTGATGACAATTTTAATAATGCTGGTAATAATATCAATTAATATTCTCCCCACCTTTTACCAATATCAAAACCCCATGAAGAGGTTAATCTAATTACTTCATCATGATTCTTGCATTTTGAAAGGGAAAACTTTTTACTCGGATTATTTTTAATAAGCTCAGCAATTTGATTTAGTTGGTCTATTTTTTTTAGAAAATTACATAGATCTTTATCTGACATTTATCTAGGAACTAAATTTTTGATCATAAGTGAATATGTAGTAAAGAATCCACGCAACACCAATAATCAGAATTGCAATCATTATATTTACTGACCAAACAACTTCCATCATTTTTTGTTTTTATTTAAATATATCCAAAATATATACTAAATTAATGGTTAATAATTTAAATCTCGTATAATACATTACTATTTCTAAATGTATAAAATAGTTTTAATCACTTTTAAAAATTATGGGAGAAGCTAAGAGAAGGGAAGATTTAGGTTTGCCACCTAGAGAAAAGAAAAAAGGGGAAAAAATATCGAAAAATCAACTAAATAAAATTTTGAATAAATTTCCTTATTTACCGATTATTTTAGGTTTTTCATTATTAGCAATATTAATTATCGACTTAGTGAACTACTACAAATAGTTATAAAAAGTGGTAATTTTTGTAGATTAAAAGGGTTTATTGAGTAGTAAAAAAGAAGTTATTAAATAAGATATTAAATCAAAGAAAAAAGTTTAGTTTAAATAGGTAAAGGTACTAAATCTCTATTTTGATATCTTTTATACAAAAAATATTTTTAGTAACTTTATAATTTAAATTAGTTATCAATAAAAATGAACCACAGGGAAATCTCAAAAAAATATAGTGATTTACTTAATAAGGCTGAATTTGCAACTGGTCGAAAGGAAGTAGTAGGACTGCTAAAAAAAGCAGCCAAATTGAAATCTCAGATCGAAATCAATTAATAGAACTTGAGATTAGTATAATTCTAAATGTAAAAAGATTTTTTAAATAACTTTTTACATGAGATAATTTCGATAAATTATTTTTCTCATGAATAAAAAAGGTTATACAACAGAAAGTGGTGGTAGACAGAATGGATTTTCAATAGAGCCAGAAATCATACCTATATCTGAAGGCGAATCAAAAAAGTCCCTATTTTTATTTATTGGAATATTATTACCTGTCTTAATAGGTGGTTTTTATTACTTAAGGACTCTTAATTTATTCTGACTTTTATAAACCATTTTTAGAAATATATTTTTCTGAACTAACAATATCTTGAATTAAGCTTTCTGATGATGAATTAAATCCATTTTGCTCTAAAAATGACTTAACCTTTTCAAATTTTTGCTGAATTTTTTTTGTATATGGTGTTTTCATCAAATAATCATCTTTTTCTGTTGAATAGTTCATTTGACTAAAAAATTATTTTTATAATCAAATTTTGCAAAATATCTAATTGATAATGAAGTGATAAATATTACATAAATAATTTAATAGTAATAAATACTTATAAGAGGTTTGTTTAAGATTTCTATAGCTTGAATTTTTTTAAAGAGTACTTATGGTAACAAGTTCCATTAAATTTCTAGTCTGTAAATATTTTTGAAAAACTTCTGAATAAAAAGCTTTTTTAGCAGCAAATTTTGATTCAAATTCTATTACCAGCCCTAGCTGTCCTCCATCCCATTCATTTGAGGTTGATTCTTGTATTAAATCTCTTTTTACTATCACTCCTCCAACAGATTTAATCCATGGCAACACCGTTCTTATATATTCCAGAAATAAATCAGCATTTGGAATTGAAATTTTCTTTAGCCAATAGCTCTTTGTCATCAAATCAACATATTCTGGGTAGAATATAGCATACTAAGGTAAGTATTTATTCTTATCTTTTTATTCAACAGTTATTAGATGAAATTAGAAGATGAATTTTTAAATTTACTTCTATTGTCCAAAATATGGAAGGAAAAATATAAATTCTATGAATTAGGTAAGTAATGAACAAAAAGGGTGGTTAGAAATAACTTTTTTAAGTAATAGAATTAGAATTTACAGAGGTGATAAAGGCAAATTATTTCTCTTAAGAAAAATAAATAAACCAACTTTATTAAAAAATTTTAAGGAATTTATTAAAAGCTTTTAAACATTTAAGTCAATTCTTTATCCAAATAGACTTTAAAACGAAATAAATTGGAAAATATTTAAATGAGTCTTTTGGTATTTCATAACTTAAGAAATTTAGTGATTCTTTTAAAAAGTTTCTAATATCAAAGCCAAAAAGAATCTTTTCTACAACAAACCAAAATTCTTTATCAAATATTCTTAAGTTTAAGTAAATATATTTCCAATGAAAGGTATTCCAATATTGGGTTAAAAATGAAGATAAAATAAGCCAAAATGATATAAATAGAAAACTTTTAAGAAATTTAGAGAATTTTTTCATATATAAGCTGCCGTATAATAATTTTCAATATCCCATTAATTATTATTAGGATCAAATTTAATTTCCATAGAATATATCCAAAAAGATATAAAAATATTGAGGAAAAATTGAATATTTTGATAATATACGCAGTTATTCGTCTTTCTGTAGATTCTGAGCTTTTAGATTTTTATTTTTAAGAAAAAATCCTAAAAAGAGAAAAGCAAAATATATTAGTAAACTAATTCCAATAGTTAAAAGAAGCTTTGTGATATCCATAAAATAATTTTTTTCAAATATAACCTAAATCATTCTTTGAGAATTTTTATCTAAGGTAATGATTTATTTATCACGATAACAATCAGAAATTATTAATCTAATAATATTACTATAATCGGATGCAAGTAGTTTTTGCCTGGAGCCTTTCTCTTTCAGTGGGTGTAGTTTTATTATCTATTATTCCATTAACTATAGGAAGGATTAAAGCAGGATATTCTATTAAAAACATGTCAGCTCCAAGGGCTTTCTTTGACGAACTACCCTCTTTTGGGAAAAGAGCAGTTTGGTGTCATCAAAATTGTTGGGAAAGTATTTGCTTACATGCACCTGCATGCCTTCTTTGTTTGATTACCCTAACTGATTCAAATATTGCAATTATTGCAGCATGGAGTCATCCTATTTTACGTTTTTTATATATTGGTGCATATATATTTAATATCCCAACCGCTAGAGGTCTAATTTGGGCTACAGGGATTTTTGCAACACTAGTACTCTACAAAGAGGGTTTAACCCAGTTAATATAAACTATTTAAAAAATAAACTTTTCTAAATTTTTCAGTTGAAATTCATTAATTAGTTTTACGTTATTTGAGTTTGCTAGTTCTTGGGCAGACTTTGTAAAGCCTGATTTTGAAACTAATATTGCATGAGTACCTTTCCAAAATAATTTACCTGCTGAAATTTCCTGAACGGCCTTATTCCCAATAGCTTTTTCATGATCTTTGCATTGAATACATATTCTCAAATCATTAATTGATGCAATTAAGTCAACCCCTTGATCTCCAGTATTAGGAGTTTCTTTTACCTCCCAGCCATGTTGTTTGAGAATTTCTTTACAATGATTTTCAAATTTAATGCCTTTTTTGTAGTTTTCTTTAATTGTTTTTGAGTAATTGTTTTCTATTAGTTTTAGGCATGATTTCTCTATTTGACTTGCTATGAATAAAAACCAATCTTCAGTTTCTAGCTTTCTAATTGTTCCTTGTATCTCATCTTCAATATTGGGATTTTCAGAACAATAAGATATCCACTTTTCGAAAAATAATTCTGTACTTCCAAATTTTTTTAATATTACTTTTTCCCAAAAGTATGGAATCCCTTCTCTAAATCGTTTTGAGCCATTTAATATATTTTTCTCAATAGCTTTTTCATCAAGAGGTGGATTGCCAATCCATTTTTTATAATCCTCGTTACCGTAGGCATCAATATCTCTTAATCTTATCCTTTCCTCCAACAAGTTGTATTTATTTTCTTCAATTAAATTATTAATTACCTGAATAAAGAAATTTGAATTTAAGGCATTATTTAATTTAAGCCTTTTCTTTTTAATTTGATAATCCCTAATAATTACAAAAATTGAAAAACTGATAAAAATTAATAAGATAATAAAAATATTTTTCATTAAGGATTTTTATTTTCGGTCTAAAAAGTTTTAGTTTTTCTTATAACAAAATTATTTTTTGTTATTACCTCAGATTCTTGTACTTCAAAACCATTAATTGCTGATATTTCTCCTTTAATACCTTCTAATGTTAATTGCTCAATAATGCCTTTGATTACTTCATCCTCGACTAATTTTCTATCAATCCTTTCAGGTGTAATATCTGTAAGCCATTTTGATGTCTTTTTTTTTACAACCTCTGTCGAGTTAGTTATTTTTAAGTAAATAGCCATTTTAAAAATCATTCAATTGAATTATAAGCAATAAATTTCCCTAACTTTTATTATTGTCATTACTTTCCCATTCAAGAAATTGAAAAACAAAAATTGCAAAGATGGAAAAAAAAATTATAAACAGTGCTAGCCAACCTATGAATTTGTTCTCTGTAAAAAGATTTGTAAGCATTGATTTTTCTTGATATCTTGATTCCATTTCATATTGGTATGAGTCAATAACTTGAAATATATTCATAATTAAAAATTAAATAAATGATTCCATTAAAAGATAATAATTTCAACCGTTTAATCTAATAAAGGCTTCAGATAAGAAATCTGGTCTTTTTCTTATTATAGAAAAATTAAGTTTATTTATAAGCACTAAATTGACTTCAGCAATAGTTAAGGTTTGATTTTTCTTATTAAGAAATTTTGAAATTACATTTATCTTTGGACTTTTTCGAATATTAAATTCGCTCTCAATTGTTATTTTTTCACCAAGAAATAAAGGCAATTTATAATTTATTGAAGTATTGATTAAGGGTAAATCCAATCCTTTTTTTGTTAGTTCAAAATAGCTTACCCCTACTTTTAAAAGTGCATTTATTCGGCTTTCTTCAAGCCAATTAAAATATGTACCGTGCCACATTACTCCGGCATGGTCTGCATGTTGAGGTAAAACAATTTTTTCTATTTTCCAAACTGGCTTTGAATTCATATTTTAATTAAAAAAATATATTTTATTTAAAAAGAAAAAGGTTTATTTTGATATTTTAGGTTATTATTCTTAATTAAAATAAGAATCATAAAATTATATTTATAAATTTATGTTTAATAAAAATAATAGTCGTAGAAAAATGAAGAAGATTTTTCAATGGGAAGAATATTTAAATTGGAGAAAAATGTCAAAAGACCAAAAGTTAAATTTCAAGAGGGCATGCTTATTCCCATTTCTCGTTTATATGATTTATGTTTTTCTTAATCAGTACTCAATTGCTATTCTTTTATTACTAGGTCTTTATTTTCTAATTAGATTTAAAAATAGAAATAAGTTAAAAAGATGAATATTTTTAAAATTGATTTATATAGATTTGTTTTAAAATAATTATTTTTTTAAAATAACTTTATTTTCATAAGAAAATAGTATTAAATACATTATTTATATGAAAAGAATTATTTTATTTTTATGTATATTAGTTTTTTCAATATTTTCTAGTACGAGTAATTCATTAGCAGAAGAAATTGAAAATAATAACAATGATATTATTTCTAATGAAATTGAGGAAATTAAACCGGATAATGAAAATACTATTATTTCTAAGTCCTCATCAGAAGATATATTTGGTGATGAACAAACATTTCCATTCGTAGCAGGTTTTGGTAAGAATGCAGCTCATTGATTTCAAAGTTCTTGATATAGATATTTTTCCTTACTAATGAAAGGTCTAAGGGTATTAGAACTTTCTGAGGCGCTTAATGTTGATAGTTCTGATTTATTAGCGGTTTGTGCAATTCTAAAATTTAAAGCTACTTCTAGATTAAGTATGCTTACATTTGAAGAATGTAAAAAGATTACTGATTATTATGAAAATAATAATTAGATTTTTTCTTAAATAAATAATATTTTTTTATTTAATCTCTTTAATCATTGATACCAAAGTTGAATGAATTTCTTTCTCAGATATTTCATTTTTAAAATTAATAATTGCTGATTGGCCATCGTAATTGATTTTTATATAATTATTACTAATTTCTGCCATATGAGCATTCTCAAAGCTTGATATCTTCCCATAATGAATAAGATATTTGTGCACTGAATCAAGATGATCATTGTTCATATGATCACAAATTCTTTTACTTGTTTCTTTACTAATTATTTTCATTTGGACAGAAAATTTATTTTAAGTTAATGGATTTTTCTCATTATTAAAAGAATTAATCATTTTTGTTATTAATTTTTTAACTTCATTTTTATCAACAGCTCTAACCAAGTTGTTTCTTAAATTTGAAGCGCCTTTAAAATCTTTGCATGTCCATGAAATATGTTTCCTAGCTATTAACAAGCCGTGATCACCTTTTTCTTTTATTAATTCATCAAGATGATCAATTATTAAATATAGTTTTTGTTCAACATTTGGTTCTTTAAAATTTTTAATGTTTCTGATTGCATAATCTATTTCGCCTACTTTCCATGGTGATCCTAAAATTCCTCTTCCAATCATTACACCATCAGCATTTGTTTTTTTTAAACAATTAAGAGCATCTTCTGGATTTTTGATATCTCCATTAGCAATTACTGGTATTTCCAATAATTTTTTAAGTCTCCCGATCATTTCCCAATCTGACTTACCAGAAAAACCCTGTTTTCTAGTTCTTCCATGTATTGTAATCATTGTTGCTCCAGCTTCTTGAAGCTTAAATAAAAAATCTTCTATATTTTCTTCTTTACTATCCCATCCGAGTCGTGTTTTTACTGTAACTGGAACTTTAACAGCTTTTACGACTTTTTTTACTAATTCTACAGCTAGTTTACGGTCTTTAATTAAAGCACTGCCGCCCCCTTTCTTTGCGATTTTTTTTACTGGACATCCCATATTTATATCAATTAAAAAAGCTCCAAAGTCCTCAGCTTGTTTTGCAGCTTCGGAAACAGCATAAGGTCTATTATCAAATATTTGAACTCCGACTGGACCTTCTTCTAAACCTATTTGATTGATTTTTTGAGTCCCAAATCCTTTTTTAAGACTCGTGGCATTTATCATTTCTGTAAAAAGTAAGGAGTTAGGTGCCCATTTACGAACAAGTCGCCTAAAAATGTTATCTGTAACTCCTGCTAGGGGCGAGAGCATTACTTTACTTTTAATGATTCTGGTAACACCTTTTCCTTTTAGCTTTATATTTGAAGACATATAATTTTAAATTTATTTATTTTTAATTTATTATAAATTCTAATTGAAAGTTGAACTTACCTTTATTATTTTATTTCTTTATATTTATAAAAGGTCCTTTTACATAAATACGCCTAATTCTTTACATTTTTTGCTAGTTTATATTGAATTAAAGTTCTAAAATAAAGGAGATTATTACTTGATTATTTTAATATCTCTTATTCTTCCAATAATCTTTTTTATTGCCCCAATAAATGTCAAAGCGTTCCAAAATAATTTAGATTTGTCAACTGCTCAGACATCAGTAGGTAAAAGATTTGCTAAAGTTTTTTGTGATGCTAAAAGAGAAGGATTAGATTCTGAATTCGCTAGTGAATATGCTTTAAATAATACATATTTAAAATTTGTAGCTTTCCCAGACGACGATGAATATTTAGACAATTTGTGGGAATTTACTCAAAACAATATATTAGATAACTGTGGAGAATATGTAGATATAAATGATTTCAATGAATTAGAAATGTTTTTTAAAGAAGAGGGCTTAATTGCATCAAATAGGGATCTTTATTTACCAACTTTTGAGAATAATTAGATTTAATATTAAGCATGTACTAAAATAAAAATAGAATGTGAAAATTTATGAAACTATTAGGTTTAAATTCACCTGAAATATTCATAATTCTGGTTGTTTTGTTATCAATTTTAGGTCCAAAAAGAATTGAAAAAGGTCTCTTATTATTAAAAAAAATATTAAAGTTCCTTTTAAGTAAAGAAGAAAATAAAACTTTAGAAAATTCAAAATTAAAATCAGAGGAACCCAAAAAAAGTGAAGTTAAAAAGGAAACAATAGAGGCAGAGGTAAAATCAGAGGAACCCAAAAAAAGTGAAGTTAAAAAGGAAACAATAGAGGCAGAGGTAAAATCAGAGGAACCCAAAAAAAGTGAAGTTAAAAAGGAAACAATAGAGGCAGAGGTAAAATCAGAGGAACCCAAAAAAAGTGAAGTTAAAGAATAGATTAAATACAATAGAAG